>NZ_JBUBKZ010000002.1:0-147242 GCF_054900515.1 Bacillus sp. Bwzl_19 | reverse complement strand
TGGAGCACCTCGTTTTGTATAATTTAAGGAACTAAATAAATGCTTTTCCTAAAAGTTCAATTGAATAGAATCCAGCATGTTCTCTTCTTCCTCATCGCCGCCGCTCAACCCGATATATTCGATTGTTATGTTCGGTTGTTCTAGAATCGCTGATAGGATGTGTAAGTAGTCGTTTGATAAAGCCTCGATTCTGCTTTTTTTAAACAGCTTTTTAGAATATTCAAACAGACCGTGATAGTTGTCCTGGTCCGCCTGAATCGACAAGGTCAGATCGAATTTGGCAACCGGATGATGAAATTGATACGGCTTGAGCTGAAGGGAATCGAATGTCAATTCAGCCTGATCGAGATTTTGCAGCACAAACATCGTATCGAACAAAGGATTGCGGCTTGAATCTTTTGGGAAATGCAAGTGCTGAATCAATTCTTCCAACGGATAGTCTTGATTTTTATAGGCATTCAGCATGTTTTCCTTTACTTCGTTTAAGTAGGCATCAAATGTTTTACGGCCCGCCGGGTGATTGCGAATGACTAACGTATTGACGAACATTCCCACGACTGACTCTACATCCAAATGAGTCCGCCCGGCAGATGGCGTTCCTACGACAATATCCTCTTGTCCGCTGTATTTGGATAAAAGAATCGTATAGGCTGCCAATAAAATCATATACAGTGTTGCTCCTGTGTTTTCTTCAAGTTGGCTTAAACGCTGTTTCAAGTGTTCCGGTATAACAAATTCAAAGGATTCTCCTTCGTAATCGCGTATATCAGGTCTCTCGTAATCCGCAGGCATTTCCAGTACAGGAATGTCATCACGAAACTGATCCAGCCAATACGCTTCCTGGCTCTCGATATTCCGTTTCTGAATGTCAGATTGCTGCCAAACCGCATAGTCTTTATATTGAACAGAAAGCGGCTCCGGTTCGTTCCCCGCGTAAAGCAGGCTTAAATCCTTCATCAGAATATTCTCGGACACCCCGTCAGAAATGATATGATGCATATCAACCACAAGCACATGCCGCGCAGGTTCAACTTCAATCAGACCGGCCCGCATCAGCGGCGGCTTGGCTAAATCAAACGCTTGGATGAAATCAATCACACGGTCTTTCGCTTCTTCTTCGCTAGCTTGAATTCGTTCTATTGTAAATTCGACGCTCTGATGAATACGCTGTGCCGGTTCGCCTTTGTATAATTCGAAGCTTGTCCGCAAAGCTTCATGACGTTCGATTAATTTTTGAAAAGCGGCGTTTAACCGGTCGGGATCGATCGTCCCTTCCACACTCATGGCACCCGTCATATTGTAAGTCAGCTCGCCGCCTTCTGTGTGACTTAACAAATACATGCGCCTTTGAGCTGAAGAAACCGGATAATAGGGCATTTCCTTTGCGGCCGGGATCGGTACATATTGATTTTTGCCCATGTGTAACGCTTTGTCAGCCAATTGTTCAATGGTAGGAAACTTGAATATGTCTTTTAACGTCAGGTTCACATCCAACTCTTTATGAATTCGTGCGGCTAAGGCCGCTGCACGAATGGAATTTCCTCCGAGATCAAAGAAATTATGTTTGATCCCCGCACGGCTTATTCCGAGCACTTCCTGCCACAAATCTGTCAGTTTGGACTCGACCTCATTGCCCGGCGGAACATATTCAGCTGTCTGCTGCAGACTTGCTTCGGGTGCAGGCAGTGCTTTACGGTTTATTTTCCCGTTGGACGTTAACGGCATATGCTCAAGACGGACAAAATAGGACGGAACCATATAGTCCGGGAGCTCCGATGACAATTGTTCCCTAAGCTGCGCAGCCGCTATAGGTTTGTCGCTTACGTAATACGCGCACAATTGTTTTAAGCCGTCTTCTGCTTCTCTGGCTGTAACCGCGGCTTTTTGCACCGTTTCCACGTTATGCATCGCTGCTTCGATCTCGCCAAGTTCGATTCGGTGTCCCCTGATTTTGACTTGTTCATCGATGCGGCCCACATATACAAGATTTCCATCCCTCAATCGCTTAGCCAAGTCCCCTGATTTGTACATCTTCGCTCCCGGGATAAACGGGTTTTCAACAAATTTTTCTGCCGTTAAATCCGGGCGATTCCAATACCCTCTGGCAACACCGGGTCCGCTGATATACATTTCACCGATTACCCCGATTGGAACCAGATTTCTGCTTGCATCAGCCACATAAATGTCCGTGTTGGCAGCCGCAGTGCCGATCGGTACAAATTCCTGCTTGTCCCGTTTTGCGTCGTAACGGTAAATCATACATCCGACGACAGTTTCCGTCGGACCGTACTCATTGAATATGTCCAGCCGTCCTTTAAACTGCTTGCTGACACTTTTGGCCAGACGGGTGCTAAAATTTTCTCCGCCTACAATCATTTTCCGTATTGTGGTGTGACTTGCTATATTCATCTCCTTGATGACGTGCAAATGTGCCGGGGTCAATTTGATCATGTCTATTCTTGAGTCTTGCATAATCGCAGAAAGAACAGCGCTTTTATCTTCTCCGTCATAGACGATGATGGTATTTCCCGTCACCAGCGGTGTAAATATCGAAGTCACCGTCAGGTCAAAAGAGATGGAAGAGTATAATGGGAAGTTGGTTTTCTCTCCCCGCACATAAACTTCTTTCGCCCACCAAATATAATTGGCCATCCCCTGGTGCTCAATGAGTACACCTTTCGGATTGCCGGTCGAACCCGACGTATAGATCATGTACGCTAAATCATGCGCATCGCTGAACAATTCAAGATTTGAGCGGTCTGCATGATAAGAGTTTTCCTCATCCAGAAGCACAACGTCACCATCATACGGTAACTGAACTTGCAGGCTGCGGTGTGTCAACACAATCTCCGCTTTTGAGTCACTCAGCATATAATGGATCCGGTCCTCCGGATATTCAGGATCAATGGGCACGTATGCGCAGCCGGATTTCAGAACAGCCAAAATTCCAACAATCAGCTCGATACAATGCGGAGAGATGATGGCAACGAATTGATCCGCTTGTATGCCTATTGTCCGTAACGTCCGCGCCAATTGGTTTGCCCGTTCATTGAGCTGTCTGTACGTATACCGCTCATTGCCGAAAATAACGGCTTCATGATCAGGCCGCAGGTTTGCCTGGTTTTCAAACCACCGGGATACCGTTTCGTTATGCGGATACGGAGTCTTTGTGTCATTAAACTCCGTCAGCAATTGATACCGTTCGGTTTCAGACAGCATAGGAACGGAAGACAACGTCATCTCCGGCTGCTTCACAAGGCTCTTTAAAATACTGACATAGTGTCTTGTGATCTGTTCAATGGTGTCTTTTTCAAACTGTCCCGGTTTAAAATCAAAGTGCATCTCAATCTGTTGCCCGGCATCTTCAACCGTCAGCATCAAATCATATAAAGAGACCCCTGGATTTCGTTCTTTCACCTTAAATGTACATTCATCGTGCCGGATTTCATGAAATTCAATATTTTGAAACACAAACATTGTGTTAAACAGTGATTTGCCTGTTGTTTCCCGTTGTACATTTAATTTTTCCACCAGCCGGTCGAATGGATAGTCTTGGTTTTCGAAAGCGTCAAGCGTCTGCCGCTTTACTTCTTCCAGATAATCCGTAAACTTTCTATTAGCGAGCGGCTTCGTCCGGATTCCGATGGTTTGAATGAAAATCCCGATGATATTTTCGACATCCGGATGATTTCTTCCTGAAGCAGGCGTGCCTACGACAATATCTTCTTGTCCTGTATATTTATGAAGCAGCACTTTGTAGGCGGCCAGAAGCACCGTATAAAGCGTCGTTCCCGCCTTTTGCGCCAGATCTTGCAGCGAACGGATTACATCCGGCTGTAAGGAGCACGTTACGCGCTGCCCGTCGGAAGACCGTTCCGCCGCTTTTGAACCGTCTGTCGGCAGTTGAAGAACCGGGATTTCTTCTTGGAATTGTTCAAGCCAGTATGTCTCCTGCTGCTTCATGGCATCCTCATTCAGCCATTGGTTCTGCCATTCTGCGAAATCTTTATATTCAAATTCAATGTCCGGTAATGGTTTCTGATGATATAAAGCCAGCAATTCATTTGTAAGTATGTTGATGGAATAACCGTCCGAAATGATATGGTGCATATCGATGAGCAGCTCGGCCTGCCCGTTATCAATTTTGATCAGCTCCGCACGGACCAAAGGAGCTTGCTCCAAGCGGAACGGTTTTACAAACCGGTCTGCATAGGCATCAAATTCGTCCAGACTCATTGTCCGGACATGAATGTTAATATCAATTTCGTTTTCAAGTTTCTGGACAATTTCGCCATCTGAAATGTCAAAATACGTGCGAAACGCTTCATGCCGCTGCATGACTTGCTGAAGAGAAGAAATCAGGGCTTGCTCATCGTATTGCCCTATAATTGATATTTGGCCGAACATATTCTGAGCCAGCTGATCCGGTTCCATTTGGTGAAGGAAATATACTCTTTGCTGCGCCGGTGATGTCGGGTAATGCGCTTTTTTCTCAGCCGCCTTCATCGGGAGGTGCATGACTTTCTTTTCATTCTGAATGAAACTTGCTAATTCCTTAACAGTCTGGTGATTGAAAAATTGTCCGATGGAAACCTTTTGATGAAATGTCTTCTGAACTTTGGAAAGCATAAGCGTCGCTTGGAGTGAGTTTCCTCCCAATGCCAGGAAGCGATCTGATCTGCCAACCCGGTCAAGGCCGAAAAGTTCCTCCCAAATCTGCGCCAGCTGCCGCTCCGTTTCATTTGCCGGCGCCTCGTAGGCGTCAGCGAAGTTTGCCGTATTGCTGACTATTGAAGAGATCCGATTTTGATGGTCGGCATACAGTTGTTGTAAATCATGCTGTTCTTCATCGGAAAACATCGTCAGGGCGTCAAGAGGGACTGAATCCCCCTCAACCATTTTTTGCAGTAATTTCGTAAAGCCTGCTCCCCACTTTTTCATGATCTCCGGACTGATGACATTCGTATTAAAGTCGAAATCAAGAACATATTCTTGGCCCACATCCGTAGCATTAAGAAATAGATCATATGAAATGCATTTCATAGGGTAAGCAACGAGCTCGGCTTCCGCCTTTCCGAAATGAAGCTTTCGAAAAGGCCTGTCCAAATTAAAAATAATACGCATTTCCGGCACTTGATCGTGCGGAAGTTCTCTGGCTATCAGTGTCATTGGAACGGCCTGATGAAGCATTGCATGGTTCACGCTTTCTTTCATACTGCCAAGATAACCGGATAAGGTGCTTTCTGAAGAAGATGTGGTCTTTACCGGAATCATATTGACGCAATTTCCAATCAGATCATGCTGTTTCATATGCGATTGACCGGCTGTAGGAATTCCGATCACAAGACCGGACTGTTTGGTAAGCTGGTGCAGAAAAAGATGAAATGCCTCAGCATCGTCACAAATACGCTATTTTTCCTCCGAATGCTTAATGACTTTAAAGCCTCGCTTAAAGGCCGCCCAAGCCTGACGGTGAACCGGTCACCCTCATACCCGTTCGGAAAACGGGCAGAAGCGATGCTCGGCAGGACTGCCTGCTGTATCGGTTCAGAGAAATGGTGACGCCAATAACGGACTCCTTCATCATAATGGCCGCTGTCAATCTGGGCCTGCTGCCAGTCTAAATATTGGCGAAATGAAGCAGCGGCCGCTTTCGGAGGAATCGGTTTTCCTTCTGCCATTGCCGCATAGCTGCTCTCCAGCTCTTGAACAAAGACAGCAATTGACCATCCGTCGGCAATGATATGATGGAATGTAAGCACAATCAGATGTTCGTCTTGGCCCGATGTAAGCACATGGATTCTAAACAAGGGTTTTTGTTCTTGGAAATGAAACGGCCGCTTGGCATCTTCTTGCAGCCATTTCTGAATTTCCGGCTCCCGTTGCTCTTCCGGGTAACCGGTAAAATCAATGACAGGAATTTCTACATTTATCCGCTCCTGCACTTGCTGTACTTCGTCATCAACATGGATCACCGTACGTAAAGCCTCGTGGCGGCCGACGATATGCCGGACTGCTTGTTTTAAGGGCGTATGCTGCAGTTTCCCCTTCACTTTCAGCATAATGGACTGGTTTAAGGCTGCAGAAGCTTCATTCCCATAATGTGATGCCAGAACCAATTGTTTTTGTTCAGGTGAAAGCTCGTGTATTCCGGTTTTGTTATGGCCTCCGTCATCAGGGGAATCCGGGCCACCCGGAATAAATCCGCCTCGGCGAAGATCCTTCACCGTGTCTTTAACGGCTTGAATGATGTTTTCAATATCATCCGCGGTATGCGCCGTGGACAAGAAGCAGTTGCGTCCTTCCCATACATAGATCCCTTTAGGATTGAGGTGGTAAAAGAACAAGTCGTTATCAAGCGATGAAACAAACCGGAATAAAGAACCGAATCGAACCATGCGGATAGGCACTTCTGATTGTTCAAAGCAGCGATTTAGCTGATCGACCAGATAGGCTGTTTTTTGATTTAACTGCTCATACAGGTGTTCTCCCTCGGTTTGTAAATGGCGAAGCACGGCTAATGACATTCTCATGGTAAGCGGGTGAGTATTGAAGGTGCCGGCCACAAAGGTGCGTTTCGCCTCGTCTTGCGGATAGGAATCATCCCCATACTGCCAGGTTCCCCCATCGATCGCATTCATGAACTCAGCTTTTCCGGCAACAATCCCTAACGGCTGTCCGCCTCCGATGATTTTTCCGTAGGTCACTAAATCGGCTTGAATGCCAAACCATTCCTGCGCGCCGCCGAGACCGATCCGAAATCCCGTAATAATTTCATCCATAATCAGAGCCGTCCCGGATTGCTGTGTAATCGCCCGCAGTTCTTTCAGAAATGCTTTCGGCTGCAAATCCGGTCTGCGGCTTTGTACCGGTTCCACCAGTACGGCGGCCAATTCATCCCCGAGACTGCGAATCACGTCCAGCGAATCTGGATTGTTGTAATGCAAAATAATCAAATCATCCATAAAGCTCTGCAGTATGCCCGGAGCCAGCGGATTCGCAGACGCAGCCCCGCCTTTTGTGCTCGCAACTCCCAATACGCCGTCAAACGTCCCGTGATAAGAGCCCGAGAACGCCACAACTTTCTTTCTTCCTGTTGCCGCCCTTGCCAAACGTAGGGCAACCATGACGGCCTCTGTTCCGGAATTATAGAAAGCGACCCTTTCTACGCCAGTGCATGTGCGGATTCGGTCGGCAACTTCCCCGGCGACATCCGACATCGGTCCGAGCGGTGGCAAGGATGAGCGGGTTGAATCATCGATCACCTGTGTAATAAACGATGGATGATGTCCGAAAAGATTAACTCCGAATCCCATGGTGATATCGATATATTCGTTTCCGTCAATATCCCACATCTTGGAACCGTCAGAACGTTCGGCAATAATCGGGTACACGATTTCCTTCCAATATGAACGGAAGCTGGACAGATTACGGTTGTTTGCATGAGCAAATCGTGTTTTGTCCGTATATTGTTTGGAACCTTTCGTTTTGTCTGCGTATTTCCTGATGAAATCTTCTAAATATTGTCTTTGCTGTGCGGTATAGTGTCCCTGTTCATGCAGGCTCTGAGGCTGAAAAGGAACATAGGGTTTCGCTTCTTGAGTCAATTTCTTTTCTCCGGCAGCAGCAGGAGGCCCCTGCTCGACTGAAGAAATTGATTTTTTTTGCGCTTTAGAGTATTCTTTCACATCGGAATGATGCCCGCTGGTTCTCAGTAAATTAAAGCTATTTAATTGAGCCTGTAAGGTATCCTGAATTAATTGATTCTGAGAAGCGATTATTTTTTCGAGCATATGCTCTTGGCGGTCTTCTCTGTGCTCCGACTCAGGCTGTGCTTCTGAAATGACCGGTTTTTCTCGCGCCGGAACATTTTCTTGAGGCGGAGCGGATGCAAAGGATGTTGGAGCGGTCTCAGCCAAGTAATCTATGACACTTTGAAGGTTGTTCATCGTATCAAAAAAACGATCCATCGGGATGTCTTCCCCAAATTCGTCCGCAATGGCCTTTTTGACCTGTGACAGCATGATGGAATCCATTCCGAGTCCGATAAAATGGGCATTCAGATCGATTTCATCCGCTCTGATCCCCGAAGCATTACTGATTACAGTTTTCAGGAAGGATTCAATATGCGCCTTCGATTGATTGATATTCAATACTGCTTCTCCTCTCTCTTCTCCCTCGTTTACGCTCAAAGGGGCAGCTTCAGCCCAACAGCGATTCCGTTCAAACGGATACAAAGGCAATGGCGTTTTTTGTACGGTTTCCCCGGAATAAAACGCGCGCCAATCTATAACGGCTCCTTTCACAAATAATTCGGCGGCGCGATTCAGCCGTGTGTTTCGTTCATCCTGTGTATGTGTACTCCGCTTGATCAGATCAGCGGTTTGTTTATTCAGCTCTTCTTTATGAGCAGGCAGCATTTCCTTCATATTCTGATAACCAACGTATGCTCCGGGGATATTTCTGTCTCCCTGAACCAGACAGGTCAGCTTATCAGATAACTCTTGTTTACTTGATACAATCATGGCAATCCTATGATCCAAATGAGCCCTGCCCGTACTGGCTGTATAGCAAATGGACTTCAATGAGGTTTGGCTGTCATTCGATACATATTGCCGGTACTGTTGTACGAGCTCATAGAGTGAATTTTCTGTTTGAGCAGACAAAACAAATAGGTGCGGCTCATTTTCGTCCTCGGGAGCATACTCATTTTGGGCAGTATATTCCTCCAACACCACATGCGCATTCGTTCCGCTAAAACCAAACGAGCTGATTCCGCCCCGCAGAGGCCCGTCACCAGGTGTGAACTCCGCAGCTTCCTGATTTACATAAAAAGGTGAAGAGTGAAAGTGAATGAGCGGATTAGGTTCATTAAAGTGCGCTAACGGCGGGTTTTTCTTATGATTCAGCATGAGGACAGATTTGATCAGCCCCACGATGCCTGCCGCTTCAAACAAATGACCGATGTTTGATTTAACAGAACCAATCGCACAAAATTGTTTTTTTGACGTATGCTTTTCAAACGCTTTACAAAGTCCGTTAAATTCAACCGGATCGCCGAGTTTGGTCCCGGTGCCGTGCGCTTCGATGAAAGACAGCGTTTCAGGAGCAACACCCGCGTCTTTCCAAGCCGTCTCAATGACCTCAGTCTGAGCTGCCGGATTCGGGGCGGTAATGCCGGCAGTTGTTCCGTCTTGATTCATCGCGCTTCCCTTGATCACACCGTAAATATGGTCTCCGTCGCGAACCGCATCCTGCAAAGGTTTTAACAGGACTGCAGCCGCCCCTTCTCCTGTGCCCGTGCCGTCTGAATCTTTGCTGAACGTTTTGGTGTACCCGTCCGAAGATTCCATATCAAGCCCGATACAGATCGGCAGGAGCGATGTTCGGACACCTCCGGCAATAGCCATTTCACATTCGCCGGAAATGATAGATTTGCATGCCATATGAACGGCGGCAAGCGATGAAGAGCAGGCCGTATCCACTGTGACCGCCGGCCCTTTTAAATTTAAGAAATAAGCGATTCGGCTGGCTAACACGGAAGGAAGATTGCCTACAATATATTGATGAAGTTCCTCCGGGTAACTCGCAGAAAGGAGGCGTTCATAATCGTAGCCCACCTTCGAATACCCTGCATATACCCCGACCTGACTCCCGTTCATACTGTCGCCGGCATAGCCCGCATCTTCAATCGCATGCCATGCAGACTGTAAAAACAGTCTTTGATTAGGGTCCATAAACTGAGCCGTTTTAGGAGCTAACCCGAAGAACGAATAATCAAATCGGTCGATTTCATCTAAATAGCCGCCCTTCACAAACTGATTCTCATTGAAATCACTTTGGATGGCCTTTACATAATCCGCCGCATCTTTCATCCGAGATACAGGGTATTCTCGAATGCTGTGCTCCCCTTTTTCAAGGAGATTCCAAAAATCACTTTTAGTCGATGCTCCCGGAACATTGAGCGACATCCCGATAATGGCGATATCTTTCGGAGAAACATGGTTTGGCTCCGCTGTCACATCAGGCTTGTTTTCAGCACGGCCTTCAGACAGATATGCCGCTAAATCAGTGATAGAAGGATACGTAAAGAGGTCGGAAACGGCAAGCTCGCGTCCGAATTTCTGTTCTATGCGCTCGGCAATCTGCGATAACTGTAAAGAATTTGCGCCCATATCAAAATAACTATCAGTAAGGTGAACCTTTTTCCCGGCCAGTACTTCGGAAAAGATAGACAGCAATTCCGTTTCTATCTCATGAATCGGAGTCTGTCCTGATTTTTCCGGGCTGCCCTCTAAAAATTCATTGATGGCGGCAGACTCTACCGAGAATTCCCCTGCTTCGTACTGTCTGGCCAGTTCATATCGCTTCACTTTTCCGCTGGTTGTTTTTGGAAGCTTGCGGATCGGAAGGACTTCTTTTATGCTCCAGCCGCCCCGCTGGTACAAATGCTTTTTAATCTCTTTGACAAGCGGCGCAAATTTTTCAGGTGATTTTTTGAAAACAACAAAGAGCACGATTTCTCCGCTTCGCGTATTTTGATCATATACACCGCAGGCGGCAACCCTTCCTAAGTCAACCTCTTCCATTTCAATCGCAACCCGTTCAATATCGTGAGGGTAGATATTTTTTCCGTTCACGAAAATAATGTCCTTTTCTCTTCCGGTTACGACTAAGTTGCCACTTTCACTAATGAATCCGAGGTCTCCCGTTTTTATCCAGCCGTCAGAAGTCAGCGCTCTGTCCGTACTTTCGGGGTTGTTATAATACCCTTGAGTCACGTTGTCTCCTTTGATCTGGATATGGCCGATGATTCCGTCTTCTATTCTTTCATTTTCTCCGTCGGAGATTCGAATCTGACAATAGTCAATAGGCTGTCCCACTTCGACGAATGAAGCGCAATTTTGATCCTCTTTGCTGACTTTTACAGCTCTTTCACCGAGGTTTAAATAGTCGCGATGCAGATAAACGGGAACGAATTCTTCTCCTGTTTTAGAGAACGCTGCGCCGACCGAAGCTTCCGCTAAACCGTAAACATTCAAAATGGCCGATCTTTTCATATTGAATGCTGCGCATCTTGTTAAAAATTCGTCACAGAGCTCCGGCAATATCGGTTCTGCACCGTTTGCGATGACTCTGATGTGGGATAAATCCCAGTCTGGTTCGTTTTTCAAAAATTTAAGGAAGTAGTTGTATCCGAAATTAGGAGAGGATAGAATACTGGCTTTATGTTCATGAGCTTTTTTCATCCAAAGAATAGGTCTGCGAATAAATAATTCTGTAGGCATTAGATTTTGATTGATTCCGACTATGAAGGGAACTAGGTGGCAGGCGATGAGCCCCATATCATGCGTTAAGGGCATCCAAGATAAGAAAGAGTCTTTTGAGTCAATGGACAGAGCATTTCGAATGGCGCACGTATTATGTATTAAGTTATGATGCGTTAACATGACTCCTTTTGGATCTCCTGTCGATCCTGAAGAAAATTGGATAAAAGCCAGTTCATCCGCATCAGGTTCATAAAACGAAGCGGGGTAATCGTAGGTTTGATCTTGAATAATGTCAGATTTCTCGTTTAATTGATGATGGAAATCCTGTAAATCGTGTTCTGCAGCGTATTTCTTTATTTTGTCCAATACTTTTTCAGAGGCAATCAGAAACGGATGATTTAATATATTCCAAATCCGCCAGACCTTCAGCTTATGGTCATCATCTTCTCCGATACTGACCGGAACCGGGATCATTCCTCCTAATAAACAAGCCCAAAAAGCAACGACAAATGATTTGTTTTCCTGGATTTGAAATACAATTTCCTGCTTCGGCTGAATGCCGATATGCTGTAAATAGCCAAGAAACCCTTGCGCCTCTTCAAACAATTGGCGATAAGAGACAACTGTCTCGTTTTTATCGGATTCGATAAAACGGATTCCGCGATCAGAAATATTGCTTCTTTCCCGAATGACATCGACTAAGGTTTGGAATTGACTGGTATACATAGGTCCCCTCCTGGGCGCTTTATTTTAAAATCCGTAATTGTTCCTGAGCCGGAAGCTGTTTAGCCTCGCAAATTAATTTGCACAAATGGATTGAATGTTCGAGCTCTTGTTCTGAAAGCTCATCTTCATTTCTTTCCATTCTCTTTTTCAGCTCTTGGATTTGCGTAAATAATCGCGTCGTCATGTTGGAATAAGCCAATGAATCTTTGTTGTAATTTCGCGAAATGACGGATTGAATCATCAATTTATTCAGTTGTTTTTTGCGTAAATGGACAATATTTTTATTTCTTTCCCCTGAATTCGACAGCCGGTGAACATCAGATGTCTGTCCTAAAGGGTAAGGAGCAATATGATTCGTTATTTTTTTCAGCAGACTGCCTAAAACATTCTTCGGGCCCATTTCGATAACTTCCGTGACTCCGTGTAAAAGCAAGTAATGCATTGATTCCGCCCATCTTACCGGCATCGTCATGTGCTGCTTGAGATGTTCGTTGACCGAATTGCCGGTGCTGTAAGGCCGTGCGGTGACATTCGAAATAATCGGCCATGCGGCATCCCGAAAGGAATACTGGTGTAGTACGGTCTGGAATTGTTCGGATGCCGATCGTATCATCAGACTGTGAAAAGGCGCACTGACATTCAAAAAAGTGTATTCAGCTCCCTTTTCCTCAGCCATCCTGATGACACGTTCCACAGCTTGCCGGTGTCCGGAAATCACATGCTGCTGATCTGAATTCATACAGGCTACACCTGCCGGAAAGTCTTCCGTCGACACTTTCGAACATATTTCTTGTAATGTTTGGAGAGAGAGATGCGTCACGGCGGCCATTGTCCCCTGCTGCTGAGGATCCGCATTTTGCATAAGAATACCCCGCCGCCTTACAAGTGTAACGGCATCATGAAAAGAAAGGGCCCCGCTACAGACGAGCGCTGAGTATTCTCCTAAGCTATGACCTGCAAGAAAGCGCGGTTTAACCCCTATTTCCTGCATATACACTTGAAAAGCAATCACACTGACTGTTAAAATAGCGGGCTGCGCATTCATTGTCTTTGTCAATTCATTCATATCACCGTTAAAGCACAGCTTTTTTATATCCAAGGAGATCGCATCGCTCGCTTCTTCAAATAATCTCTTTGCAAGCGCAAATTCATTCCAAAAATGTTTGCCCATTCCTACAAATTGAGACCCTTGTCCAGGAAATAAAAAGGCAAGATTGTTCATGAGTTCCCTCCGATCGCATCGAGATCCAATATCATACAATATATCCCTTTATCTAACATCCTAGCATGATTATAACAAAGGTGTATAGAATACTTTCGGAGGAGTTATTGTTCGATTTTACAAACGAACCGGTTACAATTATTCATAAAATATAAGTTGGGGCTGACACTGAAAAAACAGTCTTAAAAAGAGGTGATAAGAGCCGGAATGGAAGCCGGTTACCGACTCTTCTTCACTTAGTGCACGCCCTTGATGCTGCTTATTTTTTAGGTCTATTGGCATAATTGTGTCAGAAATTACATATTTTATGTTTATTGTAAACATTCATTTGTATATCTGTGAAGGATTGTAAACTGATGCGCTTTGATGCGCAAGGAATGGATCTGGATGAGGAAAATCTGTAAAGATAAAACGCGATGCAGAATATATGGATGACCTGCCCGGATACCGATTGCCGCAGTAAATCGGCCCATCACACAGCTGAATACGAGCTGCTTCATCATAAGAGGAATTTATCGGTAGAAGCAAAATGTTTTTGGTTGAGTCTTGCTGGAGGCTCATATGGAATCATGACGCGGAACTTATCAATCTATTGAATTCCGGCTATTTCTTCTGCTTATCGTTATTTCGTAAATTCCTTGTGAAAACCGTCATATGTTGTCATCTTGTTTCTCACGAAACCGCTTTATCATAAATTCCGTTTTTTCATCGCGTCGGTATTCGTCTCTTCAGCCAAACTGAAAATCAGGTCACGGGAGCGGGGTTGAACAGACATAAATCATTGTGAAGCCCCCAATGATCCGCCCATGTTTGTTTGCGGCCGCTGGCGATATCAAGCACCATTCGGAAGATTTCAATATGTTTATTTTAAGGCACAAAAAAACAGCCGTTCAGTGCGGCTGTTTTTTCAAACGAACTATTGAGCGGTATATCCTCCGTCCATGACGACGGCCTGACCGGTGACGCCTTTTGCTTTGTCGCTGGCCAAAAACACGGCGTAATCAGCGATTTCCTTCACTGAGAGCAGCCGTTTTTGGGGAACGAGCGGAAAGATGACGTCCTCCAGAACACGTTCATACGGCACATTTCTTGTGTCAGAAATGTCCTTCAGCTGATTGTGGACGAGCTGTGTGTCAACATACCCAGGACAGAGGGCATTGACGGTGATGCCGTCAGCCGCGCCTTCAAGTGCGCCGACTTTCGTTAAGCCGATGACGCCATGCTTGGCGCTGTTATATGCGGCTTTTCCGTAAAAACCGATGAGCCCGTTGACAGACGCCATATTTATGATTCGTCCGAATTGCTGTTTTTTCATGACGGGAAATGCATGTTTCATGGCGATAAATGGCGCGGTCAGCATGACACGGATGAGCCGTTCAAATTGTTCCGCGGGAAATGCCTCAATGGGGGCGATATGCTGAATGCCCGCGTTATTCACGAGAATATCGAGTCGCCCGAATTCTGTCACGGCTTTTTGAATCATATCAGCCGTTTGCTTTTCATCGGTTACATCACACGTGATGCTTTTGGCATGAGCGCCTTCTTCACTGAGTTTTGCTGCGGCTTCTTTTCCCGCCTGTTCATTGACATCCGCTATGATTACGGCGGCTCCTTCACGGGTGAATTCTTGAGCGATTTCAAATCCGATTCCTCTGGCTGCTCCTGTCACTACAGCCGCTTTGTCTTTCAGCAATGGGTCCATGAAAATGCCTCCTTATTTCCGCCCGGACGTTAATGCTTCACTGACAGTGAAACGGCCTTCTGTTTTCTCAATGACTTCCTCTAATGACGCACCTTCCTGCAATTCTGTCAGCATCATGCGGCCTTGGTGAAATTCGAACACCGCCAAATCTGTTATCAGCCGATGGACGACTTGTCTGCCGGTCAGAGGCAGAGTGCATTCCGATTTCACCTTAGATTCACCGAATTTATTTACGTGCTCCATAATGACAACGATCCGTTTTGCTCCGTGAACCAAGTCCATAGCCCCGCCCATTCCTTTGATCATTTTTCCGGGTATCATCCAGTTGGCCAAGTCCCCTTTTTCGGATACTTCCATGCCGCCGAGGATGGCGACATCTATATGGCCCCCGCGAATCATAGCAAACGATTCGGCACTGTCAAAATAAGAGGCTCCTTTAACTTCGGTGATGATTTCTTTGCCGGCGTTAATGAGATCCGGGTCCTCCGCTCCCGCAAGAGGATAAGGGCCGATTCCGAGCAAGCCGTTCTCCGACTGAAGCAGCACGTTATAATCTTCCGGTATTTCATTTGCGACAAGCGTCGGCATGCCGATTCCCAAATTCACATTCATTCCGTCCTTAATTTCTTTTACTGCCCGTGCGATCATTCGTTTTCTGCCATCTTTCATTTGATCAGCTCCTTTCTTCATGCTTCCCGGACGGTGCGGCGTTCGATCCTTTTTTCGAGATTCGTGCTTTTGAGCACATGCTGGACAAAAATACCCGGCGTATGAATGTGATCCGGGTCAAGCTCACCTGCCTCGACGATTTCCTCTGCCTCGGCAATGGTTACCCTGCCTGCCATAGCGGCGAGCGGATTAAAATTTCTTGCCGTTTTTCTGAAAATCAAATTGCCGAGCGGATCAGCTTTCCACGCTTTTACAATGCTGGCGTGTCCTTTAATGCCTCTTTCCAAAAGGCAGGTCCGTCCGTCAAATGTTTTCTGCTCTTTTCCTTCAGCGACTGAGGTCCCCGCGCCGGCCGGGGTATAAAACGCCGGGATACCCGCTCCTCCCGCGCGAATCCGTTCGGCGAGCGTACCTTGGGGAACCAGCTCAACTTCCAGATCTCCGTTTAAAAATTGCCGTTCAAAAGTTTTGTTTTCTCCGACATAGGAAGCGATCATCTTTTTAATCTGACGGTTCGCAAGCAAGAGGCCCAGCCCCCAGTCGTCAACGCCGCAGTTATTACTGACGACAGTCAGGTTTTTTGTCCCCCGGTCTCTGATGGCGAGAATTAACTGCTCGGGGATGCCGCAAAGACCGAAGCCCCCTGCAATAAGAGTGTCACCGTCATTGATCAGCTCCGCGGCTTCTTTAAATGAATCCATGATTTTCCCTTTTCCCATATTCACTTCTCCTTTCAGTTATATCTTCATAAGGACTGTCAGGCGGCAGATCTGTAAGCGGTTGCAGTTATATTGAAGGGTTTGAGTGCAGGTGTGTTGTGACATGTTTCCGGTACATGATAAGAGGAACTGTTTCATCTTAGAGAAGGGGCTTGATAAACCTGCCCCTTCTGCAATGTCATCAGCTGAGAACAACCGGAAGCGCTGAAAGCGACCTGAAACCGAAGAGTTTGCGGTATGTAACATCTGTTTTCACAAGGCGAATATCAGGGGCCCGCTCCAGCAGTGTGAGGATGGCCGTTTGGGCCTCAATCCGCGCTAATGAGGAGCCGATACAGACGTGGGCGCCTTTTCCGAATGCCAGATGCGGATTGGGATTTCTCGTAATGTCCAGCTGATGGGGACGATGAAATACCTCCGGGTCGCGGTTGGCTGCGCCTAACAGAATATATACCTGCTCTCCTTTTTTTATGAGGTGCTGATTGATGACGCAGTCTTCTGAAGCTGTACGAGCCGTCAGCTGCGCCGGGCTTTCAAAGCGTAGAAATTCCTCAGTTGCAGATGCAATCAGCTGCGGATTTTCCAGCAATTTGCTGAGCTCGGCCGGATGTTTCAATAATGAAAACACGCCATTGCAGATCAGATTCACCGTCGTTTCGTGTCCGGCGATAATGAGCAGGATGCAGGATGCGAGCACTTCTTCTTCTGTAAGCTGTTCTTCGCTGATAAGTGTGGTGATGACGTCTTTTTGGGGCTCTGTTTTCCGTTTTTGAATCAAATCTTTAAAATACGCCGTCAGCTTGCCGGCTGTACCGCCGGCTTTAAGCAGCGACTTTTTAGAGCGTGTCAGGTCAATGGCCTGAATGACGTCCGCGGTCCACTCCCTGAAGCTTGCTCTGTCTTCTTTCGGCACCCCGAGTATGTCCGCAATGACGAGACTCGCCACTGGGAAGGCGAAGTCTGATACAAGGTCTGCGGTTTTACTGTGATCTATTTGGTCTAACACATCATGAACCGTTGCTGTTATAAAGGGTTTCAGCCGCTCCGCTTTTTTCAGAGTGAATGCTTTGCCGATCAGCATGCGAAGCCGCTTATGGTCTGAGTGATTCGTAAACAGCAGCATATCCTTCTGCAAGTTTTTCAGGTGTTTATATTTAGCTGACGCTTCAGGCATCGGAATGCGGTTTTTAAATCTGGTGTCTTTCAGGACGGCTTCCGCTTCTTGATATCCGGTGATGTAGCGCCCCGGGTATTTTAAAACGGTTCCTTGATACACGGGATCAACGGCCCGCAGTTTGTCATAAAACGGATAAGGGTTATTCCAAAAATCTGAATCCGCATGGAGGGACGGATGTGCAATCGATAGGCCCGCCGTCATTTTATATCTCCGTATTGCAGGCGGATTGTAAGTCGGCTTTCATTTCTTCAACGGATTCGACTTCAAACCCTAAATCATGGAGCATTTTATGATCCTCTGTTTCGTGCTGCCCTGAGGTTGTTAAGTAATCGCCGACGAATATGGAATTTGCTGCGTACAAACCGAGCGGTTGCAGTGAACGAAGATTGACTTCCCGGCCTCCTGAGATGCGGATTTCTTTTGCCGGATTGATAAAACGGAACAAAGCGAGCACTTTCAGGCAATATACCGGGTTTAATTCGCTTACCCCCTCTAACGGGGTTCCGTCAATCGCATGCAGAAAATTAACAGGGATGCTGTCGGCGTCAAGCGCTTTTAAGCTGTTCGCCATATCAACGACATCCTGTTTCGTCTCTTTCATGCCGACGATGACACCCGAACAAGGCGACATCCCCGATTGTTTGGCCGTTTCCACCGTATTAACCCTGTCGTCATACGTGTGAGAGGTTGTAATGTTTGAGTGATTCCTTTGTGATGTATTGATGTTATGATTGTACCGGTCTACTCCTGCCTGTTTCAGCCGCTCTGCCTGTTCCGGCTTCAGCAGACCGAGGCATGCGCAAATTTTTAAACCGTACGTTTCTTTAATTTCTTTGACGGCATCAACCACTTGGTCTACTTCTCTGTTTGACGGGCCCCGTCCGCTGGCGACGATACAGTATGTTCCTATATTCAGGTCATGGGCGCGTTTTGCCCCCTTAAGCAATATATGCTTATCCACCATCCGATAAGACTCAATCGGCGCTTTTGATATTGAAGATTGTGAACAGTACCCGCAATTTTCCGGACACAGCCCTGATTTAGCATTCATAATCATATTCAGCTTTACTTTTTTTCCGTAAAATCGTTTTCTGATATGGAAAGCGGCATGCATCAGCAATAAAAGATCATCATCAGGACAATTTAAAATGGCAAGCGCTTCCTGATTCGTTACTTCCGCCCCGTCCAGCACTCTCTCTGCAAGATCCATCCATTGATTCATGTTTATCTCCCCATTTGTGTCAGATTCATGAAAGTAGAAACATCTACATGTTTCTCAATCATGTGTTGAATGTTTTCCGCTGAAACGTGTTCCAGCTTCGGTGTGATTCCTAAAATCGGAACTCCGCACAGCGCTTCAATTATGTTCGGGTTTGTCTTTTCATCCAGCCCCGGCCGGCTTTTTACGCCGTTGATGATGATGCCGATAATGTCTATTCCCATGTTTTTCGCATATTCAACGGTTAAATATGTGTGGTTGATGGTTCCGAGATCAGGCCTGGCCACAATCACCGCCGGCAATTCCAGGGCTTTTATCAGATCACTGACTAAGTAATTTTCACCGAGCGGTACGGAAATGCCGCCTGCTCCTTCGACGATGAAACACTCATGACGATTTTTAATCTTTTTCCAGTGAACCGTGACCTCCTCCATACTTACGGATTTTCCCTCAAGCATGGCGGCCGTGTACGGTGCAAGCGGCTCTTTCCATTCAAATGGCGTAATTTCTTCATGAGACAGTGCGGTTTGTGACATATCTTTCAACAGAGAAGTGTCACTTTCCGGATGAGTCCGCGGCACTCCGCTTAAAAACGGCTTAAATACTCCGACATCCGCCTGTCTCTGCCTGAATGCCGCGGCAAGTCCGCAAGAGACGATGGTTTTTCCGACGCCGGTATCTGTTCCTGTGACAAAAAAACTTCTCATTGGTTGATGTTCAGCTCTTTTCTAATGGAATCAAATGCTTCTGTCAGCTCATCTATGTCCTGTAAGCTGCGGTCCGCCGTGACGGTCAGCCTGATTCTGCTTTCACCATCCGGAACGGCTGGCGGGCGGATGGCAGGGGCGCAGATCCCCTTTTTCTCCAGTAACGCAGCGGCTGAGACCGTTGTTTTTGCATCACCGATGATGACGGGGAGAATCGGTGTATCTCCGCCTCTTACGGTAAATCCCATGTCGGCGAGACGGGTTTTTATCGTTTTGATAGATGACAGCAGTACACGGCGTGTACCGTGCATGCCCTTTATGATGTCAAATGCCGTATGCGAAGCCGCACAAATCGCCGGCGCGACGGCCGTCTGAAAAATAAACGTCCGCGCATGATTCAGCAAAAAATCAATGAAAATGTTTGATCCTGCGGCAAAACCGCCCTCCGTTCCGACAGCTTTACTTAATGTGCCGATGACAACATCAGGCCTAACACCAAAATATTCACTGGTTCCTCCGCCGTTTTCCCCGAGTACCCCGGTTGCATGCGCGTCATCTACTATTACAAATGCCTGATACTTCTTTGCAAGCGCCATTATGCTGTCAAGCGGGGCAATGGTGCCGTCCATGCTGAATACGCCGTCCGTGACGATAAAGCGGCGGTTCCGAGACTGGACGGAGGCAAGTTTGTTCTCGAGATCTGCCATATCAATATGTCGGTACACAATGGTTTCCGCTTTTGATAAACGGCAGCCGTCCACAATGCTCGCATGGTTCAATTGATCGCTTAAAATGACATCGCCTTTTTGCGGCAGTGAAGCAAGCACGCCGATATTTGCCAAGTAACCGCTTGAAAACAATAAAGCAGCTTCCGTCTGTTTAAAGTCCGCGATTGTTTTTTCAAGTTTTTCGTGCCATAGCGTATTTCCGGTGGTTAACCGTGAGCCGCTGCTTCCTGCCCCGAATCGGCTCAGCGCCGTTTGCGCGGCTGTGATCAGCCGTTCGTCTTTTGACAGACCCAAATAGTCATTAGACGCCCAGATCTGCCGCTTTTGCCCCTTGGTTTTGAGAGCGGTTTCCTGTGTTCGCAGCGTCCGATACAGCCCGTCTGTTTTCACCGCATCGAGCCTTCCGAGGAGCCATCCGTCAAAATCCACGGCCGGTCACCTCGGCTATCGCTTCTTTCATAATGGAGATCATGGCTTTTAACTGATCAGCTGTGCTGGCAAGCGGCGGAAGAAAGGCGATTACGTCTCCGAGCGGTCTCGTCAGCATACCAAGCTCTCTCATTTTTAAAGATACCTCGTATCCTATCCTCTTTTCAGGCGGATAAGGCTGTTTCGTCTCCTTATCCTGCACAAGCTCTATGCCGCACATCAAACCGAGCTGACGGATATCGCCGACATGAGGAAGCTGCTTCAGATCATGAAGAAACATCGCTGCTGTTTTTGATTTTTCGGCGACCTGTTCAACGATGCGCTCTGATTCAAATAAACGCAGATTTTCAATTGCCGCGGCACAACCAAGCTGATTTCCTGTATAGGAGTGACCGTGGAAAAATGTTTTCATTTTGTTATAGTCATCGTAGAAGGCTTCATAAATCGCTTCTGTGGCAAACGTCACGGCAATCGGCAAATAGCCTCCGGTAATTCCTTTCCCTGCCGCCATCAAATCAGGCTGGACATTTTCATGCTCACAGGCAAACATTTTTCCGGTACGGCCGAAACCCGTCGCCACTTCGTCAACGATCATTAACACATCATATGCCGTACACAGCTTTCGTACGCCTGCCAGAAAGCCTTCAGGCATGACGATCATGCCGGATGCCCCCTGCACCATCGATTCAATCGTAAGTGCCGCAATCTCTTCGTGATGCTCCGCAAGCAGCTGTTCGAGCGCGCTAAGACATTCATCCCGGCACTGAACGGGGTCGCCGTTTTCAGATCTGTATACATAAGGAATCGGGGCTTTGTAGCTTTCAAACATCAGCGGGCCGTACACATGATGGAAAAGTTCAATAGAGCCGACGCTGACGGCTCCGATCGTGTCGCCGTGATAGCCGTTCTGCATAGAAATGAATGTCTGCTTCTCAGGCCGCCCTATGTTTTTCCAGTATTGAAAGGCCATTTTCAGAGCGATTTCCATCGCTTCCGCTCCGCTGTCAGAGTAAAAAACGCGCGTCAGCTTTTCCGGTGTGATGCTCGTCAGCATCTCGGCAAGTTCTGTTGCGGGAACGTTCGTCATGCCCAGCAAAGTAGAATGAGCGATTTTTTCAAGCTGTTTTTGAATCGCCTCATCCATTTCCTTTTTGCGGTGGCCGTGTACATTGAGCCATACTGAAGAAAAGCCGTCATAATATTCTTTGCCGCTTGTATCTTTCAGCATAATTCCGTTTCCGCTTTCAATGATTAACGGATCTTCATCGTAATCTTTCATTTGTGTGAAGGGCAGCCAAAGATGCTTTTTGCTTTTTTCAATCATTGATTGTTTCATATTTTCCCCTCCCTCTGAATGAATACAGGCTGCTTCTCTAAAAAATGTATACAGCTCTCTGTATCTATGGCTCCATCTGTAAAGAAAATCCGGCAGCCGCTTTCATCTCCGGCATTCTTCATCTTGGTAATCCGCTGATAGCCCAGCTTCTTTGCGGCAACGTAGCCTGTTATGTAATCAGGGTCATCCGACCAGCACAGTTCAGCTATGATGCCCGGATGCGCACAAACCTTTGCCGCGATGGCATGCGCTTCTTTTATTCTTGGATTTTCCGGCATTTTGTGCTCGAGAGTCCATTTTTGAAAATCGTGTGCCGGCCAATCCATGCGGGATACCCGTACACCTCTTTCCTTTCTGCCGTCAATGCGTTTTCCCGTCTGAATGTCGAACAGGACCGCTCCTCTTACTTCTGCATATTCCGCGATATTTTGATAGGCTTTCTCTATCATGTGCGGAGGAATCCCGGCTTTTTGCAGAAGCTTCCGGGCGACTGCTTGTCCTTTCTCTGCCGTATCTGTTTGATGTACGGCAACCGGTAACGGGCGGATCGTTTTGATCGGTTGATTGATGCTTTCAAGCTGTATCTGCATAAAATCAGGTGTCCCTCTTGAATGCGAGAAGCCTTTATGTAATAAGCCATTCACCGCTTCTTGTAATCCGCTGTAAGTGATGAGCCGTTCTCCGCCGGAAATGTGTTTTCCTCCCTGCTCATGAGGTGCGTCCCGGGAAGCTCTCATTCTGACGCTGTAATATATCTCTTCCTCCATTCTCTCCCCTGCTTTCTCTTACCTTGAAAATTAATGTAAACCAAAATAAATATAGGTTAACACTTATACAGAATATTAGTGTCCCTCACGAAATATGTCAACCAAAACTATTAAACTGTTAACATAATGGAACGGCAAGGCCTCATTACGTTTTCATGTTTTGTTCATATTTTAGTAATTGTTTATTCAACACTGTCCGCTAAAGTAATCCCTATCAACAACTATGACAGCCATCCGCATTTTATTATGAAGGGAGGTCAAAACCGGGTGCCGTTATGCTGAAAGAAAAAATAAAGACGTTAGGCCGTTTTTGCACCGTGGGCGTGGGAAATACGCTAATAGATTTTGGTGTCTTCTTCCTTCTCACCGCTTGCCATGTCCCTTATCTGCCGGCTCAGATCTGTTCCTATTCGGCGGGGATCATCAACAGCTATGTGTGGAACCGAAACTGGACGTTTCGTGTAAAACGCAAGGCCGACGGGAAAGAGATCGTGCGCTTTCTCATGATTAATGCCGCCGCGTCGGTGATCACCTTTTTATTGCTTTACGCGTTTCAAAAAAGCGGCTGTACGCTTTTGGTGAGTAAGCTTGCCGCCACTATCGGCGGAATGATGATGAATTTTATCGGAAACCGAATCTGGGTATTTGGGGATTCGCTGAAAAACATACAGGATCAGGAGTGAAGATGAATGAGAAAAAAAGTGAGAAAAGCGGTCATCCCCGCAGCGGGTTTAGGCACGAGATTTCTGCCGGCGACAAAGGCGCAGCCGAAAGAAATGCTGCCGATTGTCGACAAACCGGCAATCCAATATATTGTAGAAGAGGCCGCAGAATCAGGAATTGAAGATATACTGATTATTACGGGGAGAAACAAACGCTCGATTGAAGATCATTTTGACCGGTTGGCGGAATTGGAATTCAATCTGCAGGAAAAAGGCAAGACGGAGATGCTTAAGGAAATGCAGCAGATTGCCGATTTGGCCAATATTCATTACATCCGCCAGAAAGAGCCGCTCGGCTTAGGACATGCGGTATTGTGTGCGGAGCATTTTATCGGAGATGAGCCTTTTGCCGTTCTCTTAGGAGATGATATTATGGTATCTGACACCCCCGCGCTTTCGCAGCTCATAGACGTCTATAACCAGCACGGCACAGAAACAATCGGCGTACAGCCCGTCGAGCCTGCTGATGTCAGCAAATATGGTATTATACAGACGGGGCGGCAAAGCGGTCATGTGTATCAGGTTGAAGACCTGATTGAGAAGCCGGCTGCTGAAAAGGCGCCCTCACGTATTGCCGTGATGGGCCGATACATATTAACCCCTGCCATTTTCCAGGCGCTCAAAACGATCGGACGAGGCGCGGGCAGCGAAATCCAATTAACTGATGCGCTGCGCAAAGTGTGCCGCACCCGGAGCATTTACGCGCGGGAACTTGAAGGAAGCCGGTTCGATATAGGCGATAAGCTCGGGTGTTTTAAAGCCGGGACGGAGATCGGGCTTCTGCGGAAAGAAATGAGACCGAAACTTTTAGCTTATTTAGAAGAGGTGTTAAAAAGAGAATCTGAAGAAATGACGCATTAAAAAATAATTTGTAACCATTTTGCTTGTCAATCAGTCATATAATTGGGTAAAAAGATAAAGAGGTTGTGAACAGTGTGGGCAATTTTATTAGTGAAATATTATCCTGGCTGACAAGTATGGGCTATTTAGGGATTGCGCTCGGGTTAATGATCGAAATCATTCCGAGTGAAATCGTTCTGGCTTACGGAGGCTATATGGTGTCAGAAGGTACGATCAGTTTTATCGGCGCCATTATCGCCGGTGTCATCGGGGGAACGATCGCGCAATGTTTTATTTACTGGATCGCCCGTTATGGAGGACGTCCGTTTTTGGACAAGTACGGCAAGTACTTACTGCTGAAAAAGCATCATATTGATGTTGCGGAAAACTGGTTTCGCCGTTACGGCGCGGGCGTGGTATTCTCGGCACGGTTTATCCCGGTCGTCAGACACGCGATTTCCATCCCTGCCGGACTCGCGAAAATGCCTCTTTCCAAGTTTGTCACCTTGACGACGCTTGCGATTATTCCGTGGTCTATCATTTTCGTTTATCTCGGGTATCAGCTCGGCGGACAGTGGAAAGATGTAGACAGCTATGCCGGAATGTATACGACTCCGATCATTATATTGGCTCTTGTATTTATTGTTGTTTATTTTGTCGTGAAAAAGATGAGATCAAGACTATGAAAAAAAGACTGCATAGAAGAACGGCCGCGGGCCGGATCTATGCGGTCTTTTTTCTTTATACCGGGTATACGGGGTGTTTCCGGTGTGTGAATGTCAGTTGTTTGGACATGTAAGCAGTGAGGCGTTTATTGAGTTCTTCCCGCAAGGAATCAGCGGGAACGATGCCGTCAATCACCATTTCAGAGGCGAGGCGGTAAAGGTTGATGTCTTCCTTGTATTCATCACGCTTTTCTTGAATAAAAGCCGATCTTTCTTCAGGAGCGAGTTCGCTGATTTTGTTTGCATATACCGCATTCACCGCTGCCTCAGGCCCCATAACGGCAATTTGCGCAGTCGGCAGCGCTAAGCAGCAATCCGGTTCAAAAGCCGGGCCCGCCATCGCATATAATCCGGCACCGTAGGCTTTTCTGACAATAACGGAAAGCTTCGGAACAGTCGCTTCGGCCATTGCGGAGATCATTTTTGCGCCATGTCTGATGATGCCCGCCTGCTCAACCTTCGTTCCGATCATAAAGCCGGGGATGTCTGCCAAAAACAGAAGCGGAATATGAAATGCGTCGCACAAAGCGATGAATTTTGCGGCTTTGTCCGCCGAATCGAGAAATAAAACCCCGCCTTTGACACGCGGCTGGTTGGCGATAATGCCGACCGGCTGTCCGTGAATCCGCGCAAGCCCCGTTATTAATTCCTGCGCAAATAATGGTTTGATCTCAAAAAAGGAGTCTTCATCGATGACACGTTCAATTAAATCCATCATGTTGAACGGCGCGTTTTGATGTGCCGGAATGACATCTGAGAGCGGTTTTTCAAAAGCTTTCGGATTCTTGGATGTGTTGACGGGTGCTTTTTCAGTATAATTTGCCGGAAAATAGCTGAGATATGTCTGCGCCATCGTAATTGCTTCCTGTTCCGTCCGGGCGAGAAGATCACCGCAGCCTGATACGGAACAATGCATACGGGCGCCGCCCATTTCTTCAAGCGATACCTTTTCGCCGATTACCATTTCCGCCATGCGCGGAGAGCCTAAGTACATGGATGCATTGCCTTCAACCATAATGACGATGTCGCAAAATGCCGGGATGTAAGCGCCGCCCGCAGCGGAAGGACCGAACAATAAGCAGATTTGCGGAATGCGTCCCGACAGCTTTACTTGATTATAAAAAATGCGTCCGGCTCCCCTCCTGCCCGGGAACATGTCGACCTGATCCGTAATTCTCGCACCTGCTGAATCGACTAAGTACAGAAGCGGACACTGCAGCTTTTCCGCCGTTTCCTGAATGCGGATGATTTTTTCCACCGTTTTCGCGCCCCATGAACCCGCCTTTACGGTTGAGTCGTTTGCCATCACACAAACGGTTCTGCCGCCGATAGTTCCGATTCCGGTGACGACCCCGTCAGCCGGCAGTCCGTCTGACATACATTCGGCGAAAAAAGCATCTTCTACGGATATGCCGTCATCGAATAGAAGCTTCAGCCTGTCTCTTACAAACAGTTTTCCCTTTTTTTCGTTGCTTGCGTGATATTTCTCCGCTCCTCCTTTTTCAATCGTTTTGCTGCGTGTCTGCCGTTCTTTTTCGTAATCCATCCGAGTCCCTCCATGTTTTATTTTCCTTTGTATTCAGGGGGTCTTTTTTCTTTAAAGGCGCGCAGGCCCTCTTCTCTGTCAAGTGTCGGGATGACTTGTTCATATGCTTTTCGTTCGATGGTGAGCCCTGTATTGAGATCTGTCTCCAGACCCTTGTTTATCGCGAATTTTGCTTGTCTGACGGCGATCGGTCCATTGGCGGCGATGCGTCCGGCCAGTGCTTTTACTTTTTCCATAAGCTCCCCGGCTTCACATACATGCTCGACCAGCTTCATGTCTTTTGCTTCTTGAGCCGTGAGTCTTCGGCCGGTGTAAATCAATTCTTTTGCAGCGCCGGGACCGATAAGCCGCGGCAGTCTCTGTGTTCCCCCCGCCCCGGGAATGATCGCAAGGCCTGTTTCAGGTAGGCCGAGACCCGCCCGGCTGACGGCTGTTCTGATATCGCAGGCGAGAGCAAGTTCAAGACCTCCTCCTACAGCAGTTCCGTTCAGCGCTGCAATGACCGGCTGCGGGAGAGCTTCAATTGAGGCGGCTGTTTCGCCGATACGCCTGACGCTTTGCTTGACTTGTTCATGATTCATTCCTGCTCTTTCTTTTAAATCAGCACCGGCGCAAAATGTGTTTCCGGAGCCGGTGAGAATGACGCAGCGAATAGCCGGCGAGTTTCTGATGTCTGTAATTACACGCTGTAAATCATCAATCATTTCAGAAGACAGCGAGTTGGCTGCATGCGGGCGGTTCAGTGTGATCAGACCGATCGTTTCTTGACAGACGGAATACAAGACACAATCTCCCATGGCTTCTCCTTTCTCATTTCGTTCTGAATACCTGCAGGTTTCTGCTTGGCAGGTCTTTGCCGATTTTGTCCCCGATCCAGCCGGCGGCCTCAAGAAGTTTATTCAAGTCCGTCCCGGTATCAATCCCCATTTGTTCAAGCATATAAATGACATCTTCTGTGGCGGCGTTGCCTGCTGATCCCGGGGCATACGGGCAGCCGCCAAGCCCGCCTGAGGAGGTATCAAAGGATGTAATGCCCATATCAAGGGCGGGAATGATATTCGCAAGAGCCGTGCCTCTTGTATCATGGAAATGGAGTGCGATGTTTGATGCCGGAATTCTCGGCAAAAGGGCTTCAAGCACGGCGATGACCTGCAAGGGATTCGCCGCGCCGATTGTGTCGCCGAGCGATAATTCATCAACACCCATTTCGATCAGGGTGTCTGCCAGGCGGACGACTTGTTCGACCGGCACGTTCTGTTCGTACGGGCAGCCAAATACAGTGGACAGATACGCTCTCGTCGCCATTTTTTCAGCTTTTGCTTCAGTAATGACCCGCCTGAGTTCTTGAACGGTCCGGTCAATCGGTTTGTTTACGTTTTTTTGGTTATGGGTTTCGCTTGCTGATAAAAACACACAGGCTTGATCAATTCTGCCTTCTGCTGCATGTTCCAGTCCGATGAGGTTTGGAACGAGAGCCGCGTAGACCGTATCTTCTGATCTGGCAATCCCCTTTGCGACATCCAGACTGTCACGAAGAGCCGGAATCCATCTCGGATGCACGAATGATGTCACTTCGATATAGGGAAGTCCTGTCTTTGACAGCATATTGATCCACTCAATCTTATCTTCTGTATCCACCCACGCCGATTCATTCTGCAGGCCGTCACGAGGCCCTACTTCGTTGATGCGGACATGCTTCGGACAGTTCATGCTGCACCTCCCGTTTTATTGAAGCTCAATCAGGACCTCTCCTTCATCAGTGAAATCGCCTTCCGTTTTTTTCACTTCTTTCACCGTTCCGGATGCATCAGCGATGATCGGAATTTCCATTTTCATAGATTCCAAGATAGCCACTTCCTGTCCTTCCTCAATGACATCGCCCGGTTTCACATGAATTTTCCACAGGTTACCGGCCATTTGAATTTTTATGACGCTCATTTTGACGCCTCCCCGTTTATTGTTTGTAAAAATCCGGTTGTCGCTTCACCCTTTTCAAACGCTTCTGAACAGGCGATTTTTGTCAGCAGCGGAATATTGGTTTTAATTCCTTCTACATGATATTCGCCAAGGGCGGTTTTCAGTTGTTCAATGGCTTGTTTTCTCGTTTTTGCCGTAACAATCATTTTGGCAATCATCGGATCGTAAAACGGAGAAACGGTGCTGCCCTTTTCAACGGCGCATTCGTGTCTCACTGACGGATGCCGTAAAACGGAGAAAGAGGAGATAGTGCCGGGTGACGGATAAAAGGTGACCGGATCTTCCGCATAAATCCGCACTTCTATCGCATGCCCGTGATGGGTGATGTCTTTCTGCGAGAAAGTCAGCGGCTGTCCCGCGGCAATTTTCAGCTGTTCTTCCACAAGATCCAGTCCCGTAATTTCTTCTGTCACCGGATGCTCTACCTGCAGTCTTGTATTCATCTCTAAGAAATAGATTTGTTTCTTTTGGTCGACAAGAAACTCTATTGTGCCCGCATTTTGGTAGCCGATAGATTTAGCGGCTTTAACGGCGGTTTCACCGAGTCTTTGTCTTAATTCCTCATCAACAAACGGCGATGGCGCTTCTTCTATCACTTTTTGATGGCGCCTTTGCACTGAACAGTCACGTTCAAACAGGTGAACGGTATTGCCGAAAGAATCTGCGAGAATCTGAATTTCAATATGACGGGCGTTTTCAATGACTTTTTCCATATACATTGCGCCGTCGCCGAAAAAAGACGCGGCCCGCTTTTGATTGCCTTCAAACGCTTTTGCCAGTTCTTCTTCCGAATGTACGATCTGCATGCCGATTCCGCCTCCTCCTGCGGACGCTTTCAGCATGACCGGAAAGCCGATGGCACGGGCTTCGGCTAAGGCCGAGTGAACATCGGGCAATGGCTCTGAAACACCGGGAACGATCGGGACTTTTGCCTGCTGCATCGTTTTTCGCGCTTCTATCTTGCTTCCCATCTTAACGATGATGTCACCTGGCGGGCCGATGAATGTGATGTGTTCCTTTCGGCAGCGTTCGGCGAACCGGCTGTTTTCTGACAGCAGCCCGTAGCCGGGATGGATGGCGTCGGCTCCGGCGGCTTTAGCGGCTTCTATGATTCTGTCAATATGTAAATAGCTTTCATTTACTCTCGATTGACCGATCAGGTAGGCCTCATCAGCCGCTTTTACATGGAGCGCATCCCGGTCGGCTTCTGAATAGACAGATACCGAGGGGATGCCGAGACGTTTGCAGGTGCGGATTATTCTTAAGGCGATTTCTCCTCTATTGGCAATCAGAACTTTTTTAAACAATTGTGAAGCACTCCTTTTTCATTAAATTAACTTGAGCTCTTCAATCGTTTTTTCCCGCAGTTTGAATTTCTGGATTTTTCCTGAGGCTGTCATGGGATATTCATCTGTGAACAACACATACCGGGGGACTTTATAGCGGGCTATATTTTCTTTGCAAAAGGTTCTGATGTCTTCTGCAGAAGCGGTTTGTCCGTCTTTGAGCCTGATCCACGCCGCGGCCTCTTCGCCGTATTTCGGATCAGGGACACCGACGACCTGAACGTCTGCTACCGCTGGATGCCGATATAACATTTCTTCAATCTCCCGGGGATAGATATTTTCGCCGCCCCTGATCAGCATGTCTTTCAGACGGCCTGTGATTTTGCAGTACCCGTCCTCGTCCATGACCGCCAAATCACCGGTATGCAGCCAGCCGTCTTTATCTATCGCTTCTTCGGTTGCTTCTTGATTTTTATAATAGCCTTTCATGACATGGTATCCGCGGGTGCAGAGCTCTCCCTGTTCGCCCCGTGCAGCCTCCTCGGATGTTCCGGGCCGAACAATTCCGACTTCGATATGGGGAAGCGCGCGCCCCGCTGTTTCCACTCTTCTTTCAAACGGATCATCCGTTCTAGTCTGCGTAATGACAGGTGATGCTTCAGTCTGTCCGTAGGCAATGGTAATGTCGGTCATCCCCATTTTGCCGATTACTTCTCTCATGACTTCCGCCGGGCATGGCGAGCCTGCCATAATGCCGGTTCGGACGTGAGAAAGGTCATAATCAGAAAAACCGCTGTCATGAAGCAGGGCGATAAACATCGTCGGCACACCGTGCAGAGCCGTGCAGGCTTCTTGTTCCACCGTTTTCAGAACGGATGGCGGAGAAAACTGCTCGATCGGAATCATCGCCGCCCCCGCGGATACACATGCCAGCACGCCGAGCACACACCCGAAGCAGTGGAAAAATGGCACGGGGATGCATAAACGGTCACTTGAGGTAAGCTTCATACATTCTGCGATGTTGGCCGCGTTATTTACGATATTAAAATGTGAGAGCATGACGCCTTTCGGAAATCCCGTCGTACCTGACGTATATTGCATATGAATGCAATCATCCTTTTTCAGGCTGTCCATCCTTCTGTCAAGCTCTGCATCCGTTACGGTTTCTGCATCCTTCAGCAGAGCATCCCAATGATGCATTCCGGGCGGGCTTTGATCACCGATATATAACACTGTCTGTAAAAAAGGATAACGTTTCGAACGCAGTCTGCCGCGCTCACAAGTTTTCAGCTCCGGAATCAGTTTATTCACCAACTCGACATAAGATGTCTGCCGGTAGGAGTCCATGATTATCAGGGCCGAGACGTCTGAATGGGTCAGCAGGTAATCCAACTCTGCGATTTGAAAATTCGTATTGATGGTGATCAGAACGGCGCCGATTTTCGCCGTTGCAAATTACGCCGCGAGCCATTCCGGTATGTTGGATGCCCATATGGCCACATGATCTCCTTTTTCAATTCCCAGCTTCATCAGCCCTTTTGCGGTCTGCCGGCATAACCGGTCAAACTCGGCATACGTATAACGGAGGCCGCGCTCAGGGTAAACAACCGCTTCATGGTCCGGGAAAAGCTCCACGGTCCGCTCAAGCAGCTTTCCCGCTGTTAAATGGATAAGTTCAGCCATATGACCTGCCTCCTTCCATCATTGCTTTGGTAAACGTTTTCATTTCACTTCAACAGCTGTCTCGCGATGACCATTCTTTGAATTTCTGACGTTCCCTCGCCAATCTCCATCAGCTTTGCGTCACGAAGCATGCGTTCGACCCCGTATTCCTTCATGTATCCGGAACCGCCGTGAATTTGAATGGCCTGAAGGCACGTTCTGACGGCCATTTCTGAAGCATAGAGCTTGGCGAATGCCGCTTCTTTCGTAAATGGCAGGTTTTGATCCTTCAGCCATGCCGCTTTAAGCACCATTTGTCTGGCAAGGTCAATTTCCATCGCCATGTCAGCGAGTTTAAATTGAATGGCTTGAAATGATGAGATCGGGCTGCCGAACTGCTTGCGTTCTTTCGCATATGACAGAGACGCCTCCAATGCCCCTTGAGCGATACCGACAGCAAGCGCCGCAATTGAAATCCGTCCGCCGTCTAACGTATATAAAAATTGTTTAAACCCCTTCTCAGGATCGCCAAGCAGGTTGTCGGCAGGCACCCTGACATCTTCCAGCACAAGTTCGGCCGTATCCGATCCTCTCACACCCATCTTGTCGTACGGGTTTGTGATCGTAAATCCCGGTGTGTCTGTCGGAACAATGAGGGCTGAGATGATCGGTTTTCCGGCGGAGTTCTTTCCCGTCACGGCGGTGACAATGACCGTGCGGGCGTAATTGGCGTTTGTGATCCAGCATTTCTCACCGTTTATTACATAGTCATCGCCTTTTTTCTCGGCTTTTGTCTGTGTTCCGCCAGCGTCTGAACCGGCATTTGGCTCTGTCAGCCCGAATGATCCGAGCGCTTTTCCGGAAGCAAGCGGAGTAAGGTGTTCTTGTTTTTGCTGTTCAGTACCGAAATAGTATAATGGGCTTGCGCCGAGTGACACGGCCGCCGCGTAGCTTAGCCCCGTGCTTCCGCAGGCTTTTCCGATTTCTTCAACCGCTATTGCATATGAAATGGTGTCACCGCCCGCCCCGCCGTATTCTTCCGGAAACGGAATTCCGAGCAGACCGAGTTCGCCTATTTTTTTAAATGTGTCTGCCGGGAAGACGGCTGATTGATCAACCTCATGGGCTTTCGGGGCAATTTCATTTTTGGCAAAATCTCTGACCATTTCGCGCACCAGCTGCTGTTCTTTTGTCAGTTGAAAATTCATTAATCTTCCTCCTTCTGCTGCTTTCTACATTTTATTAATGGGGGTCTTTATTCATTCCATTCAAATAAAGTCTGAACATTCCGACTCATCTGCAAAAAAACTGACAGCTCAGGAGCTGTCAGTTTTGTAAAAATGTTATTTAACCGTCCGTTTTGCGGAGGGACGGCTCTCATGGTGGAGCCTGTCAACGGAAGTAACGATATAGGTGCAGGCGCCTTTCGCCCGGATATCAGTATCAGTATCTGAAAATGTTTGCGTCCGTGACGCTGTTTTTCTGACTGTATCCACTAAATAAGGCTGCTTTCCCTTTTCTGCGCGGTAAATGGCGTAATAAGCCGTTTTCTTACCGTTGGATTTCGCATCTTCGATATAGAGTGTATTGCCTGAAGCATTTTTTTCCGCTCGTTTGACAGCCGGCTTTTTTAAAGCGGAATGTCCAAGCCATGGCATCTCGGGAATTAATGCTGGACGGCTGTACATGTCTTTGAGCAAACGGCTTTTCACATTGAGCGGATTACGGTTCAGATCCTTTAAACTGAAATGCATGCTGCCTTTAACCCATGCCGATCCCCTGTTAAGAGCAATCTGTCTTCCGTATTCCTCCGGGTCGGCCCAGGCAGGATCAGCGTTGTTATTGATTTTATAAGCCGCCTGCCCGATATATAAATGCACCGGGCGATTGTTCACTTCTTTCCCCCACCAATCCGTCAAGACGTCATATGCTGCTGCTTTAAACCCGATGCTCCAGTAAATCTGCGGTGCGATGTAATCAATATATCCTTTTTGGATCCATTCTCTTGTGTCAGCGTATAAGTCATCGTAGTTCCGCACCCCGGCGGCCGTTTTGGAGCCTGTCGGGTCATCTGCGGCGTTTCTCCATACGCCGAACGGGCTGATTCCGAATTTGACATAAGGTTTTTCTCGTTTAATGGTCTGATTGATCTCTTTTACAAGACGGTTGACGTTATCCCTGCGCCAGTCATCAATTGATGCAAAGTGAGCTTTTCCGTACCGTTCGTATTCCGCCTGATCGGGGAATTCCTGTCCGGCAATTTTATAAGGATAAAAATAATCATCCATATGAACCGCATCAATGTCATAACGGCTGACCACCTCTTTGATCCCATCCGTTATAAATTGCCTTACTTCCGGAATGCCCGGATTATAATACAGCTGGTTTCCATATGCAGCGACCCAGTCCGGATGGGAACGGGCGGGATGATCACTTGAAAGCGCATTCAAATTTGTGTGATTCATCGTGATCCGGTAAGGATTGAACCAAGCATGGAATTCAAGATTCCGTTTGTGTGTCTCTTCAACTAAAAAAGCAAGCGGATCGTACCCCGGATTTTTACCTTGAGTTCCTGTCAAATACTCTGACCAAGGTCCGTAATCTGATGGATAAAAAGCATCAGCCGTCGGCTTAATTTGGACGATAACGGCGTTCATCCCCATTGCCTGAACGTCATCCAGCAGCTTGCTGTATTCTTTTTTTTGCTCATCAGGTGACAGCCCTTTTTTAGAGGGCCAGTCGATATTGGTGACAGACGCGATCCATACGGCTCTCATTTCTCTCTCCGGCTGAGTGCCGCTTGCTTTTGCTGATGCTGACATTGTAAAGATGCCGGCTGTCAGTAAAACGGCCAAAAACCATATCATGCTGGAACGGCAGCCTTTCATGTTTTTCCCCCTCTCTGCTTTACGGTATTCCGAAGCATTCCGGGCGGTGAATCAGAAAGTCTTCTTTGCTCCTCTAAGACTAAAAGAGAAAGAAAAAAGTCCTAAAGCGAAACAAATCGCTTCAGGACTTTTTATGTTTTATGGCGGCCAGCACGTCAATGACCTTCGTTCCGACGCCGACGCAAGTCTCAAGAATGGCCTGCGCTCCGGCAATGGACAAAATGAAAATAACCGGATGAGCAAAGCGGGGCCAGACCAAATAGCAGATGCCGATTAATATGGCGCACCAGACACCCGCACACCAATAACATTGCAGCATATAACCGAATGTGGAGGACGGGACTTTTTTTTGCACGGTGCGCCCGTTTTGATCGACGGTTTTTTCTTGCTTTAAAAAGGGTTTTCTTATGAATTCCGTAATCTTATCAAATACAATTAAATGGGTCAGCCGGTAGCTGGCAAGGATGATCATTACATACGTAAGCCAAGATAGGTTCGTCATGACAAGCCTCCAAAAAACTGGGTTTGATTCCCCTATCTTGCCCTCTGTCTTCTTGAACCATTCTGCCGGATGTTACAGATTCCGTTCCAAGCGTCTGCCGCTGTTTGCAACGATCTCCAGTATGACCTCAGCATTTTGGTGTGCAAAGGCCGGTTCAAACATATCTTTATGGGCGCCCTCGCCTTGATATTCCTGATAGAGACCCGTTGTGGCGCCTTCCCATTTCTTCGGCTCGGGCTTATCGCTGTGCTCTTCCTTTATGCCGGCCTCAATAAAGTGGAGGTTTGCCGCGATTTGGCCGTCATTTATCAGTTCCGCCCAGTACGTTTGATAGCCCTCTGTCTTTTTGATGACCGCTTCTCTGACCGCTTCCGGGACATTTTCGGCTGTTGCGTTCATTGGCTGCGGCGGAAGTGCGTCAAGCTTTCTGTACGCGTCTGCGATAATGACATCGCTGACTTTTAAGCCCCGTTTTTCCATCGCTTTTGCCGCCTCAAATGCCGTATTGCCGCCTGCCGAATATCCGAAGAGGATATAAGGGCCTTCCGGCTGGATTTCCAGCATTTTATCAATGTATTGTTCCATTCTGCTGTCTTCTTCAATAAAGTTAAAGCCGTACACAGCAGCCCGTCCATTTAATGCCGCCGCAAGATCTTTGAAGAAAATCCCGAAACCTGAGATAGGCGGAAAACAGAAAAGATTGCGTCCTTTCGGCTGATTCAGTCTGCTGATATGCTGTTCGGCAGCTTCTGATAGTTTGCTGGAATACAGTTTTTCAGCCAATTGCTCAATTGTCGGATATTCAAATATCATTTCAATCGGCACATCCATCTGCTGCCTCGTCTTCAGCTGATGAATGACTTGCAATGCTTTTAAAGAGTGGCCGCCCAGCTCAAAGAAGTCATCCTGTATGCCCAGCTCCCCGCAGCCGAGGATCGGCGTCCAAATGTCGATCAGCTCACGCTCGACCCAGTTTCGGGGCGGAACGGCTTTTGATGAGGCTTTTTTTCGTTCTGGCGTAGGCAGTCTGCGGCGGTCCACTTTGCCGTTTGCGGTTAGCGGCATACGGTCAAGCTTAGTCACATACTGCGGAATCATATAGTCGGGAAGCGACCTTGCCAATAGGGATCGAATGGTCCTTTCTTCAATATGTGCGCCCGTATAATACGCGCATAGAATGGCTTCTTGTCCTTCTTGTGACACGGTGACAGCCGCTTCCCTGATCCCGTCAATTTCAGTCAGCCGCGCTTCAATTTCGGCCGGCTCGATCCGCTTCCCGCGAATCTTGAATTGGCGGTCGATACGGCTGATGTACCCGATGCTTCCATCAGGCAGCCAGTGCGCCAAGTCGCCTGTTCTGTAGATTTTTTCTTCAGGGTGAATCGGGTGGCTGACAAATGCTTCACTTGTTAATTCAGGCCTGTTTAAGTAGCCTTTGGCAACCCCGTCACCGCCGACGCAAAGCTCACCCGGCACGCCGATCGGCGCAAGCCCGCCATTTTTATCGATAATGAATGCGGTTGAATTGCTGATCGGTTTTCCGATTGGGATCGGCTGAGAAAAATCATGCGTGATTTCGTAAAAGGTGGAAAACGTCGTATTTTCCGTCGGTCCGTATATGTTATAAAGGCTGAGATTCGGGCAGCGGTGTCTGACCTTATTGATGAGTGCCGGCGACAAAGCTTCTCCGCCGACATATAAGGTGTGCAATCCGGAAAACATCTCCGGGTCTGCCTGGGCGAACTGGTTAAAAAGCGCCGTAGTCAAAAACAGAATCGTAATACGGTTGGCAGAAAGATAGCTGCCGAACCTCTCAGGGGCAAGCATTGTCGAGCGGTCAACCACATGAAGGCATGCCCCGTTTAAAAGCGCTCCGAATATTTCAAACGTCACTGCGTCAAAACCGATGGACCCTGTCAGAATGAGACGATCCGTCGTGCCGGCCGACGAGTAATTGCTGTTTGACACGAGTGATACGACGTTTCGGTTGGAAATCATCACGCCCTTTGGTTTTCCTGTTGAACCGGATGTATACATAATATAGGCAAGGTCATCAGGTGCTGTAACGGTATTCAGCTTTCTCATGTCAGCGGTTTGTTTCTCAGCTGCAACCGGGATTGAAATGATACTGGAAAAGTCAATGTCAGTCTCAATCCCTTTTTGTACCGTTAACAGCTGTGCCCCGCTCTCACTGAGCATATCGGCGATTCTGTCGGAAGGCAGATCTGCATCAAGCGGAAGGTACGTCCCTCCCGCTTTTAATACAGCGAGAACAGCGATGATAAATTCCGGTGAGCGTTCGGCCAGAATCCCGGCGATTCCCTTTTGCGTCAAACCGTTTTCCAGCAGGATGCCGGCGAATTCAGTTGACCGTTCATCAAGCTCCCGGTACGTCAACGTCAGCCCGCCGGCGTGCAGCGCCTGATGATCCGGAGTTTTTTCCGCCTGCCGGCTGAACAGGCTGATGATGCTTTCATCTCTTTCATAAGTTGTTTTCGTATCATTAAATTCGCCGATTATTCTTGATTTTTCCTTTTGTCCGAGCATCGGAAGCCGGTCAGCCGGAACATCGGGATTGAAGGCGGCGCCGCGCAGGGCTTCTTCTAAATGTCCTTTTACGCTCTCTATCCATACTTCATCATAAACATTCGCATTGTAGCTGAATTTGATGAGCAGCTCATCGCCGGGCGCTATGATCAGGTTAAAATCGTAGCCTGATTGTTCCGACACGTTGACATTCCCGATTCGAAACGGTGCATCCGATTCCTTTTCCGCGTCTTTCATCTGCTGCTGAATCGGATAATTTTCAAACACGATGATATGGTCGATTAAATCCTGTTTCAGCTCAGTCTGAGATTGGATGTCAGCAAGCGGATGGTAGCTGAACGCCTCTGAATCAAGCATTTCTTTCTGGCAGCGGCCCAGCAGTTCTCTAAAGCTTTCATCACCGGTTTTGATGCGTACCGGCACGGTATTGATAAACAGCCCGATCATGTTTTCCACTCCGGCAATAACGGAAGGCCGCCCTGATACGACGGCTCCGAAAACGGCATCGTCCGTCCGATTGTAGCGCTGCAGCATCAGGCCCCATACGGTCTGCATAAGCACCGCGAGTGTAGCACCCTCTTCTTTGGCAATGGTTTTCAGCTTGGCTGTCAGGTTTTCGTCTAAAGAAAACAGCAGCTCCTTCTTCCGGTAGCCTTTTTCCTCCGGGGGACGGGCCGATATTTTCGTGAGGGTGTCTCACAGTCCGATAAATATCCTTTCCAATAATCAGAAGCTGCGTCTTTGTCCTGATCAGTCAGCCATGTAATATACGTGCTGTAAGGCTTTGCGGGCGCCAGTGTGACGGGCGAACCTGATTCAATCGTCTTGTAAATATGCATAAATTCTTGAAGGACGATGCCGAGGCACCAGCCGTCCATGAGGATGTGATGATGGCTCCAGACACATACATATTCTTCGTCTGCCGTTTTAAACAAAGAAACACGCATCAGCATATCCTTTTGCAAATCGAAGCCTTTTAAGCGGTCACGTTCCTTAAACTGCTGTATAAAGCTGTTTTGTCCCGCTTCATCCAAATGTGTAAGATCTTCGCTGCGCAATCGGAATTCCCGCTCACGCAGCACGACTTGGCGGGGTCCGTTCAGCTGAGCGACATGAGGTAAAAAAACCGTTCTGAAAATGTCATGGCGGCTGATGACAGACTGCACGCTTTGTTCAAACAATTCCGGACGAAGCCGGCCTTTTATGGTGAAGACGGATTGCTCGATATATGCAGACCCCTCCTTTTGCAGAAAGGAATGGAAAAGCATTCCTTCCTGCATTCGGCTGAGGGGATAAATGTTTTGGATATTTTTCGTTTTGTCCATGTTTTCCTCCCGCTCGGTTTTAGTGAAAGCTGAGTAAGTCGGCAATATCCTGTAATGCTTCCTCAGTCAGCTCCCGATCATCAAAATCAGTGACCGTTTTCTCCGTATCGGTTTTGCCGAGGCAGTGTTCCGACAGTTTCAAGAGAAAATACCGGCAGCTTTCGGACAGCCGTTCGATCGTATCTTGCCGGAAGCGTCCTGTATCATAGGACATGTTAACGGTTATCCGGCCTTGTGCCGCAATCGCGCTGATCTCAAGTGACTGCTCCCGTTTCCATGTATCCGTCATATCATCTCCGCCTCCCAAAGGAGAAAACAGAAATGCGTCAGGCTGTTCGGTTTCTGCCGGATTCCCGCCGGGCGCATCGAATTGTCCGAGATAGTTAAAGCTGATCTCAGGTGCTTTCCCGAAGGTCATCCCGGCAAGCTTCGGCGGGGTCAAATATTTGAGGACGCCGTATCCGTTCCCTTTCTCCGGAATGCGCCGCAATGTGTCTTTGACAGTTTTCAATGTGCGAATTTCATATTCTTCAAGAGGTTCATAAGCCCCGCTCCGGAAAAGCACCGGGTAAATGGAAGTGAACCACCCTACCGTTCTGCTGATATCCGCACCGCCCTGCTCCGTTTGGCGTCCGTGTCCTTCAAGGGCAATTTTCAAAGCATGCCGCGGCGACCATTTTTGAACAGCCAGTACGGCGGAAGCCAAAAGTATATCTTGCGTATCCGTATTGTAGGCGCTGTGCACATCTCTCAGCAGGGCGTCTGTTTCACTTTCCGTCAATGTGAAAGATACCGTGTTTCGTTTTTTCGCAGAAGCTTGATATAGATCTGCCTGCTCGTAAGGGAGACTTTCTGTTTCATAGTGTTCAATCTCCCGCCAATACTCCGCCTGCTGAAGCAGCTGCCGGCTTTCGGCGTAATCGGCCAGCTGCTCCGTATATGTTTTGAATGACACTGTTTTCGGAGGAAGATTGATTTCCTTTCCTGAAGCCGCCTGTTCATAGACAGAAGCCAAGTCTTCCAGTAAAATCCGCCATGACATCCCGTCGACGGCGAGATGATGGACGGAAAGAAATAAGTAATCTTCCGATTCAGAGCGGAACAGCCCCGCCTGTACCAGCGGCCCGTTCTCTAAATCCATGTTTCTTTGAAGCTCTGAAACGCGGCGCTTTATAAAACGTTCTTTTTCATGCTCTTCGCCTGACACTTCTAAAATAGCCAGGTTGTAAAGCTGCTCATCTGCGAGATCAGCCGGTCTGTTGAAGAGGAAAAAGCCTTTCTCTCCATCTTTTTTGCACACAAGTCGCAAGGCATCATGATGAACGGTAATGGCTTTTAACGTTTTCCTTAAGGCCTCTTCATCTATTGGATTTTTTCTCGTCAGCATAACGGATTGGTTAAAATGGTTTGCTTCCGTCATGTCTTGTGTGAAGAACCATTTTTGAACAGGCGACCACTTCACTTCTCCTTGTGCGGGAGCTTGGCTGACCGGCTGCCGCTCTGTACGGACATAAGGCGCCAGCTCTTTAATTGTAGGCCGGCTGAAAATGTCTTTTACAGCTATCTGTTTTCCTGCCTGGTGTAATCGTGCCGATACTTGCAGGGCTTTGATGGAATCGCCGCCAAGCTCAAAAAATGATTGATCCGCTGCAATATTTTCAGTTCCGAGCACTTCGCTCCAAATCGCTGCCAGCTCTTTTTCAATGGCGCCGGCAGGTTCCGTAAACGCCCGTCCCGTCTGTGCTTTTTTCCGCGGCTCAGGAAGCGCGCGGCGGTCAAGCTTCCCGTTTGGTGTGACAGGCAGTGACTCAAGCGTTTCAAAGAACGCCGGCACCATATAAGCGGGCATTTCATTTCTGAGCGCCTGCTGCACGGTTTCGCTGTCTGTTCCTTCTTCTGTCACGATATAAGCGCATAGTTCCGTTTGGCCTGCTGATGCGGGCTGAGCGGTGACGGCTGCTTCTTTAACGCCTTTTATGCCTGTTAAGGCGGCCTCAATTTCTTTCAGCTCCACCCGGTAGCCTCTGATTTTGACTTGCTCGTCCATTCGGCCGATATATTGCAGCGTGCCGTCCGGCAGCCATTTTGCCAGATCGCCCGTCCGGTACATGCGCTGATTCTTACGAAACGGATCTTGGACGAAGGCTTGAGCCGTTTGCTGAGGAAGATTACGGTACCCTCTTGCAAGGCCGGAACCCGAGATGCAAAGTTCCCCTGTTACACCGATCGGCTGCGGATGATCTCCGTTTAAAATATAAACTTGTGAATGATCAATCGGCCGGCCGATCGTAATGTCCTCATTTTGTTCTATATGCCTTGCCGCTGTAGTAGCGACGCTGTTTTCCGTCGGGCCGTACTCGTTGGCAAGCTCCGTATGAGGACAAACCGATAAACTGCGGCTGATAATGTTTTGATCGACAGCTTCTCCCGCTAATGTGACAAACCGGAGAGACTCGGCATCTCCCGGCTCTAGTACGTCAAGCAGTGTACGGTACAGCACAGGAACAATAATCATGTGTGTGATGCGCTGCGAAGCGAGATAGTGTTTAATGGCAAGAATATCTTTCGCTTCATCTTCAGCTAAAACGGCCACTTTCGCACCGGAAATCAGCGGTGTGAACATACTTGTTACAAATCCGTCAAAGGAAAATGAAAAGAGCTGAAGAACGGTATCTTTCTCATTCAGATCATAAAAACTGCTTCGCCATTGAAGCGTTTGGCTGACGGATCGATGTTCAACCATCACCCCTTTCGGCCTTCCTGTCGTCCCGGACGTATAAATGATGTAAGCCAAATCCCCCGGCGCTGACAGTGACTGAACCGGTGAAGCGTCCGATTCTTTTATATCTTCCAGCGCGAGTACTTCACCGTTGAAACCGTCAGGCACTTGATCTATCGCATCGTCTACGGTAAGGAGAAGCGCTGTGCCGCTGTCTGCGATGATATATTGCTTGCGATCCTCAGGATATTCAGGATCTATCGGGACGTAGGCGCCTCCTGCTTTCCAAACTCCGAAGACTGCCGCGGCTTGTTCCGGTGATCTTGGTATCACAATGCCGACGGCGGCATCTGGTCCGATCTGCCGTTTTTGCAGAGCTCTGGCGATTTTATTCGACCATTCATCTAATTCTTTATATGTGACTGACTTATCCCCGCTGATAAGAGCCGCCCTATCAGGTGTTTTTCGCGCCTGGGTGATGAACAGTTCATGAACTGTGTTTTCCGGCAGCTGTTTATCCGTCATGCCGTTAAAGTCTGAAAGAATCCGGTTTCGTTCCGGGACAGTCAGCATATTGATCTCCCGTAAAGAGGATTCCGGTTCACGGACAATGTGTTCAAGCATCGTCAAAAAGTGGGAAGCCCAGCGCTCCATCGTTTCTTTTCGGAATAGAGCCGACGCATATTCAAACAGAAAATGAATCTGTCCCCCGCCTTCAGAAGCCTGCAAAGTGAAATCAAATTTGGAAACCGGGCGGGACATGTCCGCAGGCTGAATATGCAAATCGTCCAGCAGCAGTTCCGCATGCTCCATATTCTGAACGACAAGCATCGCATCAAACAGCGGATTGCGGCTTGTGTCACGCTGCACGCCGAGCCGTTCCACAAGCTCTTCGAACGGGTAGTCCTGATGCTCGTACGCTTCAAGCGCGGCCTGGCGGACTTCCGCCAAGTAATCGGTGAACCGTTTGTCCGCTTTCGGCTCCGTTCTGATGGCGAGCGTGTTGACGAACATCCCGAGAATCGGTTCAAGGTCTTTGTGCGGGCGCCCGGCAATCGGCGAGCCGACGATAATATCTTCCTGCCCGCTCAGACGCGCGAGTAACGTATTGTACGCGGCAAGAAGCACCATATACAAAGTGGAGCCGTGATCCCGGGCGATGCGGTGAAGTCCGGATGCCGTTTCAGCGTCAAGCGCGCACGATACCGTGCCGCCCGCAAAGCTTCTGACAGCCGGACGGGGCTTGTCAGCCGGCAGTTCAAGCACCGGAAGCTCTCCTTCAAGCCGCTTCAGCCAATAGTCTTCCTGTTTCCGGTACCCTTCTTTCTGTTGAAATTCCCGCTGCCAGACGGCATAGTCTTTATATTGAAGGCGCATCGGCGCAAGCGTACGGCCGGCGTACAGCTCGCCGAATTCTTTAATCAGGGTGTTGACGGACACACCGTCTGAAATAATGTGATGCATATCCGTCAATAAAAGATGGCGTTCATCCGATTCTTTCACGAGGGCCGCACGGAAGAACGGCGCTTCATCCAGACGGAACGGCCGGACAAATGCGTCAGCTGACCCGGCATCCTCCAGCTGAAACGGCACGCTGGCATGGATGCGCTGCACCGGTTCGCCGTCAGGCCCCGTTTCAAAGGACGTTCTGAGCGAGTCATGCCGCTCAACAAGCTGCCGGAACGTCTCCTCCAGCCGCACGCGGTCAAGCGGGCCCGTCAGTTCCAGCACAGCCGGCATATTGTAGCCGACACCGCCGTCTTCAAGCTGCTGGAGCACATACATCCGTTTCTGTGCCGAAGACACCGGATAGATGGCCTGTGTTTTTGCAGGCTGAATCGCTTCATACGGGCTCTCTTCGAGGTCCTGAATGACCGAAGCGAGCTCTTCCACCGTCGGCCGGGCGAAGATGTCCTGTAACGGCACCTGAACGCCGAACTCTTTGGCGATGCGGGAGACGAGAGCCGTCGCTTTCAGCGAATGGCCGCCCCGCTCAAAAAAGTGATCCCGGATGCCGACGGGGCCGTTTTTCAGCACCTCTTCCCAAAGGGCGCAAAGCTTCATTTCCGTGACGTTCCGCGGTGCGGTGTACGCCTGTCTGTCTGCCGCTCCGTCAGGAGCCGGCAGCGCGCGGCGGTCAAGCTTTCCGCTCGGCGTGACCGGCCACTCGGTCATCTCTATGAACTGAGCCGGCATCATGTAAGCCGGAAGGCGTGCCGCAAGCTCCGCCCGCACGTCATCGCTTTTTCGGCCTTCGATATAAGCGTAAAGCGCGGTATCGCCGTGGTCGGTCCGGGCGGTGACCGCCGCTTCACGGATGCCGTCAATACGCCGGATCGCCGCTTCGATTTCTCCCGGTTCAATCCGGTAGCCGCGGACTTTCACCTGTCCGTCTGAACGGCCGAGCCATTCGACAAGCCCGTCTTCTGTCCAGCGGGCGATGTCCCCTGTCTGATACATGCGCTCCCCCGGATAAAACGGATCATCGAGAAAACGCTCCTCCGTCAGCTCAGGGCGGTTCAGATAGCCCCGCGCCACACCTGTCCCCGCGATGTACAGCTCTCCGGCCACACCCGCAGGCTGAACGGTTCCTCCGCCGTCTAACACATACAGACGGGCACCCGGAACGGGTTTTCCGATCGGAAGCCTTGTCCTGCCGCTGTCCCGTTTTCGGTCACAGACGTAAAAGGCCGCATCAACCGTCGCTTCTGTCGGCCCGTAGCCGTGAATGAGCACGGTCTCCGGCAAAAGATCGGCAAAACGGGCAGCCGTAAGCGGTGAAAGTGCTTCCCCTCCGGCAAACACGCGAGTCAGTGTTTTGCCGAGGCGGATTCTTGTTTCCTCAGGCTCCGTTTCCAGCGCGTCTAAAAAGCTGTTGACCATCGCCGGAATAAAATGCGCGGTCGTCACCTTTTCAGAGACAAAGGCTTCAATCATCAGGGCAGGATCTTTCTCCCAGCCGGACGGAAGCAGATACACAGAAGCGCCTGACATCGTCCACCAAAACAATTGCCAGATGGAAGCGTCGAAAGAAAAGGATGATTTCAGTACGATGATATCCTCTTCCGTTAACGGAAACTGCCCTTGCATGCCGGATAAAAAGGCTGCGGCCTGTCGGTGTTCAACAGCCACTCCCTTCGGTGTTCCCGTCGAACCGGACGTGTAAATGATATAAGCGAGCGAATCGGCATCCGCTTCTTCAGAGACAGCCCCTGTCTCCGTTTCACCTGTAAGAGCAGAAAGAGAAACGTCAAGCGTCTCACCGGAAAAACCGGAAACGGATAACCCGGACTGTGCAAGCAGGAGACAGGCTCCGCTGTCAGCGAGCATATAACGCAACCTTTCCTCAGGATATTCCGGATCAAGCGGCACATAAGCGCCGCCCGCTTTTAACACGGCAAGCACAGAAATCACCATCTCCGGCGAGCGTTCAGCGAGCACGCCGATGATGCTTTCTTTACAGACGCCTTTTTGACGAAGCTGGACAGCGAGTCTGTCTGTGTACTGATCAAGCTCGGCGTACGTCAGCATACCGCCCGGAAACCGGAGCGCCGGACGATCCGGCGAAAGCGCGGCGCCTCGGGTAAACAGCCCGTGAAGCGTCGGGGCCGGCGGTTCAACCGTTTCTGTTCGGTTAAACTCAGTTAACACCCGTTGTTTTTCTTCTTCATCCGCCATATCAATATGCCGAATCAGCTAATGCGTTTGATTGATTTTTCAGTAAATAAAGCGGATTGATAATCAAAATTCAGCTCAATCAATCCCGTATCTGTCCGCTCCTTAATTAAAATGGAAAGCTCGTTTGCGGTATGCCCGCTGAAAAACATGGCCGTTTCAAAATCGAAGCCCTCTGCCTGACGCCATTCAAGGGGCTGGTACTGCATCGAAATACCGATGATATTTTGCAGGTCGTGATGAACCTGCCTTAATTCATTGACAAAAAGATTGTAAGGATATTTCTGGTGCCGCATAACAGACAGCTGCTCTTTTCCTACACTGCGGACAAAGGACAGGAACTCCGCATCAGGATCTGCCGTCATTCTGATCGGCAGTGTGCTGACAAACATGCCGAGCATATCCTTTTCGAGCTTGGAACCCCGGTTTCCGTAATAAGTACCGATGGCAATATCCTTTTTAGCCGTCAGACGGCTGATGCATATGTATAACGAAGCCATAAACAGAGAGATGATGCTGAGATTATTTTCTTTGCAAAAACGCCGGATTGATTGTTCTAAGGAGTGAGAAAGAGTAATTGTATCTCTGGAAGCTGCAGTGCTTTGTCTAAGGTGAGAGGTTCGTTCCGCCAATGAAAGGTGTTCCGGAACAGTTCGGTACGTTTCAGTCCAAAATGAACGATCTTTTTGAAAACGGGAGGACTGTAAATATTGCTGTTCTTTTTCCATGTAGCTGAGATAGGAAGGTCTGTGATGATCAGTTAAATCCTCGCTCCGCATAATCTTTTGGTAGATATCAATAAGCTGGTTGCCGAGCAGATTGAGCGAGATGCCGTCCATGATAATGTGGTGAAATTTTGAATAAAGCCAAACTTCTTCGTCTGACATGACAAGCAGAGTAAATTGATACAGAGGTGAATGAAACAGCTTGAACGGAACACGCGTCTGTGTGTCAATCCATGCATCCTGCTCTGATTGATCAGTATGAGTAAAATCAACGGTTTCTAAAGAAATCGGCGAATGCCCGGTCAAATACAGCTGGGGTTCTGACCCGTCGCCTTCCGTCAGTTGAAACCTGAGCGAATCATTTTGCAAGATAGAGAAATCTAAAGCACGGCGCAGTACGTCAAAATCGATGTTTCCCCTGAATTTGACGCACGCCGCAAGATTGCAGATACTTGTGCCCGGCTCGAGCAGCTCCGTAAACCACACTCTTCTTTGGGCGTGAGTTAAAGCATAAACAGTATTCTTCAATGGAATCCCTCCGCTTCAATTTAAGAGGATAAGAAAGTGAAATAATTACAATTAAAATTCGACAGCATATGACTAAATCATCCATATAAGCATTATTTTAAAACATATTTTAGAAATCACAATAAAAAATTAAATTTTTTCTAACATTTTTTAGAATATAGTATAATCTCCTTACTTTGATTCTTCATTTCTATTATCTTTATACCATGTAAAACGGTATGTATGCACAATGCAAACCAGTTCTTAAACACTATAATAAGGAATAAAATGTATAATTAATCGCGTCTTTAAAAAGATTTTGCCTCCCGGAAAGAAGTTTTTACGATAAAAATGAAAAATCGGTGAACATATAAGTAAAGAAAGTATAAAAAAAAGCCTAATTTTGCAGATATTACTTTTTGAAAAGATCGATTCATAATGGCAATATAATGTTTTGCAGATCTCGTTCTCCATCAAAAAAAGCCGGATCCTGTAAGGATCGGCTTTTCTTATTGATTTGCCAGCACGACTGCGATTTTGTCTTCAATGTCTTTTCCGTCATCTTCGTCTAGCAGCCCATTTTGAAGCACGGAAAAAATAAGAGTATCTCCTGTTTTTGTATCTGCATAGCCGGCTATCGAACTGACTGACGTTAATGACCCGGTTTTCGCTTTAATTTTGCCTTCTGCCGGAGTATCCTTCAGCCGATTCCGAAGGGTGCCTCCCGTCATTCTGTCACTCGCCCCGGCGACGGGAAGAGAACGAAGGAAAGCCGGGTACCACTTTTCTTTTTGAACCGCATACAAAAGCTCTCCGATTTGGCCGGCGGATACACCGTCAATATGAGAAACACCGGATCCGTCTCTTGCAATCAATTCATCCGGATTCAGCCCGAACGATTTCAGCTCTGATTTCATCACATCTAAGCCCTTTTCCCAGCTGCCCTCGCCTTTTTTCACTTTTCCCATTTCCTTGATCAAAATTTCGGCGTGACCGTTGTTGCTCAGTTTCATAAACGGAATCAATAATTCTGAAAGAGGCATGGATGTCCGTGATGTGACTAGCTTGGTGTGACGGGGCATGCGCCCGGTTTTGACCTTCCCTTTTATTGTGATCCCCTGTTTTTTAAGCGCTTGTTTCCATAAATCTAAAGCATAGGACGACGGATCCCACACTGCAGCCCATTCTTTTGCCTTTGCCGCACCCGCCGGTATGGTTCCCTTTACTGTAATCACATTGCCCCCATGCTCCCGTTCAATGGTCAAATCTTTCTTTTCATCAGAAGCGACGGTCTTCACTTCATTTTTCACGCGAACGACGTCCGTATTGGGGGAAATCGAAATACGCGGTTTTTTACCGGGCTGTTTTGCCGGGCTGATTTCCGCCATCACCGTTCCGGTATCATAATCCTCGTTTGGGGAAGCGGTAAGAGCTGATACTTGCGCGCCATAGTATTGGCCTTCATCGCTCCACGGAAGATCAACTGAATACCTGGTATCGTCATACCACGAATCATCCCCGATCAGTTCTCCTTTAATGACGCGGATGCCTCTTTCTTTGACCTGTTTTGCCATCTTCTCAAAATCAGAAGCCAATAGAGTCGGATCGCCTTTCCCTCTCAGATAAAGGTTTCCGTGCAGCTGTTTCCCTTTCACGGCGCCATCTGCCCGTACTTCTGTCTTAAACCTGTAATCTTCTCCGAGCACAGAAAGCGCCGCAGATGCCGTCAGCAGCTTCATCAGTGATGCGGGCCTCAGCCGCATATCTTCCCCGCTTGCGAACAGCACTTCTCCCGTTTTTGCTGATTGTACACTGACACCCGCTGCAGCGCCTTTTAAAGCAGGCTCTTCATTCAGAATTTGTTGCAGCTCTTTTTGCAAAGCATTTTTTTGTTCGGCCGCTTTGGCGGAATCATCAATATAAGGAACTGCGGCTATAATCAAAAGCAGAATCACCGCGCTCAAGCGTTTGACATATGTTTTCAATATTATCCCGCCTCTTTCCTATTCTTCGTCATGCAAAATGGTGATCCGGGATGTCGCAGCCACTTCTTCGCCCGGTTTCAGAATCTGAAGCCCTGTCAGTGATGCAGGCTGATTCAGATTAAACGCATCTGTGACGGAAGTATAAGGCTCGAGACTGACAAACCCTTGCTTACCGTCACCGTTAAATACCACCCAATGCTTGAAAGACGTGTCTGCCTCATACAAAACGGATATCTGCTCATCCGGATGATAAATAACCGCTTCATTATTGCCGCCATTCCGTCCGGAAGAAAGAAAAACATCATCAAATTGCTTATTTTTCAAAGACATCCCCTTACGGAACGCTTCTTTATCAGGAACATCCAATAAACGGCCCGTCGGCACGAAACGTTCATTTAATTCCCACATGCGGTCAGCCGTCAGAAAAAGGCGTGCCCGCTCTTCATTAAAAACGAATGAGGAGTGATAGCCGAGCCCCCACGGAAAAGCCTCCGTTCCCTTATTGATAATCAGCGCGCGCTGGGTAAAGACATTGTCTTTTAATGTATATGTCATCCGCACAATAACATCGTGCGGAAATTGTTTATGGACACGCGGAATCTTTGATAGGTCAATTTCTGTTTCGACTGTCAATTCATCCCCCTCTTCTTTCGCACCCGCCAACTTCCAATGCTGATTGTAAAGAAAGCCGTGAATATGATTATGTTTATCCTCTTCATTTATCTCAAATTGATATGTGCGGCCGTCAAAACGAAACGTCCCGTCCGTAATCCGGTTCGGCGGAAATAAAACGGGAATACCGTACAGCATCGGTGTTTCACGGAATTGTTCCGCAGTTTCCGGTTCTCTCAGAAGCCGCATACCTGTTCTTTTATCCCGAATCGATATGACATTTGAGCCCCATTCAGGCACAATGATACATTCAGCCTGGTCAGTCTCCGCTTTTACAGCTGAAACCCCTAAATAAGTCGTATGTTCAATCTTCATAAGCACCTGCCCTTTCCTTGTTTTCTAGCATGTATAGGAATTCCATTTTCTAAACTCATTTTCCTTCTATAAAAAAACATCGCCCGTATGAACTGAGCGATGTGCTGTAAAACCTTATTGAATCAGCCGGGTAATCTGCTTTTTCTTCCATACAAATCGGTAATACCCGTATTGCAGCAGCAGGCTGACGACGAAAGCCGCCGGATAACCGACCCAGATGCCGAGAATACCGAGTGTTGTGTAATGAGAAAGAATAAAGGCGACAGGCACTTCAATTCCCCAAATTGTAAAAATGCTGATAATCGTCGGCCATAACACCGTACCGCTCGCCCGCATTGTCGCTGAAACAATCTGAGCGTGACCGAAAATCAAATAGCTCCAAAGTGTAATCATAATAAGATTGCGGGCAATATGCAGTGTACCCTGATCTGTTAAAAACAAGGCCAGTATCTGTCGGGTGAAGGTGTAGATCAGCAGAATCAATACCCCGCCAATCAAATAATTCAGGCCGATGCCGACTTTGATGACCTGTTTCAGCCGGCCGAATTGATTAGCCCCTATGGACTGGGCGGCAAAAATTGAAACGGCGATACCGAGGCTTACCGCCGGCATCTGCACATAACTCGCCACTTGGTTGACGACCCCGTAAGCCGCCGTCGCGTTTGATCCGTAATGATTAACAAAAGAGATGACCGCGATTTCAGAAAGTGATACGAGAATCATATTGATACTCGACGGAATACCGAGCCGCAGTAAAAGCGCAAGCAGCTTTCTGTCCATTTTAAGAGAGCGGAAAGCAGCCCGGTCAAATGCCAATGGATGCTTCTTTTTCCTCAAATAAACCATGAGTACGATAAATGTCACGATGTTTGAAATCACCGTTGCATACGCCGATCCGTAAATGCCGAACTTCGGAAGCCCGAAAAGTCCGAGAATCAATAACGGCAATAGCCCTATGTTAATGACTGTACTGACGATTAACGTATAAAACGGGGTCTTTGAATCTCCCGTTCCGCGTAAAAATGTCGTATAAGCAAAATATAAAAACATCAGCGGCATTGCACAAAACAAAATGCGCGCATATCGGACACTGACATCTATTACATTTTCCGGCGTTCCCATCAGCCGTAAAATATCAAGTGTAAACACACTGCCGACAACTGCCAGCACAATCCCGAGCATAAAGGTAAAAGTCAGTGTCGTGCCGACAATCGCCTTCATCCTCTCTTCGTTTTTCGCGCCGTAAGCCTGCCCGATCAGAATGGAACTTCCTGAACCGATTCCGATCGTAAAGGAAATCAGCAGAAAAAACAGCGGAAAAAAAGACGATACGGCGGCAAGCGCATCGACTCCGAGCCACCTTCCGACGAATACCATTCCGACCAATTGGCCGACAGATTGCAATACATTGCTTAAAAGCAGCGGCACTAAAAACAGTGACATCGATCGCCAGACAGATTGGCCGCGGCCTTCCGCTGTCTCCAGATTATCTTGTACTTCCATATGTAGGACTCCTTTTTTGATTTTCTTCCATTTTATTATTCAGCAGACAGCTTGTAAAAACCTTTTGTTCAATGAAACTCTTTATCTTTTTCTTGCGTCTTACATGGAAATAAATCATAAAAATAAAAAGTTCGGAAAATATTTCTGAAAAGGTATTGTAATCTTAACGTAATTATTGTAACATTTGTAACATAAGAGAAAGAGATTCGTTGAAGGAGAGATTAAATCATGAAAAAATGGCTATTATTCCTTACTACTATTACATTGATTCTATCACTGGGCACTGCGGCGACTGCCAAAAATACGCCCAATGACCTTACACAAAAACAAGCACTGCAGCTGGCTCTGTCAGCAAGAGAACATTTCTGGAACACGATGAGCGGAGGCGCGCTTAAATCAAACACAAACTGTACATCTGAACAGTTCGAATATCAAAATATGCAATATGTGTTCATGTGCAAAGAGCTCGGAACAAAAGCGAAAGCCGTAAAATACCTGACACCCGCCTTTACAAAGCAAGCGATTGATAAAGGGCTCAAAGATTACCACTTCACTGTAAAAGACGGCAAATTGGCTGTTCCGGTCGGCGACGGAGACAACCTCCTGAATTGGAAAAAAGCAAAAATGACCCTTCTTTCTAAAAAAGGAAGCGTCCAAACATACCGCTTCACTGTACCGACTCTTGACGGATCTCCGTCAGCAAAACGCGACGTTACATTTGTAAAAGAAAACAACGTTTGGAAAGTCAACCAATTTGATGCTATTATATAAAGAAAAGCCCGCTTACAGCGGGCTTTTTTCCATGGGTTCTTACCCAGAACTCACAAAAAAAGAAAAACCCCTGTATAACAAGGGTTTTTCTTTTTTAGACTATTAATCTGCACCTTTTTATATAAAAAAACGCTCTAGGAGAGATTCGAACTCCCGACCTGCAGTTTAGGAAACTGCTGCACTATCCGCTGTGCTACTAGAGCCTGCTTCTATTATAGTAACGCTGGCGGCTGTTTTTTTCAAGCCTACAGTCCTCCGAATACTTTATAGGCGGCTCTCGTCGTATCTTCATCTATTCCGATATAACGCATCGTAATAGACGGAGAAGAATGGTTTAATATCCGCTGGAGTTCAGCAATATCTTTCGTCCGCTGATAAAAATGGTACCCGAACGTCTTTCTCAGCGTATGCGTCCCGATTTCCTCCAATCCGCACGCAGCAGCTGCTTCTTTTAAAATTCTGTATGCCTGAATCCGGGAAATGGGCTTGTTCGTCCGTTTCGATTTAAACAAATAGTCATTCTCTTTCATGTCTTTTGTGTAAGCGTATATGTCTGCCTTTAGAGACTCCAATATCAGAATTTTTCTTTTCTTTCTCGTTTTGCTTTCGGTTGCCCAGACATGATCTTTGTTCCTGACATCTCTCACACGAAGCGGCAGAACGTCAGAAATCCTCAGTGCGCTGTTCATGCCGAAAATAAATAAAAAATAATCACGTTCACTTTTCTTCTTTAAATACTGTTTGACTTCCTGGATCTTCTCCAAACTTCGGATCGGCTGTACGATGTGCATCAAAAAACCCCTTATAAATGGTAAAGTAACATATTGAGCTTTATGTTACTATTATAGCCGAAACCCATTGAATGATAAAGGATAAAGCCCCTTATGTAACATAATATACATAGTGTTACATAAGAAGAAATAGACACGTATTTTCAGCGTGATCCTCATAAACACCATTTTTACCCCCGTGACGGGATTTTAACCAAATAGATACACATGGTATTAAAAAATAAAAATAACGCCCTTAAAACGAAATCTGAGCATCCGTTTTTTGAGAACAACCGAAAAAAAGATACAAAAAAAGACACAATATGAAATTGTGTCCTAATCCTCATCTTTTACATCAATATCTTCAGGGAGCGGTTCATTTAAAAACTCCTGAATCATTTCCTTATATTTTTCCAGCTGTTCGAGATGGGTGTGAAATTGTTCCTTGTTGATTAAATATTGCTGTCCGTCATGGACGGCCCTTATTTTATTCGTTAAAACAAGATTATGCACATATTCTTCAGGAAGATTGGTAAACTCCGCTGTCTCTTTAATGGTTAAATACATGGCTCACGTTCCTTTCATATGTCATGTGAGTGAATTCTGTTTTGTTTATTGTAGCTTATTTTTTGTCTTTATGCTTGTTTCACAGCTTTTACTGTCCGGTTTCCCATTTATCCCATTCCCGACTGATTACATTCACACAGAAACCCTGACTTTTTGCACACCGGACTATTCCGTTTGTCACTTGTGAAAACACCACATTTTACTTACTCTATAATTGTAAGCGGAAAACAAAGGAGGCAGACTATGAAAAAGAAAAAGTTTATGAATTTCTGTTTTATCGTTCTGCTCAGTGCTTTGCTCACGGCCGGCAGCATCCCTTATCACGCCCAGGCTAAGAAACACCCGTTTTCCTATGATGACTACAAACAGGTGGATGTCGGCAAAGACGGCATGGTCGCCACCGCCCATCCTCTCGCTTCACAAATCGGTGCTGACGTGCTGAAAAAAGGCGGCAATGCAATTGACGCTGCGGTTGCTATTCAATTCGCATTAAACGTAACTGAACCGATGATGTCAGGGATCGGCGGCGGCGGATTTATGATGGTTTATGATGCGAAGACAAAAGACACCACCATTATCGACAGCCGGGAACGCGCACCGGCAGGCGCAACACCGGATATGTTCCTTGACGAAAACGGCAAAGCCATTCCTTTCTCTGAACGGGTTACAAAAGGGACTGCCGTCGGTGTTCCGGGAACATTAAAAGGCCTTGAAAAAGCGCTCGACAAGTGGGGCACACGCTCCATGAAACAACTCATCACCCCTTCCATTGCACTTGCCTCAAAGGGCTTTCCGATTGATTCGGTTTTAGCTGATGCCATCTCAGATTATAAAGACAAATTATCACACACTGCTGCAAAAGACGTGTTTCTTCCGAACGGAGAACCTCTGAAAGAAGGAGACACACTCGTCCAAAAAGACTTAGCCAAAACATTCACTGCCATTAAGTATAAAGGCACAAAAGCATTCTATGACGGAGCATTCACCAAAAAGCTTGCGGAAACAGTGCAGGAATTCGGCGGCTCAATGACAGAAAAGGATATTAAAAACTTCAACGTAACGATTGACGAGCCGATCTGGGGCGATTATCAGGGCTATCATATCGCGACTGCTCCTCCTCCAAGTTCCGGCGGTGTTTTCTTGTTACAAATGCTGAACCTCCTGGATGATTTTAAGCTTTCTCAATATGATATCCGTTCTTGGCAAAAATATCAGCTTCTCGCTGAAACAATGCATTTAGCTTATGCTGACCGGGCTGCATTTGCCGGAGATCCCGAGTTCGTCAACGTTCCTCTCAAAGGTCTCTTGAATCCAGATTATATCAATGCCCGCAGACAGCTGATAGATATTAATAAAGTGAATAAAAAACCGAAAGCCGGCGATCCTTGGGCCTATCAGGAAGGTTCTGCAAACTATAAACAAGTGAAGCAGCCGACTGACAAACAAGAAGGCCAAACGACTCACTTCACGGTAGCCGATCGCTTCGGAAATGTCGTATCTTACACGACAACGATTGAACAGCTGTTCGGTTCCGGCATTATGGTTCCCGGATACGGCGTTGTTTTGAACAATGAATTAACAGACTTCGATGCGGTGCCGGGCGGCGCAAATGAAGTGCAGCCGAATAAACGTCCGCTAAGCAGCATGACCCCGACCATTTTATTTAAAAATAACGAACCTGTCCTGACTGTCGGCTCCCCTGGCGGAGCAACGATTATCTCTTCCGTTCTGCAAACGATCCTGAACAAAGTCGAATACGGCATGGATCTGAAAGCGGCTGTCGAAGAGCCGAGAATTTACACAAACAGCATGACATCCTATCGATATGAAGAAGGAGTGCCGGAAGCCCGCACAAAACTGAACGAAATGGGACATAAATTCGGCGCAAGCCCGGTTGATATCGGAAACGTGCAAAGCATACTAATCGACCGTGAGAACGGCACCTTCACCGGAGTTGCCGACTCAAGCCGAAACGGAGCCGCAATCGGTGTAAACCTGAAAAAATGTGAAAAATAACAAGACAAAAAGCCTCGTTTCTCAAGCTGAGAAATGAGGCTTTTGTTTATTCTGCGCTGTATTCAGATGAAGTTTTTTCAGATGCTAACGATGCAAGCGAAAGCACGCTGCACATCGCAACGATAACACCGGCTGCTCCGATCCATGTCACTGACGCAAGAGACAGATGAGTGACAACAACGCCTCCAATTCCGGCCCCCGCCGCCATAGCCAGCTGCATCACAGACTGGTTAAGGCCAAGTAATACCCCCGATGATTCAGGCTCCATCGTTGCCAAATGATACTGCTGGGCAGGCCCTGATGACCAGGCGGCAAAGGACCAAAATATAAGCACGGCCGCCGCTCCGGCAGCAGAATGTGTAACAAACGACAACAACATGAGCTTGATAGCATGAAGCGCCATTCCGCCGGTTAATGTGACACGCGCCCCCCCTCTGTCTGCGCTGAAACCGCCGGCTTTAGAACCGGCAAGACTGGCGACACCGAAAATAAGCAGCAATGTACTCAGCATTCCGCTGCCGATATGAGTGACGTTCAGTAAATACGGAGAAAGGTACGTATACGCAACTGAATAGCCTCCGAGCCAAAAAAACGTGATGGCCAGGCCGACAGCCACCTTTCGTCTCTTTAAGAGAGAGAATTGCTTGATGAGCGGCACGGGTTTATCCCCTTTTATCTCAGGCAATGCGAAACGTATAATGAACATAGCAATGATTCCGATTGCCGCAATACCGGCGAAGACCATCTTCCAGCCAAAAGCTTCCGACACGGTTCTTCCGATCGGCACACCGATAATAAGTGCTGCCGTAAATCCCATAATGACTGTCGCGAGAGAGCTTGCCTGCTTTCCCGGGGGAGCGATTTTTGCTGCGATCGTAAGCGCGGTAACCACCACAGTTCCCGCTCCAAGCGCCATGATCACCCGAGCTGCAGCAAATAAGGCGTATCCCTGCACAAGAAACGAACTTATATTCCCGATAACAAACAGTCCAAGAGCATAGATCATGAGCTTCCTTCTGTCCAGCCTTGCTGTAAGAGCCATCATGACGGGCGTTCCGATTGCATAAACGAGCGAAAAAATCGTAATCAGCTGCCCTGCCGCTGCTACAGTGACTCCCAAGGAACCAGCAATTTTATCAAGCACCCCGGATATCACATATTCAGACGTCCCCACCAAAAAGCTGATAATCGCCAAAATATAAACCTTCCATGTATTTTGCACATGACACACTCCTTCATAGATGTTTTATATAAAGATATATCGGAATATATCGATATAAAATATTAAAGAAACAAATCGCAATATGTCGATGTAATGTTGGAAAAGAAAACTGAATCCCTTTTCTAAAGGATTCAGCCCTACATTTCGCGCTGAAAATAATCGGCCATCGCCTTTATCGCTTCTTCATCTCTTTTATAATAGGTGTATTTGCCAATCCGTTTTGTTTGGATAAGGCCCGCCCGCTGAAGGATGGAAAGATATTGAGACGCCGTTGACTGTGTCATCTGAAGCTTATCGGTGATCTGACTCACACATACTCCGATCTCATTCATATCAATGCCATCATGCGGGGCGAAATGACGGTCCGGCTCTTTCAGCCATTGTAAAATCTCAAGCCGCGACTCATTAGACAACGCTTTAAAAACATCAATAGGTTTCATACGTATTATTATATCGTGATTTTACGATATGTCAATGTCGATTTACTTCTATCACTTGTTTTGTTTCATTTATGATCCGGGAAATAAAATCACTCACACTCTCTTCAAATGTGTTTTCCTGCCCGTATTGTCTTACGTGTACAGTATGATGACGGCACTCTTGATCCCCCACAACAGCAATATACGGTATTTTTTTCATTTGTGCTTCTCTGATTTTATAGCCGAGTTTTTCATCCCGCTGATCAAGCTCAGCACGGATGCCCGCTTTCTTCATCTGCCGGTGCACCTGTTCTGCGCAGTCCCGGTGTGCGGTGTTTGACACGGGGATGATTTTTGCCTGTACCGGAGCGAGCCATAAAGGGAACGCTCCCCCGTAATGTTCGGTAATGATTCCGAGGAATCTGTCGAGAGATCCGAATACTGCCCGGTGAATGACAACAGGACGCACTTTTTGGTTTTTTTCATCAATATATGTTAAATCAAATTTCTCCGGCATTTGAAAATCCAGCTGGACAGTGGCGCATTGATGGCTTCGGTTCAGCGCATCTTTTATATGAATATCAATTTTCGGTCCGTAAAATGCGCCATCCCCCCGGTTAAACCGAAAATCATATCCCTGTTCTTTTAATACTCTTTCTAATGCGCTCTCAGCCCGGTCCCACAAGTGTTCGCTTCCCATGTAATCTTCCGGTCTCGTTGACAGCTCAATATCATAGGAAAAACCAAATGCGGTGTACACCTCGTGAATCAGCTGCAGCGCTGAAGCGATTTCACTCTCGATCTGCTCCGGCGTTACAAAAATGTGTGCGTCATCCTGGCAGAAAGACCTGACGCGGAGGAGGCCATTGAGCGCCCCGCTGAATTCGTGGCGGTGCACCTGGCCGAACTCAGCCATCCGAATCGGAAGTTCCCGATAAGAACGAAGCCTTTCTTTAAAAATGAGCATGTGGCCGGGGCAGTTCATCGGCTTTAACGCGAAGCGCTGTTGATCGGCTTCAGAGAAATACATATTCTCTTTATAATGATCCCAATGGCCGGATTGCTCCCACAAACGCTGATTCATCATCATAGGGGTGCGCACTTCCTGATAATGATAGGCATCCTGCTTTGAACGCAGAAATGATTCAAGCGTATTTCGGATGAACTGACCGTTCGGCAGATAAAAAGGCATACCCGGCGCTTCTTCTGAAAACATAAAAAGTTGTAATTCCGCTCCCAATTTCCGATGATTTCTCTTCTCAGCCTCTTTCAACAGCTGAAAATGCCTGTTCAGCTCCTTTTTTGAAGCAAAGGCCTTTCCATAGATTCGCTGCATCATTTTTTGATTGCTGTCGCCGCGCCAATAAGCCCCTGATACATGAGTGAGCGAAAAAGCTTTTATCTGTCCGACAGACGCCAAGTGCGGTCCCCGGCATAAATCCACGAATTCGCTCTGACGGTATATACTGACTGTATCAGTCTGCGGAATATCTGCTAAGAGCTCGAGCTTCAGCGGATCGTGCGCAAACAGCTGCTCTGCCTCTTCTCTGGAGATTTCTTCTCTAGTGATTTTCGGATTTTCTGAAATAATCCGGTTCATTTCTTTCTCAATGACGGGCAAATCTTTTTCAGTAATCGTATCATCCATATCAAAATCATAATAAAACCCATTTTCTATAACGGGACCGATTCCTAAACAGACCTTCGGATACAGACGTTTTACAGCTTGCGCCAATACGTGCGCTGCTGTGTGTCTCATCACTTCCAGTCCTTCTTCAGACTGAAAGCTGCACAGTTCAATTTCAGCGTCTTCATGGATGCTTCTTCCAAGGTCATATAACGATCCGTTTACCTTGCCGGCTGCTGACGTCTTTTTCAAACCCGGACTGATGGATTGGGCAATCTCTTCTAACGTAATGCCTTTCTCGTATTCTTTTTGTTTCCCGTTAGGAAAAGTAATCACAATATATGGTTTCTTCACGGTCTGATCTCTCCTTTATTTTTGATAAAAATAAAAACACACTCATCCCAAAGCAAGGGACGAGTGTGTGTCAGACCCGCGGTTCCACCCAAATTCCCGTCACTTCAAGTGACGGCTCATTTTTGCCGTAACGCGGCTATACGGTATCGGCTGCTTTCGTTCACCGATACAGCTCAAAAGGCGGTAAGCTCATTCTTCGTGCCGGGAAGGTCTCAGCCGCGCCCTCCCTCTCTGTATGCCGGTTAGAATGACTCATGTCCTTATCATTGCAGATTCTTTATCAGAAAAAACTTTCTTTTATTATACATAAATTTTCGGAAAAAGAAAGTTTTTTTGAAAAATATCGGTAAGAAAAGGTTGGCGTCTACAGCTTTCCGGTTTTCTCATCTTCCGTTCTGTAATGCTTTTAATCCATTCAGCAGTTCTTCAAACGCCGTAAATGAATGATATCTTCATATCTCTGACTGCTGATTGATTTCTATGAAAATAATCTCTCCAAGCTGTAAAACGAAATTCCATTTGTTATCCTCCATTTCCATCATGTTACCCTTATATGACCAACGCAGGAAGAAAGAGGTTTCGTTTCAATGCAAAAAACCGGCTGATTCCAGCCGGTTTTATAAATAATCCCCTTTGTTTACGGTAAAACAGTGCTCCCCATTAAATAACTGTCGACTTCGCGCGCTGCTTCCCGGCCTTCATTAATCGCCCATACAATCAGGCTTTGGCCCCTTCTCGCATCCCCTGCGGCGAAAACGCCGTCAACATTCGTTTTATAATCCCCATATGCTGCCTGAATTTTATGATTTGCCGAATCGACACCGAACTGTTTCAATAATGGCTGTTCGGTTCCTTCAAAACCGATGGCGATGAACACCAGCTGAGCAGGCCATACTTTTTCCGTTCCCGGCAGTTCATGAAACTCGTACTTTCCGAATTCATTTCTTACTTTTTCCATTTGAACGGTGTGAATCTCTTTTAAGCGGCCCTGTTTATCGGCCACCATTTTTGTCGTCTGAATTGAATATTCTCTCGGGTCTTTGCCGAACTTTGCCTGCGCTTCTTCATAGGCGTATTCAAGGGTAAAGACGTGCGGCTGTTCAGGCCACATATTGTCGTTCGTGCGCGTCTGCGGAAGCTTAGGATGTTTCCCGAACTGGTGCACACTGCGCGCTTTTTGGCGCAGGGCGGTTGCTACGCAGTCAGCTCCTGTATCCCCGCCGCCGATCACGATGACATCTTTCCCTTTAGCGTCTATAAATTGTTTATCTTTGAAATTAGAATCTAAATAGCTTTTCGTCGCCAATGTTAAATAGTCCATTGCGTAATGAACGCCTTTTGCGTCCCGGCCTTCAATCAGCAGATTGCGCTGTTTTTGGGCGCCTGTGCACAAAATGACGGCATCAAATTGTTCTTTGAGCTCATCAGCTGTTATGTCTACGCCGATTTCGGTATTTGTCACAAAATCTATGCCTTCCTGCGTCAAAAGTTTAATCCGGCGTTCGACGACATTTTTCTCAAGCTTCATGCTCGGAATGCCGTACATCAGCAGGCCGCCGGCTCTGTCAGCACGCTCATAGACCGTCACGGAATGTCCCGCTTGGTTCAGCTGATCAGCGCTTGCCAGACCTGCCGGGCCTGAACCGACGATTGCGACTTTCTTTCCTGTGCGTTTCGCAGGAATTCTCGGCTGAATCCATCCGTTTTCAAAACCTTTGTCAATGATCGTCCGCTCGATGTTTTTAATTGAAACAGCCGGATCTGAAATGGCCAGCGTACAAGATCCTTCACAAGGAGCGGGACAGACCCGCCCTGTGAATTCAGGAAAGTTATTCGTTTTCAGAAGACGCTCCAATGCTTCTTTCCAGCGCCCCCGATAGACGAGATCATTCCATTCCGGGATCAGATTGTAAATCGGGCACCCGGATGTAAAACCGTTGATATCAGCGCCGATTTGGCAAAACGGTGTGCCGCAATCCATACACCGTGACCCCTGCCGCTTGGACGCTTCATCTGAAAATGGAGCCGAATATTCTTTCCAATCTTTTAAGCGAGTGAGAGGGTCCCGCTCAGCCGGTTTTTCTCGTTTTTCTTCCATGAATCCAGTTGGTTTCCCCATGTTCCTCTCCCCTTTCTTACTGCACTACCGCTTGTTTTTGATCTTTGGCCGGCGTTTGCTGAGCCTTTGTATTGGCTTCAAAAGCATACATAATTGCGTCTTCTTCTGATAAACCCGCCGCTTTTTGTTCTTCGATGCTGAGGAGCATTTGTTTATAGTTTTTCGGAATGACTTTGATAAAGGTTTGTACGGCTTCTTCCCAATTGTCCAGGAGACCTGCTGCTTTTTTGCTGTTTGTCAGCGCCGAATGCCGTTTCACCATCTCTTTCACTTCTTTGATCTCCGTCTCATCCGTCAGTTTTTCAAATGAAATCATTTCTGTATTGCATTTGCGTTTAAATGCCTTGGCATCATCACAGAGGACGTATGCGATACCGCCTGACATCCCCGCTCCGAAGTTTTTGCCGACCTCACCGAGGACGACAACCCGGCCGCCTGTCATGTATTCACAGCCGTGGTCCCCGATGCCTTCAACAACGACATTGACACCGCTGTTGCGGACTGCAAAACGTTCACCGGCACGCCCGTTAATGTAAGCTTCTCCGCTTGTTGCCCCGTAAAAGGCGACGTTCCCGATAATAACGTTATCATGTGTTTCACAATTGAAGGCATCAGGTGCTTTTACGATAATTTTTCCGCCTGACAGCCCTTTTCCTACGTAGTCATTTGAATCGCCATTCAAATGAAGCGTCATCCCTTTAGGGACAAATGCCCCGAAACTCTGGCCTGCTGACCCTGTGAAATGAAGTCTGATCGTATCATCCGGCAGTCCTTCCGCTCCGTAGCGTTTAGAAATTTCGCTTCCCGTCACGGTTCCGGCTACGCGATTTGTATTATTGATCTTGATGTCAGCTTCCGCTTCCTGACCGGCTTCAATTGCAGCCTGCACTGCCGGAAGAATATCCGTCATATCAAGCGACTGGTCGATTTTATGGTTTTGCGCCGTGCGGAAAGTGCGAATGCCTTCAGGCTGATACAGCAGCGTGGATAAATCAAGCTGCCCCGCTTTCCAATGCGCTTTTGTACGTTCACTGACACGAAGAACGTCAGTACGGCCGATCATTTCATCAAGCGTTTTAAACCCTAACTGCGCCATATATTCACGCACTTCTTCCGCGACAAACAGCATGTAGTTTACGATATGGTCAGGATCGCCCATGAATTTTTTCCGAAGCTCCGGATTTTGCGTCGCGACCCCTACAGGACATGTATCTAAATGGCAGGCGCGCATCATGACGCAGCCGAGAACGACGAGCGGCGCTGTCGCAAAGCCGAATTCCTCCGCTCCTAGCAAGGCGGCCATCACGACATCACGCCCTGTCATCAGCTTACCGTCCGTTTCCAATACCACGCGATCCCGTAAACCGTTCAGCATCAGCGTTTGATGAGCTTCTGCAAGACCCAGCTCCCACGGGAGACCGGTATGTTTAATACTCGTTTTCGGGGAAGCACCCGTTCCGCCATCGTATCCGCTGATGACAATGACATCTGCGGTGCCTTTTGCCACACCGGCTGCAATAGTGCCGACGCCGGCCTTTGATACGAGCTTGACACTGATTCGCGCGTTTCGATTGGCATTTTTCAAATCATGAATCAGCTGCGCCAGATCTTCAATTGAATAAATGTCATGGTGAGGAGGCGGTGAAATCAGCCCGACACCAGGTGTAGAACCGCGGACATCCGCGACCCAAGGATATACTTTGTTGCCCGGAAGCTGGCCGCCTTCTCCCGGCTTCGCTCCTTGCGCCATTTTGATCTGCAATTCATCCGCATTGACGAGATAATGGCTCTTTACCCCGAAACGGCCGGATGCGATCTGTTTAATCGCACTTCTTCTGTCGTCACCATTTTCATCCGGAGCAAAACGTTTCGGGTCTTCGCCGCCTTCTCCGCTGTTGCTTTTTCCGCCAAGCCGGTTCATCGCTATCGCCAAAGCCTCGTGGGCTTCCTTGCTTAATGAACCGAATGACATCGCCCCTGTTTTAAAACGTTTCACGATGGACGCAGCTGATTCAACTTCTTCTAATTTCAAAGGTTTGCGGTCTTCTTGGAAGGCGAACAGATTGCGTAAAAATCCGATTCGTTCTTCATCCGCTACATGAGAATACTGCTTAAACAGGCTGTAATCATTCTTGCGGCACGCCCATTGCAGAGTATGGATGGTTTTCGGATTGAAAGCGTGATGCTCTCCTCCGTTTCGCCATTGGAATTCACTTCCCGGCTCAAGCGTTTGGCTGTAATCATCCTTATATGCCGCTTGATGACGCTGTTTAGCTTCTTGCGCGATAGTTTCGATATCGATTCCGCCAAGCTGGGATGCAGTCCCTGTAAAGTATTTGGCGATCACATCTTCACCAATGCCGACCGCTTCAAAAATTTGCGCGCCTCTGTAACTTTGCACAGTTGAAATCCCCATTTTTGACATCACTTTAACGACGCCTTCTGTCACACTCTTTCCGTATTTGCTGACTGCTTCTTCATACGGAATGTCAAGCCGGCCTTCATCGATTTCCTGCTTATACGTAGCGTAAGTCAAATACGGGTTGACAGCATCGGCCCCATATCCGATGAGAGCCGCAAAGTGATGAACTTCACGCGCTTCGCCTGATTCAACGATAATGCTTGCTTTTGTACGCAGGCCTTGGCGGATCAAATGCTGATGCAGCGCACTGACAGCCAAAAGCGGAGGAATCGGGTACAATTCTTTACTCATTGCTCTGTCAGATAAAATTAACAGAGATACACCTTGCTTGATCGCTTTTTCCGCCTGTTGAAACAAATCCTTCAGGCCTTTCTCAAGATCATCGGAAAACAGCGTGCGGATGTTCTGGCTCTTAATATCTGGATGCACAAGTGTTTTCAGCGCATTAAACTGTTCATTTGATAATACAGGAGTGTACAGTTTTATGCGGCGTGCATTTCTTTCATTCGGATGCAGCAGATCGCCTTCAGCTCCCAGCCAGGTTACCGTAGACGTCACAAGCTGCTCGCGGATCGCGTCAATCGGCGGGTTTGTGACTTGCGCAAACAGCTGTTTAAAGTAATGAAACAGTGATTGGGCGCGGTCGGATAAAACGGCGAGCGGCGCGTCATTTCCCATGGAGCCGAGCGGGTCCTTGCCTTCTTTAATAATAGGAATTAAATATTTCTGAATATCTTCATACGTATAGCCAAACGCCTTTTGACGGACGAGAAGATCATCAAATTGTTCCTCTTCCCGAATTTCCGGATCAGGATTCACTTGAACCAATTCTTCTTCAAGCCATTTTTGATACGGGAATTCATTGGCGATTTCTGTTTTCACTTCTTCATCTGAAATAATCCGGCCTTCCTCTAAGTCAATAAGGAGCATTTTCCCAGGTTCCAGGCGTTTTTTATGAAGAATGTTCTCCTGCTCCACTTCAATAACACCGACCTCAGATGAGAAAATAATATGGTCATCTTTTGTCACATAGTAACGCGCCGGGCGCAGGCCGTTACGGTCAAGGATGGCGCCGATTTGTTTTCCGTCCGTAAATGAAATGGCGGTCGGTCCGTCCCACGGCTCCATTAAAGAGCTGTGATATTCATAAAAAGCCCGTTTCGCTTTAGACATGTGAGTGTTTTCCGTCCATGGTTCCGGAATCAGCATCATTGCCGTATGTGCCGGTTTCCGCCCTGCCATCACGAAAAATTCAAACGCGTTATCAAGGATGGATGAGTCACTGCCCTCGGCATTTAAAATCGGCAGCACTTTATGAAGATCGTCTCCGAAGCTTTCTGAAACGAATTGCTGCTCTCTCGCTCTCATCCAATTGATATTGCCACGGAGCGTATTGATTTCTCCGTTATGGATCAGATAGCGGTTCGGATGGGCCCGTTCCCAGGTAGGAAAGGTATTCGTGCTGAACCGTGAATGCACGAGTGAAAATGCAGATACGAATGTCTCATCCTGCAAATCCAAATAAAACGCGTCAACCTGCTCAGGCGTTAACAAACCCTTATAAACAATAGTCTGGCTTGACAGGCTTGCGAAGTAAAAATCAAGCTGTTCTTGAATGCCCCAATTTTCCGCCTGTTTCCGGATGACATACAGTTTGCGTTCAAAAGCTAGGCTGTCCTGCAAATCGTTTGCGGCACCGATGAATACTTGGCGAACATACGGGCAAGTACTTTGTGCCACTGTTCCGATTTTTCCGACATTAACAGGGACGGTTCTCCAGCCGAGCACGGTCTGTCCTTCCTGCTCAATGAATGTATTCACCTGTTTTTCTATCTTTTTTCTTTCTTCTTCATTTTGCGAGAAAAAGACCATTCCTACCCCGTAACGGCCTTTTTCCGGCAGCTTCATTTCTCCGCACTCTGTCTTAAAAAAAGCATCAGGGATCTGAACCATCAGGCCGGCGCCGTCACCCGTATTCGGGTCACTGCCCTGCCCTCCTCTGTGATCCAGCTGGCAAAGCATCTGCAGTCCTTTTTTGACAATGTCATGTGAAGGTTTCCCTTTTAAATGGGCATACAAGCCGATTCCGCATGCATCATGCTCAAATTCCGGACGGTAGAGACCTTGTGCTTTCGGCATTTGATTGTAAGTCATAATTCCTCTCCCCCGATCAGTTTCCGTTAATTATCGGTCATAAAATCTGACAACTTTAAATTAATTGTAAGTTTTCAAAACAATATAAACAATATATAATTTAGATCAAATACATCTCAAAATGAGATAGATGGGTGTGGACGCAATGGAATTACGCCAGCTTCGGTATTTTATGGAGGTAGCAGAACGGGAACATGTGTCAGAAGCGGCTGATCATCTGCATGTCGCACAATCCGCCATCAGCAGGCAGATTGCAAATCTTGAAGAAGAGCTGAGGGTCACTTTATTTGAACGGGAAGGCAGAAATATTAAATTAACGCCGATCGGCAAACAATTTTTAGAACATGTTAAAACGGCAATGAAAGCAATTGATTACGCGAAGGAACAAATCGATGAATACCTTGACCCGAATCGCGGAACCGTCAAAATAGGATTTCCGACGAGCCTTGCGAGCCAGCTATTACCGACGGTGATTTCGGCATTTAAAGAGGAATACCCGAATGTCGAGTTTTTGCTCCGCCAAGGATCTTATAAGTTTTTAATTGAAGCCGTAAGAAACAGGGATATAGATGCGGCGCTGCTCGGCCCCGTTCCGACGGAATTTCCCGACATAACAGGCAATATCTTATTCACGGAAAAGATTTACGCGCTTGTTCCGCTGCATCATCCGCTTGCAAAACAGAAAAATATCCATTTAATTGATCTGCGCGGTGACCAATTTGTTTTATTTCCTGAAGGATTTATTCTCCGCAACATGGCAATTGACGCTTGCAGACAAGCCGGCTTTGCGCCGCTAGTATCAACGGAGGGCGAGGATTTAGATGCCATTAAAGGATTAGTCTCCGCCGGGATGGGAGTTACTCTATTACCTGAAAGCACTTTTGCAGAAATCACACCTCGGTTCACGGTCAAAATTCCCATTGAATTTCCTCAAGTGAAGCGCACCGTAGGCATTATTAGACCAAAAAACAGAGAACTGGCTCCATCTGCGAATGATTTCTATCATTTTGTCATTCAATTTTTCTCCAAACTTGAACAATATCAATAAAACCCGGGCTTCAAAACGAAGCCTCGGGCTTTTTTATGTTTATATTGAATTTTGTCAGCCGATCGGGATGGACAGTTCAACGTGGCAGACAAACGCTTCTGGATCAATAACCGATTGCTCGGTCTGTTTGTGCGGCGTTTCTTTAAATGTCATCAGCTGGGCCGAGGAATAATTGACGATGCCGAGCCCGAGCTCTTCTCCCTGCTGATCAAGCAGTCTGACAACCGCCCCGCTGCTGAATTTGCCCTTAATCTGTTCAATGTCCTGCGGTGACAGCGCCACATTTCCGTTCGCTACATCGCGGCTGCTTTCCTTTTCCATTACAATTTCGCCCTCGGGGCCGGAATTAAATGCAAGCCATTGTTCTTTGTGGCTTAACGGCAGGGTTCCTTCCGCTTCAAAATAAGTTCCTTCAGCCGCCTCTTCTACCGCCTCCAGCAGTATGTCCGGAGCGTTAGCCTGCCCGAGAAAGCCTTTAATACCGGAGGCCATCACAATTTTAAAAGCATCCAGTTTTGAGCGCATTCCGCCGGTTCCCATCTCACTTCCGGCATCTCCCGCGCTTGCTTCTATTTCCGGGGTGATGTCACTTACATGCCGGATTCTTTGCGCTTTCGGGTTGCTGCGCGGATTATCATTATATAATCCGTCAATGTCTGATAAAATCACAAGCATGTCGGCATCAATTAAACCTGCCACCTTTGCTGCGAGTGTATCGTTATCACCGAATTTCAGCCGGTTGACTGTGACGGTGTCATTTTCATTAATAATCGGAATAATGCCTCGTTCCAAAAGGACGTTCATCGTATTGCGGACATTGTGGTAGCGGTATTCATCGGAAAAGTCGCTTCTTGTAATTAAAATTTGTGACGCGACATAACCGTGCGCTAAAAACAGCTTTGAATAGGCCTCCATTAATAATCCCTGCCCGATGGAAGCAGAAGCCTGTTTCTCAGGGAGGCTTTCCGGTTTCTGAATAAATCCGAGTTTTCGATAACCTGCCGCCACCGCCCCGGAAGATACTAAAATCACTTCATAGCCTCTGTCTTTCAGCTGTGCGATTTGATCCACCAAAGTTTCCAGTTTTCTTCTGCTGATTTCTCCGTGCAGGCTCGTCAGTGAGCTGCTGCCGATTTTCACCGCGACTCTTTTGATCTCTGTCCGAGACGTCACTGTATCACTCCTGTTATTGTCTTTTATAGTGCTGCTGTTTTTTCAAATGTTTTACTGATCTCAATAGAACGTTCGGTTGCGTGTTTAATGGCTTTGGCGATTGCTTCCCCGCCGCCTTCTGACCTGAGCGCATCGAGGCCGGCTGCCGTCGTGCCGTTTGGAGAGGTAATGTTTTCCCGCAGCACATCCGGCTTTTCTCCCGTCTCCATCAGCATTTTAGCTGCGCCTAATAACGTTTGCGCGCCGATTTTGCGGGACAGCCGTTTATCTAATCCTGCATCTTCACCTGCTTTTTCGATAAACTCCATTAAATAATAAAAGTACGCCGGACCGCTGCCTGCGATGCCTGTGAAAATGTCCATCTGTTCTTCCTTGATCACATACACTTCTCCGAGACATTCCAGAAGGGATACCGCGGTTTTTGCTGCACTGTGAGAGACATGGTCTCCGAAAGCCGCAGCTGTTGCCGATTCGCCGATCATGCTGGATGTGTTCGGCATGACTCTGACAACAGGCTGGCGATCATGTAATGATTGTTGTATAAATGAGGTCGTTATGCCTGCCAGGACAGACAGAATGATTTGATGGGGTTGAATACGCCGTTTCAGCGTCGTCAGAGCGATTGCAGCATCCTTCGGTTTCATGGCTAAAATAAAAACATCAATGTCTTCGGTTTTCATGCTGTCAAAAGGCACGCCTTGAATTCCGTATTGATGTTCCAATTCAGCGAGACGCTCTGTATTGCGGCGGTTTGTCACGCAGATATTTTGGTTGGGAATTTTTTTTGCTCGGACCATGCCTGATATCATTCCTTCAGCCATTGATCCTGCTCCGATAAAAGCAATTTTCTTTTGATCAAAGATCGGTAACATCTCCCTTGTTCGTATTTTGTTCGTATTTTTCACACGTTTTTTATGTTACCATGTCAGGACTCGATGTCAAGTTTGAGGTTTTATTAAATGTATTGTCCCCTGCCTGTCATTATGTATAATGAAACACAGAACACACCGTTTGAGCCCGGGAGGCCGATGTGTTCCGGACGGATTTAAAAATTATCGGAAATGGCTTTTTCTATCAGCTTTTTGCAGCGGTCGAGCTCAACTTTCAGCTGCTTTTTATAAAGCTTCGCAGCTTCATAGTCTTTAAATTGATAGAGAACGACTTCCTGGAGTTTGGCTCCTTCTTTTTTGACTTTTACCTGCTTTAAAATCCCGTCATCCAAAAGTTCATGGAGTGAACGGTACACCTCGGTATGATTCGGCTTAAAACCGATGGGTTTAAATTCAGAGCGCAGCACCTCAAGAAGCTTCAGTCCGTAAAGCCGTTCCTGCTCTGTCATCGTAATCATGTAAAGCTTTAAAAAAGCCCTTTGTTTCACTAAAAAACCGGTTGAACTTCTTTTTTCTTCTTTCAATATGTGCACGCCCTTCCCTCTAACAAATTATTCCATGTACTAAATATTCTCTTTATATCCCGTTTTTCCTTTTATTGCGCGAACAGTTTGACTCATGTTTATTTGTTTTTTTGGAAGCGGGGAAAATAAATTTAATGAACATTTGGTACATAGTTTATTTAGTTTAATTATAACTGATCTCGGTTCCTTTTTCACTTCTTTTGTCTGTTCATTCGGTTTGCGGTAACAAAAAAAGACCCGTCATGAAGACAGGTCCCCTTTTGTTTAAGGATTTGTTGACCACAAACCGGCAGTTTTGATAAAAATGCGCGGATGTAATTTCAATTGAGCCACCATATATTCTGCAAGGTCCTCAGGCTGCATAACTTTTTCCGGATTGCCGTCTGTCAGATTTAATTCAATAGACATGTCGCTGGCAACCGTGCTCGGAGTCATTGCGCTGACACGGATGTTGTGTTTTCTGACTTCCTGCATGAGAGATTCAGTCAGGCCGAGAACGGCAAATTTTGAAGCGCTGTATGCGCTTGTCGCCGCGGCGCCTCTTTGGCCTGCCGTAGAAGAAATATTAATGATATCTCCTGATTTTCTCTCAATCATTTCAGGAAGAACAGCGCGTGTCACATGGTATACACCCATTACATTGACTTGAATGATGTCTTCCCACTCTTCAGGCGTGAGATCCAAAAATCCGCCGAATTTGCTGATTCCTGCATTGTTAATAAGAATATCAATCTCACCAAGTTCTTCTTTAATAGAGGAGACGGCTTGTTCAACCTCGTTTTGTTTTTTCACATCGGCAGCAGCGAAGGATGCCTTTACACCAAGGGCTTTCACTTCTTCTGCAACCTTTTCGACATTTGCTTCAGTGCGGCCGATTAAACCGATATTGACTCCTTCTTTGGCTAAAGCGATAGCGGCGGCGCGTCCGATTCCTCTGCCTGCGCCCGTGATAAGAGCCGTTTTGTTCTGTAAGCTTTCCATGTCTTTCACCCTTTCTGAATGTCCTTATGTACGATTTCACATTATAAGCAGAAAAAAAACAATTAGCAAATAAAACGATTCAACACTCTCCATAAAGGGTATCAACAGAGAAAAAGGAGTGAAAAAGAGATGATCATCATCTTGTATATCAGTGCTGCCGTAGCAGCTGCCGCATTGATTTATTTAGCCGTATCCGCCGTGCGTTTTAAAAGAAACACAAAGCCGGATATAAAGAAGATCAACGGGACGGCAGCGTCCATGCAGACGTCCGTTGAAGAAATCAAAACAGAAACCCAGCTGTTATCGCAAAAGCAGAAAGAACTGCAGGAAGACTTTCTCACTAAAAAAACAGCCATGCAAACAACGGCTGCCGAAGTCAAAGGAACGCCCCACGTCCTGAAAATGCTCTGGAATGCCGGAAAAAGCGATATATGAGCCTGGATGTCATCCGCCGTTTTTGATGACACTATAAGGAACTGACGGATTCAAGGAGGCGTAACATGATATGCGGCCGTGAGCGGCTTTCGCTTTATTTGCAGAAGCTTAAATCACCTTCGTTTTCGGGAGGATTTACAAAGGCGGATTTGCTGACTGCGAATTTCCATTTAGCCAAGGACGGAGATCTGGACATGTTTTATTCCCCCCACAAATGAATATATCAACCCCCGTGCAGTGATTGCCATTTCCGGAATCACACCCGGTTTTTCTCAGATGCAGCGGGCTTACAAAGCAGCGGCGCATCTTTTAAAAAGCGGTGGCTCTCTTGAGACGATAGCATATGAGACAAAAAAAGCGGCCGGCCTTTCCGGTTCAATGAGACAGCATATCATTGAAATGCTTAATGAATGCGGTCAGCCGGCCGCACTTCACCTTGAGGATTCATCCCAATTATTCAATACGAAACGGGAGCTGCTTCATACAACGTCTGTTATCAAACACCCTGTTTTTTATAAACACAAAAACTATACGGGACATCGGCCGACAATCAGCAGGTCGGCTCTCCTCAGCCGTTATGCGCTGAAATGTTCTTCCTAAAAAATTTAAATCTCAACAGATCTAAAGAAACCATCGACACTATCACCAGTGCCGCTATCATATTTCAGGAGGTATTCTCCTTTTTGGTTAACACTAAATTCTTGAATAAAAGTTTTCCCTGCATTCAGTGTCGTAGTGGATAAGAGTGTATTCCCATTAGGATAATAAATTGTGAATTTGAAAGATTTGCTGCCGTCATTCGCAACAAAAACTCTGATTTTCCCCGGAGAGCTGCCCTGATAGTTGAATGAAACCTTACCAGTACCACCAGAAAAAGGCTGACAAGCAATATACGGAGCGTCACATGACCAGCCAGCAGGTTTCATGACTTTATCTTGATTTGGCAAGGCTTTTGCAGATACATCTGCAGTCCCCATCAGTGGAATTAATCCAAAAGCAAGAGCACCGGCAATAATTTTCTTTTTCATTAGTATTCCTCCTCTTAATAGTGAATATGATACAGTTATATATATACAATATTTATAAAAAAATCCCTCCTTTTTCAGTATAAGGAAATAAGGAAATTTTAAGGTAGACAAAAAAATGTCATAATATACTGGAGCAGACTGGTTCAAAGCATGAAGATGATTTCACCCCCATGTTCTGAAGCCAAACTTATAGCAGAACCGGCGCAGCTGCAATCAAAATTAATCGCTGAAGCCGAAAAAATAATGAAAGTTTATAAACATGCAAAATATGTATCAGTACCATGTTTGGGCGAATAAGGCGCTATTAGAAAGAATGAAGGAATTACCAAGCGGCGTTCTTTACGAAGAGGTTCGCAGTTCATATCCTACAATTGCACAAACGTTTAGTCACATCTACGCGGCGGATGTTATGTGGCTGCAAGTACTTAAAGGAATAGACATGCAGGAAGCATTAGAACCTTCTATGGCTTATGCAGAAAGGTCTCATTTATATTCTGCAGAAGAATTTACTAAGTCTTATGAAGAACTGGCTTCACAGTTTGAAGAATGGATTAATAGCCAAACAGATTTCGAACAAAAAATAAATTTGAAGAATCCTTGGTTAGGTTCCAGAGAAACTGCTTACTCAGAAATTTTATTCCATGTTGCGAATCACGGTACTTATCATCGAGGTAACATAACAACTATGTTAAGACAACAAAGTTACGCTTTGGCAATGAATGACCTTTCTTTATATTGGTATCAGGATGAGGCCAGATAGTCATTGCAAATTAATAACCGTCAAGCGGCTCTTAAAACTTCTTTTTTAAATTGGCAAGTCTCTTTCAGTCAAGATGGGGCAATGAGCAAGAATAGAACCAAAAGCTGCCGGCTTATTCCCGGCAGCTACAATGATTAGAAATCTTATATATTAACAAGTAAAATCTATAACCATACGGCCGGTCACTTTACCTTGCTCCATTTCTTCAAATATATCATTCACGTCTTCGATCGGGCGCTTTGTCACTTTAGGTACAACTTTACCGTCTGCAGCGAATCGGAAAGCTTCCTTCAGGTCTTCTCTGGTACCTACTAATGAACCTACTACCTGAATTCCATCTAACACAAGACGGGGAATATCTAAGTCCATCTTATCTACCGGTAAACCGACAGCAACTACTCGCGCTCCTGCTTTTACAACATCAATCGCTTGATTGAAAGGGGTTTTAGAGACAGCGGTAATGACCGCAGCATCAAGTCCTAAATCGCTGGTCACTTCTTTAGCCTTCTCGACAGGGTCTTCGTTTAAACTGTTTACAACCGCGTCAGCACCTAAGCTCTTAGCAAAATTCAACTTTTCATCGCTAATGTCGAAAGCAATCACTTTAGCGTTAAAGACATTCTTTGCATATTGAACAGCCAAGTTGCCCAAACCGCCGACTCCAAATACACCGATCCATTGACCAGGCTTAATTTCACTGACTTTTACTGCTTTATAAGTTGTTACGCCTGCACAAGTAATGCTGCTTGCTGCTGCCGGATCTAAATGTTCAGGCACTTTCACTGCATAATCAACCGCTACGATTGCTTCTTCAGCCATCGCGCCATCAACTGTATAGCCGGCATTTTTTACATCACGGCACAGGGTTTCACGGCCTGTTAAGCAATATTCACAGCGGCCGCAGCTTTCAAACATCCACGCAATAGAGACGCGGTCTCCTTTTTTCAGGCTTGATACGCCTTCACCAATCTCGGTTACAATGCCTATTCCTTCATGACCTAAAGTGACGCCTGTCACATCCCCGAAATCAGCATTTTTAACATGCAAGTCAGTATGACATACACCGCAGTATTCCATCTTAACTTTGGCTTCACCATGTCGCAAAGGACGTAATTCTTTTTGTACGATCGCTATATTTTTGTCTTTCGTCGCTATTACGGCTTTCAAAAAATACACCCCTTTCATTTATTGGAAAAATAATACTTGGATTACAATTTAGCACAATAACCTCCTTTTGAAAACCCTTACATTTATTTGCAGACAAGTGTTTCTAAAAATCGATTGAGGCGGCATGCAGGGAAGTTCCCACGGATTTTTTGTCGTCTTCCATGAACGGAATTTCCATAGTATAGACACGCTCTCAAAGGAGGCCGCGAAGTGCACCAAATCGTTTATTCCCTACGGAGCCGACGTAGATACACAAGAAAAAGCTGACAGAAAATCCCCATCTCATTAGAAGGGGATTGTTTTTTGTGAAGTACGTATCATCGGATTGTTAAAATTGTATAATCTGGAAGAGGAGGAACAAAAGATAAGCATAAGGTCAGCTTTAAAATGACAGAGAATGAAGCGGGATTTTTTATGGCCGATGACACAAATGAGCGGTATTGGCCGACTAAGCTGGGGTACAGGTTTACCATTTTCAATGCAGAAGGCTGTACGTTGAATGTTAAACTTCAGAGCGAATCACGCTGGCAGGGTATGAGTTTACTCTTAGTGAAAAGAATTTTACGGGTAATCACTTACATTTAAGCGCATCTGACAAGGTGAATGGTGATGCAAACAGAAACCATTACTTAAAGATCACAAAAGGAGCCGGATGCGGTGACGTATGGATTAAAGGCTTTTACGGTTTCGAACATGATGAGCCGGATGAAGATTGGTGAGCCTGATACATAGTCGAGGTACATCCTTGACCTTTTTTGTCTGAAGCTTCTTTTTTAGAAAAATTCATTGAATAGTGCATGAATATGATCTCCATAGACACAATACAAACAGACTATATTCTATTGGTAAGGGAGTGAGAACCAATGAGCAAAAAAGGAATTCAAAATTCAAGTATTGAACAATTGAAAAAAGACCATGAGACCGAAACAGCTTTTAAAGCGGATGATCCCAAACAAAGTTCAAACCGTAAACAAATGAAATAACAAAATTTTTTAATATGGAGTGAATAACATGGCTGAAAAAAATGGAGCAGACAGACCGGACGACTATAAAAGATTTTCTTCTTTGGATAAGGATTATGATTTTCAGCAGCAATCATCGGCCGGCGACACCAAAACAAACCAGGCAGACACGGAAACACAAACTAATCATAAAGAAACTGAAACAACAAATGTCGCTGGAAAATATTTTGATTCATCAGATTATGAGGGAACAACGCAATTGGAAAAAGGATTGGCTGAAACACATGAACAAGTCAGCGATGACTATTTTGAAGGAACTATTGATCAAAACTTGGAATAGTCATATAACGGGGCTTTCTTGAAAGAGTTAGTTCCGTTTCACCATTCAAAGAATGTCTTGGGTGATTTTTTGAAAGAGCGCGGCTGACACCATGTAGGATTACTACAGGTTACAAGATCATAGTCAAGGTATAACCTTGACCTTTTTTCATGCCATAAAATTTACAGGTATTTAGATATTAAACTGATTGAATTGCTGATCTGCAAGAAAGGTCTAAAAAAACATAGATCTTTTAAAGCGATCAATATATACTGATTTAAACAATGGGGAGAAATTGTAAATTCGAGACCTTAGTTTAAAAAGCAGGTGAAATAAATGAAAATGGCGACTTGGAGCAAAATCAAATGTTATGCTCTCACATTGGCTTTTTCAAGCTTCTCGTATGGTTTGATCTTCGGATTGTATATGTTTGTATACTCAGGTTTTGTGCCGATTGCATTAATCACGGTAGTTATCATTGCTTTTTACGCGTTCATCACTTACTTTTTATTTGCTGTTCCTGTGCAGTTATGGCTAAGAAAGAAGCCTGAAAAGTTTAGGTTGATTCATCTTTTCATTTATACAGCAGCCGCTTTTTTAGCTGTGTACTTGTTTTGGTGCATTGGCAATCCGTCTATTGATGTTAGAGTTTTCGAGAATTTCATTTATTACATAATGAGCATTGTTGCTGCGCTAATATATTGGTTTTGGGACTCTATATTTCTGCGAAAGTAGTGTGTTTTATATTTATATCGCCGGGTAAAAAAGACGGACCGAAACTACTAATATAGATGCTCACTCATTCCGCCATGCCCAGTCTGCATTGTACAAGTTGAAATCATGTGATGAATCCAGAAAGCAGGTGAGGAGAAAATGGAATACATTGAATTGAAAAAGGAGAATATTGATGACAATCATATTTGCTGCGCATTAGGTGCGAAACAATATGAGGGGGCGGTAAATGAAAAAAAGAGCTGGCTCAAAGATCGAATGGCTGATGGCTTGGTATTTTATCGATTAAACGAACGGGCAAAAGTTTTTATTGAATATTTACCTGCAGAAAAAGCGTGGGTTCCGATAAGCGCACCTAATTTTATGTTTATTAATTGTCTTTGGGTGTCGGGGAGATATAAGAATAACGGCCATGCGAAACACTTGCTAGATAAATGTGCGGCAGATGCAAAGGCCCGCGGTATGGATGGAATCGTTCATATAGTCGGTAAGAAAAAACTCCCTTATTTAAGTGATAAGCAATTCTTCGAGCATATGGGATTTACTTTGCAAGATGAAGCAGAACCCTATTTTCAGTTAATGTCATTGACCTGGAATGAACATGCAGCTCCTCCTGTATTTAAAAAACAGGTTAAAAGTTATTTCGTTAATGATGAGGGCATCACAATATTTTATACAGCTCAATGCCCATTTGCAGTCGGAGTGTTAGAGGATTTAAAGAAACTGACTGAAAAGAAAGGGCTTCATTTTCAGGCCCATCGATTATCCTCAAAAGAAAAGGCGCAAACATCACCGGCCATCTGGACAACTTTCAGCGTGTTTTATAATGGAGAATTTCTCACTCATGAAATTATGAGCGTGAATAAGTTTGAAAAATTACTCAATAAGCTTAATTAATGGCTTAATTTGATTATTATCCATATTATAAGAAATGAGGATGGTTTTAAAAAACCGTATAGTACAAATAGATTGAGATAGTTCTTTAACAAACGGGCGAGGCCTGTTGAAGATGTTCATTTCAAAAATAGGAGACTAACAAGTGCAAAAAATTGAAACCCACCGCTTAATTTTAAGAAATTTTACCGAGGCAGATTCGCAAGGCCTTTTGGAATATTCGGCACATCCGAGAGTGAACTGCTTTCTTGATGACAGAATTTCTACGATAGAAGAAGCTTCCTTAACCGTTCAAAAAAGAAGCAGAGATGATTCTTATATTGCAGTTTGTTTAAAAGACAGTAATGATTTGATCGGAGAACTATTTTATTTAAAAGAAGAGCCTGATACTTATTCCGTTTGTTGGAATTTCAATGCTCGATTTGAAGGGATGGGATACGCCAGTGAAAGTGCAAAGGCTTTCTTTGAGTATCTCTTTATGCAAAAAGACGCAAGAAGGCTTTATGCATATGTTGAAGATGATAACTACAAGTCACAAAAATTATCTGAAAGATTAGGTATGCGTAAAGAAGGTTATTTTCTTGAATTTATTTCATTTACGAAATACGAGGATGGAACACCTAAATATGAAAACACTTTCCAATACGCACTGCTAAAGAAAGAATGGTTAAACCAAAAACATAGTTAATAGAATTTGTGGGGAAATAATCTCCCATTTTCCTCCTGCGTTTATGAAGAAATCTTTAGCTGAATAACGAGCACAGCAGCTTTTTGTCCAGGCGGCTGTTTTTCATATCTCTTCTATTTCGTTCAACACGAAAAAAACCTTGCCGGAGGCAGGTTTTTTTGCATTTAAGTTAAATTCTTCAATTAAATTACCGATAATACCAATGGATTGCGAAATTGGAGAAAAATGCTTAGTTTAGTAACGATCAAACGTTGTAAAATTCGAGAGAGGGTGAATGTGATGGAAGGCCTAAATAACTCTTACAATATCACGAAAGATCCGAAGTTTTTAGCGTTTTGCAGTTTAGCGACAGAAGGTGCAGGAATCAGTTCGAATCAGCAATGTTCAATTAATTTTGATGAATTTAAAGATGCGCTGGAGAATGGGAAAGTGGTTGATCATAAAAACCTTAAAAGCAGTTCAGAGTTACATCACCAGTTCGATTACTGGAAGTCCAGAATAACTGGAGGACGAGCTGTAACTGAAACTGATAATCAAGTGTTGGCTATAATCAAACAAGCATACAATCTTGGAATGGTTACGAAAGATAATATGCTTTTGAGAAATCAAGCAATGAACGCGTATAAAACATCTATTTAATTTTTAAAAAGTCCCTGCCGTCAATCTCATTGGAAATGATGGGGAAGTACATCTGCGTTCAGTTAAAACTTATTTGAAGATGGTTTTTATTGTATTGCTCACATTAATTATGATCAGGAGCTAATGATGAGAAGGCGTTGTCCGAAGTCGTTGCTAAAAAATAAAACGTATGATGAAAGGAACTCTGACTTGAAGTCAAATTTAGTTTCGCTCGTATTAGCTTTGATAGGATTTATATTCAGCATTTATATGCAATCAATGGCTTATTGGAGCAATGACTCAATGCTATGGTATTGGATCGGCGCGATTTTGTCGTATATATTTGCTGCCGGAGCAGCAGTTACTCTGATTCTTAACAAAAACAAAGACTCAGTTCTATCGATAAGTTGTCTCATTTTAATGATTGTAACTGTTATGCTTTTTTTAGTCACAATTTTTTGGACGACTTTTATCATGATCGCGTGGCAATCTGCTAAGGGGGAATATGGCCTTATTTTTCGTATTTTTTTGATGACTGGAATCTGAACCTCTATTTATTAAGTTTTTGAATTTAAATGTAACAATTCTAATGTCCATACGTTCTAAATGATAAAGGCGGGATGCAATGAAGAAGTATAAAGTCATTAAAAAATTGCTGATTATTATCACTGTTCTGACCATAACGGCCGGAATTGCACTGTTTTCTTTAATTTCAGGAGAGAAAGTCAAATATATCGGCTATAGCCAGAACAAGACGTGGGAAGCGTCAATTGAAAAATCAGGCAAGACCTCTATCGGTCCTAATTATTTCTTGAATTTGTACTACAGAGGCAATAAAGAGAATGAAAAGAAAACGGTGATTAAGAGATTAACATTATTTATTGACGGCCGGAAATATGAAGAAGATAAAGACTATCATCTTTCAGAATACACTGGAGAGAAATTAGAAGGCGGCGGAACGGGGGAAGATCATATTCAGACGTTTGAATATATGCCGGAAAATGAAGTAATCGGTCATGAAATCACTGTTGAAGCAGCATGGAAAACCGATCATGAGTCCTATAAAGAAAAATTTAAACTGAAAAGAATACATTGGTATGACTGAAGTAAAAAGGGCGGTATAACCCTCTCTTTCATCCAAAACCATTAGTTTTGTCTGTTTTTTCTCGATTTTCTAAATTGATCTGGGTCGATAAAAGAGTCACTTGCTGCTTATGTATAAGAAAGTAATACCCTGGAATGTGTAAAATCAATGAGCAGCTTCGGAAATGGAAGGGTCCGCAGTGGAGGTGAGCTTGTGAAAAAAGGATCAAGATGAATGTGACCAGCATCCATCCTGATCAATGGGGTTTACAGTGTTCTATTTCATTGTATTCCAATCGGAATAATATTACAACAGCGAAAAAGAAAAAAGTGAGCCGATCAATAACAGAAAGTGAGTCTGTTTAAATGGAAATAAAGGATTATCTGAAGGAAAGGTTTCCAACTCTAAAATTAATGCCCGGCATTTATCACCAATGGGGCGTTGGGATCCATTTTTCTCTTGGCGGCAATATGTATCAATTTGATGAAAGCGGGGGTTTGAATCTTGATTATTTTCAGCTTGTCCATCATCAAACTGCCGCTATTTTCGATGAACTGTTTGAACAAAATGATGACTTATTTCTTGTTGCAAATGTATATAAGTACAAAACTAAGGATATTTACGCAAGAAAATTAAAAATTTATCAGCCGTTTCTGAAGTGTAAGGATGATTTATATCGGATTCAGGTGAAAACATGCCCGTACCCGTTTGAAGCAGATGATGCAGAAGAATACGAAATGCAGCAGTTTTCTTTAATATGTAAACGGAAAGATTTGCGTATTACTCAATTACTTAAGGCAGCTGCCCACGAAGATTTTCCGCTGAAGCCAAGATTCGGGGGTTACTCTGTTGATTATCCCGATGTTTTCTTTGTGAATATCACAAAAGACATTATTTTCTTTATATATGATGACAGAGGGTGTGAAGTCATCGCTCGTGATGCCGGAAGAATACGTCCGCTTTATGATCAATATCATGATTGGATTGAAGATTGAACGCATGACATGAATTCGAATGGCTGTGTTCTTGCTCGGGACGGTATCCCATCCGGGTCTATCCGGCAGCAGGAATCTAATGAGCAGAGCATAAGCATAAGGCGGCCAGAAACATCGGAACTTCTGGATTCTAGTCTGTTGTATTTATTTGGATGAGTTCCTTTTTGAAAACGGCTGAATAGAATAACAAATAAAAGCTTTTTTTACACAGTGCAGGAGGAGAGAAATGTGAGGGCTGAACATCATGATTGTATGGAAATTGGAATTTATTCATTTGCAGAATTATACCCCGATCCTCTGACAGGGAAAACAGTCAGCGCAAAGCAACGGTTAGATGAATTGATAAAGCTGGCAAAATTGGCTGACGATGCGGGTCTTGATGTATTCGGCGTAGGCGAGCATCATCGTCTGGATTATGCGGTGTCATCGCCGCCCGTCATCTTATCAGCGATTTCACAGCTCACCGAAAACATTAAGCTGACGAGTGCCACGACTGTATTATCTACCGAAGATCCCGTTCGTTTATTTGAGGATTTTGCAACACTTGATCTGATATCAAACGGCCGGGCAGAAATCATTGCGGGACGGGGGGCATTTTTAGACTCGTTTCCTCTTTTCGGTTATGACGTGGGTCATTATAAAGAATTGTTTGAAGAACACATTGAGCTTTTTTTAACATTAAACTCCGAGGAAGAAGTGATTACCTGGAAAGGATGTTACCGGCCGCCGCTTAACAATGCAGAAATTTCCCCGCAGCCTTTTCACGGAAGCATTCCGCTGTGGTTAGGTGTTTCGGGCACTCCGGAAAGTGCGGAACGGGCCGGAAGTGCAGGGGCCGGTCTGGCATTAGCTGTACTGAGCGGTGATCCGAGGTCATCTAAACCGCTTGTTGACAAATATCGGGAAGCGGCTTCTAAAGCCGGTCATCCGCCGGAAAATGTGAAGGTTGCCGTAACCGGACATACGTTCATTTCAAAAACGAATGAACAGGCAATACAAGAATTTTATCCGTATCATTCTAATTACTGGTCCCGTGTACATTCATATCACGGGATTCATGAGCCTTTAACGAAGGAAGACTTTGAGCGGGCAGCCGGTAAAGAAACAGCCTTATTTGTGGGAAGCTCACAGCAGATCATTGAAAAAATCATGCACCAATACGAGCTGTTCGGACATCAGCGGTTCCTCGCGCAAATCGATATAGGCGGTATGCCGTTTAAAAAAGCCGCGGAAAACATCGAACGATTAGCAACAGAAGTAGCACCGGTTATCCGAAAAGAAACCAGTAAAGCAAGCGATTGAATGAAGTCAGGCGGAGCGGGCCGGTTTTTCGACCACAGAAACGGCCCGTCTTTTTTTATGATTATAAAAAACAAAGGGAAGAGCGCAAACCTCATTGCTTTTTCCTATCAAGAAAAGGAAGGTCTTTTCATTCTCCATCGTGAAATGTATATACTGAAAGGTTTTCATTAACAAAAAAGGGAGGATGACGTAGAGATGAAGGGTTTAGTCAAAGCTGCAGTTTTAACTGTTACTCTTGGTATTGGAGGCGCTTTCTATTCAAGTGATGCGTCTGCACACGGGTATATAAAAGAGCCCGTCAGCAGAGCGTACATGGGGGCATTAGAGAAGCAAACAATGGGCTGGACGGCTGCTGCGCAGAAATATGGCTCCGTCATTGATAATCCTCAGTCTGTGGAAGGGCCGAAAGGATTTCCGGCTGCAGGTCCGCCGGATGGTAGAATTGCGTCTGCAAACGGAGGATCTGGACAAATTGATTTCGGTTTGGACAAGCAGACTGCAGATCATTGGGTAAAACAAAACATCCGCGGCGGCTTTAACACCTTTACTTGGCACTACACCGCACCTCATGCGACATCAAAGTGGCACTATTATATCACCAAGAAAAACTGGAATCCGAATAAACCTTTGTCAAGAGATGAATTCGAATTAATCGGGACGGTAAACCACGACGGCTCCAAGGCAGATACGAATCTGACTCATAAGATTTTTGTGCCGACTGATCGAAGCGGTTACCATATCATTTTAGGGGTGTGGGATGTTGCGGATACTTCTAATGCCTTCTATAACGTCATCGATGTAAACCTCACAAAATAATCTATGAAATTACTGATCGGCAGCATGTTCATGCATTGCCGATCTTTTTCGTTTGAAAAAGTTAGTTAAATGAGGAAACAGCAAAGCGCCATAAAAAATTCATTATGGCGCCGTACGATCATGAAGGTGCTGCTCACATGGATGCAGAGGCAAGGGGACTCTTAATAACCGCCGAGGAAAGAAGCCCCGACGATGATTAATAAAATGAATAGCACCACGATTAACGCAAAGGAGCTACCATAACCGCCCATATGATCTCACCTCCCTTAAGAGGATTAATACATATTATGCTGAATGTAAAAGTTTGATAGGGATGCTAGTTTATTTTTCTGAAAAATTATAAAAAGAAATGAAAAAATCGATAGAGGAGTATGCAGAACTTTAAACTGATAAGACGTCATTAAGCATTCTTTCAGCTGTGCTACCTGCGGAAGGAGTTTGATTGTAAGAAACGATTCCGATAATCACTAACAAGATGATCAACACCAATATACTCCACAAAGTTATTTTTAAAAATTTTGACATGACGCACCCTCACTTTGAAACACTTTACTGGGTCCGCGATCGGAGGCCCGCACTTCAAGTATAGTCGTTATAAGGGTGAAAAATGTGTAACAATCCGGTGCAATAAAAAAACTTGCGGTGCGCAGCCGCAAGTTTTTTCGTGTTAAGGTCTGTGGAATTCAATATGCTGATTATCACGATCGAACCAGCCTCTGAATGCCCAGTTAATCCAGCCTCCGTCTCCCTTGTTATCAAAGGACCCGTCTTCGAAGACCCAGATTCCGTAAGTAATGCCGTCATAAACGGCTGATCCGTAAAATTGAACACCGTTAAAGCGGTCTTCGTATTCTTGATTTAAATTAAACACCATGACGTTATACTTCTGTCCTGATGCGTAAAATGTTGTTTCCATGACATTTTTTACCCAGCCGGTTCGATTTTGATTTGATTTAACCGCTTCAGCAATGCGATCAGAGATTCCGAGAACATCTACGTCTACATTCAGCCCGGCATCCACACCTACTGCTTTCACGTTTGAGTCTGCTTTTTGGGATAATTTACTTTCTAACGGATTTGCAACGGGTGCAACTTGAGGCGCATTCGCGTGTTCAGACTGACTGGCTGCTGAGGCACTGGCTGTGAAAGGAATTGTTAGAGATAAAGCTAAGCATGATCCGATTGCTGTTCTGGCGATTTTCATGACTATGACCTCCTGAGGGAATTTTTTGAAAAATTGTTGCAAATTCATGGTAGCGCAGAAAAATTAATCAAGCAAAGAGCACATCCTCTCAAATGTCATGTCATTCTATTTGTGTTGTTTTCTGTAAATAAAATACTTTTAATTCGGCGGGGATGGGAAGAAGATAATAGAATGCTTTTATGTATCGTGATAGGATGACCGGATTTTAGGTGAAAATGGCCCGGAAACCTGAACTCTTTTGGCTGTATTCCTTCCATGCCTATACAGAAACGCATAATAACAAAAACACCCGGTGTTTACCGGGTGTAACAAGCGTTGATATATCAGGTCAGCAGTATTTTTTGCATTTTCTTTTATAGACGACGATGTAATCATAATCAAGATGCTTTTTATCTTGTTTCTTTTTCTTTTGTTTAGGCTGCTTTTGTTCTTTTTCACCGTGATCATAATGCATATCCATATCCATATCCATATCCATATCCATATCCATCCTCCTTTTTCATCTGACGGTAATATTCTATGACTGAAGGACCTGATGGCTTGGACAAATGAAACGATAGGCTTAAAAAGAGGCGGCTCGTTCGGTATAAAAGAACAGGACCATACCCGCCGATAGATAAGAGAGGAGATGATCCTGATATTAAAACCGCTATTTGATAACCGCAATGGCAATGCCGTACCCTTTTTCAGGACTGTATAAGGCCGTCAGTTTCAATACCTTCCAGCCTTCCGCGGCTTTAGTTCCGATTCCGTTATGAGCCGTGATATAATCTCCCGGGTTGACCGTACTGTCAATCCGTACGTAATGCCGGCCGCTTAGTCCGACAATATGCCATTCGTCCCTGGCAGCACGTGCTTCATAGTCAGCTTCAAGAGCCGGGCTGTAGTCTGGGTTTTGTTTCGGCACGCGTATCGTTTCTCCTGTTTCTTCGTCAGTCACGCTTTCATATATAAAACCGCCGAACTCGTTCGTCAAAAAGCGGCTTTGCCATCCGAAGCTTGCAGCTCCTGATATAAAAGCGGCTGTTTCTGAAATGACGCCGAGCATATAATCTCCAACGTGAGCCGGTTCGATTTTTTCTCCCCTTACTGTGACGATCGTCCCGGCGGGGATAAACTGGCCGTTTACACTTTCAAAATATTCTCCGTATCCTGACAGGGAAGAGGTGACAGCTCCGGCGAAAGTTCCGTGGCCGCCCGCTGAGTCCAGTTTCCATTTAATGGACTGATGCCCTCCGGCAACTGTGTACGGTTCTTCCAAGGTAATGCTTTCTGATGACAGAATTGTTCTGGAGACTTTACTGCCCGTAATATGGGCATTGTTTGAAGCGGCGATAAATGCCCTTGAACCTTCAGAACTTGAACCTCCAGAAGAGCTGATGATCGCATTTCTGTCACCCTTTGCCGTAATATCGCCTGTTCCCGCAATAACGGCGCTTGTCGGGTTAAATGCAAAACCAGAGCTCGTCGCAAGCTGTGCGCCTCCCTTTAAATTGACCGGGATCTGCTCGTAAGTCTGTCCTTTTATAGAAGCGGCAGCGCTGTAACCTTCCGCCTGCACGCCGAGAATGACAGCCTGACTGTTAGGGGACGTAATTCCGACGGAACCGCCGTCTCCGATCATCGTTCCGTTCATAATATTTACGTTATATTGCCCTCCGCCGATTGAAATCCCTTTAGGAGAAGACTTGTAAATATCAAAATTTGAAATTTTAACATAATCGGTTTTATTTGATCCGCCGGATATATTGATGTCAACACCGGCTTGTGTAAAGCCGCGTATTTTAATGCCGCTGATCGTAATATTTTGACTGCGGTATTGAAGAGCTACGACAGGATTCCCGCCATAGTCGTATGAAGGGTCGCCAATGGCTGTGAATCCGTTTACATTGACATTTTTATAGGCGGAGATGACCAGCGCCCGCGGGGTTACACCGTCATAGAGAGCATTGAAAACCGGTTCAATCGCGGTGCAATCGGTTAAAGTAACATCATAAGCCGTCGTGCTTTCAGGGTCTGAGGCCTGGTGGTGGCCGATATGACGAATATCAAAAGAACGTACATCACGATATGACACATGGCCGATAATATGAACATTTTGAGAAGCCGGCCACAGGCTGTGCGCTTTTACTTCAATCCCTCGGATATTTCCGCTCGTATAGTTATTCAAAAGCCACACATGTTTAGAGCCGTCATCAATTTCAATACCGTTCGAATTTGCGCTGCCCTCGGCATGCTCTGTGCCGCGGGGATTTCCGGAATGGCAGTTGGAAATGAAAATATATTCGCTGTAATGGGTGGTAATGCCGTCGTCTCCGGCGCCGTACGCCACACAGTTATCTATCCATATATAACGGCAGCCGTCTTTTGTCCATTCAGTTTCAGGCAAATGATCGTAAGCGGGAGATGTGATATCAATACCATGCAGACCTGCGTTAACCGCTTCAACATTCTTAATCCAGCCGTATTGCACGTTAGCAAACGTTAAACAGCTGTAAAACTGTCCTCCCGGGTTTCTGACTCCGCATTGACGATCAGGATTCCAGTCTAAAGTCATGCCCTCTACAAAAATATTACGATTTCCATTTTCGTAATCATTATTAGTTATGACCCATTCATATGCGGGAGCGTCCTCATGGAGTTTAATCACGGTAATCCCTTGTCCCTCACCGGAGATGGTTGTCCACGATGGGAGTTTTATCCCTTGAACCAAAAATTCTCCTGAGGGAACATTGACTTTGACGCGGCCGTTCCCGATCGCTCTCCGAAAGGCTTCCGTATTGTCCCGGCCGTCAGGGACTGCTCCGTAATCCTCCACATTCACTTCCCGGGTGATTTTATTCATAAGCATTTTGTATTCTGTATCAAGCCGATCTTTTAAAAGTGAGGTGACCATTCCTTCCGCCGTCACCCGGGCATCTGCGATCTCAAGATTATCATCTGTTGCGGAATGCTTAATAAAATTCTGCATCCTTGCTTTGAGATGTTCCAATTCAGAGGAATGGGCAGGGTGAGACTGCAATGCGGCGTTTAAAGACGGATCAGGAAAGTTTTTAAATTGAACCATTCTAAAGACACCTCTTTCTTTTGATATAAGCGCCTGACGCAGAGGACAGAAAATAGCCGCGCGCCTTTATGCGCTTATTCATCAAATTCTTTGTTCGGGACGAAATTCCTTTTTGCACCCGGGTGAATTTTAAAAAAATGCCAATATTTCAGTGAAAAGAACGGATCTGAAAAAGTTCTGGGAAAACCAGTAACAATATATAAAAAATTTTACTCTATATAGAGAAATTGTATTATAATTAGAGCTGTCATATGAAAATGACGAAAAAAGACTCATAGGAGGACATGATGGTAAGTAAGAAAAGCAGGATTGTGGCTGCAATATTAGCATTTTTTCTAGGCGGTTTCGGCATTCATAAGTTTTATTTAGGAAGAGTCGGACAAGGAATTCTCTATCTTTTGTTTTGCTGGACTTCAATTCCTTCAATTATTGCATTTATTGAATTTATTATTTATCTGTGCGGAAGCGAAGAAGCATTTGATCAAAAGTATAATTTTTATTATTACCAACAGCAATCAAAAGCCTGACAGGGGGTGTCCCCCTCATTTCAGGCTTCTTCTCAATTCTGCATTTTCTTTTCCTCACGGTTAATCCTCCTTCAGCTGCTCCGGCTTCAAAAAGCAACGTTAAATGGTATAATGGGGCACGGATTGGTCATAAATACGACTAAAATAGGGAATCAAAAGGAGCAGCGAACATGACTTTACAAATCAAAATTAAATATTCAGATGATACACAAACGAGAATCAGTAAAATTGAACAGGGCGATTGGATTGATCTGCGGGCAGCAGAGGATATAACAATCAAAAAAGACGAATTCAAACTTATTCCGCTGGGAGTTGCGATGGAGCTGCCGGAAGGATACGAGGCCCATGTCGTTCCGCGTTCAAGTACATATAAGCATTTCGGTATTATTCAGACAAATTCAATGGGTGTCATTGATGAATCTTATAAAGGTGACAATGATTTCTGGTTTTTTCCTGCATACGCACTTCGGGATACCGACATTTCCAAAGGAGAGCGGATCTGCCAATTCAGAATCATGAAGAAAATGCCTCAAGTGGAGCTGATCGAAGTAGATAACCTCGGGAACAAGGACCGCGGAGGACTGGGATCAACAGGCACAAAATAAAATGAAAAAAGACTGCTCAACGGCAGTCTTTTTTCTATGGAAATAAAAAGTCATATGTCACGTTCAAATATAATTTCGAAATAAGCCGCTGCCCCATATCCGTCTATGCTGGGAGCAAATATTTGAACCAGACGCCAGCCGCGTTCAGCATATTGATGAATGATTTCCCGGTAGTCCTCCTTCGGTCTTCTTCTCATCGTGCTTAGCTCAACTTTTACAAATTCGTATTCTTTCATAAAAAAATCCTCCTCTTGTTTTATACGGAACAAAGGGAGAAGGGTTTCATGTTTATCATGTAAGCATTCCGTTTTCTGAACAGAAAGGCTTTTTACGTAAAGGATGGAGGCTGCTCTGATGTTTTTATTCTTTAAGATGAACGGAGGTCTTGTCCAACGTATATAATATTGTGACAAAAGTGTAAATAAAAGAAAGGATGATGTTATGAAAAAAAGGGTTAGAAGAGAAAACCGAGCTGCTGGCAAAGAGGCAGAGCAGAAGAAACCGTCCAAAGTCACCCTGTTCTGCCGTTCGCTTCAAAGGCTGAAGCATTTGTATTGTAACATAAACATACAATTGCCATCAATAACCAAAAAAGGAATTTTAGTTTTAATTTTATCGTTTGCTTCTGCCGTTTTTACGGGCTGATGCCGCTTCAGATACTTACGGCAGTTTCGAGAAATTAAAGCTGCATGAGAATCCCTCCGTTTATTCTATTTCAACGAAAGAGCATGACCCTTATGTTCTCATATTAGCTATACACGGCGGAGGCATAGAGCCGGGGACCAGTGAGTTAGCCAGAGAAATTGCTGAAAACCGGAGCTTGTATTTATTTGAAGGATTAAAATCAGCCGGTAATGCTGATTTGCATTTGACCAGTTCGCATTTTGACGAACCTAGGGCTGTTCAAATGGTGCAAGAGCACTCAAATGTCATTTCTTTGCACGGCTACGGCAGCGTCGATAAAAAGATAAAAATCGGCGGTACAGACAGAGCACGGGCCGAACTTTTGACAGATGTGCTGAAAGGGCATGGGTATCCTGCCGTTTTTCTCGACACGAATGATAAGTATGCAGGCGTCAGTCCGAATAACCTTGCCAATCATTCTTCATCCGGGTTGAGTATTCAAATCGAAATGAGCACCGGCTTCAGAAAATCACTATTTGATACTTTTACGCTGAAAAGCAGAGCGTCCACACAGAACAATACCTTTTACCAATTCACAAAAACGATTTCTGATTTTATCAGTGACAATTATAAATAAGCACGCCGCATTTGGGTGGCGGAGCTTTTTCTTTTGAAATTTATGAAACTTTAAGTTCTTAAGATCGTATACATAACTGACAGGATGAAAGAAAAGAGGTGGGCAAATGAAAGTGATGATCGGGTCTATCATTCTTCTTGTCATTATCGGATTCGGTTTATGGCTGATGCTGAGTCCTATCTTTAAACAAGTGGGAAGCAAAGCCAAAAAATTCAAAAAGTCATGGGAGGAAGAAGATCAGCATGAGCGAAAATAAGCGGAGAAACACAAAAAAAATACTCGGCGGTGTGATAATAGGCGCAGCCCTTTTGATTGCGGGCGTTACAGCGTCACTATTCATTGAAAAAATACCGAATGGTTATGTCGGGGTTGTATATTCACCGAACGGCGGGGTAAAATCCGAAACATTGGACCAAGGCTGGCACTTAGTCGGTTTATTTAATAAAGTAACGGAATATCCGGTGCGTATGCAGACAGTGAATAATGAAAATATAAAAGTGGCAACTTCAGACGGTAAAAATATTGAAATGGATATCGCTTACAACTATGTCGTTCAGCCTGACAAAGTAGTGGATCTGTTTAACAAATTCGGAGCGGTAGACGTTGAAACGATTGAAAATACATATTTAAAAACAAGGCTGTGGGACGCGGCGCGAAAATCAATCAGCAAATACTCGGTTATTGACACATACGGGCAAAAATCTGCGGAAGCAGCTGCAGATGTTCAAAAAAGGTTTGCTGATGATATGAAGAATCTCGGATTTTTAATTGATGATCTGACGCTTGGCGTACCGAAGCCGGATAAAGCCACACAGGAAGCCATTGATGCAAGGGTGAAGTCTTCACAGGAGCTTGAACGGACACAAACTGAAATTAAAATAGCCGAAGCCGAAGCGAAAAAGAAAAAAATTGAAGCGGAAGGGATCGCTGATTATAACGAAATTATAAAAAAATCAATGTCTGATGAAATGATCAAATATAAATGGATTGAAAAATGGGACGGAAAAACACCGAAAGCGACAGGCACAGACTCACTGCTGCAGCTGCCGCTGGACGAGCAGAAGCAAAAATAAAAAGAAAAGGAGGCGAATGCCTCCTTTTTATGTTTTTTCCTGAGGATCCTTTTCCGGCATTAACTCTTCAGACGCCTCGGTTTGATAGCTCAATAGCGTGTTGTCTGTCTCTGTTGTGGCCTGATAATCTTCAGGCAGCACATATTGCTGCAAATACCGATGAAAAAATGCTTCAAAAACAGTAAGGCAAAGTGCAGAAATAACCGATGCCGCGGCAGGAGAAACATTAAAACCGCCAATATTCATAAGGAATATCCATAATATAATGAATGAAATTCCGAAATCAGCTGCAGCGGCTGTGAAATTGCTTGTTCTCGGCAGAATCATGTAATCACCCGTAAAATAAGTGATCAAACTCAAGATCAATGTAATAAACAGAACGTTTAAAAAAGTTACTTGGTACATAAGATCCAGAACAATGTACAGCAAAGCAAGTGTGAGCGCTGTTTTAGAAGCGAAAGCAATTACGTGTTTCATTTGAACCACCTTCGTTATTTCGTTTATTCTTCATTGTAGGCAATCCGTAATTTTTTAAACTGGTATATTGTGGTTATAAAGTATGCGATTTCTTAAAATATGGATAGACGTCATTGTGTTCACGAGTTAAAATATGTAAAAAAAGGGGGATGCAAATTGAAAAGGTGCTGGATATGTATTGCTGTTTTTTTATTATGTTTTTGCGGAATACACTCAGCCAAAGCGGCTACCACTGAATTCGGATCAAAAACGAGCTTCACACTAGCGGGAAATGCAAAAGAGTTTTATATTGAAAATCCGGGGACTGTATCAGCTGACGATTACTTTTTAGGATACAAGTTCACCATTATGAACAACTCTTCATGCGGTTTAAACATGAAACTCCAGCGGATGGCGCTGAACGGAAATTTTTATACATTAAGTTCTAAAAGCTACAGCGGCAGCTGGTTAAATCTCAGTGCGCAGGATAAAAAATCAATTGACCCGTATCACAAATACAGGATTTTGATTGAAAGCTCTTCAAACATCTGTGAACCTGTCTATATTAAAGGGTTATACGGCGTAGAATATTATCATTTTGATTAAAAATTGATACCCGCTAAAAAGCAGCGGGATTTTTTACGCGTAATCAAAACACGTTGTACCATGTACTAAATATTCATATATAAATTTGATTTCCCGCCCCAAGTAAAGATGACATAAACAAATTCAGCCCGAACATCTATACAAAGTTGAAAATTATACAAAAAGTTTCTTTAGGGAAACATTATTTGTTGACTTCAAAAGTCAGATGTCGGATAATAAGAATGTAAGCATGATGTAAGTTTTTCCTCCTTAGCGGGTTCGTTTCTAAGCCAGGGCGAACCTGCTCTTTTTTATGCAAAAGAAAAACCCCTATGTGAGGGGTTTTACGATAAAAAAAGTTTAATAGAATTAATGGACGGCTCTGAATACGCCGATGACTTTCCCTAAAATGCTTACGTTTTGCAGGATAATCGGTTCCATCGTCGGATTTTCCGGCTGCAGCCGCACATAATTGTCCTCTTTATAGAAGCGCTTGACCGTCGCTTCATCATCTTCGGTCATAGCCACCACGATTTCCCCGTTATTAGCCGTGTTCTGCTGTTTGACAATGACGTAATCTTTGTCAAAAATGCCGGCGTCAATCATACTTTCTCCCATGATTTCTAACATAAATACATGTTCGCCCGGAGGAACCATCCGGTCAGGAAGCGGAAAATACTCATCGATATTTTCAACAGCCGTAATCGGAATACCCGCCGTCACTTTCCCGATTACCGGAACATTTACGACCTGGCTTTTCGGAATTTGGACTTCTTCTTCATCCAATACCTCAATTGCCCTTGGTTTAGTAGGGTCCCGTCTGATCAGGCCTTTTGTCTCAAGCCGTGCCAAATGTCCGTGCACGGTTGAACTGGAAGCCAGTCCTACTGCTTCTCCTATCTCTCTTACAGAAGGCGGATATCCTTTTGTTTTTACCTCTTCTTTAATAAAACGCAGGATATCAAGCTGCCTTTTTGATAGCTTCGTCATATTTCGCACCTCAAAACGTCGATTTTAAGTAGATTATAGCATGATTTTCCTGACAGTACAAACATAGGTTCGAAAAAAACGATTGACAGAAACATTTGTTCGTATATACTGAAAGATATAAAAAGCGAACAAACATTCTTATCGGAGGTTGTATAAATGGCGAAGGAATCTATCATATTTGTCGGACTGTTTACTGCGATTTTAAGTGCCGCTATTTTACTTGTTTCATGCGCGGGGAATGATCAGACGCTCAGCCAATATGTTAAAATAAAGGTTCAGGACGGCGATACTCTCTGGTCACTTGCGGATCATGTAGCAGAAAAGAAAAATATTAATAAAGAAGATTTCATTGAGTGGGTGACGGAGAATAATCATCTTCAAACTGCTGATATAAAGCCCGGAGACGAACTTATTCTTCCGGTTAAGAAGAAGCATCCGGCCGTATATCAGCTGGCCATTGTTAATTAGAGAGGAAAGAGAGAAATGAAGGCGATCATTTATGCCAGGGTTAGCACAAACAAAGAACAGCAGCAAACGTCTTTAAAAAGACAGGAAGAGGAGCTTAGGGAGATCGCTGCGGCAAACGGCATGGAAGTCGTAAAAGTCATTTCTGAGAAAGCAAGCGGTTACGAAATGGACCGCGACGGAGTATTTGAAATGCTTGATGATATTAAAAAATCACATATTGACGCGATATTGGTGCAGGACGAAACAAGGCTGGGAAGAGGAAACGCCAAGATCGCGCTTTTGCATTGTATTTACAGGGAAAACGTAAAAATATATACGATGGCTCATAAGGGTGAGCTGGAGCTTTCCGAAGCTGATACGATGGTACTCGAAATCGTCAGTATTGTTGAGGAGTATCAAAGAAAAATTCACAATATGAAGATCCGGCGGGGAATGAAAAGAGCCGTAAAAAACGGCTATAAACCTGAACGGAATCTGAAAAACAGGCATGAAAACAGCGGTAAAGAAAAAAAAGAGGTTCCGGTTTCGGAAATTATCAGACTGAGAGCCAACAAGCTCACCTTTGCAGAAATCGCAGCCACCTTAAGAGGATTTGGATATGATGTGTCCAAAGCCACGGTTCACCGGCGTTTTCAGGAATATACCGCAGACAGCGAAGGCAGCTGACGTGCATCAGTTGTAAAAACGACTACGTTTTAGTAGTATATAATCAACACGCACCAAAGGAGCTTATTATGATTTCTAAAGAAAAAATCGCGAGAATAAACGAATTGGCTCAAAAAGCTAAATCAAACACGATAACTGATGAGGAAAAAGCCGAACAGCAAAAGCTTCGCCAGGAGTATTTGAAAGGATTCCGCTCCTCAATGAAAAATACGCTTAAGAGCGTAAAAGTTATTGATCCGGAAGGTAATGATGTCACTCCTGAAAAATTAAAAAGGGAACAACAGAAAAATAATCTTCATTAAACAGAAAGAATACGGCAATACGTATTCTTTTTTCGTATATACTAATATCAGACTGTGCTTTACGACAATTTTCAACAAGTTTATCTCAAATTTAAGCTGAAAGAGTTGAGAAAAAGTCAGCATCGCTTTATGATGAAAAGGTACAACAATAAGGAAGGGGATTATAATGGATACAATTGAAAAGAAATCAGTTGCCACCATACGTACACTGTCTATAGACGCAATTGAAAAAGCTAATTCCGGACACCCGGGCATGCCGATGGGAGCCGCTCCGATGGCTTACACGCTGTGGACGAAATTTATGAATGTGAATCCGCAGAATCCAGGCTGGTTTAACCGCGACCGTTTTGTTTTATCAGCAGGACACGGTTCAATGCTTTTATACAGCATGCTGCATTTAAGCGGATATGACCTCAGCATTGATGATCTGAAACAGTTCCGTCAATGGGGAAGCAAAACACCGGGACATCCGGAGTTCGGACATACAGCAGGAGTAGACGCAACGACCGGGCCTCTCGGACAGGGTATCGCGATGGCAGTGGGAATGGCAATCGCAGAACGCCATCTGGCTGAGACATATAACCGTGATTCATTCAACGTAGTTGATCATTATACATACAGTATTTGCGGAGACGGCGATTTGATGGAAGGCATTTCTTCCGAAGCAGCTTCTCTTGCAGGCCATCTGGAGTTAGGCCGCCTGATCGTATTATACGATTCTAATGATATTTCTTTAGACGGTGATTTAGACCGTTCTTTCTCTGAAAATGTAAAACAGCGTTTTGAAGCAATGAACTGGGAAGTCCTTTATGTTGAGGACGGAAATAACATCGCTGAATTGACGGCTGCAATTGAAAAAGCGCGCCAGAATGATAAAAAACCGACTTTAATTGAAGTGAAGACCACAATCGGTTTCGGTTCTCCAAACCGCGCGGGTACATCTGGCGTTCACGGCGCTCCATTAGGACAAGAAGAGAGCAAGCTGACGAAAGAAGCGTACGCTTGGACATTTGAAGAAGATTTTTATGTTCCGGATGAAGTATACGCGCATTTCAACCAAGCTGTAAAAGAAGCCGGCTCGAAAAAAGAACAGGAATGGAATGAACTGTTCGCGGCTTATCAAGAAAAATATCCTGAGCTTGCTGAACAGCTGTCACTCGGAATGAAAGGCGAGCTTCCGAAAGACTGGGATCAGGAAGTTCCTGTTTATGAAAAAGGCAGCAGTCTTGCTTCCCGCGCATCTTCAGGTGAGGTGCTGAACGGCATCGCTAAGAAAATTCCTTTCTTTGTCGGGGGATCTGCTGACCTTGCGGGTTCAAACAAAACGACAATCAAAAATGCAGGAGACTTCACGGCCAGAGACTACGCCGGGAAAAACTTCTGGTTCGGGGTCCGTGAATTCGCGATGGGCGCTGCTTTAAACGGAATGGCGCTTCACGGCGGCCTTCGCGTATTCGGCGGCACATTCTTTGTGTTCTCTGACTATTTAAGACCTGCCATTCGTCTGGCGTCATTAATGGGGCTGCCTGTCACTTATGTATTCACGCATGACAGTATTGCCGTAGGAGAAGACGGACCGACTCACGAACCGATTGAGCAGCTTGCTTCTTTACGCGCACTTCCTAACCTTTCTGTGATCAGACCTGCTGACGGAAATGAAACCGCAGCTGCGTGGAAGCTTGCCGTTCAAAGCCAGGATCACCCGACAGCTCTTGTATTGACACGCCAAAACCTGCCGACAATTGATCAGCAGGCTGAAGAAGCGTATGCCGGAGTGGAAAAAGGGGCTTATATCGTTTCCAAAGCACAAACGGATGCACCGGACGCACTTCTTTTAGCGACGGGTTCTGAAGTCGGACTCGCGATTGAAGCTCAGGCGAAGCTTGCTGAAGAAAACGTTCACGTTTCTGTAGTCAGCATGCCGAGCTGGGACCGCTTCGAAAAACAATCGGCTGAGTACAAAAACAGCGTACTTCCTCCGAACGTAACGAAACGTCTTGCGATTGAAATGGGATCAAGCTTCGGATGGGGCAAATTTACCGGTCTTGAAGGAGACGTTCTCGCAATTGACCGTTTCGGCGCTTCAGCTCCGGGAGAAACAATTATGAAAGAATACGGGTTTACTGCAGAAAACGTGGCTGACCGCGTAAAAAAACTGCTAAACAAATAAGAAGACAAAAGAGGATGAGTCAAATCATCCTCTTTTTCCTGTTTATACGACAAAAATAGAAGTGGCGCCGTAACAGTAATAGACAATTCTTTCTTTTCTCCTTTTGTATAATAGAAAGCAATACGAAGCGCTGTAAAAGGGGATGAGGAAATGGAACGTCATTACTATACACACCTGATTAAGGATGAGTTTGCGAACCACTACTTCGGACGGGAAACCGCTATGTTTGAATTGTTTCGAGACTACCATTGGACAAATCTGACACCCCAAGAATATCAAATGACAAAAAAGCAAGTTCAATATATAACAGAGCCGATTCCGGTGATACATATGCATCAGCATCTCCAGCTTCATTTAAACCGTATGAGTTACAGCCGCTTGGATTCAATTTACCGGCTTACACTGCCCCGGGAAAAGGGCCGCGCCACCTTCATGATGAAAGACAGCTTAATTGAGATTGCGGCTTCGGGAGATTATGAGGCGGAAACGATTTTCTTTGAGATTCTGCGTAAAATCAGCCCCTGTTTTCTTGCGATGGATTTTAAGACAAGGCGCTACGGGTGGTTAAATCCGGTCAGAGAAAGAAATTTTGTCTAAAATCGAGGAAAAAGAGATGTAAATGTTGTATAATAGCCTTTGGTTTAGTACACTTTAAACTAGACAACATGAAGGAGGAAATAAAATGACTTTATGGGTTGGCATCCTAGTGGGCGTTGTCGCATTGCTCATAGGTGTTGCACTCGGGTTTTTTATTGCTCGTAAATATATGATGAGCTATTTGAAAAAGAATCCGCCTATTAATGAACAAATGTTACGCATGATGATGATGCAAATGGGAATGAAACCTTCTCAAAAGAAAATTAATCAAATGATGAAAGCCATGAATAATCAAGCGAAATAATACGTAAAGATTATGATATAGAGATACATGGTTATAAAATAAAAAACCCGGAGAGGGTTTTTTATTTTGGCGTCATGTTTCACCCCAACTGCCGGTGTGCAGTTCCTTTTGATATTGTATGAGAAGGTGGTCAAGCTCCTGGCTGAGTTCTATCGTAATGTTTGATGTCATTCCGTTTGACATGACGATTTTAAGCAGCTCTGCCCGTTTTTTTTCAATTTCATTTAATAGATGCTCTCTAATCACAGGGATATATCCTTTCATACATAAATCTTTCACCTGAGTTTCTATTATTATATCCACATTTATACTGTTTTTCAAATAAGAAGGAGTATAATATCTTGATGTCAAATTAAATTATATAAGCTTTTTCTATAAAAAGTAATCCTTCTCAGGAAAGTGTTAAAAAAATGAAATGATTTTGTCATAACTTGAAAGGAGTGTGTCATCGTGAGTTTTAATTACTTTCTGACATTCGGGGCCGGGTTTCTGTCTTTCATTTCTCCATGCTGTCTGCCGCTGTATCCCGCTTTTTTGTCGTACATAACTGGTGTCAGCATGGACGAGGTTAAAACAGAAAAGGTGATGCTGCAAAAGCGGGGACTCGTGCATACACTTTGTTTTTTGCTCGGTTTCTCCGTGATTTTTATTGCACTGGGGTACGGAACCTCGTTTATCGGCAGTTTTTTTACCCATTATCATGAAGCGATCCGCCAGTTCGGGGCTATTATGCTGATCCTTTTCGGACTGATTACTGCCGGAGTGTTTCAGCCGAAATTCATGATGAAAGAGCGGCGCATTCACTTTAAGCACAGGCCGGAAGGGTTTATCGGTTCCGTTCTGATCGGTCTTGCGTTTGCAGCCGGCTGGTCGCCGTGCAGCGGGCCTATTTTAGGAGCGGTTTTTTCGCTGGCCGGTACAAATCCTTCTTCAGCAGTACCATATATGTTTTTATATGTTCTCGGATTTGCGATTCCCTTTCTTGTCCTTTCATTTTTTATTACCAGAATGAATTGGATTCGTAAGCACCAGCTGATTATCATGAGAACCGGCGGCATTCTTATGATTGTCATTGGCATTATGCTGTTTTTTAACTGGATGAGCTATATTCTGATCGTTCTGTCAAATCTTTTCGGAGGGTTTAAGGGGCTGTAACGAAACGATAACTTTTGAACTATTATATACCCTTTCGTTTTCGGTACAATAAGACTAGTTAATGTTAAATATGTGGAGGGGAATATGACACGAGTTTTAGTTGTAGATGACGCCAAGTTCATGAGGGTGAAAATCAGAGAAATTCTGGAATCGGCGAATTACATAGTGGCCGGAGAAGCGGCTGACGGCGAGGAAGCCCTGGCGGTATATCAAAAAATCCGTCCCGACCTGGTGACAATGGATATTACCATGCCGGTCAAAAACGGTATACAGGCGCTGCAGGATATTTTAGCTTTTGACCCGAAAGCCCATGTCATCATGTGCACGGCCATGCGGCAGCAGCGGATTGTTCTGGAAGCGATTGAATTAGGCGCTAAAGACTTTATCGTTAAACCGTTTGAAGCTTCTAAAGTGCTGGAGGCAGTAGGCAGGGTGACGGGAACGTAAACGTGTTTTCTTTTCAAATTGGTTTTTTTTATGTTTTTGGAGTATAGTATATAGTATCAAACTCCGTGCAAGCAAAGGAATGATAAAGATGATGATTATAATTTCATCCGTTATTGCAGCGGCTATGGCAATTTGCGTGATGATCGTCAGGATTAAATCCTCCGACAAGCCCGCTTCACCTAAAAAAATAATTCTCCCGCCGATTTTTATGAGTACGGGAGCGCTTATGTTTCTTTTTCCGATCTTCAGAGTGACGGGCGAAGAATTTTTGGAGGCCATTACGCTGGGCGTGATCTTCTCTATTTTTCTGATAAAAACATCTAAATTTGAGATTAAAAATAATGAAATCTATTTAAAACGGTCAAAAGCATTTGTGTTTATCCTGATTGGGCTGCTGGTTATCAGAATCGCTATGAAATCCATTTTGAGCACGACGATTGATTACGGAGCTTTAAGCGGAATGTTTTGGATTCTGGCGTTCGGAATGATTGTCCCGTGGCGCATCGCGATGTTTATGTCATACCGCAAACTTTCCAATGAACTGAAGACCGCTGATATTCAGATGAATTAAAACCTTTCCGTCCGCCGGAAAGGTTTTTTATTTGAGCAAGGTTTGATAAGGTGTAAGATCAATCTGTTTTTCGCGGAGATGCTTTTTTAAAAATTGATGATCCCGCTTAGGAGTAGCCAGAATGTAGCCCCTGATGATTAAATCCAGATTTATTTGTTCAGCTTCCTCCTGTAAGGAAAGTTCACCGATTTTTCCGGCGATTTTAGCTTTGGCTACATCCCGAAAGAGCTCCGGTACGGGGGCGACCAATTCATCCAAAAGCGCCTTGTCAGCCGCATTCCATAAGTGTCTGCTTTTTTCAATATAATAGTCCTGCCAATCCAGTTCTGATCGGCCGTCTTCTTTCGGTAAGCGCTTTAAAAATTTTCGGAACATAAAAAATCCGCCGATGGACAGCAATCCGATCATCACGACGACCCAAAATAAAATTAACCACATAAACCAGCCTTCAAGCATTGTTCCACCTCCTCCTTACTTTAACCATATTGTAAACGAAGACAGAATAGAAGAACACATGAAAAAAAGAATAGAAAAAATGATAGATGTCCAGTCAATCCGGTTGCTAGAACATATTCTATCGTATAGTGATTCTGCTATTTGGCCATGGGAGTTTCACTTTGAGGGTATATGACTGATATGAACGGACAAAAAAAGCTGCTTTCATTGAGGGATGAAAGCGGCTTTTTTATGTTACAGAGGAAATTGAAAGGAAAAAGAGGCAGGGGTCTCATTTGGCTCCTTGTTCATGGAGACGGTCAGAATATGGTTTGTGAAATCAGTGAGAATATGTTTGTCATTCAGATAAAAAGGAAGCATCATTTGTTTGTTTAACGTCCGTTCAAGCGTTTTAACAGAGAGCATGAATTCAAGTCCCGAAAGAGTGACGGTCATCGATTGCACCGGCTTTAGCGCCGTCAGGTCAGCTTCAATGATATATTGACGGCTTGTTTCATATAGATCAATCGGCAGCGTCTCGTCATACCAAGCATACGGATCCTCGTAAAACTGCCGCAGCCATTCCTCGGTATCATCAAATTCTTCAGCGTTTTTTGAATGATTCATGGAAGCATCCCTCCATATTAAAAGCCTTGCTATAACGTATGCAGACACTTTGAATGGGTGAATGACATAAAAAAACAGACACCAAGGTCTGTTTTACATATCGTGGCTTGTATTATGTTTTTGTCTTGTATGGTTGCGGTTTTTCACTTTTTTGCTTCCGCTTAGCGGTTCCGGCTGGCCGGGATTATGGCCCTTCGGAGCATTTTTATGCATATCTTTGCTCGTGTTTTTATTTGTCATGTTAAAGCCTCCTTTTTAAGGTGTGACGGCTATTGGTTTGTTTTTCTTTTTTTATTGTTCTGCCGTTCTTCTTCCGTCAGGACAAGCTGGTCATTTTCTATATAACCCGCGCCTTTGCCTTGGCTTTTCGCGTCATTCATGCCGTTTATTACATGATTGGCTTTCCGTTTTACCATGATCATCACCTCAACATTAATATGGCTCTTTGCAGCCCGTTATATGAGGCGTAAATCAGGACAAAATTTACCGAAAATCATACTGATAAGACGATCTTATTGTATTTAATAAAAACATTGATATTTACTTATGTATGATTTTATACTAAGATGAAATTGTGAGAAAATTGTGATGCAATGTGAACATTCATCTAAAGAACGATCTTGATCTTTGAAGGGGGATTTTGGGGAATGACAAACCAGCAAAAAGTCGCAACACAAGACGTTTTCCAAGCAAGAAAAACATTTTCTTCAAATGGGAAAACATACAACTACTATTCATTAAAAGCATTGGAAGACGCAGGCGTCGGCAATGTTTCAAAACTTCCTTATTCTATTAAGGTTCTTTTGGAATCCGTTTTGCGTCAGGTAGACGGACGCGTCATTACAAAAGAACATGTTGAAAATTTGGCAAGATGGGGTACTGCTGAATTAAAAGATATTGATGTGCCGTTTAAACCGTCACGTGTTATCCTTCAGGACTTTACTGGCGTTCCGGCAGTAGTTGACCTGGCATCTTTAAGAAAAGCAATGGCCTCTGTCGGCGGAGATCCGGATAAAATCAATCCGGAAATTCCGGTTGACCTTGTCATTGACCACTCCGTACAAGTAGACAAAGCCGGTACGGAAGACGCGTTAGCCATTAATATGGACTTAGAATTCGAAAGAAATGCAGAACGTTATAAATTTTTAAGCTGGGCAAAGAAAGCGTTTAACAATTATCAGGCTGTTCCGCCTGCAACAGGAATCGTTCACCAGGTAAACCTTGAGTTTTTGGCAAGTGTCGTCCATACGAAAGAAGAAAACGGAGAGCTTGTGACATATCCTGATACTTTGGTGGGGACAGATTCCCATACAACAATGATTAACGGAATCGGCGTTCTCGGATGGGGTGTCGGCGGTATTGAGGCGGAAGCGGGAATGCTCGGCCAGCCTTCATATTTCCCTGTTCCTGAGGTCATCGGCGCGAAACTTGTCGGAAAATTGCCTAACGGAACAACGGCAACTGACTTGGCGCTGAAAGTCACTCAAGTGCTGCGCGAAAAAGGTGTAGTCAATAAATTCGTTGAATTCTTCGGCCCAGGGGTTGCTGAGCTTCCGCTTGCGGATCGGGCGACTATTGCCAATATGGCGCCGGAATACGGAGCGACTTGCGGATTCTTCCCTGTTGATGAGGAAGCACTTTCTTACCTGCGTCTGACCGGCCGTGAAGAAGAACAGATCGATGTCGTAGAAGCATACTGCCGCAACAACGGTTTATTCTATACGCCTGACGCAGAAGAGCCGATTTTTACAGACGTTGTAGAAATTGATCTGTCAAAAATCGAAGCGAACCTTTCAGGCCCGAAACGTCCGCAAGATTTAATCCCGCTCTCTGTCATGCAGGAAACGTTTAAAAAACATCTCGTCAGCCCGGCAGGCAACCAAGGATTCGGAATGGATGCGGCTGAAGAGAACAAAGAAATCTCATTTAAACTTAACAGCGGCGAAGATGCAGTTATGAAAACAGGGGCTATCGCGATTGCCGCCATTACAAGCTGTACGAATACATCAAATCCTTATGTATTAATCGGTGCTGGATTGGTAGCCAAAAAAGCGGTTGAATTAGGACTGAAAGTGCCGAATTACGTTAAAACATCACTTGCGCCGGGATCTAAGGTTGTTACCGGATACTTAGTCAATTCAGGCCTGCTTCCTTACATGAAGGAGCTCGGTTTTAACCTTGTCGGTTACGGCTGTACGACATGTATCGGGAACTCCGGCCCGCTTTCTCCTGAGATTGAAGAAGCGGTCGCTAAAAATGATCTGCTGATCACTTCCGTCCTGTCAGGAAACAGAAACTTTGAAGGCCGGATCCATCCGCTTGTCAAAGGAAACTACCTTGCTTCACCGCCGCTTGTTGTCGCGTACGCATTGGCAGGCACTGTGAATATCAACTTAAAATCTGATCCGATCGGCGTTGGAAAAGACGGACAAAACGTTTATTTCGATGACATCTGGCCGTCAATGGATGAAATCAATTCTCTCGTTAAACAGACTGTTACGCCTGAATTATTCCGTAAAGAGTATGAAACGGTATTTGATGACAACCAGCGCTGGAATGAAATCGAAACGACGGATGAAGCACTATATAAATGGGATCAGGATTCCACTTATATCCAAAATCCGCCGTTCTTTGAAGAAATGTCTGTAGAGCCCGGAAAAGTTGAGCCTTTAAGAGGGCTTCGCGTTGTCGGCAAATTCGGCGATTCCGTGACGACTGACCACATTTCTCCGGCCGGAGCAATCGGAAAAGACACACCGGCGGGCAAATACCTGCAGGAAAAAGGCGTTTCTCCTCGGGACTTTAACTCTTACGGCTCACGCCGCGGAAACCACGAAGTCATGATGAGAGGAACATTCGCCAATATCCGTATTAAAAACCAGATCGCGCCGGGCACAGAAGGCGGATATACAACACACTGGCCTAGCGGTGACGTGACATCTATTTATGATGCCTGCATGCGGTATAAAGATGATAAAACGGGTCTTGTCGTCCTGGCCGGCAAAGATTACGGAATGGGCTCTTCACGTGACTGGGCTGCAAAAGGAACAAACCTGCTTGGCATCAGAACAGTCATCGCAGAAAGCTTTGAAAGAATTCACAGAAGCAACCTCGTCTTCATGGGTGTGCTGCCGCTCCAGTTCAAACAGGGTGAAAACGCAGATACACTGGGCTTAACCGGTAAGGAAGTCATTGAGGTGGATGTTGATGAAACTGTACGTCCGCGCGACTTGCTGACTGTCAGAGCAATCAGTGAAGACGGTACGGTAAAAACATTTGAAGTTGTTGTCCGTTTTGACAGTGAAGTGGAAATTGATTACTATCGCCACGGCGGCATTTTACAAATGGTGCTTCGCGATAAAATGAAACAGTAGCAGAATGAACAAAAGAGAGAAAGCAATCCGCTTTCTCTCTTTTTATGCGGGAGGCTTTGAGATGCTTGCGAAATGGCTGGGCGGAGTGTTGCTTATCGGGTTGTTGGTATATGCGGGCTGGAATATTTATTCCGTACAAACAAGTCCGAAAGAAGGGACAGAAGAAGGGATGAAGGCTCCTGACTTTACACTTGACACACTGGCAGGAAAAAGCAGCTCCCTTTCTGATTATAAAGGAAAAAAAGTGCTTCTTAATTTCTGGGCGACGTGGTGCAAGCCATGCCGAATGGAAATGCCCGATATGCAGGAGCTTCAGAAGGAATATCCTGATATTGCGGTAGTAGCCGTTAATTTCACATCCTCTGAAAAAAATATACAGGCTGTGAAATCATTTGCTGAGACTTATCAGCTGACTTTTCCAATTCTGATTGATAAAAGCGGAATTAACGGAGATTTCAACGTGCTTTCTTATCCGACATCATACATATTAGACGAAAAAGGAACCATTCAGCACATACGAGTAGGCACGATGACGAAAAAAGAAATGAAAGAAAAACTGGATCTCAAGTAGAGGTTCAGTTTTTTTATGTGCGAAAGGCTAATCTTTTAAAAAATTGGAAAAAATGAATGAAAACACGGAGGTGAGAAGATTGAAAAAAATGAGAAAACGCTCTTTTCATGAGTTGGTTATGGAGAATAAACGTGAGTTGATGACCAATACCGAATATTTGAATCAGCTTGAAGAAAAGCTGGAGCAGCGGTTCAAACAAAAATAACCTTTAATTTGCAGTCATGTTTGCGCCTCCTTTTGCGAAATATACTCTTAAGGAGGGATGAACATGGGCACAAACAAGAAAGACGGCCAGCCGCAATACGCTCCGAGCCACTTAGGGACAAAACCCGTTAAATATAAACGCAACAAAGGGGAAAAGTTTCATGACAAGTCAAACGGACATCCGATTGTCATGCAGACGAAAGGCGAATAACATCAACAAAGGAGAGCAGACATTATGAAAAACAATTACAAAAAACCGAATCCGGATGACCGTTCCGATAACGTTGAAAAGTTGCAGGATATGGTTCAGAATACAATTGAAAATATAGAAGAAGCGAAAGAATCAATGGAATTTGCGACAGATGAGGAAAAACAGCGCATTCAGGAGAAGAATGCCAGACGCAATGAAAGCATTGAATCGTTCCGTAATGAAATTCAGGATGAATCAGCTGCGAGAGAAAACGGATATCAATCGTAATAAAAACCAGGGAAACCTGGTTTTTTCTCTTTCTGTCTTGTTGTGATAAAATAGGGCTATCTGATAATAAGGGAGCAGAGAACGTTGCATGTGTCAAAAAAAGAAATAGAAGTGCGGTATGCGGAAACAGATCAAATGGGCATCGTCTATCATGCCAATTACTTAGTCTGGATGGAGGTCGGCAGAACGGCATTGATTAAAGACCTCGGATTTCTGTACAAGGATATGGAAGAAAGAGGGGTGCTGTCACCTGTAGTGGATATCAGCATTTCTTATAAAAAACCGCTCCGCTACGGAGAAACGGCTGTCGTACATACGTGGATTGAAGAATATAACGGATTTAAAACCGTTTACGGCTACCATATCTATAATCCGGATCAAGAGCTTGCGATCGAAGCGACATCCTCGCACATATGCGTTGATAAACAGAGCTTCAAACCGATTCAGTTCCGCAAGGCCTTTCCTGATTGGCACGCCGCTTACGAAAAGGCAAAAAAATAAGGAGCGGCTGCAGTTATGGCATTTGGAATTACGCGCAAAGAACTGGAAAGATGGAAGCGGGATGTATCGGAAGGAAAAATCGCTTTTTTAACGCATTACTGGCTGGACGACCGCTTTCCGCAGGCTAAGACCGTGACGAAGGCCGGTTCAAGCGATCTCAATAAGCTGATCAGATGGGGAGCTGAATACGGGCTGAAGCCCGAGTGGATTCACCATAAAACTGAGTTTCCGCACTTTGATCTGCTCGGTGAAACCCAAAAACGCATATTAGAAAAAGAACGTCTGACTGATCATATCAGAAGGTTTGAGCTGTAAAAAAAGAACGCATCCGCTGCGTTCTTTTTTCTTACACGTAATTAAATACCGGCTCTTCTGACTGATCTGAATATGTGACGGACAAATCGTGGTTATCAAAGTACCATAAGTCGCTTTCTTCAATAAAAAAGGTAATGCCTTCAACTTCCGTACTGATGCCGGCGTTCACCGGCTGGTCTTTTGATACACCGAGAGAAAAGCCTTTCTGGACATTGCTGCACCCTCCGTAACGGACAAAGAAACGGACCTGATCGCCTGTTTCCAGTTCAAGCTCTTCTTTATACCAATCCAGCGCGTCTTTGTTTACTTTCATGTTCATCCGGAACACTCCCTTTTTGTTTCTCATAAAGAAATTATCTCTATTATAAACGCATACGGCATTTTGATGTCAAAAATGAAGTTTCATCAAAACCATTTGATCTTCGGTTCTGTTTTGTTTATAATCCGTTTGATGTTTGCCCTGTGTCTGTAGATAACAAACGCCGTCAGGAGCGTCACTACGATTAATAAATAAGGATCTTTTACAAACAGACAGTAAATAATCGTATAAATCCCTGTTAACATTGAAGACAGAGAAACAAATTTCGTAAGGAATAAAAATACGAAAAACACTGCAACCATCGTTACAAATAACAGCGGAGCATAAAACAGCAGGACGCCTCCCGATGTGGCTACGGCTTTTCCGCCCTTGAATTTCGCGAACACGGGGAATACATGGCCGATCACTGCTGCCACCCCTGCGAGAAGAGGATGAATGGGAACGTGCAGTAAGTACGGCAGCGCCGCGGCTAAGGTGCCTTTTAAAATATCGGCTGCAACGACGACAGATCCCGCTTTAACGCCAAGCGTGCGAAAAGCATTTGTCGCGCCTAAATTTCCGCTTCCGTGTTCTCTAATATCAATCCCTTTTGCAAGTTTGCCTACCACTAAACCTGACGGGATGCTGCCCAATACATAGGCCAAAATAATCAATAAAGCAATCAACATCTACATTTCTCCTTTTCAATGTCCCTTCACTCTATTTTAACACGAGTTGTTACCATCTGATGACAAGTTTTTTTGAGAATTAAGCTGACAAACCGCTTTTTTTGATTCCGATGAAGCTGTCGTGTACAATAAATCAAAAGGAGATGGTAAAGATGCAAAATCCTTCAAAATCAGAGATTAAAGACATTCTTGACCGAAGCAAACGGATCGCAGTCGTCGGGCTGTCAGACCGTCCCGACCGGACTTCTTATATGGTCTCCAAAGCGATGCAGGATGAAGGGTACGAGATTATCCCCGTCAATCCGACGATTGATGAGGCGCTTGGCGTGAAAGCGGTCGCTTCGTTAAAAGACGTGGAGGGACCGATTGATATCGTGAATGTGTTCAGACGCTCTGAGCAGCTTCCGGGTGTCGCTGAAGAATTTTTACAGACAGACGCTCCCGTTTTTTGGGCGCAGCAGGGCCTTGCAAATGAAGAAGCGTATCGCATGATTACAGACAAAGGAAGGACGGCTGTTATGGATTTATGTATAAAAGTCGCCCGCGCTGTTATAAAATAGGAACAAAAAAAGGCAAAAATCCTTGGCAAATCAGGGGTTTTTGCTTTTTTATTGAAAGAATACTCTTTGCGTATGGTGTTGAAACAGATACAATAAAGCATGAACAGTTTTTTTAGAAACCCCTTTATACAGGGGTTTACAGTCTGTTTGCGATGGCCGGCAAAAATCTATATAATAGAAAGCGAACTCATGTTCTTATTTGCCGAAAAGGGCACCAAAAAGATGAAAAGTCGTTCGAATGTATGTCTTGCGGCCTAAAAAACGAGCCATTCGCTTAAATATGTTGCGAAATCAAGCATATTGGTTATAATTGTGAGTCCGAGGAGAATTGGACCGAAGCTTGCGCATACTGAAAAACAAAGACATGAAAACACTTAAAAAAGAGAATGATTAAGAGCAGGTTTTTTGAAAGGGGTTTGTACGTTTGGCTAGAAAACAGCAATTTGATTACAACGAAGATGCCATACAGGTGCTTGAAGGCCTGGAAGCCGTCAGAAAACGACCGGGAATGTACATCGGTTCGACGGACGCACGCGGCCTGCACCATCTGGTATATGAGATCGTCGACAATTCCGTCGATGAAGTTCTTGCCGGCTACGGAGATCATATTATCGTAACGATACATAAGGACAACAGTATCTCCGTGCAGGACAGGGGGCGCGGAATGCCGACCGGGATGCATAAGCTCGGAAAGCCGACACCGGAAGTTATTTTCACCGTGCTGCATGCGGGAGGTAAATTCGGACAGGGCGGCTATAAAACAAGCGGAGGTCTGCACGGCGTCGGCGCATCTGTCGTAAACGCTTTATCAGAGTGGCTGACAGTTACCATTGAGCGTGACGGCCATGTTTATAAACAGCGGTTTGAAAACGGCGGCAAGCCTGTGACTTCACTTGAAAAGATCGGAACGACCAAAAAAACGGGAACGCTTACCCATTTTAAACCTGATCCGTCAATGTTCAGCGCAACGGTTTATAATTTTGACACGCTGTCAGAACGTCTGCGCGAATCCGCATTTTTATTAAAAGGCTTGAAAATAGAATTAATTGATGAGCGGAACGATGTGAAAGAAGTATTTTATTATGAGAACGGAATTGAAGCATTTGTCGCTTATTTAAATGAAGAAAAAGACGCTTTATGCGAAGTGGTTTCCTTTGAAGGCGAGCATCATGACATTGAAGTCGATTTTGCGTTCCAATTTAATGACGGATACTCAGAAAATATGCTGTCATTCGTTAATAACGTCAGAACAAAGGACGGCGGAACCCACGAATCAGGAGCCAAAACGGCAATGACAAGAGCGTTTAATGAGTATGCGCGAAAGGTCGCGCTTCTGAAAGAGAAAGACAAAAACCTCGAAGGCGCCGATATCAGGGAAGGTTTGTCCGCGATCATTTCCGTGCGGATCCCGGAGGAACTGCTGCAATTTGAAGGCCAGACAAAAGGAAAGCTTGGCACAAGTGAAGCGAGATCAGCCGCAGACGCTGTCATTTCTGAGAATCTTGCTTATTTCTTGGAAGAAAACCGCGATACGGCGACCCTGCTCGTCAAAAAAGCAATTAAAGCAAGCCAGGCCCGTGAAGCGGCCCGTAAAGCGAGAGAAGAAGCGAGAAGCGGCAAAAAACGCAAAAAATCAGAAGCGACGCTGAGCGGAAAACTCACACCTGCCGGTTCCAGAAATCCGGCGAAGAATGAATTGTATCTCGTGGAGGGAGACTCTGCAGGAGGTTCTGCAAAGCAGGGAAGAGACCGGAAATTCCAAGCCGTCCTGCCTCTTCGCGGAAAGGTCATCAACACAGAGAAAGCAAAGCTTGCTGACATCTTCAAAAATGAAGAAATCAATACGATTATTCATGCGATCGGCGGCGGAGTCGGCGCAGATTTTGAGATAGAGGACATTAATTATGACAAGATCATCATCATGACGGACGCGGATACCGACGGCGCGCACATTCAAGTCTTGCTGCTAACGTTTTTCTACCGCTATATGAAACCTTTAATTGAGCAAGGAAAAGTCTTCATCGCGCTTCCGCCTCTTTATAAAGTGAGCAAAGGGAGCGGCAAGAAAGAGATTATTGAATATGCTTGGTCCGATGAAGAAATGGACGGCGTTTTAAAGAAAGTCGGCAAAGGCTACACCATTCAGCGCTATAAAGGTCTGGGAGAAATGAACGCAGACCAGCTCTGGGAAACGACGATGAATCCTGAATCGCGAACGCTCGTCAGAGTAAAGATTGACGATGCGGCACGCGTAGAGCGCCGCGTAACGACATTAATGGGAGACAAAGTAGAACCGAGAAGAAAATGGATTGAAAAGAATGTTGCCTTCGGATTAGACGAGGAAAGCAATATTTTAGAAAATGAAAACTTGTCGGTCGCTGAGGAGGTTTAATAGTGGCACAGCCAGAATTATTTCATGATTTACCGTTAGAAGAAGTAATCGGCGACCGTTTCGGACGCTACAGTAAATACATTATCCAAGACAGGGCGCTGCCTGATGCACGTGACGGTTTAAAGCCGGTGCAGCGAAGAATTTTATACGCCATGCACGCAGACGGAAATACATTCGATAAAAATTTCCGGAAAGCGGCGAAAACGGTCGGAAACGTTATCGGTAATTATCATCCGCACGGAGACAGCTCCGTTTATGAAGCGATGGTGCGGATGAGCCAAGATTGGAAAGTGCGGAATGTGCTGATTGAAATGCACGGCAATAACGGCAGCATTGACGGTGATCCGCCGGCTGCCATGCGTTATACGGAAGCGAGATTATCTTCTATCGCATCAGAGCTTTTGCGGGACATTGATAAAAACACGGTTGAATTCGTTCCGAACTTTGATGACACAAGTAAAGAGCCGGTTGTTTTGCCTGCCATGTTTCCTAACTTGTTGGTCAACGGATCAACCGGGATTTCGGCGGGCTATGCGACTGATATTCCTCCTCATCATCTGGGTGAGGTCATTGATGCCGTCATTAAGCGGATTGAATCGCCCGATTGCACCGTCGATGACTTGATGCAGGTGATTAAAGGGCCTGACTTTCCGACAGGAGGCATTATTCAAGGTGTCGACGGTATTCGGAAGGCCTATGAAACCGGTAAAGGCAAAATTATCATCCGCGGAAAGGCTGAAGTGGAAGCTGTAAGAGGCGGACGGGAGCAGATCGTCATTACAGAAATCCCGTTTGAAGTAAACAAAGCCAATCTTGTAAAGAAAATGGACGAATACCGCATTGATAAAAAAGTCGAAGGCATTTCTGAAGTCCGGGATGAAACGGACCGCACGGGACTTCGGGTGGTCGTTGAATTAAAGAAAGAAGCCGACGCAAAGGGCATCTTGAATTTCTTATATAAAAACACGGATCTGCAGACAACGTATAACTTTAATATGGTCGCCATACATAACCGCCGGCCGATGCTGATGAGTCTTACGGCCATTCTGGATGCGTATATTTCCCACCAGAAGGAAGTTGTGACAAACCGCTCCGTCTTTGAATTGCAAAAAGCAAAAGAGCGGCATCATATCGTTGAGGGACTGATGAAGGCACTGTCTGTGTTAGATGAGGTCATTGCCGTTATCCGGGCAAGCAGCGATAAAAAGGATGCAAAACAAAATTTAATTTCTAAATTCTCATTCACGGAGCCTCAGGCGGAAGCGATCGTATCCTTGCAGCTGTATCGTCTGACAAACACGGATATTACGGCGTTAAAAGAGGAAGCGGAAGAGCTCAGCAAGAAAATTCAGGAGCTCGAAGCCATTTTAAGTCATGATAAAAAGCTGTTAAAAGTCATTACCAGCAGCCTGAAAAAATTGAAAAAGACCTATGCTGACAGCAGACGTTCGGTCATTGAAGAGAAGATTGAGGAAATTAAAATCAATCTGGAAGTCATGGTTGCCTCTGAGGACGTATATGTGACAGTCACGAAAGATGGCTATGTAAAACGAACAAGCCAGCGGTCATTTGCCGCTTCCAACGGCCAGGATTTCGGGATGAAGGACACGGACAGGCTGATTCACCAATTTGAAATGAATACAACGGATGTTCTCCTGCTCTTTACCAATAAGGGAAGCTATATATATTGTCCGGTTCACCAGCTTCCGGATATCAGGTGGAAAGACATGGGGCAGCACGTAACGAACATCACCACGATTGACCGTGATGAAACGATCGTGAAAGCTATATCGGTAAAAGAATTTAATCCAGCTTCATATTTATTGTTTATGACGAAAAACGGTATGGTGAAAAGAACTGAAATGACGCATTACAAAGCGCAGCGCTACTCGAAAGCGCTTGTTGCTCTTAACCTTAAAGGGGACGATGAGCTGGTTGATGTTCATGTCACAGACGGCGGCTGTCAGCTGTTTATCGCCACCCACCTCGGGTACGGCTTATGGTTCGGTGAAGATGAAGTGAATGTAGTCGGAGCCCGTGCGGCCGGCGTGAAGGGCATTAATTTAAAAGACGGTGATACCGTCGTATCAGGACAAATCCTGCATGAAACAGATTCGCTTGTCCTCGTCACACAGCGGGGAGCCATCAAACGGATGAATCTCTCTGAATTCGAAAAAACATCCAGAGCAAAGCGCGGCGTCATCATGCTGCGTGAGCTTAAAAAGAACCCGCATCGTGTTGTCGGAGTATTCGCTTGCGCTTTAGCCGACACGATTGCTGCAGAAACAGAAAAAGGCGAGAGAATTGAAACCACCGTGAAATCCTTGCGGGCTAATGACCGGTACAGCAACGGCTCCTTCTTTACAGATGAAGATGAGACAGGGCCGGTAACAGATGTATGGCGCATACCCGCGTCTGATGTTTAAGAGTAAAAATAAAATAAAAAAACCTCCGCTCAATTGGTCCTGAGCGGAGGTTTTGCTTTTTAGCTTTCGTGGCTGCCGAATAAGTCAGTGATAGCGTGAACGACTTCAATTCCCTGCCATACAAATAAGTTCAATGCAGTGAATGAAAATAAGCCTAAAATCACCATTCGTAAGATAAACAACATGTTTAACGACCTCCTCATTTTATGTTACATAGACAGGCGATGTTGAACATGAAGCTTATCGAAATACGAGGACTGATAAAATTTAGCGATTAAAAAGCTTTTCTTTCGCTGTCTTCTCCGGGAAGCGGGGCGTTTTCTGTCTGATATCACCATCAGTGAGACAGAAGCGGCAAAAAGCGCCGTCAAAATAAATGAGCCCGTCAGCGATTTTTTGTCATCAACGTTTTGGCCGGCCTTCATTTCGTGCATTTCCTGCTGATCGGCTACCGCTTTAAAATGATGAGCAGTGTCAAACGCATGGGGAATGGAGAGCAAATGAAAGCTTGCAATCGCTAAAAATAAAATAGATGCTTTTAGAAACAAGATTTTTTTCAAATGTTCTCCCCCCTTCATAAGTCTGAATATTTTTATTATAATACCCTAATTTAAATTAAAAGTAAACACATTTATTAAATTTAAAAAATTATTATCCTGGTTAAGTATATACCATTCCGTCCGTCTTTTCATCTCTTTTTTCTTAAAGGCTATTTGTTATCATATGCACGCAAGCCTTCTGACGTGACAACATTTTTCAGTCTGAGGGATAAAAAAAGAGCATACCAATAAGGAAAGCGTAATGGAGAAACCAAAACATTTTCTTAAAAAAACTTCTCAACACCTGTTTGTGTGATATAATAATACTCGTTGTGTTAAAAAATCTAACATATGCAGCAAAATGACAGTAAAAGATATGTAAAAGGGAGGTTAAACATGGAGGCTTTCATCAGTGAAATCATAAATGTTCCAAATGATTTTATTTGGAAGTATCTTGTTTATATTTTAGTAGGAATCGGATTGTTTTTTACGTTCCGTTTTCGCTTTATTCAATTCCGATACTTTATTGAAATGTTCAGAATCGTCGGGGAGAAGCCGCAAGGAAATAAAGGAGTGTCTTCAATGCAGGCATTCTTTATCTCGGCCGCTTCCCGTGTCGGAACCGGAAACTTGACCGGTGTCGCGCTGGCGATTGCAACAGGCGGTCCCGGCGCAGTATTTTGGATGTGGATCGTAGCGATTGTCGGTATGGCTTCCAGCTTTGTGGAAAGTACGTTGGCGCAGCTTTATAAAGTGCGTTCAGGCGAAGATTTCCGCGGCGGACCGGCATATTACATGGCAAAGGGCCTCGGCGCCCGCTGGCTCGGTATTTTATTCGCCGTATTGATTACCGTTTCTTTCGGGCTTATATTTAATGCCGTACAGTCAAATACGATTTCCGTCGCGTTTGACGAAGCATTCCATGTGAATAAAACAGTTATCGCAATCATTTTAGCTGTATTAACGGCTTTCATCATATTCGGCGGTCTGAAACGTGTTGTATCCGTTTCACAATTAATCGTTCCCGTCATGGCGGGTATGTATATTCTGATCGCGCTGTATGTCGTTATTGTGAATATTACGGCGGTACCTGAGCTGCTGGTTACGATTGTGAAAAATGCGTTCGGTCTTGAGCAGATCGTCGGCGGAAGCTTAGGGAGTATCATTATTATCGGAGCGCAGCGCGGCCTGTTTTCAAACGAAGCGGGTATGGGGAGCGCGCCGAATGCCGCAGCAACTGCACACGTGTCGCACCCGGCTAAACAGGGATTCATCCAGACGCTCGGCGTGTTTTTTGATACTTTTATCGTTTGTACATCGACTGCTTTTATCATTTTATTGTACAGCGTTACGCCTAAAGGCGACGGCATCCAAGTGACACAAGCCGCACTGCAGCACCATCTTGGCGGCTGGGCGCCGACATTTATTGCGATTGCGATGTTTTTATTCGCATTCAGCTCAGTCGTCGGCAACTATTACTATGGTGAAACGAACATTGAATTTATTAAAACAAGCAAAACATGGCTTAACATTTACCGCGTATTCGTCATCGTGATGGTGGTATACGGATGTTTGGCTGACTTCCAGATTGTCTGGGATATGGCAAACTTGTTTATGGGACTCTTGGCTCTCATTAACTTAGTGGCAATCTTGCTGCTGAGTAATGTAGCCTACAAGATCTATAAGGATTATGCCGCTCAGCGCAAAAAAGGTCTTGATCCCGTGTTCAAAGCTGAGAATGCCCCAGAGCTGAAGCATATTGAAACATGGGCGGAAGAAGAAGGTACAAGCCCTGAACGCAAGACTGCTAACTAAGGAAATTTGCATATATTTTTCAAAACCCCTCACAGAAAAATGTGAGGAGTTTTTTATGTGAAAAACTGTTCTTGTAAACAGACTTTTTTGAATTTATTGTATTTTCATCTTGTATCTGTAAGGGTTTTCGTGTAAAGAAGGATCTCACATTGGCAACCCAAAATGGGGCTGATTTTCACCAATTTCTCTGTCGGATTTGCTATGTTTAACTGAAGATAAAAAGACAAAATCACTTATATATAAGTCAACAAAGTCACAGAGGCTCTCCTGCTGGAAACGGGATGGCCTTTTTGTTCTGCCGCTTTATCTGTTCCTATGATAATATAGGAATTGTTTACAAAAGAAGGGAAGAGGAGGGGGCATGAAACAGAAGCCGATATATGTCGAAATCAATATTGCATCTGATATAGAAACGCTTTGGGAATATACGCAAAACCCGCTTCTTCATAAGGAATGGGACCTGCGCTTTTCTGACATTACATATCTTCATAGGTTGCCAGGTGAACCGCAAAGATAAAGATTCCTATATGAAACACGGATCGGTTTTGGGCTGAAGGTATCCGGCACAGGCAAATCAATGGGTGACAAAAGGCCTCAATCGTCAGAAAGGGTCTCAGCGCTTGCATTTGCCTCTGATCACCCGCTGTCTCTGATAAAAGAGGGCAGAGGCTATTGGAAGTATATAGAGCGGGATAACGGAAACATACATTTTTGACTCAATATTAATATGAAACGGCCCGCGGTCTGCCGGGAAGATTGATAGACCGGTTTTTATTTCGTCCTCTGCTGGGCTGGGCTACCGCATGGAGCTTTGATGCGTTACGGCTTTGGATAGAACAAAACAGACATCCTAAGATATCCATCCGTTTTGGATTTGTCTATGTCTTGATGTGTCTGATATTCAGTCTGTATTGGTTTTTTCAAGGCTTTTATGATTGCTTTGCCGATGCAGAGATAGTGAGGGGCGCGCTGGAGACAGGGTTAGGGGTATTATGGCTGCTTCCCATGCGGAGAAAGCGGCTGATTCACGCCGGGCAGTCAGTCTTCTTTTGTATATCGGCAATGCTATATTCCGGCGGCGGATTCGCGATCCCGTTAGGAATACTTACGATAGCTGGTTTGATTCTTGAGCTTAAGCTGCCGAGCGCCGGACATACAAAACGAAAGAGAGAGAAGCGAAATGACGGATTCAATGTATGAAAAAGCAATTATTCATTATCAATCACTGCATCCAATGCTGCAGAAAAGGTACAGGCTTGGCGGATCAAGCACATTTTGCGGAGAAGGAGTTATGTCAGAAATTAAGGGAGGATCTTTGTTTGTCAGAATGCTTTTAAAGACCGGCGTTTTTTTCAGATGTTTTTTCTCAGAGAGGGGCAAAGATATCCCTTTTACCATCGAAAACAAAAACAGGCTAAATGGCGTGGAATGGAACCGTACCTTTTTCTTTAAAGGAAAAACGCGTTATTTTGATGCAGTCATGGAATATGACGAGCGGGAAAATAGAATTCTTGATTACTTCGGCAAGCCTCACATCCTTCTGTCTGAACTGCATTTAGAAGCGTCTTCAGCCGGAGGGCTTGTCATTACATCCGGAAAGCAGTGGCTCCTGATAGGCGGAAAGAAAATCCTGCTGCCGGCATGGCTGTGCGGCAGTTCAACCGTTTATGAGGCTTATGATGAGGAGATGAATTGCTTCAGCATAAAGGTACATGTGAAAAACCGGATACTCGGCACACTTTTCTTTTACCGGGGGACTTTTCGGGAAACAGAGGGAGAAATATGCTGAAACGTCATCTTATTGTAAGTGCGGTTTGCTTTTTGGGATTTGCGGCGGCTGAAGCTCCGCATCTATCAGCTGCTGAGACGTTTGTTTTATTATCCGTCCTTCTTTTCGTTCCTGCTGTATTCCCTTTTGCTTTTCGGTCTTCAAAAACTTTAGAGAACGTGTTATTACGGAGTTATCCTATTGCCGCTTTAAGTGCGGCGCTTGCGCTGATCACAGACTTCAGCTTTTTTGCCGTTGTGTGGTTCATTTATACGCTTGGTTTGGCGCTGTATGCTGTACTGCGGCTGGTGAAAACAAATATTCATAGAACAGAAGAGATGTCAGTTATGGCAGGCTTTGTTTATTTAGCCGGCGGCGGAGTCTGGTTTTTCGCATACGTTCTTCAGATTCCCGTCATGGATTTCAGTCCGCTTATCGTGCTGCTGACGGCTGTGCACTTTCACTATTCCGCATTTCTTATTCCGATCTTCAATGGTTTGCTCGGAAGGATCATCCGGGAGAACCGCGTCCTTTACAGGTGGAGCACGGTCATCATTTTGATTTCGCCGATTCTTATTGCCATGGGGATTACATTTTCAAAGACACTTGATGTGATTGCCGTCGCTCTGTATCTGGCGGGTCTGTATGTTAATGCGTATCTCGTCTTTAAGGCGCCGTTTGTTACGAAAACAGGCAGTATCTTAATCAGGGGCTCTTCAGCTGTGTTAATGATAACAATTGCTTTTTCTTTAATATATTCGTTCGGTGTCTTCCGCGGGGAGGCAACGTTTACGATCAGCCAGATGATTTGGATTCACGGGGCCGTCAATGCATTCGGCGTTATTCTGCCGGCTTTGGCCGGCTGGAGAATAGAAAACCCAAGACCGTTCGATGAAGGCAGTGAACGAACGTTCAGCCGTATTTACGGAAAGAGGACGATAGGCAAAAATTTTTTGAATGATATTCATGCAGCAAATGACATACATTATACCGGCCTTCTAGATCAGATGAGAGAGCTGCATTCTGAAGACTTTTCTGCCGAAAAACTGTCGCCGGCCGTTATTTCCTTTTATGAAAAGACAATTGATTATGACATCAAGGCGAAAGTGACGTGGAGCAGATGGTTTCGTCCGTTTGCGCGCATGTACGAGCCGTTCAGCAGAAGAGCGGGGCAGATCCATCTGTCAATGAATCCGGATTGGTATATCATGCACAGCGATATGAAAGGTGTTGACTCTGACAGAGACGGACGAAAGCATGTCCGTGCGTGGATCAGAACTAATGAAAGGCAGGAAACCGTCTTTACTGCACTGTATTCAGTGTACAGGTCAAATGGGGAGGGATACATAAATATTTCTCTCCCGCTGCCGTACAGCCAAATGACGGGCATTTTAAAGCCTTATGCGCATAAGCAGAATCTTGTTTTGACGAGCAGACGCCGAAAAAGCGGAGCGGGTGATGAAGGAATTTATCTTCAAACGAAATGGTGGGCATGTCATCTTCCGCTGGCAGAGACATTTCTTATTGCGGCCCAAAACGAAACAACACTAAAGGCCGTTCATCATATGTGGCTGTTCGGCCTGAAGTTTTTAACTGTGCATTATCGGATCACTCACGCTCCCTGAAGCAAATAACAAGCTGCAAAGCCGTCTGTTCATCAGGCGGCTTTTTCTCATCATATGGGTGCGGGAATATTCATATTGACTGAAAGCGCTTTTGTTATTGTGATGTACTCAAGCAGCCCAATGGCGCTTTATTTCGTTCAAGTTTGCATAGGCTTTCAATTGGCTTTATTTTTCCATTGCTGCTTGGAATGTCGATTGAAACTGTTCCGCAAGACATGAGAGCAACAACGATGGGGGCGTATCAGGCGCTTTATGGACTATGTGGGAAGCCGATGCGAGAAAATCGGCGGAAACGAGCAGGGAAGGTGCGGCAGAGTATTATCAGACATGAATTTTTCATTTGTGCTCGTTTTCATTGGATAATAAAATGCAGAAAACAGCAATGGTTTGCTTTTGATAATTTGAAAATTGCTTTTGTACCGTTTGCAGTGTCAGGTTTGATTCAGCTGTATCTACAACAGGTTAACAAAATGACCGCAAACGCAACAGACCGCTTATTTTGTTATAAATTTCTTTTCTGTCTCAATAACTAAAGTATACTTAAGTGTTGAGACACAGATTTTATTCTTTTGTGCAACTTCCTAGAATATATATTATGTAAACTAGAAAATGAAATTCATATTGGGTTCTTTTAAGCCTGGGTCTCCTTCCTCTGATTATTTAAGCGGTGCTTGTTAATTTAAGGTTGATGTAAGGTTCGGATTAATACAGGTTAAGGTTGAGATTGTACAATAGGTTTGTACTTCAGTAAGGGATTCAGTCAAAGGAATTCCCCTTCAATAAATGATAGAGGTGAAAAGTTTTGAGAGAAAATAAAATTTTGTCTTCATTATGTTACTTCAGTATATTTTTTGCGCCGTTTTTGTTTCCGATTATCGTCTATTTCTTAGGTCAGGACGATGTGAAATATCATGCGAAAAAATCTTTGTGGACGCATTTGATACCTTATTTAATTTTCGGAATTGGCATCATCGGTTCAGGTTTACTTGGTATGAAAGACATCAGTCATGCTGGGCCTTTCCTGCTTGCGACATATGCCGTTACATTTATTTTGGCGATCTATTTTTTCATCTGGAACATTGTCAAAGGAATCAAAGTGTTTTCGGAACAATAAGTAAAAAAACGGTTCTGTTATTGATGAGCAGAACCGTTTTTTTTGTGTGGCCATTAGGATAATTGGATATCTATCGTTGTCCCTTTCCCCGCGGTGCTGTGAATGGTGATGTCCCCGCCGTGCTTTTGGATAATATCCTTTGCTATGGCCATCCCTAGACCAGAGCCTGCATGCGCTGTTCCTGTATTTGTCCCTCTGTAATAGCGGTCAAACACTTTCTCCAGCTCCTCCTCTTCTATCCCTTTGCCGTTGTCCTTAATTGTCACATGGGTTCGTTCTTTTTGTTCAAGCTGTACAACGATCTTCACATCAGGATCATTGTGAACGAGAGCATTTAAAATGAGATTCGTGACCGCTCTTCTGATCAATATTACATCAAGGTTCAGAATCAGCTTTTCCAGGCTGGTTTGAAGCTCAATAGTCTTATCCGCATATCTGGAATCGTTTAAAATATCAATTAATGTTTCCCGCAGCAGCAAAACAAGGTTTACCTGCTCTTTATTTAACATCACATCGTTGTTTTTCAGCCTTGTCGTTAAATTTAAATCTTCCACAACTTCTTTCATATAGAGGGATTTATTCTCAATGATTTGGGCGTAATCTCTGATCTGATCGACTGAAAGATGGTAATTTGGATCTTTGATGATTTCTGCATAGCCTTGTATAGAGGCTAATGGTGTTTTAATGTCATGAGAAATATGACTGATCCATTCTTCACGCATTTGCTCTAATTTATCTTTTTCTTTTTTGCTTGACGATAGTTGTTCCGCTAAGTGATTGACATTATAGAACACATCTTTATAAATTCCTTTGGATGTCAATTTGATCGTGTAATCTCCATTAGCTAATCTTTGGATTCCTTGAATGACACTGCCTAGCGGTTTTGTGAGCTGCCGGCTGAATAGATATCCGATCAATAACGCGATCATTGCATCTATTGATAATAAAATGATGGTCCCTGCATTGAACTTCGTCACTAATTCCTTGGTGTCATATGAGAGGATATACTTTGCGAGAGAGGGATTTTTAAACCCTATAAAGTAACTGTACTCCTTGCCGTTCACTTTTTTTCCGCTGGCGTAAATGGTTGATAATAATTTCTTATCCTTATATTTATGTAAATTCACTATTTCTAAAGGCGTATATTTTTCCTTCAGGCCTTTAGGTGCTCTAGCATGATACACATCTTGTCCGTTTTCATCCAATATCTGAATCCAAGCATTCTGTTCTTTTAAGGCTTGTTGGCCCTCTTTGTTTACTGAAATTCCATTATTGGAAAATGTGACATATTGCTGAAATGATCTTGTGAAGGATTCTGGCGTATTTTCTTCCTCATGTTGACTGTTCGCTTGAAAAATGAGCCAAATCATGAAAACAAATAAATTAATGAAAACAGTAATGATGGTTACTATGATGACAGATACCATGTACCTGCCTGTTAATCGCCAATTCATACTTAAGCATCCTTTACAACAAATTTGTAGCCTAACCCTTTTACAGTGACGAGAAAGTCTGGTGTGGATGGGATGGTTTCTATTTTCTCCCGGAGTCTGCGTATATGAACCATCACCGTATTGTCAGAACCGAAGAAATCTTCTCCCCATACAGCTTGATAAAGTGTTTCTTTACTGATCACCCGATTGGGATGCTGCAAAAAATATGTCATGAGCATGAGTTCTTTAGGTGTTAACTCAATAGCCGCTCCGTTTTTGGTGAGCTCGGCTTGCTGCTGATGTAATTCAAAGGGCCCTGCTTTTATCAGGGTGTCGGTTTGAGATGGCTGTAAGTAAGAAGATCTTCTTAGCTGTGCTTTGACCCGATATGCGACTTCCTTAGGGCTGAAGGGTTTTGTAATGTAGTCGTCCCCACCGATGGCAAGTCCTACAATTTTGTCCGTTTCCTCTCCTTTTGCAGACAAAAAAATAATCGGAACATGTGAAATATCTCTTATTTGCTTACAGATATCATAGCCTTCACCGTCTGGGAGCATGATATCCAATATAACCAGATCTGGATTTTCTTGATGAAATTGAGCCAATCCATCACGGGCAGTAGAAGCTGTAATCACGCGATCAATGCCTTCTCTTATTAATACGGTTTTGATCAGTTCCAAAATTTCTCTTTCGTCATCTATTATTAATACTTTGCTTTGAGTCTGCGACATACATTGATCACTCCTTGAAGTCATTGTCTTTATTATACCCAATGTCCGTGCATAGTTAAAAAATCAATACTTCTCTTGTACCACAGAAAATAAGCCAATTTTCTTTTTTGTGTGAGAAAATTGGCTTATTGCTATGATGTTGTCTTTAACGCTTTACAACAAATGTTGTCACGCTTTGAGCTGGAAGATGAGCCCAGAAATGATTGTCGGTTACATTGAGGTCTGTTCCGGGTTGAAGATTGCTGCTGCTGCTCGTGACCCATCTGGACACTTGTGAAGCAGATCCGTTCTGCAATACAAAGTTTTGGTTGACCCCTGTATTGGTTTTGTTAATGGCCACAATCACGACTTTGTTGTCACCTTTATAGGCTGACACGTAAACATTCGGATTAGGGTTTTTCGTTGCATCAATCCTTACATAGCCGGGGCGCACAAACTTTGAGAAATGAGCCATATTGTAGCCTCGTTTGCTGATCGTGCCATCTTCTTTCATAGGACCGTATGATCTTCGGATGTACCACCAAACATAAGCTTGAAAATCCCCTTCTGTCATCGAATTGTGAATATGCTGTGAAACATCCAAGGCCTCGGGCCATCGATCCGCCGAGTTGTTATCACTGTTCGGATAGTATACTTCCGTCATCCAAAGGTCCTTCCCCGCTCCTTTTTGTTTGAAAAGAGGATAAGGAAACTGACTGACCTGCGTACCATACAGGTGGGTTCCGAGAATATCCATATTCCTAAGCGCCTGCGGATCGTTCAAAATGGGGTCCGATATATTTTTCAAGTATTGAAATGATTCTGGCGCAATCACGCGGGCATTAATGGAACTGGCATTTTCTCTCATGAATCGAAGTATTTCTTGCGGCGTCCACCATGTCCATTCGTGTGCGTAATCAGGCTCGTTTTGCATAGAAATCGCATAAAGATTCACACCATTATTCTTCATGAAGGTAACAAAATCGTTAAGATGCTGCGCGTATGCGGCGTACTTATCGTATCTCAGCCGCTTAGCTGAAGTGTCACCATTATGATTGAAAGTCTCAACCATATCATTTGGCGGATTCCAAGGGGAAGCAAAAACGATTGCTCCATGTTTGATCGCACTCTTTGCAGTCTCTACCTCTTTGTACCAATTATTTCTATTTTCATCCACATGAATTCTTAAGATCGAAAAGCCTAACTGATTCTGTCCATTGCCAAATGCAGTTTCTCTTTGAGCAGCTGTCAAATCTCCAACCCAAGCAGGGTGGTTCATTCCTCCGAAACCGCGAATTACTTGTTTTTCTGCAGATACATTAATTGTTACATCACTTGCCGCTAAGACCTCAGCAGCGCCTGGGCCCATTAACAGTACTGACAGCATAGTGAAACATGCCAATAATAGACAAATTGGTTTTTTTACGCCCGACATCATTTTTTCCTCTCCTTCATATATCTTTTATCTTTTGCCGTATTAGAAAAATGTGTTCTGTCTGCTTTTATTTCGAAAACAAGCGGTGCCATAACTGGTGTTATCTTTGCGTAAACTGCCAGTAATCAAAATTAAACAAGTTTCCTGTACCTGTTCCGGTAAATACAAAGAATACGTTGTGTACACCGGTTACGCCGCTTACCGCAGTTTCTATTTCTCTCCAATTTTGCGTTCCGCCTGTGGAAGGGACATTCAGTGTTCCTGCAAGCTTTCCGTTTACACTGTCAAGCCGCACTTCTATTCTTCCGCCTGCAGCGGATGCTACATTTGCTTTGAACGCCCTGGCACCGCCTGACCCGAAGTCTGCATTCCCTACAGCAATCCAGTCTCCGTTATGAATGTTTGTTATATGTTGATTATTTACCGGCCCGCCGGGTGCAGAGGAATTCTCGGTCAAAATCCGTCCATTCCAGGCAAACGTTTCAGCTTCTACCCGGTTATATGGATTCAAATTAGAAAGCTGTGTTACACCTGTATAATTTGCCGCTACCTCTTGAATGGATCCGTCTGGATTATGCACCAGCTTATTAATATGGGGCGAACGGTATCCTTTCCCGGCTCCGAACAGAGCGGAGCTGACAGTTTGAGTATGATACACCACATACCACTCGTTTTTAAAATTGAAAACAGCATGGTGGTTGTTTCCGCCGCCTCCGAAAAATGCTCCCGGATTTTTCAGAAAGTGCCCTCTATACGTAAAGGGACCCATGGGACTTGAGCCGGTCATGTAGCCGATCTCACCTGGAGGTTTATCGGCCGGGTGCGCGCCCCCGAAATTGAGGCAATAGGAATAGTAATATGTTCCGTTGTGCTTATGCATTCCCGAATCTTCAAACATAAAAGGCGCATCAATCGTAGATGCACTTCCGACAACACTGGTCATATCAGGCCCTAATTTCATGACTCTTGCTGTTTTAGGATTGGCCCATTGCCCCTGTGTGGGATTTGAACCGCCTGGAACGCCTCCGCCGGCATATAGGTAACCAGTACCGTCATCATCTACGAACACTGCCGGATCAAAAAGCCATACAACACTGGACATTCCTGGTGTACTTGGCGTTACCAGCGCTTTTCCGATCGGATCTGTCCATGGGGCGGTCGGGCTGTCTGCGGTGAGAACACCGATGCCTCCGCCGCTGTTTGCGAAATAAAGGAAGAATTTATCCTTGCCATTGATTTTTTTAACTGCGATTGATGGTGCCCATGACGCCCCTGCCCATTTTGCTATCCCACGGCCGCCATTAGCTCCATTAGCACCTGCTACTGGAATGGCTCCGTGGTCTGTCCAGTTCACCATATCCGCTGAAGAAATGACGAATACTTTATTTAAATTGGCAAATGAATTATCTTTAATCGTTCCGTTGCTATTATATTCATAGTCATCACTTGACATATAAATATAGACTCTTCCGTTATAGGTCAGCGCAAACGGATCTGCTCCCAAATGATGGTCGATAAGCGGGTTTGAATTCCCTGCATGTTTTGCAATTGGAGCGCTTACCGCATTCGCATATTCCCCAGGTAAACAGCTCAATAATAAAGCAAGAATCAATAAACATACGCTGCACTTTTTCATCAGCTTAACATCCTCCTGTTTCCACATATTTGGTTTTTGAAAAATATGACAACAATAGGTCATGAAGAATGCGTAAAATGAATGATTTTTAGAGTGAAAACGTTGCAAATATCTGACCCTCTTTTATAAAAAATGCCGCCGATTGCAGTCAGCGGCATTTTGCACTGGATCATTTACATTTTGTCAAACTTTGTGTCTCCCGCAAACGATCCCAATAACAGTTGTTCTTCAAGAACAAGCCCGTGCTGGTGCCGTTCTTCAATCCTTTTGATAATAGATCGAATGGCATCCGTATTTTCTTCGATATTGTGAGGTTCAAAGATCGTCACATGGTCTCCTTTTAATTTGTATTCAAGGTAATGCTGTGCAGCGGATTGCGCCCAGCCTCTATCGGTCAAATCGCCGCATAATAAATGATGGATATTGGCATTAACGTTGCCGGAATTGATCAGTTCATTGTGATACGTGAGATAGCTTCTGATTTTATCCTTAATCGAAGGTATGGTTAATATTTCTCTGTAATAGTCCGGAATGATATCTATATTCAAACGGACGATCTCTTCAATTTCCGTTTCCGATAAATGCGTTACCGAATCGGTGATTTTAGAATCCAGCATCAGCACATCAGATACGGTGCGTCCCCGATTCTCCAAAGCTTTGGCAACCTCAAACGCCAAATTTGATCCTGCAGAGTATCCAAGCAAAACAAAAGGTCCTTGTTCCTGAATGTTTATCATGCTTTCTGCATACCGGGCAACGATCTCCTTCTCATGAGCCGGCTCTTCTAAGAAATCAGCGGCATAGACGGTGCATTCGCCATCAAGCCTTTTCGCCATTTCATTATAAACCAGCCCGTACCCGATTAAAGGCGGGAAACAGAACACAGGGATTGAACCTTCCTGATTCAGCTTGACGAATACGTTATCCGTCTTGGATTCAAAAACTGCCGCTTGAATGGCGCGTGCCATTGTTTCGATGGTAGGAAAATCGTATACGGCTTGATAATGCATGTTGATTCCCATACTGGCGTTAATTTGATGAATGAGCTGCAATACTTTGAGTGAATGGCCGCCGGCGTCAAAGAAGTCATCTTTAATCCCCGGTTCAGGAAGCGCTAAAATATCTTTCCATATATCGGCCAGCTGCTTTTCAATCAGCGTTCCCGGTGCTGCGTATTCAGTTCCGGTCACTCTATTTTCTTCAGGAGCCGGCAAAGCTTTTCGGTCAATTTTGCCGTTAGCCGTTATCGGCATCTTCTCTACTTGTACAAAATAGGCCGGAATCATATACGCGGGCAGTTTGTTCAGCAAATGCCGCTTCAGCTGCGCCGTATTGAATGCTTCGTCCCCTGTCAAGTAGGCGCACAGCTGCTTGGAGCGCTCTTCTTCAATCGCGATGACGATCGCTTCTTTGACAGATTCCAGTTGCAATAAAGCTGTTTCAATCTCGCCGAGTTCAATTCTGTAGCCCCGGATTTTCACCTGATGGTCAATTCTCCCCAAATACTCAATATTGCCGTCGGGCAGCCATCTTGCTAAGTCTCCTGTCCGGTACATCCGCTTTCCTGCTTCAAGCGGGTGATCTGCAAACTTCTCTGCTGTCAGCTCCGGACGGTTCAAATATCCCCGCGCGAGCCCGTCTCCGGCGATACACAGCTCTCCTGCCACACCAAGCGGCTGAAGATGTTCTGATTCGGGCTGTACGATATACAATTGAATGTTGGAAATCGGTCTGCCTATCGGAACTGAGGCATGCTTGTCTCCCTCTTCGCATTCAAAATACGATACATCGATCGTCGCTTCGGTCGGTCCGTATAAATTGATGATTTGAGCCTTGCCTGCCGGTGTGATCAAACGGTGAAACCCGGAAACGTGCGCAGGCGTCAAAGCCTCGCCGCTTGCAAATACATATCTTAATGTTTCAAGCTTTCTTTTTAATTCCCCGGAGGATTTCTGCTCCATGGATTCAAGAAAAGCGTGCAGCATCGCAGGTACAAAATGCATAACGGTGATATCTTTCTGCGCAATCGTATCTAAAATGACGTCAGGGTTCTTTTCTCCTCCGTTTGGCAGCAATACCGCTTTTGAACCCGTCATCGACCACCAGAACAATTCCCATACCGATACATCAAAAGTGATTGGGGTTTTTTGCAGAATGGCATCCCGTTCATCCAGCGGGTAGTGTTCCTGCATCCAAACGAGACGATTGATGACAGATCGATGCTCAACCATAACCCCTTTCGGTCGGCCTGTTGATCCCGATGTATAGATGACATAAGCTAAGTGATTCGGACCTGCCGTCTGTTCCAGGTTTGAAGCATCTTCCCCGGAGAATCGCGGATCTTCCAGATCAAGCACTTTTCCTCTAAAAGGTAAGCCTTCCCTCAAATGACTCTGTACTAACAGCAGCTTCGTGCCTGAATCCTCCAAGATATACTGAATCCGGCCGTCCGGATAACTCGGGTCGATCGGTACATACGCACCGCCGGCTTTTAGGATTCCAAAGATTCCGATGATCATTTCCAGTGAACGTTCGACCATCATTCCGACCGGCTGATCTGGCTGCACGCCTTCTGATTGCAATGTCCGGGCAAGTTGATTCGCCCTTTCATTCAGTTCCCGGTAAGTCAGCCGGCTTTTTCCGTATACGACAGCCGTTTGCTCAGGCGTTCGCTCAGCTTGTTCCTCAAACAATTGATGAAGCGTCTTTTCCTTTGGATAATCTGCGGCCGTATCATTAAATGCCTCTATGAGGAGCGAGTGTTCGTCCGCCGTAAGTATATTCAGGTCTTGGACGCGGGCCGCCTGATTGTTGACCATTTGCTTAATGATTTGCATCAAATGCTCTTCCATCCGCTTGACGCTTGCATGATCATAGACATTGCCATTGTAGACAAAATGAATGTCAATTTCCCCCGCCGGCATGACAATGAAATTGAAATCATAATGGGTATGCTCTTCCATATGGAAATTGATAATGTCCAGCGCGTCATGGTCCTGTTTCATATGCTCCATTTGCTTCTCGACCGGGTAGTTTTCAAACACCATGATGTGACTGATCAGCTGCTGTTTTTGTTCGGTTTGAGCCTGAATTTCGTACAACGGAAAAGTATCATATGCCTGAGAGGCCAATGCCTGCTCCTGGCTCAATTTCAACACTTCTTCCACGGTCATTTCAGACTGTGAAGTAATACGTACGGGAATGGTGTTGATAAATAAGCCGACCATGGATTCGATACCCGGAATTTCCGCCGGGCGGCCGGATACGACCGTTCCGAAAACCACATCCTGACTGTTGTTGTATCTTTGCAGCAACAATCCCCACGCACTTTGCATGAAGGTATTCACAGTGACGCCGTGCTTACTTGCGGTCCGTTTGATTTCTTCTGAGAGCTGCTTTCCGAGCGGGAATGCGAGCATTTGTTTTTGATATCCTTCAGCTTGGTTTGGAACTGATTCTTTCGGCAAAACGGTTTGCCCTTCATAACCGTTCAAATATGTTTGCCAATAGGCTGAAGCATTCTTATGATTCTGGTCTTCCAGCCATTCGATATAACGGCTGTACCGGGTGACGGTCTTCCGCTCGGGACTTCTTCTGTCAAGAATCGCATAATAGGTTTCAAATACTTCTTTCGTAATAAGCGGCAGACACCAGCCATCCATTAAAATATGATGGAAGCTCCATATCAATCGGGCTTGATCATCCTCTGTAAGAAGGATTGATACGCGCATTAACGCATCTTGGGTAAGATCGAATCCTCTTGCCTTATCTTTTTGTACAAAGTCGGTAATGAACTCGCCGCGTTCTTCATTCTCCATGCTTCGAATATCTTCTACGGTTATTTCGATAGGTTTTTTTCGGAATACGATCTGCAAAGGCTGATCTTTCCATTCGGTGTAAAAATGAGTCCGGAGTATCTCATGTCTTTCTGCCAGCTGTGACAAACTCATCGTAAATGCCTCGATATCCAAGTCGCCTTTGAGATCAAAAGCGGCTTGTTCAAAGTAAGCTCTGGAAGCCGAATCGATTAAGCTGTGGAACAGCATGCCCTTTTGCATGGGTGTTAAGGGATATATATTTTCAATCTCTCCGATATGCTGTGTTTGCTGAACAAATTGATCTAATTGCGCGATTGTGATGCCTTTCAGCGAAATATCGCTCGGCGTCAGCTGAATTTGTTCTTGAACTGCACAATGTTCGATGACTTCTTTCAGGCTGCTCTTTAAGAGATCGGCACATATTTCCATTGTTTCTCTTCGATATTGTTTACCGCAGTAACTGATGGCCAATGACAGCCGGCTGTCTGAAATCATGCCGTTGATGTCAAGCGTATAGGTAATGGGATGCCTGTCACTCGCAATTTTCCCGCCGGAGTAAGGAGATACCTCGATCCCTCCATTTTCGAGATCTTGATCAAATTGACCGAGGTAATTAAAGCTGATTTCCGGATGTCCGGTCCATTCAGATGCCTTCGGATGATCGGACAAATATTTAATCAGGCCGTATCCTATTCCCTTTTGGGGAATTTGACGCAGCTGTTCTTTCACCGTCCTAATCCGCTGTGAGACGTCTTGATCTGCCTGAATTTGAAGAGAAACCGGGTATTGGCTTGTAAACCAGCCCACCGTACGTGAAATATCAAGGTCTTGAAAAATAGATTCCCTGCCGTGTCCTTCCAGATGAACATGAATCTCTTCATGTCCAGTCCAGCGATGAACAGCTGTACCGAGTCCGGTCAGCAATAAATCGTTAATGTCAGTCGTATAGGCCCGGTTCGAACTTTTTAATAAACATTCGGTTTCTTCCTCTGTCCATTGGACGACGATGGTTTCCCGGTCTTCGGCCAGACCGGCCTCCTGCTCATTGTCCTTTGGCAATTTGTATTGCGGGATATGGCTCTGCCCGAACCAGTATTGATTTTCCGCTTCACATTCTGCACTTTCTGCATAACGTTTCAATCGTTCAGCCCATAGCAGGTAGGAATCCGTCTTCTTAGGAAGCCTGATCGCTTCGCCGTTTTGGAGCTGCCCATAGGCTGACGTTATATCTTCAAGTAAAATTCTCCACGATACGCCGTCGACGACCAGATGATGAATCGCAATCAGCAAATGATCTCCATCCTGACATTGAAACAATCCCAATTTCATGAGCGGTCCTTCGGCTAAATGGATGGATTGCTGAATATCATCGGATATCGTTTCAATCGTTTGGGCAGGGTTGTTTTCTTCGAGTAAAGAGATAACTTCGAGGCTGAATAAATCTCCTTCACCGATCCCCCGGTTTCGGGCTTGGTATCCATGATCTGCCGGAACAAAGACCATGCGCAAAGCATCATGATGTTCTGCAATCTTCTTCATGACTTCCCGAAGCTTCGATTCAACCAAACCCTCTTTAAAATAAAGCATGACGGCTTGATTATAATGGTGCGGATCAGGGTATTGCCGGGCGAAAAACCAATGCTGAACCGGTGTCAGTAAAGCCTGGCCTTTCATTTCCCCTTGTTCTGCGATCCGGGTGACCGGCTCTGCAAAAGGAGCAAGTCTGGAGATTGTCGGGTGTTTGAACAAGTGTTTGATATCAAGCTTATATCCGGCTTGATACAGGCTTGAGGTCACTTGAATCGACTTAATCGAATCTCCCCCCAGCTCAAAGAAATGATCGTCGATACCGACCTGTTCTGTGCCTAATACCGATTCCCACACCCCGGCTAGTATTTTTTCCAGTTCCGTCCGCGGAGCTGTATAGGTATTGCCAGTGAGATTTCCCGTTGGAGCAGGCAGCGCCTGACGATCTATTTTTCCGTTGGAAGTAAGCGGCATCGCTGTCAGCTGTACGAAATAAGCAGGGATCATATAGGCCGGAAGCTGCCGGGACAGATGTTCACGGATCTCACCCGCGGTTAAAGAATGCTGGGCGGTATAATAGGCGCACAAAGTCGTTTCCCCATTGGTTTCTTGTGCGATAACGAGAGCTTCTTGAATCGGCGGTATCTGATAAAATGCCGCTTCGACTTCCCCGATTTCAATGCGGTACCCGCGGATTTTTACCTGATGGTCGATCCTTCCGAGGTACTCGATATTACCGTCCGGCAGCCATCTTGCTAAGTCTCCCGTCCGGTACATTTTCGCCTCCGGTACAAAGGGGTTCCGCATAAACCTTTCAGATGTTAATTCCGGCCGGTTCAAATATCCTCTGGCGATGCCGTCCCCGCTGATATACATTTCCCCCGGGACGCCGATCGGCACCGGTTTCATGCTCTTATCCAGCACATAAATGTTCATGTTGTCCGCGGCGGTTCCGATCGGCACTGATTCCCGTCTGTCGTTTTGCGGGTCAAAGGAATAAATCATACAGCCGACGACCGTCTCTGTAGGACCGTATTCGTTAAAGATTTCGATTCTGCCGCCGAATTTCCCGGTGATGTTTCGGGCGAGACGCGTGCTTAAATTATCGCCGCCAACAATGAATTTCCGAATGGTGCACTCAGGAGAGATGTTCATTTCATTCAATAATTGCAAATGAGCCGGGGTCAGCTTGATTATATCCACCCTTGAATCCTGAATAATGGAATCAAGCAAGACCGCCTTGTTTTCTCCTCCGTAGACAATGATGGTATTTCCGGTAATAAGCGGAGTAAAAACAGACGTTACCGTCAGATCAAAAGCGATGGACGAATATAGCGGAAAATTGGTTTTTTCTCCTTTGACATATACCCCGCGGGCCCACCAAATATAATTGGTTAAACCCTGATGCTCAATTGCTGCACCTTTCGGCTTGCCTGTGGAACCTGACGTGTAAATGACATAGGCCAAATCCTTTGTACTGCTGATCGGTTCAAGGTCAGATCCGTCTTCGTGGTAAGAGCTTTCCTCATCGATGAAAACCATTGTGCCTGCAAGTTCCAATTGTTTTGAGAGATGGCTCTGCGTTAAGACGATATCAGCTTGGGAGTCATCTACTATATACTGTATGCGATGCTTCGGATAATCCGGATCAATCGGCACGTAGGCTCCGCCCGCTTTTAAAACGGCCAGTATTCCCACAACCAGTTCAATCTCGTGTTCGCTGATGATGGCGGTAAGCCGGTCCGCCATTACGCCCTTGGCCCTTAACGTTCGGGCTAATTGATTGGCACGTTCATTGAGCTGGCGATACGTGAATTGCCTATCTCCGCAAATAATGGCTGCTTGATCCGGTGTCCGTTTCACCTGTTCTTCGAATAACTGATAAATCGTCTTATCTCGCGGATATTCAGTTTTCGTATGATGATAGTCAACGAGAAATGTATTTGTCTCCGTTTCTGACAAAATATCCACTTCGCCGAGGGTGAGATCGGGCTGAAATAATATGACGGAAAACAGGCGGTTTAAATGCCCGAGCACCTGCATCATATACTGACGGTCATAGACTTGTTCATTAAAAAATAACTTTACATCAATCGAGTCTTCTCCCATAGCAAACTGAAACAAAGCATCTGAAGCAGCCGTTTCTATGAAACGATCAGGATGAATTTGCTCTAACGAAACAACTGTATGGACGTTCGGCAAATGATTTTCATTGTAGTTCAGCTGCAGCTGTCCGGCCATTTTATCAAAGGGAACGTCCTGATATAAGATCTCTTCATCCAGCGTATGTTTCAGTTCATGGAATATCGATTTAAACGTACTGTCGGCATTGATATGCTGTTTAATTAACATGAGCTGATCTGCACGAAGATCTTCATCAGTTTCGTCTTCAAAAGTTGGAACTCCTGTAATCACGTCCTCTTCCCCTGTGTATTTATACAATAGGGATTCAATACCGATCAGAAGAACCAGATAGACGGCCATTGGCGTTTGATGCGTCATGGTCAGGATGCGCCGTGATACATCCGCACTCAATGTACTGTGAATACAATCAGATGCACCCGTTACATCACGCTTTACTGTTGAGTCGGACACTTGAAACGAAGGGAATGCACTGGGGCGGTCTTCCGCATGAAACATTCGGCCCCAGAACAACTCCTGTTGTTTGAATTCTGACATTCATATCCCTCCAGTTGGTTTCATTCCTGTTTTGAAGAAGGCTGGCGGCAGCCGCGGCATTCGTGCCGGGACAGCCGCTGCCGGCCATGATTAAAAATCCAATTCGATTGTGCTTGCGAGATGTTTACTTTTCTTTACTTTTTCACTTAATTGAATCTCTTTTAAAGGAATGGATGGGTTTCGTAAAATCGCCGAAAGGATCATGATGTAATCCTTGGCCAATACAGCAATGGTATTCTTTTTAAATAGCTTCGTGCAGTAATCAAAGCTGCCTTGTATCTCATCTTGTTCCATTACGAAGGTCAGCTGTAAATCAAACTTGGCAGCCGTGCTCGTTTGTTCATAAGGTCGGACAGCGAGAGAGTCCACCTCAATATCCGTTTGTTCCGTATTTTGGAGTACGAACATCGTATCGAATAACGGATTGCGGCTTAAATCACGTTTCACTCCCAATTTCTCAACTAATTCTTCAAAAGGATACTCTTGATGTTCATAAGCCTTCAGCATTGTTTCTTTCGTTTCCGTTATATAATCCAAAAACGTCTTCTCCGCTATTGGAGCGGTACGGATGGCTAATGTATTGACAAACATTCCGATGATATGCTGTAAATCTTCATGCATTCTTCCCGCAATAGGTGTGCCGACGACGATATCATCCTCACCGCTGTATTTAGCCAGCAGTATGGAGTAAGCCGAAAACAAAATCATATAAGCGGTTGTACCTGTCAATTCTTCCAGCTGTTTTATACCTTCGATGACAGTCTTATCGAGCGTAAAATTGTGCCGCTTCCCTTCGAAGCTTCTCACCGGCGGTCTTGCAAAATCCTTCGGCAGCTCGAATGTCGGCAGCTCTTCTTCAAATACACCGAGCCAATACTCTTCCTGCCTCTTGATTCGTTCTCTTTGTTCTTTTTGATGTTTCCATTCAGTAAAGTCTTTGTATTGAATACGGAGCGGAGCTAATTCTTTGCCGTCATACAATTGAATCAGTTCTTCGACAAAAATATTCATGGATGCTCCGTCCGTAATGATGTGGTGCATGTCAAACATAAAAATTTGCCGGTCTTGTTCTAGTTCGATGAGTCCGGCCCGAAGTAACGGAGCCCGGCTGAGATCGAACGGCCGCACGAAGGCGCGGAAAAGTTCCTCAACCTCGTCCGATGCTGCCTTGTCCCTTTCTATAGAGAAATTTATCTCCGGCTTGATCACCTGCATCAGTTCCCCGCGGATCATTTCAAATCCGGTACGCAGTGATTCATGACGCTGAATCAGTCTTTGAAAAGCGGTTTGCAAGCGATTCATGTCGATTTTTCCTTCTAATGTAAGGATTCCCGGCATGTTGTAGCTAAGTTCGCCGCCTTCAATTTGTGTTGACAGGTAAACCATCTTCTGCACGGAGGATACAGGATAGACATCTTTTTCCTCGGCTGCCGGAATGTAATCCGGCCTGTCGGCTTCAGCTTCTGCGATAGCCTTTGCCATTTCTTCAATGGTCGGACATTGAAATACCTCTCTTAATGAAATGTTTTTGCTGAATTGCTTATGAATTTTGGCGATGAGCGTCATCCCCCGTAACGAGTGGCCGCCCAGATCGAAAAAGTTATCTTTTACGCCAATTTCTTTTACTTTCAAAACGTCTTGCCAGATGCAAACCAGCTGCTCTTCCATACTCGTCCGCGGAGCAACGTAGTCGATTCCGGTTTGCAAACCGGCTTCAGGCATCGGTAATGCTCTTCGATTGACTTTTCCATTGGAGGTTAACGGCAGTTTCTCCAGTTGGATGAAGTATGAAGGGATCATGTAGCTCGGTATTTGATCAGCAAGTTTTTCTTTCAGCTGACTGATCGGCAGTGATTGCTCCATTGTAAAGTAGGCATACAAATCGCTTTGCCCATCTGCATTTTCTCTTGCCAGAACAACTGCTTCCTGTACAGGCTCGAGACTTAGCAGAGCGGCCTCCACCTCGCCGAGTTCGATCCGGTAACCGCGGATTTTGACTTGATGGTCCATCCTCCCCGCATATTCAATATTTCCGTCGGGAAGGTAACGGGCCAGATCGCCTGTTTTATACATCCGTTGCTTCTTGTCATATGGGTGCGGAACAAATGCTTCGAGCGTCAAAGGCTCTCTGTTATGATAACCGCGGGCTAAGCTGACTCCTGAGATACAAAGTTCACCGACGATTCCGACAGGCTGAAGGGTTCCCGATTCATTCAAAATGAAAATCTCCGTATTTGAAATCGGTTTGCCGATCGGCTGAAGTTCCTGATCTGTATCCGGGTCAACGGTATACATGGTCACGACATGCGTCTCCGACGGACCGTAATGATTATGCAATGTAACATGGTGGCGTACCAGCATGTCTCGCAGCATCCTTGTTACGATGAGCTGTTCTCCCGCAGCGATGATGTGATCCACGCACTCGGCAAACGGTTCGAAATAGTGTTTCTCCGAGGCAAGGAGCTTCAGGAACGCAGTCGGAAGAAATGCGGTTTGGATTCTGTGCATTTTGACAAAATCGTTGAGCTGGCGTATGTCCCGTTTTGCCTCATTGCTGATGATATAGAGTGTTCCTCCGCTTGAAAGCGCGGAGAAGATTTCTTGATAGCAAACATCAAAGCTCATTGCAGCAAATTGCAGCACCCTGTCAAAGCGCAGCTGCGTATGGTCCTCTTCATAAGCGAGCAGATTCGTCATGGTCTTGTGCTCCAGCTGAACTCCTTTTGGTTTCCCTGTTGTGCCTGACGTGTAAATGATGTACATTACATCATTCTCCGAATAGGAAAGATTAAGATTGTCCGCTTCGCCTTGATATAATAACGGATCGTCAAGCAAAAGCACTTCCCCTTCAAAGAGCGGCGGAATGGTGTGGCCCGCACCAGTCAAAAGCACTCCGGCGCCGCTGTCTTTCAGCATAAACGCCCGCCGTTCATCAGGAAGTTCCGGATCGATAGGAAGAAATGCTGCGCCGGCCTTTAATATGGCTAAAATGCCGATCATCATATTTGCTGAGCGATCCGTGAGAACGGCCACCACCTGATCAGTGCGTGCACCTTTATCTTGAAGGACGCGCGCCAGCTGATTGGAACGTTCATTCAGCTGGCGATAAGTCAGTGCCTGATTTCCAAACAGGACGGCTTCATGGTCTGGGTTAAGCTCAGCCTGCTGCTCAAAAAGCTGATGAACCGTTGTCGGAATTCGTTTATCTGCGGTATCGTTAAAGAGTTTCTGAATTTCACTATTCTCTTTTCGAGTCATCATATTTAACCTAGCCAGTTCGGCTTCAGGCTGTTTGATAATCGAATCAATCAGCTGTACAAAATGCCCCATCATACGTTCGATCGTTTCCGGTTTAAACAGAGACGTCAAGTATTCCATCGTAAAATGAATACCCGACTCTTCTTCCACAGCCGTTAAGGTTAAATCAAATTTCGCCATCGTATGTTCGTTTGGATATGGTTTAAAAGATACGTCTTTTATCTCTAACTGTTCCTGCTCCGTGTTTTGAAGCACAAACATGGTGTCGAACAACGGATTACGGCTTAAATCTCTGGCGATATTCAGTTGATCGATCAGTGCTTCAAACGGGTAATCTTGATGCTCATAGGCTTTTAGTGCATTCTCCTTCACTTCGGACAGATACTGAGTGAACGTCTTCCCTTTTTCTGGGTAATTTCTCATTGCCAGTGTATTGACAAACATTCCGATAATGGGTTCCAAATCCGCATGCGGTCTTCCCGCTATAGGACTGCCGACAATAATGTCTTCCTGGCCGCTGTATTTTGAAAGCAATAATGTATAAGACGCAAGGAGCACCATATATAAAGTAGATTCGGTTTGGGATGCCAGCTGCTTCAACCCGGCGCTTTTTTGCTTATCCAGCGTAAAATGCATCGTGGCTCCCGCAAAACCCCTTGCCGACGGCCGTATATAATCGGTCGGCAGATGAAGGACAGGAACGTCGCCGCTGTACAGCTCTGACCAATAGGCTTCTTGATTTTGCATCTCCTTTAATCTCGCTTCTCCGGTCTGCCATACTGCGTAGTCCTTGTACTGGATGCGCAGAGGCGGTAATGTCTCTCCTTCATAAATCCGGATAAATTCTTTGATCAATACGTTCATGGATGTTCCGTCAGAAATAATGTGATGCATATCAAACATCAGAATTCCGCGATCTGGTTGAAGTTCGATCAGCCCCACGCGAAGCAGCGGCGGCTCCTCGAGGTGAAACGGACGGATAAATTGGCGGATATAAAGATCCGCATCATTTTCTTCCGCCTGATACCACTCTGCTTCGAACGCTGCGTGATCCAAGACATACTGGACAGGTTCTCCGCCGGCCATTTTAAAACCGGTACGCAAAGATTCATGACGCTGAATCAGTGTGAGGAAGGCTTGTTGCAGCTTTTCACGATCAATCGTTCCTTCGACAGCCATCAGGCCCAGCATGTTTTAACTGAGTTCTCCTCCTTCCAGAGAATTGAGAATGTACAACCGTTTTTGTGCTGAGGATACCGGATAATAAGGTCTTTTTTCAATTGCAGGAATAGCGGCATATCCGGTTGACTCCGTTTCTGTGATCATCCGCGCGAGCTGTTCAATGGTTGGAAAAAGGAACACGTCCCGCAAAGGAATTTGGACATGCATTTGCTTTTGTATTTTTGCTAGCAGCGCCGTTGCACGCAGGGAGTGTCCGCCGATATCAAAAAAGTTATCTCGAATCCCCACCTGCTCTAACCCGAGAACATCCTGCCAAATTGCCGTCAGCTGAATTTCTGCAGAAGTCCGCGGCGGCACATATTCTATGCCCCTGTCCCGCTTGTTGACCGGAGCCGGTAATAACTGACGGTTCAGCTTCCCGTTTGGCGTAAGCGGCATTTGATCCAGCTGCACAAAATAAGCCGGTATCATATATCCCGGTAAATGCCGGGCCATATTTTCGCGAAGTTCATTGATCTGTATTGGCTTGTCCGCAGAATAGTATCCGCACAGGTAATATTCTTCATCTGCATCTTCAAGGGCGATTACGGCGGCTTCTTGAATATCAGGAATGGTCAGCATCACCGATTCGATTTCACCGAGTTCAATCCGAAAACCGTGAATTTTCACCTGATGGTCAATCCGGCCGATAAATTCAATATTTCCATCCGGCAGAAGGCGGGCCAGATCACCGGTTCTGTACATTCGGTCTGTCGGGACAAACGGATCGGCAGCAAATTTTTCATTCGTTAGTTCCGGCAGGTTCAAGTAACCCCGCCCGACACCGTCCCCTGCAATATACAGCTCGCCTTGGACGCCCGCCGGTTGCAGCCGTTTTTTTGAATCAAGAATGTACATGCGGTTGCTGCCTAACGGCTTGCCTATAGGGACATGAATTTGACTGCGTATCCAAGCATCTGCAGAACATTCAATGTGGAACAGGGACGCGTCTACGCAAGTTTCTGTAGGCCCATATACATTGGTAATCCTTGGCGCAGCGCCATGGTCGCCGAATAATCGCATGAATTTATTTACCGTCATCTTGGAAAGAGCCTCTCCGCCGATTAAAAGGTGTTGAAGCGGGACTCCCTGCAAATCACCTGCAGCTATTAAGAGCTTTAAATGGGCAGGTGTTCCGTCGGTAATATCAATGCAATGCTCCCGATAGTAACGACATAATGCAGTACCGTCTGACACGACCTCTTTCGGAACAATAAACAAGGTATGTCCTAACAGCAAAGAAGCATATATTTGCTGAACAGAAGCATCGAAGTAATAGGGAGCGAGCATGGCTACATTCAGCTCCCCCTTATGAGCAGAGTAAACTTGGCGGCTCAGCCCTTCAATCAGGTGAATGACTTGGCGATGTTCAATTAACGTGCCTTTAGGCTTTCCAGTCGTGCCGGAAGTATAAATGGCATAGGCCAGTTGAGTCGACTGATGAGAGAGCGCAAGGTCGTTTCCTTCTTCGTGGCAGGCATGCTCCTCCAAGAGATCGATACATGTCCGCGGGCAGCCGATGTTATCCTGCAGTTTTCCGCGATAAAGCAATACGCTGATGCCTGAATCACTTAAAATATAACGGATGCGTTCAGGCGGAGAATCGGGATCTATCGGCAGATATGCGCCGCCCGCTTTTAACACTCCTAAGATGCCTACAATCATCTCCAGCGAGCGTTCAGTCATAATGCCGACAAGCTGATCCGCCCGCACACCTTTCGCCTGCAAGGTTCGCGCAAGCTGATTGGCACGCCTGTTTAATTCTTCGTAGGTTAGTTGCTTACCCTCGTATACAACGGCCGCTTGGTTCGGCGTACGGTGCGCCTGTTCCTCGAACATCTCATGAATCGTTTGTTCAAGGGAGTATTGCATGCCGCCAGATTGAAAATCGCTGAGCAGTTGTTCTTTTTCTTGCTGAGAGAGAAGCTCCAAATCTTCTATTTTGACAGACGGCTGCTGCAATACTTGCTGCATGAGCTGTTCAAAATGTCCGCGAAGCCGCTCCACATCAGATTTTTCATATTCGTTTTCGTTAAAACCGAAATGAACGGCCAGCTGTTCGCCAGGAATGACAACCACATTCAAATCATAGTGGGAGTGTTCCTGCATATGAAAGTTCGTGATGTTCAGCTCTGTATCATGATGGCCAGCCTCTTCGACCTGCTCCCCTATCGGATAGTTTTCAAAGATCATGATATGGTCAATCAGGTTTTGCTTTTGATCCGTTTGTGTCTGAATTTCATATAAAGGATAGGTATCGTATGCTTGGGAAGCCAATGCCTTTTGTTGAACCATTTGCATCGTGTCGGTAAAAGAGCTGTCCTCATCACAGCGGATGCGGACCGGAATGGTATTGATGAACAGGCCGATCATCTGTTCCACCCCAGGAATTTCCGCCGGTCTTCCGGACACGACGCTGCCAAAGACAACGTCTGGGGAACCGCTGTATTTCTGTAATAAAATTCCCCACACCGTTTGGATCAGTGAATGTAATGTAACTTGATGCTGATTTGAGATCTGCTGCAGCCGTTTTGTCTGTTCTCGGTCTAATTCGCAGATCACATTGGCATAGGCATAGTCTTTTTGTTCATGCTGTGTTCTTTTATGAAGAAGCCTGGTTTCACCTTTATAACCGTCAAGATACTCGCTCCAGTACCGTTTGGCCTCTCTGTGATCTTGTAGGTCAAGCCATTCGATATAGTCGCTGTAAGGAGCTGCAGATGAAAGGTCTGTTTCCCTGCCTTCTTGCAAGGCTCTATAATGCTCAAACACTTCCTTCGTGATAAGAGACAGGCACCAGCCGTCCATAACAATATGATGAAAGCTCCAAATCAAATGATATTTGCGGTCTTCCATACGGAAAATCGCTATGCGCATCAGCGGACCCCGAGCCAAGTCAAATCCTTTTTCCTTGTCTTCTCTTTGATAGGCTGCGATTTCATCCTCGCGGTGGTACTCCTCTTTGTCGCGCAAATCTGCAAAATGAATCTGCGGTTTTTGCGTTTTATAGACAATTTGTAAAGGAGTATCGTTCCAGCCGCTGTAAAAACGGGTTCTGAGCACGGCGTATTTTTCAAATAATCGTTCCAGGCTTGCTTTAAACCAATCAATCTTTAACTCTCCCTGTAAATCGAACGATGCTTGTTCGAAATAAGAATGCGAGTCCTCATCCAGCAAGCTGTGGAAGAGCATTCCTTTCTGCATCGGAGTGAGCGGATAAACGTTTTCAATCTCACCTGCATGCGGCAGTTGAATGAGGAGCTGATCCAATTCGTCAATGGACATGCCTTTTAACAAAATATCGCTTGGCGTCAGTTCCGATTGTTCTTTCTGCACGCAATGCGTAATAATTGTCCGCAGGCAGCTTTGAATCGTTTCCGCTAACCGCTTGATCGTTTCTCTTGCGTACTGTTTGCTGCTGTAGCTGATCGTAAGCGTCAGCCGGCCGTCGGTTATCATTCCGTTTATATTCAATACATATGGTCTGGCTTGATTCCCGCTTGAGTCTGAACCGCAGGAGTAAGAAGATAATTGAACCCTATGCTGCTGCAAATCTTGGTCAAACTGCCCCAGGTAGTTAAAACTAATCTCCGGATTCAGTTTTGATGGCATCCCGCCGCTTAAGTACCTTGCTATCCCATATCCGATCCCTTTATCCGGAATTTGGCGCAGCCCTTCTTTGGTCATCTTGATATAATCAGAGATTTCTTTGCCTGGCTGCGCGTGAAGCACAACCGGATACAGGCTTGTAAACCATCCAACCGTGCGGGAGATATCCATATCTTGAAAAATCTGTTCTCTTCCGTGTCCCTCTAAATGAATCGGAATGTGTTCAAGTCCTGACCAGTGTGATATGGAAAGACCAAGGGAAGTTAAAAGCAAATCGTTTATTTCAGTGTTATAGGCGCGATTCGCTTGTTTTAATAACAGCTCCGTTTCCTCTTTAGTCCATTCCACAGCTGCCGTTTCACTGTCTTTTGCAGTAGTCTGTGTTTCATGAAAATCTGTAGGCAGCGGTTTTACTTCGGTTTGTTCGATCTTTGTCCAATACTCCTGTTCTTGTTTTATCGTTTCACTTTGCGCATATTCTGAAAGTCTCTTGGCCCATAATTGGAAAGAGTCTGTTTTTTGCGGCAGTTGAACCACTTGCCCGTTCTCAGCTTGCCTGTAGCCGCTGACGATATCCTCCAATAAAATGCGCCATGAAACCCCGTCTACAATCAAATGATGAATGGCAATCAGTAAATGATCTCCATCTGCACATTGAAACAGCCCGGCTTTCATTAACGGCCCGTCACTTAAACGCATACTGCCTTGTATCTCGTCAGCCTTGGCCTCAATTATCTGCCCCGGGTCGGACTCTGCTTTCAGATTCAGGACTTCAAGGTGGTACAGCCTGCTTTGGCCGATCTCTGCATTTTGTGCCTCGTATCCTTTTTCTGTCTGCCGGAACGTCATGCGAAGCGCGTCGTGATGTTCAGCGAGCTTTTGCAGGGTTTGACGAAGCGGCGTTTCCTGAAAACCTTCCGGCGCAAACAGCATGACGGCTTGATTATAATAATGCGGATCTACCGTTATGTGATCAAAGAACCAATGCTGAATAGGAGTCAGGCTGACTTTTCCTTTGACTTCACCCTGATCGGCTATACGTACATTCTGCTTGATATGCGGACTCAATTCGGCAATCGTTGCATATTGAAACAAGTCTTTGATTTCCATTTTGTATCCGCTCTGTTTTAATCTGGATGACACTTGAATTGATTTAATCGAATCTCCGCCGAGATCAAAGAAATTATCCAGAATACCGACGTTCTCTGCGCCTAATACCGATTCCCAGACGGAAACTAATATTTCTTCCGCTTTCGTTCGGGGAGCCTTATACTCTGCTCTGTCCTGCAGCCCGAAATCCGGAGCCGGCAGCCCTTTTCTGTTTATTTTTCCGTTGGAGGTTAAAGGCATTTCATCCATCTCGATAAAATAAGCCGGAATCATATAACTTGCCAGGGTTTGAGACAATTGTTTTCGAAGCTTGGATACCGTTATTTGTCCGCAGCTCACGTAATATGCACACAATTGTTTGAACCCGTGGACATCTTCTCTGGCTGTCACGACCGCTTCTTTGATTGCTTCTTCTTGGTGCAGTGCCGCCTCGATTTCTCCTAATTCGATACGATAGCCTCTGATTTTTACTTGTTCATCTATTCTCCCCGTATATTCGATGTTTCCGTCGGCCAGCCACTTCGCCAAATCTCCGGTCTTATACATCTTGGCTCCGGGTTCAAACGGGTCATCGACAAATTTCTCTGCCGTTAATTCCGGCCGGTTTAAATATCCTCTTGCCACGCCGGCGCCGCTGATATAGATTTCCCCAGGGACACCGACCGGCACGGGTTTCCTATTCTCATCAAGGACATAAATGCTCATGTTTGCTGCAGCGGTTCCGATCGGTACCGATTCCCGCCTGTCCTTTACGGCATCGTAACGGTAAATCATGCAGCCGACAACGGTTTCAGTCGGCCCGTACTCATTGCATATTTCAATCCGGCCTTCGAACTGTTCATGAATACTTTGGGCTAACCGGGTGCTTAGATTCTCCCCGCCCACAATCATTCTTCGGACAGCCGTTTTATCGGCGAGGTTCATTTCTTTTAAAACCTGCAAATGGGCCGGGGTCAATTTAATGATATCCACCCTCGGGTCCTGCACAATTGATGCAATCAGTGCTGTTTTATCCTCACCGTCGTAGACGATGATCGTATTGCCCGTGACTAGCGGTGTGAAGATAGAAGTCACCGTCAGATCAAAAGAGATTGACGAATACAACGGGAAGTTGGTTTTCTCGCCTTTTACATAAACCTCTTTCGCCCACCAAATATAATTGGCCAAGCCCCGGTGCTCGATTAATACGCCTTTCGGCCGGCCTGTGGAACCTGACGTATAAATGACATACGCCAAATGGCTCGCATCACTTAGCGGTTCAAGGTCAGCGTCATCTTGGTGATACGAACTTTCATCATCCAGTAAAACCGTGACGCCTTCGCAGGAGAGCTGCTCCCTGACATCCCGCTGCATCAAAATGATTTCGGCTTGAGAGTCATCCAGCATATACCGAATTCGGTCTTGCGGATATTCCGGATCGATAGGGACGTAGGCTCCGCCTGATTTTAAAACGGCAAGGATTCCGACCACCGATTCAATACTGTTTCGGCTGATGACAGCCACAGGATGATCCGCCTGCACGCCCTTCGCTCTTAACGTTCTCGCCAATTGGTTTGCCCGCTTATTGAGCTCTCCGTACGTGAGCTGCCTGTCCTTATCGATCACGGCCGCTTGATCGGGCGTGCGCTGTGATTGCTCTTCAAATAATTGATAAACCGGTATTTGCGGAAATGGCGCAGACGTGTCGTTAAGCGTATGAAGAAGGGTTCTTTTTTCACCTTCCGTTAACAATTCCACTTGCTCCACCAGGATATCCGCATCTGTCACGACTTGATGCAAAATTTGCATGAAATGCTCCCGAATCCGTTCTATACTTGATCGATCATACACATTGGCGTTGTATTCAAAATAGATGTTCATCGCGTCACCCGGTATAACGGTCAAATTAAAATCATAGTTCGTCTGTTCTTCCATTTGCACGTTGGAAATGGTGATGGATGATCCGTTTTGCCGGCCTATGCTTTCCATATACTGATCAACGGGATAATTTTCGAATATCATTAAATGTGTAATTAAATCTTGCTTTTGCGTTGTCCGCGCCTGAATATCGTACAACGGGTGCGTCTCAAATTTTTGCGACGCTACTGCCCTTTCCTGCGCCTCTTTCATAAGCTCGGCAAACGTTGTTCCGGCTTCACATCGGATTCGGACGGGAATGGTGTTAATGAATAAGCCGATCATGGTTTCCACGTTTGGAATTCCAGCCGGTCTTCCGGAAACGACACTTCCAAAAACAACGTCTTTACTCCGGTTATATTTCTGCAGCAGAACCGCCCAAGCCGTCTGCAGCAGCGTATTCAGCGTGACGTGGCGCTTGCCGGCCGTCTGCTTCATTTTCAAAGTGAGATCAGAGCTTATTTCACACGTCACTTTCTCGAGAATGTATCGTTCATCCGCCGAATGGTGATCCTTGGGAAGGCCGGTTTGCTCTTCATATCCCTCTAAATACTGATCCCAATAACGCATGGCCTCTTCTGCATCTTGCCGGCCGAGCCATTCAATGAATCGACTGTAGGGAGTAATTGACGATTGCTCAGGCTGCTTTTGCTGAAGCAAAGCAAAGTAATGTTCGAATATTTCTTTTGTGATCAGCGGCAGGCACCAGCCGTCCATCAAAATATGGTGAAAACTCCATATAAAACGGTATGCCGTATCATCCGTACGAAGAATGAGTAACCGCATTAACTCGCCTTTCTCTAAGTCGAACCCCTGTAACTTATCTTCTCTGGCGTATTTCTGAATCATCTCTTCTTTTTGTGATTTTTTCATCTCACGTAAGTCAATGAATTGAAAACCGATCTTTTTCGTTTTTAAGATGATTTGCAGCGGCTGATCTTTCCAGCCTCTGTAAAAGTTCGTGCGAAAAATATCGTATTTTTGCGATAAGCCGTCCAAGCTTTTCGAAAATGAATCAATATCCAGATCTCCATGCAGATCAAACATCGTTTGCTGAAAATAAGCGCCTGAACTCGGGTCAAACAAGCTGTGAAACAGCATACCCTTCTGCATCGGTGTTAGCGGATAAATATTTTCCGCTTCGCCCAATTCACGTGTCTGCTCCAAAAGTTGTTCCAGTTCATCTATTGTGATGTTCTTTAACAGGATGTCACTCGGCGTCAGGGAAGTCTGCTGCCGGCTTACGCAATGCGCAATGACTTCTTGCAGACTTTCTTTCAAACTTCGGGCAAATTGCGCCATAGTCGATTTTTCGTATTGTTTGCTGCTGTAGCTCAGTGTCAGCGATAATTTCCCTTCAGCTATCATGCCGCTTACATCAAGCACGGCCAGTCTCTCTTGGTTTTCATTCATCGATAACCCAGTGGAAAAAGGCGATATGCGCAAAGCTTGATGCTTCAGATTTTGGTCAAATTGCCCTAAGTAATTAAACGATATTTCCGGATTCAGCTGAAGGGTTTCCGCTTCCGGACGCCCGGATACATATTTAATGATGCTGTAATTCATTCCTTTATCAGGGATACGGCGCAGCCCTTCCTTCACGGCCTTAATTCGCTGTGACAGGTCTTTGCCGGCTTCCATCCTCAGTACGACAGGGTACTGGCTTGTAAACCATCCTATCGTCCGGGAAATATCCGCATCCGGAATAATCGGTTCTCTCCCGTGGCCTTCCAAATTTACGACAATGTCTTCCATGCCAGTCCACCTGTGAACGGCGAGTCCTAATGAAGTCAGCAGCAGATCATTGATTTCCGTGTTGTATGCGCGGTTCGCTTGTTTTAATAATTGCTCTGTTTCCTCTTTTGTCCATTGAATCGTCAATTCTTCGCTGTCTCTTAATAACGAACCTTCGCTTATTTTGTCCTTAGGCAATGGCTGCGGCTTCGTGCTTGAAAGCTCGGACCAATAGGCAATCTCCTGCTCCAAGTCGGTTTCCTTCGCATATTTGGACAATTGATCAGCCCAGAATGGAAAGGAGTCTGTTTTTTGCGGAAGGCGGATCGTTTGCCCTTGCTCTGCCTGCTCATAACCGCTTGCAAAATCCTCAAGTAAAATTCGCCATGATACCCCGTCAATCACCAAGTGGTGAATCGCAATCAGCAAATGATCTCCGTCCGGACATTGGAACAAACCAAGCTTCATTAAAGGCCCCTGCTCTAATACCATGCTGCTTTGAATCTCATTCGCTTTTTCGGCAATTGCTTGAGCCGGATCTGTTACCTCTTTATAATTCAACACTTCCAGATGGTATAATTCATGTTCATCCGTTCCTGTGATTCGCGCGGTGTATCCATTCGGCGTTTCTTCAAAAATCATCCTTAAGGCATCGTGATGCGATGCGATGCTTTCCATCGTCCGGCGAAGCGGATCCTCTTTAAAGCCTTCCGCCGAATATAACATGACGGCCTGATTGTAATGGTGTGCATGCGGCATTTTTTGCTCAAAAAACCAATGCTGAATCGGAGTCAGATTTGTCCTGCCGCTCACTTCCCCTTGATCGGCCATTCTGCTGACCGGCACTACAAACGGACTTAGTTCAGCAATCGCGGGATATTTAAACAAATTGTTCATATCAACCTTGTATCCGGCTTGATACAATCTGGAAGACACCTGAATTGATTTAATCGAATCTCCGCCAAAATCAAAGAAATTATCCAGAATTCCTATACGTTCTGCCCCCAATACTTCCTGCCAGATAGACACCAGCAGTTCTTCTGTTGTGTTTCGCGGGGCTATGTATTCATTTTCCGTCCGCGTTTTTTCTTCGGCAGCAGGCAAAGCTTTCAAATCAATCTTTCCATTGGAAGTGAGCGGTATGTGTTCCAAATGGATAAAGTAAGAGGGAATCATATAATCCGGCAGTTTACGGGATAATTCGTCTCTGAACTGCGCGGCGGTCAAAGAAGGCTCGCCGACATAATAGGCATACAATTGCCTGGCTCCGTCTTCGTCTTCCCGCGCAACGACTGCAGCTTCACGAACGTTCTCCAGATTGAACATGGCTGCCTCTGCCTCGCCGATCTCAATCCGGTAGCCGCGAATTTTCACTTGGTGATCAATTCGTCCTAAATATTCGATCCTTCCATCTGGCAGCCATCTTGCGAGATCACCCGTTTTGTACATCTTTTGAGCGGGGAGATGCAAATGCTGAACAAACTTTTCCTCCGTCAATTCAGGCCGATTGAGGTAGCCGCGGGCCACTCCCGCTCCTCCGACATACAGCTCTCCCGGTACGCCGATCGGCTGGATTTGCTGGTGCGCTCCTAAAATATAGGCTTGATGGTTAGCCACCGGTTTGCCGATTGTGATCTGTTCATCAGCGGACTGAACAGGGTGAAACGTAGAAACCACGCTATTTTCTGTCGGTCCGTATTCATTATTGATTCGAATATGAGGCTGCAGAGAATACAGCTTCTCAACTGTATCTGTTTCCAGCTGCTCTCCGCCTACAACAACATGCTGGACATCAATGAAGTCCTCTGCGTTCATCTGTTCGATCATCGTTTTCAGAAGACGGGGAGAAGTTGAGAAATGTGTAATTCTCTCCTGTTTCATGACATTTTGAATGGCGAAAAGGTCTTTATTCTCTTCATTCGGCAAAAGATGCAAGGTTGCCCCCGAAATAAGCGGGCCGAAGAAATTTAAAATAAATGCATCAAAAACATAGGGGTACAAGACAAGCACACGGTCCTTGGCAGAATGCTTAAAAAACGCCTTCTTCCACTGCAGCGAGTTCGCAATGCCGCCGTGTTCAACCATAACCCCTTTCGGCTTTCCTGTTGTGCCTGAAGTATAGATGACATAGGCTAAATGGCTGTGTTCGGCTATAGGTGATAACAATGAGCAATCGGCATGGTAAGATGTTTCATCATTCAGATCAATCGTCGGACCGTCAAAGGTGAGGCTGTTTTTAAAATGATGCTGTACAAGGAGAACATCTGCATTCGCATCATGAAGCAAATATTGAAGCCGCTCATTTGGATATTCAGGGTCCAGGGGCACATAAGCGCCCCCCGCTTTCCAAACGGCTATAATAGACACGATCATCTCCAATGAACGATCAGCCAGAATAGCGACCAACGAATCGGCTTGAACCCCGCAGTTGCGCAATGTTCTTGCCAAACGGTTGGCTCTTTCATTCAATTCTCTGTACGTCAAATGGCAGTTTTTAAACTTCACGGCTGGATGCTCGGGCGTTCTTTCTGCCTGCTCTTCAAATAATTGATAAACGGTTCTGCTCCCGGAGTAATCTGCGCCGGTGTCATTGAAATCAAACAATAGTTTCTGTTTTTCCGTCTCGGGTATCATTTCTGCCGTATGGATTGCAGTTTGAGGCTGAAACAAGATCACGGACAGCAGCTGATCCAAATGGGCTGCAATTTGATCCATATAGCGCTCATCGTACAGATTGCCGTTATAAAAAAGCTTCAAGTGAACCCCGTTGTTCTCCATATCAAAGTGAAACAGCGTATCGGTTGCAGCGTCTTCCTTAAATTTTAAGGAATGAATTTCGTTAAGCGAAACGACGGTATGAATGAACGGAATATGCTCATCATTGTATTGCACGTTTAGATTCTGAACCATTTTCCGGAACGGCAGGTTTTGATTTTTCAGCGAATCATTAACGGCTTCTTTCAGTTGCTGGAATACGCTTTTGAACGTGCTTTCGCTTGTAAGCGTATTTTTTAAGAGGACGATGGTATTAACGGCTGACTGGCTGCTTTTTTGCTTCGATACCGTTGGAATGCCGAGAATCAAACTCGCTCGATCCGTATATTTATACAGCAAGCATTCAATACCAGCCAATAAAATCAAATAGGCTGCCATTTCGGAATGATTCGCCATTGTCATGATTCTCTGAGATACTTCCGGAGATAAGGAACGGCAGATGCATTTTTCCTGATAGCCGATACGGGCCAATGACGCATTATCCTCTGCTTTGAAGTAAGGGAATACGCTTAGGCCGTCATCTTCATCAAACAGGTTATCCCAGTACGTTTCTTGATTTCTAAATACCGACAT
>NZ_CM142729.1:2670000-3710237 GCF_054900515.1 Bacillus sp. Bwzl_19 | reverse complement strand
TATCCGGCACAGCCCTCCTTTTCTTTTAAAATCAGCGATCTTTTCCTGTTATAGAACACAAAAAAAGAGCATATGGCTCTGACCATTCGTACACACGAAATGTTGAAAACATATAGTATAGTAGAAAAATAGCTTTTCGACAAATTCCACAAGTTGTGGACAACAATCTACACAAGCTGTGTGGAAACAATCCACAACTTATCCACACTTTGTGGATAAAGAGAATAGGCTGGATAAGTAATTAAGAGTTAAAACACAAATATAATATCAAATTAAGCGAGGACTTGCAACGGTTCTCGTAATCTTATCCACAAACCTGACAACTTGTTGAAAAATCTTTGTCCACAGGGGTTAGCAATGTGAAAATGTTGTCGATAACGATTGTGGATATTAAAAAACGACCAAAAAATTATCCACATGCCGTTTTTTTCAGAGGCCGGGGCCTTTTTTTTGCGCTAAAAAAAGGAATATGAAAATTAAGGTTTCTAAACTGGTTAAGGTATGTTATCCTATTATGGTTGTAAGAAATAAAAGCACTGCTGAAGTTGACAATGAATAGGCAGCACAAATATAATAAGTAAGACTGTCTTTAACAGCTATTCCTCGAGGGAGGTGTCATAAATGAAAAGAACATTCCAACCGAATAACCGTAAACGCAGTAAAGTTCATGGCTTCAGAAGCCGTATGAGTTCAAAAAACGGTCGTCTAGTATTAGCACGCCGTCGCCGCAAAGGCAGAAAAGTATTATCAGCTTAGGCCACTGAATAATGTCAGTGGTCTTTTTTCACATTATGAGAAAAGAGATCACGCGTCGCCCGGAACTGGAGAAATTTCTTCAGTTTTCCGGCGGCCCGTTTTTTTTAGATAGAAATAAAAGTTTCTGCGAGTGAATATCGGAGTGAATCAAAGTGAAGAAGCGAAATCGGTTAAAGAAAAATGAAGATTTTCAAAAAGTGTTTAAACGCGGAACGTCTATGGCAAACCGCCAGTTCGTGCTGTATACCCTTGATCAGCCGCAGCAGAAAGAGCTCCGGGTAGGGCTTTCTGTCAGCAAAAAAATCGGCAATGCCGTCGTGCGCAACCGGGTGAAGCGTTTAATCAGGCAGGCGATCCAGGAGGAAAAAGAGCTTCTCAAGCCGAAAGATTTTATTATTATCGCTAGAAAACCCGCAGCTGAACTCAGTATTGAAGAAACGAAAAAAAGTCTGCAGCACTTATTCAGAAAAACCTCTTTATATAAGAAATCTTCGTCGAAATAGCTCATATTTTGTTTTCTTCACGTTTTTAAAAGCGCTTCCTTTTGTTTGGCGAAAAATGACCGCCATTTAAAACTGAAAGATGCTAAAATACATACAAGGTTTATAAAGAATGGTATAGGAGGAAACGTTCTTGAAAAGGAGAATATGGTTACTACTGAGTATGGTCGGTATGCTCGTGCTGCTGGCCGGATGCTCGAGTGTAAAAGAGCCGATTACGGCGAATAGTCCGCATTTCTGGGACAAATATGTTGTATATCCATTGTCAGAAGTCATTACGTACGTAGCGAAACTGACGGGCGATAACTATGGTTTATCGATCATCATCGTTACGATTTTAATCCGTCTGCTGATTCTGCCGCTGATGATCAAACAGCTTCGAAGCTCAAAAGCGATGCAGGCGCTGCAGCCCGAAATGCAGAAGCTTAGAGAAAAATACAGCTCAAAAGATCAAAAAACGCAGCAGAAGCTTCAGCAGGAAACAATGGCCCTGTTTTCAAAGCATGGGGTAAACCCGCTGGCGGGATGTTTCCCGATCCTGATTCAAATGCCGATTTTGATCGGATTTTACCACGCTATTATGCGTACGCAAGCCATTTCACAGCATAGCTTTTTATGGTTTGATTTAGGCGAGAAAGATCCTTACTATATTCTTCCTATCGTTGCCGGTGTGGCCACTTTTGTCCAGCAGAAGCTGATGATGGCCGGAAATCCTTCTCAGAATCCTCAAATGGCAATGATGGTATGGATTATGCCGATCATGATCATCGTATTTGCGATCAACTTCCCGAGCGCGCTTTCTCTTTATTGGGTAGTCGGAAACTTGTTTATGATTGCTCAGACATTCCTTATTAAAGGACCGGACATTAAACACGATCCGGAAACGCAGAAAGCGGGAGGAAAGAAAAAGTGAAGAAGGTGACTGCTGCGGGACGGAATGTCGAAGAAGCAGTTCAATCAGGCCTTCAGGAACTTCAACTGACGAAAGATCAAGTAGAAATAACGGTGGTGCAGGAAGAATATAAAGGGTTTTTGGGTATTTTCGGAAAAAAGAATGCGATCGTAGAACTGAAAGAGAAAAAAAATTCCGTTCAGGAAGCGAAAGCGTATCTGGAAGAAATCATCAATACCATTGCCGGGCCTTCCGAGATTGTCACGGAGGAAAACAAAAAAACAGTTTGTTTTCATATTAAGGGTGAAAAAGCGGCGCTGCTCATTGGTAAGAGAGGACAAACACTCAATGCCCTGGAAACATTGACGCAGCTTGTGTTGAACCGCGGCTCCGGCCAGTACCGCCAAGCCGTTGTCGACGCTGAGAATTATCGTCTGAAAAGAAGAGAAATTCTGGATCAGCTGGCAAACAGGCTGGCCAAGCAGGTATCGAAAACGAAAAAAGATGTGCATTTAGAACCGATGCCGTCTGGTGAAAGAAAAATCATCCATGACGCTCTGGCGAAGCATCCAAATATCAAAACTTTTTCTACCGGTGAAGGCCGGTACCGCCATCTCGTTATTTCCCATAAAGATAGCAGAAAACCGAAGTCCGGGTAAAATCGGAACTTCGGTTTTTTTATTGGCAAAATTGGCTCTATTCCTAAGCAGAATCATACTTTTGGCGTTTAAGTTTTTTCTTTTTCGGTGTATGCTGTTGATAAAAAAGGTTTTAGGAAATAAAATTAATTGTTATTCACATGTGGATAAGTTAAAGTAATAAGGGATGAATTTCTGCCTTTGTGGATAACGTATCTTCCACTTCAAACCAAACTATGTTATCTTTTAATTTTGGCGTAAATAAAATTTTTTATATAGATGGAAACAGAGATAAAGAGAGGTGAACAGCATGGATACAATTGCAGCGATTTCAACTCCGATGGGTGAAGGCGCGATCGCGATCGTTCGGCTGAGCGGGCCGGAAGCCGTAAAAATTGCCGACAAAATGTACAAGGGTCCGAAAGGCAAAACGCTCAGTTCGGCAGAATCGCATACCATTCATTACGGGCATATTGCAGACAGCACTACGGGACGGATTATTGAGGAAGTGATGGTGTCTGTTTTAAGAGCGCCCAGAACATTCACAAGGGAAGATGTCATCGAAATCAACTGTCACGGAGGGATTGTGACGGTTAATCAGGTGCTCCAGCTTGCTTTAAGAGAAGGCGCGAGACTGGCAGAACCCGGTGAGTTTACGAAGCGCGCATTTTTAAACGGACGGATTGACCTGTCACAGGCGGAAGCGGTGATGGATCTGATCAGGGCCAAAACGGACCGTGCCATGAATGTCGCCATGAATCAGATGGAAGGACGGCTTTCTGCGCTTGTCCGCCGTCTTCGTGATGAATTATTAGAAACACTTGCCCATGTTGAGGTTAATATAGATTATCCGGAATATGATGACGTCGAAGAAATGACGCATCAGCTCTTAGTGGAGAAGGCGAGCGGTGTGAAGAAAGAAATCGAGGCGCTGCTCCGTACGTCTGAGCAGGGGAAAATTTTGCGCGAGGGACTGTCTACCGTCATCATCGGCCGTCCGAACGTAGGGAAATCCTCTTTGCTTAACAGTCTTGTCCATGAAACGAAGGCGATCGTAACCGATATTCCGGGAACGACGCGTGATGTGATTGAGGAATATGTCAATGTCCGAGGCGTGCCGCTCCGGCTTGTCGATACCGCCGGAATCCGTGAGACCGAAGACATCGTCGAAAGAATCGGTGTTGAACGGTCACGCCAGGTTCTGAAGGAAGCGGATCTCATTTTGCTTGTGCTTAACCACAGCGAAGAGCTTTCTGAAGAAGATGTGAAATTATTTGAAGCGGTTGAGGGAATGGACGTCATTGTCATTATGAATAAGACAGATCTCGAGGCTAAGATTGACGCTGAGCGCGTCAAAGAGCTTGCAAAAGGCCGGCCCGTCGTCACGACCTCATTGCTGAAAGAAGAAGGCATTCAAGATTTAGAGGAAGCGATTCAGTCGCTATTTTATACAGGAGCGATCGAAAGCGGAGACCTCACATATGTCAGCAACACCCGTCATATCTCGATTCTGCATCAGGCAAAGCAAGCCATTGATGATGCACTGAATGGAATTGAGCAGGATGTTCCGATTGATATGGTGCAAATTGATCTGACAAGGTGCTGGGAGCTGCTGGGCGAAATCATCGGTGATGCCGTCCACGAAAGCTTAATTGATCAGCTCTTTTCACAATTTTGTTTAGGTAAATAAAAGGGAGGAAAAAACCATGGGGTATGAAGCAGGCCAATACGACGTGATTGTCATCGGCGCCGGGCATGCCGGTGTTGAGGCTGCGCTCGCATCCGCGCGCCAGGGAGCTAAAACGCTTGTTTTGACGATTAATCTTGATATGGTTGCGTTTATGCCATGTAATCCGTCTGTCGGCGGCCCCGCGAAAGGGATTGTCGTCCGCGAAATTGACGCGCTCGGCGGAGAAATGGCAAGAAATATAGATAAAACTCATATTCAAATGAGAATGCTGAATACAGGAAAAGGTCCGGCCGTACGGGCGCTGCGAGCGCAGGCGGATAAATTCCAATATCAGCATGAAATGAAGCATACGCTGGAAAAAACACCGAATTTGACACTTCTTCAAGGGATTGCCGAGCGTTTAATCATTGAAGACGGCGAGTGCCGCGGTGTCATTACGCAAACCGGTGCTGAATATAAGGCGAAAACGGTCGTACTGACAACGGGGACGTATTTAAGAGGGCGGATCATTCTTGGTGATCTGTCTTACTCAAGCGGTCCGAATAACCAGCAGCCGTCTATTAAACTTTCTGAGCACTTAGAGGAGCTCGGTTTTGATCTCGTTCGTTTTAAAACGGGAACCCCTCCTCGCGTATCAAGCGATTCCATTGATTACAGCAAAACAGAAATCCAGCCGGGGGACCCGGTTCCGCGCGCTTTCTCATATGAAACGGTTGAATACATTACCGATCAGCTGCCTTGCTGGCTGACTTACACGAGTCCTGAGACTCATGAGATCATCGACAGCAATCTGCATCGTTCGCCAATGTATTCCGGTATGATTAAAGGAACGGGGCCGAGATATTGCCCTTCTATTGAAGATAAAGTCGTTCGGTTTAATGATAAACCGCGTCATCAGATTTTCCTTGAGCCGGAAGGCAGGAATACGCAGGAAGTATACGTTCAAGGTTTATCCACGAGCCTTCCTGAGGACGTACAGCAGCGGATGCTGGCGACCATTCCGGGACTGGAAAAGGTGCAAATGATGAGAGCCGGATATGCGATTGAGTATGACGCGATCGTACCGACGCAGCTCTGGCCTACACTGGAGACGAAAAAAATTCCTAACCTGTATACGGCCGGTCAAATTAACGGTACATCAGGTTATGAAGAAGCAGCCGGACAAGGAATTATGGCGGGAATCAACGCAGGCCGCAAAGCGCTTGGAAAAGAAGAGGTGATCCTCAGCCGTTCCGATGCGTATATCGGTGTATTGATCGATGATTTGGTAACGAAAGGAACCAATGAACCATACCGTCTGCTGACTTCACGCGCGGAATACAGACTGCTGCTCCGCCATGATAATGCGGATCTTCGTCTGACGGAAATCGGCCATGAAATCGGCTTAATTTCTGATGAGCGCTATGAAGCGTTTGAAAAGAAAAAAGCGGCGATTGAGGCTGAGAAAAAACGTCTCTGGTCTGTTATTATCAAGCCGTCTCCTGAAAATCAGGAATATATCCGTTCACTCGGCGGAAGCGAGCTGAAAGACGGAGTGCGCGGCACAGATTTAATGAAACGTCCGGAAATGAACTATGAAACAGTGACAAAACTTGCACCTGCTGATTCTCCGGTTCCGCAAGATGTGGCGGAACAAGTGGAAATTCAGGTGAAATATGAAGGATATATCGAAAAATCCTTGCAGCAAGTGGAGAAGCTGAAGAAAATGGAAAACAAAAAAATCCCTGATCGGATTGATTATGACGCCATTAAAGGAATTGCAACTGAAGCCCGCCAAAAGCTGAAAGAAGTGCGTCCTTTATCAGTTGCTCAAGCGTCCCGTATTTCCGGAGTCAATCCGGCAGATATTTCAATCCTGCTGGTATACCTGGAGCAGGGCCGTATTGCCAAGGTAGCTGAATAGAAAGGATGACGGCATGAATATAGAGGAATTTACATCCAGTTTAGCGGAGAAAGGGATTTCCCTTTCTGACCGCCAGCTGGAGCAATTCGAGTTGTATTACCAGATGCTCGTGGAATGGAACGAAAAGATGAATCTGACGTCTATCACTGAGAAAAAGGAAGTATATCTCAAGCATTTTTATGATTCGATTACGGCGGCATTTTATATTGATTTTGAAAAGGTCACCACTCTTTGTGACGTCGGCGCCGGTGCCGGTTTTCCAAGCCTGCCCATCAAAATCTGCTTCCCGCATCTGCATGTCACCATCGTCGATTCACTGAATAAGCGGATTACGTTTTTGGAAAATCTCGCTGATGCTTTACAATTAGAGCATACGACATTTGTCCATGACAGGGCAGAGACGTTCGGACAGCGCAAGGACGTCCGGGAAAGCTTTGATCTCGTGACGGCCCGTGCAGTGGCGCGTCTGTCTGTTCTGAGCGAGCTTTGTCTGCCGCTGGTCAAGAAAAACGGCGTATTTGCCGCTCTAAAAGCAGCAGCGGCTGATGAAGAATTGAAAGCGGGACAAAAGGCGATTAAAGTATTGGGAGGAGAGCTTGAACAAGTTCATTCCTTTACACTTCCCGTTGAAGAAAGTGAACGGAACATTATGTTAATTCGCAAGATGAAAAGCACTCCGAAAAAATATCCGAGAAAACCGGGTACTCCAAATAAATCGCCAATTGAAGGGTAATTTAGACAGCCTGATGTGACAATTCCATCATATTTTCTGCAAAATTGATGAAGATACAGCAGGAAAAACCATGAGAAAATAGAATTATAAAAATGGCAGTTTTTAAAGGTGGTGTAGGTACATGAAGCATTCATTCTCTCGTTTCTTCGGGTTTGGTGAGAAGGAAGAGGAACCGGAGATAGCTGAGCATGATACAAATAAAGAAGAGATACTCGAGATACCGGTACATGCTATCGTTCCCAACCGTTTTCAGCCACGCACCATTTTCTCAGATGAAAAGATCAAAGAGTTAGCAATGACGATCCATACACACGGCATCATTCAGCCGATTGTTGTCAGACATACAGAAGATGAAGGCCAATATGAGCTCATTGCGGGTGAAAGGCGCTGGAGAGCGGTACAGACGCTTGAATGGGAGAAGATTCCCGCAATTATAAAGGATTTCTCTGATACGGAAACGGCATCTGTCGCTTTGATTGAAAACCTGCAGAGGGAAGAATTGTCCTCCATTGAGGAAGCTCATGCGTACGCAAGGCTGTTAGAACTTCATGATTTAACACAGGAAGCCTTGGCGCAGCGTTTAGGAAAGGGCCAGTCAACGATTGCGAACAAGCTCCGATTGTTAAAGCTTCCGGAACCCGTTCAGGATGCGATTATGGAGAAAAAAATCACGGAACGCCATGCAAGGGCCCTGATCCCGCTCAAACAGCCGGAGCTTCAGGTCACTTTGCTTGCGGAAATCATTGAGAAAAGCTTAAATGTCAAGCAGACGGAAGACCGAGTGGTGAAAATGCTTGAACAGAATAAGCAGAAACCAAAGCCGAGACGCAAAGCGTTCAGCCGAGATACACGAATTGCAATGAATACGATTCGCCAGTCATTGTCCATGGTGGAAGACAGCGGCGTCAGACTGAATACTGAGGAAGAAGAATTCGAAGAGTACATTCAGCTTACCATTCGGATACCTAAATAAAAACTCTCCTGATCAGCAGGGGAGTTTTTATTTTAGTCAAAAAACTATTTTAGGATAATGATAGATTTATTGTACACCATACATTATAAATGTAAAAATTTATATTTTTTCGTCGTATATTGTCTTTTCACAGTCAAAAAAGTCACTTTATCGGAGAACTTATAAGGGAAAGTGTCTTTTTCGTTTACATTTTTTTCACTTGCTGATAAACAAATTATGAAAAAAATAAAACGCTTTACTCTTTTTTTGATAAGATAGAAACAAGACAGTACATGTTCATGTGAAGGTAGGTGACATCGTGGGAAAAATCATAGCAATTACGAACCAAAAAGGCGGAGTCGGGAAGACAACGACTTCTGTTAATCTGGGGGCTTGCTTAGCTTACATAGGTAAAAGGGTTCTTCTTGTTGATATTGATCCGCAGGGCAACGCAACGAGCGGATTAGGGATTGAAAAAGCCGATGTGGATCATTGTGTGTACGATATTTTAGTAGATGACGCAGATGTAACAGAGATTATCAAACCGACTTCAGTAGAGAACTTAGATGTCATTCCAGCCACGATCCAGCTTGCGGGAGCGGAAATCGAATTGGTTCCGACGATTTCAAGAGAGGTCAGGCTGAAAAGAGCATTAGAATCAGTGAAACAAAATTACGATTACATGATTATTGATTGTCCTCCGTCTCTCGGGTTATTAACGATTAATGCGCTTACCGCGTCAGATTCAGTTGTTATCCCGGTTCAGTGCGAATATTACGCTCTTGAAGGATTGAGTCAATTATTAAATACAGTTCGGCTTGTGCAAAAACATTTAAATACAGACTTAATGATAGAAGGAGTGCTTCTGACGATGCTTGATGCCAGAACGAATCTCGGTATTCAAGTTATAGAAGAGGTGAAGAAATACTTTAGAGATAAAGTGTATCAAACCATTATCCCTCGCAATGTCCGTTTAAGTGAGGCGCCGAGTCATGGCAAGCCGATCATATTATACGATCCGCGTTCGAGAGGTGCGGAAGTATATTTAGATTTAGCAAAGGAAGTGGCAGCGAATGGCTAAAGGCGGGCTCGGAAAAGGGATTAATGCGTTGTTTAATCAAGTTGATTTGTCTGAAGAGACAGTGGAAGAGATTAAGATCAGTGATTTACGCCCCAATCCTTATCAGCCAAGAAAACAATTTGATGATGAGTCATTAGCTGAACTGAAGGAATCCATCATTCAGCATGGCATTCTTCAGCCCATTATCGTGAGAAAATCATTGAAGGGCTACGATATTGTAGCCGGCGAACGCCGTTATCGCGCCGCAAAACTTGCCGGTAAAGAGACAGTGCCGGCTATCGTGCGGGAGTTATCTGAATCGTTGATGCGGGAAATCGCCCTATTGGAGAACCTTCAGCGGGAAGATTTATCACCGCTTGAAGAAGCTCTTGCATATGATTCACTGCTGAAGCATTTGGATATTACGCAGGAACAGCTCGCTAAACGGCTCGGGAAAAGCAGACCTCATATTGCCAACCATTTAAGACTGCTGACGCTTCCTGAAAGCATCCAGAACCTCATTGTAGAAGGTACGTTATCCATGGGGCACGGCAGAACCCTGCTCGGTTTGAAAAATAAAAACAAGCTTGAACCGCTTGTGAAGAAAGTGGTTGAAGAACAGCTTAACGTCCGTCAGCTTGAGCAGCTCATTCAGCAATTAAACAGTAATGTTCCACGTGAAACAAAGAAAAAAGAACCTGTTCAAGATGTTGTGTTAAAAGAGCGGGAATCGTATTTGCAAAATTACTTCGGAACAACAGTCAATATTAAGAGACAAAAGAAAAAGGGGAAAATTGAGATTGAGTTTTTCTCAAATGAAGACCTTGAACGTATCCTTGAGCTTTTGTCTGAAAGAGAAGCGTAAAAACCATCTTTTAAAAAAAGATGGTTTTTTTATATACGTCTTGTCAGCTTATGAAACGGACTGAGCCGTTCCTGGCGGCCTTCTGTTTTATCTGTCAGCTGTAATCCCTCTGCTAAAACATTCGCCATGCTCATAACAAGATGGAGCCTCGTATTCTGCAAAACAAAATACTCCATAAACCCGCTGACATTGACGATTCCATTGATATGGACGTCACCGATCTCAGGAAGGTCTTTTTGAACACCAGCTCCGGGTTTCAGCGGCCCATCGCCGATTTGAAATGACCCTACGCTTTTAACGCGGCCTAAACAAGCGTCAACCGCAATAATAAACGGATTTTTATGTATATGGTGAATATCTTTCAGTTTGTCTTTCATATTTACGGCGTGAACGGGATCTGACAGTGTACCGTAAACGTGCAACCTGCCTAATTTCATGTTTTCTAACTTTGTTCCTACGAGCGGACCTAATGAATCTCCGGTCGATCGATCTGTACCGATACATACGGTGACTAACGGTCGGCCGGCTGCTTTACGTAAAGATGAAGCAAGGATCGCTTGTATTTGATTCGCGGCAGAAGAATCTGTATGAGACACATATTGTTTTGCCCGTTCTTGAGAAAAAAGCCCGCCTTTTCGATTCATAGGGTTCACTTCCTTGTCATGTCATACGAGTATTACACTGATGTTTTTGATGATGTATGGTTGTTTACAGTATATCCAGCACCGCCTTTTTTTATGCTTATGCAGTGATCAGCATACCGATTGTTTGAAAAGAGCGGGATAGAAAAAAGAACTTAGAGCTGTTGTTCTCTAAGTTCATGAAAGATATAAGACCGTGTGATCTTTTTCTGTAGGTGAATTCTATTGAGCGCAGAGTTTTTTGCCGGGTTCATTTGTTGAAGTAACTGAGAGATGGAGCTGTTCCGTGTCTTTCATCTTCTTTGCCTGGCTGATGGCTTTGGTCATTAACGCTTTTCCTGCGCCTGACCCCCGGTATTCGGGAGAAACATACATAGAACCGATAATCGCAATGTGTCTTAGTTTATACAGAGGCTGCTTGGATATCTTAATGATTCCTATCAGTCTGTCTTTTTCAAAAGCGCCAAGCATGATGGCATTGTCGGCTTCGATCCTGGCTTTGAATTTTTCGGGCAGCCATTCTTTCTCCTCATTATGGCTGACGGCGAAAGCGTCCGGGTGATCCTTTAAAGCTTCGAGTCTGATGTTGGAATAGGGCTGAGTATCACTTGCGGTTAAACGCCTGATGTACATGAGTTTGGGCTCCTTATAATAATTTCATAAAATAATTTTCTGATTAGTCAATTATTTTTATCATACCATATTTGTCCCGTTTGTATGAATGATTGCCGCTGTCACTCAATATAGTAGCAATATGCGGAGATTATCTGAAATTTTATGAGGTGATAAGGGTGTGGAGAGCCGGGATGAGGTGGATGCTGCTCATATTAAGCAGCCAGATTGGGGCCGGTTATGCAAGCGGGCAGGAAATATGGCAGTTTTTCGGTGTTGAAAGCGGACTGGCTATTATATTGTTTACAGTCATGTTCACCATTTCGGCTTATATAGTGTTGAAGATCAGCTATCGTGTTCAATCAACGCACTTTTTACCTGTGCTTGAGCATCTGATGGGGCCGGCTCTTGCCAAAATCTATGATGTACTTATTATGTTTTATTTGTTTTCAACGACGACGGTCATGATTGCCGGAGGCGGTGTGACGCTGCAAATGTACAAGCTGCCGTTTTGGATCGGTATTTCTCTTTTTTGCATCGTGACCGTCTTTTTATTCTTTTGGGATATAAAAGGAATATTATCTTTGAATAGTATTTTGATACCGATTCTTGTAGCCGGGCTTTTATATGCATTGATCTTTTTTCAGACAACCCATCATTACACGTGGACGATAGATTTGACCCGGCAATTTAATTGGCCGGCAAGTATTACCTTTACGTCATTAAACATCCTTTCTGTTGTGGCGGTTCTTTCTTCTGTCGGAAAGGATATGAAAGGGCTTGGGGAAGCGAAAATCGCCAGTATTGCAAGCGGGCTTATTTTTGGTGTGATTTCTTTTGTTTACAATGAAACGCTTGTGCAGCTTTCAGGCAGTCTCACACAATACGAGATTCCTCTCTTTGCCGTCCTTGAAGGCGCTCCTTACCCGTTATTTCTTTGTATGGCCGCGGTACTTTTTTTAGCAATCTATACGACAACCGTGACCGGTCTGTTCGGACTGTCCAGCCGCATGCTTGTATTTGTGAAATTGCCGAGATGGATGCTCGTCTTTCTTCTTTTAGCTGTGATGGTGCCTTTTACGACAATCGGCTTTTCAGATTTAATCGCCATTTTGTATCCCATTTACGGGCTATTAAGTCTTTATTTGCTGGTATGTCTTCTTCTTTACCCTATATTAGGAAGATGGAAAAAAGTATAATGCTCATTTTGAGTGCGGCCGTTGCTCTTATCCTGTCTTTTTTTGTACAATAAATAAAGCAGTCTATGAAGAGAGGTGAAGGGTCTTGGCGGATAAAGACTTTGGCCTGAATGATATTGTTGAAATGAAGAAACCGCACCCTTGCGGTGAAAACAGGTGGAAAATCATTCGGATGGGAATGGATATTCGGATCAAATGTACGGGGTGTTCCCACAGTGTCATGATTCCGAGAAGAGATTTTGAGAGAAAGCTGAAAAAAGTACTCGTCAAGCATGAGGAGCCTACATCATAAAGGCTGGCGCTCATGCTTTTTCATATAGAGGAGAGGAAGAGGCCTGATGAGCAAAGTGCATCAGTCAGCGTGCCCGCTGAATTGCTGGGACAGCTGCGGCTTTTTGGTGACAGTTGAAGATGGGAAGGTGACGAAAGTAGACGGAGACCCGAATCACCCTATTACAGAAGGGAAAATTTGCGGCCGGGGCAGAATGCTGGAGAAGAAAACGAATGCTCCGGAACGGCTTCGTTATCCTTTGAAAAAGATAGACGGCGAATTTGTCCGTATTTCCTGGGAACAGGCGTTGGATGAAATTGCTGAAAAAATGGCGGTGATTAAGGAAACGTTTGGCACTGCCGCTGTGCTGCACAGTCATGACTACGCAAATAACGGTCTTTTGAAGGCGCTCGACCAGCGTTTTTTCAATGGATACGGCGGTGTGACGGAGATTGCGGGAAGTATTTGCTGGGGTTCCGGAATTGAAGCGCAGCGCTGGGATTTCGGGCGCTCTTACGGGCATGGACCGCTTGATATTTATCACAGCAAGCATGTGATCGTATGGGGCAGAAATGTGTCCCGGACGAATATGCACCTCTATCATCATTTGCAGCAGGTGAAGAAAAAAGGGGCGACACTGACGGTCATCGACCCTATTTTTAATCCGACCGCAAAGCTTGCCGACCGGTATATATCCGTCAAACCCGGCATGGATGGCTGGCTTGCGGCCGGTGTTTTGAAAGTATTATGCCAAACCGGCAGAACGGATGCCGATTTCATTCAAAAGCATTCAGTTGGTTTTGAAGAAATAGAAAAGCTGCTGCGCGCGATTTCTTTTGATGAGATCATTGAGAAAACAGAAACGTCTTTAGAAGAGATTGAATATCTTGCTGATCTATATGCAGACGGTCCCGCTTCTACTTTTATGGGTCTTGGGATGCAGAGATATAAAAACGGCGGCGGGACGATACGCTGGATTGACGCTTTAGCGGCGGCGAGCGGAAATGTCGGTATTAAAGGCGGCGGCGCAAACTTTGGAAATGTGCAAGTCGGTGAAAGCTTTGCGAAAACCGAACTCACCCGTCCTGATCTGAAGAAAAACGCAAGAACGTTTTCGATGATGACTCAAGCCGAAGAAGCGTTGAATGCAGCCGACCCGCCGATTGAGATGATCATCGTGACGTGCGGCAATCCGCTGACACAAGTGCCGAATACAAAAAAAGTGAAGGAAGCGTTCGAAAAAACACCGGTTACAGTAGCTATTGATTCGATCATGACCGATACGGCAAAGCTCTGTGATTATGTGCTGCCGACGGCCGCTGTTTTCGAAGAGGAAGATATTTATTACTCCAGCATGTATCATCACTATGTGCAATATGGCAGAAAGCTTGTGGAACCGCAGGGGGAGGCGAATTCAGACCGATGGATTTGGACGGAGCTGGCAAAGCGTCTCGGATTCGGAGAGCTGTTTGATTATCGTACGGAAGATTTCTTGAAAATGGGGCTTTCTTCTTTGGAGGAAGAGGGGATCACCCTTGAGCGATTAAAGGAAAAAGGCCATATGCCGCTCCCGGTCAAACAGGTCCCGTGGGATGATTTCCAATTTTTAACCCCAAGCGGGAAATTTGAATTCATCTCGTCGTTGGCAGAAGAGAAAGGATACAGCGGTCTCCCTCAATTGGAAGTGCCGGAGGAGTCTGTTTATCACGACGGCGCGCTGGCCGAGAAATATCCGTATACGCTGCTGTCCATTCACCCGCAGCGCTCTAACCATTCACAGCACGTGCCGTTTATTGAAAAACTTCAGCAGATTCAGGTGGATCTGTCGCCTGATATCGCCGAGGAGCTTGCCCTTCAGGACGGAGATACGGCAGAGGTATACAATGACCGCGGGCGTCTGCGCGGCAGGGTGAAAATCATGAAGCAGGCTCACCCCAAGACGGTGAATATAGATGAAGGCATGTGGTCGGCATTCGGAGGCTCCGTCAACATGCTCACAAAGGATTCAAATTCCGATAATGGAATGGGAAGTACGCTTTTTGACTGTCTGGTAGCGGTTAAAAAAGGATAATCTAAGGAGAGAGAGTGCGGGAAATGCTTTTTTCTCAGCTTGTCTTTTCCTATGAACCTCCTTATAATTGCTCTAGGTTTACAATACGTTTATACGATGATGGTTTGATATAGAGGAGATGAAAGAATGGCTTTAACTGCTGGAATTGTCGGTTTGCCGAATGTCGGAAAATCGACGTTGTTTAATGCAATTACCCAGGCTGGTGCCGAATCAGCCAACTACCCGTTCTGTACAATTGACCCTAACGTGGGAATCGTGGAAGTGCCTGATGAACGTCTGCAAAAGCTGACTGAATTGGTAAACCCGAAAAAAACGGTGCCGACTGCGTTTGAATTCACTGATATCGCGGGGATCGTAAAAGGCGCATCTAAAGGTGAAGGACTCGGAAATAAGTTTCTTTCTCATATCCGTCAGGTAGATGCGATCTGCCACGTTGTACGCGCATTTGCTGATGACAATATTACGCACGTGTCAGGGAAAGTCGATCCGATTGATGATATTGAAACGATCAATCTTGAATTGATTCTTGCCGACATGGAGACAGTCGAAAAGCGCATCACGCGGGTAAGCAAGCTTGCGAAGCAAAAAGACAAAGAAGCGGTTTTTGAGTTTGACATTCTGTCTAAATTAAAAGAAGCTTTCGAACAAGAAAAGCCTGCCCGTTCCGTTGAATTTACGCAAGAACAGCAAAAGCTTGTGAAGCAGCTTCATTTGCTTACGTCAAAACCTGTGCTTTATGTGGCAAATGTGAGCGAGGACGAAGTGGCTGATCCTTCAGGAAATGAATACGTTGCGAAAATCCATGAGTACGCCGCGGGGGAAAATGCCGAGGTTATCGTCGTCTGTGCAAAAATCGAGTCTGAAATTGCTGAATTGGAAGGCGAAGAAAAGCAAATGTTCCTTGAAGAGCTCGGCATCGAAGAATCAGGTCTTGATCAGCTGATTAAAGCGTCATACTCTCTTCTCGGCCTTGCGACATACTTTACGGCGGGGGAACAGGAAGTGCGCGCTTGGACATTCAGAAAAGGCATGAAAGCTCCTGAGTGTGCGGGTATCATCCACACAGACTTTGAACGCGGCTTTATCCGCGCTGAAACGGTTGCTTATGAAGACCTTTTGGCAGGCGGCGGAATGTCCGGAGCGAAAGAAGCCGGAAAAGTGCGTCTGGAAGGTAAGGAATATGTAGTCCAAGACGGAGATGTCATTCATTTCCGATTTAATGTATAGGACACAGTTGTAAAGGGACAAGAGCTTTGGTATAATATAAACTTGTGAGTAATAGAATTATTGCTCCTTGCCCATTATAGGGCCGCTTAGACCAAAAGGAGGTGCAAACAGATGAAAAAGTACGAAGTTATGTACATTATCCGTCCGAACATTGACGAAGAGTCAAAGAAGGCAGTTATCGAGCGTTTCAACAACGTTTTGACTTCTAACGGAGCGGAGATCACTGGAACAAAAGATTGGGGTAAACGTCGTCTTGCTTACGAAATCAACGATTTCCGTGACGGTTTCTACCAAATCTTAAACGTTCAGTCTGACGCTGCAGCGGTTTCTGAATTCGACCGTTTAGCTAAGATCAGTGACGATATCATTCGCCACATCGTTGTTAAAGAAGAAGAATAAGCAATTTGAAATATATAATGTTAAAAGGTGGTCTTTCATATGCTTAACCGAGTTGTATTAGTCGGAAGACTAACAAAAGACCCAGAGCTTCGTTATACGCCAAGCGGTGCGGCTGTCGCCACGTTTACTCTAGCTGTGAATCGTACATTCACGAACCAGTCCGGAGAACGTGAAGCCGATTTCATTAATTGTGTCACTTGGAGAAAACAAGCCGAAAACGTTGCAAACTTTCTTAAAAAAGGAAGCCTTGCCGGCGTAGACGGCCGTCTTCAGACAAGAAATTATGAAAATCAGCAGGGACAGCGTGTCTTCGTGACAGAAGTCCAAGCTGAAAGTGTTCAATTTCTTGAGCCTAAAAACAGCGGCGGTTCTGGTTCAGGCGGATACAACGAAGGAAACAGCGGCGGAGGCCAATACTTTGGCGGAGGCCAAAATGATAATCCGTTCGGCGGAAATCAGAACAACCAGAGAAGAAATCAAGGGAACAGCTTTAATGATGATCCATTTGCCAACGACGGCAAGCCGATTGACATCTCGGATGATGATCTTCCGTTCTAATAGATTATCGCTATATTCATAACAAGAAAGGTGGGAAATGACAATGGCAGGAGGACGCAGAGGCGGTCGTGCGAAACGCCGTAAGGTTTGTTACTTCACTTCTAACGGCATTACGCACATCGATTACAAAGATGTAGATCTTCTTAGAAAGTTTGTTTCTGAGCGTGGTAAAATCTTACCTCGCCGTGTAACTGGAACAAACGCGAAATACCAACGTAAATTGACTATCGCGATCAAACGCGCACGTCAAATGGCTTTACTTCCATACGTAACTGGCGAGTAAGCCGAAAGAAAAGAGCAAGAGCCCGCGGGCTCTTGCTCTTTTTTTATATCACTCAATCCCCTTCCGAAATGTTCCACATGAAACATAGAAATGCTTCTGGGTCTTATCTTTGTTATCTTGCTCCTCTATTCAAATAAGCGTACTTATGTAATGGATTTGTTTATACTGAGAAACAGGGGGTGGCTGAGATGAAAACGGAAAGAAATATCCTGACAGATGAAAAGTGGAATGCAATCATTTACAATGATGCTTCCTATGATGGGACATTTTATTATGCCGTAAAAACGACGGGGATTTTCTGCCGGCCTTCTTGTAAGTCGAGAGTTCCGAATAAGGAAAACGTGCTGGTATTTGATACAGCTGATGCAGCGCTGGAGAGAAATTTTCGTCCTTGTAAAAGGTGCCGTCCCAACGGTCTGCGTCTTCCTGATGAAGAATGGATTGCGCAAATCACCGAGTATATTGACAGCCACTATCACTAATCACTGACTCTGAGCGTACTGGCCGATATGTGTCACGGCAGCCCCTATCATTTGCAGCGGACATTTAAAAAAATCAGTGGGCTGTCTCCCATTGAGTATATTCAGATAAAAAGACTGACGAAGGCGGCGCACCTTTTACTCCATACTGATAAGACAGTTATGGAGATCGCTCTGACTGTCGGAATTCCAAACACAGCACATTTCGCGACTCTTTTTAAAAAGAGAACGGGAAGTTCGCCTACAGCATACAGAAAAACTGCCGGAAAGGGACGGGGAGAGGTTCACTATGAGTAAAGAAAAGATGATCTATTGGACACTCTTCACACGGAATGAGTGGAGCCTGTATACAGCCGCCACTTCTAAGGGGCTTTGCTTTATAGGTTCGAATCATGGAAACTTTGAAGAGCTTGAGCGATGGGCAGGAAAAGCAATGCCTCAACACCGCTTGGCGCGTGATGATGAAAAACTGGCGCCTTACACGGCAGAGCTGTCCGAGTACATCGAAAACGGCAGATCAGCATTTTCAGTGCCGCTGGATCTTTACGGAACACAATTTCAGCTGGCTGTATGGAAAGCGCTGATGGACATACCGTACGGTGAGACATACTCTTATTCGGATATTGCAGAAATGATTCAGAAACCGGCAGCCGTAAGAGCCGTGGGCGCCGCAATCGGGGCAAATCCGGTGTTGATTACGGTTCCATGTCATCGTGTCATCGGGAAAAACGGCAAACTGACTGGTTTCAGAGGCGGTTTAGAAATGAAAAAGCAGCTGCTGGCACTAGAGGGCAGAAACATTGAGACACTGAAGTAAGATTGTTAATACCGGCTGAGCCGGGCGGGAGGGAACATATGAAACTGATTTCTTGGAATGTAAACGGCTTGCGTGCCGTGATGAAAAAAATAGATATCAATACTTACCTGCAGGAAACGAAAGCCGATATTCTTTGTCTGCAAGAAACAAAAGTACAGGACGGACAAGTATCATTGCAGCATGAAGGATACCATGACTATTGGAACTATGCAGTGAAAAAAGGCTACTCAGGCACGGCTGTTTTTTCGAAAGTAAAGCCGCTGCAAGTGTCTTATGGATTGGGAATTGACGACCATGATCAAGAAGGACGGGTGATCACGCTTGAGTGTGAGAATGTGTTCGTCGTCAACTGTTACACGCCAAATGCCAAACGCGGGTTAGAGCGAATTGATTACCGTCTTCAGTGGAAAGCGGATTTTAAGGATTATCTGCAAAAGCTTGATCAGAAGAAGCCCGTGATATTATGCGGCGATTTGAATGTTGCGCACAGGGAGATAGACTTGAAGAATCCAAAAGCCAACCGAAAGAACGCAGGTTTCTCGGATCAGGAGCGGGCAGCGTTCAGTGTACTGCTGAATGCCGGATTTACCGACTCATTCCGCTATTTATATCCCGATCAGGAAGGCGCGTATTCCTGGTGGTCTTACAGGACGAATGCACGCGAGAAAAATATCGGCTGGCGGCTTGATTATGTTATTGTTTCAGACAGGCTGAAGCAGCGGATCACCCAGGCGGCCATTTGTGCTGATATCATGGGTTCGGACCATTGCCCTGTTGAAATGACACTGGATTTATGATGAGATAGCAGTAAGAGAAATTCACTCTTGCTGCTTTTTTATTACCGAAAATGGAGGAGCACATGGCAAATATAAAAGAGATTGCGAAACTGGCGAATGTGTCGGTGGCTACCGTATCACGCGTGCTAAACAACCATCCGTACGTATCTGAGGAGAAAAGGCGTCTTGTGAACCAAGTGATGAAGGAGCTGGATTATACGCCTAATCGAACCGCCATTGATCTGATTCGCGGAAAGACCAATACGATCGGCGTGATATTGCCGTACAGTGATCATCCCTGCTTTGACAAAATTGTAAACGGTATCACGAAGGAAGCGTTTGCCCATGATTACGTGACAACTCTTCTCCCCACCAACTATGACCCCGATATAGAGATTACATATTTCGAACTGTTGAAAATGAAAAAGATTGACGGACTGATTGTCACCTCCCGCGCGAATGAATGGGAAACAGCCGTGCCTTACCTTGAATACGGCCCCATTGTCGCCTGTGAATATACACAGCACCAAGCGATTCCCTGCGCTTATAATGACAGACAGGCGGCATACAGAGAGAGCTTTTTGTATTTGAAAAACCGCGGGCATCGAGACGTTGCTTTTACATGTGTGCGGGAAGCGGCAAAAAGCCCAAGTACGACCGATAAGGTAAACGCCTATAAAGCAGTTTTCGGTTCTTTTGATGAAACTCGCATTCTGATCGGATGCCACAATATGGACGACGGAAAGCGTGCTGGTGAGCACTTCCGGGGTTTCAGCAAGCCGCCGACGGCTATTTATGCGCACAGTGATGACGTGGCTGCCGGCTTGTTCCAGTTTGCGAAAGAACAGAAATGGGACGTGGAGATCATCGGCGAGGGAAATGTGAGCGTCAGCCGGGCATTGAATATTCCTTCCTTGGAACTTCATTTGGAACGGGTCGGAAAGGAAGCGTTTTTGCTGTTTTTGAACGGAGAAACCGCTAAAAAACAAATTATGCATCAATTTCAGCGGAAAAAGACTTGAGCTGAAATGGATTTCATGCCTTATAAATAGATTGAGAAAAAAAGGAGGCGGCCATATGAAAATTGAACATGCGGCGATATGGGTGAAAGATTTAGAACGAATGAGAGAGTTTTATGAGAAATACTTTGGCGCAAAAGCCAATGACCTTTATCATAATGAGAAAAAGGATTTCAAATCGTATTTTCTTTCATTTGACTCCGGATGCCGGCTGGAAATTATGAAAAAAGGCGGCATTGAGGAAACGCCGTCACAGAATATGACCGGGTGGGCGCATCTCGCATTTTCTACAGGCAGCAAGGAGCGGGTGAATGAACTGACGGAGACGTTTAAAAATGACGGATTTCAGGTTGTAAGCGGCCCGCGCGTGACGGGTGACGGATATTATGAGAGCGTGATAGAGGATTGGGAAGGCAATTTGATAGAAATCACAGTGTAACAGTGCGGAGTGAGTCCGCACTGTTTTATTGTTTAAATTTGCTGTGCATTTGTTTTCGGGCCGAAGAGGATTAACAGAACGGAACATAGAAGCCAGCAGCCGCCGATAAACAAAAAGACGCTGATGTAGCCGAGCTTTACGGCAATAAATCCGACGAGCAAAGAGCCGAATATGTTGGAAAAACGGCCGAGCCCGTACGCCAGCCCGCTCCCTGCCGAGCGATATTCCGTAGGATACGGCTCCGATGTGTATGCGTATAGATTTGAGGTGAATATCCGTTCTGTGACGTTGACGACAAATCCAAACACAATAATCATGACGGGAATAAACGTCATGCCGTACAGCAGACCGGCGACTGCAGTCAGAAAAGCGCTTGCGGCCAGAATCCATTTCCTTTGGAACCTTTCGGATATCATGGATCCGAGCAATGCGCCAAGCGGGGCCCCGACAGAGTGCAGCACATTGTACCACAGTGTTTTTTCCATGGTGATGCCGTGGCTTTTAAGCAGGCTTGGCACCCATGAAGCAAAGCCGTAAAAGCCAAAGGTTTCAAGGATCCATACCGCAGAAAGGATGATGGTGATTTTTAGATTCCTGCCCTGAAAAAGCCCTAAGTAGCCGGCGTGCTTCACGGCATGTACTTCTGCTGCTTCTTTCGGTGCGGGGAGCGGGCCTTTTTCTTTTTCTACACGGATTTCAAGCCGATTCATAATGGTGTTTGCCTGGTCATAATCACCGCGATTTTCGTGCCAGCGCGGGGATTCCTCAAGCCGGCGGATAAAAAAGAAATAAATGAGACCGGCCGCGCCCCATACAAAGACGAGCCGCCATCCCCATGAGCCTAAAGGAATGACAAAAGCGGATACGACGTTTGTGACGGGAACGCCGATCATTCCGATCATGGCGCAAAAGGAGATATATTTTCCCCGTACGGAGGATGGAAAGAACTCCGCCAAGTAGCTGTTCGTCACAATCATGGCGGCTGCGACGCCGAGCCCTGTCAAAAATCTGAAAATCATTAAGGAAGGAATGTCCCATGCCAGCGCATTCAGAAAAGATGAGATCGAAAAGATAAGGACAAAACAATTCAGCGCTTTTTTCCTGCCGATCCGATCGGACAGCCTTCCGCCGAGGGAGGCGCCTAAAAACATGCCCAAGAAGGATGCAGCCGTAATGTCAGCAATGGTGGACAGCTCTACACCCCAATGCTCAATCAGCGCCGGAGCCACATTACTGAGCGTAAACAGATCAGCGAGATCGAAAAAATAGATGATTCCGAGAGCGGTTAATACTTGATAGTGCACACGTGAAATGGGGAGACGGTCTAAACGGTTCGCTACATTTGAGAATGTCTGATGTTTCATAAAAAACCCCCTGACTTGGCAATTGTAATCAGAAAACACTGTAAATTAATCTGACAAATACATTATAAAGGTCTTTTTTTGGCAAAAACAGAGTGTAAATAACCAGAGCCGAAGGAAACGGCATAGCGCTTTCTTCTTAAAAATATATGAAATTTCCTATATCTGTTTCTGTTTCTATTGTAAAATGTTGAAGGAAAGGAAGCTGATGCATAAATATGAATACTTTTGTACGGCCCGCCGAGGGAAAAAATAGTGTATGGAGATATCTTCTTTCTCTGCTGGTCATAGTGGGTTTGTTCTTATTCGGAAGCATATTGACCGTATTTTATATGCTTCTCATATCCGAGTTCAATCCGTCATTGACGATAAACTGGGATGAGTTGGCATTAGGTGACCCGCTGGCGGATATTTATTTACAGCATATCGTCTACTTCATAGCGATTCCGGGCATTTGGATAGCGGTTCGTTTCATTATGAAACGGCGGTTTTTATCCATTATCACACCGAATCAGTCGCTGAACTGGAAGAGGATTTTCTTTGGATTCGGCACTTATATTTTGCTGATGTTTATTGCGGGGCTGGTTGATTTTTTAATCCACCCGGATCGATTCTCGCTTCAGGAATTCCATGCTTCGCGCTTTTTGCTGCTGTTAGCGGCGGCCGTCTTTTTGGTGCCGATTCAAACCTCTGCGGAGGAATTTCTCTTTCGGGGTTTTCTGCTTCAGTTCGCCGGAAAATTGACGGCAAACGCGGTGGTTCTGACTGCCATCATCGGCGGATTATTCGGCGTCCTTCACTTCGGAAATCCGGAGATGGAAAATGGGGCTCTCTGGGCTGGAATCGGATATGTCACCATTGGTGTGATCTGGACCTTTATCACGATTAAAACGGGCAGTCTGGAGCTGTCCCTGGGCGGCCACGCTGCCAATAATATGTTTTTATTTATCTTTCTCACCGAGGATCATTCGGTTTATGGCGCCATTCCATCGATATTTTCATCAGCCGGCGGCTATGAAATATATGATTGCATATCGAGTCTGGTGATCAATATGATCTTCGCATGGCTCGCATTCCGTTTTGTTAAAAAAGAAAAGCAGCAGGCCGCCTAGGCTCTGCTGCTGATTTGTAATACATTCATCGCTTCATCAATATCCGTGGTGGGTCTGCGGCAGGTGAAATTCTCACAAATGTAAACCGTCGTTTTTCCGTCAATCATTTCATAACCCGCGGCAAAATCAGAAATGCCTGCAAGCTCTTCCGGATGTTCCGCGGCGAGAATTGTATAGGCGGGAGTGAAATGCTCCTGAAGCGCTTCAATGAACCGCTTTCTGTCCGGGTCATCTTTGCTTCCGAAAACGACGATTTCTTTTTGAGGCATTATGTGCGCCAGTACGCTTTGCATGAAGAAAGCGCTGCTGCTCGGATAGGCCTCTATTTCCCGTTTAAAAACGGAAAACATGGCTTCGGCTTTTTCAATCAGCGATACATCACCCGTCAGGCGGCCGAGACGAAGCAGCTGAACGGCTGCCGCGCTGTTTCCGGAAGGGACGGCACCGTCGTAGACTTCTTTTTCTCTCACAAGAAGGGTCTCGGCATCATTCCCGGTAAAGAAAAATCCTCCGTGCTGTTCATCCCAGAACAGATCCAGCATGCTTGTACATAACGTTTTCGCTTTCTTCAAATAAGACGGGTTAAAACCTGCTTCATACAGTTCAAGGTAAGCCCAGATGAGAAAAGCGTAGTCATCGATAAACCCTTTGTTTTTAACTTCGCCCTCACGATAGCGGACCATGACGCGCCCGTCCGGTATGAGATGCCGTTCGAGAAAACGGATCGCTGTTTCCGCCATGCCGAGAAAGTCCGGCTCATGAAATACCTTTGCGGCTTTTGCCAGTCCGGCAATCATGAGCGCGTTCCATGAGGTCAGCACCTTGTCATCTGTGTGCGGATAGCTTCTGTTTTCCCGCGCTTCCAGCAATTTTATTCGTGCGCCTTCAAGGCGTTCGGTCAGCTCATGTTCAGTAAGTCCGGTCTCTTCAAGGATGGCCTCACGCCGCGTGAAAATGAGGTTCGGAATGTTTTCTCCTTCGAAATTGCCCTGTTCTGTGATGTTATACACCTTGCAATAAAGTGAGCCGAGTTCGTCACCGAGCAGATTCATGATTTCTTTTTTAGACCATATGTAATATTTCCCCTCGCGGCCTTCTGTATCGGCGTCTAATGCTGAGAAAAAGCTGCCGTCCTCATGCATCATTTCCCGCTGAATAAACGTTACGATCTGCGTCGCAATCTGTTTGTAGCGCTCATTGTTCGTGACTTGATAGGCTTCTGTATAAGCGCTGAGGAGAAGGGCGTTGTCATACAGCATTTTCTCAAAATGCGGGACGAGCCATTCATTATCAGTCGAGTATCGGGCAAATCCGAACCCGATGTGGTCAAAAATACCGCCGTTCGCCATGCCGTCGAGTGTCTTGGTTACGCCGGCCAATGCCTGTTCCTTGCCCGTATAGCTGTAGTAGCGAAGCAGAAACAGGAGCATATGCGGCATTGGAAATTTCGGAGCCTGGCCGAACCCGCCGTACACCGTATCAAACCCGCCTGCCAGCTGGCGATACGTGTCATGTACCGCTTGTTCGCCAAGCATGCCCTCGGTCGGATGAACTTTGACTTCAAGATGAGCGGCGGCGTTTTCCGCGATATCCTCGACATGCTGCCGATCATTCGCAAACGTTTCGGACAGATGTTCAAGCACATCGATAAAACCCGGGCGGTTAAATTTGCTCGTCTTCGGAAAATACGTCCCCGCATAAAACGGCTTCTGATCAGGTGTGACGAACACATTCAGCGGCCACCCGCCCTGCCCCGTCATCAGCTGGCAGATTCTCATATACACGGAATCGACATCAGGCCGCTCCTCACGATCAACCTTGATGGCTATAAATTTATCATTTAAAATACCGGCGATCTCTTCGTCCTCAAAGGACTCGTGAGCCATTACGTGACACCAGTGACAAGTCGAATAGCCGATGCTGATAAGAACCGGCTTGTTTTCGCGTTTTGCTTTTTCAAAGGCTTCTTCTCCCCATGGGAACCAGTCCACTGGGTTATGGGCGTGTTGGAGTAAGTAAGGTGACTTCTCTGTGATTAAGCTGTTGGGTTTATTGTTAGCGGGCATGGGATCACCTTTTTTCGTTTTTTTATTTACATTTAGGTTATCACACTAATTATAAATAAATACAAAACTTAGCCGATTTACTTGAAAGAGAGGGAAGGAAACATAGTATAATGTTTAATTATGTTAGGATTCCATATGAAGTTTTAATATCTAAGTTGAATTCATGGTATTTAACCATAAAGAAAAAAAAGACTGAAGAAGCTCAAAACAAGAAGTCAGAAATGAACCCTTTTAGAAGAAGTCGAAATGAAGCAAGATGTCCTTCCTCCTATATTATCAACTTTTAGATTTTAGACACGAACTAATGTTAATTTTTATTTGAGATCAAAAGACGTTGAAGAAGTTAAGAATACCTACGAAATTTTGAAAGAAAAGAAGGCAGTTTATCAAAAATGATTGAGTATTATTTCTTTTTTTATGGGAATGTACGAAATCAGAAGTAAAGAACTTTAGCTGAAACTAAATTATCAGAGATTGAAGGTGAGATTGAATGTGGAGAATCCGAATTATTGATCTAATAGGCGTGGCACTAATAACATGTTACTGAATGTAAAAAAATCCATTGTCGGGAAAACAGCATACCCCTTCAGAAATCTGCTGTTTTCTTATCACAATCTCAAGATCGCCAGATAAATACAATTTGCAAAAAGACAAATCAAAACTAAACTTAAATATTTATTTTTTATCTAACGTACTTACTATTCTTGAGATAAATAATTAAAATCCGTTTCTTTAAGTTTAGGGAGTTTTTTGTCTATTTTTAAAGTGGACAATAACTCTTGAACATACTCTCGAATTGCAAGCATGTCAAATGGAAAATCGAAATCAAACTCCTCTTTAACAGTTAAAGTGTCCATTACATATGAACAATTATATTTCATACCTAAAAGGTCATCATTAAAACTTAGTACATCTTGATATGACAATTCAGATAACTCAAAATGGGAAATTAGAAATATTTTTACATTATTACCTTCTTCAGAATCTAGCGATCTTTCATCAATGAATAACAAAAAAGCAGTTCTGTCATCATCGTTTAATTCCACTTGAAAGAATTCAAAATCTCTTAATCTCAATAAACGTTTAAATCTCGTGTTTAAAGTTCTCATATTCCTTTATCTCCGTTTCTTAATTTAAGCTACTAATGCAATGGCTAATGCCGCAGCTAACACAATAAGAGGTGTAGGATCAATTACCATCTGCCACCAGCTTTTTTTATGTACTTGTTTTCGAGCTTCAGAAAGTTGATTTTCTTTTTTCTTATACTTTTTCCATTGAGAAGTACTCTTTAATTTCTTGACTGCTGATTTAGGTGCTTTTGATAAGTGACTTCCATCATGGCTTGTTCCATCCATATTTTCACTGGCAATTTCTTTTTTTCCATTGTATACATGTACATGCCATTTACCAGTCTTTTTATCATGAGGCTCATCAAATCTAGCTTTATAACCTTTCCCTAAATTTACTCATTCTCCACCGCAGCGTGTGCTGACTGGCTCATTGAAGTTGAGAAAACAGCAAAGCTAAATACAATCGTCATCATAATAACTAATGACTTACTGAAAACTTTTAATAATGCAAACATCTCCTTAATCATGTAATCACTCAAAGTTATACAAAAAGAAAGATGTATTTTATTAATCATTGAGGAAATTAAGTTAAATTTAAGGTGATATTACCCAATAATACAGGTATTATTACACTATAAGAACAAATCATGACATCAATGACAAGTCGAATAGCCGATGCTGACCAGCATCGGCTCAAACAAATATTGATTATCGGATATTAAATATTAGCTTATTCAGATTATATCGGGAGAATAATTCTAATCAATCTTTTCAAGATTATTCTCCCTGGTTTGCTGTTAATGAAGACGTCATACTATATACAAGCAGTGAAACTTATTTAAAGTCTATGCATCAAGAAAAAGCTTCGCATGTTCGGCAAATAGGTGAGGATATTGAAACAAGTGTCCGTGTCCAGAATCCGGATAAATGATGAGTTGGGCGTTAGGGAGATGTTGTGAAAGAATATAACTGTTCTCGGTTGGAACCATAACGTCGTCAATACCGTTTGTTACGAGTACGGGGTGCGTGATATTGTTTAACCATTTATATGATTGATCTGATCCTTGTTTAGCCCATTCTGCTATTGCCTCACTTTGTGCTTTAAGCACTTGCAAAGAACTATTAAATTTTTTCTGGCCAAAAATACGTTTTAATGATGCAATTCCACGTGCACGGCTAGTTTCTGTTGGACGATAAAATAGGAACAAGAATTGTTCGATGGCGGAATCAGCATCTTCTATATTGCCCGTGCTGGCCTCACGTACATCATTTCTGGATCTTAATCCGGTTCCTGATCGAGGAGCGGTTCCAGCCAATATAACTCGGCGAATTAAATCAGGATGCTGCATGACTAACTCTTGAGCTACAAAGCCGCCAAGGGAAAAGCCCAAAATATCGACCTGTTTCAAACCTAGTGCGTTAATGAAGGATGCAGCATCCTTAGCCATTTGAGCTACAGTAGAAGGCGTTTCACCACTTGATTCACCGATACCGGTATTGTCAAAAATGATAACAGGTCTATCTGCAGCCAACCTCCCCATAAGCTCTGGGTCCCAATTTTCCATTGTTCCTCTGAAGTGGACTAAACAAACAAGAGGGGTTCCTGTCTCTTTTCCAAATTTTCTATAAGCAAAATGAACTCCGTTTGCCTCTACGAACTCTGACTTTTCTGGTATGAAGAATGTTGACATTTTTAAAACTCCCTTCAAATTAACGTTTATGTAAGTGTATTCTCGGTATTTCTATAAATACTGAAATAATGGATGTGAAGAATTTTCCCACTTTATTTATTGAGTAAAGTGGGGGCATATTGCTCTAGGACTTGGCGATTTAAACGATAGTAACGAAACGTTCCTTCTTTTCGAACGGATAGAAGTTCACAATCCAGCAACGGTTTTAAATGGTATGTTAATGTTGATTGGGAAGTGATATTTAAACGAGTGCCCATATCTAAGCAAGCCATCTCTGAATGTTCGGTGAGCATCTTCACAATCTTTAAACGTGTTGATTCGCCGAGCGCTTTGTATATTTTAACAGCTGATTCGTGTGTCAGTTTAATCATCCCCTTTCATCATATTTGATTATATTTCAGTATTTCTTGAAATACCGTATTTCAAGTATTTGTATTTGTCAAGGCATAACCGTTTCAAGTAAAGTTTTATACTCGGGTGAAGCCCGCTTTAAATTGTTTCTGGGTAAGAAAAAAAGCCCCTGTATAAGGCTTTCGTTATTTTATAGATAGGCCTCTTCTCCCCATGGGAACCAGTCCTCAGGGTTGTGGGCTGCTGGAGCGTCTTCTTTCTGATTCGTTTTTTTTAAAAGATCAAAAAAGAAGGGATCCGGATGTTTCACTGTCATTAGGCGAAGCCAACTCTTTTGTCATTAAGACATGCGGGATGCCGTCTTCCATAAATTCCGGTGAACTTGTCTGATAGCCCAGTTTGTGATAAAAGCCTTCCGCATGTGTTTGTCCATGCAGTTTACATTGAGTGATGCCTTTTTCTTTCACGATGTTTTCTAATTCGCGTATCATCACTTTGCCTAATCCGTATTTGCGGTAAGGCTTCAGGATGCAGATTCGTTCGAGCTTACCTGTATGGTTTACGATGCGGACGCGTCCTGTGCCGACAGGCTGATTTTCATGAAAAACCAAGATATGGCGGCACTGTTCCTGAAGCGTATCGAACTGATCAAATTCATCAGATTCAGGTACTTGCTGTTCCTCGATGAATACCGTTTTTCTAATATCAAAAGCTGTTTGTAAATCAATTTCCGTTGTGATTCTTTTTATCTTCATGATCAATCAATCCTTTTCACATATTAGTCTGGACTGCACGGCTTGCTTGTGGTCTTATAGAAGTAACGATAAAACATTTTTATTGCAAATGCAATAAAAATACGAAGGGTTTGAAAAGATATGACTGATATTTTGCGGGAAATCGGCATGATCGCACGGGCATTGGATTCCATCAGCAATATTGAATTTAAAGAATTAGACTTAACCAAAGGGCAGTACCTCTATCTTGTGCGAATATGTGAAAACCCGGGGATAATACAAGAAAAATTGGCGGAAATGATTAAAGTTGACCGAACAACAGCGGCGAGAGCGATAAAGAAACTGGAAATACAAGGGTTTATTGAAAAGCATCCTGATGATCAAAATAAAAAAATAAAAAAACTGTTCCCGACTGAGAAAGGGAGAAAGGTTTACCCGTTATTGCAAAGAGAAGGAGAGCACTCTGCGGAAGTAGCCTTGTCCGGCTTTACGCCTGAAGAAAAAGAAACCATTTTCAGCCTCCTTCAGCGGGTGAGAAAAAATATAGAACATGATTGGGAATATGTGAAGAAGGGAAACAAAAGAGAATATTAATGGATGTTAATTCCTTTTACTGTTTTTGAATGATAATGGTCATAAATGGATACGTTATCTGTAAAATCACCTTTTTTGGTTCCTGCTTCAAAATCGGCTGACAGGCTTGTTTTTTAACGAAAAGTATCAATTATGGTATATTTAAATAAGACAAAATAATTGAAGCGGGGAATGAGATGAGTACAATCGAAAAACAAAAACGTAAGAAATCCAGAGCAAAATCTATCGTACGGGCTATTATGGTCATTATCGGCGGAATTATAGCGGCTTACGGGCTGGAAACCGTATTGATTCCGAATAGCGTATCTGACGGCGGGGTGACCGGACTCAGCATTGTCGGTTCACAGCTGTTTCATCTGCCTCTTGGGATCTTAATTGCGGCTATCAACATACCGTTTGTCTGGTTAGGATATAAGCAAATCGGGAAAAACTTTGCGTTTCTATCAATTATCGGTATTGCTTCACTTGCCGCGGGCACGGTTTTTTTCCACCACACTCCGGCAATCATTGAGGGAGACACCCTATTAATCACCGTTGTCGGCGGGATTATTCTTGGTTTGGGAATGGGATTGGCATTGCGTAACGGCGGCGCTTTAGATGGAATTGATATGCTGGCCGTGCTGCTGTCACGGAAATTGCCATTCGGCACGAGCGACCTCATTTTATTTTTAAACATTTTTGTGTTTATTTTCGTTTCATTTGTGTTCGGGCTGCAAGGCGCTTTGCTTTCCGTCATTGCTTACTACATTGCGTCTAAGGTTATTCATGTGGTTGAAGAAGGTTTAAGCGGTTCTAAAACATTTCAGATTATCACCAACGAGCCTGCATTAATGGTAGAGACAATTCGTGAGGAATTGGGCCGCAGCGCTACTTACAAAGAAGCATACGGCGGTTTTTCCCATGAAAAATTCAAAGAAATTACATGTGTCATCAACCGTTTGGAAGAAACCAAACTGAAGGAAATTATTAATGACATTGATAAGCAAGCCTTTGTGACGGTCTATGATGTGGCTGAAGTAAAAGGCAGTAATTTCAGAAAAGTTCATAATCATTAAGAGCTGCCGTTAACCGGCAGCTTTTTTTAAAAAAAGGAGAAAAAACTTGCAAAAAAAGAATGATGGATGTATATTGTTGATGTATCAAACATTGACTAGTCAATTAATTTTGCATAAGAAAGTGGGGATGGGTTTTGACAACATGTTGTTCACAGGAAGGCGAGATTTTATATCAGCTTCAATCACTGCATAAAGTGATCGGAGCAAAATTTGAAGCGTGCACCGGAATCAGCCAATCCCGCCTTGAGCTTCTCGCCGTGCTCTTTCACGTTGATGAGATCAGCCAAAGCGATCTTCAGAAAAAGGTGAATATTGATGGCGCAGCCGTTACAAGACACTTGAGACAGCTTGAAGCCAAAGAAATGGTCACAAGAAGACGGAAGCCCGAGGACAACCGAATCATACTTGTCAGGCTTACTGAACAGGGGCGGGAGAGAATTGAGACTTCCAAAAAAGAGAAGGAGCGTTTCATAAAGGAAATGCTTGCCGGCGTCAGCGCGGAAGAACGCAGTATGTTAAAGAACGTATTATCACAGATGCAGAAAAATATAGAGAATATGAAAGCATAGGAGTGTTTACACATGAAAACAGAACTGAAAACAAATGATTTTATGGACATTATGAAAGGCCGCCGTTCTATTCGGAATTATGATCCGGCCGTAAAAATCAGCAAAGAAGAAATGACTCAGATCCTGGAAGAAGCAACGACAGCGCCGTCTTCAGTCAACGCGCAGCCGTGGCGCTTTCTCGTAATTGACAGCCCGGAAGGAAAAGAAAAACTCGCACCGCTTGCAAGCTTTAACCAAACACAAGTCAGCACATCTTCTGCGGTTATCGCGGTTTTTGCAGATATGAAGAATGATGAATATTTAGAAGAAATTTATTCAAAAGCAGTCGAACTGGGCTATATGCCGCAGGAAGTAAAAGACAGACAAATTGCTGCTTTGACGGCACATTTTGAAAAACTGCCGGAGCAAGTGAACCGTGAAACCATTCTGATTGACGGAGGTCTCGTTTCCATGCAGCTGATGCTTACGGCCCGCGCGCACGGCTATGACACAAACCCGATCGGCGGCTACGACAAAGAAAAGATCGCCGACGTTTTCGGACTGGAAAAAGACCGTTATGTACCGGTTATGCTTTTGTCAATCGGAAAAGCGGCGGACGAAGGATATGCTTCCTACCGTCTCCCTATCGAAACGATCGCACAATGGAAATAATTTTGAAGTAAAGCTGAGAGGAGAGAGACAGTGGACATTATTGCAGCTGTTTTAGTCGGAATCGTAGCCTTAGAACATGTATTTATCATGATACTTGAAATGTTTTTTATCAATTCGAAGGCTGCCAAGCGGTCTTTCAATTTGCCGAAGCATTTAGAAGGTGATCGGAATGTAGCGGTCATGTTTGCAAATCAAGGTCTGTATAATGGATTTCTGGCTGCCGGCCTCATTTGGGGGCTGATCCTCGGAGCTGATCCGGTTGGTCATATGATTCAAATGTTTTTCGTCATTTGTGTGGTCATAGCGGCCATTTTCGGAGGCTTTACTTCAAACAAATCAATTATCGTAAAACAAGGACTTCCGGCTGTTTTAGCGCTTATTTTTCTTTTATTGGCGTAAGCAGACGGAGTGAGGGCTTCCGGGAAGGAAGCCCTTTTTATCATTCTTTATTGGAGGAACGTATCTCCATTTACAAACATTGGAACTGTGGAGTGGTGAGCGGATTTGGTTTCTCCGTTTTGCCTTATATTACGGTGAAAAATGGAAGGTTCCCTTGGACGGGGCCTTTGTGTCGCTGGTTCTTGAGATGATTTTGGGGTTAATTTTAAAGCCGATGCGCGTAAGCATCGGCTTGTTTTTGCGGCAGGGAATCTCTCTGCTCATAAAAGCTTAATAGATGGAGCGGACTCCATGTCAATCTGTGTTTTTATAAGATTGCTGGTCAGCGGTTATGGTATGATTTACATAATCAGGGAGCGGGGGTTTTGCAGAGGATGAATATGAGGAGAGCGTATTATTCTATTTTATACAGCCAGACCGCTGTCAACTTGGGGTTCTCCCTTTATACGATGGCTGTCATCTTGTTTTTGTTTACAAAAACCGGTTCGACGGCGATGGCCTCTCTTATGACGTTCGTCAGCATTGTATTTCGCGTATTGGGCAGCGCCGTTTTGCCGCTGGTTACCGGCCGGTTCACGCTTCGGTCTTTGCTGATCGGTTCTCAATTGATACAGGTGATACTGTTAGTCTGTTTGTTTTATGTCATCCAAACCGGTTCATCCGCTTTCTTTTTTCTGCTGTTTTGTCTGATCGGAGGGATTTCTTTTTGCAACGGATGGTTCGCTCCGGTAAAAAGCGCGCTGATCGGAGAAATCATTCCCCCTGATCAAAGGGTAAAAGCGAACGGCTTATTATCTGCGGCTGATCAGACCGTTCAGTTTGCGGGCTGGTCTTTGGGCGGCGTCATCATCGCGTTTTTGGGAGAAAGCTATACGATTATCATCACTGTCATGTTACTGGTTTCTTCGGTTTTGGGCATCATTCTGTTTCTTCAAGTGCACATGTGCGCTCCGCCGGAAGCAGTCAGGAGACGTTCACTTTTTGCAAGTGCGGCAAGCGGCTGGGCGTATTTATTTCGGCAAAAACAGCTGAGAATCCTCATTGTGATGGATGTGATCGAATCGTGGGCGGGCATGATATGGATCGGGTCTGTGTCCTTAACGTATGTGCATGATGTACTTCATAAAGGAGAAGCGTGGTGGGGATACGTGAACGGAGTCTATTATGCCGGGACGATGCTGGGCGGATTGATCATATATAGGTTATCCGGTAAGTTTGAGCGCAACCTCATTCCGTTTATGCTGACGGGAGCCCTGGCATATGGAATGTTCACTTTTATTTATGGACTGATCAGCAGCGCCGTTCTGGCCCTCTTTCTGGTGCTGTGCATGGGGCCCGCTTGTGTATTAAGAGATCTGACACAGGAAACATTTCTTCAAAACATCACGACCGAACAGACACGAGTCAATATATTAGCGGCGAGATCAGCTTTAGTTCAGTTTATCTTTATGTTTTCCATTATCGGAACGGGGGTTATCTCGGATGTATTCGGCGTGCGGTTTATTTATGTCGGCGCGGGTCTTCTTTTATTATTTTCGGTTATTATCGGATTTTCGCAGCTGCAAATGAAGAAAACGGTACAAAGCCGTATGTAGCGTGGTATAATTAAGAACGTACGTTCTATATCGAGAGAGGAGAGGGTTTTGTGGGACATCCGGCACTGCAATTGTATGATTATCATCTTTGGGCAAATCAGCAAATATTCACCCGGCTTAAAGAGCTTCCGGAGGATGTGTACCGTAAGGAGATTCAAAGTGTCTTTCCATCGATAGCCGATGTATTGACTCATGTGTATTTGTCGGATAAGGGATGGTTTGATGTGTTCTCCGGAGAGCGTCTGGAGGATACGCTGAAATCAGCTGATCAGCAAAAAGAGGAGATCTTGTCTAAAGAGATAGAAGAGCTGGAAGATATGTTTTTGGAATTATCAGACCGATATCAACTATTTTTGCAAAAAGAAGAAAATATCAGCCTTCCCCTTGAAATAGAGCATCCATCAGGTGACATTATGAAAACCGCGGCGGCCGATATGGTTCTCCATGTTGTGAACCACGGAACGTATCATCGCGGGAATATAACAGCCATGCTCAGACAGATGGGGTATGCTTCTGTGCCGACGGATTACGGTATTTATTTATATATAAACAAAAAGTAAACAAGACAGCCAGCGCGGCTGTCTTGTGAAAAAATCCAAATCATATGATTTGGATTTTTCGTTTCGCTATTACATGTTTTGCAGGCGTTCTAAACTGTATTTCCAATTTGCCTCAAGCGCTGCTAGGGCAGCGCCGTCATCCTGCTGTTCTAATGCGTGAATGATATCAGAGTGTTCGTTATATGATCTGTTTAACGCGTCGTTCTCACTGAAATAGCGGATTTCCATTCTCTGAATTTTTACTTTCAGGCTGACAAGCAATTTGTGAAGCTCAACGTTGTCCGCAAGCAGAATGATGCGATGATGAAATGCATTATCCGCTTCCAGAATGGCCATTTTATCGCCGTCTTTCATCGTTTGAAGCAGATCCTCATTAAGCTGTTTTAATTCCTGAATCACTGCAGCGTCCATATGAGGGAGGGCTTGCTGCATTGCGAGTTTTTCAAGCGTCCAGACAATGGAATATAAGTTTTCCGCTTCTTTTACCTCAATCGGAGCGACAAGCGTCCATCTGTTTGCCTTTGTTATTACCAAGCCGTCATCTTCCAATCGCAATAACGCTTCTCGTATCGGGGTGCGGCTGATTCCTAATGTTTCTGACAGTTCCTTGTCCTTTAACTTTGTTTCCGGTTTGAGCTTGCCCGTTATGATCCAGTTTCTGAGCGTGTGATACACTTCGTCCCGCATGATGGTTCTTTTCAGCACAGGTTCTTTGTTTTGATTATCCAATGGAACACCTCATGAATCGTAATATACATATCTGCATTTTAACACAGTCCGGACGCTGATAAGAAATGAAGAGGGAGCCTAAGGATGAATCGAACCGAGATGCTTCATCTCAATATGCTGAAAGTCAGCGGTACCGCCTTCAGAAAAGAGGGTAATGCCCTGATCTTCGGCTTTTGGGAACACTTCATTGGTCAGGACGGTTTTTCCGTCGTCTGCAAATACTTCAATACTTGTTTTATCCACGAGAATTTTCAGGTGGACGCGGCCCTTGTTGCCGTCGAATGGCGCTTTGCTTTCGGCGTATGTTCCGGTTTTATCAGGCTGGTCTGTAAACGATCTGTTTACATAGGCATAGCCGTCTTCTGTTGAAATACCGACATCAATATGCCGCTTTTGGTCTGCTGATTCTCTGAGTCTGACGCCTGCATTTTTGATATCAGACCAAGCGATATCCATATCAAGCTGATACGTATCACCCTTGATCGGCAGTGTCTCAGAACCGTTCACCTGTTTGTCTTCAATGCTGTCAGTTGAAGAGGTTAATTGGTTCAATGCTTCAACCGGCTCTGACATCAGGCTGTATGTGCCGCCGTCCTGCTGCTGAAGGCGGATTTCACGAACGATAGAATCCGTGCCGTTAAAGCCGTTCTTTATTGTCGGTGTTTCATCCGGATAATCCCAATTGTTCATCCATGCCAGCGCATAGCGTTTTGTCAGCGGATCTTTGCTGTTGCCGTCTTCAAATGTGACGCCGCCGTACCAGTCAAAGCCGTAATCGAGCCATTGCGGTTCTGCTTGATCGGCAGTAAATTCTTTCCCGTCAAAGTTTCCGGTCCAATAAGCGTACGTATTCGGTTTGCCCTGAGGTTTGCCGTTTGCGCTTGCGCCGAGAATCCACTTGGTCGTTCCGTCATCTGCACGCATCATATAAAGGTCGGGGCATTCGACGAGGCCGATCTCCTGCGTGATAAAACCGCCCGTGTATTGCCAATTTTTTAAATCGGGTGATTCATAAAAACCGATTTTTTCGCCTTCGGCCATGGCCATCACCCATTTGTCATCCTGCTCATCCCAGATCACTTTCGGGTCCCGGAAATCCTTAGTGCCAGGGTTTTTCATAACGGGCTGATCACTATAGGATGTAAATGTTTTTCCTTTATCCGTGCTGTACCATAAATATTGTTCCTGTGCTTGTGTTTTGGCAGTCGGCTGTGTTGTTACGGCGACCAGTGCGTTTTCGCCGAAGCCTGCCGTGTTGTGCTTATCAATGACGACAGAACCGGACCATATATCGCCGTTTTGGTTGGTGTATTTCGGAATAGCCGTGCCTTCATCCGTCCAGTGCACCAAGTCCTCTGATACGGCGTGCCGCCATTCTGTGCCGTTGCCGTTCGGATAGTCCCGATTATAAAGATAGTAGTAATGATATTTCCCCTCGAAAAAAATCGGTTTTTGAGGGTCGTTTTTCCATTTGTCCGGGGTCGTAAAATGATACGCCGCCCGGTAATCCGTCTTATGCGCCGTGTTTGTTTCAGAGGAATTGTGGTTTTTGTCCGGCAGTAATCCGACAAACAGGAACGCACCCAGAAAGATCAATATTGCAATGGGCCATTTTCGTGCCATAGTTGAATTCACCATCTTGTTGAGAAATAAAAGAAAATGCCAATGAAGTATCGGCATTTTCTTTTTGCTGTTATTAGTTGACTGTCAGCTGTCCTTGCTCCAGGATGCTGTTTTTGACAACGGATGTTTTATTGCCTTTGATGTTCATTAAGAAGCTTGGCGCAAATGTTGCCTTTTTATCCTCGAAGAAGCCTCTGTTTGTCATGTAGCTTGTGATCACGACATTGTTGCCTTTGGCTTGCGGCACTGCGAAGTGAGAGTAAGTGAATGTCACATCGTTTGGATCAAGACCCATTTGCAGCACAAGCCCTGTTTTGTTCAGCGGCTTGTAAGGGCCGGTTAAAGAGTTTGATACATAACCAAGCATGTAAATATCGTTTGAGTTAATACCATCGATCGTCATTTTTGAACCGCGTGAATCAGTGAACAAGTACCATTTGCCGTTCATTTTGAAAACATTCGCGCGCTCGATTTCATCAGTTACCGTGTTTGAAGTGATCAGCGGCTTCATTACTTTTTTCAATGTGTAATCATTATTTAACTCTATGATACCGAGGGCGCCGTTCGCTAACTCAGCATCGCGTTTTTTAGCGCTCTGCTGAAGCTTCTGGCTTTCTTTACGGAAGAAGTTCGTGCCGCCGCCGTAGTACGCTTTGTTAAATAAAGATTCTTCGCCTTGGTATCCGTTTTCTGTTCCCGTGTTGGCTTCGAATACAAGGTATTTATGGCCTTTGTCTTCAACGTAGTGAGGGTCTCTCAGCGTATGGTTGTCGCCGGATGTATAATTGCCTTCATCGATAAACTGCTGAACGTTCTGATATGTTTTTCCGTCTCCGTCAAAAATCGTTTTGTGATCTTCCACTCCGTTGATTTTGAGTGTGTCATCAGATTTTGACACATTTACCTGCGCTGTTGTCAGGCTTTGTTTGCCGTAATGTTTACCGGAATAGTCAGTGTAGAATAAACGGATTTTTCCGTCAGATGTAAAGGTTGCAGAACCGGACCATTCTTGCGTCTGATCTTTCAGGATCGGATCGTTGGCGTCGAACTTATCGCTGTCTTTAAAGACACGGCCCGCGTTTTTCCAGCTGTCGATTGAGTTGTCGCCGACCTTTTGATAAAACATGTAGATTGATGTGTCATCAGCGTCTTTCGGGCTTCCCGCAAGAGCAAACACAACGTGATAGCCGTTGTATTCAGCTACTGTTCCGTCAGCGTTTTGCAGCGGCCAGCTGTCCCACACATCAAGTCCTTTTGCAGACTCAATATTTTTAATCGTTGATTGATCGAATTGAGGCACTTGGTATTTTTCGTTTTGCTGCTGTTTAGGGATCTGCAGCATATCATGGCGTGTAATATGAGAGACGCCGTACGTTTCTTTGTATGCTTTTTGGTTATTTTCTTTCGCGAAGGCTTGAGTCGCTCCTCCTGCCAGAAGTGCAGTCGTAAAAGTCAGAACTGTGGCTTGTTTTACAATTTTTTTGATGTTCATGTTCATGTCTCCTTCTGTATGTACTGTTTTTTGCGATCTGCCCTTTCGATCCTCCCGAATTCATGGATGGCAGGTTTGTTACAGAAAAAAAGACCCAAAATATGTAAGGGATGACGCCAAAGAATACACTTTGCCCTTAACACATTTTAGGTCTTGCCTGCTTTATCAGTAACAATCCTGCGTGATTTACTTTTCGACCTCATTCTATTAGACTCTGATTCTATTGACAACTGGTCTATTTTCCTCTTTTGAATGATAGTAAAACGAAAAAAGGCCTTTTAATTTATGGGTAATTGAGACTAAAGGGTGCTTCAGGCCTAGGGAAAAACCTCTCTAAAAAAGAGAGGTTATTTTTTCTTGATAGATAATAAAGCGATGGTGGCTAAAATCAGTAAAGTACCCAGCCATTCTGATATTCCGAAGGGAACATGCAGCCAGATCACCGCTAAAAAAGCTGCTGACAGCGGCTCTGCACAGGCGAGGAGGCTGGTTTCAGAGGCACTCAGATATTTCAGGCTTTCCAAATAGCAATAAAAAGCGATGAGCGTTCCGAAAATGATGATAAACACGATCGCGGCATATGCGGACAACGACCATTGGCCTTCAAACTTCCAAGGCGGCTGAATCAGGCTGAGAACGGCTCCGCCGATCAGCATGCCCCATCCGACAATAATGGCGGAGCCCCATTTCTTCAAAAGCCGATGCGGCTGGAGGGTGTAAAACGCCAGCGCAAATGCCGAGCTGATGCCCCAAAAAACAGCCAGACCGGATATAGACAGGCTGCCGACATTCCCGTGCGTGACCAAAATAAATGTGCCTGCAACCGCTAATAAGACAGCCATCAGTTCTTTTCCTGAAGGAATTCTCTTTGCGCGGATCGCTAAAAAGCAAGTAATAATGGCCGGCCCTAAATATTGGAGAACGGTAGCGGTGGCCGCGTTGCCGTACTCAATTGCCGCAAAATAGGTGTATTGAACGCCTAACATTCCGAAAATCCCGAATAAGAGAAGAGGAATTCTGTCCTGCTTGTCTTTCCAAACGGCCCATATGCGCCCTTTTTCTTTTCGGTACGCAATCCCGAGCAGAAGTACGCCTGACAGAAGCAGGCGCACTGAAGTCAGCCATTCTGTATTAAAATGGCGGTGCTGAAACAGATACTGGGCAACCGTCCCTGAGACACCCCATAAGATAGCACCTGTAAGCACAAGCCAAATTCCTGTTGTTCGTGAATAAGAAAGAGAAGCGTGTTTTTCCAGCGTATAAACCCCCGATTCTGTTGTTGTTGCGCTGATTTACAATAATTAGAAAATGCGCGCTTTGTGTGTGATATATTATATACCACATATCAAAATGCGTCAAAGTGATTTGTCAGGGTATACGCTTACAAAATCGCGATGCTATAAAAAAACACCCCGGCAGGTGTCCGGGGTGTTTTGGTTATTCTGCAATCGCATCTGTTAAAACAGGAACGACTTGTTTCTTTCTGGATACAACGCCTCTCAAAAGAGCCGTGTTGTTTTCTAACGTGACGTCGAACGCTTTCTCCACTTTTGGCGCTTGATCACCGATGGCAAGCGCTAGAGAATCGTTTTCCAAAATGTCCGTAATTACAAGAAGGAACAGATCAAGGTTTTTCTCAGCAATTACTTTTGAAAGAGCCGCTTCTAATTCCGGCTGACGCTTTTTGACATCTTCAATATCAACTGTGTTAACTTGGGCGATTTCGACTTTTTTGCTGCCGAGTGTGAACTCTTTCGCATCAAGAGAAATCAGCTCTTCCACAGTTTTCTTGCTTAAGTCCGCGCCTGCTTTCAGCATGTTTAAGCCGTACTCTTCCGCATCTACGCCGGCAATTTCAGCAAGCTCTTTTGCCGCCGCGATATCTTGCTCTGTGCAAGTCGGAGATTTAAATAACAGAGAGTCAGAAATAATTGCTGACAGCATGAGGCCCGCAATTTCTTTCTCGATTTTCACGTTATTTTCTTTGTACATTTTGTTTAAGATTGTAGCCGTACAGCCGACTGGCTCAGCACGGTAGTAAAGAGGTTCCGCTGTTTCGAAGTTAGCGATACGGTGGTGGTCGATCACTTCAAGAACCTGAACGTCTTCGATATCCTTAATGCTTTGCTGGCGTTCATTGTGGTCAACAAGGATGACGCCGTTTACTTCGTTTGCGGCTGTTTCCACGAAACGCGGGCTTTCCTGCTTGAAATAATCAAGCGCGTATTGTGTTTCGCCGTTGACTTGTCCGAGACGGACAGGCTCAGCGTTGAAGCCGAGTTTATTTTTTAGATCAGCATAGGCAATGGCAGAGCAAATGGTATCTGTGTCTGGGTTTTGATGTCCGAAAATAAGAATTTTTTCCATAATAACTCCTTGTCCTTTTTTGTAGTGTAAACAATCTTTTTATAGTTTAACACGTCTTGCGGAGGGTGTAATCTTCAAAACCTTAAAAATTGATGTGAAAAAGAAGCGTTTTTGTTGAGAGGGAGAGATGATTGCGAGTAAAATACTGGGTAAGTCAGATGCTAATCAGCATATAGTATCAAAAAAGGTACTATGGAGGATGAAAAATGAACATATATCCGAATAAAGAAGGTTGTCCGGTTGAGCTGACGCTTTCCGTTATCGGCGGAAAGTGGAAGGGCATTTTGTTTTATCATATGATCGGCGGAAAAAAGCGGTTTAATGAATTTCGGCGCATTTGTCCCAGCATTACGCAGCGTATGCTGACGCTTCAGCTTCGTGAGCTTGAGGCGGACGGCATCGTGCATCGCGAGGTGTATCAGCAGGTGCCTCCAAAGGTGGAGTATTCACTGACCGAATTCGGCAGGTCGCTTGAACCGATCGTGCTGCAGATGAAGGAATGGGGAGATGCCAACCGGGAGTTTCTTGAGACATACCGGGAAAAAACGTCTCCTCGAGATCAGTCCGTTCAAAAATAAGAAGCAGCAAAGGATGACATTCCTTGCTGCTTTTTTTTATTTCATCGCGATGGCCTTTCTGGCGTTGCGAACGTCGTTTTTCAGTAATTCACTCAGGTTATGAGCCGGATAATGACCGTGTTCTTCCATATACTCAAAGACCATTTGATGCCACTTGATGGCCGCGTTTAAGTGCTTGACGAAGACGGTCCTTAATTGAGGTGTGGCCGTCTCTGTAATGGCTCCAGCGTAATTGCGCACGGACGTTTTGGCCATGCTCAGCAGGCCGCCGCTGTAAAAGGAGGAATCAGCGCGCTCTTCTGTTTCATCTTCACGAAAGCCGGGTGCTTCAGGGAAGAAAGGAAGCAGCTCACGCAGATTTTGTTCCAGCGAATGGATGGAAAATCTGTAAAGCTGTTTTAGTCTGGCATCGCTGACTTCCCGTTCTGTTCTTTTTAATTTCACAAGTCCGTTTGCCTGGAAAGCGACTAACTCGTGCAATTCTAACGTTTCATGCCATGCTAATGTTCTCCGCTCAGTCATGTTGTAAGAATCTCCTTTATCCTTCATTTTCACTATCAGCATATGCCCCGGTTCCGATGTTGTTCCTGATGTTTTGAAGTTTCCAGAAAGGGAAAATCAATGTAAAGGAAATACGAAACAGAGGTGAAACTATATGTGGGACATGATAAAGAACTTCTTCCTTTTCAGCAGCGGTGTTTTACAGGCAACCACTCTCTTACTTATCGTTATCGTCTTGTTATATGTACGAAAAACCAAAAAGAAAAACAGAGATACTTCTGGTTTCATGGATGATCAGGATCACTGATACAACGGGCATTCTTTCACGGGGATGTCCGTTTATCTGTTTCAATGTTTCACATGGAACATTGCGGCTGCCCGCGCTCATTTTACTTACGATTTTGACTTATGTTAAAATATATACGTGTATTTTGGAGAGTTTATGGAAAATTCAGGTCTTGAATGAGACATTGCGGCGTCAAAAGAGCAGTCGTCTAAGCTGCTCTTTTCTATTCGTATGTTCAGAATGATACAAGGTTTGAGGTGAGTAAGTGAAAAATACAAGGGCTCTAATAGAAGGCGCCATTTTGATCAGTATTTTTGCAATCATTTCCCTTTTGGTCGTGTACCTCCCTTTACTGGGGGCGGTTCTTCTCTTTGCTTTGCCGCTGCCGATCATTCTTTATACCATTAGGCACGGTCTGAAGCCGGGGATATGGATGGGTCTTGCCAGCCTTCCTGTCAGTTTTATTGTGAGTTCGTTTGCCGGGCTTACAGGCGCTTTTACGGCGGTCTGTACGGGAATCGCTATGGGATATTACTTTAAAAAGAAACAGCCCGGTTATGCGGTTGCATCCGGCGCTTTGGCGTATGTGCTGTGCGGCGTCGTTTTTTTTGTAGTCAGCATCGTGTTTCTTAATATGAATGTGGTTGATAACACCATGTCCCAGCTTCGGGAGTCGCTGTCTGTGGCAGATGCCATGTCAAAGCAGCTGGGTTACGGAGATCAGTTCGGGAAGCAGATGAAACTGATGGAAAATCAGCTGAGCACGCTTCAATATCTTTTTCCGGCCGCGCTCGTATTGATCGGTGTTGTTTTTGCTTTCATCAGTTATGCGATGGCAAGGCCGCTTTTAAGGCGATTCTACCCCGATCTTCCGAAGATGAAGCCTTTTAGAGAGCTCAAACTCCCGCAAAGCGTTGTCATTCTGTACTTTATTGTGACGATATTAGGGTTTCTGCATTTGGAAAAAGGGCATATGCTGTATTCGGTTTCATTGAATGGGGGATTTATTCTCAGCTTGCTGATTTGTATTCAAGGATTAGCGTTTATTTTTTTCTACTGTCATGAGATGGAGATGCCAAAAGCCGTTCCTGTATTAGCGATTGTGCTGGGTGTGCTTTTTCCGTTCATCCTGTCCGTGTATCTCCTCTTAGGCATCATTGACATAGGCTTTAACATAAGAAATAAGGTGACGCGAAATTGAGTGTGACTTACAGGTGGGGAGTTGATAGAAATGCCTAGTTTTTATGAAAAACCGTTGTTTCGGTATCCCATCTATGCATTGATTGCATTATCAATCATCATAATCCTCATCAGCATCTGCTTTAACTGGGTGATAGGAGCCGTCGGCGTTGTGCTGCTCGCCGTGATCTTGTTTTTCATTAAGCGTGCGGATTCTCTGATCAGAAGAGAAATTGACGATTATATCTCCACGTTATCGTATAGATTGAAAAAAGTAGGCGAAGAGGCATTAATGGAAATGCCTATCGGGATTATGCTGTTTAATGATCAATATTACATTGAGTGGGCGAATCCGTTTTTGTCTTCCTGCTTTAATGAAAGCACGCTCGTCGGGCGCTCGCTGTATGACACATGTGAGGCCGTCGTGCCGCTGATCAAGCAGGAGGTCGATTCGGAAACGATCACCTTGAATGAGCGGAAATTTAAAGTGGTGATTAAAAGAGATGAGCGCTTGCTTTATTTCTTTGATGTGACAGAACAGATTCAGATTGAAAAGCAGTACGAAAATGAGAGAACCGTGCTGGCATATGTCTTTTTAGATAATTACGATGATGTCACACAGGGGCTGGATGACCAAACGAGAAGCACGATGAACAGCCAGGTCACCTCATTATTAAATGCATGGGCGCAGGAGTACGGCATTTTCCTGAAGCGGACGTCCTCGGAGCGGTTTATCGCAGTGTTAAATGAACACATATTAACGGAGCTTGAAAACGCGAAGTTTTCGATTTTGGATGAAATCCGTGAAAAAACATCCGTTCACACTGTATCTTTGACCCTCAGCATCGGCATCGGCGCATCGGTTTCTTCCTTGAAGGAGCTTGGAGATCTGGCGCAGTCCAGTCTCGATCTGGCTCTCGGCCGCGGAGGCGACCAAGTGGCGATCAAAATGCCGAACGGCAAGGTGAAATTTTACGGCGGCAAAACGAATCCGATGGAGAAGCGCACAAGGGTGCGTGCACGGGTGATTTCCCACGCGCTCAAGGAAATTGTATCAGAAAGCAGCAATGTCATTATCATGGGGCATAAATTTCCTGACATGGACGCAGTCGGAGCCGCAATCGGAATATTGAAGGTGGCGCAAGCCAACGGCAAGGAAGGCTACATCGTCATTGATCCGAACCAGATCGGATCAAGTGTTCAGCGCCTGATTGAAGAAATTAAAAAATACGAAGAGCTGTGGTCGCGGTTTATCACGCCGGAAGAGGCGATGGAAATTTCAAATGATGACACGCTGCTTGTCGTCGTGGATACACATAAACCGTCCTTTGTGATGGAAGAGCGTCTCGTGAACAAAATCGAGCACATCGTTGTGATTGACCACCACCGAAGAGGCGAGGAATTTATTAAAGATCCGCTGCTCGTTTATATGGAGCCATACGCTTCATCCACCGCGGAACTCGTGACGGAGCTGCTTGAGTACCAGCCGAAGCGGCTCAAAATCAATATGATTGAAGCGACGGCCTTGTTAGCTGGTATAATAGTGGATACGAAGAGCTTTTCCCTTCGCACGGGCTCGCGGACGTTCGACGCCGCTTCTTATTTAAGAGCGAAAGGCGCAGATACGGTTCTGGTGCAGAAAGTCCTCAAAGAATCGGTCGGTTCTTATATCAAGCGGGCGAAGCTGATCCAGCATACATCTCTATATAAAGAAAATATCGCGATTGCTTCTCTACCTGAGAACGAAGAGGAGTACTTTGACCAGGTGCTGATTGCGCAGGCGGCCGATTCCCTCTTATCGATGAGTGAAGTGGAAGCTTCATTTGCCGTAGCCAGACGGGATGAACATACGGTGTGCATCAGTGCGAGATCGCTTGGCGAGGTCAATGTGCAGATTATTATGGAGGCGCTGGACGGCGGAGGGCATTTAACCAATGCGGCGACCCAGTTATCGGGCATTTCTGTTTCCGAAGCGCTTGTCCGGCTGAAGGAAGCCATTGATGAATATTTTGAGGGAGGCGTTCAGAGATGAAGGTTATTTTCTTACAAGATGTAAAAGGTAAAGGAAAAAAAGGGGAAATGAAAAACGTAGCAGACGGTTATGCACATAACTTTCTCATTAAAAAAGGTCTCGCTGTCGAAGCAAATGCGACAAACGTGAGCGCATTGAAAGGACAGAAAGAAAAAGAGAAAAAAGAAGCGATTGCTGAGCTTGAAAGAGCGAAAGACTTAAAAGAAACGCTTGAACAGCTGACTGTTGAGCTGAGTGCCAAATCCGGTGAAGGCGGCCGCCTATTCGGATCTGTCACAAGCAAACAGATTGCAGAAGCGCTGCAAAAAACGCATAAAATTAAAGTGGATAAACGGAAACTGGAGCTTCAAGACGGTATCCGTACACTGGGATATACAAATGTGCCTGTAAAGCTGCATCCTGAGGTTCAGGCCGTGCTGAAGGTTCACGTAAAAGAAGAAGCGTAATATCAAATGAAAAACCCGCCGATCCGGCGGGTTTTTTTTATGTCATCAGAGGCGCATCGCAAGAAAATGATAAGAATGTTTCATATCCGAAGGTTATCAAATTGCATATTATATTACATCATAACGAAGGATGTGTCGGTATGAAGCGATTTTTTTCTGAAAACTTCTTTCAAAACTCTGAGAATAAAAAGGTGCTGGAGGACTATCCGCTGATCGGCAAGGGAAAAGACGGGGAAGTCTACCTCTTAACACCTAACCAATGTATAAAATATTTTTTTGAAGAAGAGACATGCAAGAAGGAATTGGCCGCTTTTCAGATCGGACAAGTTTCACCGGTGATTCCAAGACTGCATGAATACGGAGATCATTATATTGTGATGGAATATGTCCAAGGCACCTCCCTTGCCAGCCATATCAAAACAGAAAAATCTCTATCCGCAGAACTGACAGCTGCTGTTTTAAATATGCTGGATGAATTAAAGGATCTCGGTTTTACCAGATGGGATGCCGAAATCAGGCACATTCTGATCAACGAAGACGGTGAACTTAAAGTCATCGACCATAAAAGAGCCTTTTCTTCCGATGCCCGAGTGCCCGTAAAACTGTTAAAAGGGCTGGAAAAATACGGCTTGGCGGCTGAGTTTTTGACCACCGTGAAAAAATTAGATCCGTCACGTTACCTGGAATGGCAGCTGCACATGCAAGTTTCTGAAAATCCGCACATGTAAGTTTCCTTTTTTTGGGGTCGTCATATGATACTTGTAACATTTGTTTGGTGGAGTGTGGAAAAAATGGAAGAATACATTATGGTCATCGGTGCTCATCCTGATGATGAACTATTGGGGTCAGCAGGCACCATAAAACGGCTGATCAATGAAGGATATAAAGTGATTTCCATTATTACGGCATTAGGCAGAAAAGAAGAAGCGCATCACATTAAGCAATTACGGGCGAATCAAGAGCTCGGAATTGAGAAAGTCATCTTTTTAGAGCATACGAATTTAGAACTTGAATGTATCCCTCTTCATAAGCTTGTCAAAGAATTAGAACAGCTCATTCGCGTCTATCAGCCTGATAAAATCTTTACTCATCATTACGGTGATATCAATATGGACCACCAGAGAACATTCCAAGCAGTTTTGACAGCCGCCAGACCTCTTCCGAATCAAAAGCCTATTGAACTGCTTACGTTTGAAACGCTGTCTTCAAGCGAGTGGGAGAGGAATACGGCTGATAAACTCTTCAAGCCCAATTACTTCGTTGATATCACAGAGACGATGGACGACAAACTTGCGGCGCTTCACCACTATGACGTAGAAATGAGGGATTTTCCTCATCCCCGTTCATATGAAGGCGTTAAACATTTAGGAAGAGTCAGAGGGATGACAGCGGGCGTAGAATACGCCGAGGCATTTGAAGTCGTACGGAGGATCTGGAAATGAACGAGATGTTTACCATCCCATATCCATATATGGTCCAGACGCTTGATCAGTACTACGGGGTCAAAACACGCCCGCAAAAAAAGACAGCAATCAAGACCCAGATGAAACAGTCACATCGTATTCCGCGAGTATACAGGAAGAAAAAGAAGTTATCCATCCTGATTGCCACATTTTGGGACTACCCGCACACCGGCGGTTTATCCAACTATATTAAAACACTTAGTGAGGGACTGAAAAGGAGAGGCCATAAGGTGGATATCATATCCCCCAATCAGTTTCCTTCCGCAAAAGTAAAAAAACTGCGGACGGCTGTTGTTCCGTTATTAAAAGATTTCTTTAGAGACAGATACGGGGATTATAACGATCATATTTTGAGAAATAATCGGCTGATGTTCATATATGAGCAAATGCTTCAAAAGATGAATCTGGGAAAATATGATGTGTTTCATGCTCAGGATTTATTTACAGCCAATATATTAGGCAGATTCAACCGCATCTATAAAAAACCTTTATTGTTTACACCGCATGGCATGTTTACTTTCAACAGACTTAAATTTCACATATTTAAAAAAGGCTCGGTAGAAGAGGCTTATTACAAAAAACTAGAGATGAAAGCCATTGAATACTCAGATCGCCTGATTATTATCAGCGATACGTTTCGCAGCCCGCTGATGAAGCTTGGAGCCGTACAGGAAGACATGACAACGGTGGTCACAGGAATCGATTACGATGCAAAAACAGGCTTGAAAAAGAAAACGCCGTTACCGAAAAATAAAATCATCATCTCATGTATTGCGAGATTAGGCCCGAGAAAAGGGCATAATCATTTGCTGGACGCACTTTCTCGAATTCCGGCTAATGTACTTGATCATGTAGAAGTGCTGATCGTGGGCGACGGAGAGAGAAGGAGCGCTCTGGAGGAACAGGCTCGAAAACTGAAACTATCAATGGTCTCCTTTTTAGGAAAAAGAGATGATGTTCCCGCTATTTTGGAAGGGACGGACATATTCGTACTGCCGACCATTAATGATAGTCTGCCCATTTCTATTATTGAAGCGATGTTCAGCGGCTCGGCCATCATCGCGACCGATTGCGGCGGCATCCCGGATCTGATCCGCCATAACAAAACGGGGCTTATTGTCGAGCCGGGCAATGCAAAGGATCTTGCCCGGGCATTAGCGTTTTTTATCTCTAACAAACCTGCGCGGCAGAGAGCTGCTTTAAATGCAAAGGCCTACGCAGAGAAATATTTAAGCAGTGAGACGATGATAAAAAATATCGAATCCATTTATCAAAATACCATCAAACTCGGAGGGAAATCATGAAACATGAACATGCGGCCGTTGTACTTGATTTCAGTGCAAACGGGATCGGGATGATTCGAAGCCTGGCCCGAAGAGGAATAGATGTTTACGCGTTTGACACGGAGGGACCTTATCGTATCGGAAAATCAAGATTAGCAGATTGCGGGATATGTCCCAGTCCTTTAACACAAGAGGAAGAACTTCTGTCATTTCTGACTGATTTCGGGAAGCGATTTCAAGCAAAACCGGTTCTGTACGCAGGATCTGATGATTATGCGGGATTTATATCTAAATTCCGCAAAACATTAGCCGGTTTTTTTTTATTTTTGCTTCCGAGCCACTCTCTGTTAGAAACGGTTTTAGATAAAAGCAAAGCATATGAACTGGCGTTGAAGCATAACATCCCCTGCCCGAAAACCTTTTTTCCGAACAATCAGGATGAATTGGAAGAGGCCATCGCCAATATTGAGTTTCCGTGTATTTTAAAACCGGTGTCCGGCCATGAATACAGGAAAAAAGTAAACAAGAAAGCAATTGTGATGAAGGATGCGGCACAATTGCGCAAGGAGTTCAGCTCCTACAGAGAAAATGGAAAACTGCTCGTGCAGGAAATCATTCCCGGAGACAATCATTGTTTTTATAAAGTCGCCACTTTTTATGATGACCAAATGAAATTAATGGGCTTATTTTCTCTGCAAAAAAACCATCAATTCCCTGCTGATTTTGGCGCGGGAGCTCATGTCGTGAGCAAACGGATTCCTGAATTAATTGAGAAGACCCTGCCGTTTTTTGAAGCGATTCAGCTGAAAGGAGTAGGCATGGCGGAATTTAAAAAGGACCCCCGTGACAATGTTTACAAATTCATAGAAATTAATCCGCGCTTTTGGCTCAGCCATAGTCTGACAGAACCGGCAGGCGTTCATTTTGTTTACATGTACTATCAGTATTTGACCGGACAGCATGTGAAGCCTCAGCTCGAGCAAAAAGAGGGAATCAATTGGATTTATGAGGTGCGTTACTTCTTAACGTTTTTGAAGAAACGAAAAAGAGGAGAAATGACGTTCCGGGATTTCTGGAAAGGGTGTAAAGGAAAAAAGGAGTATGCTCTTTTTGCTTGGAATGACCCAATGCCGTTTATCAGAAACACTTGGTCCCATCTCAAAAACAGCTGGAAACGGAAGCGGAAGGAAGATCAGCATGTCTGAAAAGGATATTTTGTATGAAGCATTTCAGAAACTGAGAATTGACGAAAAACTGTCGCATTCATTTGGCGAAAAGGCGGCTGTGAACCCGGATGACATCACATGCCTGAAAACAACAGACAGAAGCGCCATTTATAAACTGCTTGTGAAAAAGAAATCCGGCACCGTCCCGCTGATTTTGAAGGTGTATAAATCCTCCCGTGACAAAAACAAGGCCGAGATTAATATGTACAGTAAAGCCCGTGCCGTCTTAGGGGATTTGATGCCGGACATATATCTTATAGAAGAAAACGGCCGGGAAACGTGGATATTTATGGAGTTTGTCAGCCAGATCAGGGGACAGCTTACATTTCATCCTAAGCATTTTCGGTATATTATTCCGTCTGTTGCTGAACTGCACAGCCGCACCTTTGAAAACAAGAAAATTTCTGACGGGAAATGGCGGTCATGGCTGCCGGTATATGAATCGGAAACCATGAGGAAGGGGCGTAAAAAGCAGATCAAAAAGACAGCGGAATTACTGGATCGGGCCCTCAAAGATGATCGAACAAAGGATATCGTAAAGCCTCATTACCGGCAAATCGCAAACCTGCTGGAGCGAAAAGGGCCGGATTTTTTCCCTGAATTGATGCAAAACGGCTCAGCCATTACACATGGCGACCTTCATATGCAGAATATTTGCACCCACGATGCGTCCGGCCATGAACCGTGGGATATTCAATTCATCGATTGGGAATCAGCAAAATCCGCGCCGGTTTGGTTTGATATGACGGTGCTGGTTGAAATTCTGCTTGGCTTCAGAAAAGATTGGAGCCCGCACGCGGAAGACATTCGGACGTATTGCGTAAAAGTGTATACGAAAGAAATGAAAAAGCGGGGCATTCATTTTCAGACCCCACCTATGACGCTTTATAAAATGTCTTATTTGCAGAGGACACTTGAGAAAGGGCTTCATACCCAATTGCGGAGAATCTTCGACAATCGGGGAGGAGAGCTGCTCCCGTATCATGTAGACAAAGTGTCACAATGGGGGCGGGAATTAGGTTTATAGGTTTGAGAGGGGGGAGCGGATTTGAGAGAAGAGATGGTGCCTCTTGCCTTGTTGCGCGTCATGGATCAATTTTACGGAATCGAACCTCAAAGTGAGCAAGGGATGCTGCGTTCATTTTGTTCGGAAGGAAAAAGCTCCCCCAAAAGAAAGAAGCCATTGCGCATTTTGTACGCAACCTTTCTCCGTTACCCGAATGTCGGAGGATTGGCGAGTTATATCACGTCCGTTAAGACAGGTTTTGAGCGCATCGGTCATCATGCGGATGTCATCTCGCCGCTCCAAATGCCGCCTTCATTTTTTCAGGAAGATATCCCGCGGGCCGCTGATGAAGTCAGAGCGTTTCTTCTCGGCAGATACGGCGCCGCAAACGAAAAGCTTGTGAAGAATCTCAGCTATTTACATGTCTTTCAAAGATTTTTGAAGGAAAAAGATTTAGAACAATATGATCTGTTTCACGCGCAGGATTTATTTGCGGTATTTTTGCTGGGATACCTTAATCGAACATATCGGCGTCCTCTTTTCTTCACGCCTCACGGACATTTTACGAAAAGCCGGATGAAGTTTCATAAAATCCAAAAGGGTTCAATTGAGGAGGCATACTTCACTGAAATAGAAAAACAGGGCATTCGGGCTTCGGATAAAATCATTACCATCAGTGACTCCTTTCACGCGCCTTTACTGGAGTACGGCGCGAAGGAAACACAGCTGACGACTGTTTATACCGGCATTCACGTCCAGGATGCACCCAAGCCGAAACGTACTGAAAAGCTCGTGATTGTGTGTGTTTCACGTCTGACCGAGCGAAAAGGGCATGGTGTGCTGCTGGATGCCCTCGCGCAAATTCGGCAGCATTTATCGGGAGCCGAAATTTGGATAATCGGAGACGGGAAAATGCGGGGGTTTCTGGAAGAGAAGAGACGGAAATTGGGTCTTTCAAATGTGTTCTTCCTCGGAAAACGACGTGATGTGCCGGATCTTTTGGCTGAATCGTCTATTTTTGTGCTGCCCACATTGAATGATAATTTCCCCATAGCGGTCATCGAAGCTATGTTTTCCGGTAAAGCCATTATCACCTCTGAATGCGGAGGAATTCCTGAAATGATCCGGCATGAGAAAACAGGGCTTATCTGTCAGCCCGGCAATAGCCGCGAGCTTGCTGCTGCCCTCGTGTCATTGATTACGGATCAGTCTCTCAGAGAACGGCTCGGAAAAGAAGCAAAATCTTATGCCAGTCAGCATCTGCGTCAGGACATCATGGTTTCAAAAATAGACAGTATTTATCAATCATTTTTATAAAAGGTTCCATATTATAGGCGCAGGCATGACAGGTGTTTCAAGAGCAGATAAAAGGCCGGCGTTCGATATCCGGCCTCTTTTCCGGTGCTGCAGTATTGGTCAGCTGAGATTTTTGGTACCGTTCTTTTTAATCGAAGAGACAAGCTTTTGCCTGAATTGTTTCCGGATAATAAGAAGCCCTTCACTTTTCCCTCAGCGTATATGAATAAACGATAACGAATGTTTCACCGGAATTTTCTCTATAAAAAAAGAGGCGGAAAGCCATCGCTTCCGCCTCCCGCACATATATATGAGAGAGCAGCCTTTATTTGTGTTCGTTCTCTTTTTGGACTTCAGCTAATTTGGCAAGCAGAATGTGCTGAGGCATGTGCATGATTCTCTCAAACGGCATGTTCAGTGATTCTGCAAGCTTTTGTGCCGTTTCGGCGGAAATTTGCAGCGGTTTCATGTTATCACTCCTTCCGTTTCTTTATTGTACTAAAATCAAAAATCGATCGTAAGAGGATATGACAAAGAAATGGAGGTTTGAAAAGCCGGGCGTTATAACAGAATGGGGGAGGTTTTTTATGCAATCGCCATTAATGTTATTACAGATGAAGCTGGCTGATTATCAGAAAAAAGCCGCAGAACTGCGGACAATTGACGAATTTATCTTGCTGAAACAGACCTTGCAGGAAATGATGAAAGTATTTGCCGCCTGTGAAGAATGGGATCTGTATCAAAAAACGGCCGATCTCATGGCGCAGACAGTGCTGCGTATTCGCTTCATTGAATGAGAAAAGCCCTCGCACGGGCGAAGGCTTTTCTTAAAAGGAACGTTCCTCTTCAATGTTTTTATGCTGATCATAAATGACAAGCTTAGCCGGGCTGTTCTCTTTCGCCATCTGCTCCGCTTTTTCGATCGCCGCGTCCTTTGATGTACAAAGAGCCGTCGGCGCCACATTTTCTGCCTTCACAAACCATCCGTCCGCATCAACACTTGGTGTTACTGCATATGTTTTCATCTTTTTTCCCCTCCTGGTATCGATTTATTTATGTGTTTCCCGGCATTCGGAACGGTGAAACACATATCCATAGTCTGACAAATACAGGGAAAGCGATATTTTTCTATTCTTTTTCATGAGAAATGGTAAAATGGAGTTTGGATATTTTTTAAGGAGAGGACGGTGCTTAGCATGACAGACCTTCTGAATGATCGGCTGCCGCCGCAAAACATAGAAGCTGAGCAGGCCGTGTTAGGTGCTGTTTTTTTACAGCCGTCTGCGTTGACACTGGCTTCTGAAGTGTTGATTCCGGATGATTTCTACAGAATGTCACATCAAAAAATTTATAATGCCATGCTCGTGCTCGGAGATCGCGGCGAACCGGTTGATTTGATCACGGTAACGTCAGAGCTTGCGAATACCGACCTGTTAGAAGAGGTGGGGGGCGTCTCGTACCTGACGGACATCGCGAATTCCGTTCCGACAGCGGCTAATATAGAATATTACGCGAAAATCGTTGAGGAAAAATCGATTCTCCGCCGTTTAATCAGAACGGCGACCACGATCGCCCAAGACGGGTATACACGCGAAGATGAAGTTGAAGATTTATTAAGCGATGCGGAAAAAACGATTATGGAGGTCGCGCAGCGAAAAAATTCGGGCGCCTTCCAAAATATTAAAGACGTGCTCGTGCAAACATACGACAACATTGAGCAGCTTCACAACCGGAAAGGCGATATTACCGGGATTCCGACTGGTTTTATCGAGCTTGACCGGATGACGGCGGGCTTTCAGCGGAATGATTTGATCATTGTCGCAGCCCGTCCGTCCGTGGGGAAAACGGCGTTTGCCTTAAATATTGCGCAAAACGTGGCCACCAAAACGGATGAGAGCGTCGCGATATTCAGTCTGGAGATGGGTGCTGAGCAGCTTGTCATGCGTATGCTCTGCGCCGAAGGGAATATTAACGCCCAAAATCTCAGAACGGGAAATCTGACGGAAGAGGATTGGGGTAAGCTGACGATGGCGATGGGAAGCCTGTCAAACAGCGGTATCTTTATAGATGACACCCCCGGCATCCGTGTCAGCGAAATCCGTTCAAAATGCCGCAGACTGAAGCAGGAGAACGGCTTGGGCATGATTTTAATTGACTACTTGCAGCTCATTCAAGGAAGCGGCCGTTCAAGCGACAACCGCCAGCAAGAGGTATCGGAAATTTCACGGGCGCTAAAAGCGCTGGCACGGGAGCTTGAAGTTCCGGTCATCGCTCTGTCTCAGCTCTCCCGGGGTGTTGAGCAGCGGCAGGATAAACGTCCGATGATGTCAGATATCCGTGAGTCAGGAAGTATTGAGCAGGATGCCGACATCGTCGCCTTCCTGTATCGTGATGATTACTATGATAAAGAATCCGAAAACAAAAACATCATCGAAATCATTATTGCCAAACAGCGTAACGGCCCGGTGGGAACCGTTTCATTGGCTTTTGTGAAAGAATACAATAAGTTCGTAAACCTGGAAAGGCGCTTTGATGACGGCGGTGTTCCGGCAGGTGCGTAAAGCCTCAAGCGATGTCTTGAGGCTTTTTTTCATCCGAAAGAACGAGAGAATGACAACCGTTCGGCAGACGAAAAAAGGAAAGCGCTTTTATATAATGACATCAAGGGAGGAATGATGATGACAATTGAATTTCCGCAATTTCAAGCGGCGCAAATCCGGATCGCCCGGCCGACCGGACAGCTCAAAGAAATCATCAGGTTTTATGAAGAAGGCCTCGGACTGAAAAGGGTCGGCAGCTTTTCCGGCCATGAGGGCTACAGTGGCGTCATGTTCGGCCTGCCCCATACCCAATATCACTTAGAATTCACTGAAGAAACCGGCGCATCCCAGCCGGCGCCCGTTCCGCACGGCGACAGCCTGCTTGTCTTCTACATCCCGGATCAGCAGGAGCTCATCCGCATCAGCACGAAATTAAAGCAGATGGGATATGAAGAGAAAGAACCCGAAAACCCGTATTGGGGAGAAAAAGGCGTGACCATCGAAGATCCTGACGGCTGGCGGATCGTCTTGATGAATACAAGCGGAATATAAGCGGCTGTCCGAGGAACCCGGATTACGGGTTCTTTTTCTTGTTAAAGCGTGAAAGTTTCGTGAGTAATAGATAACAAATGAAAGAGAAAACGCTTTTAATTGAGATTAAGGCGAACAAATATAGAATGATAAGATTTTAATGTTCGGATTTAGGATTGACTTTCTGCATCGGCACTGATACACTTAATTTGTTTGAATGAGATATCGTTTTGAAAGGTTAACGGAGGTGCACGGATATATGTCTTCAGTAGTCGTAGTAGGTACGCAGTGGGGCGATGAAGGAAAAGGTAAAATTACAGATTTCCTGTCAGAAAATGCAGAAGTGATCGCACGTTATCAAGGCGGAAACAATGCAGGACATACCATCAAGTTTGATGGAGTCACGTACAAGCTTCATTTAATCCCGTCAGGAATTTTTTATAAAGAAAAAGCGTGTGTCATCGGGAACGGAATGGTTGTTGATCCGAAAGCGCTCGTAACGGAGCTTGCGTATCTTCATGAACGCAATGTGAGCACGGATAACTTGAAAATCAGCAACAGAGCTCATGTGATTCTCCCGTACCATCTGAAACTGGATGAGGTAGAGGAAGAACGCAAAGGGGCCAACAAGATCGGCACAACGAAAAAAGGAATCGGACCTGCTTATATGGACAAAGCGGCACGGATCGGCATCCGGATCGCAGACCTGTTAGATCGAGACGTGTTTGCAGAAAAGCTTGAACGGAACCTAGAAGAGAAAAACCGTCTGCTTGAAAAAATGTATGAAACGGAAGGCTTCAAAATTGAAGATATTCTGGATGAGTATTATGAATACGGCCAGCAGATTAAAAAGTATGTATGCGATACATCCGTCGTCCTGAATGACGCGCTGGATGAAGGCCGCCGTGTCTTATTTGAAGGCGCTCAAGGGGTCATGCTTGATATCGACCAAGGAACATACCCGTTTGTTACTTCATCCAACCCGGTCGCCGGAGGGGTGACGATCGGTTCAGGCGTAGGCCCGACAAAAATCCAGCACGTCGTTGGTGTATCTAAAGCGTACACAACCCGTGTCGGTGACGGTCCTTTCCCAACTGAGCTGAAAGATGAAATCGGAGATCAAATCCGTGAAGTCGGACGCGAATACGGCACAACGACAGGCCGCCCGCGCCGTGTCGGCTGGTTTGACAGCGTTGTTGTCCGCCATGCCCGCCGCGTCAGCGGAATCACAGATCTTTCTCTGAACTCAATCGATGTGCTGACAGGCATTGAGACCTTGAAAATCTGTGTCGCTTACCGCTACAAAGGTGAAGTGATTGAAGAATTCCCGGCAAGTCTGAAAGCTCTTGCAGAGTGTGAACCGGTGTATGAAGAAATGCCTGGCTGGACGGAAGATATCACAGGCGCAAAAACATTAAGCGATCTTCCTGAAAATGCGCGCCACTATTTGGAACGCGTGTCTCAGCTGACAGGTATTCCGCTTTCTATTTTCTCTGTCGGTCCTGACCGTTCACAAACGAACGTCATCCGCAGTGTATACCGCGCTAACTAAGGGTTTGCAGCAGACAAGCCTCCGTGACCGGAGGCTTGTTTTTTCATGTGGGAAAAAAATAATAGTTTTTTTTCAAAAAAGTAGTTGCCACTTTCGAATGTTCTATGATATTATAAATCTCGTTGTTACGGAACAGCTTCAATAGAGTACTGCAAGAAAGCTTTTGTCTGAATGCTCTATGATACATAATCCGACACATCAAGAGCCATTAGCTCAGTTGGTAGAGCATCTGACTTTTAATCAGAGGGTCGAAGGTTCGAGTCCTTCATGGCTCACCACTTTTTATGGCCCGTTGGTCAAGCGGTTAAGACACCGCCCTTTCACGGCGGTAACACGGGTTCGAATCCCGTACGGGTCATTGATTTACTTTAGCGTTATTGCTAACTCCTTATTTGTCCTCGGAGGGCCGCCACGATACGGTTCTCCGGACAAATTACTGTAAGGTCCGGTAGTTCAGTTGGTTAGAATGCCTGCCTGTCACGCAGGAGGTCGCGGGTTCGAGTCCCGTCCGGACCGCCATTTTACTTTACTTTATAGTATAGAAAAGAAACATCTGGCTCGGTAGCTCAGTTGGTAGAGCAACGGACTGAAAATCCGTGTGTCGGCGGTTCGATTCCGTCCCGAGCCACTTACCCAAACGCATCTGCAATAGTAGGTGCGTTTTTTTCTTTGTTATAAAAAAAGGGAGAGCCGGCTTTTCAGCCGGCCCAGAAGAAGACGTCAAACAGTAGACGGCGTTTTTTTTCGTGAGGTTTCAAAAAAATATTATTTTTTAAAAGAAAATAAAAAACATGACAAAAGGATGGCAGTTCAATACGTTTTTGCGCTGTTCTCTTTAATTTTTTTATCTTTTGACCTGAAACCGTTATAATAGACGGGGAATGTTTTTCACGTTCCGAATTGTGATTATCATAAAACATCAATAGATAAAATGAAGTCATTCTGGCAGGAGGAAAATCAAGATGATGGATAAGAAAATCCTTGTAGTCGATGATGAAAAACCGATTGCAGATATATTAGAGTTTAATTTAAGAAAAGAAGGCTATGACGTGCACTGTGCGTACGACGGAAATGAAGCCGTGGAAATGGTGGAGGAGCTTCAGCCTGATTTAATTCTATTAGATATTATGCTTCCGAATAAAGACGGAGTTGAAGTGTGCCGGGAAGTCCGGAAAAAATATGATATGCCGATTATTATGCTGACGGCTAAAGACTCTGAGATTGACAAGGTCATCGGACTTGAAATCGGAGCGGATGACTATGTCACTAAGCCTTTCAGCACGCGTGAGCTTCTGGCCCGCGTCAAAGCGAATCTGCGCCGCCAGCTTACGGTTGCGCCGGCTGAGGAAGAATCAGCTTCAAATGACATTCATATCGGGTCTCTTGTCATCTTCCCTGACGCATATGTCGTATCAAAAAGAGAAGAAACGATCGAGCTGACCCATCGTGAATTTGAATTGCTGCATTACTTGGCCAAACATATCGGACAGGTCATGACGCGTGAGCATTTGTTGCAGACGGTGTGGGGCTATGACTATTTCGGTGACGTGAGAACGGTGGATGTAACAGTGCGCCGCCTCCGTGAGAAAATCGAGGATAATCCGAGCCATCCGAACTGGATCGTCACAAGACGGGGCGTCGGTTATTACTTGAGAAACCCTGAACAGGACTAACCGGCGATGAATAAGGTTGGTTTTTTTCGGTCGATTCAGTTTAAGATTACGCTGATCTATGTGCTTCTCATCATCATTGCCATGCAGATTATCGGCGTGTACTTTGTGAAACAGGTGGAGAATTCTCTCCTCAAGTCCTATGAACTATCGTTAAATCAGCGGATTGACAACCTTTCCTATTATATTGAGCAGGAATATAAAGGGGACAATGACAGGACCGTCATTAAGGATGACGTCAAACGCATTTTGAATGATTTTACGAAAAATAATGAAATACGGGAAATTACTTTTGTTGATAAAAGCTATGAGGTCATCGGTTCTTCGAGGCCTTATGGCGAGGAAATAGCGGGAAAACAGACGACTGACCCGATTTTCAAACGGATTTTCTCTACAAAACAGGCCTATTCAAAAAAATATTATGATCCTAAAAGTAAAAACAGAGTGCTGATTTCGGCAAAACCGGTCGTCACGGAGAATCAGGAAGTTGTCGGCGCGATTTATGTGGTGGCCAGTATGGAAGATACCTTTAACCAGATGAAAACCGTCAACTCGATTCTTGCTTCCGGAACGGGCTTGGCCCTTGTTCTGACGGCTCTTCTCGGTATATTTCTCGCCCGAACCATTACCCATCCGCTGTCGGATATGCGTAAGCAGGCGATGGAACTGGCAAAAGGGAATTTCTCCAGAAAGGTTCGAAAATACGGGCACGATGAAATCGGTCAGCTCGCAACGACCTTTAACCATCTGACGAGAGAGCTTGAAGATGCCCAAGCCATGACGGAAGGGGAGAGAAGGAAGCTTTCTTCCGTTATCGCGTATATGACGGACGGAGTCATCGCGACGAATCGCAACGGGGCTATTATTCTTTTAAACAGCCCTGCGCTTGAGCTATTGAATGTTTCACGTGAAACGGCTTTAGAGATGCCGATTACGTCTTTATTGGGCATAAAAGAGAACTTTACTTTTGAGGATTTAGTAGAACAGCAGGATTCCATGCTGCTGGAGATCGATCGTGACGATGAAACGACTGTACTGCGGGTGAATTTTTCCGTTATTCAGAGAGAGCACGGAAAAATTGATGGTTTAATCGCGGTTCTTTATGATGTCACCGAACAGGAAAAACTCGATCGGGAGCGCAGAGAATTTGTTGCCAATGTGTCTCATGAGCTGAGAACACCGCTGACGACAATGCGAAGCTATTTAGAGGCGCTTGCAGAAGGCGCGTGGGAAAATAAAGAGATCGCTCCGCGTTTCTTAATGGTGACCCAAAATGAAACTGAGCGCATGATCAGATTGGTGAATGATCTGCTTCAGCTTTCTAAATTCGACAGCAAAGATTATCAGTTTAATCGAGAGTGGATTCATATGATCCGCTTTATGTCTCTGATTATTGACCGTTTTGAAATGACAAAGGAACAGCATGTCGAATTTATCCGCGAGCTGCCGGACAGAAATCTGTACGTGGAGATTGATCAGGATAAAGTGACGCAGGTTCTCGATAATATCATTTCTAACGCATTGAAGTACTCACCGGAAGGCGGACATGTCACCTTCTCAGTCGATGTGAATGAGAAAGAAGAGCTGCTCTACATCAGTGTAAAAGATGAAGGTATCGGCATTCCGAAAAAAGATGTGGAAAAAGTCTTTGACCGTTTCTACAGAGTGGATAAAGCGCGCACGAGAAAACTCGGCGGCACCGGGCTCGGCCTTGCGATTGCAAAAGAGATGGTTCAGGCGCACGGCGGTGACATCTGGGCCGACAGTGTAGAAGGCAAAGGAACGAAGATTACATTTACTCTTCCATATAAAGAAGAGCAAGAGGATGATTGGGATGAGGCGTGAAAATATAAAAACAGTCATACTGTCGGTGCTAGTCGTCATTAGTCTTGTTTTAACATGGGGAATTTGGACGTTCCAGCCCAATTTTTCAGAAGGCACGGCCTCAACCAAATCGACTGTCCGGGAAAAGCATAAAATTGATAAAACGAGCCAAAAAATGTCGCAAACGGTAAAACCCCGGGATATGTTTATTCATACAAACGGCTCTCATTATAAAGTGGATGATGAGACGCTCTTTAATGACCTGTGGTCGGATTTGCCGCAATGGGAAGTAAAAGGGATGAAAGATATTTCCGATCAATACGACAAGCTCGGTTTTAAAAATTGGCTTTACGGCAGAAACGGAAATTCGGCAAAGCTCGATCTGCAATTCAATGACACCATTCCGATTGATTTCTTCCAATCGATGTTTAAATGGTCGAATCAGTCAATGGAATACAGCTCATTTGACCATATTGTCATTCCGTTTAATGAGAATAAAGCGAATAAGAAGATTTACATGGTCTCATACAGCAAACAGCTGATTCTGGAAGTGACTGTGGAATCGGCGAATTACCGCAACCTGATGAATGAGCTGTACAGCAAAAAATCGAGTATGCCGTTATACCACCTCTATTCGGTCGGAAAAAGCAAAGAATTTCTCATGCCGAATTCGCGGTTTAATATGAAGGAAAAAGAATTTATTACTGAAACCATTAAGACGAATCTGTTTAAGCAGACGCTCTTTAATGATCCGAGCACGGTCAGAGAGGATCCGAATTACAATCGGAATGTGCTGACTGACGGAATCAGCCGTCTGGAAATCAATTCGACGCAGCGGCAGATTCAATTCCAGCACCGGAACCTGGCGCAAAGCGCTTCTTATCAAACGGGAGAGCTGATTAAGAAAAGCTATAAATATTTAGAGGATACGGGGAGCTGGACGGATCATTATCAATTTTTCAATGTGAGTGATAACCAGCAGCTGAGTTTCTACATGTTTAAAGATCAAATGCCTGTCATCAACAGCACGTCTAAGCCTTTCGGAGCCGGGCCTGTTATGACCCTGCAATGGGCCAATGACGAGGTTCTCAGCTATAAGCGGCCGAACTATGTTCTCGGGCCGAATCCGATTAAAACAAAAGACGTAAAAATGATGAGCGGCAGTGAGGTTGTGTCGCTGCTGGAGCAGCAGGATAAATACGATGTGAACAAAATCGACCAGATCTTCCTGTCCTATCAAATGGTATATTCGTCAACGAATGATCTTGTTGAGCTGGAACCCGTCTGGAGTATGAAAATCAACGGGAAAATCGTTCCGATTACGAAAGATCTGCTGGGGAAGGAGGAGGACGATAATGGAGTGGAATAAGACAAAAACGATCTTCATCATTGCCTTCCTCATCCTTGATATTTTTCTCGGCTATCAGTTTTTTGAAAAACGTTCAAGCAGCGAATACGAAGTGATTAAAAATTCAAATGTGGAAAAAGACATGGAGATGGATCATATCACATTCGGGAACCTGTCTTCTGATTCTGAGACGGGCTACAGGCTGACGGCGGGCCAAAAGGTATTTACCGCGGAAGATATTGAAGCCTTGAAGGATCAGAAGCCGTTAATGGAGATGCCGACGGATGATCACAAGGTCACGACGCTGAGAATGAAGTTTTCCGATCCGGTCGGTTTATCGAAGCAAAAGCCGCAGGATGATGCGGAATCGCTCGTCAGCTCCAAAATAACCGGCGGAGAAAAATATAAACTGTGGAAAGTCGATAAGGATAAAAAACAGATCATTTTTTACCAGACGTATGACGGACAGTTTATTTATCAGGATTTTGACTCGACCTCTGACGCGATCGGACAGGTCATTCTGCATCTGAACGATAAAAATCAGGTCGTATCTTACGAGCAGACCATGCTGGAGTCATTCAAGCGAATCCAGACGGAAAGCCTGATTCCAGAGCTGGATGCGGTCGAATTATTGTATTCTCAAAATTACTTAAAAGCGAATTGCGCCGTCAAAAGCGTCAAGTTCGGCTATATCGCCCAATACCCGCTGACAAGTACGCAGGTGCTGGCGCCGGTATGGAGAATTACAATTGAAGATAAGTCAAAAGGGCCTAAGAAAAAGACACAGCAGACGTACACTGTGAATGCATTAGAAAGCACAGTCATTGATAACAATCAAAATAAATAATGGAGTGAGACACAAATGGGCTTGCAATTTAGCGTGCTTGCGAGCGGGAGTACCGGAAACGCGTTTTATCTGGAGACAGAGGAGCACTCCTTTCTGGTGGATGCCGGCCTGAGCGGAAAAGCGATGGACGGGCTGATGGAGCAAATCGGCCGTAAGATAGACGACGTGGACGGCATCTTTGTCACTCATGAGCACAGCGACCATATTAAAGGGCTCGGCGTCATTGCGAGAAAGTACGGTCTTCCGGTATACGCCAATGAAAAGACGTGGAAAGCGATGGAGAATCAGATCGGCAAGCTGGACACCGGACAAAAGTTTTTGTTCCCGATGGAAAGCGTGAAATCCTTCGGCGGGCTTGATGTTGAGTCATTCGGCGTCTCTCATGACGCGGCCGAGCCGATGTTCTATGTTTTCCACTACCAAGGCAGAAAGCTCGCGCTGATGACGGACACCGGTTATGTGAGCGACAGAATGAAGGGCATTATCCGTTCGGCCAATGTGTTTGTGTTTGAAAGCAACCATGACGTCGGCATGCTGCAAATGGGCAGATACCCATGGAGCATTAAACGGCGGATTTTAAGCGATGTCGGCCACGTCTCAAATGAAGACGCGGCGCTCGCCATGACTGATGTCATCGGCGACGGCACATCACGCATCTACTTGGCGCATCTGAGCCAAGACAACAATATGAAGGAACTGGCGAGAATGTCCGTGCAGCAGACATTGGCTGCAAAAGGATTTGTCGCGGGGGAAACGTTTCAATTATTTGATACCGATCCGAAAATCCCGACGCCTCTGTGCGCCGTGTAATTTTTCCAAATGAATCATGATTATTAATCCGCGATCTAACCCACACTATAAGCAAATTAAGTTCTCTTGAAAGGATTTGAGATAGGGTGGATTATAATCGCGATGATGAACAGTACGCCCCCGAGCAGCCCCGCCGCAGCAAGAGAGGATACTTCCTTTCAAGTCTGATCGGTGTCATCGTCGGGGCCGCGCTCATGGGTTTACTGCTGCCGTACTGGACAGGCGGAGACCATGGAGAAAGCAGCAAAAGCGCCAATCAGCGCATCGGCAGCGAACAGGTGAAAACAGTCAACGTAAATATCAATGATGCTGTCACGAATTTGGTCAGCCGTGTATCGGATTCGGTAGTCGGCGTTCTCAATATCCAAAAGACCGATATTTGGGGAGAGGGCGGCGAAGCGGGAAGCGGGTCCGGCGTCATTTACAAAAAGAACGGAAACACTTCTTATATCGTAACCAATCACCATGTCATTGAAGGTGCGACTGAAATTGAGATCAGCCTGAAAGATGACTCGCGCGTGCCTGCCGAGCTGATCGGGAGCGACCGTCTGATGGATCTTGCCGTGTTGAAGGTGAAGACTGATAAAATCAAATCGGTCGCCCAATTCGGCAATTCTGATCAAGTGAAAGTTGGCGAGCCGGTCATTGCGATCGGAAACCCGCTCGGACTTGAATTTGCGGGATCGGTGACACAAGGGATCATTTCAGGAACGGAAAGGGCGGTTCCCGTTGACTCAAACGGCGACGGACAGCCTGATTGGAATGCGGAAGTGCTGCAGACCGACGCCGCGATTAATCCCGGCAACAGCGGCGGCGCTTTGATGGATATATCGGGCAAGGTGGTCGGCATCAACTCAATGAAGATTGCTGAATCCGCCGTTGAAGGAATCGGCCTGTCCATCCCGTCAAAGCTTGTCATTCCCGTTATTCAGGATTTAGAAAAATACGGAGAAGTCAGACGGCCTTTCCTCGGTATTGAGATGAAATCTTTAACGGATATTGCGAGCTACCATTGGAGCCAGACGCTCAAACTTCCGAAGGGTGTTAAAACCGGAGCGGTCATTATGGGTGTCGACGCGTTTTCACCGGCTGGAAAAGCAGGCTTGAAAAAGCTCGACGTGATCACCGGATTCGACGGACATAAGGTCAATGACATTGTCGATCTCCGTGAGCGTCTGTATCGCAAAAAGATCGGCGACCGTGTCAAGATCACGTTCTACCGTTCAGGAAAGAAAAAAACAGCGGAAGTCAAACTGACAGAAGCGGATCGATTGCAGAAATAAAAAAGCAGCCCGGAAATCCGGGCTGTTTTTTATTGATTTATTTGTTAATATTATGAATAAAAGGGGGTGAAAAAACATGAAAACAGCTGATGTGATCATTGTATTGAATGAAATTGAAGGTGAATGTGAAGGAAGAATTATATTAGAATGCAGAATTTAAATCCTATCCTCAAACGTCCTTTTCCAGGGCGCTTTTTTTATGCCATTTTTCAGCAGCTCACAAAAAAGAACTGAACGCGGGTCACAGCACGTTCAGTTGAAAATGGGTATATTTAGAAAAGGCAGACATGAACTTAGAACCTTTTGTGATTGAAACGACTGGTGTTGCAAAATTGAAGCGGCAGATGAAACTGCCGGCAGCTTATTTTTTTGTTATTTGCAGATTGTTCCGTTTTCAGCGTTTACTTTAACTGTCTGTACCGTATGATTTTGGGCAGTGATTTTGACGATGTACATGTAGACGCCGTTTTCTTTCTTCATTTCAGAAGATTTCACTATTCCGCTGCAGTGGCTGAGCGCGATGGAATGCGCTTTTTCAGAAGCGATCATGACTTGTTTTTTCTGCACGTCTTCTTTCAGGACTTTACCGCTTTTGCCGTCCATGTGGAGCGTATGCAGCTTGCCGTCCTGGCCGAATATGCTGACAACATATACAGATACGCCGTTTTCTTTTTTCATTTCAGCGGATTTCACGGCGCCTTTGCAATGGCTGAGTGCGAATGATTCCGCTTTTGTACGGGTCATGTATTGCTGGTTATCCTTTATGTCATGTTTGACGATTTTGCTGTTTTTGCAGTTGATATGGATTGTGTGAAGCTTGCCGTCTTGTCCTGACACTTGAACGACGTAAACCATGACGTTATTTTCGGACTTCAGCTCAGCAGACTTCACGGCGCCTTTGCAATTCTTCAAGGCAATTTTTTCAGCACCCGTTTTTGAAATGAATTGCTGTTTTTTTTCAATCTGGTGTTTCACGACTTTTCCGCTGTCACAGTTGACGTTGACGGTATGCTGCATTCCTTTTACGTCAAGAATGTTGACGACATATACGTAAGCGCCGTTGATTTTTTTCATTTGCGCTGATTGAACGGCGCCTTTGCAGCTGCAATTCTTCAATGCTGCTTCTTTCGCTTTTGCTATGGAAACGGAAGCCTCCTGTTTCGTTTCCACTTTCGCCTGCGCAGCGCTATCCTTATGAATGACAGCCGCATGTGCTGAAGTTAAAGAACTGATTGAAAGAATGGTCCCCAGTGCAGCTCCTGATAAAACTTTTGTAATTCCCATCGTATATTCCTCCTTAAACATTTCATCGTTGGCGTCCCAACTAAGGCTTATTGTAAAGACCCAAGCTGAAAACAATATGAGGACAAGCTGAAAACTTCCTGAATTCAGCGGATTTTCAGCTTAGATTCAGTTTTGTTTCAGATAAAAGCGAATAATAGAGGGGGAAGCGAAAAAAATAAACTCAGGCTGATACATCTAAGGAGAGACTGCATCATGGATAAGTTGAAAGGCATCAAGGTGCTGATTGTAGACGATGAGCCGGCGATCATTGATTTTTTAACGATGGGGCTTGTCAATGAAGGATTTGAAGTGATGTCCGCGGCAGACGGGATGTCGGCAATGAATCTTGTTAAAACATTTCAGCCTCATATTGCTGTTTTGGACGTTATGATGCCGGGAATGGATGGGCTTGAGCTGTCAAGAATGCTCAAGAAAACAAGCAATACCGCCGTCATTATGCTGACCGCGAAGGATGAAGTAGAGCTCCGCGTAAAGGCGCTGATTGAAGGGGCTGATGATTACATGATCAAACCGTTCAGCTTTGAGGAGCTGCTTGCCCGGATTTACGCAAGAATCCGCAACCAGTTTCCGCATCTTTTTGATGAGGTGGTGCTCGGCCCTTTCCGAATCGATGACCGGAGCAGAGAGATTCATTACAATGAACAGCCTTTGAAGCTGTCTGCCACCGAATATGAACTGCTGAAATTTTTAGTGCTTCGCCACGGGACGGTGCTCAGTAAAACGAGGATTCTCGATCAAGTATGGGGCTATGATTTTTACGGGGAAGACAATATCGTCGAGGTGTACATCCGTTCTTTACGCGAAAAGCTGAAAGACAAAGAGCATAAAGTGATCCGCACGGTGCGGGGCGCGGGGTACAGGGTGGATCTGGCATGAAGCGGCTGTACAGAACCCTGCGATTCCAGCTCCTGTTCAGGTCGCTGGCGATTTTGACCCTGCTGTTATGCTTCATCGGCGGCACGCAGTACATGTTTATGAAAAGGACGATGTATGAAAATCAGGCGATCAGCATTCAGAGCTATATCAATTCAATGGATCAAAGCGTATGGAGGTCAATCAAAACCCTTGCCCGTTCTGAAACACCGGCTCATCCGAATTTGATTTATCCCGGGGTGACGGTTGCTTTTATCGATCAATCATACAAGATGTCTGTTTTATCAGAGGACCCGCACGCGGGAACCGCTCCTTCTTTCCCGAAAAACGTGTATCGGGATGCGCTGACAGACACAATGGCGCTTCACTATCAGGTGGCTCACAATAAGATGGGTCAGGAAATCATCGTCGTATTTCAGGCGATTTCCATTGACGGAAGGCAGGCGGGCGTTGTGCAAATGAGCACGCTGACACAGCCTCTGGATGATTCGCTTTTCCGCCAGGTCGGTATTTTTGCGGTGCTTTCTTTTGCGGCTTTGGTCATCGGACTGTTTGTTTTTTTGCCGGTGATCCGGCTCACACTCAAGCCATTATCGCGCATTGTGCATATGATGGGTGACATCAATGCCGGCAGTCTCGATAAACGGCTGCCGATTGATAAAAAGCAGGCCGAAATTGAGTCATTAGGCATATCCATCAATCAGATGCTGGAACGGATTGAAACCTCTTTTCAGGCGGAAAAAGAAGCAAAGGAACGCATCCGGCAGTTTGTATCAGACGCGTCACATGAACTGAGAACACCGCTTACTTCCATTCACGGCTTTATCGAAATTTTAATGCGCGGAGCGGCGGAGAAGCCGGAACAGAAAGAAAAAGCGCTCCGAAGCATGTACGCCGAATCCGTCAGGGCGAATAAGCTGATAGAGGACCTTCTGTTTCTTGCGAAGATTGACCGGGTGCCGAGCTTTGAAATGGAAAAAGGCGCACTGGGAGCCGTCATTTTGGAAATGGAGGCTCAGCTGAAGCTGCTGGCGAGAAACCGGAAGCTCGAGTTTTTTGTCGATCAACAGATTAAAGCCGTTTTTGACAAGGACAAAATGAAGCAGGTCATTCTCAATCTCTTTTACAACGCGGTGCAGCATACGGATGAAGAAACGGGCGTCATCACCGTTTCTCTGCAGAAAGACGGCGGCATCATGCTCATGATTGCTGACAATGGAACGGGCATCGCCCCCGAACATGTGCCTCATTTGTTTGACCGGTTTTACAGGGCGGAAACCTCCCGATCCCGTAAATACGGCGGCACCGGGCTGGGTCTTGCCATTACAAAAACCATTATCGACAGCCATAACGGAACAATTGAAGTGAAAAGTGAGCAGGGAAAAGGCTCCGTGTTCATTATCCGGCTGCCGGGATAAGTCTGCTGACCCGCAAAGATGCCGCTCATACAAGAGTATTGAGATTCACCCGGACTATAGGTGCCGAAATAATCAAAATCCCCAGCTCAGCAATTTCTGACATAAAACATGCTTTACCGTTTGTAAAAGGCGATCAGCCGGGGGTGAACATAATAGGAAAAAACGATTTGACGTTACCATGGGCGAGCCGTCTGATGAAATAGAAGCCGGAGGAAGATCCGCCCCTCTTGGAAAAACCAGAACTGATCCGAAGCGGACTTATCATCTCCCGATTTCAGCCATTTCAATGATTATTCTTCCGTCTTACGTGCATGAGCTATATGAAGGCGGCATCAGAGAGGTGCTGGAAAAAAGAAGGAACTTTTTGGGTTATTCGAGAATACAACTCATTATTGCCCAATTTGTTTTGGGAAAAGTCTGTATCTGCAAGATCCATGTATAGAGGGTTTTTGTGTTAAGACTGACGGGCTCCTTTCTGTTCATGATGTTAAATGCAGATAGCTGGAAAGGGGTATTCATGTGCGGAATAGAAATTTGCTTTACTTCTCCGGTTTTTTCGGAAACTTTTTTTTCGAACGGGGGATTTGGATTTTATATTTAACAAGTATGAATTATTCGTTGTTTCTTGTGGGCATCCTGCAATCGGTCTTGAATTTGGCGATGTTTCTGGCGGAAGTGCCAAGCGGCGTCATCTCGGACAGAATCGGGAGAAAAAAATCGCTCTTGCTCGGCCATTTTATGGTCATTGTCTATTTGGCGATGTTCCTGAGCTTTCATAACTTCATCGCCCTCTTCATCGCCCATATTATATACGGCGTCGGGCTGACGTTTATATCAGGAACGGATCACGCCTTTTTGTTTGATTCACTGAAAGAACAAGGGAAGGAAAAGTGGTACGGCAAATCCATCGGAAACTATAACGGACTTGTCATACTCGGTCTTGCGATCGCCATGGGCATCGGCGGTTACTTACAGGAAATATCATGGGCTTATGTGTTTATCGCGGGGATTGTGACTCAGCTGATTGCAATGGCGGTCATTACACAGCTGACGGAAATCAAATTTGAAAACAGTGAACACGAAACGCAGACGGTCGGTGACATCTTAAAAGAAGTCAAAGATTTCTTCAGGCTGAACAAAGCCTTTAAATATCTGGTGCTGTCACTCTCTGTTTTCTTTGCGCTCACATCGGTTTTTTATATGTACGGACAAGATCTGTTAAGTCAGGAAGGGCTGTCCGTGCGCAATATATCCATTATTTTTGCGGGACTGTCCATCTTGCAGGCGCTGTGCTCCATCTTTTCTTCAAAGCCGGCGGAAAAATTCACGCCGAGGCGCGTGCTTCTGCTGACATTCTGCATCATCGGGGCAGCCTATCTGTTTATACCTTCAGGCAGTCTGTATGTGACGATTGCCGCTTTTGTCGTCATTAATGCGCTCTATGATGTGATAGAGCCCGTATCCAGTCAGGTAGTGAATAATGAGATTCCGTCAAGAACGAGAGCCACGCTGCTGTCAATTATCAGTTTGATGACCTCTCTCTTCATGTTCATTGCCTTTCCGTTTATCGGATTCTTAACGGATTATTTTGATTCAGCCTTGCTGCTGACCGCAATCGGGGTATTATCCATCTTATTGTCGCTGTTTATGATGCTCAGCTTTTACAGACTGAAAGCGAGTGTCGCCATCCAGAATAAAGTCGAGCTTTGAACCAGAATGACAAATTCAGGTAATGGAGTGGTGGCATCAAGCCAATCAGACATAGGCTGACGAAAGGCTGAGGAGCATCTCAGCCTTTTTTCAGTATGGATTCATTTCATCCGCTCCAGCCCGAATTTTTTCAGGCGGTATTGCAGGCTCTGTCTGCTGATACCGAGCTCGTGTGCCGTTTTGGATATGTTGTTGCGGTGTTTTCGCAGAATGTTTTCGATCATATATTTTTCAAAATTCTCCATTTTACCTTTTAAATCGGTGCCGGGCTGGGTGTTTGGAGCGGCTTTGGCATCCGTGTCAGCCGGTTTGATTTTCATGCGGTATTGATAAGGCAGGTGGGCCGCCGTAATCGTCGTTTCATCCGTCATAAAGTTCATGGCGCCTTCAATCATATGTTCAAGCTCACGGATGTTGCCCGGCCAGTCATATTCCAGGAAGAATTGCTGCACATCGTCACTGATCGAATCGACATGCATTTGGAACAGGTGATTGTTTTTCTGGATAAATACTTCAGCCAGCGGCAGAATGTCCTCTTTGCGCTCCCGGAGCGGCGGAATGATCAGCGTGACAACGCTTAATCGGTAATATAAATCTTTGCGCAGCCGCTCTTCCGAAATGGCGGTGATCGGGTCTTCATTCATCGTGGCGATAATACGGACGTCAATCGGTTTGTCCTGAGCTGACCCGATGCGCCTGATTTTCTTTTCCTGAAGGGCGCGGAGCAGTTTGGCCTGCAGGCTGAGATTGAGAGAGTTGATCTCATCCAGCAGCAGGGTGCCGCCCTGTGCCTGCTCAAATAAGCCGGGCTGGTCTATGGCTCCGGTAAAGGCGCCTTTTTTCGTGCCGAATAAAATACTTTCGACCAGACTGTCCGGCAAGGCGGCACAGTTTTGTGATATGAACGGGGCGCCTGAGCGCTGGCTGCCGTTGTGAATGCTTTGGGCGAACAGTTCTTTTCCTGTTCCCGTCTCACCCGCCAAAAGCACGGATGAAGACGTGCGGGTTGCCCGTTTTGCGTTTTCGATGACTTCCCGGATGACCGGACTGTTGCCGAGAATGCTGTCAAACGTATAGCTGTTCTGTTCTTTTCTGTGCATGTTCTCCCTGATCAGCCGTTCGAGCTTGGTGACGTCCTTGGCGATTTCCACGGCGCCCTTGATCTCCCCGTTTTGCACAATCGGAAAGGTATGATTGATCGTCGTGATTTCCTGGCCTTTGTTATTGAAATAGCTTTGCTTCACATTTTTAATCGTTTTGCCTTCCTGAAGGGCCTGAACGAGCGTGCTGTCCTGCTGATTGGAAAACATAAATACATCAGTCAGATTTTTATGCAGGACGTCCCGTTCATCCATATCTTCAATCTGCATCATTTTCTTATTGTAAATGACGGTGCTGCCCTTTTCGTCTACCACATGCAGCCCGACATCAATCTCTTCCAGAATGCTTTGTAATACGAGTGTGAAAAATTCGCTGGTTGTGTGCAGGTCAATTCCCCTCCCAATCGTCTTAACATTCATTATTTTAAAATAAATTGAGCCGGAAACGCAAAAAAATTTTGCGCTTTGCTGATTTTTAAAAATAAATGGAAATTGAGGTAAAGAAACCATTGACTTTTTTAGGAAAATGGTTGATATTTAGATATATACTTAAATATCTAAATCATATATGAGAGGGGGAAAGTACTTGAATAAAGCATTTAAAGCACTAGCCGATCCTACAAGGAGAAGAATTTTAGATTTATTGAAGAAACAAGACATGACAGCTGGTGAAATTGCGGAACACTTCGAAATGTCAAAACCCAGTATTTCTCATCATCTTAACATATTGAAAAATACTGATTTAGTTCACGATGAGAGGAAAGGTCAATTTATTATGTATTCATTAAATACCACTGTATTACAGGATCTTATAGGCTGGTTCTTTTCTTTGGCTGAACCAGAACATGATAAGAAGAAAGGCGGGGAATCATGAAAAAATATATCTTTTCGGCAGGACTCATTGTTTTAACTGTTTTAACATGGGCTTTCACATATTCATCTTTACCGGACAATTTGGCGATACACTGGGGATTAAACGGAAGTGCAAATGATTACCAAGCTAAAGCTAATGCGATGATGATGCTTATTGGCATAATGATTATTATATATATTTTAATGGTTATCATCCCTAAGATTGATCCTAAAAATAACTACAAAACATTTATCGGGCCATATATGGCTATATTTAATACAATGTTTGCGGTAATGTTTGTCATTAATCTTATGATCATCTTGACCGGCCTGGGATATGACCTCCCTATATCTTATTTAGGAAGCTTTATAGTGGGCGTTATTTTTATGGTGTTTGGAAACTTTATTCAGATAGTTAAGCCTAATTTCTTTTTAGGGATAAGAACACCGTGGACGCTGAGCAGTGAAAAAGTTTGGAAGGATACACACAGGGTTAGTTCAAAACTTTTTGTCTTAGCGGGCATTATCATGATGCTTTCAGCTTTTTTTCCGCCAGTGTATAGAATATCAGCCATTTTCATTGCTGCAATCGGCTGTATCATATTTTCTGTATTAAGTTCTTATATTGTATATCAAAGACAATTGAATAAATAACTGCTGAATAGGAGCAATCTAATTGGATTGCTCTTATTTTTGTCAGCGAAAACGCAAAAAAATTTTGCGCTTTGCTGAGCTTTGGTTGCAAACCGCATGAAAATTTTGCAGGAAGAGAAAGAATTTTGCCGAAACATCCCGTTTTTTCGGATTGGCACGGAACTTGCTTTATAAAAAGGGAAAGCAAGAGCTTATGTTGAATGTTTACAAAACAAGGGGGAATCAGATTATGTCAGCTTTCACAAAATCTCAAGAAATTATCAGTCAAACTTCACATTACGGCGCGAACAACTATCATCCTCTTCCGATTGTTATTTCAGAAGCGCAGGGTGTTTGGGTAAAAGACCCTGAGGGCAATCAATATATGGATATGCTGAGTGCTTATTCTGCCGTGAATCAGGGACACAGACATCCGAAGATCATTCAGGCGCTGAAGGATCAGGCGGATAAAATCACTCTGACGTCACGCGCGTTTCATAATGATCAGCTCGGCCCGTTTTATGAGAAAACAGCCAAGCTGACGGGAAAAGATATGATTCTGCCGATGAATACGGGGGCGGAAGCCGTTGAATCAGCTGTCAAAGCGGCGAGACGCTGGGCATATGAGGTCAAAGGGGTAGCCGATAATCAGGCAGAAATCATTGCGTGTATCGGCAACTTCCACGGCAGAACGATGCTTGCGGTATCTCTTTCTTCAGAAGATGAGTATAAACGAGGTTTCGGACCTATGCTTCCGGGTATAAAATTAATTCCGTACGGAGATGCAGAAGCGCTGCGCCGGGCGATTACGCCGAACACAGCCGCTTTCTTATTCGAACCGATTCAGGGAGAAGCGGGCATCGTCATTCCGCCGGAAGGATTTTTACAAGAAGCGGCCGCCATTTGTAAGGAAGAAAATGTGCTTCTGATCGCTGATGAAATACAGACGGGACTCGGCCGCACAGGGAAAACATTCGCGATTGACTGGGAGAATATCGTACCGGATATGTTCATCTTAGGAAAAGCGCTCGGCGGCGGCGTCTTCCCGATTTCATGCATCGCGGCGAACCGTGACATTCTCGGCGTGTTTAATCCGGGTTCCCACGGCTCGACATTCGGCGGAAACCCGCTCGCTTGCGCGGTATCGATCGCATCTCTTGAAGTCCTTGAGGAAGAAGGGCTGGCAGAGCGTTCGCTTCAGCTTGGCCGGTATTTTAAAGAAGAGCTTGAGAAAATCGATAACCCTATCATAAAAGACGTGCGCGGACGCGGCCTGTTTATCGGCGTTGAACTGACCGAAGCGGCCCGCCCATACTGTGAAAAGCTGAAAGGCGAAGGGCTTTTATGCAAAGAAACACATGATACCGTGATCCGGTTTGCACCGCCGTTAATGATTTCCAAGGAAGACTTGGACTGGGCGATCCAAAAGATCACAAATGTGCTTCAAAACGCGTAAAACTTTGATGCGGCAATGCTTTCCCTCGGCTTGTATGGAATTTACAAATAAAAATTCATCACACTCTATTTGCGCGGCGACGGTATTTTAGTATAATGTATCTTTATGTACGAAAATGAATTTTATATAACATCCATATACAAATAGAGGCTCTTTGGACAGCAAATCGGTTTCAATGCACCGGCTTGGTTCCAATACAAGTTGCTGAAGGGGTGCAGAACAGTGAATACAAATCAAAAAGAGAATCAACTTCAGCGCACGATGAAATCGCGCCATTTGTTTATGATTTCATTGGGCGGAGTGATCGGCACCGGGTTTTTCCTGAGTACCGGATTTACAATCAACCAGGCGGGACCGCTGGGTGCGGTTCTGTCTTATCTGGTCGGCGGTTTTATTATGTTTTTGACAATGCTCTGCTTAGGCGAGCTTGCGGTTGCCCTTCCCGTATCGGGGTCGTTTCAGACGTACGCAACCAAATTTATCAGCCCCGCTTTCGGTTTCGCATTCGGCTGGCTGTACTGGCTCGGCTGGGCGGTGACATGCGCCATTGAATTTTTATCTGCGGGCCAATTGATGCTCCGCTGGTTTCCGCATGTTCCCGTGTGGGTGTGGTGCCTCGTGTTTGTCGGGCTGATGTTTCTTTTGAACGCCATTACGACAAAAGCGTTCGCTGAATCGGAATTTTGGTTTTCCGGCATTAAAATTTTAGTCATTCTGCTGTTTATTATTTTGGGCGGCGCCGCCATGTTCGGCCTGATTGATATGAAGCACGGCGAGCCGGCTCCTTTCTTCTCTCATTTTTATGAGGATGGATTGTTTCCGAACGGCATTAGAGCTATGCTTGTTACGATGATTACCGTCAACTTCGCGTTCCAGGGAACGGAGCTGATCGGGGTTGCCGCGGGAGAAAGTGAAAATCCCGAGAAAACGATTCCGCGCTCTATCCGGCAGACGGTATGGAGAACGCTTGTCTTTTTCGTTCTTTCCATCATTGTCATTGCCGGCATGATTCCGTGGAAGCAGGCGGGAGTGGTCGAAAGCCCGTTTGTCGTGGTGTTCGAACAAATCGGTATCCCGTATGCCGCTGATATCATGAACTTTGTTATTTTAATTGCGCTGCTGTCAGTGGCCAACTCAGGCCTGTTTGCATCAACGCGTATCCTATATGCCATGGCGAACGAAGGGCAAGCCTTTAAAGCGCTCGGCAGAACAAACAAACGCGGCGTGCCGATGAATGCGCTGATCGTGACGCTGGCCGTCGCCTGCCTGTCGCTGCTGTCTAAAGTCGCAACGCCGGCAGCCGTTTATATGTTTCTCTTATCATTGGCCGGATTAAGCGCGCAGGTCGGCTGGATTGCGATTTCTCTGTCGCAGTTGATGTTCAGACGGAAATACATCCGTGAAGGCGGAAAAGTGGAAGACCTTAAGTTTAAAACACCGCTGTACCCGGTGCTGCCTATTATCGGGCTGACGTTGAATACGGTTGTTCTGATCAGTCTCGCATTTGATTCAGAACAGCGGCTCGCCCTTTATTGCGGCATCCCGTTCATGGTAGTGTGCGTTATCGTCTATCATCTGTATGTAAAAAAGCATAAACAGTCAGAAAAACAGATAGAGCTTTAAAATCTTTTCGTGTCCAAGTCATCTTTGAGAAACCCGCACAGGACAACATACAACATGTTGAGGTGGAAAAACGGATGAATAAGAATATCTCAGTTATTGGAATGCCGATGGATTTAGGACAAGCACGACGCGGAGTGGATATGGGCCCGAGCGCCATCCGCTACGCGCATCTCATTGAACGGTTATCTGACATGGGGTATGCGGTGGAAGACCTGGGCGACATCCCCGTCAATCGTGAAAAACTCAAAAAAGATGAAGAGCTGAAAAATCTGAACTCTGTGCTCTCAGGTAACGAGCAGCTCGCCCAAAAGGTGGACAGCGTCATTGAGAGTGAGCGGTTCCCTCTCGTCCTGGGCGGCGATCACAGCATCGCGATCGGAACGCTGACAGGAACGGCCAAGCACTATAAACAGCTCGGTGTTATCTGGTACGACGCGCACGGCGACTTAAACACGCTGGAAACATCGCCGTCAGGCAATATTCACGGAATGCCGCTGGCCGTCAGCCTCGGCGTCGGCCACGACACATTGGTGAATCTGGGCGGCTATGCCCCGAAAATCAAGCCGGAGAACGTCGTCATCATCGGCGCGAGATCGCTTGATGAAGGCGAGCGTGAATACATTAAGGAAACAGGCATGAAGGTATATACGATGCATGAGATTGACCGCAGCGGCATGACGAGGGTCATGGAAGAAACCATTGACTACCTGTCAGGCTGTGACGGCGTTCATCTCAGCCTTGATCTCGACGGCCTTGATCCGAGTGACGCGCCCGGCGTAGGGACGCCTGTCGTCGGCGGCATCAGCTACCGTGAAAGCCATTTGGCAATGGAAATGCTGTATGATGCCGACATTATCACCTCAGCTGAATTTGTTGAAGTCAATCCGATCCTCGATCACAAAAACAAAACCGGCAAAACAGCGGTTGAGCTGGTGGAGTCCTTGTTAGGAAAAAAACTATTATAAAATATGCGCCTCCGCACCTGCGGGGGTTTTTTTGTTGCCACTAGGAAACTAGCAGGCTGTCACCCTCTTTTTGAGCCTGTAAATATGATATATTTATTACACAAAATGGGAAAGGGAGGTGTCCTGACAGATGGCTGAGGTGATGGCCCACGAAACTGTTGCGAAAAAAATCAGTGACTGGTACGAGGAAATCAAAAAGCACAAAACCGAATCGGCTAAGGCGTTAAGAGAACAGCTGCTTACAGATCTGCAAAATATGACACAAAATCAAACGGTGCTCCTTTATTTTAATTTAATTGATTCCCGCTATAAGCTTTTGATGGAAGAGTATGAGAAAACAGACGGCATTTTAAAAACGATTCAGCTGAACGCCGATAAAGAAAAAACAGACCAGATGATTCAATACTATTATTATTTCTTTTCCGGAATGCACGAGTTTTACCGGAAACGATTCATGAACGCCATTAATTTTTACCGGATCGCTGAAAGCAGGCTCCGGCACATACCGAATGAGATTGAAAGAGCCGAGTTTAATTACCAAGTGGCGATTGCCTACTATGAAATCCGCCAAAACTACTTTGCGATGAATCATGCGGAAAGAGCGTTAGAGATCTACAAAGCCAACGAAATGTACGCGGTCAGAGAAGCACAGTGTTTAATGGTGATCGGCTGTAACAGAATGGACTTGTTTCACTATCAGAAAGCCGAAGAGCTCCTGCAGACGGCAATTCATCAAGCCGCCAAAGCAGGCGATCCGCACATTGAGGCGCTGGCCCATTTTAACGCGGGCATTTGTTATGAGAGACAGGAGAAATTGGAGGAGGCGCGAGTCGAGTTTGAAACGGCTCTCGATAAAAAGGAGCATTTGCAATCCGCATATTCGGTGCGGAGTCTGTACATGCTGGCCAGAGTGTTATTGAAGCAGGAGCAGGCGGATGAGGGCCGGTTTTGGCTTCATAAAGCGCTGAACGCCGCAGACGAAAAAAATGAACCTGTGTACACCCAAAAACTGCGCATCTTACAGCATGTCTTTATTGATCACAGTGAAGAAGCGCTTGAATCAGCGTTCGCCGAGTTAAAAAAGAAAGAACTGTGGAGTGACGTTTCCGATTTATCGTATCAGGCCGCTGCGCATTTTAAAAAACAGGAGAATTACAAACTGGCGGCGAAGTATTTCCAAGAATCAATAGATGCTAATGACCAAATTTTGAGATTGACGGAGGGGATTCGTAATGAAAACATGTAAATTCATTGTACTCTCAGCAGCCTTGGCAAGTCTCATTTCGATTGGATTATTTGCACAAACTGGTTCAACGGCGCAAGCCGAACAAATCATAAAACCCGCAGAAAACGGAGCCTTCGGATAATACTGCATGATACCGCTTTCAGTCTGTGTTTTGTAAGGAGTGATTCAATGGCTATCACACTGCAGCCGATGACAGAGCAAGAATTTCAATCCTATCTCGCCCATTCAACAAAGCATTACGCTGAAGAAAAGATAAAAGCGGGAACGTGGCTGCCTGAAGAAGCGCCGGAACTAGAAGAATGGACATTTAAAGATCTGCTTCCTGACGGCTTGGAGACGGCTGACCACTATTTATGGACGCTGACATTGGACGGAAAGGACAATGCCGGCTGGCTGTGACTGCACGCCGATCCGGACAACCCGCAGCAGGACGCATTTATTTATGATTTCGGCCTTCATCCTCCTTATCGCGGCAAAGGCTATGCAAAAGAGGCGATCGCAAGGCTGGAGGACAAGGCAAAAGACCTGGGTGTCCGCAAGCTTTCTCTCCATGTGTTCGCTCATAACGAAACGGCGCGGAAGCTGTATGAGAAGACGGGATTCCTGGAGACGGATGTAATCATGAGCAAAAAGCTGTCATGAAAAGAGGCCCGCACGATGGGCCTCTTTTGTTATTCATCTAACAATGTCATCATATGATGCGGATAACGCTCGCCGGCCGCCGTGCCGATCGGAAACATCTCATCCAACTGCGCCTTCACTTCTTCGGGAAGCGTAATGTCAAGAGCGGCAAGGTTCTCTTCCAAGTAATGTTTCTTTTTTGTACCCGGAATCGGGATGAGATCATCACCGTTTGCGAGAACCCATGCGAGCGCAAGCTGAGGCGCGGTCATATTCATTTCCCGGGCAATGTCGGTCAGTTTTTGGACGAGTCTTATATTCACCGCCAAATTGTCTCCCTGAAATCTCGGTGTTCTTCTTCTGTAATCGTCGGCATCAAGCTGATCTGTCGACGTCATCTTTCCGGTCAGAAAACCTCTGCCGAGCGGACTGTAAGGCACAAATGAGATGCCGAGCTCGCGGCAGGCGGGCAGCACATGCTCCTCCGCTTCCCTGCTCCATAAAGAATACTCTGATTGAAGCGCGGCAATCGGATGGATGCGGCCGGCGCGCCTGATCGTTTCTGGGGAAGCCTCTGACAGGCCGATATACCTCACCTTTCCTTCTTCAACTAGCTCCTTCATAGCGCCGACAGTCTCTTCAATCGGCACCCGCGGATCAACCCGGTGCAGATAATAAAGGTCGATATAATCCGTCCCGAGGCGTTTCAGACTGGCGTCACACGCTTTTTTGACATAATCGGGCCGGCCGTTGATTTCAATAAACTCGCCCTTTTCACTTCGGACATAGCCGAATTTAGTTGCGAGGTAAAGCTCCTTTCTGTACGGGGCAAGCGCTCTGCCGACAAGCTCTTCATTCGCGCCCAATCCATATTGATCAGCCGTATCAAACAAATTCACCCCGAGATGAACGGCATGATGCAGTGTGGAAATGGACTCTTCCTCACTCTGGCTGCCGTAGTATTCCGACATGCCCATGCACCCTAACCCCAATGAGGAAACCCGCATCGAACCGATTGTTCTGTATTTCATATTTCTCCCCCTTTCCTATCTTGTGTATATGATAACCAGATTTCCTGATATTTCAAGGTGGTTTTATGCATATCTTTTCCTTATTGTTATAAAATTTTTAAAAATCTGTAAATTGTCTATTTTTTTATCACAATTCTGTCATATAATGCATATGTGGAAAAATTATACTCTAAGAAAAGAGGCGAAGTAATGATGTGTAAAAAGCTGTTCAAAGCCGTCCTCCCGTTTGCCCTGTCATTCACCATGGTTCTGTCCTTCTCCGGTATGAATGTAAAAGCGAAAGAAACAGAAACATCCCGCTATGCAAAAGAAATCGCAGAGCTTCAGCAGGGCACGACCCCTCAAGACGTTCTCCAATCAGCCAAAGAGCTCGCCAAACAGAAGCACGTGTCAACAGAAGCGATTCTCAAGCAGTTTCATCAAGAAATTACGGCAGACAAGGTGCAAGGAGATGTAAACGCTTCCAAAGAAGGGCTATCTGCGATGGGCGGATCGTCAGGCACCAAAAAACTTCCGAAAAGCACAAAAGGCAATATTTATTACACGAACTCATACACGGCCTATTACAACCACGGCCATGTCGGCATGTATTCTGCCGCTGATAAGATCGTCGAATCCGTACCGGGAGACGGCGTCCGCCAAATCGCCTATAACGGAAGAGAAGTCGAGGATAATTCAATCGTACAAACCGTGAAAGTCACCGATGCCCAAAAACAAGCCGCTGCTGACTGGGCCGTATCACGAGTCGGCGACGAGTACTCCTTCAACTTCGTCAATAACCGAAATACAGGCCATGAAGGCGCCAAAAACTGCTCGAAACTGCTGTGGTCAGCGTTCCTCCTAAAAGCCGGAATCGACATTGACTCTAACGGCGGCCTGGGCGTATATCCGCGCGACATCACAAGCTCACCTTATACGACAACGATTCTCACCATTAACTAAGGAGAAAAACGTGAAAAAAATCATCTGGATACCCTTAGTGATCATCATCGCTGCAGCGGTCTTATGCTTCTTCCATTTTCGCACGGAAGAGCCTGCGGAGGTTGAGAGGGAAACATTAAATGATCCTGATTTTCTGAAAGATAAAGAGGCGCTGCTGTATTTCTCCACTACGGCTGACCAGGACACGTTCGGCGGCGGAAAAAGCTATGCTCTATTTGCTGATAAAAAAGGCCGGCTCTTTTCTTATCAAATGAAAGGGCTAGAACTCGGATCGGCCAAAGTGCATGACGAAAGCGTCCTGCTGGAGGACAAAAAAGGGATTTACACTGTTCAGGACGGCCTTCACACGTATAAAAGAGCGTACCAGCATACGGGGGACAGCGCGGGATATATTGACCGGACGGAAGGCTTCTACACGCTGTATAACTCAGGCTACGACAAAAGCGGCGGCAGCTATCGCTCAGAGCTGTACCGCCAGATTGACGGCAAGTGGAAGCAAGACGTCATCCCGCACTATATCCGCGCCTCAGGCTTTTTTAAAGATCATCTTTTCGCACTCACGCCGACAGATGACGAAAAAGGCTATCACGTTCAAGACATTCAGGCCGATAAAGAGAGGCTCCATACAAATACAATCGCGACATGGACGTATAAAGAAGGCACGTCTGTCGAATCCCAGCTCGCCGCTGATGACAGCGCCGTCTACTTTCTCACAAGAGGAGAAAAAGCCGACCACATCTATCAAATGGTGAAAGTCATGAGAAACAGCGGCGCTATCAAAACGTATGACATCGCCTCTTATAAAAATGACGAACAGACCCTCTATGACTCCATGCCGTTCAGCTTCAAAAACAGCTTTTTTATGGAGCAGCGCAGCCTCTATTTCGTTGACGGCTTCGGAACCGTATACCGCATCAACCCTGAAACCGGAAAAAGCAAAAAAGCCTTCACCCTCCCTGCATCAGGAATGAAGGCTGATTTCAAAGACCTGACCCATCAAAACGGAAAGCTGTATCTCTTCACGTACAGCTACAAAAAACCCGCCAAAATCGAATCCTTCGATCTGAAAACGGGCAAAAAGCTGAACGACCGGACCATCCCAAACCTGAAAAACATCGTCACGCCGAAAAGCCATCTCAAGCTGTATGACGTGCAGGTGATGGATGGGTTTTGAAGTACGAACATTTGGTAAGAGCTTGCCGCTTTTGGTAAGCTTTTTTTTAATGAAACGCTACTGCAAGAAAGAAGGTGTTTAATTTGAAATCATTCAGTATCTTCTTATTGTTGTCCGTCATATGTATAACAATTGTTTTTGTGATGATGAATATGTTGATTGGATATCCTGATGTGAGTAACGGGACATTGATTATGATTGTATATATCGTTGTGACCCTCATAATAAGACTAAATAGCAAGAAAAAAAGCCGACCGAACATAGAGATAGAGGAATTTTACCCGTAAAAGCAGAAGACAGTCAGGTGAAGGAGGGAGCCGATGAAGAAAAAGCTTGCCGCGGTGACCGTAACCATTCTCCTGGTTTCCGTAATAACCAACTATTTTTTAACCGGCGGAAAGCCGGACTGGATTAATGTATGCTCTGCACTGCTGGCGTGTATATTAGGAATTCTGTTCGTACTTCGCATAGAAAAAAGAGAAAACACGTAAAGAGCCGGATGCTGCAAACGCCGGCTCTTTTTGCGCGGAATTTGCCGAATTGTGGATAAAACTCAGCCCGAAGCACTACTAACATGTGTATAAATAGGTTATATTGAGAAGAGAACAATTGCCGTGTGCAAAAGAAAACCGGAGGATGTAACAATGAAAACCGCTTATTATTCTTGTGAAGAACATATCGAAACCGTGCTGGACATGTACATAGATGATCATGAGCTTCCGCCCGAAATCAGAAAAATCGAACATACTAACAGTTTATCCACAGCCTGTGAATTATGTGGGGACACCGCAACATATCTAGTAGGGAACGAATGATCCTACACAAAATACAGAAAAGATATCCACAATTGTGGACAATATATATGAATAACTTGTTTCTAAAGTGGGGATGACCTGTGAATATCAATATTGTGACAATCGGAAAACTAAAAGAAAAATACCTCAAGCAAGGCATTGAAGAATACAAAAAACGACTCTCAGCCTACGCGAAAATCGACATCATCGAACTCCCGGACGAAAAAGCCCCGGAAAACCTGAGCGACCAAGATATGAAAATCGTCAAAGACAAAGAAGGCGAACGCATCCTGGCCAAAATCAGCCCGGACACCCACGTCATCGCCCTCGCCATCGAAGGAAAGATGAAAACATCCGAAGAACTGGCCGATACAATAGATAAGCTGGCGACTTATGGAAAAAGCAAAATCACCTTCGTCATCGGCGGCTCACTCGGCCTAAGCGACGCCGTCATGAAAAGGGCAGACGACAAGCTGTCATTTTCGAAGATGACGTTTCCTCATCAGTTGATGCGTCTCATACTAGTTGAGCAGATTTATCGGGCGTTTCGGATTAATCGTGGGGAGCCTTATCATAAGTGAGTGGGGTTTTATAAAATCGGAAATTCATCTGGGGGTTCTTAAATTGCTTTTAAAAGGTGTTACTATACAAAATTATAGGAAGTTTAAAAACGAAGCATTTTCAATGGCTGACGACGTTACCTTGCTTGCAGGTGCTAATAATAGTGGTAAGACTTCTATGATTAATTTAATTGGATCTATAATGCAAAATGGCAAAACGCCATTTTTTATTTCGGATATACCAGTAAGGCTATCAAAACAATGGGTAGATGAAGTTTATGAGACCTTTATACTGTGCTTTAAGGAAGGCGATGATCAATTATCTACAGTAGAGAGAATTATAAACAAGCTATTTAGTACTGAATTGTTTAATTTAGAATGTGATCTAATAATACCTGCAACATCTATACGTTTTAGAATAGATTATAGTGAAGAGGACGATATTAGAAAGTTTGCCGATTTTATTATGGATTTGAATCCGGATAATAAAAGCTTCTATTTTGAATATTCATTTCAACCTACTTATGTATCCTTTGGACAAGCATTGGAGGAAAATTATAAAAAATTATATGCAAGATATAAAAAAATTCATTCCTCAAAAGATCCAACATTAAAAATACGACAATTTAAAGAGGTAATATTGTCAATTTATGAAGCGAGTATAATTGAGAAATGTTACTTTAGTGATAGCGATTATACTGATAAAGTCGAAATTGACATTTCAACTTTTCGAAGACTGTTTAATTTTAGATATATTAATGCAGGTAGACCACTCGATGATCAGAGTAATGGTAACTTTAAAAGTTTAAGTAAAAATATGGTTGAGCTCGCAACTCATGATGAAAAACTAGGTGCCCTATTAGAGAACTTACCAGACCAAATACTAAGTCCAATACAAGATACGGAGATTATTGATAAGGTAAGAGACACATCGGTGAAAGGTCTTAGCAATGCGGTTAAAACAATTGCTAAAGCAAGTGGAGGCAATACAGGGAGTATGATCCTTGATATAGATATTAACGAAGGCACAATAACCTCTCTTCTTAATCAAATAACTAACACTAAATATCAATATGAAGGTTATTTCCTCAATGAAGCCTCCCAAGGATTAGGTTACAGTAATATGATTTATATACTGCTACAGTTGGAAACATATAAAAGAAAAATTGATCCGCTATTAGTCAACCTATTTGTGGTAGAAGAGCCTGAATCACATATGCACCCCCAAATGCAACGAATCTTTGGGAAGTATTTAAAAGATTACTATCTTCAAAAAAAAATACAGGGGTTAATAACTACTCATTCCGGAGAAATGGTGCGCCTAACGGAAATGAAAAATTTAAGAGTTTCACGACCAATAGATCAGTTAGAAAGTAAAATTTACGATTTTTCTATGTTTAAAAAAGGCTTGAGTGGTGACACCACTTTGGATACATTTTATGATTGGTTTTATGAAATAGGATTTTCTGAATCAGTTAGAAAGTAAAATTTACGATTTTTCTATGTTTAAAAAAGGCTTGAGTGGTGACACCACTTTGGATACATTTTATGATTGGTTTTATGAAATAGGATTTTCTGAAATAGTTTTTGCAGATAGAGTAATTCTATATGAGGGTGACACAGAAAGGTTGCTTATAAGAAAGTTATTGACTCTAGATATATATGAAGAACTTAACCAAAAATACATAGCCTATGTTCAAGTTGGCGGAGCATACGCACATAAATATAGTAAGGTGATAAATTTTCTGAAGATAAAAACTCTTGTTTTAACTGATCTAGATTATAAAAAAGATGCAACAACTGTAGAAGCAGTAAAAGAGTCTAAAACAACAAATGCAACAATCAACACCTATTATGATTTATCAAAAGAAATAAAGTCTCCAACAATACTTGATTTGTATGAATGGAAAGACAAAGGTGAGAATAAGATTCTTGGAGGATTAGTCCTAATTAATTATCAAGGAAAATCTGAACAATATGCTCGGACTTTAGAAGAAGCTATGCTCTCAAAATTTTATAATTTGAATGTGTTAGAAAAAAAAGATAGAAGTTTCTGGATTGAGAAAAGAAATAGCGATAATCTTAAATATACTATTCCAAACCCTGATAAATCTAAAAAAGATGATTTAGATAAAGATGAAAAATACAGTATTAGAGATATTGTTAGACATTCAGAGAATAATAAAACTGATTTTATGTACTCAGTTATTTTAAATGGTCTAATAGAAAAGATGCTTCCTAATTATATTAAGGAGGGATTAGATTGGCTGCAAAATTAGTTGATAATATTTTTCTCATTAATGCTCCAGCAGGTAGTGGCAAAACAACTAAAATAAAATCAATGATTGTAAACCATAAGATAAAACATCCACTTGATAATATACTTTGTATTACTTACACAAAGAGAGCTGCAGAAGAGCTTAAAAAGGGACTGGATGAAGAAGGGATTCACATAAGCACAATTCATTCATTTTTACATAAATTTTTAAGAATCTATTTTTGTAAAAATGAAATGATAGATTTATATATGGAGTTATTTGGGGATTTAATCAGAGGGAATATTGAGAACAAGGAAGAGAAAGAACATGTACTAGCTAGAAACAAGAAGTATATCGATAAGTTTGGTTGTTTAACCTTAGAAGTGATAAAAACTAATATAAGTTCTATTTATTATAATGAAACTTCAAACAATCATCTTTACAAAGGAGGTTTGTCTCACGATAGTTTGCTCATATTTGCAGAAAAGGTATTCGAAAAGTTTCCTAAAATCAAGAAGAGATTAACTCAAAAGTATCAATTGATTTTTATAGATGAGTACCAAGACTCTGCTCCCAGTGTATTAAAAATGTTTTATAAAGCAGGACTAAATACTAGCTCAAAACTCTATTTTCTTGGCGACAAAATGCAACAAATATATAAAAACTATGATGGGTCATTTGAAAAAGAATTAAAAACTCTAAATAATGAAATTAAATTAGATACTAATCATCGGTCAATACCAGATATCGTTTCTATATTAAATAATATATATAATGATAAGGAATTCAAACAAATCTCATCCGATAAAAACCGAGCTAATAAACCAGACCATCCACCAAGAGTAGTATTGTGTGATAACATTCAAAAAAGAATAAAAAGGGAACAATTAATTTATCCGAATGCTTTATTGTTATTTTTATTAAATCAACAAAGGTTTGATTCGATAGGCGCTGGAGAATTTTACAGACAATTTAATAGATTGGATAGATATTCACAAGTAAACCAACTAAATGCTAGTGATGTCTTATCTGATAATACAAATGAAAATAAAGATCCTCTTTTAAAGTTGCTTTTTATAGTAGATAAAATTCTAAGTTATTATGAGGATTTTAATCTTGGCAGTATAATTCAAACCCTTAAAAGGAATCAAAAAATATTTGATACTAGAATTGGTACAATTACTAGTCATCAGGATAAAGTTAACTTAAACAATCTATTAAAACAAATATATGATTTTTATCAGAAAGACAGCTCAATATATGAATTTTTAACTTTATTAAGAGGCTCTAGAGTTATAAAAGAGGAATATATAGATAATATATCTAATGAATATATTGGAGTGTTAGCAGTTACATTAAACGAATTCAAGGCACTGTCAAACTATTTGAAAGACCCGAAAGTTTCGACACAACATGGTGTAAAAGGAGAGAGTCATAATACTGTTTTCTTCATTGCGGACGATTCCTTTAGAACACCGCTGGTTCATATGTATAAATTCTTAAAACTATGGACTATTACAGAACTATCGTTAGATTCTCTAGAATCCTTTTATTATGATTATAAAAAGTGGATTGAAGATACAATTGACCATTTAGCATGTAAAATATCAGATTTGAATAAAGAAAAGTATGAGGCACATGCAACTTATCTAAAAACAAGAGTTGAAGAATTATGCAAATATTTCGAGAATAATTGGATATTTAAAGATCTTTGTGAAGACTTTTACAATGCATATCTTCTAAAACCTAATGTTACAAACTTTAAAAAATGTTTTAAAGAGAGTACTGTGTACGGAGTTCTGTCTGCGTACAGACTTTTTTATGTTGGTTGCTCAAGAGCAAAAAGCAATTTAACTATTTTTATTGATAAGTATAAGGTAAAAGATTTTTCTGAGGATTTGATTTTTAAGTTAAAGAGAACGGGATTTAGTGTTGAAATTGAAGCAAAAGAATTGCAGAAATTGTGAGTGAAAGATCGAGCGAAATTAACTATAGTATCAAGTAATTTGATATAGGGTTTAATGAAAATTTTGCTAATAACATTTAGCAGACCGATTTGACAAAATAGCCGTTAGAGTTTAGTTTTCTGTTGATTCTGTTGTTGTCTTTCAGCAAAGGATTTATATATAGTGAATAAAAACACAAAAAAACCAGATTCCAACACAAATCTGGTTTCCAGCTTATTAGTTGCAAACTACTGTTGCTTCTCTTTCACCATCTTTATAAAGAGAAAGAAGACAATGAATACAATAAAATAATTCAATGGATTCTTAACGATGCTTATCTCCAGGGAAATCTGTAAGAGTATCCAGAGAATGAAGATGGTTAGTATTGAAGGAATGATGATTTTGTACATGTTGACCACCTTCCATAGTTAGTGAAAGAAAGGGGCGCGGGCCCCTTTTTCTTCATGATTAAAAGCAAGATGCGGCAGCTCCTGTCATTGCGCCGCCAACAGCGCCGGTAATTGCTCCAACGGCACCCGCTCCTACTGTTCCGATGCCGGGTATTGTGACGGTTCCTACAGCAGCTCCTGCAAGACCCAGTGTGCCTCCGCCAGTTACCGCACCGCCGCCAGTACCTAAAATACATTTCCCGACTGATTGGGTGCTGATTGCCCCGCTCGTTTTTCCAGAGTCTTTGTTTACTACTTTGACTAAAACGCCATTTTTGATTTTTTCGTATTTCAGTGTAACGGGGTCACCATTTTTGTCAGTAGAGCTTTTCGGAAGAGCCTGCTCCTCGCCCGTTATGTTGTCTTTTAGGGTTGCATTGCCTTTAGCGTCAATATGAACATCTGCATGATTGAACGTCATCTTCAGCTCACTGTCGTTGAGGTTTTCAACTTTGTATGTAGCTTGGGATTCTGCGGCAGCCGCAGCATGAGGTAAAACCGGGAGGGCAAAGGCACCTACTAGGAATACCAAGGCTGCCAGTTTCACTGCGGTTAGCTTTATTCTGCTTTGCATAATTGATCCTCCTCCTTTGGTTGCCATACTAACAAAGGCATTCTGCTTCTTAAACCCTTACCATATAAAATGATAAAAAATTCACCCAATTCCATTGCGCTTAACCAACAAGGTTTGTGTGTTTCCCTTCGAAAGTCATAGGGGGGCGGTCTTCATATCTGGGGCGAAGCTATCAAGAAAGGTGAAGCACCTGCAAGAGTAGTAAATAATGTATCATTTGCTAACGTTCTCCCTTCTTTTCGCTTTTTCCATATATCAGTATAAATCCCTTTGCGTAACGGAAACCTAATGGAAAAGGTTTTTGAAAGGAGGGGGCGTATGGTGAAAACAAGTAAAAAAAATCAAAACAACACATCGTTGGTTTGGAAGATGGCGCTTGCCTCTGCTGTTTCTTGGGAAGCGGCAAAACTGGCGGGCTCTCATCACCCCTATTTAGCACCTCTATCTGTTATCTTATGTTTGCAGCCAACCATAGATCAGTCGATTCGATTTTCTTTTCATCGTATTGCGGGAACTGCGATTGGGATCTTGTTAACATCCTATCTTGTCAGTCACTTGCCAATGAATGGCTGGATGCTGGGGCTGTTACTATTAGGCGGGACCTATATTGCAAGGTGGTTACGAATAGATGAAACGGTTTTACATCAGGTAGCCCTCACCATTTTATTGGTATTTACGTTTGAACGACACTCCAAAGATTATGCAATGGATCGAATAATCGATACGGTGATCGGCGTCATCATCGCTATTCTGGTTCATATGTTCCTTTTTCCGCCGGACTTTACAAAAAAGGCAGCGGACTCATTTCGATCATTGGCTCGTCAGCTTTCTGACACACTTTCTGACCTTTCCAAATGGGTTCAATCAGAGTGGGGACAAGGAAAGGGGAACCTTGTGGAGTATAAAATGAACAATCTTCTGCAGGAGCTGCATACGGCAAAAGAGATGCTGCAAACAGCCTCTGACAGCTTAAAATTCAACCCAATCCGTAAAAAGCATAAAATCATTCTTTCAAGATATCAAATAGAGATACAAAAGATGAATGCAGGGTATGAGTATATATCAAATATAGTGAAAACGTTAAAAGAATGGGAAAAAGAAGGGCTTTTATCTTCAAGTGACAAAATGGAGCTGGGCAATGACTTCAAAGTGTTAAGTGAATTTTTTGAGGGTTTTAAAGGAATACAGCAGGGTGAAACAGACAATTGGAAACAGAAGGAACAGAACATGTTATTGGAAGCTCTCCGTTCCAAAATGCAGTTGTACCCGCCGCCCGATCATAAGGTCTTTAAAGACTCTTTTTTTTTAGAAACGAAGAAATTGCTGAAACGTTTGTAATGTTTTCTGAAAAAAAAGAATATGGTTATACAGATGCAGATATGATCAGGTAAAAGCGGGGGAAATCAAAATGGATGATATACACCGGATTTTGGATGTCATCGCGAATTCTGCAAAACCTAAGGTACTGGCTACCATCATTAAAACAGAGGGGTCCGCTTATAAGAAAGAAGGCGCCTCCATGTTAATTTTAGGGGACAAAACAAGAGTCGGAATGTTATCCGCCGGTTGTCTGGAAGACGATCTTGCTGAAAGGTCAGAGCAGGTGTGGGCTGCGGGAGAGCCGTTGATTGTTCACTTTGATATGAGTGCGGAGGACGATTTATCCTGGGGGCAGGGCGTTGGCTGTAACGGTGTTTTGACGGTTTTACTTGAGCCTGTCAAAGGGGAATTGGAAAGACATCTGCTGACAGTCAAGAAATGTTTAGATGGAAAAAAGTCTGTGACCCGAGTGAAACGATTCACGGAAACGTTAGAGCCAAAGGAAGATATGTATATAGCTGAAGACGGCAGCGTGTTTGGAACCGGGGATTTTATGGAGCAAGTTCAAAAACTGAAAAACCCCCTTTATGATACGGAAAAGGGAATCAAAAAGGATGAACATACATCTGATTTATTTTTTATCCATCAGATGATTCCAAAACCTTGTTTATATGTTTTTGGAGCGGGCGAAGATGCTAAGCCATTGGTTTCTTTGGCGGCTGGTACGGGCTTTCATGTGACGGTGATTGACTGGCGTCCTGCTTTATGTCATAACGGCCATTTTCCTGCAGCCGGCCATTTGATTGTCGGAGTATTGGAAGAAGTAATGGAGGGCCTGAGCATTACACACAGGGATTTTATTATCATAATGACACACAGCTTTCAAAAAGATCGGACCATTTTACATAAATTCAAAGATGAAGATGTGTTTTATAAAGGTGTATTAGGCCCCAGAAGGCGTACGGAACGCCTATTAGGCGGGGCTGAGATTCCGGAGGATATTCATTCCCCTATCGGACTTTCCATTGGCGCATAAGGCTCTGAGGAAATTGCCGTAAGTATTGTTGGCGAGATGATCAAAAAAATGCGAAAACAAGGGTCTGTTTTATGAAAACAGCAGCCATTTACCTGGCAGCCGGTACAAGCAGACGTATGGGGACGGATAAGCGAAGTTTATTTCTCAATGGAGTTTCTCTGGGAAGTATAGCGCTTAAAAATACCTTGTTATCTAAATTAGATCATATTTTCATTATCACCAGAAAGGGAGATTCACTGCATTGGCTCTCGGCTTTTTTCTTTTTAGATCCTATGGTAAATAAGTGGAGCCAAGTAGAATGCGAACAAGCGGATAAGGGCCAAGGCCACTCCATACAATGCGGGTTAAAAAGAGCGTTAGAGTATGAGGCTGACGCTGTTATCATTCTTCTTGCAGATCAGCCATTTGTCACCGCAGATATCATCAATACGTTAATTGATTCCTATCAAAAGGAGCACCGCTATTCATTTATTGCTGCTGAAAATCAACATCTTCCTATGCCCCCAATCCTATTCTCCAAACAATGTTTTCCGCTATTGCATCAGTTAAAGGGAGACCAAGGCGCTCGGTATGTAATCCGTAAAAGTAATACGGGAAAAATGATCAGCTTTCAAGACCCTTTGCTTTTTTATGACGTAGATACAGTTGAAGATTATACTCTGCTGCTGAATAAATTCGGGGAGTGAATGAGTTGGGGTATATCGGGAAAAGTGTTATTCGAAAAGAAGCCCTTGAAAAAGTGACAGGTAAGGCGAAATATACAAATGATTTTCAAGAAACAGGTGCACTGCACGCGAAAATGCTGATCAGTCCATATGCTCATGCCGATATTGCATCTATTGACTTTTCAGAAGCTTGGAAGATTCCCGGAGTAATAGCGATATTGGGGGATGAACCTTTTCCGCTCGTCGGTGAAGAAATTAAAGACAGGTCGCCGATTGCTTATAAAAAAGTCAGATACCACGGTGAGCCGGTTGCTGTTGTTGTTGCGGAAAATCCGATCATAGCTAAAAAGGCAGTGCATGCCATCAAGGTGTCCTATCAACCTCTTCCCGTCGTAAATTCTCCCCGGGAGGCCTTCCAAAAGGATGCTCCCCTCGTCCATGAACATTTGGACCGTTATGAGAAGAAGGAAGGTGTTTATCCCGTTCCGAAGACGAATATCGCAAACCTGGATAAAGTCAGAAAAGGAAATATTGAAGTCGGGTTCAGGGAAAGTCATGTGACAGCAGAGTTCAACATTTCCTTTAATCCCTCTGATCACGCTGCTATGGAAACAAGATGCTCGATTGCTGAAATTCAAGCTGATGGGGACATTATCATTACAACATCCTCTCAAGCTCCTTTTGCCATTAAAAAATTAATGCAGTGGTATTTTGGAATAGAACCCGGAAAGGTTATCGTCAAAACACCTTTAGTAGGAGGGGCATACGGGGGAAAATCAGCGGTTCAGTTAGAGGTTATTGCCTATTTGGCATCAAAAGCGGCTGGAGGCCGGGCCGTAAAATTATTTAATTCGAGAGAAGAGGATATGATTACGTCTCCTGCTCATATAGGATTGGATGCCATTGTAAAATTAGGCGCAACAAAGGATGGAATCTTAAAGGCGGCAGACATTCAGTTTTTATTTGATAGCGGAGCATACTCTGATAAAGGAGTTGACGTCAGTCGAGCCGCAGTGGTTGATTGTACGGGTCCATACGCAATCGACCATGTATGGTGTGATTCATATTGTATGTATACGAATCATCCATATCTCAGTGCATATAGAGGCTACAGTCATGCTGAAGTTTTATTTGCCTTTGAGCGAACAATGGATGTATTGGCGGAAAAGCTGAATATGGACCCGTTGGAACTCCGCTATAAAAATGCCATTCGTCCCGGTGATACGACCCCTACTCAAGTTCTTCTCAATTCAAGCACGGTCGGAAATGTACCAAAATGTATTGAAAGATTGAAGGAATTAATGAATTGGGATGAGGGACAGAGAATTGAAATCGATGATCGGAAGATACGGGCAAAGGGGATCAGCTGTATTTGGAAAACGTCAACATTTGATACAAATGCAACTTCAGGGGTTATTTTAACCTTTAATCCTGACGGAAGCATTAATTTGATGTCAGGGGTAGTGGAAATTGGCACAGGGACAAAAACAGTGTTAGCCCAAATCTTAGCGGAACGAATGAAAATGGATATAAGTAAAATTCACGTAAAAATGCTTATAGATACACAAACAACACCTGAGCACTGGAAAACCGTAGGCAGCAGAGGGACTTTAATGGGAGGAAGAGCCGTACTGAATGCGGCGGAGGAAGCCATTCGAAAGCTTAAGGCCGTGGCATCATGTGTTTTAAGAGTTCCTGTCGAGGAATTAGAAGTGGCTGATGGAAAGGTTTATTTTTTAGATAATCCGAATGTGTATGTTGACATAAAAGACATCGCTTACGGATATACGTTTCCAAATGGAAATACCATTGGCGGGCAAATTATGGCGAGCGGCAGCTACACATTAACCCGGATGACGAATTTAGACCCGGAAACCGGAAAAGGAAAGCCGGGACCCGAGTGGGCTGTAGGTGCTCAGGGAATTGAAGTTGAGCTGGATAAACGGGATTATACGTATCGAATTACAAAAGCTTATTCTGTTGTGGATATAGGAACTGTATTGAATGAAAAAGCTGCATTGGGTCAAGTGATGGGGGGGATGAGTATGGGAATCGCATTTGGAGGAAGAGAAACCTTTGATTTTGATCCATATGGAAGAGTATTAAATCCTCAACTTAGAACATACAGACCCCTTCACTATGGAGAGCAGCCTGAATATATCATTGAATTTGTTGAAACCCCGCATGTTATTGCGCCTTATGGAGCACGCGGCGCAGGGGAACATGGACTGTTGGGGATGCCGGCAGCATTAGGAAATTGCCTTTCTGCCGCTTTAGGTGTCCAATTGAATCAGCTCCCTCTCATTCCCGAACAATTATGGAGGACGCAAATGGGGTGGAAAGATGATACCGTTTGATTTTGACTATTTTAAACCGAAGACCATTCAAGAAACAACTAATCTATTTCACTCTCTTGCGGCCGAAAAGAAAACACCAATGTATTATTCCGGCGGTACAGAAATTATAACGTTAGGAAGGCTGAATCTCATCTATACGGATGCGGTGATAGATATTAACGCACTTCCGGGATTTCATACCATTGGTTTTTATGAAAATGATCTGGTAATCGGAGCGGGTGTGTCATTAACGAAAGTGGAGGAAGAAAATCCATTCCCGTTATTAAGTAAAACAGTGAGTGAAATTGCGGATCGGACGACTCGAAATAAAATCAGTCTGGGCGGAAATATTTGCGGGAGCATCTATTACCGTGAGGCCGTGCTGCCGTTGCTGATTTCGGATAGTTTGATAGGGATTGCAGGGAGAGCGGGGCTTCATTACCATTCTATAAATAAAATATTTAACAGGGAAATACAACTGCAAAAAGGAGATTTTTTATTTCATATCGTTATAGACCGGACGTATACAGACTTGCCATTTGTCAGTATAAAAAGAAGACAGCAGTGGAATGTCGGATATCCATTGGTGACAGTTTGTGCACTGAAAAAAGATGAAAAGATTAGAATGGCCTTTAGCGGCGTATGTCCATTTCCTTTTCGTTCTGTTGAAATGGAGGCTATGTTTAACGATAAAAGCTGCTCATTAGAAGAAAGGGTACGCAGGTCTTTACAGTATCTGCCGAAACCTATTCTTGATGGCGCAGAAGGCTCAAGCGACTATCGAATATTTGTTTTACAGCATACAATCTTAGATGCCTTATATGAATTAGAAGGAGGTCCACATGTCTGATCCTATTACATTGAAAGTAAATGGCCAGGAAAGACAGATTACTGTCAGACCGGCCGATACTTTGTTATATGCCCTTCGTCTTCGTCTTGGGTTAACTGGTTCAAAGCCAGGCTGCTTAAATGGTGATTGCGGCGCCTGTACGGTTTTAATGGATGGGATACCGATGAAATCTTGTTTAATGCTTGCGGCAGAAGGTGAAGGAAGGGAAATTACGACAATTGAAGGCCTCATCAATACGCCAATTCAAAAGGCCTTTGTTGAAAAATTTGCGTTTCAGTGCGGTTATTGTACGCCGGGTTTTCTAATGAATTGTCATGCTTTAGTGAATACTGAGCCAAATGCAAGTGATGAAACGATAAAAAATTGGCTGGAGTCCAATATTTGCAGATGTACGGGTTATAAGGAGATTGAAGAAGCTGTTAAATCGGTTTTAAATAAAGTGGAAGGGTCTCAGTATGACTGTTACGGAAAACCGTAAAAAAGAGCCCAGAGAATCACCTCTGAACCCTGAAAATTTCTCACTTCATATACCGATACTCCCGCAGTTTCTCCAAAATAGCCACTTCCTTCAGCAGTTCCTCGCCAACATTCGTTTCTTTTACTTTCTTCCGCTCCAGCTCTTTGTCGACTAAGCGTTTCACTGTTAAGACGTCGGTTCCGGTGCTCAGCACTTCGGCCTTTGAGTTAAAGTGTTTATGGGCGACGAGCTGCATGCCGTAAGAGTTGTATAAGAGCGTGTAGCCGGCGATGCCTGTTGTGGATTGGTAGGCTTTAGAGAAGCCTCCGTCGATGACGATCATTTTTCCGTTTGCTTTGATCGGATCTTCGCCTTCGATTTCTTTTACCGGTGTATGGCCGTTGATGATATGGCCGTGATCCGGGTTGAGACCGAACTCTTTCAGGATGTTTCGGCAGGTTGCCTCGTCTTCGCGCAAATAGTAATACGGGTTTTTCTTTTCTTTATGCGTTTCTTTCTCTTTAATGAAATACCGCTCAAAGGTCGTCATGGCGCGTTTTCCGAAGAGGGAGGAATACTCGCCTGTCCATAAATACCAGACCATGTCTGTCGCCAGATCATCGGTTTCTTCCGGGTGGGCGAAGGCATTCCGTAAGAACCGTTCAAATACATCGAGCAGCTCACGGCCCGCATAGGCTTTATCCTCAATCATCATCGTTTCCATGCTGCCGTTTTCGTCGACAGGAATACAGCCGTGAATCAATAGGTTGCCGTTGTATTTTAAGTAAAGGCTGCCTTTTTTCATCATAAAGTTCATATGGCGGCCCAGCTTTTCGGAATGCTGAACAGAGAACAGCAGCTTGTCCATGACTTCCGCTTCTTCCTCTAATAGCTCATCCGGCTGCTTTGGATTAACCGTCGCAAAGCAGGTGTTTTCCAGTTGATATGTTTTTCCGTTCAGCGTGATTTCATTTCGATCATAATCAATCTTTTCCAGTAACAGCCGTTCCTCCATGTTAAAGTTCGGCCGTCTCTTGATAATCGGGCTCTCAAGCTTGAATTGGATCATCGCGATCGCCTGATGAATTTTTGTGATTTGCTTAATTTCATCTTCTGGTCTGTTTTCATCCGCTTTCGGGCGGAAAGACGGGTTATCATCATAATATTTTTCGGCCAGGTTCAAGAGCGGTCTCAGGTTGATGCCGTAGACGTCTTCAATAATATCCAGGTTGTCATAGCGGGCACAGATGCGGATAATATTGGCCAGGCATACCTTCGAGCCGGAATAGGCGCCTATCCAGAGAACATCATGATTCCCCCATTGAATATCCACTGAATGATAGTTGATCAGTTCTTCCATAATTTTATCAGGCTGGGGTCCGCGGTCGTAAATATCGCCGACAACATGCAGATGGTCGACCACCAATCGCTGCGTGCTGTATGCAAGACCGGTGATCAGCTTATCGGCTTGGCCGAGCGCAATGATTTGTTCTATGATTTCGGAATAATATTGTTCCTTGTTGGCGGCTTGTTCTGTTTTGTACAGCAGCTCTTCAGAAATATAAGCAAATTGGGCAGGCAGCGCCTTGCGCAATTTGGAGCGGGTGTATTTGGAAGAGCAATAAGAAACGAGCTTAATCATTCGATGAATCGTTTCTTCATACCAATCGTTTAATGCTTCTTTTGTATCAAAGTCATGTTTGATTAATTTGAGTTTGTCTTCCGGATAATAGACCAATGCTGCCAGTTCATCAATTTCTCTATCGTAAATGACACCGCTGAAAATATCGCGGATCTTCTCTTTTACTCTTCCTGAACCATTCCGCAGCACGTGCTGGAATGCCTGATACTCCCCGTGCAAATCACTGACGAAATGCTCGGTTCCTTTCGGCAGGTTCAGTATTGCTTTCAGATTTATGATTTCTGTGACCACTTTTTCTTCACAATCGTATTTTTGTGCGAGCAGATCTAAATATTTCGTTTCCAATCTCGTCCATCCCCTTTTTATTTACGAGCATTTACATGATAAGGTGAATTTGGGGTAGCGTCAGGAAAATGCGGATTTACAACGTTAAGGAAACCAAAATATAAAAAGTCTAATTTCTCGGTGTTATAAGTGAAAAATTAGGCTTTAGTTACTTCATTAAAGCGCCTGATTGTTGAAGACTAAAGTTTATATTCACCAAGAAAATTGATGTGCTCTTATCCTAACAAATTTTATTTAGGACTTACATGTATGCCTTCACTCTCTCGCCAATCTGCGTAAAGTATACGCTTTACATTATCATATCCATTGGTAGTTAATTGGTTATCTAACCACTGTTGATCAAATCCGAGTTCATGTAAATTATCCCATAAAATTTCCCCATCTATAATTAACGATGTTGGGAGGTCTACTGGACTTTCTGGAAGATTGAGATCTGGTTTTTGATACTTGGATTTTAATAATAAACTTATTTGCCCATTAGCTTCCAATATACCGTATTTGACTTCGCGAACTGAAAAGACATTATTTTGACGGAGTATACTCAATACTTGATTTACATCTCTGTCCATAACACCATCTCGAATGATGATGTTAGGATTGCCTAATAAGAGAGAACGTGTCGATTTATTTTTTAGAGTCATAAACTCTATTCCCAACATAAGAAACGTCCACAATCCGATGGCATATAAAAAATGAAAAATCCCTACCTTATCTTCATAAATGTTATTTCCTAAAAAATCTCCAAGTACTAACACAAAAACTAAGTGAAACGGGGTTTAACTGATAGATGGATGTTCTGCCTGTTATGATAATGATAAAAAATAAAGTTGCAAAACCTACTATGACTTTGATTGTCAGTAAACCCAAAAAAACTTCACCCAAAATTTATTCCTCCATTTTATATTTCACTCGATTTCAAAAATCCTCATGTTTTAAAATATTTATATTACAACATGTAAGCTAATTAAAATCAGAAAGATAAATAATACCGGTTTTTTCAACTTATAATAATGGAGAAAGCACGCGAGCACCCTGTTCAACAATGCGCTCGGTCAGGGATCGTTGCAACAAGTCTTCAATTCTTAATGGTACAGAATCAGTAAGATCCCTCTCGAACTGCTCTGTGAGTTCCCTTGCCACATCAGCACTGTACACGACTTGACACACCTCATAATTCAGGCGAAAACTTCTCATATCATAGTTTGCTGAGCCTACGGCAGCAATCTCCTCATCGATGGTCAACACCTTCGCATGTATCATTCCTTTGTCGTACTGGTAGATTTGAACTCCAGCTTCTATAAGTTCTCCGTAATAAGTACGGCTTGCAAGACCCACGATTTTTTGATTATTGTGGCGAGGAACCAGCAATCTTACACGGACACCACGAGTTACTGCTGTCTTTAATGCCATGATAATATCCGTTTCTGGTACAAAATAGGGTGTTGTTAAATCAATAGTCTTGGTCGCCTGTGTTATACATATAAAGTAAGCTTGCCGAATGACTGGGGTAGGAATTCCAGGGTTTCCTTCCAACGTATGGATATACGCTTTATGCAATGTCCTAGTTTTTCCGGATATGTCCATTTCTTTATCATCAAGGGTGCTCAACTCTGATCCCAATTCGGCTGACCATTTGGAATGATCTGCTCTGCCGATTGAATTGATTTTCGTTACCTCTGATTTTGTTTTCAAATTTGTTTTTGATTTTATCCTTTCCGGCACAGCGATTTCCCAATGAACATCAAAAACAGTCTGCAAGTCGCCTGTTGCTTCCCCTATAATTTGCAAATGAGTGTCCCTCCAAAATCCTACGTCTGGCTTTAATCCTGTATATTCATACCCAACGTTCATACCGCCAGTAAAGGATTCCTTTCTGTCAATCGTCACAATCTTACAATGATCCCGATAATTCCAATTGGACAAAATCCAGGGAAATCGCAGAGGAAATATTGTCCTGCATTCTATCCCTGCTTCAACCATCTGCCGGATTTTTTCACGCGGGAATTTATAACTCCCCAAGCTATCTCTCATAAAACGAACCTGCACTCCATTTAATGCTTTTTCGATTAGCAGTTCTGTGATTCGATTACCAATTTGGTCGTTCCGATAGATGAAATATTCCAGATCAATGGTTTCTTGGGCTTTTTGCAGGGATACAAGGAGTTGATCATATTTTGCTATCCCATTGTTAAACACTTGGACTTGGCCCATTCGAAGCCCATTCACAGTGAAATGCCGTAAAGCATTGGCAATTACCGATGCTGAAGCACCGAATGTCTCAGGTAATTTGTTAGATTCATTTTTAGAACAGGTCAATCTTTTTCGATGAATAAACCTAGGGTTTGATATGCTAAGATATAGCCAGAAACCAATGACAGGTAAAAAAAGGACGATTATTATCCAATTCAAAGCCTTGGCAGGCCGACGAACTTCCCAAATTGCTATGAATAAGATAAAGAACGTATTTAACAGGTATAGATAAAAAATCCACTCCAACTGGAATCCCTCCTTCTGTTACTCTTAACATGTACAAACTATGTAACCAGTATACGTATGGAATATGAAGGGATTGTCTGTTATATATTATGGACTACCTTTATAAGAACTTGTATAAGATATTAAGAACGAAAAAAAGAGAATTAAGGTTGGGAAAGTTCTGACATCAAGAAAGGCGTAATGATCTGGGCACTGTCCTAACTAGAGACTTAGTGATTTTGAAAATTACCATCTGGTAAATTCCTAAATATAGGTATAATTTTTTATAAATTTGGAAAATGAAAGTGGTAAATGCAATAAGAAGTAAATAAGAGAAAACATTAATTTATATTGGGAGGAAATCGTCTTAAAATTAGTCGTTAACATCTTTTTTGTTAATGGTTAATGAATGATCGGTATCTCTAACAGCAGCATAAAAAAAATCTTTGATTTGAAGATATCCCTTTGCCTTTAGTTCTTCCTTTAACCACTTTTCATTTTTGTTGATAAATTTTAATTTACGCTTTTGCACTTTCCCTTCAATGACAACGGCTATGGGTAATCCGCGGTATTCCACTTTCATATGTAAATCTTTTGGAGTAATAGGAACTAATTCTTTTCTTGGAAAAATGCTAATTTCACCTGTTGCTTCCAAAATCGCATATTCATTATCGTGAATATCCGGATATCCTGTTGTTCTTAAATTAGACAACAGCTCAGGTAAAGGATATCTACTTTCCTTTAACTTTCGATTAAGATAAAAAAAGAATCGCTCCAAAATCATGAGGGGTAAGTTGGGCTAGAGCTGATTTCCCTAAAATATTTACTGCTACAATAAACACAATATAGATAAAAATAACTTTAACTAAAAAAATAGACACTTCTAACACCTCGTAAAAAAATTCACCTTAGTCCGAAATTGGACTAAGGTTTTTAAACTTATTTCAATTAAAAATGGTATCTTTTTTTCGTCATGTATGAATCTAAGCTAAATCCTTATCCTTTTAAAATAGGGGTCACTTTATCAATGGCTTCTTGTAATTTTTCACTGTTTAACCTATACATTTGTTTGGCGTCTTTTGATTCCGTTCCAAGAGCAAATAGTTCTAAGTCTGCTTGACATTTTTTCAAGGTTGAAAGAATTAAGGGTCTTTCTTGTGGGGGTGCGACTTGTAATTTATCGTCAAACAGATCAATCGTTAACTCTCCGTAAGAATTAACCTGTCCCAGAAATACATTTTCAATCGTTACCCCTAGTTTTTCTAATTCAGTTTGTAGCCAAGCCCGACTTCGTCCAATCGTGGCTAGTGGTTCATCCATTATTGTACCATCCATAATAATGGTCTGAGGCTCCTTGATTGAAGCAACCTTCAAGTTTATATCCTTTGCTGTTAAAGGTTGATTTTCTTTCTTTAGCATCACAGATAAATCACCTGTTGCCTCTAAAACAGCAAATTCTACATCAGAGACTTGAAAGACATCCTTCTTGCGAAGGAGATCTAACAGTTCATCTGTCGTATATCTTTCCTTTTTTAAATTATCTTCCATAATCTTCCCATCTTTGATAAATACAGTTGCTTTTCCTTCTATAAAATTGCGAAAACGTTTACTTTTTAATGAAATTAAACCAGCGAAAAAGGGAATAACCGCAAAAATGACAATTCCAATAATTCCGTGAAAAATGTTCCGTTCAAGTCCTATAGCCACTTCTGCACCAATATTCCCAATAGAAATACCGGTGACATATTCAAAGAAAGTTAGTTCGGAAATTTGCTTTTTCCCTAACCATTTTGTAATGAAAAGTAAAAGAGCAACAAATAATGCTGAGCGTACAGCTACATCTAACCATTCAGGCACTGCTTACACCTCCTGTAAATATAGTTTTTCTAGAAACCTTTGTACTGAAGTTCCTCTCCTTCTAGTTCTCCTACTCTTTTTTTTAAATCTTTTGTTACTTCGTGTACTACCATCATAGCCTCATGCAAAGTTCGCTTCGATTCATCATCAAGAGTCCGTAATGCTAAACTTGAGAGACTTGCTTCTACCCCTTTTAGACTGGCAAAACACTGTTTAACATCTGATCCTACTGTCATCCTAATTCTCCTTATCCTTTTGGCTTAAAAATTAAAGCTCCTATCATGCCGAAAACAATGGCAGCTGAAATACCAGAACTAGTTACTTCAAACATTCCTGTCAGTACACCAACTAACCCATGTTTTTCTGCTTCCTGCATCGCACCATGAACAAGCGAATTCCCAAAATTTGTAATCGGAACGGTAGCCCCTGCCCCAGCAAAATCAATCAAAGGCTCGTATAGTCCAAATCCATCTAAAAGCGCCCCAATCACTACAAGAGCACTTAAGGTATGACCTGGTGTCAATTTAAATACATCAAACATAATTTGCCCAATGATACAAATTAAACCGCCTACGACAAAAGCCCAAAAATAGATCATGTTAATTGTTCACCTCCGTATTCAATTGACACTGCATGGGCGATACAAGGAATTGTTTCATTTTGCTGAAAGGACAACGGTGAAAGCAAAGCACCTGTAGCCACAACTAACATGCGTTTAAATTCACCATTTTTCATGCGGTTTAATAAATGCCCATAAACTACCGTTGCTGAACAGCCTGCACCGCTTGCCCCTGCAAGAACGGGTTGTCCTTCCCGATAAATCATAAGGCCACAATCTTGGTATTGTTCTTCACTAATAGGAGTTCCATGCTTTTTAAATAGATCCATGGACACTTCCTGTCCGATTTGGCCAAGGTCACCGGTTACAATTAAATCGTAATAAGATGGCTCAACATTTCGTTCCTTTAAATGGGCTTCAATGGTATCAACCGCAGCTGGCGCCATAGCTCCTCCCATGTTAAATGGATCTGTCAATCCCATATCGATTACACGACCAATTGTGGCAGATGTGACATGAGGTCCTTCCCCAGAATCACTTAATAGGGCTGCACCTGCACCAGTAACCGTCCATTGTGCCGTAGGTGGCTTTTGTCCACCATACTCAGTTGGATACCGAAATTGTTTTTCAACAGCTGTATCATGACTGGAAGCTCCTGTTAACAAATATTTCGCTCCTTTTGTATTTACAATATAAGCACCTAGAGCCAGTCCTTCCATCGAGGTAGAGCAAGCACCGAATAAGCCAAAATAAGGCGCTCCAATCGTTCTGCTAGCGAAACTTGTTGGGGTGATTTGATTGATTAAGTCCCCAGCTAGGATAAATTGAACTTGATCCTTTTGTATGCCCCCTTTTTCCATGGCTTTTTGGCAAGCCTCTTCAAAAAGGATTTTATGTGCTTTCTCATAGGAATCCTGCCCAAGCCATAAATCAGCATGAAGAGTATCGAAATCATCTGGGATAGCACCATTGGCTTCAAATGGTCCACCAACGGTTCCAGTGGAGATAATGACAGGCTTTTGTTCGAAGATCCATGTACGATGACCTGCTAGCATTATAAACCACCCCACTGGATTAAAGTGGTTTTAATTAAGGCAATGACAAAAGCAGAAAAAACACCAAATAAAATAACCGCCCCCGCTAATTTAAATATGTTGCCACCTACGCCCAGTACAAATCCTTCGCTTCGATGCTCAATGGCAGGCGATATAACCGCATTGCCAAAACCTGTTACAGGTACAGCTGTTCCAGCCCCACCAAATTGGGCCATTCGATCATATACGCCAAAACCAGTAAGAAGCATTGTAATAAAAATTAACGTACCCACCGTCGGATTTCCGGCCGTTTGCTCAGTAAAATCGAAATAATAAATGTAAAAGTCTGAAATAAGCTGACCAATCAAACAAATAAGTCCACCGATTAAAAAGGCCTTAATACAATTTTTAACAACCGGTCTTTTGATCTCTCGTTGTTTTTGCAATTTTTGATATTCCTGTTGCACAGGAGTAAGTTGTTTCTTTTGATTGTTAGACATAACTCGATCCTTCCTCTTTAGGTTTGTTCCTTCATAAGACTTTTCAGTTTGTTCAAATCATTTTTTAAGTTCTTCTTATTCATATCGTTTTTTTTCAGTCTTTGCTCGACCTTTTCAAGTTCCCAGAATATTTTTTTATCAGTCGAAACAAAAACTTTATAGTCGGGATATTTTTTTTCTAAGTCGGATTTTACTGACTTCTCGATACTCTTTAATCGAAATCGATCAAAATTCTCAACTTTAATCGCTGCCATAAGCTCTTTATCAGTATTCACAGCTTTTACGTCTGTAATATCTTCCTTGGCAATTATCTTTTCTTTCGCATGATTGGCAACGGATTGATCAATTGGCTTACTTGTATGTACTTGCGAAATACCAAAAGTACTATTACCTTGAATAAATTCATTTTGATTACCATTACATCCTGATGCGAAACCAATGACCATTATAATAAAAAGTAGGTTTTTCAATGTGGTTATTTTATCTTTCAAAAAAATCACCTCCATGTTTTTCCATTATTTGAACAGCTGAAAAAGGTTGGTTAAGAGGCCAACCTTTTTTCGCCTTACTAATTACTGTTGTTTGTATTGAGGTTCTTCTTGTTCGATTTGTTGAACACGTGGTTCAATGCTGTCTACAACGGATTGGGTTTGCTTAGCTGCATCTTGGTAAAGTTGCTTAGCTTGTTGATTATCTGTACTAAGAGCAAATGTTTCAAAACTTGCTTGAGCACTTTTCAATCCTGCTAGAGCTGTTTTAACGTCATTTATTACTGTCATGATAATTTCCTCCTTCTTGAATTTTTTTTTACTCTTTTATTTTGCTTTATGGAGAATTTTTTATTCAATGATTTTTGGGAAATTTAAATCTAAATTATTTTTGACGTATAGCTCCATTTTTTCGATAATAACCCCTTTTCCATATCCCCATCATTTCTTCTATTTCTCGTTGACAGCAATAGCTCTTATAACTTTTCATTTTTTCTTTTCTCAACTTCAATTTCTTTTACACCCCTACCTTTATAAAATAAGATGATTGTATTTCCTGAAAGGACTAATATTTTTCCCATTTTTCGGATATTGTCCCAAAGTTTTAAGAGTTTCTCCCTCTTAATCATCCTATTTATGGGTATTTAACATTGAAAATGTAATAACAAAGATAAACGCATGCATTTGTCGCCGTATTAAGGTTTGTCTAATACATAAAAAGGAACTGTTTTGTTATTAAACATCAAATTTTTCATACATTTTAGAAGGTGAAAAAATGACAACAAAACAAAAAAGGAAATCCTTTCAACGTTTAACGTTAAAACCAAAAAAGGACATTGAAGAAATAAAACTTGGGATTAAACTGGGAGAAAAAAAGGAAACCAAAAATCCGAGATTGGGCGAAAGAGATGTATAGCTATATTTGATGGGGATTAATACAGAATTACAGGTAGGTGACATTGTCAAATTAAAAGTTGAAGATGTGAAAGGGAAAAATTCTTTTATATTCTGGAAGGCAAGACAACAAAAAACAGAAAGTAAATATTAGTATGCTATCTAATAGAATTGATAAAAAAATTGGATACATAATTGTTTCAAACTGGTAGAGACCATATGTATGAGCAGCAATTAATGTTCCATATTTTTCGTGGGTCAGGCAAACTCTTGTTCATCTAGACAGTAGGCTGATTGATTATTGATGCTTCTTTCTTAACAAAACACCTAAGTGATTCTCTGTGCATATACTGTATCATTACTACAGGATTATGATTAAATACAACTCAATCCATACATAAAATAATCAAGGAGAGGTTAATTTTGAAAATTCCAAAGACAGCCAAAGTTAGTATCCCCTTTCCATCCGTATGGGGGATTGATGCTTCTATTGCGGGGAGATCCATTATTAGAGGTATACTTACCATTGATTCCATTGTAGACAACAAAGTAGTAGGTACAGTTAATTTTCGTGGTATACCTATTCCGATTAATGGGTATTGGGACGAAAGCGCTAAACAAATAAGTTTCGATTCACCATATGCCTCCTTTTTTGGCAACTTGACAATAATTGATGAGACCGCTATAAGCATTCGGCATTTCATTTTAAGTGGACGGTTTATAATGAAACCTCCCTCTTTGCTGGCTGGTGAATACGGAAATTGGATTGCTACAACCTTTACAACCCGTTTGGGACCTCCCATATATACTAATGTTTTACCACCTGCTGGTGCCTTTACAGTCTCAAGTATGCTCTTGGGACAGCAATTGTTTTAATTAGACCATGACTTTATAAAAACAACCTTCCTTTGTGACTAAGGTTGTTTTTTAAAAGTGTTCTCGAAAAATACAGCCTTGCTTTAAATCTGAGTTTAGCGTATATCTCCGTTAAAATGTACTCGGAACCCTTTGATGATCGTGCCTAGTTAGATAAACAAATATTGATACTTCCTTATAGAAATAGCCTGCTTGGTTAGGTACGTTGTTTCACAATCCCCGGAAATTTTTAATATAAGTAATGAATGCTTATTTTTTTCCTTCCGATAGCTTTCTATATAAAGAAGCTCTAGATACATTTGTAATTTCACAAATTTGATTTACAGTCATATTTCCTTCTTTATATAGCTTTACTGCATAATTCATTCCTGCGTGATTTTTATGATATTTCTTTAACCGTCCTTTAAACTTCCCTTCTTTCTTTGCGAGCTCAATTCCTTCACGCTGACGCATACGAATAAGGTCTCGCTCTAATTGGTTAACACCAGCCATTACCGTAATTAAGAATTGGCTATATGGATTATCTTCTGATAAATCTAGCCATGTATCCTTAAGTGATTTTAAGCTTGCCTTTTTATTTCGTATTAAATCAATCAATTCAAATAAATCTTGCGTACTTCGAGTGATCCGAGTTAAATCTGTAACATAAATAATGTCACCTTCCTGTAAATCCTCTAACATTTTTTGAAGTTGTTCACGATCTTTTGTGGCTCCTGAAATTTTTTCTTCATAAATAATATCCATTCCAATTTCGTTCAATTGCCGAAATTGCCTTGAAGGATTTTGGCTAGTCGAACTGACGCGTACATAACCGATTTTCTGCAAAATTTCACCTCGTTTTTGAGACAAGTCTTATGAGACACTCTTAACTATGATTTTATCAGTCTACTATACTTGTATCAATAGAGTACACTCTATTGATATATAATTGAACTAATTAACTGAATAATTATGGAAATGGGATGATACTGAATGAAAATTGCGAGAGGTAGAGAATTGCTTACACTGGAACAGAGGCAGGATTTTATGCAAATCCCTGAAGATGAATGGATATTGGGGACCTACTTCACTTTTTCCAAACGGGATTTAGAAATAGTTAATAAGCGAAGGAGAGAAGAAAACCGTTTAGGGTTTGCTGTTCAATTAGCTGTTCTTCGGTATCCCGGTTGGCCATACACTCATATCAAAAGCATCCCGGAATCAGTCATACATTATATATCGAAACAAATCGGTGCCACTCCATCTTCGATTAGTCTTTATCCTCAAAGAGAAAATACACTTTGGGATCATTTGGAAGAACTTCGAAGTGAATACGACTTTGTAACTTTTACTCTAAGAGAATATCGAATAGCATTTAAGCATCTTCATCAATTAGCTTTTGAAAATGGCGATGCCATACATCTACTACATGAATGTATAGATTTTCTAAGAAAAAACAAAATCATACTGCCTGCTATTACTACACTTGAAAGAATGGTGTGGGAGGCAAGGGCAATGGCTGAAAAGAAACTGTTTAATACTGTTAGTCAATCTCTTACAAATGAACAAAAAGGAAAGCTTGAAGAGATCATTACTTCGCAGCATCCATCCGAATCCAATAAAACGATATTGGGTTGGTTAAAGGAACCGCCGGGTCATCCTTCACCCGAAACATTTCTAAAAGTAATAGAACGACTCGAATACATACGAGGAATGGAATTAGAAACGGTACAAATTAGTCATTTGCATCGCAATCGCCTGTTTCAACTATCTCGCTTAGGCTCAAGATATGAGCCATATGCATTCCGTGACTTTCAAGAAAATAAGCGATATTCGATATTAACCGTCTATTTATTACATCTTACTCAAGAGTTAACGGATAAAGCTTTTGAAATTCATGATAGACAAATACTTAGTCTGTTATCAAAAGGCCGTAAGGCTCAAGAGGAAATTCAGAAACAAAACGGTAAAAAGCTGAATGAGAAAGTTATACACTTTACGAACATCGGACAAGCTTTAATCAAAGCAAAAAAGGAAAAATTAGACGTTTTTGAGGTTTTAGAATCCGTTATCGAATGGAATTCTTTTGTCTCTTCGGTCGAAGAAGCTCAGGAGCTTGCACGCCCTGACGACTATGATTATTTAGACTTACTGCAAAAACGATTTTATTCACTTAGAAAATATACGCCAACGCTATTAAGGGTATTGGAATTTCATTCTACAAAAGCAAATGAGCCACTTTTACAAGCTGTTGAGATTATCCGTGGAATGAACGAATCCGGAAAGCGAAAAGTGCCTGATAACTCACCTGTGGATTTTATTTCAAAACGTTGGAAAAAGCATTTATACGAGGATGATGGTACAACAATCAATCGTCATTACTATGAAATGGCTGTTTTAACAGAACTTCGGGAGCATGTTAGGGCAGGAGATGTTTCCATTGTTGGCAGCAGACAATATAGAGACTTTGAAGAATATTTGTTTTCAGAAGATACATGGAATCAAACGAAGGAGAATACAAGATTATCAGTTAGTTTATCATTCGAGGATTATATGACGGAGAGAACCAGCAGCCTTAACAAAAGGTTAAAGTGGTTAGCTACCAATTCCAACAAGTTAGACGGGGTTTCTCTTGAAAAAGGAAAGCTGTCAATTGAACGCTTAGAAAAAGATGTTCCAGAAGAAGCAAAAAAATTTAGCGCAAGCCTGTATCAGATGCTACCAAGAATAAAATTAACCGATTTACTGATGGATATTGCTTATATAACAGGATTTCATGAGCAATTTATTCATGCTTCCAATAATCGAAAACCGGATAAAGAAGAAACAATTATTATTATGGCTGCTCTTTTAGGAATGGGAATGAATATTGGTTTAAGCAAAATGGCTGAAGCAACACCCGGACTTACATATAAGCAATTGGCCAATGTATCACAATGGCGCATGTATGAAGATGCAATGAATAAAGCCCAAGCCGTATTAGTAAATTTTCATCACAAATTGCAATTGTCCTCCTATTGGGGAGACGGTACAACATCCTCGTCCGATGGTATGAGAATGCAGATAGGCGTTTCATCGCTACATGCAGATGCAAACCCACATTATGGAACTGGAAAAGGAGCCACCATCTATCGTTTTACAAGTGATCAATTTTCTTCTTATTACACAAAGATTATTCATACTAATTCAAGAGATGCGATTCATGTTTTGGATGGTTTGTTACACCATGAGACGGATCTAAATATAGTAGAGCATTATACAGACACGGCTGGTTACACAGACCAAATATTCGGACTGACCCATTTATTAGGATTTAAATTTGCTCCAAGAATACGAGATTTATCAGACTCGAAATTATTTACAATAGATAAGGCAAGTGAGTATCCAAAATTAGAAGTCATTTTACGTGGACAAATAAATACAAAGGTCATTAAAGAGAATTATGAGGATGTTTTGCGATTAGCTCATTCTATAAGGGAAGGAACAGTTTCAGCATCCCTTATTATGGGGAAATTAGGTTCTTATTCAAGACAAAACAGCTTGGCTACAGCCTTACGTGAGATGGGCCGAATAGAAAAAACGATCTTTATTTTGAATTATATTTCGGATGAATCATTAAGAAGAAAAATACAAAAAGGATTGAATAAAGGAGAAGCCATGAATGGACTGGCAAGAGCTATTTTCTTCGGAAAACAAGGAGAGCTTAGGGAACGAACCATACAGCATCAATTGCAAAGAGCCAGTGCCTTAAACATCATTATCAATGCCATCAGTATCTGGAATACTTTACATCTAACAAAGGCAGTTGAATATCAAAAACGGTCAGGTAGTTTTAATGAAGAATTATTGCACCATATGTCACCTCTAGGTTGGGAACATATTAATTTACTTGGAGAATACCATTTTAATTCGGAGAAAATGGTCTCGTTAGATTCTTTAAGACCCTTGAAACTTTCTTAACGTTGTTAAAACTGGGGGAATAGTCGGGGAAATGGGCTTAGCGTTGTAAATCCGCATTTTCCTGACTGTACCCCAATTTAAAAGTATGACATTATGATTAAATCATTAGACCTTATATGATAGTACCGCATAACGCCTTTTTGAGACAATCAAAACGAGGGCAAGAGGCGCCGAGATGAGCGGAGAGAAAGCTTAAGGCAGACCGCGGAGAAGGTTTCTTTAACATGAATCGGATATTTCCTTCTATCACAGGGTTGTCTCATTTTCCAGAAATGAGATGAATGAAACAGATAGTTTTCAAGGGCCTTGAAATGGCGGCATTGTCGCAGGCTATGATTGCTTTGAAGCAGATTCTGGAGAGACCGCGGAATTCGCCGTGCCGAAGCTGATAATTTCAGCCCAAGTTTAAGCGAAAAAAACAGCACCTTCTCATTTAATGGAGAGGTGCTGTTTTGTAATTTGAATGCCAGATGAACATTCGATGCATGAATAGTTGTTTTTGCGTACTTTAATATTCTCCTTTAATGACAAAAAACGAGCCCCGAATTGTTCCGGCTAATTTAGACTTTTGCCTGGCAAACTTAAACTTCCCTTCTAACTCCTTTGGCACTTCCATCCCCTCAGAAAGCTTAAAACCAACAGCACGCTTCTTAGGGTCATCAACCGTATACATGACGTTGACCTCAAGACCATCCTCATAAAAGACGTAGGCCATTTTGATATTTTCCACTTGGAAACGCGACGTTTCTAAAGGTTTGGCCGCAAACTCAATATCACGTTCTTCTTTCAAAATTCGGTTTACATACTCAAGGGTCTCGCAGGACTCGCCGGCTGGTACCACCGTAAATTCATGCTTGTATTTGTTCATTAAGTAACGGGCTTCATTAGCACGTAAACCAGCAAGCGCTTCTGCCACGGGTGAAGACTCTAAACCAACAGCAGACACATTTTTAAAATCAACAATATATGACAATTCCATCTCTCCTTTTATCTCTTTATTTCCTGACAACAGGAATCCACATTTCACCAAATACTAAACCGTTTCGCTGCCCCATCTCAACCGTTGCATTCGGCCCGCCGACATAGGCAAAATTCTTTGCTTCCGGCAAGACCTGACCAAAGGCAATGCCGGTAAGCTTATTGCTCAATTCATCGGCCGTCTTCCCTTCCCCTTTCACAACCAGATATTCCCCCTTAGGAAATTGGATGACTCTGGTTTCTCCGGTCACTGACGCCTCTTCCTCTGTCATCACGCCAGCATAATGCATCAACCTGTTGTTTACCGCTTCGTTCACGGCAAAAATATAGTCATTTGCGGCAATGGCTTTCAAGGTGTCAAGCCTTCCATCTTGTTTGACGGCTTCCCAAAAGTCAGCCTTTTCCTTGTTTATGCCGGCATAGTCTGTGTAATCGCTCTTAAGCTCAGTAACAATACCAAAAACGGTAAATCCGTCTTTTTCTTCCAGAGTATAATTTTCCATATTCAAAACCTTCCTCTTTTTAAAATAATCAAATGATTTTTGTCTTTTCAATTGATGCGTTTATAATAACCTTAAATCATGTCAAAAAATGATACTGTTTAGGAGGTCCCGATGAAAAAAGTTGAACGGATTAATATTATCATGCGGTATATCAACAACCGCGCCCACTTTACAATTTCTGAAATCATGCGGGAATTTGATATCTCTCGTTCGACAGCTATTAGAGATATCAGAGAAATTGAAGCCATGGGGATGCCGCTTGTTGCTGAAGTTGGAAGGAGCGGCGGTTATTTTGTCATGAACCACTCTGTCCTGCCCGCTGTTCGCTTTACCGATAATGAGATTAAAGCTCTTTTTATTGCGTTTATGGCCACAAGAAATCAACAGCTCCCTTATCTAAAGAGCCGTCAATCTTTAGCTGAAAAATTGCTGGGCCTTATCTCCGAAAGCCAGCAAGAGACCCTGGTTCTTTTAAATCAAATCTTGCTTTTTGAAGGGACAAACCCCCATAATCCCGACCTGCTTGAGCTCTCAGATCTCCCCCATCCCATGTTAGAAAAACTCATCCAGCTACTTCTTTCGGATAGCTATTTATGGATTACCATCAAAGAAGAGAAGGTAATAAAGTCTTATCCAATCTGCCTCTTGCACCCTTATCATGAAAAAGGCCTTTGGCTGATTGAAGGCTTTGATGTAAAGGATGAGAAGAGGAGGATTTTCCCTGCGGACAATCTTACCAATGTCAAACCATACTCTGCGAAAAAAAGAATAAGCAAGAAAAAGATTTTAGAGAAACTAAGCGAGCAGGAAGAAGTAATCAACCTTGTTCTTGAACTTGGTCCAAAGGCGATTGCCCAATTCAAAAAATATCATCCTTTAAAAATGTCAATTTCCTATACGAATCCTTATCAAACCACAGCCATTCTAGAGACTTATATCAATGTCAGTAATCCCGAAGAATTGACCGAAATAACAAATTGGCTGCTTTTCCTAGGTAAGGATATCAAGGTCAGGGAAGTACCGAAAGAAGTCTTAGAAGGTTTACAAGAGAGATTAAGCTTATTCTGTCCATAAGCAGTGCCAGTTAAACCCCGTTATTTTTCGAAAAGGAAAATATAGCCGCTAGGATAGGTGAGTTTAAGAATACTAGAGTTCACTGTAAGTAAGACCATTGACAAACCACTCGACTTCTATTAAAATAAAAAGTTAGCTGATAGGTATTTTCTATCAGAAACTCAATACGTAGCAGGCTATGATTGCTGTGGGTCGCACTACAGCAGGAGCGGCTTCTGGAGAGACCGCGGATTTTCCGCGGCGCCGAAGGGTTCACAATCTCAGGCAAAAGGACAGAAGAGTACCGAATATGTATTTGTCATGCTGTTGATTGTCAGCGGCGCAAATATAATTTGATATTCTTATGACCATGAGATTGGAGGGCATCCAATCTCTTTTTTTATTGGCTTTATTTTCTCGTCGTTCATAAAAAAGTAAGGAGGAGTCAGATGTGGAACAGCGAGAGCTAAAGAGGGACTTATCGAATCGGCATGTGCAGCTTATCGCCATTGGCGGCACGATCGGCACCGGGTTGTTTTTAGGGTCCGGTAAGGCGATTCAGCTGGCGGGTCCTTCTATCATCTTTGCGTATTTTATTGTAGGTATTGCGCTTTTTTTCGTTATGCGGTCGCTGGGAGAACTGCTTTTATCTAAAGCGGGGTACCAATCATTAACGGATATCGCCGAGGCGTATTTAGGGCCGCGGGCAGCGTTTGTCACCGGCTGGACCTATTGGTTTTGCTGGATTATGACGGCTATGGCGGATGTGATCGCCGTCGGTGTGTATGTGAAATATTGGTTTGATATTCCGCAGTGGATTCCTGCACTGATCTGTTTGCTCATTTTATTGGGGCTTAATCTGTTAACGGTCAAGATTTTTGGAGAATTGGAGTTTTGGTTCGCTTTAATTAAGGTGATCACGATCCTCGCGTTAATCGTCATCGGGGTGATTTTGCTGGTGATTGGGTTCAAAACGCATACTGGAACGGTTTCAGCAGCGAATCTGTGGGTGCACGGCGGCTTGTTTCCAAACGGATTTTCAGGCTTTTTGCTTTCGTTCCAGATGGTGATCTTTGCCTATGTCGGTGTGGAATTAGTCGGTGTGTCGGCAGCGGAAACATCAAATCCGAAAAAAAACATTCCGTCCGCGATCAATAAAATTCCTTTGCGTATTTTATTTTTCTACGTCGGGGCATTGATCATCCTCTTATGTATTAACCCTTGGACGCAGCTGAATGCGGCGGAAAGTCCTTTTGTGAAGACCTTCAGCTTAGTCGGCATTCCGCTGGCCGCGGGAATCATTAATTTCGTCGTATTAACGTCAGCCGCTTCTGCTTGTAACAGCGGAATGTTTTCAACAAGCCGGATTTTGTATAACTTAAGCAAAACGAAACAGGCGCCGGCAAGTTTCGAGAAGCTGAATAAAAATCATGTGCCGAGCCGCGCGTTATGGGTGTCGGTCATTGTCCTGTCAGCAGGGGCACTTTTAAGCAAATTGATTCCGGAAGAAGCCTTTGGCATCGTGACAACCATCAGCGCGATTTGTTTCATTTGGGTGTGGGGTGTGATTCTTGTCTGCCATATCAGATACAGGAAAACCCGGCCGGACTTACACGCGGCATCAACATTCAAAGCGCCGTTTGCGCCGTTTATCAATTACGTTGTTCTGGCACTGTTTGCGGTCATTCTGGTTATTATGCTGTTTGCGGATGCGACGCGCCCGGCCTTATTGCTGACGCCGCTGTGGTTTATTGGATTATTTATTTTATATTGGATGAGAAAAAACAGGGCAACAAGAACATGATGAGTCAAATTAAATCTCTTGAAAAAGACGGTGTACTGCATGCAGTATGCCGTCTTTATTTTTAATTAACCGTTTCCTTTTATAGGCATATATTTAATGTAGATATAGAACGAGAGGAATGGAGTCATGGAAAACAATTCGTACATGAATGGACAATCGTCATACCCCGCTTATGCTGATTCCTATCTATTAAGAGAATACGGGACGCTGCCGGGCAGAAGAGGACACTATGAAATGATATTTCATTGGAACCATTTAGATTGGGATTTTCCGAATGATGAGATGAAAAAAGAATTTTACAAAAAGGAATATTGGAAAAAGTGTATGCCGGCCGGCATTAAAATGGATCGGCAGGGGCATTATTATGTGTCGGTTCCCCGCTGGGCTCACGGTGTTCCGGCTACCTTGAACAAGATTGTGATAAAAGACGGGAAGCCGTTATTAGAGGCCTTTCCAAGCTGGGAGTGGAATCGGGCTGGAAACCCGGCTGTTCTTCAGTCCGTCTTGGGGTACGAGATTGATGAATACAATCGGATGTGGATTCTTGACCAAGGGAAAATTGCTTATGAAAGGTCACCGGAAGGCTCACAGAAGCTTGTGATCATTGATTTAGACCGCAATCAGCTGATCGATTCAATTCAGATTCCGAATGAGATTGCCAATTACCGTACGTCTTTCTTAAATGATGTTGTCGTTGACAATAAAAATGGGTTTGTCTATATCACGGATTCGGGTAATGGCTGGCCGGACCATCCGCTTGATGGGGGAATCATTGTGTTTAACATAAGAACAAGGACTTTCCGGCGCGTGCTTGACCGGCATTTCAGCACGCAGGACTTTCCGGGATTTCATTTTGAGATTGATAACCGGCCGGTGTTTACAAACAAGCCGGTAAAGATCGGAGCGGATGGAATCGCACTGTCCGGAGAACGGACGGTTCTTTACTATTGTCAGGTCACGGGACGGAATTTATATGCGATTGATACATCTCTCCTGCAGGATTTTCAAACGCCTCTGGAAGTGATTTCGAGGTCCGTTCGAGCGGTGGGAAGCAAGGGTACGACGACTGATGGTATGCATGCTGATCATCAGGGAAATGTTTTTTACACCATGCTTGAGGGGAAAGGCATTGGCGTTTACCAGCCAGAAGATAACAGCTTTCATCAGTTCGTCTCGGATGACAGAATGCTTTGGGTGGACGGAGTGGCTTTCGATCAAAAAGGGTCGATCATTTTTAACAGCAACCGGCTGCATCAAATGTTTGATGAGTCACGGCAGGATATTAACTGGTCCTATCCGTACAATTTGATCATATGGAAAGCGTTTGTCGGTCCTGATGTGAAGTCCTATTTATATGGGCTGTAACATAAAAAAGCGCCATACTGCCGTTTAAGCAGTATAGCGTCTTTGGGAACTAGTTCCGGATCAAATAATCAAATGCGCCTAAAGCGGCGGTTGCACCTGATCCCATTGAGATAATGATTTGGTTGTACGGGCCGTCTGTGCAGTCCCCTGCGGCGAATAGGCCGGGAACGCTTGTCGCGCCGCTCTTGTCGACGATGATTTCGCCGATGCGGTTGCGTTCGACAGTTTCGTCTAGCCATTCTGTGTTTGGCACGAGACCGATTTGGACGAATACACCTTGGAGTTCAACGTGTTTTTCTTCGCCTGTTTCACGGTCAATATACGTGATGCCGTTTACGTTTTGGTCGCCTGTGATTTCTTTTGTTTGTGCATTTTTGTGTACAGTCACGTTTGGCAGGCTGTAGAGACGTTTTTGCAGAACTTCGTCTGCTTTCAGTTCAGGCGCGAACTCCAGCACAGTCACGTGATTGACGATACCTGCAAGGTCAATCGCCGCTTCGATTCCGGAGTTTCCGCCGCCGATAACCGCTACGTCTTTGCCTTCAAACAATGGTCCGTCACAGTGCGGGCAGTAAGCGACACCTTTGTTTTTGAACTCTTGCTCACCAGGTACGTTGACATTGCGCCAGCGGGCACCTGTTGACAGGATCACTGTTTTACTTTTCAGGACAGCGCCGTTTTCGAGTTCAAGTTCGAAGAGGTCTTTTTTCTCAAGGCGTTTCGCGCGCTGCAGATTCATGACGTCAATATCATAATCTTTCACGTGCTCTTCAAGGCTTGCAGCGAGCTTCGGTCCTTCAGTCGCTTTGACACTGATGAAGTTTTCGATGCTCATGGTGTCGAGTACCTGACCGCCGAAGCGTTCAGCGACGACACCTGTGCGGATGCCTTTACGCGCCGTGTAGATGGCCGCGCTTGCGCCGGCCGGTCCGCCGCCGACAACAAGAACGTCAAACGGCTCTTTGTCAGCAAACTCAGATGCATCTGCGCCGCTGCCCAATTTCGCGAGAATCTCTTCGAGGGTCATACGGCCGCTGCCGAAAGATTCACCGTTTAAGAAAACAGTCGGAACAGCCATGATGTTTTTGCTTTCAACTTCTTCTTTGAATGCCGCGCCGTCAATCATTGTATGTGTGATATTCGGGTTAAGCACGCTCATCATGTTTAGTGCTTGGACGACATCAGGGCAGTTGTGGCACGTCAGGCTGATATAAGACTCAAAGCGGTATTCTCCGCTGATGTTCTTAATCTGGTCAATGACCTTTTGATCAACCTTAGGCGCTCTGCCGCTGACTTGAAGCAATGCGAGCACTAATGAAGTAAATTCGTGGCCGAGAGGAACACCGGCGAATGTAACGCCTGTGTCTTCTCCTGCACGATTAACGCTGAAGCTTGGTGTTCTGTATAATTCAGCTTGTTCAACTGAAATTTTAGATGACATGGAAGCCAGCTCGTCAACGAGAGCCAGCATGTCCTTAGACGTGTCATCGTCACCGGCGCTTACTTTGAGAACGATGTCGTTCTCAATTAGCTGCATATATTGATTTAATTGTGCTTTGATATTTGCATCAAGTACCAATTGAATGCACTCCTTAGATTTTACCTACCAGATCAAGGCTAGGTGTAAGTGTTTCGCCGCCTTCTTCCCATTTAGCCGGGCAGACTTCACCTGGGTTTTGACGAACGTATTGAGCTGCTTTTACTTTATTTACAAGGTTGCTTGCGTCACGGCCGATACCGCCTGCATTGATTTCAACTGTTTGGATGACGCCATCCGGATCGATGATGAATGTTCCGCGGTCAGCAAGTCCGCTTTCTTCGTCAAGAACGTCGAAGTTGCGAGAGATCGTTTGAGATGGGTCACCGATCATTGCGTAAGTGATTTTGCCGATTTTTTCAGAGCTGTCATGCCAGCCTTTGTGTACGAAGTGAGTATCTGTAGAAACAGAGTATACTTCAACACCTAATTCTTTCAGTGCAGCGTATTGTCCTTGAAGATCTTCAAGTTCAGTCGGGCATACGAAAGAGAAATCTGCTGGGTAGAAGCAGAAAACGCTCCATTGACCTTTCAAATCTTCGTTTGTTACATCGATGAATTCACCGTTTTTGAAAGCTTTTGCTTCGAATGGCAGTACTTCTTTTCCGATTAAAGACATAATATCTTCCTCCTGAAATGTGATTTGAAATATATTAAAAAGACAAAGCATTCACTTTATCTTTCAATAATAATTATAATTATATATAGATTATTAAATAACATTTATTTTTTGTCAAGCTATATGGGGTATTATTTTCTGCTTTTTTTGCTTTAGACGTTAAAAAACCCTAGGTATAAGCGGTTTAGCGCTGTTTTTCATGTTTAGCGCCGGGCGAAAGGGGGATTCTCAATTGGCTGAAACAAAATAGTGGGAATCAACCCCTCTATATGGCAGTATAAACCAAAGGGGGTATGGTCATGCAAATAAATAACATAACTTTGTACAGTTGTGCTCTGGAGGAGACGAAACACTTCTATGAACGGGTGTTTGGTTTTTCTTTAATTGAGGCGTCCGGTGATTCATTTACAATCAAAGCCGGAGAAAGTGAATTGGAATTCAGGCGCACCGATTCTCAATCTCATCCGAATTATCATTTCGCGTTTAACATTCCGAACAATCGTTTTGATGAGGTGAAAGCGTGGATAAAGGATAAAGTCGTTTTTCAAACGGAAGATGGGGAGGGTGAGGTGTATTTCTCTCATATAAAGGCGCGTTCCTTTTATTTTAAAGATCCGTCCGGCAATCTGGCGGAATTCATCGCGAGAGAAACGTCGCCGGCAAGCGCGGAACGCTTTTCAATTGAGTCCGTTCTGAATATCGGCGAGGTGAATCTGACGGCTGCTGAAGTCGTATCCACCGGGAGAAAGCTGCAGCGTTTCGGTATTCCGGTGAGAGACCATTCGCCTCTTAGGGAAGACGGGTTTCATTTTATGGGGGATTATAATGATGGGGCGTTTTTGCTTTTAGGGCCGAACGGACGCCGCTGGATTTTTTCTGATCAGCATGCGGAGTTCCATCCGTTGTCTGTCATTGTGAACGGGACGATCCGCATTGAGGCTGACGGAAAAGGCGGCATTGACATCAGGCGGTCTCAGCCGTCATAAAAAGTCCGGGCTCAAAAGGCCCGGACTTAGGGATATTATTTATAGACAACGCGCGTGCTGCATATGATGTCGTGCAGCGTTTTTTTCTCACCGAAGGCGGCCATGATGAAACCGATATAAAGAATGAGCTTAGATATGATAGAAGCGAAAGCGCGTCCGAAGGCCTGGCCGATGGAAATCCGTCCGCCACCTTCATTGACGACCTTAAGGCCGAGCAATGCTTTTCCCAGTGTCCCCTGCATCTTTGAGGCTGTGAGCAGGCTGAAATATAAGATGCTGATCACAATAGAGATCAGAAGAATCGGGATGAAACCGAATATCAGAAACGAAATGGTAAACTGATTTTCGGTCATCAAAGGGTCAGCTGCAGCAGCGCCTGCCGCAAATAAAAAAGTGACTATAAATTGAATGATAAAAATCGGAATTCCTATGATGATCTGATCAATGACATAAGCCAGAAACCGAATCCAAAATCCTGCCGGTCTTTCCATGTATCTTTTTCTCTCCCTTGTCGTAATCTGGCATATTATACGTAAACATGCCGGATTTTGCAACAGAGCTCAAGCTTCTGCGAGCGGCCTCTTTCCCCATGCCAAGCGCCCCATGATCAGCCCGAAAGCCAGAAGGGAGAACATGATGCCGCACCACATCAGCTGATGAATCCCCAGATGTGAAATAAACCAGCCGCCCGCCTCGGTTCCGATGGTGATGCCGAGGTTGGAAAAGGAGACAAACAGGCTGTTGCCGAATTCAGGTGCCTCCTTTGCTTCCGCAGTGAGCCATGTCTGGCTGACAATGAGCCCGCCGGAATGAACGGCGCCCCATACGAAGACGAGCACAGCCATCGGTGCAAAAGACGTCCCAAACCCGTATATGAGCAAGTAGGCGGCCGTATAAAGAAGCGGAAACACGATGACGGTCTTTTTCATATTTTTGTATAACAAAGCGCCGAAGACGAAATTCCCGGCTATCATAATCACCCCGAACGTCATCAGCATAAAGCTGACCCATGTGCCGTCCATATGGGACACCCGCCCGAGGTATTCCGCGAAATAGCTGTAGACAGAAAACATGGCCGCAAACAGACAGATGACGGCAGTGATATTGAGCCACAAAGCCGGTTTGCGAAGGATGCCGAGCTGGCTTCTGAAAGACATTTTTTCTGTGACCGGCATGGATGGCAAAAAGAGAAGAATGCCCATAAAAGCGATGATACTGACGATAGCGCCGAATAGGAAGGCCGATTCAAGGGAGAGACGCTCCGCCAGATAAGACGTGAAAGGCACGCCGAACGCAAACCCGGCGGTGATGCCTGAAAAAACTTTCGTTACGGCTTTTCCGGATTGGCCGGCGGGGACAAGACGGGCCGCAGCAGCAAGCGCTACAGAAAAGAACACCGGGTGGCATAAAGCGGGAATGATCCGAAACGCAAGCATGACACTGAAATGCGCCGTATACGCATAGACCGCATTTGAAACGGCAAACATCAGCACAGCCAAAAGCAGAATGAATTTCCGGTTTATGCCTGAAGCAAGCAAGGTCAAAAACGGCCCCGACACAGCGACGATGAACGCGAAGATACTGACGAGCCATCCCGCCTTTGAAGCGGTGATGTGAAATCTGTCGGCCACTTGCGGAAGAACACCGATAATGCCCATTTCGGTCGTGATAATGCCGAAAACCCCTAATGCCAAAAATAGAATGAAGATGGAACTGCTTTTTTTCATTGTTATGTATGCCTCCTTTTGTAACTACATATACAGAAAAATAGATATGTTAAGGTAAAAAAAGCCCTCCTTTCATCGTTATAGCTGGTGCTGAACATAGTCAGCAAAGGCTTTAATTTGTTTTTCATTCCTTCTGTAATAAGTCCATTTTCCGATTCGTTCAGATTCCAGCAGGCCGGCTTTTTGCATGGTCAGCAGGTAGCTGGAGATGACGGACTGCGCAAGCTCTGATTTCGCCTGAATATCACCGACGCAAATTCCGGTGCGGAAACTGAGGCCCTGCTCAAGATAAGGCTTTTCATCAAAATGGTCCTCCGGGTGTTTGAGCCATGTCATAATGTCACTTCGTGTTTTGTTAGATAACGCTTTATGAATCAATATCGGTTCCATAACGTTTATTATATCTATTTTTCTGGATTTGTAAATTCGTTTTTAATAAAACATTCTCAAATTAAGTAAAAATCGTGTTAACATATAACATATTATTAAAATAACGGTAAAAAGCCGGGTTATTGTCAGGAGGATATTCACATGAATCAAAAGAAGAAAGGTGCGGTTGCGGTGACACTGCTTTCCGCTCTGGTGTTTTGTTTATTGCCGGTCGTCGGCTCGCTTTCTCCGTTTGCAGAAACGGGGCCGAACGCGAATCGCTTTAACTCCTTAGGGATGTGGGCCGCCGTCGGTCAGATCCTTTTTATATATGCGGTCCCGCTCGTTATGTATATTCTCGGTGTTCGTGTCATGAAAATCATCATGGCCGTTTTTTGCGGAATCGGGCTCATCATTTGTGCGGCTGTCTTTTTGGTGACGCTATTGGTTATAACTTCTTCGGAACAGGAGCTGTCTCTTTATTACAATCTTCTCGTTTGGTCAGGAGCGGCTTTTATCGTCAATGTGATGTGGTACATTATCGCGTTTCGCCCATCTCCAAAGCATCAGCAGGCTATGTGACAGTTGTTCTATAATTTACCGAAAATACAAATTTTTAATAGGGTGATTATGGTATGGTCATGGCGTATAGCAGTTTTTGATAGAAAAGGGAGGAACTGCCATTGAAAAAAAGGACAGCTTCATTTCGAATGAAAACATTGGCGGCCGGCGCGTTGCTGCGGCTTTATCTGTGGGAGCGGTTTCTGATCTGCCGGCGGGAAAATGGCTGCATCCGGCCGCTGCTCAAGCTGCGGAAACGGTATTTAAACAAAATCACGCGGCATCCGGTTTCTTGACGGGACGGTATGACGCGCAGGCCATGTCTCCGACGATGTTCAACTGGTCAAGGGAAAGCCGGTTTACAAGCAATGCCGACGGCGCATTAAAATGGGAAAAAAATGTACCGGCCAATCCTCAAAACGGTGCGGGAGCCGCGGTTGACGGGGACGGTACCGTGTTTATTCAATCAAAAGACGGGAAGCTGACGGCGTATCATCCGGACGGTACTGTGAAATGGGTGACGGAAAACCTTGGGACAACCTATACGCTGACCCCGGTGCTCGGAACAAACGGTGTCATTTATCTTCCGTCCCATGATAAAAAACTGTATTTCATCGACAAAGAAACCGGAAACATTTTAACATCAGTTCCGCTGAGCGGAGCGCCGAGTTCCGATGCGGCTATCGGCTCTGACGGCACGCTGTATGTGTCGACGCTGGATAACTATATCTATGCGATTAAACCGACGTCTCCTTCGACATGGACGGAAAAGTGGAAATTTAAAACAAACGGTGTGGTCGGCTCCGCTCCCGTGTTAGCGTCAAACGGCACTTTGTATAGGGCAACGTACAATAATATCTTTTACGCGATCAATTCAGGAACGGGCCAAGTGAAATGGTCAAAAACGACATCCAACGGGTTTAAAGGATATCCGGTTATTGATAAAGACGGCACCGTTTACGCCGGAAACCAAGACGGCAACCTATATGCCTATACGTCAACGGGTGCTGTAAAATGGACGTTCCCGTTAAACGGTTTCTCCAGCTCTTCATTAGCGATTGACCATAACGGCAATGTGTATATCGGTTCTGGAAGCGGCGAGCTGTTTTCGATCAGCAAAACCGGAAACATGAACTGGTCTTTCTATACGGACGGGCCTGTGAGAACGGCTCCGCTGATTGATGCAGACGGCAATGTGTACTTCGGCTCTGACGATAAAAACGTCTATGCGGTTGATGCTGACGGTAATGAAAAATGGCGCTATCAAACGGACAGCAACGTCATTTCCTCCCCGGTTCTGGCTGAAGACGGCACACTTTACGCCGGCACTTATACGAAACTGCTCGCATTCGGAACAAAAAAATAATAAAAAAGAATCCGCGTCATCTGCGCGGATTCTTTTTTTATTTAGAGGCTTGAATAAATACGCCTTTTTCATGAGAGAATTCTTTAAAGCCGTATACACCGTGATATGAACCGATCCCGCTCGTATTGATGCCGCCGAACGGAAGGTTGACGTCTGTGAAATGAACGACGACATCATTGATAGAAGCGTTGCCGGATGTCGTATGCTGAAGCACATAATCGATTAGCTCCTGATTATGGCTGAATACGTATAAGGCAAGCGGCTTGTCCCGGTCAGTGATGTAATCAACGGCTTCACTGATATCTTCGTAATTCATAATCGGCAGAATCGGTGCGAAAATTTCCTCCTGCATGATCTTCATATCAGGAGTGACGTTTGTCAGCACAGTCGGAGAAATCGTGCGGTCATGCGCATCAAATACGCCGCCGAACGCCGTTTTCGCCCCTTTTTCAATGGCATCATCATATAGGGCTTTGACACGGTTAAAGTTGCGGTCATTGACAATCTGCGTGAATTTAGTGCGGTCAACCGTATGATCATCCTCCATAAAACCTGCATTGACAATGGTTTGCAGGAGATCTGTAAAGGTATCCTGTACATCTTCCTTCATAAGGAGATAGTCAGGAGCGATACATGTCTGCCCCGCATTGACAAATTTGCCGACGGCGATTTTTTTCGCCGCGTCCATCAAATCATATTCGCTGTCAATAATCGTCGGACTTTTTCCGCCAAGCTCAAGCGTGACGGACGACAAGTGCTTCGCCGCTGCCGTCATGACGATTTTACCGACATTCGTGCTTCCGGTGAAGAAAATATGGTCAAACGGCTGGTCGAGCAGTTCTGTCGCTACATCGACCTCACCTTCAAAAATGGCGACTTCTTCTTCGTGAAATGCCTCGCGAATGACTGTTGCGGCGATATGGCTCGTCTCCATCGTAAAATCGGACAGCTTCACAATCGCGCTGTTGCCGGCCGCAATGGCAGCGGCAAGCGGAGCCATCGTCAGCATAAACGGATAATTCCATGGGCCGAGAATGAGGGTGACGCCTTTTGGCTCGTACATTAATACGCCGTCAGCGTCCGGACTGACGGATGAGCCGACGCGTTTCGGCGCCATCCAGGTGTCGAGATTGTTCATGTTATCTTTAATCGCCTTGATCGTTCCCTGCGTTTCCGCTCTTTTCACCTCGTGATAAGGCTTGCGCACGTCCCGTCTGATCGCCTCGATGATTTCTTCTTCATGAGCGGTGACGGCATCTAAAAAGCGCTGAAGCTTTTCTCTGCGCTGCTCGGCTGTTGAAGCACGCAGCGTTTTCTGATTTTTTTTCTGAAGCTCAAAGACGCGTTTGATGTCTGCTTTTATATGCTGATCCATCGGTCTTCCTCCTCTGGTTGCTTTTTTATTTCTTCAGGGCCTATTATAGTGTGATATGTTTTTGCGGCAAAGACAGCGTAAACACATCTATACGTTACCGTACAAATTGCGGTGATCTGTCTAATGGAAGGAGTGTCTCTTATGCCGGATTCTGTGACAACTGATATCAAACAAGCGCTTCTGGCTATGCTTGGAGAGCGGGATATCCGCCGTGTGACCATGAAGGACATCGCCGAGCGGGCGCACGTGAGCCGGGGGACATTGTACCTTTATTACGAGGATAAATATGCAATTTTGGAAGATATGGCGGAAGAAATGAAAGACGGCCTGAGCGAAGCGCTTTATCATTCGCTGAAGCATAAAGATGTGCTTCATTTAAATGGCGGATGGCAAAAAGTGCATCCGACCCTGTCTTTTGTTGACCGGCATCGGGTGTTTTTCCAAACGATGATGGATCGTCATAAAATGCCGTATTTTCACTTTCATGCTTTTTTTAAAGATGTGTTCCGGCATGATGTGCTTCTGTCACCGGTCAATGCGGATTTCTCACCGACTGAACAGGATATGTACATTCATTACCGCGCTTTATACACGTATGCTATTGTTCTGTACTGGCTGAATGAGGATCAGGCGGCATCCCCGGAAGCGATCAGCGGGCAGGTGTGGGATTTGATTTCTCAAAAACGGTTTTACTGGCTGTTCGGCCGCCGGGTGTCAGAGCAAGAAGAAAAAAAGCCCGCCGACCGCCGGGTGATCCGAACGAGACAGGCCTTGCAAGAAGCTATGATCGGCTTAATGGCGGAAAAAAAAGATTACGCGGCGATTACGATTTCCGATATTGCCCGTCAAAGCAATCTCCGCCGTGCCACTTTTTATGACCATTACGCCAACAAAGAAGGATTGCTGAAAACGATCATCCATCAATCATGCCGGGATTTGATCGGATTATTGACGGTAAAAGGAGAGCCTGCCGATTGCTCTATGGAAGAAGCGGAAGCGGCGCTCGTCCGTCTTTTTTCCGCACTGTCGGAAGGCATGCCGCTCGTCCATTTTCTGAGAGAGGGTTCCGGAGTGCCTGACGTCATCCCGGAGATCTTCAGAGCACTGCAATCGTTTTATCTTCATCAGCCTCTGCATATTCAGGCGGGCAAAAAGCTATACGCATACTATGTCGCATCCATGCTCGTCGGCCTGATTCAATACCGTCTTCATGAAGGAAAAGACCACGCGCCGGACGTGCTGGCCCGGGAATTTCTGCAGTTTTTGGATGTGAAGAAGTACCGTGTGATTTTGCTGTGAATAGGATGAAAAAAAGAACTCCCGAAACAGGCGGAGTTCTTTTTTACGGTTTTCTTGGATAAGAAATCGTCTTTTCTTTATCAGTCTAGTTTTAATCCCTTGCAAAAAAAGTAACCGCTCTATATGACGTCTGATCAGCATTCTGCCGCCAAACATGACAAATGTCATATTCGGGGCATGATGCCTGCTACTACAAGCTCGTCGAGCGCCTCGGTATACTTGGAATCATAATGAAAAAGAAGGGAAATGACATGTATGACCAATCACACCGCAACTCAAAAACAAGCATCTTTGAAAAAGCAGGTTGCTGCATTTTCCGGTGCCGATACAAAGCATAGTGTCATTCAGCTTTTCAATACGTTTGTGCCGTTCTTTGGCCTTTGGTTTCTTGCTTACTTCAGCCTCAATGTCTCCTATCTCCTGACCCTCGCCTTTACTGTTATTGCAGCGGGCTTTTTGACAAGAATATTTATCATTTTCCACGACTGCTGCCATCAATCCTTTTTCAAACAAAAGCGGCTGAACCGGCTGTTCGGGTTCATTTCAGGTGTGCTGACACTATTTCCGTACCTTCAATGGCAGCGCAGCCACTCCATTCATCATGCGACAAGCAGCAATTTAGATAAACGGGGCACCGGCGATATTTGGATGATGACTGTCAAAGAATATAACGAAGCGTCAGCCTGGACAAAAGTACGCTACAGACTTTATCGCAATCCGTTTATTATGTTTATTCTCGGGCCGATTTATGTATTTCTTATTCAAAACCGTTTCAATGTAAAAGGCGCCCGCCGCAAGGAGCGCTGGAACACGTATTTCACGAACGCGGCTATTGTCATATTGGCTGCCGCAGCGTGCCTGCTTGTCGGGTGGGAAAACTTTTTGCTTGTTCAAGGTCCGATTTTCCTTATTTCGGGGTCAATCGGCGTCTGGCTCTTTTATGTACAGCATACGTTTGAAGACTCTTATTTTGAAGCCGATGAGCATTGGAACTATGTGCAGGCCGCTGTAGAAGGAAGCTCCTTTTACAAGCTGCCGAAGCTTTTGCAATGGCTGACAGGCAATATCGGCTACCATCATGTCCACCATCTAAGCCCAAAGGTGCCGAATTACAAGCTGGAAGCGGCTCATGAGGGGCATGAACCTTTAAAAAATGTACCGACCATTACGCTTAAAACAAGTCTTGAATCCATGAAATTTCGTCTGTGGGATGAGGACGAAAAGCAGTTTGTCACGTTTCGGGAGGCGCGGAAAACACCGCCGCCCCGGCAGGCGCCGGAAAAACCTTTAAAGAAAAATGCCTGATATGGCACGCGGCTCTTTCTCTTATTAGAAAGGGCCGTCGCTTTATGAGTGAGGATGCAATGAAGGCGTTGTTTTGGTAAAGTGATGGTAGACATAAGCAGCAGAAGGTGGCACAAGGATGAAGAAGTATTTTAAATTTCAAAAACTGAGCGGGATTTCTCCTTATATATGGACGATTTTTTTCATTCTGCCTTTTTACTTTATTTTTAAAAGCTCTTCTACCTTTGTGATGGTTGCCGGCGTCATTTTCACCCTTGTTTTCTTCGGCGCATATCGCTTCGCATTTGTTGCAAAAGGCTGGCCGCTTTATTTATGGGCGTTTCTTCTGATCGGTATTTCGACCGGCTCAGTCATGCTGTTCAGTTATATTTATTTTGCCTTCTTTATTGCCTACTTCATCGGCCATATCCGAGAGAAAGTTCCTTTTTACATCTTATATTACATTCATATCATCAGTGCGGCGATTGCCGTCAACTTCAGCCTTGTTCTGAAAAAAGGGTGGTTTCTGACTCAAATTCCGTTTATCGTCATTACACTGATCAGTGCCATCTTGCTCCCGCTCAGCATTCGAAGCAGGAAGGAACGAGAACGCCTTGAAGAGAAATTAGAATATGCAAATGAACGGATCGCGGATCTTGTGAAGCTGGAAGAAAGGCAGCGCATCGCCCGAGACCTCCACGATACACTTGGACAAAAGCTCTCCTTAATCGGACTAAAAAGCGATCTTGCCCGAAAGCTGATATACAAGGATCCTGAACAGGCCCGCGCTGAGCTGAAAAGCGTTCAGCAGACGGCCCGCACCTCCTTAAATGAGGTCAGACAAATTGTCTCGTCGATGAAAGGCATCCGATTGAAGGATGAGCTCGGCAATGTTCGGCAAATACTTGAAGCAGCGGGAATTGACTTTGTGTACGAAGAAAAAGAAGCGCCAAAAAATATTTCCCTGCTGAACGAAAATATCGTCAGCATGTGTATTAAAGAAGCTGTCACCAATGTCGTGAAACACAGCGGCGCTAAATTTTGCCGCATCACCATTCAGCAGCTTTCGAAAGAGGTTGTCATTACGGTAGAAGACGACGGCAGCTTCCAATGCAGAGAAGACCGCTTTTTTTCAAAGGGGCACGGCCTGCTTGGAATGAGAGAACGGCTTGAATTCGCGAATGGCAGTTTAGCCATCGATACAGCTGCCGGAACAAAGCTGACCATGAGAATCCCGAATGATTCAAAATCAAAAGAAAAGGATGGTGGCAGATGATCAACATCTTCATTGCCGAGGATCAGCAAATGCTGCTCGGCGCACTCGGTTCGCTGTTGAATTTAGAAGAGGATATGACGGTTGTCGGCAAAGGCACAAGCGGCCAGGATGCCATCGATTTCGTGGAAAAACATGCTCCTGACATCTGTCTGATGGATATTGAAATGCCCGGGGTATCAGGTCTTGAGGCGGCGGAAAAGCTCAAGGACAGTGATGTGAAAATCATCATTTTAACGACCTTTGCCCGCTCCGGCTATTTTCAGCGGGCGCTAAAAGCAGGCGTCAGCGGTTACATGCTCAAGGACAGCCCAAGCGAGGAGCTCGTCAGCGCCATCCGCAGCGTCATGAAAGGAAGACGCGTCTACGCACCTGAATTAATGGAGGACATCTATGGTGAAGAAAACCCGCTGACCGAACGGGAAAAAGCGGTGCTTGAGCTCGTCGCAGACGGAAAAAACACAAAAGAAATCGCAAACGCCCTCAGCATCAAAAGCGGCACAGTCCGCAATTATGTTTCGATGATCCTGGATAAATTAGAAGTAAAAAATCGAATTGAAGCAATAACCCGATCAAAGGAAAAGGGCTGGTTTAAGTAACCAGCCCTCAGCTTGTTCTTCCACTCGTCACTCCGTCTCTTCCTTCCACTTCTTATCAATCAGCATTTTTCCCGGCCAAGTGTATGCCATGATGCCGCCGTCAGCGGTGATGTCTTCTCCCGTGACGTACGAGCTGTCGTCTGAAGCAAGGAAAAGTGCGACGGCCGCCATTTCTTCCGGTTTTCCGAGCCGGCCGAGCGGTGTGATCCATTTGTTGGCTTCACGGAAAGCCTCACCCATTTCGTCTTCTTTAGTGCCTGCCAGTTTATCAATGAGCGGTGTTTCAATCGTGCCCGGCGATAAGGAATTGACGCGGATGCCGCTTCTGGCGTAATCTCGCTTTTGTCAGGTTCGTGATACCGCCTTTTGCGGCGTTATAGCCTGAACGGTCAAGGTCTGCGGCCCGGCCGGACATGGAGGAGGTGTTGATGATGGAGCCTCCTTTTTCAAGCATGAGCGGAATCAGATATTTGCTGCAAAGAAATGTGCCGCGCAGATCGACGGCGATGATCCGGTCAAACAGCTCGACCGGGTACTCATGGACTTTGCCGCCCTCTTGGTCAACACCGGCATTGTTAAAAAGAATATCAATTGTTCCGTACTTCTGCTGAATACCGTCTGCAAAAGACTTTACGTTTTCTTCGTCTGATACATCAAGGTGAAAAGCCTCTGCTTCTCCGCCGTTTTTTGTGATGGCGCGGACGGTTTCATTCAGCTCGCTTTCATTGATGTCACCGCAGATCACGCGGGCGCCTTCATCGGCGAAAACCCGTGCCGTCGCCTGCCCGATGCCTGTTGCGGCTCCTGTGATGATTGCGGTTTTTCCGGATAATCTTCCCATGCTGCATTCTCTTTTTTTCTTTGACTTTTTCCCGTTATGTGAAGGAGTAAACATAGAACCGGGTGATTAAAAACAAACCAATTATTGTGTTTTATGTTAAATTATTAATATGGAGACTCAGCCGACAATCATATTGCAATAGATTGACAGAAGTCATTGAATATGATAAATAGATGCTGAAAAGATTTTACATAACATCAAAGCATAATTAAAGGAGAGATCTGAATTGCGGAAAAAAAAGTTTAAAGCAGAATCCAAGCGTTTGCTGGACATGATGATTAACTCCATTTACACGCAGAAGGAAATTTTTCTCAGAGAGTTAATTTCCAACGCGAGCGATGCGATTGACAAAATCTATTACAAGGCGTTAACCGATGATTCGTTAACATTTGATCAAGACAATTACTACATAAAAGTGACGGCGGATAAAGAAGGAAGAACCCTCACTGTCACAGATACCGGTATCGGAATGACAAAAGACGAGCTTGAACAGCATCTCGGAACGATTGCGAAAAGCGGTTCACTCGCTTTCAAGGAAGAAAACGACGCGAAAGACGGCCATGACATTATCGGTCAGTTCGGCGTCGGATTTTATGCGGCGTTTATGGTGGCTGATAAAGTCACGGTGAAAAGTAAGGCGCTCGGCAGTGACGAGGCGTATGTATGGGAGTCGGAAGGGGCTGCCGGCTACACGGTCGCGCCGTGTGACAAGGAAACCGTCGGAACCGAAATCACCCTGAAAATAAAAGAAAACACAGAAGATGAAAGCTATGATGAGTTTTTAGAAAACTACCGCATCAAAGCGATCGTGAAAAAGTACTCCGACTTTATCCGCTACCCGATCAAAATGGAAGAGACGGTCAACAAGCCGAAAGAGGGCAGCGAGAACGAGTTTGAAGAGGTTCAGGAAGAACAGACGGTCAACAGCATGGTGCCGATCTGGAGAAAAAACAAAAGCGAGCTGACGGATGAAGATTACGAGGCTTTTTACGCCGAGAAGCATTACGGCTTTGATAAACCGCTGACTCACGTGCATATCAGCGTAGACGGAGCGGTGCGCTACAATTCGATTTTGTTTATTCCGGAAAACATGCCGTTTGACTATTATACGAAGGAATTCGAAAAAGGATTGGAGCTGTATTCCAACGGCGTGCTGATCATGAACAAATGCGCCGACCTGCTTCCGGACCATTTCAGCTTTGTAAAAGGCATGGTCGATTCTGAGGATCTGTCGCTGAACATTTCCAGAGAAATGCTGCAGCATGACCGCCAGCTGAAGCTGATTGCGAAAAATATCAATAAAAAAATCAAAGCTGAGCTGAAGAGCCTGCTGAAGAACAAAAGGGAAAAATACGAATCTTTCTATGAATCTTTCGGCAGACAGCTGAAATTCGGCGTCTATAATGATTTCGGCGCGAATAAAGACGTATTAAAAGACCTGCTTCTCTTCTATTCATCTAAGGAGAAAAAACTCGTCACACTGGATGAATATGTGTCCAGAATGCCTGAGGATCAAAAATATATCTATTACGCGTCCGGCGATTCATATGAGCGGATTGAAAAGCTGCCGCAAACTGAAATGGTGGCGGACAAAGGCTACGAAATTTTATATTTCACGGAAGATATTGATGAATTCGCGATCAAAATGCTGACAAGCTACGAGGAAAAAGAGTTCAAATCCGTATCAAGCGCGGACTTAGGCATCGACGCTGATGAAGATGAAAAGCAGACCGAGGCCGAAGAAAACGAATATAAAGACCTGTTCGAAAGCATGAAAGAGATTCTTGCGGATAAAGTGAAGAACGTCAGAGCATCGAAGCGCTTAAAATCCCATCCGGTATGCTTTGCGACAGACGGCGAAGTGACGATCGAAATGGAGAAAGTGTTAAACGCCATGCCTGACAGCCAGCAGGTCAAAGCGGAAAAAGTGCTGGAAATCAACCCGAATCACGAAGTGTTTGAGACGTTAAAGAACGCGCACGGACAAGATCGGGAAAAGCTTGCATTATACACAAACCTTCTCTACAATCAGGCCCTTCTGATTGAAGGGCTGCCGATCCACGATCCGGTAGAGTTTACGAATGATATTTGCAAAGTCATGGTATGACGCCAAAAAGGAATCGCCCATCGGGGGCGATTCCTTTTTTGATTACAGCGTGCGCTGTTTAAGAATTTGATTTTGTTTGCTGCGCTTCTTTAAGGAGAAACGTTTTTTCAAGTGCGTTTCGATTTCTTCTAAACTTCTGCCCTTCGTTTCCGGAACGATGTAAGCGGCGAAGAAGAAGGATGTAAGGCAGATGACTGAGAAAATTCCGAATACCCAGCCGATGCCCATCGCGCTCAGCATAAGCGGGAATATCAGTGAAACGACCAGATTGGTTGCCGACAGAATCAATGTCGTAAATCCAGTTGCGGCTCCGCGTGCATTTGACGGGAACAGCTCCGGCATCAGGACCCATACGACGGGACCCCATGTCGCCTGGTAAAAGACGATATAGATTCCGAGAAACAGGACGGTCAGCCAAGCTGTTGAAGCTGACAGGCCGGCGAGAAGGAGAATGGCTGATAGTGACGCCAGGCTCAAGGTGATGCCGACACTTCCCCACATCAGCAGTTTTTTCCGGCCGATCCGGTCAATTAAGATCATGGCGGTGATACACATGATGACGTTTAAGACACCGATGCCCATCGTGCCGAGAACGGACGCCGAAGTGCCGAGTCCGGCCTTCGTAAAGATGGTCGGCGCATAGTAAATTACCGTGTTGATACCGACCGCCTGCTGGAAGATGGCAAGGCCGATTCCGATCAGCAGCATAGGACGGATCCATTTTGCTTTCAGCAAGCCGAGTGTCGATTCTTTTTTCTCGGCTTCTCCTTGTTTCATCTCCGCCAATTCAACGGCGATATCCTCTTTGTCGTGCGTCATTTCCATGACTTTTCTGGCTTCCTGTTCACGGCCGCGTTTGACGAGCCATCTCGGAGATTCCGGCATAAACGCGATTCCGATTAATAATAGCGCCGCCGGTACTGCGGCGAGACCTACCATCCAGCGCCAAGCTTCAAATGGGGTGAATATGTAATTCACAATATATGCGAGTAAAATTCCGGTCACAATCATTAAGTTATTCAATGTGCCGAGCGTTCCGCGTATTTTCGTCGGAGCCATCTCAGAAAGATAAACGGGAACAAGCGCCGTTGAACCGCCGACGGCTAACCCGAGAATGACACGGGAGATGATCAGCATAGTGACGGTTTGCGAAGCCGCGCAGGCAAGCGCACCGAAAATAAATATGAGTGAAAGGACGAAAACGACTTTTCTCCTGCCCCATCGGTCAGAGCATGTCCCGCTTAACGCGGACCCGAAAATCGCACCGAGCAGCAGCATGCTGACGACCAATCCCTCAGTCAGCGTGTTCAAAGGAATATCTTTGTTGATAAATAGCAAAGCCCCTGAAATCACGCCGGTGTCATAACCGTAAAGCAGCCCACCTAATGCTCCGAAAAAGTAAATCAGGTATTTTTTGGTGTTTTTCTTCACAGATGATCCTCCTCATCTTTTGGAACGCATAATAGTTTATTTAGATAACTATTTCATTCCCCTGTGAAAAAAAATATAAACATAAAAAAACACGCCCTTTAAAAGGCGTGTTTTTCTTATGAAAACAGCTTGTCGATAAACGCGATTTCTTCAGCAGAAAGCGTAATGGAGGCTGCTTTCATGTTGTCTTTTAGTTGATCCGCGCGTTTGGCGCCCGGAATCAGGATGTCGATTTCAGGTCTCGCCAAATACCTGGCAAGCACGATATGCGCCGTGTCAGCATTGTGCTTTTCGGCAATCGGTTTGAGCTGGTTGACTTTTTTGATGTTTTCTTTAAACTGCTCCCCTTGGAAATGAGTCTGATCATTACGCAGATCGCCTTCAGGGAAGGTTGTGTTCTCGTCGTATTTGCCGGCCAGCAGTCCGGAAACGAGCGGGAAGTACGGAATGAATGAAATATTGTGTTCTGTCGTATAAGGGAAGAACGTCTTTTCAGCCTCACGGTTCAGCAGGTTGTATTCCCCTTGAATCACATCGACTAAGCCGTCTTTATTGGCTTCTTTCAGCTGCTCCAGAGAGAAATTGGAGACGCCGATGGAACGGATTTTCCCTTCTTTTTTCAGCTCATTCAAGGCTTGCACGGCTTCGTCCTTCGGAGTGTCCTCATCCGGGAAATGGATGTAGAATAAATCAATGTAATCAGTCTGCAGGCGTTTCAGGCTGTCTTCGACTGATTGTTTCAAAAAGGCCAGTGAGTTGTCGAAAACGAAGTCATCGCCTTCTTTCCTGTGCGCGGCTTTTGTGGCGATGAAGACATCCTCACGGTTAAACTCTTTCAGCACCTCGCCGATTAATTCTTCAGAACGGCCCACACCGTAAATATAGGCGGTATCTAACATGGTAACGCCGCTTTTAATCGCTTCACGAACCAATTCTTTTCCCGTTTCTTCATTCAGATTCGGATAGAGATTGTGCCCGCCGACCGCATTTGTTCCCAAACCGATCGGAAATACCTTTAAGTCAGTTTTGCCGATTGTTACTTTGCTCATGTTTTCGCCTCCTGAAACAATAGAATATCTAGCGCCTGCCGGAAAATGACGGCAGCGTACTCTATTAACTATAACGCTATGCCAAGTGAATGTCGATTTGGTGCTCTTGGCAATACTTCGTATATTCCTCATCAAGCTGCTGAGAAGTGACGATGCTGTGAAGACGGTCGAAAGGCGCGTATGTCAGAAGCGTGGATTTGCCGAATTTAGAATGATCCGCGAGCAGATACACTTCGTTCGCCTTTTCAGAAATTTTCTTTTTCACCTCGTATTCCAGTAAGTCGGAATTCGTCAGGCCATGTGTGATCGTTGTCCCGGTAGCGGACATGAACGCTTTGTTAATGTTGTATTTATTGAGTGTGCTCGGATCATCAATGCCGACAAACGACCTTGTCTTCCGCTTGTAGTTATTGCCGATGATGATCAGGTCGATATTTTTCATGGATGAAGCGGCGTTAATAATATCAAGACTGTTCGTCAAAACCGTCACATTCTTATCGGGGTCAAGGGTCTCCAGCATCGATTTGGTCGTCGTGCCGGAATCAATAAACACAAGATCGTGATCCTCGATAAACCGTGACGCATAGCGGGCGATTTTGATTTTTTCATCCTGATGTTGAATAGTGCGGTTTTCAAAAGGGACGAGCACAGATTTTTCGGCTGATGTCACACCGCCGTATACCTTTTTAATAACCCCTTTTTCCGCAAGCTTATTAATATCCCGTCTGACCGTGTTTTTAGAGACGTTGAATACCTCGCACAGCTCATCCAGCGAAGTGGCTCCGTGTTTGAGAATGTATTCTTCCATCTCCTGAATCCGCATCAGTTTCATAAAAAAACTCCTTCTAGAATTCTTAAAGTAATTAAAATATATAATAAACACCAAGAGTTAATCAATAGTTACTTAACAAATGATAAAAAAGATGGATCATCCCGTACGATTCGACATCGTTCTCCAAGTTCCTGTTTCCCGGCTCAAAAAAAGTATAATAAAAATAATGAAAAAATTTTGATTTTTTAGATTGACTTGAAGGTGTGTTGGGCTTAAAATGTAACCAAGAAATGACCAAAATATAACCTGTAAAATCAAAAGTGAAAGGTGTAACCGCTTGCTTTTTCCGGTACATGACCAACTTTTACACGGGAAGATTGGGAATCACCATCATTTTAGCATTTGTAAGCGTTTAATTCATGTCTTTTGTATGTAAAAGATGAATATATTCATCCGTTATCACCCGGCTGAACAGGATGTTTACTATTTAAGGAGGCAATGAGAATGGCAGAGATCAGAAAACTGAAAAACTACATCAATGGTGAATGGGTTGAAAGTAAGACAGATCAATATGAAGACGTTGTCAATCCGGCTACAAAAGAAGTGATGTGCCAAGTTCCGATTTCTACGCGGGAGGATGTGGAATACGCCGTCCGGTCAGCGTCGGAAGCGTTTAAAACATGGTCAAAGACGGCAGTGCCGCGCCGTGCGAGAATTCTATTTAACTATCAGCAGCTTCTCCAGCAGAACAAAGAAGAGCTTGCCCGTCTGATCACTTTGGAAAACGGTAAAAACACGACAGAAGCACTCGGCGAAGTGGGACGCGGAATTGAAAACGTTGAATTCGCAGCGGGCGCGCCGTCACTCATGATGGGCGATTCACTCGCCTCTATCGCAACGGATGTAGAAGCGGCGAACTACCGTTATCCGATCGGGGTCGTCGGCGGTATCGCACCGTTCAACTTCCCGATGATGGTTCCGTGCTGGATGTTCCCGATGGCGATTTCTTTAGGAAATACGTTCATTCTGAAGCCGTCTGAGCGCACGCCGCTGTTAACGGAAAAACTGGCAGAGCTGTTTGAACAGGCCGGGCTGCCAAAAGGCGTCTTCAATGTCGTGCACGGCGCGCATGATGTGGTAAACGGCATTCTTGAGCATCCTGATATTAAAGCCATCTCATTCGTCGGTTCAAAACCTGTCGGCGAGTATGTCTTCAAAAAAGGGAGCGAACATCTGAAGCGCGTTCAGGCGTTAACGGGTGCGAAAAACCATACGATCGTGCTGAATGACGCCCATCTTGAAGATACGGTCACAAATATTATCGGTGCGGCATTCGGTTCTGCTGGCGAGCGATGCATGGCATGTGCGGTTGTGACGGTTGAAGAGGGAATCGCCGATGAGTTTATGGCGAAATTGCAGGAAAAGGCCGCAGACATCAAGCTCGGAAACGGACTGGATGACGGCGTGTTCTTAGGCCCGGTCATCCGCGAGGACAACAAAAAGCGCACGCACAGCTATATTGAAAAAGGCATCGAGGAAGGAGCGAGACTCCTTTGTGACGGCCGTGAAAACGTAACGGAAGACGGCTATTTCGTCGGACCGACGATTTTTGATAACGTAACGACGGATATGACGATCTGGAAAGATGAAATTTTTGCGCCCGTTCTGTCGGTCATCCGCGTGAAAAACCTAAAAGAAGCGGTTGACATCGCCAACCAGTCTGAATTTGCGAACGGCGCGTGCCTGTTCACTTCAAATGCGAACGCAATCCGCTACTTCCGTGAGAATATAGATGCGGGAATGCTCGGCATCAATTTAGGCGTGCCGGCGCCGATGGCATTCTTCCCATTCTCGGGCTGGAAGTCTTCTTTCTTCGGCACATTGCACGCAAACGGAAAAGACAGCGTCGACTTCTATACACGCAAAAAAGTCGTGACGGCACGATACCCGTCTCCTGATTTCAATTGATCTGACAGCCGGCCCGGACGGCTTTGATATCACGTCCGGGTTTCCTTTTACCATCAATTAAGGAGGAATAAACATGAGTCATTTGCTGCGAAAACCGAAGGCCGATGAGATTTCTCAAGGCGTGAACATCATACATGAAGTCACTTCATCTAATTCAGACCTCAAATACGTCGGATTTAAAGTCGTCGACCTCGCTCCCGGCTCAACATATACAGAAGATTTGAAAAAGACGGAGTGCTGCATTGTTGCGGTAACGGGAAACATCACCGTCACTGATCATGAACAGACATTTGAAAGCATCGGCACCCGTGAAAGCGTATTTGAAAGAAAACCGACGGACAGCGTTTATGTGTCTAATGACCGCTCTTTTGAGATCACAGCTGTCAGCGGGGCGAGGGTTGCGCTGTGCTACTCTCCGTCCGAACACCAGCTTCCGACAAAGCTGATAAAAGCGGAAGACAACGGTGTGGAACATCGCGGCAAGCTGGCAAACAAACGAACCGTTCATAACATTCTCCCCGATTCAGATCCATCGGCAAACAGCCTTCTCGTTGTTGAAGTTTACACGGACAGCGGCAACTGGTCGAGCTACCCGCCGCACAAACATGACCAAGACAATCTGCCGGCTGAATCCTTCTTAGAAGAAACTTATTACCATGAAATGGACCCGCCGCAGGGTTTTGTCTTCCAGCGTGTATACACGGACGACCGTTCGATTGACGAGACGATGACCGCAGAAAATGAAAACGTTGTCATCGTGCCGGCGGGCTATCACCCGGTTGGTGTTCCGGATGGGTATACCTCTTACTACCTGAATGTAATGGCGGGACCGACACGCAAATGGAAGTTTCATAATGATCCGGCCCATGAGTGGATTCTGGAACGCTAACAAGTGAGGAGTGGCAGATAACGATGAAATATACGTTTAATGAAGAAAGAGAGTTTGATATTGTCGCGATCGGACGCGCGTGTATTGATTTGAACGCGGCGGAATACAATCGCCCGATGGAAGAAACGATGACGTTTTCTAAATATGTCGGCGGCTCTCCGGCAAATATTGCGATCGGCAGCGCCAAGCTTGGATTAAAAACCGGTTTTATCGGCAAAATCCCGGACGATCAGCACGGCAGATTCATCGTTTCCTATATGAAGGAAAAGGGCGTTGATACGTCACAAATGGTCGTTGACAGAGACGGGCATAAAGCCGGACTCGCTTTTACGGAAATTCTCAGTCCTGAAGAGTGCAGCATTCTCATGTACCGGGATGACGTGGCGGATTTGTATCTTGAGCCGTCCGAAGTCAATGAAGGCTATATCGCAAACGCGAAAATGCTGCTCGTTTCTGGGACGGCGCTTGCGAAAAGCCCGTCGCGCGAAGCCGTCTTAAAAGCGGTGCATACCGCAAAAAAACATGACGTAAAAGTCGTTTTTGAGCTCGACTATCGCCCGTATACATGGCAATCGGCAGAAGAAACAGCCGTGTACTACACGCTGGTGGCGGAACAATCCGATATCGTCATCGGGACGCGTGACGAATTTGACGTGATGGAGAACCGCAGCGGCGGAAATAACGATGAAACCGTCCGCCATTTGTTTGCGCATTCCGCTGACCTTATCGTCATCAAGCACGGCGTTGACGGATCATACGCATACAGCAGATCGGGAGAAATCTTCCGGGCGCATGCCTATCAAACAAAGGTGCTGAAGACGTTCGGAGCGGGTGATTCCTACGCGTCCGCCTTCATCTACGGACTTGTCAGCGGCCGGGATATTGAAACGGCATTAAAATACGGGAGCGCTTCCGCTTCCATCGTCGTCAGCAAACACAGCTCCTCAGAAGCAATGCCGGCTGCCGATGAAATCATCGAACTGATTGAAGCACAGCACAGTCTGAATGGTAAATAGAACGATAAAAGGTGGGATCGTTTGTGGGCAAGACAATTCGCTTAACGACAGCACAAGCGCTGATTAAATTTTTAAACCGGCAGTACATTCATATTGACGGAAAAGAAGAGCCGTTCGTTGAAGGCATCTTCACGATTTTCGGCCACGGAAATGTGTTGGGGATCGGGCAGGCGCTTGAGCAGGACGCCGGGCACCTGAAAGTCTATCAAGGCAAAAACGAACAAGGCATGGCGCATGCCGCGATGGCATACAGCAAGCAAATGCTGAGAAGAAAAATTTACGCGGTATCAACATCGGTCGGGCCGGGTGCCGCAAATTTGACGGCTGCCGCGGGCACGGCTCTGGCTAACAATATTCCGGTGCTGCTGCTTCCGGCCGATACCTTTGCGACGAGGCAGCCTGATCCGGTGCTTCAGCAGGTGGAGCAGGAATACAGTGCCGCCGTCACGACAAACGATGCGTTAAAGCCCGTGTCACGCTATTGGGACCGCATTACCCGCCCCGAGCAGCTGATGAGCAGCTTAATCCGGGCATTTGAAGTAATGACGGATCCGGCAAAAGCGGGTCCGGCGACAATCTGCATTTCTCAGGATGTAGAGGGAGAAGCGTATGATTTTGATGAAAGCTTCTTTGAAAAACGCGTTCATTATATTGATCGTATGCAGCCGAGCGAGCGTGAGCTGAAAGGCGCCGCGGAAAGAATTAAAGAGAGCAGCCGCCCCGTCATTTTAGTGGGCGGCGGCGCGAAGTATTCCGGCGCGCGTGAGGAATTGATCGCGCTTTCTGAAACATACGGCATTCCTCTTGTGGAAACGCAGGCCGGTAAGTCAACGGTTGAAGCTGACTTCGCCAACAATCTGGGCGGCATGGGCATCACGGGCACACTTGCCGCAAACAAAGCCGCCCGCCAGGCTGATCTTATCATCGGTGTCGGTACACGGTACACGGACTTTGCGACATCCTCCAAAACGGCGTTTGATTTTGAAAAAGCAGCATTCTTGAATATCAATGTCAGCCGCATGCAGGCTTATAAGCTTGACGCGTTTCAGGTCGTAGCCGATGCGAAAGTGACGCTCGGCAGGCTGCACGGCTTATTGGACGGATATAAAAGCGCATTCGGCACGGCGATTAAAGACTGGAAGGATGAATGGCTGGCTGAACGGGACCGGCTCGGCAAAGTCACTTTTACACGTGACGCGTTCAAACCGGAAATTAAGAATCATTTTTCACAGGACGTGTTAAACGAGTATGCCGACGCGCTCAAGACTGAGCTGCCGCAAACAACGGCGCTTCTGACGATCAATGACACGATTCCTGAAGACAGTATCGTCATCAGTTCGGCGGGGTCTCTTCCGGGAGATTTGCAGCGTCTGTGGCATTCCAATGTCCCGAATACGTACCATCTGGAGTACGGCTATTCCTGCATGGGATATGAGGTATCAGGCACGCTCGGCCTCAAGCTGGCCCATCCGGACAAAGAAGTCTATTCACTCGTCGGCGACGGAAGTTTTCTGATGCTGCATTCAGAGCTGATTACGGCGCTTCAATATAACAAAAAAATCAATGTCCTGCTTTTTGATAACTCCGGATTCGGCTGTATCAACAACCTGCAAATGGATCACGGCAGCGGCAGTTATTTCTGTGAGTTCCGCACAGAGGACAATCAGATTTTAAACATTGATTACGCGAAGGTGGCAGAGGGATACGGCGCCAAAACATACAGAGCCAATACGGTTGAAGAGCTGAAAGCGGCGCTTGAAGATGCGAAAACGCAGGACGTATCCACGTTAATTGAGATGAAGGTTCTGCCGAAAACGATGACAGACGGCTATGACAGCTGGTGGCATGTCGGCGTGGCGGAAGTGTCTGAGCAGGAAAGCGTCCAACGGGCATACGAAGCGAAAGAGACGAAGCTGAAGTCTGCGAAGCAGTACTAGAGGGGAGGCATCACGATGGGCAAACAAGATATTCTGTGGGGCATCGCCCCCATTGGATGGCGCAATGACGATATGCCGGAAATCGGAGCCGGGAATACGCTTCAGCATTTGTTGAGCGATATTGTTGTCGCCGGCTTCCAAGGTACGGAAGTGGGAGGGTTTTTCCCTGAACCCTCCGTCCTGAATAAGGAGCTGGCTCTCCGGAACTTGCGGATTGCGGGAAAATGGTTCAGCAGCTTTATCATTCAAGACGGTATTGAAAAAACAGCCGAACAATTTACAGAACACTGTGATTATTTGAAAAAAGTCGGGGCTGATGTCGCCATCGTTTCTGAACAGACGTACAGTGTTCAGGGGTTGGACATTGATGTTTTTAAGAAAAAACCGCACTTCTCAGATGAAGAATGGGATACGCTTTGCCAAGGCCTGAACCGCCTTGGGAAAATCGCGGAAGAACACGGGCTTGACCTCACTTTTCATCATCATCTCGGCACAGGCGTTCAGACGGCGGGAGAAGTTGACCGGCTGATGGAAGGGACGGATCCCCGGTATGTCCATTTGCTTTATGATACAGGCCATGCTTATATCTCGGACGGAGATTACATGACGATTCTGAATAAGCATATGGAACGGATCAGACACGTTCATTTCAAGGATGCGCGGTTTGACATTATGGAGCTGTTCAGAAAGGAAGGCAAGTCATTCAGGCAGTCGTTTTTACAGGGCATTTTTACGGTTCCCGGAGACGGATGCATCGATTTCACCGAAGTGTACCGAACGCTCATCCGTCATGATTATTCAGGCTGGATCGTCATTGAAGCCGAACAAGACCCGGCAGTCGCCAATCCGCTTGAGTACGCGCTGATTGCGAGAAAGTATATCGACAAAGAACTGCTTGATCCTGCAAATTAGAGGGGGACTTATATGAATAGTGCCAAGGCGGAATCAGCTTTCAGCAAAAGGACCATCGCCGCAGCATTAGCAAATTACATTGATGCAGGTTCCATCGTGGCAGGGTCAGCGGGTTTATCCATGTGGGTCAGCTATTTGAAGCTGTCCGACAGCCAGATCGGATTGCTAGGCGCCTTCAGTGCAAACGCCATATCAGCGGCCATCGGAGCGCTGCTTGGCGGATATTTGGCTGATAAGGTCGGACGGAAAGCGGTCTATACAAACAGTATGCTCGTTTACGCCTTAGGAATTTGTTTGGTTTTGTTTGGATTCAACTTTCCTATGCTGTTATGCGGATACACGATTATCGGGATTTCTGTAGGCGCGGATATTACGGCGTCATGGACCATTATCGCGGAAAACGCCCCTGAGAAAAACCGGGCGAGGCATTGCGGGGTGGCGCAGGTGGCATGGGCCGCCGGAGCCGTTGTGGTCCTGCTGTTATCGGTCCTGGTTGGTGACCTTGGGCTTTTAGGAAATAAAATTGTTTTTGCGCATCTATTGGTGATCGCCCTTATCACATATACGCTAAGAAAGCGTTTACCTGAATCAGATGCCTGGAAAAACAGTGAAGACCGGCCTGCCGCCGTGAAAAAAACATCTTATTTTGACCTGCTTCAGCCGAAATTTTTTAAGAATATTTTGTTTTTAATGGGTGTGTTTCTCATATGGAATCTCGCCGCGGGAGTCATGGGATTCTTTATGCCGTACATCTATCAGCAGGTCGGCGGCGTATCCGCAAATACGGCTAACATTCTGCAGATGGCCCTGTTTATTTTCACCGGGCTCGGCGTCGCTTGTATCTTCATGCCTTTTGCGGATCAATATCGGAAAACGGTGTTCGGGATCTGCGCATTTATGGCTGTTGTCGGCTGGTCGCTGTTTTTACTGCCGTTTCAGGGGCTTCCGGTTCTGCTTTTGTTTGTCTTCGCGATCGGCATCAATAACGGAGCCGGCCAGCAGGCGAACTACCAGCTGTGGGCAAGCGAGCTGTTCCCGACGGAGCACAGGGCGTCGGCACAAGGGCTCATGTTCTTTCTGGTCCGTATTTCAATCGGAATTTGGAGTTTATTTGTGCCGGTTATCATGACACAGTTCGGCATCGGTGTTATGGCAGGTATTCTGCTCATATGCGTGACGGCCAGTATGGTCATCGGGCTTGTCTTCGCACCGAATACGTCCGGCAAGTCGCTTGAACAGATTCAGGAGGAACTGTACGGTGCTCCTCAGGACGGCAGCGAGAAAAGAAAGACGAGAACAATCATTTGATTATCAGAAGGAGTGGCGATCAATGAATTTACGTATAGGGGTTATCGGAACCGGTGCTATCGGAAAAGAGCACATCAACCGCATCACAAATAAGCTGTCCGGCGCGGAAATTACCGCTGTAACGGATGTGAATCAGGAGGCTGCACAGCAGACCGTTCAGGATTTCAATTTGAACGCCTCCGTTTATCCTGATGACGACAGCCTCCTCGCTGCTGAAAATGTGGACGCCGTCTTAGTGACAAGCTGGGGCCCGGCTCACGAGTCCAGCGTTTTGAAAGCGATTCAGCGCGGCAAATACGTTTTTTGTGAAAAGCCGCTCGCGACAACGGCAGAAGGCTGTATGCGCATCGTCGAAGAAGAAATGAAGACGGGACGCCGATTGGTGCAGGTAGGCTTCATGCGCAGATATGACAGCGGTTATGTTCAGCTGAAAGAAGCGATCGACAACCGTGTGGTCGGAGAGCCGCTGATGATTCACTGTGCGCACCGCAATCCGACGGTCGCGCCGAATTATTCAACAGACATGGCCGTTGTCGATACGCTCGTTCATGAAATCGATGTCCTTCACTGGCTCGTCAATGACGACTATGAATCCGTACAGGTCATCTATCCGAAGAAATCAAAAAATGCGCTGCCGCATCTGAAAGATCCGCAGATGGTCATTATTGAAACAAAAGGCGGTATCGTCATCAATGCCGAAATCTATGTGAACTGTAAATACGGCTACGATATTCAATGTGAAATCGTCGGAGAAGACGGCATCATCAAGCTTCCGGAACCATCCAGCATCAGCTTGAGAAAAGAAGGGACATTCAGCACCGATATTCTGATGGATTGGCAGCGCCGATTTGTGGCTGCGTATGATGTGGAAATTCAAGACTTCATTGATTCGATCCGGAAAAAAGGCGAAGTCAGCGGTCCGACGGCATGGGACGGTTACATCGCCGCCGTGACGACTGACGCGTGCGTAAAAGCTCAGGAATCCGGCCGGAAAGAGCCTGTGGCGCTCCAAGAGAAACCGGCATTCTATCAATCATTTACGACTGTGAATAAATAATAGATTGGGAGTGAAAGAAATGAAACTGGCCTTGGATCCATCCATGTACCGTGATGATTTAACGTTAGAAGAAATGGTCTATAAACCGGCGGAGCTCGGTTATGAATATATCGAACTGTCACCGCGTGAGGATTTTTGTCCTTTCTATAAATATCCGAAAGTCGATTCAGCAAAGATCAAACAATTGAAGCGCCTTTTAAAGGATACAGGCGTGAAGCTGTCCTCTCTCCTTCCGCTTTACCACTGGGCAGGCCCTGATGAAGACCGCCGCCAGGCAGCCGTGCGCAACTGGAAACGGGCGATCAAAATTGCGGTTGAACTTGAAGTGGATTTGATGAACAGCGAATTCAGCGGTTCAAAATATGATCCGTTAACTAGTGAAGAAAAATTTATCAAATCCATGGATGAGCTGCTGCCCGTCTTTGAAAAAGAAGGCGTCAAACTCAATCTGCAGGCCCACCCGTATGATTTTATCGAGACGCACAAAGGTGCGATGGATATGATCCGCGCGCTTGACAAGGATTGGAATCAATCTTGTCTACTCGACTGCGCATACATTCTTCTACGATGACGGCAAAGGCGATATTGCGACCATGTTTGACGAAGCCGGCGACCGCCTCACACATGTTTTATTTGCAGATACCTATAATCATAAGGCGGCGCATGGCCTGCGCTACATCGTCAATCCGCCTGACGCGAAAGTAACGGTTCACCAGCATTTGGACATCGGTCAAGGCGAGGTGGATTTTGATACGATTTTCAAAAAGATGAGGGAGATGAAGTTCGACGGAATTGCGACGAATGCCGTTTTTGCTTGGGTCGGAGAAAGAGCGGATGAATCAAGCCGGTTCATGCTTAAGAAATTAAAAGAAGAATTAGGTATGGCGTAAGCTGAGTATGGAGTTCGGCGGGACGGGGCCAAAAAGCCCTTCAGCCGGACTCCCTTCATATCTAAAACGCGATGGGAGAGGCTGACATGAAACTTTGCTTTAATGAAGCGACAACGTTGGAGAATTCAAACCTGAAACAGGATTTAGAGCTGTGCGAAAAGCACGGCTATGATTATATTGAAATCCGCACAATGGATAAGCTGCCGGAATACTTAAAAGACCATTCACTGGCCGATCTGGCGGAATATTTTCAAACCCATCACATTAAGCCGCTTGCACTGAACGCATTGGTTTTCTTCAACAATCGTGATGAAAAGGGCTATCGGGAGATCATTTCAGAATTCAAAAGCATGATGGAAACCTGCAAAACACTTGGCGTGGAATATGTGGTGGCCGTACCGCTTGTGACAGAGCGGAAAATATTAAAAGAAGAGATCAAAAAGAGCAGCATCAAGGTGCTGACTGAGCTTTCTGATATCGCGGAGCCGTACGGCGTAAATATCGCCCTTGAATTTGTCGGCCACCCGCAATGCACGGTCAATACATTTGAACAGGCATATGACATCGTGGAGGCTGTCGGCCGGGATAATGTCGGGCTTGTGTTTGACAGCTTTCATTTCCACGCGATGGGCTCCAATATTGAGAGCCTGAAGCAGGCGGACGGAAAGAAAATTTTCATCTATCATATTGACGATACAGAAGATTTCCCGATCGGTTTTTTAACGGATGAAGACCGCGTCTGGCCGGGGCAGGGGGCAATTGACTTAGACGCCCATCTGTCAGCACTAAGAGAAATCGGATTCAATGATGTTGTCTCCGTAGAGCTGTTCAGACCTGAATATTATAAGCTGACCGCGGAGGAAACGATCAAAACGGCAAAAGAAACAACGGAAGCCGTCGTATCAAAATACTTCATGAAGGAGGCGTGAACATGGCTTTTGTCACCATGAAACATCTTCTTGCGGAAGCGAAACGGGAGCATTATGCAGTCGGCCAGTTTAATATAAACGGCCTGCAATGGACAAAAGCGATTCTGCAAGCGGCGCAAAAGGAGCAATCCCCGGTCATCGCCGCGGCATCTGATCGGCTGGTCGATTATTTAGGCGGCTTTAAAACGATTGCCGCCATGGTCAGCGCGTTAATGGAGGAAATGGCGATTACCGTTCCCGTCGTGCTTCATCTTGATCACGGAAGCAGTGCGGAACGCTGCAGACAGGCGATTGACGCCGGGTTCAGCTCAGTGATGATTGACGGCTCCCATGCGCCGATTGACGAGAATATCGCAATGACAAAAGAAGTCACCGATTATGCCGCAAAGCACGGCGTGTCAGTAGAAGCCGAAGTCGGCACGGTCGGCGGCATGGAAGACGGGCTGGTCGGCGGAGTCCGCTATGCTGATATCACGGAATGTGAGCGGATCGTCAAAGCAGCCAATATCGACGCGCTGGCCGCCGCCCTCGGCTCCGTACACGGCAAATATCAGGGTGAACCGAAACTCGGATTTAAGGAAATGGAGGAAATCTCCCGCATGACCGACATTCCTCTCGTTCTTCACGGAGCATCCGGAATTCCGCAGGATCAGATCCAAAAAGCCATCACGCTCGGCCACGCGAAGATCAATATCAATACGGAATGTATGGTAGCCTGGACAGACGAAACACGCCGCATGTTTCAGGAACAAAGCGATCTGTACGAACCGCGCAGCTATATGACCCCCGGCATCGAAGCCGTGGAAGAGACAGTGCGAAGCAAAATGAGAGAGTTCGGATCAGCCGGTAAAGCTGTAAAACAGCAGGTCGGCTGATGAGACCGGAAACCGCCGGAATGGCGGTTTTTTTGTGCGGTGTTGCGTCCGTACGCCTGAAACGATTATGATGATGGCAGCAGTGTAAGAAACGGGAGTGGTTCAGATTGAATAAAATCATGATTGTGGAAGACAGTGAAGACATTCGCGGACTATTGCGGAATTATCTTGAAAAATACGGATATCAAACCGTGGCGGCCGCGGATTTTACGGCTGTTCTTGATGTTTTTTTACAGGAAAAGCCTGATGTGGTGCTGCTTGATATCAATCTGCCGTCCTATGACGGCTATTATTGGTGCCGCCAGATCCGTCAGCACTCCACAAGCCCGATCATTTTTATTTCAGCCAGAAGCGGAGAAATGGATCAGGTGATGGCGATTGAAAACGGCGGAGATGATTATATCGAAAAACCGTTTTCCTATGATATTGTGCTGGCGAAAATCAAAAGCCAGATCCGCAGGGCGTACGGGGAGTACGCCGCAAAGCAGGGGGAGAAAGTGCTTGAATATGCCGGTGTGCAGCTCTTTGTGGAACGGTTTGAACTGCGCTTTCAGGATGAAAAAAGCGAGCTTTCTAAAAAAGAAAGCAAGCTCTTGGAAGTGCTGCTGGAGCGGGGAGAAAAGGTGACGGGAAGAGACCGGCTCATGGAAAAAACATGGGACACCGATATTTTCGTCGATGATAATACACTTAACGTGTATATCACGCGGCTCAGAAAAAAACTGCGGGAGCTGAATGCGCCTGTATCAATTGAATCGGTGCGGGGCGAAGGCTACCAGCTGAGGGCGCTGTCATGAAGCTGTTTCTCCGGTCTCATGCAGTGCTGATTCTGCTTTTTCTCCTTCAAGGGCTGTTTGTCTTCTTTTATTACTGGTTTGCGGGTCTTCATTCTTTCTCTCACCTGTTTTACATATTGGGCGTGCAGCTTCTTATTTTGGCGGGCTATCTTGCCTATCGCTGGTACAAAGACAGCGGTGTTTATCTTTGGCTCAGCTCGGGACAGGAAGGGACGGACATCCCGCATCTCGGTTCTTCAGAGTTTTGTTCAGAGCTGTATGAAAAGCAGATGGAGCTGATACGGCTGCAGCACCAGAAGCTCCATGAGACCGAAGCCAAGCTCGACGCGCGGGTGACGTATATGAATCAATGGGTGCACCAAGTAAAGACGCCGCTGTCGGTCATTAATTTAATCATTCAGGAAGAGGATGAACCCGTTTTTGAACAAATTAAAAAAGAAGTCCGGCAGATTGAATACGGGCTGGAGACGCTTTTATATTCATCAAGGCTTGATCTGTTTGAACGGGATTTTAAAATCGAAGCGGTTTCGTTATCCGAGCTTCTCCAATCAGTCATTCAAAGCTATAAACGATTTTTTATTCAATACCGCGTCTATCCGAAAATGAATATTCGCGATGATCATCAGATTTATACCGATGCAAAATGGCTCAAATTCGCGATCGGCCAAGTTGTCACAAATGCGGTTAAGTATTCGGCGGGCAAGAGTGACAGACTTGAGCTGAATGTCTTCCGCGATGAAGACAGGACGGTGCTTGAAGTCAAAGATTACGGTGTCGGCATTCCTTCACAGGACATCAAGCGGGTGTTTGATCCGTATTACACCGGCGAAAACGGGCGGCGTTTCCAAGAATCTACGGGAATCGGCCTCCATCTCGTCAAAGAAATTACGGGCAAGCTCAATCATACGGTGGACATCAGTTCGTCCCCGGGTGAAGGGACATCGGTTCGATTTTCATTTCTTACAAAAATGTAAGGCTGCGTTAAGAAAACAACATAGCTCATTCTGTTTCCCCTTGATAACATGGATTTACGTCAAGGGGATTTTTTGTGTTGAACGCCCCGACATTACATGAAAGCAGCTGAGATCAAGAAGAATAAAACCATAAGGAGGATTCTCATGGCGAATATGCTTGAAGTCAAACATATAAATAAAACCTATAAAGGACAAGTGTCCTATCAAGCCTTAAAACAAATTTCATTTTCAATAGAAGAAGGCGAATTCACGGCGGTGATGGGGCCGTCCGGCTCCGGCAAAACAACGCTTTTGAATATCATTTCAACAATCGACCGTCCGGATTCAGGCGATATCCTGATTCACGGAGAAAACCCGCATCGGCTGAAGCGGACAAAGCTCGCTCATTTCCGCCGCAAGCAGCTCGGATTTGTGTTTCAGGATTTCAACCTTCTGGACACACTGACAATCGGTGAAAATATCATGCTGCCGTTAACGCTTGAAAAAGAACCGCCGTCTGTAATGGAAGAAAAACTGCACGCCATCGCGGAAAAGCTCGGAATCGAAAACCTCCTCAGCAAACGGACGTTTGAAGTATCCGGAGGCCAGCGCCAGCGGGCCGCCATCGCAAGAGCGGTCATTCATAAGCCGTCACTCATTCTGGCTGATGAACCGACGGGAAACCTTGATTCCAAAGCGTCAAAAGACGTCATGGAAACGATGCAGAGCCTGAATCAGGATGATCATGTCACGGCTTTGATGGTGACCCACGACCCTGTTGCGGCAAGCTACTGCCGCCGCGTCATTTTTATAAAAGACGGCGAACTGTTTAATGAGATTTACCGCGGGGAAAACCGCCAAGTATTTTATGAACAAATTCTTGATGTGCTGTCTATGCTGGGGGGAAACGCAAATGACCTTTCTTCAGTTCGCTTATAACAACGTCACGAGAAACAAAAGGGCCTATCTTGCATTCTTTTTAAGCAGCGCCTTTTCCGTTTTGATTTTCTTTACCTTTGCGATGTTCCTGTTTCATCCGGCTTTAAAGGAAGGCTACTTGAATAACATTGCCAGAAAAGGCTTAACCGCCGCGGAATGGATGATCTTTGTTTTTTCTTTCTTATTTGTTCTGTATTCGGTTAATGCATTTTTGAAATCGAGAAATAAAGAATTCGGCATCCTGCTTATGCAGGGCATTACGCCGGGGCAGCTGAGAAAGCTCATTACTGCGGAAAATATGATCATCGGCGTCATGTCGATTGCGGCCGGCATTATCGGCGGCGTCATTTTTTCGAAAACGTTCTTTACGGTCGGCGCTTATATTTTAGAAATGGACGCGCTGCCCCTGTACATGCCTTGGAAAGCGCTCGGCATTACGGCCGGAGGATTTCTGCTTTTATTTTTCCTTTTATCGCAGTTCACGATCCTTTTTGTCAGATCAAATACGGTTATCAAATTAATAAAGGGCACTGATAAGGTCAAGCCGGAACCGAAGCCATCCGTGCTTCTGTCCTTATTCGGCATCGCCTGCCTGTGCGGCGGGTACGGCATGGTTCTTAAAGGAAATGTCCACGGTACAGAACCATTCATCATTTTACTGCTTACCGTTATCGGCACGTATTTCTTTTTCAGCCAAAGCAGCATCTGGATTCTGCGCGCGCTGAAGAAGTGGAAAGCCTTTTATCTGCGCGGGAAAAATGTCATTTGGGTTTCTGATCTGGTCTATCGTTTAAAAGACAACGCCCGCCTGTTCTTTATTGTCAGCATTATTTCCGCGGTTGCGTTTACGGCGACGGGCGTGCTCGCGATGTACAAAGCGACCGTCGGGGCGGAAGAGTCAGCCTATGAGATGGAGTATATTTCTTATAGCGACAACCCAAAAGAACAGACTCATTTGAAAGATATTGAGCATGAACTGAAATCACACGGCTTTGCGTATAAGAAAGATAAAATAGATGTTTCCTATATTCGCTATCAGGAAGGAGATACTGTTCCGCCTGTATACATGATCAGTAAATCGGACGTGTCAAAATACTTCCATGTCAAGCTGAACGGGCTGAAAAATGATGAGGCTGTCTATTTCCCGGGCACGTATGACCGCAATCTCAAAAACGTAGCCCCGGATCAGCTGAAGCTGCTGAACCAAAAAGGCGAGCCGTCTGACCAAAAACTGTCGGTAAAAGAAGTCAAAAAACCGCTGATTTCATTGAATGCCATCATCGCTGTGAACGATCAAACCTTTGATCAGTTCAAATCACTCGGTGATAAAGCGTCATTATACGGCTACAGCTATGATCATTGGAAAGACAGTCTTGAGTTCAGCCAATCCTTGAAAAATGAAATTTACGGCAACTATATCGACGTGCATTCTGATTTTGCGTCAAAAGCCGGAACCTACTATGATACGGTGCAGCTGCCGAGTCTGAGTTTATTCATCGGCCTGTTTATCGCGATCGTCTTCTTCGTCGCAGCAGCAAGCTTCTTATATTTCAGGCTGTTCACCGATTTGGATGAGGACCGGGAGCGCTACCGTTCACTGGCCAAAATCGGTCTGAGTGAGCGTGAAATGTCACAAAGCGTGACGATACAACTGGCGATTCTCTTCTTCTTTCCATTTGTCATTGCCGTCATGCATACGCTGTTTGCCTTGAGAACAATGGCTGTGGAAGGGTATTCCGATATAGCGGGACCGCTCAGTCTTACCATCGGAGGATTTTTCATTTTTCAGCTTCTGTTCTTCCTCGCGGTGCGGTCGAGCTATTTGAAAAAAATGAACAAGTAAGGGGAGTGCAAAGATGAAGAAAGCATTGGCAATCCTGGCCGTCGTGGCGGCCGCTGCCGTTATATACGGGCTTCTCTTTTTTCATAACGATGTTACAGACAGATTTAATCCGCTTATTCACCAGCAAGATGTCTATGTACAGATTGACCGAGATGGTAAACATCTTAGCCCGGGCGGTACTGAGTATACATTAGACGGATATAATGCGTCCGGAAAAAAAGAGGAAGTGACCTTTTTCGCCGGTAAAGAACTTCGGAAGAACGCGTATTTGAAGGTGAAGGCGAAAGGAAAGTATGTCGAGACCTGGGAAGAAGTCAGGTTTGAAGATATGCCGGACTCCGTACAGTCAAAATTAAAATGAATCATACAAAACGGCACAGTGTTATAACTGTGCCGTTTTCTTATTTTTTATTTTCTTCAGCCCGTTTGATCAGCATGTCGGTGATGATATCCATCTGTTTGCTGACGGCAATCGGGTCATACGGATAGAAGGTGTGATAGTCGTTGATAAAGACACGATTGTTCTTCACGGCGTCGAGATTTTTCCAAACGGATGACTCTTTAAGACGCTCAAACGTTTTGCTTTCTCCGTTCGGATTGTAATCGGTAATGAACATATAATCAGCCGCATATTGAGGGATGACCTCTTGAGAAATCTGTTTCATGGCACCCGATTTGATGATGTCTTTTTCAATTTTAGCCGGCGCTTTTAATCCGAGCGCGTTATAAACGGCCTGGCCGCCGCGGCCGGAATTGTCATTGAAAATCCAGATCTCGCCTTTGTCCGTCGTTTCATAAAGGCCGACTGTCGTATCTTTGCCGATCACATCTTTGAGCCGCTTTCGATCGGCTTCAGCTTTTTTGTTGAAGTCTGCCATAAAGCTTTTGGCTTTATCCTTCGCTCCGGTAATGTCACCGAATAGGCTGACCGTATCTTTCGTATTTTTTGCGGTGTTAAAAGGAATGACAATCGTTGGCGCGATTTTCGATAGTTTCTCGTATTGGTCATCCTTCATCAGTACGATTAAATCTGGCTTCAGCTGCATCACTTTCTCCACATTGACGGGATTGCCGACGTCCGTGATGTGTTTCAGCTGTGTTTTGATAAACGGATTTTTGAAAGCCCATGAGCCCGCCCCGACGACATTTGCGTCAACGGACAGCAGCTCACCCGCATAAAAGTCAGTGACGATCCGCTTCGGGTGTGCGGGTATATCAATATTTCCTTTTGCCGATTGATATGTACGCATGTCTGTCTTCTCTTTACCTGATGCTGATCCGCTGTTTTCCTTCGCGCCGCTGCAGGCGCTTAAGGCAAAAACGAGCAGAAGTGCCAGGCCGATCAGCCATGATTGTTTCTTCATCATGATCCCCCTCATTAAATGATAATGATTATCATTATTAATATAGCAGGAAGACCTCATTCCGTCTATGTTTTTTATAGAAAACCTTCCTTGATTATCCATGTTATAGTAGTAAAGGAGGGATGAATGTTGATTACGAAAAGAGGGAACTGGTGGGAAGTGCTGCACAGCTGGTGGCTGCTGCTGACTCTCGTACCATTTGCGCTCACCGCTTTCTTGGCCTTTTTCTATATCGGCTACCGGGCCAAGAACAAAAAATGGCTGAAATACGGTCTTATCTATTTTATTATTTTAGCAATTGCTTTTGTGCTGCCGAGCACACCCGGCGTGTATATCGTGCTGCCTTTATGGGTCATCTCCATCATCCACGGTCTGAAGGTGCGGGCGGCTTATTTGATACAGCTTGATGTGTTTAAACAAAATGTCGAAGCAAGAGCGTATGAAGCGGTAAGACATGAGGCGGAAGCAAAATTCGGCAGAAAGCCCGCTCATCGCATTGATCTGACAAAACAACGATAAAAACAAATGACAAAGCCGATATCCTTGCGCTTTGTCATTTGCATGATCGGGCTACTGCTGGTATGAATGCTGTTGGAACGGTGTGTGATGCTGGGTTTGCGGGAATGAAGAAACATTCGTGTTTGGTCGGTGAAGGCATGTGTCCGCTTACGTCCTGCTGCAGCTGATTGCACACATTCACGATCTGCTGACATTTTTGAATGGCCATTTCATGCCCCTGAAGCGCTTGCTGAATGGTATGAACGGCATGCTGCTCATGGTTAAGCATCTGCTGAAGCATTTGAATATTTTGCTGTTCCTGCTGAAGCATTTGCTTGTACTGCTGGCTGCTTTGCTGTGTCTGCTGAATCAGCTGCTGTGCTGTCTGGCGGCATTGCTGGAGCTGATTTCCGCTGTATTGGTTTTGGTACATCATGAAAACCTCCTGGAATGATTGATTTTACATATTTATCATGTGAAAGAATGTGGGAGGCATTCATGCAAGCAGGGGATTCAAATATTTACCTGTTATGTACAGAGCGGAATACAAGGCTCGGGAATGGCCTGTCGAGCTTTGTATTCCGGCCCTTTTTCTCAGAAGCCGCCTTCTGTAGCGTGAAAAGGGATATTGAGTCTGTTTTCAACCGCGCGCAGGCGCTGATTCAAGCGGTTTAAGCGGCGGGAATGGATCTCAATTGCCTGGCTCAGCCGTCTGACCTGCTCGCTCATCCGTGTGATTTCCCGGTTTTGGCGCTGGTCTTCATTTGAGAGACGGGTGAGCTCTCTCGTTTGCTCAGCGTTTTGTCTTTCAAGCTGGGCGACTCTCCGTTCTAAAGCCGTCGGCTGCCGGTCTTCAGGCTGGTAGGGCGCATAATAAGCTTCCTGCTGATACGGCTCATACTCAACACGGTTCACTTCGAATTCCTGCTGCTGAGGGAAATAGGCAGGAGGGGTATAGTACTGATATGGGTTCATTCATCATTCTCCTTATCTAGTGAAGTCTTTATACACTATGTAGTCAATTGCACAGTGCCACGGCACCCGCCTAACTTACAGGCGTAAAAAAGCTTCGAAGGAAGGTGATCATGTTGCGGAATATACGGATTTTTATCATGCCGATTCTTGTTTTCGGATGCGTCATGATGACGGGCTGCCAGCTAAAGAAAGCAGACGATACCCCTTTTTATTACGGGACATGGGATGCAGGGCTTGAGCCGGGACCGATGGACGGGGTCAGATCTGAAACCGTCACGTTTACGAAAGACAGAGTCCTGACAAAGCAGGTCATCAAAGGCCGCGGCGAGGTTGACATGCCCTCAGATGCTTACAAGGTGATATCACAAAACACGGACGGAACGATCGAAATTGAATACCTCGGACATCCGCATCCCGTCAAAAGCACGTTGAAAAGAGGAAAAAATAATACGCTCATTTGGAAGATATACGGAGGAACAAAAACAATGACAAGAATAAAAACCGGCGGGGAGGATGCACATGCGAAATAAGGCTGCCGACAGACTCGTTTTGACGGGTGTCATCGTACATATCATTCAATGGTTTTCAGTGTTATGGTTATTCTTTATGCTTTTAGACCAGTTTGGGCATTTTACTATTTATAATCCCAATGTCGTAAACGGCAGCATGCAGTCATTTTCATTCTTTGATATGATGCGCGCTCTTCTGTTTTCCGGCACGCTGCGGAATACGCTGCTGCTGTTTTTATTCGCGGCACTGCTCATTTACTTATGGGTGAACGCTCTGTTTATCCTGTTAGAAATCGTTTCATATATCATGATCAGACGGAACAGCCGTTCATTGTGGGCATACTTTCCCGCAGCGATGGGAATAAAGCTTGCCCTTCTGGACATAGCGGCTGTCCCTTTCTTTGCGGCGGGGCTGATTCTCTTAAAGCAGAAAACAGAGAACGGCGAACAAGCCGACAAGAGGAAAAGACGGCCGCGTATCCGGAAACAAGCCCGGTATATGAAGAGAAGGCGGAGAAATCCGTCCGTTTGATTTTTCATTGAAAAGAAAAAACGATATGATGAAAGTATAAGAAGAAAAGGATCACAAAGGAGATGCAGGATGTACAAGTTAATCGCAATAGATATGGACGGAACACTATTAAACGATCATCATGAAGTAACGGCTGAAGTCCGCGGGGCGCTTGATGCCGCCAAAGCGGAAGGGGTCAATATCGTCCTGTGCACGGGACGGCCGATCGGCGGCGTGCGGCGGTATTTGGAAGAGCTGAATTTACAGGAAGAAGGCGACTTTGTGATTGCTTATAACGGCGCCCTCGTCCAAAATACGTATACAAACGGTGTCGTGGCCGAGCAGTCATTAGGCTTTGAAGATTTAGAGGCGCTTCACGAGCTGAGCTTACAGCTGGATACCCCGATGCATTACTTTGACACAGCCAATCTGTACACGCCGAACCGGGATATCAGTGAATACACGGTATACGAATCATACATTACAAAAGTGCCGCTTCATTTCCGCACGATCGATGAGGTGCCGAAGGATATTCTCATTCCGAAAATCATGTTCATCGACGATCCGGACAAGCTGGAGAAAACGATCGCTTCCATTCCGGAATCATTCAAGGAAAAATACACAATGGTCAAAAGCGCGCCGTTCTTCCATGAGATTCTTCACCCTGAAGTGAGTAAAGGAAACGCGGTCAAGCTGCTGGCTGAAAAACTTGGCATTGAACAAAAAGATGTCATGGCAATCGGCGATAACGGCAACGACATGTCCATGATTCAGTGGGCCGGCTGCGGTGTGGCAATGGCCAATGCCATCCCGGAAGTAAGGGACATTGCAAATTTTGAAACAAAATCAAACAACGAACACGGCGTAGCGCATGCGATTCAGGAGCTTGTGCTGAAAAAATAGGCACCCCATCAGAGGGTGCTTTTTTACCGTGTGTTTTGGTGATATGATAAGCGGAGAGGGGAGGCGCGATATGGATCGTGAAAAACAGCAGCTCAGCATAGAAGCGGCAAAATTATATTATCAATCAGATTACAGCCAGCAGCAGATCGCCGAGCGGCTTAATCTGTCACGCCCCACCGTTTCAAGGCTGCTTCAGTACGCAAAGGAAAAAGGATATGTCCAAATTCGCGTCATGGATCCGTTTGAGGATTTGGATGAACTCGGCGCGAAGCTGGAAGAAAAATACGGGCTGCTTGAGGCGCACGTCGTCTTTTCTCCAAGTGACGATTACCCGGCCATTACACATTACTTAAGCCGCTATGGCGCAGACTATATGCATAAAACCGTAAAGGACGGCGATATACTCGGCGTAAGCTGGGGGACGACGATGTACCAGATCGCAAGCCGTATGGAACCGAAGCAGGTAAAGAGCGTTGAAGTCGTGCAGCTGAAAGGCGGCATCAGCCATTCCAACGTCAATACGTATTCGTCTGAGACAATTCAGCTGTTCGCCGAAGCATTTCAGACCATGCCGAGGTATTTGCCGCTGCCTGTTATATTTGACAGCGCCGATGTGAAACAGATGGTCGAGCGGGACAGACATATTAAGCGGATCATTGAAATGGGCAGACAAGCCAATATCGCCCTGTTTACGGTGGGAACCGTCCGGGATGAGGCGCTGCTTTTCAGACTCGGCTATTTCCGGGAAGAAGAAAAACAATTGCTGAAAGCGCGCGGAGTCGGCGATATTTGTTCGCGCTTTTTTGACGCGGAAGGCAGGATTTGCAGCAGCAGCATTAACGGCCGGACCATCGGAGTGGAGCTCAGCGACTTGAAAATGAAAGAGCGTTCCATTTTGGTGGCGGGCGGTAGCAGAAAATGCAAGGCCATTCACGGTGCCCTGACAGGTAAATACGCAAACGTGTTGATTACCGATCAGCATACGGCCAAGAAACTCGTTCAAGAATTGTGACAATTAATGAACATAATTTCAATTACCAATTTACATATGTTCAAAATTCGGTTATTCTAAACGTATCCTAGGAAAAAGGAAGTGCATACAATGTCAATTGCAAGTCAAATAGACCATACTGCTTTGAAACCGCATACACAAAAAGCGGATATATTACAACTGATAAAAGAAGCAAAAGAATATAAATTCGCTTCCGTTTGTGTGAACCCGACTTGGGTCAAACTCGCAGCGGAGGAGCTGAAGGGTACGGGAGTTGACGTTTGCACCGTTATCGGGTTTCCTCTCGGCGCAACGACTTCGGAAACAAAAGCATTTGAAACGAAGGATGCCATCTCAAAAGGAGCCACTGAGGTTGACATGGTCATCAATATCGGCGCATTAAAAGACGGCGATGATGAAGCGGTTGAGGCTGATATCCGCGCGGTGGTTGAAGCAGCCGATAAAAAAGCGCTCGTCAAAGTGATCATTGAAACATGTCTTTTGACAGATGAAGAAAAAGAGCGCGCATGCCGCTTAGCGGTATCCGCGGGCGCAGACTTCGTCAAAACGTCTACCGGTTTCTCTACAGGCGGGGCAACGGCTGAAGATATCGCTCTTATGAGAAAAACAGTCGGACCGGACATCGGGGTCAAAGCATCAGGCGGCATCAGAACAAAAGCTGATGTTGACAGCATGATTGCTGCGGGCGCAAGCCGGATCGGCGCAAGCGCCGGCGTCTCTATCGTGAGCGGCGGAGACAGCGGCAGCAGCGACTATTAAGCAGCAGTGCGGAAGCCGAAAGCTTCCGCAATCCTCTTTCTTTGTTGATGCATAAAAAATTGTAAGCGAATACAAAAAAAGGAGAACACATATGAAGTATTTCATCGGAATTATCGGAATCATTGTGTTTTTAGGTCTTGCCTGGCTCGCCAGCAACGGCAAAAAAAGAATCAGAATCCGGCCGATCGCCGTCATGCTCGTTTTGCAGCTGATTCTCGGTTACATTCTCCTCAATACCGGGATCGGGAATTTTCTTGTCGGCGGATTTGCCAAAGGATTTAACTACTTGCTGGAATATGCATCAGAAGGGATTAACTTTGTATTCGGCGGACTTGTGAATGCGAAACAGACGACATTCTTCATGAGCGTGCTCCTGCCGATCGTCTTTATATCCGCTTTAATCGGAATATTGCAGCATTGGAAGGTTCTCCCTTTCATCACGAAGTATATCGGTCTTGCATTAAGCAAGGTGAACGGAATGGGGAAAATCGAATCTTACAACGCTGTCGCATCCGCGATTTTGGGTCAGTCGGAAGTTTTTATCAGCTTGAAAAAACAGCTCGGCTATCTTACTGAACAGCGCTTATACACGCTTTGCGCATCCGCAATGTCGACGGTCTCAATGTCAATCGTCGGTTCTTACATGATGATGCTGAAGCCTGAATACGTCGTGACGGCGCTTGTGCTGAACTTATTCGGCGGATTTATCATTGCTTCTATCATCAACCCGTACACCGTCAGCAAAGATGAGGATTTGATCGTTGTTCCTGAAGAAGAAAAACAATCCTTTTTCGAAGTGCTCGGTGAGTATATAATGGATGGATTCAGAGTCGCCGTTGTCGTAGCGGCGATGCTGATCGGATTTGTCGCACTCATTGCCCTGGTCAATGGCGTTTTTAACGCGGTCTTCGGCATTACATTCCAGGCGCTGCTCGGCTATGTATTTGCGCCATTCGCGTTTTTAACCGGTATTCCGTGGAATGAAGCGGTGAGTGCCGGAAGCATTATGGCGACGAAAATGGTATCGAATGAATTTGTGGCGATGCAGACGCTCTCATCCGGCGATTTCCATTTCAGTGCGCATACTCAGGCAGTGGTATCTGTATTCCTTGTCTCATTTGCGAATTTCTCTTCTATCGGAATCATTACGGGTGCGGTGAAAGGGCTGCATGAAAAACAAGGAAACGTCGTCGCGCGGTTCGGGCTGAAGCTGCTGTACGGGGCAACGCTCGTCAGCTTCCTGACAGCGGCGATCGTGGGATTGATTCACTGAACATAATTGAAGGACAGGTGATATATCATGAGAATGGTAGATCTTATTGTAAAAAAACAAAACGGTAAAGAACTGACAACAGAAGAAATTCAATTTTTTGTAAAGGGATATACGGACGGAAGCATTCCTGATTATCAGGCAAGCGCGCTGGCTATGGCGATTTACTTTCAGGATATGACGGATCAGGAGCGCGCCGATCTGACAATGGCGATGGTGAATTCAGGGGAAACGATTGATCTCTCCGCCATCGAGGGCATTAAGGTCGACAAACACTCTACGGGCGGAGTCGGCGACACAACAACTCTCGTACTCGCACCGCTTGTCGCGGCGCTCGGCGTTCCCGTCGCTAAAATGTCCGGCCGCGGCCTTGGCCATACGGGAGGAACCATTGATAAACTGGAAGCGATCGAAGGCTTTCACGTGGAATTGTCAAAAGATGAATTCATCAAGCTAGTGAACCGTGACAAGGTAGCCGTCATCGGACAAAGCGGCAACTTGACGCCCGCCGATAAAAAGCTGTATGCCCTTCGTGATGTAACGGGTACGGTAAACTCCATCCCGCTGATCGCAAGCTCAATTATGAGTAAAAAAATCGCTGCCGGAGCAGATGCCATCGTGCTTGACGTCAAAACGGGAGCCGGCGCGTTTATGAAGACGGATGAAGACGCCGTGAACCTCGCCAAAGCAATGGTCCTTATCGGAAACAACGTCGGCCGCCAAACGATGGCTGTTATTTCTGACATGTCGCAGCCGCTCGGTTTTGCGATCGGAAACGCCTTGGAAGTTCAAGAAGCCATTGATACGTTAAGAGGGGAAGGCCCTGAAGACTTAAACGAACTCGTCCTCACGCTCGGCAGTCAAATGGTCGTTCTGGCGAAAAAAGCCGAGACATTGGAAGAAGCGAGAACGAAGCTGCAGGAAGTCATGAAAAACGGCAAAGCGCTTGAAAAGTTCAAAGAGTTCCTGAGCAATCAGGGAGGGGACGCTTCCGTCGTTGACGATCCGTCCAAACTTCCGCAGGCGGCGTACAAAATTGACGTCCCGGCAAAAGAAGCGGGTGTCGTTTCAGAAATCGTCGCTGACGAAATCGGCGTCGCAGCGATGCTGTTAGGCGCGGGACGTGCGACAAAAGAGGACGAAATCGACCTTGCCGTCGGTATCATGCTCCGCAAAAAAGTCGGTGACAAAGTCGAAAAAGGAGAGCCGCTCGTCACCCTTTACGCCAACCGCGAAAACGTTGACGACGTGACCTCCAAAGTCTATGACAACATCCGCATCTCAGAAAAAGCGGAAGCGCCGAAGCTGATTCATACGCTGATTACGGAATAAGAAAAGAAAGGCACATACCTCATCAGTATGTGCCTTTTTTATGGCATGGTTTTATCCAAATGAATGTCACGGACGGGCTGTTTCGGCTGTTTTCTTCTCAAAAAACGAATGAGGTAGCACAAGATCATACATGGAACTCCGCAGAAGAGGGCGATTCTTTGATTGGGATCAAATGCAAGGCCTACGCATGAAGCGAAACACAAGATCATGGCAGCGATCGGAACGAGAGGGTATAACGGCGTGCGGAAGGTCAGATCCGTGAGACGGCCGCCGTTTTTTACATAATGTTTTCGAAATAACAGCTGAGACAGGGCGATGCTCATCCACACCACGACGCCTGCAAATCCGGCTATTGCCACAAGCACCACGTAGACCGTTCCCGGGGCGGCGATGCTTGAGATCAAGGATATGCAGGAAACGGCCATGCTGGCGAGCAAGGCGTTCAGCGGAATGCCTTTAGGCGTGACTTTTTTGAACCGGGCGCTGATCATGTTTTCATTAGCAAGTGACCACAGCATCCGGGTGGAAGCGTACAGTCCAGAATTGGCGACAGAAAGCAAAGCCGTTAAAATCACGAAGTTCATGATATCCGCGGCGTAAGGGATTCCGATCTGAGAAAAGACCGCGACAAACGGGCTTTCAATCACACCTGCTTCCTTCCATGAGATCAGTCCGGACAGCACAAAAATGGCGCCGATAAAAAAGATGACCGTTCTCCAGGCGACATTTCGGATCGAACGCGGAATATCTTTTTCCGGATTGGCGGTTTCACCCGCGGTAATGCCGATCAGCTCCGTCCCTGAAAAGGCGAAGCTTACGGAAATCATTGCGATGAAAACCGCAAGAAAGCCATTCGGAAACAGTCCGCCGTGTGAGGTGAAATTTGACAGCATCGGAGCTTCCGCCGAACCGTGCAACGAAATCAGGCCGAACATCGCGGCGCCGCCTAAGATGATAAATAAAAGGATGGTAACGATTTTGACGCTGGAAAACCAAAACTCCGTTTCTGCAAACAGTTTAACGGAGAATGCATTGGCGGCAAAAAGAAGGGCCGCGAAAATCGCGCTCCACATCCAGACGCTGCTGTGGGGAAACCAGCGCTGCATAAGAATACCCGAAGCTGTAAATTCTGAGCCTACCGTCACCACCCAATTCACCCAATACATGATACCGACCATAAAGCCCGTAGACGGCCCGATAAACGTTGTCGCATACGTTTGAAAAGAACCGGTCACAGGCATGGCTACTGACAATTCTCCGAGACACTGCATGACAAGATACATCATCAAGCCGCCGATTAAGTAGGCGGCGATCGTCCCGCCCGGCCCGGCCTGGCTTAACGTATACCCTGTGCTCAAAAAAAGCCCCGTGCCGATGACGCCCCCTAATGAAATCATAAATAAGTGCCTGCTTTTCATCGTGCGCTTCAATTGACTGCCGCCTTTATCAACATCCATTGTGATCTCCCCCTTTTTTCGTGGCATGAGAATACGCCGGTAGCCTGTTAACGTGACTGTTTAAATCCCTTTAATGCATGTAAGATCACGTGTGCGGCTGCCCGGCTTGTCATATCGCGAAAATCAAGTGTCGGATCAACCTCAACGATCTCAATACCGGAGATGTCAGCCTCCTGCGCTAAAAATCTGACCGCCTGAAGCAGTTCCTCGGTATACAGGCCTCCGGGGCCGATCGCAGGACAGCCTGGCGCATGGGCTTGATCCAGCACATCCATATCAACCGAAATGAAAATGGAATCCGCTCTTTTTTGAACGGCCGGCAAGGCGTCTTGTATCGTTCGGAGAAGCCCTTTCTCCCGGATCATTTCCATTGTATGCACTTCTGCCTGCCGATCTTTTACATATTCTTCATATGCCAAGCTGTTGCTGAACTCTCTGATTCCAAGCTGAATCAGGTTTTGGCCGCTTATGATGTTATCATCTAACAGCCGGCGGAATGGGGTGCCGTTTGTCGGCCCTCCGTCTTCTGTGTTGCGGACGTCGTGGTGGGCGTCGAATTGAAAGACGGCCGCTGTTCCTTTCGTTTCCGCAATGGCTTTGATGGTGGAATAACTGATGGAGTTGTCGCCCCCGAGAATGACGGGCACCCAGTCAGGCTGGTCCGCCAGAATGCCATGAATGGTCTGAAAAATGTGCTCATGAGATTTGACGATATCGGTGACATGAATCTGAATATCGCCGGCATCGTATAAATGGTCAATGACATGCTCCCGCAGCTCCGCGGAATAAGCGGAAATGCCGCCGAGCGCCTTGCGGATCGCACCGGGAGCAAAGCAGGCGCCGGAATGGCTGATTGACGACTTAGAAAGCGGAGCTCCGATCAAAGCCGGCCCTTTGAGCGGCTGGCCCGCCCACGCTTCCGTCACATCGCCGATCCTTGTCACATGCCGGTCGTTGAAGAGCGAGCCGGCTTTTTGCAAAAACGGATACTTATCCAAGAGCGGCTCCCTCCCTTGAAATGACCGTCTTTCCGTTCTTGATGACACGGTGCACATGATTGACGCCGTAATGATACGGAATATACATATAGTTCGGCGCTTCCCAAATGACAATGTCAGCCAGCCGGCCGGCTTTAATTTGTCCGGCCTCTTCGCCTTTCCCGATCGCATAAGCGGCGTTAACGGTGACGGCGTGCCAGATTTCTTCTGCGGTCATTTTTAAATGAAGTGCGGCAATCGACATGATGAGCTGGAGGTTTTCCGTCGGTGAGCTGCCCGGATTGAAGTCAGTCGCCAAACTGACCCGCACGCCCGCATCAATCATCTCACGGGCTCTGGCATAGGTGTGTTTGCCAAGATAGAAAGTTGTGCCCGGCAGCAGGACGGCGATCGTCCCGGACTCTGCAAGCTTGCGGATGCCTTCGTCAGATGCCCCCACCAGATGATCGGCTGAAACTGCGTCCAGCTCTGCCGCCAATTCCGCGCCGCCGAGCGGGTCAATCTCATCAGCATGGATTTTCAGGCCGAAGCCCGCTTCAGCCGCTTTTTGCAGGTAGTCCCGCGACTGGCTGACGGTAAAGACGCCTGTTTCCGTGAAAATATCGGCAAATTGCGCGAGGCCTTTTTCTTTTATTTCAGGTAAAAGCTGCAGCATACGATCCAGGAATTCGTCAGGGCTGTTCCGGTACTCAGGCGGAATGGCATGTGCTCCCATAAAGGTCGTGACAAGGTCGACCGGCTGGCGCTCACCCAGTTTTTTCGCCGCGGTCAGCTGTTTCAGTTCAGTGTCTTTGTCGAGTCCGTATCCGCTTTTTACTTCCGCCGTCGTGATGCCGTATGACAGCATGCGTCCGAGGTGAAAAAGCCCTTTTTCAATCAGTTCTTCTTCGGAAGCGGCTTTCGTATCTGTGACCGTTGACAAAATGCCGCCGCCTTGCGCCAAAATATCCAAATAGGATATACCCTGAATTTTTAAATTCAATTCCTTTTCGCGGGAGCCGCCGAATACAAGATGGGTATGGGGATCGACGAGGCCGGGGGTGACGAGCCTTCCCCCACAGTCGATCATGTCTCTTGCCTCGTATCCTTCCTCCGCTCCTTTATGTCCGGCAAAAACAATGTGCCCGTCGTGAATGCCGATAACGGCATCTTCCATGACTTGAAGATCCTGCATGCTTCCGCCTGCGCGGGGGCCGCCGGATTCCATCGTTAACAGCTGGCCGATGTTGGTGAGAATCGTATCAATCTGTTTCGGCATGTTACCGCTCCTTTTTCATCGGTATCATAATGTCTTGTTCCTCGGCGACTTGAGCCGCTTTTTCATATCCCGCGTCCGCATGGCGGATAATACCCATTCCCGGATCGCTTGTCAGAACCCGGGCAAGCCGTTCTTCCGCAAGCCGGGTGCCGTCAGCGACCGCAACCATTCCCGCGTGAAGGGAATACCCCATGCCGACGCCCCCGCCGTGGTGGAAAGAAACCCAGCTTGCGCCTGAGGCCGTGTTGACAAGCGCGTTCAGCACCGCCCAATCGCCGACTGCGTCACTTCCGTCTTTCATCGCTTCTGTTTCACGGTTCGGGGAGGCGACTGATCCGCAGTCCAAATGGTCTCTTCCGATGACGATCGGGGCTTTCAGCTCGCCGTTTCTGACCAATTCATTGATGGCGAGGCCCATCTTTTCCCGTTCGCCATAGCCAAGCCAGCAAATGCGGGACGGCAGGCCTTGGAATGTGACTTTTTTCTGCGCCATGTCAATCCAGCGGTGCAGAGCTTTATTTTCGGGAAACAGCTCTTTTAATAAAGCGTCCGTGCGGTAAATATCTTCTGGGTCCCCAGACAGCGCGGCCCAGCGGAACGGCCCTTTTCCTTCACAAAATAAAGGCCGGATGTAGGCGGGGACGAATCCCGGAAAATCAAAAGCATCGGCGAGGCCTTCATCTTTGGCAGCCTGGCGGATATTGTTGCCGTAATCAAAGACGATGGCCCCTTTTTTCTTGAAAGCAAGCATGGCTTCCACATGCTTTTTCATACTCTGTTTAGAGAGTCTCACGTATAATTCGGGCTGCTCCCGGCGCAGACGGTCGGCCTCTTCAAGTGAGTATCCGGCCGGAATATAGCCGATCAGCGGGTCATGGGCGGAAGTCTGATCGGTCACGATGTCAATATGGACTCCGCGGCTCAGAAGCTCATGATGCACCTCTGCCGCATTGCCGAGAAGGCCGATGGACAAAGGCTTTCCGGCTTGTTTGGCTGACTCGGCCCAGCGCAGCGCTTCGTCAATGGACGCCGTTTTCCGGTCGCAATAGTTTGTTTCAATCCGCTTATCGATCCGTTTTTCATCCGCTTCAACGGCGATGACGACGCCATCATTCATCGTGACGGACAGCGGCTGTGCGCCGCCCATTCCGCCAAGTCCGGCTGTCAGCGTAACGGTTCCTTTCAGACTGCCGCCGAAATGCTGTCTCGCAAGTTCTGCAAAGGTTTCATAAGTGCCCTGCAAAATACCTTGGGAGCCGATATAAATCCAGCTGCCGGCCGTCATTTGCCCGTACATCATCAGCCCTTTTTTCTCAAGGTCATGGAAATGCTCCCAATCCGCCCATTTCGGCACGAGAACCGAATTGGCCAAAAGGACGCGGGGCGCGCGGCTGTGCGTGCGGAACAGTCCGACCGGTTTCCCGGATTGAATCAGCAGTGTTTCATCATCTTTTAACGTTTTGAGGGAGCGCTCAATCGCGTGAAAAGCATCCCAGTTTCGCGCGGCCTTGCCTATGCCGCCGTATACGATCAGATCCTCCGGCTTTTCGGCAACCTCCGGGTCAAGGTTGTTTCGGAGCATGCGGAGCACAGCTTCCTGTTCCCATCCTAAGCATTCAAGTTCGGTGCCGCGGCTGGCGCGGATTGATTTCTTTACTTCAGTCATCTTGTAAGTCCCCCTTCATTGGTCATCAGTTTTTGGTGATGCTCATTCGACAGAAAAGACTCTTTCTTCAGCCAGTCACTCAGATGCTCGATATCATAAGAAAACACGCGGTCTTCTTGTATGGACGGAACGATGTTTCTCATTTCGAGATAGAGCTGCTTTGTGTACGAAGCGCAATGTTCTGCGCCACGGTATTCCACGGCTTGCAGCGCGCAAATGGCTTCAACGGCAAGCACCCGTCTCGTATTCGCGATGATCTGGTAGGCGTGCCTTGAGGCGATGGTCCCCATGCTGACGTGATCCTCCTGGTTTGCCGACGAAGGGATCGAATCGACACTGGCGGGATGGGCCAGGGTTTTATTTTCCGACACGAGGGAGGCCGCCGCATATTGCATGATCATCGCTCCGGACTGTAAGCCGGGCTGAGGGCTCAGAAAGGGCGGCAGGTCATTCAGCTGCGGGTTCACAAGCCGTTCGATACGCCGTTCAGAAATATTCGCAAGCTCGGCAGCCGCCACTTTGAGAAAATCCATGGCAAAGGCGATCGGCTGTCCGTGAAAGTTTCCGCCAGAGATGATTTTGGCGCCGTCCTCGAAAATGAGCGGGTTATCCGTCGCGGCATTCATCTCGATTTCTAATTTTTCTTTTACATACGCTAATGTCTGCCACGATGCGCCATGGACTTGAGGAATACAGCGGATCGAATAGGCGTCCTGGACACGCAGCTCTCCTTGGACAGTCGTCAGTTTGCTGTCAGACAGGTAATAGCGGATTCGTTCTGCAACATCCATTTGCTCCTGATAGCCGCGGGCGGCATGAATATCTTCGTCAAACGCATCCATGATGCCTTGAAGCCCTTCGATCGTTAAGCTCGCAATCCGTTCTGACTGATAGGCCAGCTTTTCCGCCTCGAGGTAAGCGATCAGCCCCATCGCGGTCATGGCCTGTGTTCCGTTGATCAGCGCGAGGCCTTCCTTAGAGGTCAGGACGACCGGCTGAAGATTTGCCTTTTCTAAAGCGTGCGCCGTCGGCATCTGGTCCCCTTCGTAAAAGACTTCGCCTTGACCGATGAGCGCCAGCGCGAGATGAGAAAGCGGCGCCAAATCTCCGCTTGCCCCCAGTGACCCTTGCTGCGGGATGACCGGATGAATGCGATGATTGAGATACGCGAGCAGCTGATCAATCAGCTCAGTCCGCACGCCGGAAAAGCCTTTCAGCAAGGCATTGGCGCGCAAAAGCAGCATGGCCCGTGATACAGATTCGGGAAACGGATCACCGACGCCGCACGCGTGGGAAAGAATCAGATTCAGCTGCAGATCAGCGGCGTCTTCCTTTTGAATCAGCACGTCGCTGAACTTGCCGAACCCCGTCGTGATCCCGTAAATGGTCTTTTCTTCTTGAACAATCCGTTCAACCGCAGCCCTGCTTTTTTTCACCCTTTCCATGCTTTCAGCAGATGCTTGAGCCTCTTCAAAATCAAATAAAACACGCTGGGCATCTGCGGTTGTCAGTGAGGAACCGTCTAACGTTACCATCATTTCAACCCCTTTTTCTTTACTTTGATAAAGCGCCCATACAAAAAGGAGCTATGCCATGAAAATGATTTTTCACGCATAGCCCCCTATCGTCTAAAATCTATGGGCTGATTCATATGTGATTAATTCCTACTCCGAATGTTTCGTGCTCAAGCCCCTTAATCGGAGCTCCGATCGTGCCGTAAAGTGAAACGGCGATCCAATCGCCTTCCGCCTCGCTTTCATAAGGGTTTCCCCGCAAAACGGCAAATTTAAGGCCGACGGTACGAAGCAGCGAGCCAAGCAGCATTTCGCCCCGCGTCACTCCATGCAAAGCTTCCATTGTGGCATGATAAAGCGCGTGTGATTCACGATAACCCTCTGATTGAATGACACCGCTCTTTTTGGAAGCGGTTTCAATTGCGGCTACCACTTTATGCGCATCCATCGAACCGACCCTGCCGAGACAGACTTTCCAGCCATCCCGTTCCAGCCGGCTGATCTGCTGGCTCTCTTCAGACTCATGAAGCAGAAGAAGGACGGACAATCGCCCGATGCGGCGGTCTTTGTGTAAGGTCATATATGCTTCACTCAATTCTTAAATATTCTGATAACTAGTAACTGTTTTTTATATTAAGTGTTTGCGAATCAGAAGTCAAAACTTTTTTTCCATTCTTTTGCAAATCAGATTATTATCGCAGTAAAGCGGTACATCACGAAGCCGGCGCTGTTGATCACATATTCCCGCCATCCCCATCATAAAATGGAACGTTGTCTTGAAAGCGTTTTTAAGAAAGAGGAGAGCGAGGAGATTTCAGAAAATGAAAACCAGTTTCTTTCGTGTGTGCCTGATTTCAGCAGCGGTCATCGGGTTCACCCTGCCGCAGGCAAAAGCCCAGCATCCGGTTTTTTCAGAGGTCAGCGTCCATGATCCGTCCGTTATCAAAACAGGCGATACGTATTATGTATTCGGCTCGCATTTGGCTTCCGCCAAGTCGAAAAACCTGATGCAGTGGCAGCAAATATCTTCAAGCGTCAATAACAATAATCCGCTGATCCCGAACGTCTATACTGAATTAAAAGAGACGTTCGACTGGGCCCAATCTGATACGCTGTGGGCGCCGGACGTCGCCCAGCTGGCTGACGGGAAATTTTACATGTACTACAACGCCTGTAAAGGGGACTCGCCGCGATCCGCTCTCGGTGTCGCCGTGAGTGACAAGATTGAAGGGCCCTACAAAAACAAAGGCATCTTTTTGAAATCGGGAATGGAAGGAAAAAGCGAGGACGGCACGACGTATCATGCAAACGTCCACCCGAACGTCGTAGACCCGCAAACGTTTTTTGACCATAAAGGCAAGCTCTGGATGGTGTACGGCTCTTACTCCGGCGGGATTTTTATACTAAAAATGAATCCGAAAACCGGCTTCCCCCTCCCGAACCAAGGCTACGGAAAAAAACTGCTCGGCGGAAATCACAGCCGGATCGAAGGCCCGTACATCAGCTACAATCCGGAAACGAAATATTACTATCTGTATCTGTCATTCGGCGGGCTTGACGCATCAGGCGGTTATAATATCCGTGCGGCCCGCTCCAAATATCCGGACGGACCGTATTATGACGCCGCAGGTCATAACATGCTTGACGCCAAAGGAAAAGACGGCAGCTTCTTCGATGACAAAGCAATTGAACCGTACGGGGTCAAACTCATGGGCAGCTATACCTTCGCCTCACAATCTGAAAAAGGCAAAGGCTACGTCTCACCGGGGCACAACTCCGTGTTTTACGACGGGAAAACGAAACGATCATACCTCATTTTCCACACCCGTTTCCCGAACAGAGGCGAGGAGCACGAAGTCAGAGTGCATGAGCTGTACATGAACAAAGACGGATGGCCGGCTGCAGCCCCGTACCGCTATGCGGGGGAACCGGATACACACATATCGGCAGCCGCCGCACCCGGAACCTACAAACTCATCCAGCACGGAAAAGACATCACAGCTGCCATCAAAACCCCAAAAACCATCCGGCTTAACAACGACGGCACCATTTCCGGGGAAATGACCGGAACCTGGACAATAACCGGCAGCAGCAAAGCCAAAATCAACCTGAACGGCACAAATTACGACGGCGTCTTCCTGAAAGAATGGGACTCAGCAAGAGAGAAAGAAGTCGTGACGTTTAGTGTGCTGAGCGGTGATGGGGAGGCTGTTTGGGGAGTGGAGTAGTTTAATCAGAGACGTTATTTAGAATAAAAAAACTCTTTTTCGTTGATATCTTCCTCACGTAAAAGAGTTTTTCAAATTGTTATCTATCTTAGATATTGTAGTGTGGACTTATGTTCCTTTTTGAATTCATCCCAACAGGCTTCTTGTTTAGCCCACTGTGTAACATTTCGTTCTCCAGCAGAATCCCTTAAATAATTTAAAGTAACATTCGCGATAGTTGCAATGATAGGGTTCCAAACATCTGATAATTTTTGGTTTTCCCAAACTTTAATTAGGCTTATTTGATCACCATATATTTCTTTTAGGATTGCTACGGAATAATAAACAACGTTAGCTCTATACCCTTTAAGTTTTTGTTCAGATACAATTTCATGTACTCGCATGTTAATAATAACTCGCGCTATTAATTTTTTATAATCATCAAGGCTTAAGCTTTTTCTACCATCTTCATTTTTTTCAGTTTTCCAATAAAGCGAATTGTGTTCCATAAATTCTTTAAAAGCTGCTTCCCCTCCTTTACTTGAAATGTGAGGGAAACCTTCCCAAGACATAAAATACTTTGCCAGGTCTACTTTGGAAAGCACTTTATCTGAAGGATTTTGTTTTTTGAAGTTATTTGATCCTTTATCTTTCTTGAATCTGTTAACATCAACCATATATTGGCCTCTAGTACGTTCAAAATACCATTTTTCACCCGCTTTACGTCCATCATGGACAGGTATCCATGTGCTTCTGGAGAACATTTCAATCTCTGACATAAATCGAGTGTTGGCTAGAAGATCCGACTTATTAATTTTGTTTTGAGTGTTGGCAAATTCCGATATTTTAGCAACCATGTTATCTTCTAATTTAATTCGCTCGTCTTCATTTTTACTGCTTACCTTCAATATTGTTAATTTAGTTTGTATGTAGACATCACTTAAATCAATACCTTCCAAGTAAGCTCGGTGAATAGAAGCCGTAGTCTGTCCGCCGTTTACAATCTGCCACCCATCAAGCCCTTTTATAGTATAGAGGTTGATGCCCTCAGCAGATTTTTCAATGTCTCCGCTTCTGGCCACAGAAGATATCCCATTGTTATAGGCTACAAACATTTTACGCTCCTCGGGATTTTTGAGTGTATCTCTAATTCCTCTATTTGTTTGTGCACGTGCCTGCAGGAAGGAACGAACGTTTCTTTCAACTAATTTTGGTCCCCAAAAATTGTAAATTTTAGCTAAAAGTTCTGCAGGGATAAAGCCAATATAACATTCAAAATTCTTAGCCTTATTGTCCGGTACATACATCATCTCAAAAGTTTCGTCAAACTGACTTTTAAAATCAATAAAAGTTAGCTGATCTCCATTATCGGCAGAGTACAGTTGATAAGCTCTTTCGACGTCCCATACATGAACATGCACTTCATTAATACCCGGTATGTTTAACTTGACCATTTTATTTGATCTGTAAAACCTGTTTGTTACAACTATAATATCAATATTATTTATATCATTCTCTATAATTGTTCTTGCGAGAGAATGGGATTCTTGAGACGGATCTATATTGTTAAAAAGCAATTTTGCATTTGTATAGAAACGTTTTGCTTTTTCAGCTATAGAATTTATTTCAGACATAGTTATAGTCAGCATCTCATCTTCACTTTGTTCACTATCATAATCTACTACATACAACTGAAGCCTGCTTTCCTCCTTAATGTTGGAATAAGCATTTACTAAAATTTTTTTATGTGTATTTTTATAGGGAGGATATAAAATATTAGGGTCATTTTCGCTATCAATGTACTTAAGCATTTCATTTAGAAAAACATTCTGGAAATTCCCTTCTTTTGCGGCTTTTTCTAGTACTATATTTAATAGATTACCTAAAAAATTTCTTTCTAGCAGTCGTTCCAACATATTAATATTCAGCTCCATTTTGTATTGTAGGCACGGTTTTCTTGTAATAAAAACTCTTCACAAGCTTTTAAATCTATAGAATAACTAACATGAGATACAGCAGAGTGAAGAGATTCCGGTAAAATACGGGGAAAATTCTCATTTGCATCATAGACTTCAACGCTGTTAATTGCAAAGAGATTCTCAGCATACTCCCCATCACGATAACCGGCTTTTATCAGTAGTTCATTAAATACCAGTAATATTTCTTGAGACATGCTTTCAATTAAGTCTCTAATAGTATTAACCATTGAATCGAGTGATGTACCATGGGTTTGGCTATTCTCAATAAAGCAAACATACAAGTATATAGATTGTACGGCCTCTGTTAAGGTTAGTTGCGTCTCATTGGAAATCTTCACTTTCTTACCTATTTTTTCTGTTACTGTTTTTATTTCAATACAGTGGTGTAACATATTAAAATCCAAACGACCTGTTAAGGGACCTTCCCAGCAATTTATTAAAGTTGGAGGAATTCCAGGGTTTTTTTCAATCCATTTTTTTATATAGTAAAGTTCGCCGAAAAGTCCTTTTTGTTGTTCCTCTGTTAATTTTTTATACCCACCTTTAGAAAAGAAAGCTTTCCACTTATCTAAAGTTCGATATAATAAAGGATATAATTCTTCTGTTTCAGCCTTTAAAGTGATTGTTTCTAGAATATTTTGTAAAACAGACACAAATACATCTGTGTCATACCCTTTTTCTTGGCTGATAGCTACAACATATTCGTTTTCAAAAGGTCCAATCTTAAAGTGGAAATCAAAGCTAATAGTCATGCCTTTCCACTTAGGTAAAGATATAATTTGTTCTTTTCCCCATGCTTTTTTACCAGCAGTAATAAATAAAATCCTTTGTTCTGAACTTGGATTGATTCCTGCAAAAACAGCAACAGGATCGACCAAAACAAGCCTTAGTTTTAATGGAGCAGGCTGAACAGGATGCATTGATTCATTAAACATTTCTGTAAATTCATTTTTTATTGAAACCACTTTGTTCTCCTTGAACCTGCGGTACCGTGCTGTTTATTTGATAGACTTTATCATTTTCAATATTAGTCCCGGGAAAAGAAAGGGCAACTCCTATCGGTACGAGTTCTTCGCTAAATTTTATTTCTAAATCACTAAATATTTTTACGTTTGGATTTAAAGGATAAATCATAAGAAAGCCTTGAGTTTTGTCTCTTTCTTCACGCATTTTCCTCTTTGATTTCGAGGTGACAAGTTTTTTTTCATCCAAATCTAGAAATTCTTGGTTATCTGCTACAATTGCCCGTATATCTACTAGCTCTCTGGATTTATTGTATTCATGTGCTTTCTCTCCACGCATAACGGTATTTGATAGATATAAACTTCCTAATTTAACAGGATGGTTAGGTACAATATGATTTGACATTTGACCTTCAAATACTGCTACTGTCCAATTTTCCAGTTCATTATTTTCTTTATTGGCAAGGGCTATATAATTTGATAGTAAATTTGATTTAACTATTGTTGCATGCTCACTAGTTTGGTACTTTTGAAAGAATTTCAATATAGTATGTATATTCACATTTTTAGCTAGGTGATATAAAGACTTTTTTCTCTGAATTGTAGAAAAAGTAAGGTTAGAAACAAGATCTGACACAGCCTTCATGTTATTGCGAAAGAAAGTTTCAGAAGCATTAAAAACTCTTGTCTGCTGCAGACTTGCATCAAAACGAGCATTATAATTAGTCGCCATTTTCATTTTTAATAAACTTGTTAATCTCATTGTTTCATGACTTAACATGCGTACTGCATATTGCATTGGCGTTTTGTTTTTTTCTGCCATATAATCAAGTTCCTCACGCAACTTTTGCATAGCAATAGCCAGATGTTCAAAATGGTTTGCTATTGTCTTTGATGTATAAATCCGGCAAAGGTCTATATAACCTTCTCGATAACCAAACCAACGGCCCATTTGCATTAATGTATCATACATAAGAGTATTGCGTGTATAGTATGTAATGCTTAATCCTTCAAGGGTAAGGCCCCTTGAAAGTTTGTCTCCTCCAATTGCAATAACATTTAGCCCGTCTTCTTTATAGCTGTGATAATCTAAAGCATCGCTACTGTCGCCATTAATTGCAAATAATTGTACTGTTATAATGCTTTTTTTTATCTCTTTTAATACAGTGTTCCATTCAAAGGTCTTGATACTGTTATCCCATTCTTCCGTTGTTTTAGTTATTTCATGATCATAAATAAATTTAAGTTCATCTATTATAGGACTGTATTGGTCATAAAGTATAGAATCTGTATAAGACGCGAATTCTTCAGCGATTACATCTTTAATATAGGTTTGAACACCCTTTAATCTGGAGATATGGATGAGCATTGAATTATGCTTTTTTTTCTGGCCTCTTAGATTTCTTATCGCAATAGTGATTAAAAAGGATAAAATCGCTTTTTTCATTTGACTTGGAACGGAATCAAATATTTCTAAGTCGTCCACTTTTTTTATTGACCCAATGAGTTTCTCTTCATCACTATCTAAATACTTAATTAAACTAGGTTTACTATAATTAGAGTTTTCTTCAGTGTTAAAAAACTCTTCAGGCCCACAATATCCTGTTGGTTTTGGCAGACCAATTAGAAAATCTTTAGGATAAAGATCCTTGCCTTCAGCCTCTGTTTCAGAAGTTACATCGATTAACAAGTTTGCAAAAGGAGTAGCAGTATAACCGACATAATTTCTGCGTGGAAAAATATCTAATAGCTGTCTAATTAATTTATTAATTGTTTTTGGTTCTTCTTCTTTTATCTTGTCCGCCGTATCAATTGAGGCTTGGTCTGCTTCATCATCAATTATTAAGACCGGTATATCTAATTGATAAAGTCTTCTATGATTGATTAATTGTTCAATAAGTGTTTCCAATACTGACTTGTTTTTCTTAACGACCATTAAAGTTGGCTTATTCAGATGGGACACTTGAGGGGTTGTGCGAGCAGATATATCATGCTTTTCGGTAGTCCATGTTCCAATAATATGATCATCATTATTTGGTCTGATTTCAGCTACGCCAACTGGGCACCCGCTCTTATCTGTACGATTACCAACAACTTCTTCTTCTAATCTTATTTGGGTCTGAGTCCGCAGATCGTTATGAATTCCTGCGAGGACAATGATTAATTTATAACCGACATCAAATGCTTTATTTATAAGACCTGTAAAATTTGCAGTTTTTCCTGATTGAACATATCCTAAAACCAGCCCTCTTTTGTCAAAAGGATTTGGGTTCTCAGGATTACCGAGGAATTCTAGTATCTTATCAGTTGATTTATCAATAGAATCCACAGTTTCAAAATCCCATTGTTTTTTATCGAGCAAATATCTTCTATATCGATTCCAAAAGTAAAAAGTTGCTTTCTTTGATGGTGAATACCAGTTATCTCTGTTTTTTCCGTCTAACACACTAATTTTATTTGGCAACTCCATCCCAATTTTATATTTGAAAAAGATTTTTGCTTTTGCTTTTTCTCTCTCAGTTTGAGAGATTTCTTTTATATTAAGAATGTTTAAGGCATAATCAAAAGCTTCTTCCGCAGCTTGATCTCGATTATGGCCGTGAGCTTCCATACTGGAGTGAATTGTCTGGAAATGAAAATCCAATAAGTTGAAATTTATATTCATTCTTTGCTCTCCTTTTCTAGAATATATTTCAGTGTGCTTTTATTAAACATCTCAAAACCAGGTTGAGTCATTAGTGCTTCGATAATTTCTTTTTTTGTATTTAAAAGGCCAAGTTGAGTCATTGTTTCAGCAAAGCGATGAACCATTTCTAACTGTTGGTCTGTAAAATTTTGAATTTCATCTTCTAATTGTGGTACTGCTATAATATTTACAGGTGAACCTATTTCAATTAATTTCAAAAAAAAGTTCAGCATTCGCGCTTGTTCTTCATTCAACATCTTTAATAACTCTAAATAAATTGGATGACTTTTATTTAAAACAAAAGGGGATTCTGAATCTTTCCCAGACTGTTCCCAAGTATTTAAGCTGCCTTTAATTTTGCTTCCAGCTATTGAAGACTGTGTCCTGAAGTAAGATATCTCTCTAGAGATATCTCTTGCTTCTTTGGCAATTGGACGTAAGATTTTTATGGCTTGTTCGGGTATTGTAACCATTGACTTCTTAACATCAACGTGCCAATCAGAATCCGCTTCATTAGAGATGTCAATTCGTACTCTGGCTAATTGAGATTGAGTATCTTTTGGGAAAAGGTTTCTCCAATCTCCATAGTGTAATAAGCGATTTTCCCTATATATGTATAAACCTTGGTGATCTCTCCATCCTCTTTCGCCGCCTGCTTTTTTAAATTCAGTGCGAGTAAGTTTGGAGGCATGGGGAAGAATTGTATACTTGACTTTCATTTTATGTCCATCCAATTTCCATAGTGTTTCTTCTCCTTCAATTATTGAGGGATGCTCAGTCATAAAAGGGTCCCAAGGAGTTAATTCAACATCGTTTATAGAAATAATAATCTTGTTATTGTCTATAAGATCATGAAAAACAAATTCAAGATGTTTTTGAATTTGAGCGGTTTTTGAAAAAAAAGTTTTTCGTTGTATTTTTTTATTGCGCATATAACGATCAAGTTTATCAATTATTATGACAGTACCACTAGATCCATTAATTTCGCCCGCCACTTCTTTAACCGGAGTAGGTATAGAAGTCAACAGATTCCATTCGTTGCATTCAGATACGTAATCGAGATCCCAGCATCTCTCATGGTATACTCCATCTTTCTTTGTTATAACGCTTAAGCGTTTTCCTAATGAAAATGAGGCAGTTTTTAACCCCATTCCAAAACGGCCTAATTCATTTGGTGATCTTTTAGTTCTAGGATCTTTTGCTCCTATATTCATTGCAGTCTGTATTTCTTCTTCGCTCATACCGTTCCCATTATCTTCAATTTTAATATAGCCATTAAGTTTATCATATTCAAAGTGTAATGTGATTTTTGAGGCTTGAGCATCAATTGCATTATCAACTATATCTGCAATTGCAGTTTTTGCTTTATAACCTATTGATCTGAGTGCATGAAGTACTGGTGCAGCTGATGGCCGTGTTAGTATAATGTTCATAAATCCCCCTGTTTTTCAATTTTTTAATATAACTATAATAAAATAAGTTCATTCCAAACGTATATCTTTCTAAAAAGATTTAACAAGAATTATCAAAAAAGCTTGACGATATACTGATTTTATCGTCAAGCTTGTTGTTATTCTAAATCTAATAATTCATTTTTAAGTGAGATAGTAGGCTCAACACCCATAGCATTTAATAATGCCTCGGCTGCTGCACGTCCAAGCAAAGGGGGAACTGCATTCCCTACTTGTTGATATTGCTGATCTTTTGTCCCTCTAAATTTAAAATTATCTGGAAATGATTGCAGACGGGCTGCCTCGCGAATACTTATTGCTCTAGCTTTTTCTGGATGACTCCACATTGATTTCCTTACGTTAACGACTGTAGGAGATGGACTGCCATAGTCTAGTCTTAAATAGATTGTATTCTGTGTTCTAGACACATCAGAGTAGGTTGTTTTTAACTCATCATTAAGACTGTGGAAATTTTTACCTTTCAATTGAAGTATTGCTTCAAAACGAGTTTTACTTAGCTGACGGCTTTCAGTATTTATATGATTATCAATCAACCCTTTATCAGCATCTTTTCTGAAATATCGAAGCATAGGCGATGCCTGCGCATCTGATTCTATATAATCTAATGGTTTAGCTTTTTCCATATCTGTAAGGGGCGTTATATCGGCTAAATCCTGTATTGCATCCCTTACTGTAAAAGGTGTTGAGTGTACCAACGCATCGGGAAGTTTCGGACTGTTCTCAAATAAATCATTTCTAACACCAAGGATGATAAACCTTCTTCTTATTTGTGGTACGCCAAAGTCTGTAGCTGTTAAGACCCCGAAATCAGTATTATATCCAATTTGGTGGAATGCCATTTCAAGATATTTTACAATATTATAAGACCAAACCTTTGCAATGATTTTAATATTATCCTTATGTGTATCATCTATATAAAGCTCATATCTAATTTTTTCATCATTTAGTTCTTTTATTCTTAACAGTATTAGATTTAAACTCATAAAGTTAGTGATATCTTTTTTAGCGCATTTATCAAATTCCTCAAAATCCTCAAGCAGCAATTGGAGTGCTGCTTTTCCACGAGAAACTATATCTTTAGTGCTTAGGTGATCTCCATCTGCTTGGAAGGTTTTTAGTTGTTGATTAATCAACTCAATAATTCGAATAATATCTTTTTTTTCCTTTAGTGACAAGCTAGGATTACCTTCTGTCTTTATAATTTTTTTTGATATACTTTTCAAGCGGGATAAGTAGTTATGATCCCCAATTATTGGTTTAGGGGGAGTTGAACCATCGATGATTTTTCTCCAAATATGACTTAGTGATATTTCAACTGACTCCATTAGAATTATCTTATCATCCATTAAAAACTTATTTTCAATCAACTTTTCTTTTGATGTATTAAATAAGCAAGTTAAATGTTCTAAAGAGCTATATGCAAAGCGCGAATTATCTAAATGTTTTGTGATGAAAAATTTATGTTTATCTGAGTTCATCGATGGCACATTCTCCATAAGAAATGCAGCTGGCCGGATCTCATCAATAGCACGAAAAAACTCTATAACAAGCTGATTATTTCCTGATATCAGATAATTTTTCTGCCTATTAGCATTGGAAAATCCTTGACAAGGAGGTCCGCCAATAATTGTTAACAAATTAGGATCAATGTTTTTGCTCTTCTTCCATTTACGGAAGTCGATTTTACTAATGTCACTGGTATCACTTTCGTCCGGCCTAATAATAATGTCTCTGTTTCCGCCGTGGTTATAAACATAAGTTTCAATAGCTGCTTGATTTATTTCTACCGCTCCAATTGTTTCAAAGCAGCCAGTTTGCTCAAATCCTTTGCTTAGACCTCCAGCACCAGCAAATAAATCAACCAGTTTAAATCTCTTATTATTGCTGTTCATTTCTTTCAACTCTTTCTGCTTATAGGAAATATATTCTCTGTTTTTCGGTGTTTCTTTCTATAGCAGCATACCCTTTTTTAAGCTTACGTTGCAAGTTTATTTTTTAAAAAAATGACGGTTATTGCTCTTAATATAGGAAAGAAATATATTAAATATTAAAAGAGAGGTTAAAGCCAATGGGTGATACTCATACAAAAGAGCAAAGAAGAAAAAACATGCAAGCAATAAAATCTAAGTCTAAATTAGAGGATAAAGTTTCTTCAGAATTATGGAGAAGGGGTTTAAGGTTTAGAAGGAATGTAAAATCTCTTTTTGGTCAACCGGATATAGCTATAAAAAAATACAAAATTGTGATTTTTATTGATTCTTGTTTCTGGCATGACTGCAGTATTCATGGGAATAAACCAAAGAGCAATTCAGCTTATTGGGAGAAAAAGTTACAGAGAAATAAAGAAAGAGATAAAGAAGTAACTTCCTATTATCAAGAAATCGGCTGGCATGTATTAAGGATATGGGAACATGAATTTAAAGAGAATTTTACGGAAACAATTAATCATATTGAAGCCTTTATTAAAAAGAAAAAAGGCAAGAATGAGTTGTAGGGCCAGAGCATAGCTATCTATCACAATTAGAATTCACAATAAGAGGTTTTTGATTTCTGGAAGAAAAGCTGAAACGCCCCAGATATGAAATGCACATTTGATACTTGAGTTTTCAGATATCAACCATTTAATCAGCCAGCCTCATTGTTGCCGTATACGTGGAAGGGAAGGCTTAGTCTTGCGTATAACTTAGACTTTAATTTGTTTCAACAGAACATTAAAATGTAAGCGTTGACACCCCCATAACCCTAGTGCTAAAGTATACATATCAACCCAATATCATTCACCTAGGATTGTTACTGCAAACCGCAGGCAAAACCTAAATTGCGTCAGGCAGGGGAAGACCCCCTTGCTCTGTGCAGTTTAGGTTTTTTTTATACCCTTTTTTCGGAGGTGATGCTTATTTCATAAAAAAAAGCCGGAGAAAGGCGGCCACCTTTCGTCCGGCAGATCCCCCATTTTTAAGGAGGCAGACTCATGGACTATCATAAAATATCAAAAGAGATTTTACAACTTGTCGGCGGGGAGGAGAATGTTCAGAGTGTCATCCATTGCATGACGCGGCTTCGTTTTAATTTGTATGACAATGCGAAGGCAGATCGGAACGCACTGGAGCAGACAGAAGGCGTGATGGGGACAAATATCAGCGGCGGGCAATTTCAGATCATTATCGGCAATCATGTGCCGAAGGTGTATCAGGCTTTGATCGAGAGCAGCGGGCTCAGTGATGAAAGCGCAAACAAAACCTCGAAGCAGAAGAAAAATATGCTGAGCGCCGTGTTTGATGTGATTTCCGGCGTGTTTACGCCGATTCTGCCGGCGATTGCCGGAGCCGGAATGATAAAAGGGCTTGTCGCATTAGCGGTGACATTCGGCTGGATGTCGGAGAAGAGCCAGACTCACAGCATTCTTACGGCTGTTGGCGACGGTGCGTTTTACTTTCTGCCGCTTTTGCTTGCGGTAAGCGCGGCGAGAAAATTCGGAAGCAATCCGTACGTGGCGGCCGCTGTGGCGGGTGCGATTCTGCATCCGGATTTGACGGCTTTGCTTGGGTCAGGGAAAAGCATCTCCTTTATCGGTCTTCCTGTAACCGCTGCCACGTATTCATCGACAGTCATTCCGATTTTGCTGGCGATATGGCTGATGTCCTATGTGGAGAAAGGGATCGACCGAATCACCCCTTCATCCTTGAAATTGATTGTTGTGCCGATGCTTACGCTTGTGATCGTCGTGCCTGTCACGCTTATCACGGTCGGCCCGCTCGGCGCGATTCTCGGGAATTACCTGTCTGTCGGCGTCAATTATTTGTTCAATCATGCGGGCATTGCCGCGATGATTCTGCTTGCCGGAACATTTTCACTCATCATTATGACGGGGATGCATTATGCGCTTGTGCCGATCATGATCAATAATATTGCTCAAAACGGACATGATTACATTCTGCCTGCGATGTTTTTGGCGAACATGGGGCAGGCCGGCGCGTCATTTGCGGTTTTCTTGAAATCAAAGAACAAAACATTCAAGTCGCTGGCGTTTACGACGGGCATTACGGCTTTGATGGGCATTACCGAACCCGCGATGTACGGCGTCAACATGAGATTGAAAAAACCGTTCGCGGCTGCGTTAATCGGCGGTGCGGCAGGCGGAGCTTTTTACGGTGTAACCGGCGTCGCTTCCTACATTGTCGGCGGCAACGCCGGTCTGCCGAGCATTCCGGTCTTTATCGGGCCGACGTTTCTTTACGCGCTGATCGGGCTTTTTATCTCGTTTGCGGCCGGTATTGCGGCGGCACTGCTGATCGGGTTTGAAGATGTACAGCCCGAACAGGCCAAAGCGCCTGGAATGCCGGGGGTGACGGCTGGCGGCGAAATCATTCACAGCCCGATTAAAGGTGAAGTGAAAGCATTAAGTGAAGTGAACGACAGCGTGTTTTCCGGTGAAATTATGGGAAAAGGCTTTGCGATTCTGCCTGAAGAGGGCGCGGCGGTTTCTCCCGTAGAGGGCACGGTGACAGCCGTATTTAAAACAAAGCACGCCATCGGTATTACGAGCGCCCGGGGAGCCGAGGTTCTCATTCATATCGGGCTTGATACGGTCCGGCTGGATGGCAGACATTTTGAGGTGCACGTAAAAGAGGGCGATGCTGTCGCGCCTGGAGATCTGCTGATTACTTTTGATATCGAAGAAATAAAGGCTGCCGGTTATGACGTGATCACACCGGTCATCATTACGAATACGGATCAATATTCATTTACAGACGTGAAAAAAAGCGGCATGGTCAAACCGAATGAAGCGCTTCTGGCGTTATCCTGAAAAAGAGGTGGAGAAAACATGAAGAGATTTCCGGAAGGTTTTTTATGGGGCGGCGCAACGGCTGCCAATCAGATTGAAGGAGCTTACAAAGAAGGCGGCAAAGGACTTTCCACGGCGGATGTCTCCCCGGACGGCATTATGTCACCGTTCCATGAGACAGACGATGCGCTGAATCTGTATCACGACGCGATTGATTTTTATCACCGCTATCAAGAGGACATCGCTCTGTTTGCGGAGATGGGCTTTAAAGCGTTCCGCACCTCCATTGCGTGGACGAGAATCTTTCCGAACGGCGATGAAACAGAGCCGAATGAAGAAGGGCTGCAATTTTACGACCGTCTTTTTGATGAATTGAGAAAACATCAGATCGAACCGGTGGTCACGATTTCGCACTACGAGATGCCGCTCGGTCTGGTGAAAAATTACGGCGGCTGGAGAAACCGCCAAACGGTCGATTTCTATGAGAGGTACGCCCGCACGGTTTTCACCCGTTATAAAGACAAGGTGAAATATTGGATGACATTCAATGAAATCAATGTCGTTCTTCACGCTCCGTTTACAGGCGGCGGTCTCGTATTCCGGGAAGGCGAAAATAAACAAAACACGATGTACCAAGCGGCCCACCACCAGTTTGTGGCGAGCGCGCTGGCGGTAAAAGCCGGCCATGAGATCATCCCGGATTCACAGATCGGCTGCATGATCGCCGCGACGACGACGTATCCGATGACGCCGAAGCCGGAGGATGTATATGCGGCTTTGCAGAAAGAGCGGAGCACGCTGTTCTTTTCTGATGTGCAGGCGAGGGGCAGCTATCCGGGCTACATGAAGCGCTTCTTTAAAGAAAACGGAATTACGATTGAGATGAAGGAAGGAGACGAGGAGCTCCTGAAAGAACACACGGTGGATTACATCGGCTTCAGCTACTACATGTCGATGACGGCAAGCACCGCGCCTGAGGATCTGGCGCAATCGAAGGGGAATCTTCTCGGCGGCGTGAAAAATCCTTATCTGGAATCTTCGGAATGGGGCTGGCAGATTGATCCGAAGGGCTTGCGCATTACCTTAAACACGCTGTACGACCGTTATCAGAAACCGCTCTTCATCGTCGAAAACGGGCTCGGCGCACAAGATCAGCCGGAGGAAGACGGAAGCATACAGGATGATTACCGTATCAAATATCTGCGGGATCATTTAATAGAAGCAAGAGAGGCGATCGAAGACGGAGTCAACCTGATCGGTTACACGTCGTGGGGGCCGATTGACCTCGTCAGCGCCTCAACTGCTGAAATGAAAAAACGCTACGGCTATATCTATGTTGACCGCGGCAATGACGGAACAGGCACGTTTGAAAGGAAGAGAAAGAAAAGTTTTTATTGGTATAAAGACGTCATCGCGACAAATGGAGAAAGTCTGTAAGGCAATGTTCCGGAGAAAGCCGGCAAAATTGACATTCAGCAATGAGAGGAGGACAATAAAAGCAGAAAGGCGGGATTCATATGTTTAAAAAAATTCTTGCAGCAGTAGACGGTTCAGACATGAGCAGCAAAGCCCTGGACGCAGCCATCCACCTGGCGAAAGAACAGCAGGCTGAGCTCACCATTCTCTATGCGGGACGTGAAGCCGTTGTTTCCACATCAGCCTTAACCGGGATTGTCTATGTTCCGGAGAACTTCATTGAAGACATCAAACATGAAGTCGAGCAAAAAGGAGCAGCCATTCTGGAAGATGCCAAGCAAAAAGCGGCGGAAAGCGGAGTAGAAGCGGAAAGCCTGTACGTCCAAGGTGAGCCTGCGCATCAAATTTTAAACATAGCGAAAGAACAGCATTTCAATCTGATTGTCGTCGGAAGCCGAGGAATCAGCGGATTTAAAGAAATGATGCTCGGAAGCGTGAGCCACAAGGTCTCACAATTGTCTCCTTGTCCTGTACTGATCGTTCATTAAACAAACGGCCCTGCTGATGCGGGGCTTTTTTCATGAGAAAAGACCGCCCCCGGCTGAAAAATAGGATGATTTCTTCCTCTGAATCAAGTAAAATGGCTGTTAGTATTTGTCTGAATAAACAGTCAATGATATGGAGGAAGAGCACGATGCAAGCTAAACAAACATCAAATGCCGTCATCAAAATGGTGATTTCTATGGTGATTTTCGGATCAATCGGCTTTTTCTCAGAACATACGAATGTGCCGTCGATTGAACTGGTTTTTGTGAGGTGTCTGTGCGCCTCATTGTTTCTGGGTGTTTGCTGGTTTGGTTCCGGACGTTACCGCACCGAACAATGGAACCGGCGGGAGGTTCTGCAGACGCTGGCCTGCGGCTTTTTTCTTGTGCTGAACTGGGTGTTTTTATTTAAATCGTTTGAGGAGACATCAGTGACGATAGCGATTTCCGTCTATCATTTGGCTCCGGTTCTCGTCCTTCTCCTCGGGAGTCTCATATACCGGGAAAAACTGCGTCTCGCATCCGTCAGTTCTATCGTGATTTGTTTTCTGGGAACCGCCCTGATTTCCGGCATCAACGGAAATACGTCCTTTTCCCAGCTGATGGGATCGGGGATTATTTGGGCCGTGCTGGCCGCTCTTTTTTATGCCTTTACGACACTGGCCGGGAAAGGCATCAACAGCCTCAGCCCATATGCGGTCACCTGTTTGCAGACCGGATTGGGCGTCATTATTCTTCTCCCGTTCGTCCGTTTCGGCGCTTTTTCTGATTTGTCGCATATGAACTGGATTATGATTGTGTCGACCGGCATCATTCACACGGGAATTGTGTATTTGCTCTTTTTTGACAGCCTGCGGTTTTTATCCACCCGGTTTATTTCAATCATCGTATTTCTTGACCCGGCTGTCGCGATCGTGCTTGACACCGTATTTACGGGATTTCGCCCCGACCTTTATCAATCTTTGGGGATTGTAATGATTTTTGCAGGGATGGCGCTGTCCCTAATGAGAAAGCATAAAGCCGTGCCGGAGCAGGCTCAGGCAGACAGCACCCGTATATAGGCAGCCGTCCAGGCTGCTTTTTTACGTTTTGGGGCTTTTCAGCCATAACGAAAAAGCAGACAAACAGATCATGGAAAAAGAGGATAGTAGTTGTATAATACTTCTTGTGTTTACAATTTAAGAGATTAAAGGAGTGAAGGGCATGATAAAGAAGACGCGTCATCTCGCTTTCTTGGCTGCTCTCGGCTTTGCGCTTTGTCTGGCTATCTTATGTTCTGCATCCAAGCAGGCAGAAGCGGCAGCGGCTTATCCGGATGTGATGCAGGGACTTACCGGGTTCGCAGGAAATGCGAAGGATCATAACGGAAAAGCAAAATCCGCCGTATCGGGAGGCCAGGGCGGCTCCTTTGTCTATGTCAGCAATCTCAATGATTTGAAAAACAATGCGGGCGGGACAGACCGCAAAACCATTGTCATCACAAGTGATATTTACTCTCCGGGTAAAGCCGTTGTGACAGTCGGCGCCAATAAAACCATTGTCGGCTCTTATACCAGCCACAGGCTGACCAACATCTATCTGACAACAGGCTCCGGCTCAAACAATGTGATTTTCAAAAACCTCATTATCAGCCATAGTGCCAGCATTACGGGCAACAACGACATTCCGATGTACATAGCGAACGGACAGAATTACTGGATTGACCACGTGTGGTTTGAAGGGCACAGCTACAATCCGAACAGCCACAGCGATTTGGGAAAGCTTCTGTACGTCGGTGCCAAAGCGGATTTTGTGACTCTTTCTAATTCTAAATTCTCCGATCATCTGTACGGCTTGATTCTCGGTTATCCGAATGATGATAACGAAGGACGCAATTATATCGGCTATCCGCATATGACCATCACCAACAACTATTTTAATAACGTCTATGTCCGTTCGCCGGGCTTGATGAGATACGGCTATTTTCACGCGAAAAACAACTATGTGACCAATTTCAATTTAGGATTCACCATTCATACAAACGCGACTGTCTTCTCAGAAGCCAACTATTTCGGTAACGGAAATGAAAAAGGCGGAATGATAGACGACTACGGAACGGCCCAATTTACCGACATCGGTTCATTCCCGTCGCTCAATGCCCCGAAATCACCGCGCACCGGCTGGAATCCGAGATCGAATTACAGCTATGGCGCGCTTTCAGCACAGGATGCCAAAAACTTCGCCCAATCCTACGCGGGAGCGCAAAATACAAATCTCCGCTATCCATAATACGAAAACCGCCGGCACCGGCGGTTTTTTTGTGAGTAAAAGGTCATAAATCCCTGAAATCCTTAAAATAACCTTAAATACCTAGGAAAATATTGATAAGTTATTTCAATAATATTACTATTTTTAAAACTGTGTTGCACAAGAAGTGGAACTTAACTCACTTTAACTCATTACTGGCTATGGAAAGAGGATAATTCCAGAATACTGAGGTGTAATATGAAAAAAATCAACCTGCGTTCTATTACACAAAAAGAGATCTTACAAATAGAAAAACAATTTGAACGAATCGCATTAAACAAAATAAGAAACAATCAAGAAAAGTTTAGAAAAATGGGTTTGAAAATTGAAGCTGCTTTTAGAGACGAAAAAAAATAGGAAAAGAAGTACGGGCCTCAGATTGTTTTAAGAGTACCTATAATTCACTGATATTTTTTTCTGCAACTTATTTGGACGGCACCGACTTTCGCGATAATGAAGACGGCTATTGTGTAGACCATTTAGGGTTTGTGAAAAAAAGTTGTTTTCAGGTAAAGCTGGATATTTATCAGATCTAGAAAGTGATGAAGAAATCGCAAAAGAAATTCAAAACAAGATAAATGAATTGTACTTAGAAGCGGCAGAAATGATTGAAATGGTAAATGAATCCTAGTCTGTTAATGCGAAGAGAGGTTCCCAGCCTCTCTTTTCACCCAAAACGAGGAGGCAGCATGGCCAAAATTAGAGATGATTGTCTGGAACTTGACATAACACCGAGAAGGTACCAAGAGGCGGAGGATGATCCTTTTATCTCAACAATGTTTGAACTGTTGGAACATAATAAAGTAATCGCCCGGGATTACTCCGCCGCTTTATTAGAAAGTGAATATAAAATGCTGATATCAGGGATTGAAGCATTATTAGCAGGGAATCAAGATAGGATACGTTTAGAAACAATTGAACCATTTTTTATTTTGAGAATTGATAAAGAAAACGAATATTACAGATTTATAATTAGATTTGTAGAAAATTATTCAAATACAACTGTCTATAAATTGAACTGTAATGAAGAAAAGCTAGAATTTTTCGTGAAGACTTTAAAATCAGATCTCAAAGACACAAAAAATCCTCCAAAACTTCCTTAGGAGATAAACGATGTACAAAACAATAAATGAGTGGGTTGATTATATAGATGAGGGGTGCGCTGTCCTTCATTTTGACTTTAATGTGTTTAAAAAAGAACTTTCACTTAATATTAAGGTTTTTGAAAAAGAAAGTGAATATACACATAAAATATTATTTCAAAATGTAGCATCTGTTTATTTTAGCGCAGATATTGGTGATATGAGATTAGAAAAAATAGATCCCGAAGAATACAATTGGCAAGTATTTGAGATGAGTTATCACCCGGAAGGAATCGGAAATCTATCAAATTCTGTAATTCCGGAGTACCAATCAAATGCTAACTTTCTCATTGACATGAACAGAATGCTGATTGCTATAGAAGCTGAAACAGTCCGCTTTGATAATCAATCATTTTATGCGTATCATTCGAAGTCATAAATAAACAAATAAGAGAGGTTCCCAGCCTCTCTTTTCTTAAAGGACAGAAACCAAACCGTGGATCTGCAGCAAATACATTTATACGTGGGAAACCGTTTATTCCACACAGAATACGGCTGTGAGCTTGCATATAAACCGCCGAAGAGAGGTACAAGATGCACCCCTTTTTTATAAAGAACACAAAGGAATCGGCAGTCTTTCAATCCCAGATATATTCCTTATTTCATGAAGACAAAACGTTGCCCGAACAAGTATTTAAACAACAAAAACATTATTATCTATTCGAGGAATTCCACTGGGTCTTGTCTGATGAAGGCTGGATGATGCTCAAAAGTTTGGCGCATCATCATCACGATGAATTTATCTTAATGGCCGTTCTGGAACACTCGGATGATATGAATCGGTTTTACGGGGAATTCGGATATTTTAACTGGTTAAAGATCCCTTTGCATATAACTGCAGATGAATATCTTTCAATCTTAACTGATTATCCAAAGCACAGTAAAAATGACTGTATATTGAACATTGCATCTCGTGTTGTTTGGGCTTCACCGACTTTCAAGTGGGCGATTTACGGAGAGAGGGAATTTGAAATTTGTATTTTAGGCATTGATCAGGAGATTGCGGGAAAAACGTTAGAATCATGGAGGCCGTTAGATGATCATGTTTTAGACTGGATATCAGTTGTATTCCCGGATCAGATTGTTCCGGATGAATTTCAAAAAAAGCTCGCCGCTCATTATAAATAGCAAGGGGCAATTGCATGAAAATAAAAATGAACAAGATACATGACGATCTGGTAAAAGGATGTTTCTGTCATTTTGACGGCTGCGGGCGTCTGTATCTCGGACGGCATCAGAATGGCAGTCTTTCGTTTACGATCACGGAGGAATCCGGCGACACCCGAGAGGTTCATATCGATGAACAAATTCCGAGTGAGGATATTATGCTGTTTCAACAGAGTTCGGATGACAGGTATGTGTTGGTTTTCTTTGAATCGCATGAGCATAAAGTGAAGGTATTTTCAGCAGATGGAAAAGAACAAAGTGTATTTTCTCTGCCTTCAGGGGCTTCATGCAGTCTTCTGGATGAGAAACAAAACCTATGGGTCGGTTTAAGTGATGAAGGCATTTATGATGATGAAAATTCAAATGGTCAAAGTATGCTGTGCTTCACTTTAGACGGACAATTAAAGGAAACGCATATTGATCAGCAGCTTTCAGAAATATATGCGCCCGTTGTAGATGACTGCTATGCGCTTGCAGAAAAAAACGGACTGATCTACATGCTGTATTATTCATATACAGTCATTGCTGCGTTTGATGAAACCGACGTGAAACGAGTGTGGATTATTTCTGATAAAGCATGTTCAGGGGTATATGACCAGCTTGCGATTTCAGATGACGGGTTTTGGATATGCAAAGATGATCATTCACTGTCCTTCATTCCGGCTGATGTCAGTCTGCCGGTGCAAGAGGTAACGTGCTGTGATCCGGATGGCGGTGAGCTTTCGGGGCATCAGCTGAAGCTGACAAGTAATGCCATTTACGCGGTCTCGACTTCGGGGATCTACAAGCGGGATATAAGTAATGGGAAACAAAATGAATTCTTTTCGGCTAAATGAAATGTTGAGATCCAGCAGATATTCTTTAAATGATGACCTCATCAGAAACCTGAAGTTTCACAAAAAAGAATTGGAGGGTCCGCTACCCTCAGATGCGGGGAGTTTTGAAGAAGACTTTGAGGAGGTTGCCTGCGCGGGGGATTTTTATGAATATTTCGCGCTTGTCTGCGGCAGCTTAGATTTTGTTTTGGCGAATAAACAAATGCCTGCGCGGCAGCGTAAAGCCTTATATAAATCCTTTTTTGAGCTGTATCCTCAATATGCGCATCTGGAAAACGCTTTAACAGATTACCCGGAGCTCAGCCAGGAAGTCAGGCTGCACGAACGGGCCAGGAGGCTGTTAGTCAGCATTTTAAACAAGAAATGAAAGGAAATCGAAAAGCAGGTTTCTAACGTGAAAGAACCAACAATGGCAGAATGTCTGAAGAAGGCTGATCTGATCCTGAACGGTCAAGCGGCAAGGGAAGAAGTGTCGGATTGGGCGTGTGAGTATGTGGCTGCACATGATCCGGAGGTTGAGGATGAAAACGTTTGGGAGATGCTCGTGTATTTGAGCGGGTTTGATCTGAAAGATTCGCCTGATTCATATCTGCATACCACAGAAGAATTAAGAGAATGGATGCAGGGATATAAGTAACCGGAAATACATACGTATTGTGAAAAAATACCGTATAAACCAGGCATGCCAAATCAGCTGTAAAGAAGGAGACACAAAATGGAGTGGCACAAACATGAGAAAGCAGTTATGCTGAGGCCGGATTCACCGGGGTGTTTTGAATTGACGGAGTTTACTTTCTTTACTGGGTATAACGAGTATTATGATAAAATCCCGGTATTTGAGCTGAAGCTGACTGATGGACAGTATGATGCTGTGCTGCGGTTTGAAGGTGTGAGCGCTGCCCGGCTGGATGATCTTGAAAGCATCACCGACATCCGTCTGGATATCAGCCCGGTCGACGGCGGCTGGGAATCGATACGCTATTATGTCGATGACGTGGAAGGAAGCATGAGCTTTTATTGCGCCAAATGGGTCGTACTTGACATGAAGAAAAAGCAGTCCTCCGAATGGCCCGGCAAAACGTCAGGGTAAAGCGGCGGCGTTTCGCGTATAATGAGGGGAGTTAGACAGAGAAGGAGTTTATTCATGAGCGAATTTAAAGATTTTTCTATCAGCCTCGACATCGCAAGAGCGTTGGAAGGACTTCAATATACCGAGCCGACTGAAGTGCAGCGGCGCGTCATCCCCGCCGCGCTGCAAAAAAAAGATCTCGTCGTCAAATCGCAGACGGGCAGCGGCAAAACCGCGGCTTTCGGCATTCCGATTTGTGAGCTTGCGGATTGGGAGGAAAACAAACCGCAGGCGCTGATTTTAACGCCGACCCGCGAGCTTGCGGCGCAGATAAAAGAAGATATCACGAATATCGGCCGTTTTAAACGGATAAAAGCTACGGCGGTTTTCGGAAAAGCTTCTTTTGATAAACAGAAAACCGAACTGAAGCAAAAAAGCCATGTCGTTTGCGGAACGCCGGGGCGTGTGCTTGACCATATAGAAAAAGGGACGCTGCCGCTTGACCGGCTGGCGTATGTGGTGATTGATGAAGCGGACGAAATGCTGAATATGGGGTTTATTGAACAGGTGGAAGCCATCATTCAGCACCTGCCGAAAAACAGAGTCACCATGCTGTTTTCAGCGACGCTGCCGGACGACGTTGAGAAGCTGAGCCGCACATATATGAAGGACCCGGAATTGATTGAAGTAAAAGCGGAAGGCCTGACGACTAAAGACATCGAGCATTTTGTCACCAGAGCAGCAGAAGAGGATAAATCATCATTGCTGCGTGACGTCCTGATCACTGAAAACCCGGACAGCTGCATCATATTCTGCCGGACAAAAGAAAGAGTTATCCAGTTAACCGATGAGCTGGACAGGCTGGGCTATCCTTGCGATAAAATTCACGGCGGCATGGTGCAGGAAGACCGCTTTGACGTCATGAATGAGTTCAAGCGCGGCGAGTTCCGCTATCTGATTGCGACCGACGTAGCCGCCAGAGGAATTGATATCGAAAACATCAGCCTCGTTATCAATTATGATATTCCGCTTGAAAAAGAAAGCTATGTGCATCGCACAGGCAGAACGGGGCGCGCCGGACACCGTGGACGGGCCATTACGTTTGTGACGCCGTCTGAATCGCGATTTCTGAATGACATTGAGACATATATCGGTTTCCGCATCAAAAAGCGGGAGGCGCCGTCAGAGAAAGAAACAGCGGAACGGAAAGCGGCTTTTGCGGAAAAATTGAACGCCCGCCCCGACGTCAAAACAGACAAAAGCGAACAGTTAAACAAAGACATTATGAAGCTGTACTTTAACGGCGGAAAAAAGAAAAAAATCAGGGCGGTCGATTTTGTCGGAACGATTGCGAAAATCGACGGCGTTTCAGCAGATGATATCGGCATTATCACGATTCTGGACAACGCTTCGTACGTCGAGATTCTGAACGGCAAAGGCCCGCACGTTCTCAGCATTATGAAAAATACGACGGTCAAAGGCAAAAAACTGAAAGTCCATAAAGCCAAGAAATAAAAAAGAAAGCCTGCTGTGCACGCAGGCTTTTTTTTACGCCGTCTCCTCCGGAACAAACGCAAGGATGGCAATGCCGATCACAAATAATAGTATCAGGCTGAACACGGCGGCTGACGAATTCCCGGTCAGCTGGGCGGTTACGGCAATCAAAAGCGGCCCGATAATTGAAGCGAATTTGCCGAAAATATTATAAAAGCCGAAAAATTCATTGGCGTGCTGTTTGGGGACGAGCTTGGCAAAGTACGAGCGGCTCAGAGCCTGAATCCCGCCTTGAGAAGTGGCGACAAGCATAGCCAAAATCCAAAAATCAAAAGCGGAATCCATAAAATAAGCATACGTGCAGACAATCATATACACGCCGATTCCGGCGTAAAGCATCGTTTTCCCCTTAAACCGTTCGGCCAGTCTCCCGTACAAAATCGAAAAAGGGGCGGCGACGACCTGCGTGACAAATAAAACAATCAGCAGATTTGCAGCGCTGATGCCGAGGTCAGCCCCGTATGACGTCGACATCGTGATGATGGTGCCGACCCCGTCGATGTAGAAGAAATAAGCGAGCAGAAACAAAAACAGCGCCCGGTACTTCCTGATCTGCTTCAGCGTGCCGGCAAGCCGTTTAAAACTGCTGATCACAAGCCGAGGCTCTCTCTCGATATAATAGCGCTGGCGGACGCGGCGAAGGAGCGGGATCGTGAACAGCCCCCACCATGCGGCCGTAATCAAAAAGGCAATGCGGCCCGCAGCCTGGGCGGACAGCGGAATCACCTCCGCTTGTGCTGACAGGATGACGGCAATGCTGAGAAGAAAAGGGATCGTACTGCCGATATAGCCCAGCCCGAACCCCCTGGCGGACACCATGTTCATCCGCTCCTTTGCGGCCACATCTACGAGAAACGCATCATAAAACACATTAGACCCGGCAAAGCCGATCGTGGAAATCGTATAACAAATTAATAACAGCACCCAAGATTCACCGGGAATACAAGCCAGCGCGGCGGTGCCCGCCACACCGATCAGGAAAAAGAAAGCGAAAAACCGTTTCTTGCATCCTTTGTAGTCGGCAATCGTTCCTAAGACGGGGCCGAGCATCGCCAAAATAAAAGTCGCGGCGGCAATTGTATAGCCCAAATAAGCGGTGGAATCGGCCGCGCTGACGCCGTTTTCAGCCGCAGCCGCTTTAAAAAACAGGGGGAACACCGCCGTCATAATAATGACGGAATAAGCTGAATTGGCCCAATCATACAGCATCCAGCTGCTTTCTTCTTTCGAAAACCGTTTCATCACACACGCTCCTTCTCAAAAACCGGTTCTCTGCATTATATGCGCCTCTGTCACATAGTTGGACAATGATTTCTGAACGGAGTTTTCTGATTGACCTGGAGATATTGACCTAGTTCAAAAAGGATGTACAATCAAGGTGTAACAGGTAAATGGTCAGGTGGGAGGGAGACGGAATTGAAGATTGCGAAAGTCATTAATAATAATGTCGTCAGTGTGCTCAAGGAAGGCAATCAGGAATTGGTCATCATGGGCCGGGGCATTGCTTTTCAAAAGAAAACGGGAGACCCGGTAGATGAAGCCCTCATTGAGAAAGTGTTCACGCTCGATAACAAAGATGTATCCGAAAAGTTCAAAACCCTTTTGTATGAAATTCCGATCGAGTGTATGGAAGTATCCGAAGAGATTATCAGCTATGCGAAATTACAGCTCGGCAAAAAACTCAACGACAGCATCTATGTATCGCTGACCGACCATATTAACTTTGCCATTCAGCGCAATCAGAAAGGGCTCGATATCAAAAATGCCTTGCTGTGGGAAACAAAGCGGCTGTACAAAGACGAATTTGCCATCGGCAAAGAAGCGTTGGCCATGGTAAAAAACAAGACTGGCGTGTCTCTGCCGGAGGATGAAGCGGGCTTTATTGCGCTGCATATTGTAAATGCCGAGCTGAATGAAGAGATGCCCAATATCATCAACATTACAAAAGTCATGCAAGAGATTTTGAGTATCGTAAAATACCATTTTAAGATTGAATTCAACGAAGAATCGCTGCACTATTATCGATTTGTCACCCACTTAAAGTTTTTCGCACAGCGTCTTTTTAACGGCACACACATGGAAAGCCAGGACGATTTTTTACTGGAGACAGTGAAAGAAAAGTATCATCAGGCGTATAAATGCACGAAGAATATCCATACCTACATTGAGAAAGAGTATGGGCATAAGCTCACCAGTGACGAGCTGCTGTATTTAACGATTCACATAGAAAGGGTAGTCAAACAAGTATAATGAAAGCGTTTCCTCGTATTAATTGTTTCTTCCATTCATATATAGGATTGTTACGGATAAGCAGGCAAAACCTATCTGTCTGTGCTGATGGTAGTTTAGGTTTGTATTTTTTAACAGAAGGATTATCATTATTTCGACCGATGTTCCCTTTGAAAAGGATCATGTATGATCAATAAAGAAAGCGTGTTCAAAAAAGGGGGAATGCTAACATGAAACGAGTGTTGCTAATTCTTGTCACCGGATTGTTTATGAGTTTGTGTGGGATCACTTCTAGTGTTTCGGCTCAAACAGGCGGATCGTTTTTTGAACCTTTTAACAGCTATAACTCCGGGTTATGGCAAAAAGCTGATGGTTACTCAAATGGAGATATGTTTAACTGCACTTGGCGTGCGAATAACGTCTCTATGACGTCATCAGGTGAAATGCGTTTGGCGCTGACAAGTCCGTCTTATAACAAGTTTGACTGCGGGGAAAACCGCTCGGTTCAAACATATGGCTATGGACTTTATGAAGTCAGAATGAAACCGGCTAAAAACACAGGGATTGTTTCATCGTTCTTCACTTATACAGGTCCAACGGAGGGGACTCCTTGGGATGAGATTGATATCGAATTTTTGGGAAAAGACACAACAAAGGTTCAATTTAACTATTATACAAATGGCGCAGGAAACCATGAGAAGTTGGCGGATCTCGGATTTGATGCAGCCAATGCCTATCATACGTATGCGTTCGATTGGCAGCCAAACTCTATTAAATGGTATGTCGATGGGCAATTAAAACATACTGCGACAACCCAAATACCGGCAGCGCCGGGGAAAATCATGATGAATTTGTGGAATGGTACGGGTGTCGATGATTGGCTCGGTTCCTACAATGGCGTAAATCCGCTATACGCTCATTACGACTGGGTGCGCTATACAAAAAAATAATGTACAGAAAAGGATTTCCGCTGGGCGGAAATCCTTTTTTGATTAAAACGAAATAATCCCAATCAAAAGCGCCGCAATCGTCATTACAATCGTTGTCCCCACGGCCCATTTGATGGTGAATTTTTGATGGTCGCCAAAGCTGACGCCTGCCATTCCGACCAATAGATAGGTGGAAGGCACAAGCGGGCTGAGCAAATGCACCGGCTGCCCCAGCAAGGAGGCCCTTCCTATTTCAGCGGCGTCTATTCCGTAAGCGGAAGCGGCTTCGGCGATGATGGGAAGGACACCGAAGTAAAAGGCGTCATTCGACATGAAAAAGGTGAATGGCATGCTGACGATCGCAGTGATCAGCGGCAGGTGCGGGCCCATGGCATCAGGGATGAGTGAAACGAGGGAATGAGCCATCGCATCCACCATTTTTGTGCCGGAGAGAATGCCTGTGAATATGCCTGCCGCAAACACCATTGAGACAACGTTTAACGCATTACCCGCATGCGCCGAGATTCGTTTCTGCTGCTCTTTGACATTCGGATAGTTGACCATTAAGGCGATGGCGAACGCGGTCATAAAAAGAACAGGAAGCGGCAGCAGGCTGGTGATCAGTGCGGCCATCAGTGCGACAGTCAGCAGCAGGTTGAACCATTGAAGAGCGGGACGTTTGAGCGGCGCCGCCTCAGGCACGGAAGAGGGCGCGTGATCAATCGAAATGACGCCGATCCGCTTCCGCTCTTTCTTGCCGAGGATATAACTAACGGCGATCACCCAGAGAATGCCGGCGATCATAGCTGGAATCAGCGGCGTGAAGACCTCTGACGTGTCCAATTTCAAGGAAGCCAAAACCCTCGCAGTCGGCCCGCCCCAAGGAATAATATTCATGACCCCTGAACCGAGCATCGCTATTCCCGCTAACACCAAACGGTTCATGCCGAGCCGTTTGTATAAAGGCAGCATCGCCGCGATGGTAATCATATAGGTTGTTGTCCCATCTCCGTCCAGCGAAATGGTCATTGTCAGAACCGCTGTGCCTACGGCGATTTTTAACGGGTCTCCTTTGACAAGCGATAAGATTTTGGCAATGAGGGGATCAAACAGGCCTGAGTCAATCATAATGCCGAAATACAGGATGGCGAATAACAGCATGATACCGGTAGGTGCGAGGTCTGTCACGCCCTGAATCATCATCTCCCCGAGATCTTTGCCGAATCCGCTGATCAGGGCAAACACAACAGGAACGACAATCAAAGCAATAAGAGCGGAAAGCCGGTTAGACATAATAAGATACATAAAGACAATCATCATCACAAAACCGAGTATGGCAAGCACGATATGACCTCCCCTGTTCAACAGCTATTTTGGTAAGCGCTTCCGCACTTTCTTTCTGTGAAGAAGGCTTATTTCAAATGTGTATGGCCGCATATTTATATGTAGACCTAAAATCCTAATCAGCAGATCAGCAGTTTATATGAAGAACGCCGCGGGTAAATGTGCTGTAGAATGTTTCGTTTGATAAGGGGGAATAGACATGAGTGAGGATCAAAACAAACGTGTAAATGAACACTCAAAGGACGAGCAGCTGGAGCAGTACCGGGCAGATAACAGCGGCAAAAAAATGACGACCAATCAGGGGCTTCGTGTGTCTGAGGATGAGCATTCTTTAAAAGCGGGTGTCCGCGGCCCCACGCTGATGGAGGATTTTCATTTTCGCGAAAAAATGACGCATTTTGACCACGAGCGGATTCCGGAGCGGGTCGTTCATGCGCGCGGGTACGGCGTTCATGGGCATTTTCAGGTGTACGAACCGATGACGGAATACACAAGGGCGAAATTTTTGCAGGACCCGTCTGTCAAAACGCCTGTCTTCGTTCGTTTTTCAACAGTGGCGGGCTCCAAGGGGTCAGCCGACACAGTCCGTGACGCCAGGGGATTTGCGACGAAGTTTTACACCGAAGAAGGGAATTACGACCTTGTCGGAAACAATATTCCGGTGTTCTTCATTCAGGACGCGATCAAGTTCCCGGATCTCGTTCACGCCTTAAAACCGGAACCGCACAATGAGATGCCTCAGGCTGCGACGGCTCATGATACGTTCTGGGATTTTGTCGCCAACAATCCTGAATCCGCGCACATGGTGATGTGGACGATGTCTGACCGCGGAATCCCGCGAAGCTACCGAATGATGGAGGGCTTCGGCGTACATACATTCCGTTTCGTCAATGAGAAAGGAAAGGCGCGTTTCGTGAAATTCCACTGGAAGCCGGTTCTCGGCGTTCATTCACTCGTATGGGATGAAGCGCAGAAAATTGCCGGGAAAGATCCCGATTTCAATCGCCGCGATCTGTGGGAAACCATTGAAAACGGCGGCAAGGTTGAATACGAGCTTGGCGTTCAGATGATTGATGAAGAAGATGAATTCAAGTTTGATTTTGATATTCTTGACCCGACCAAGCTGTGGCCGGAAGAGCTTGTGCCGGTGAAGATTATTGGAAAAATGACGCTGAACCGCAACCAGGATAATGTGTTTGCGGAAACAGAGCAGGTCGCATTCCACCCGGGAAATGTCGTGCCGGGCATTGATTTTACCAATGACCCGCTTTTACAGGGACGGCTTTTCTCTTATACAGACACACAGCTCATCCGTCTTGGCGGGCCGAATTTTCATGAGATTCCGATCAACCGGCCGGTCTGTCCGTTCCATAACAACCAATACGACGGCTACCACCGGATGACGATTAATAAGGGCCCTGTCGCCTATCATAAGAATTCTCTGCAGAATAATGATCCGTCGCCGGCCTCAGAAGAAGAAGGCGGATACGTTCATTATCAGGAAAAAGTAGAAGGCAGAAAAATCCGCCAGCGCAGTGAGAGCTTCAATGACTATTTTTCTCAGGCCAAGATGTTCTGGAACAGCATGTCTCCCGCCGAAAAGGAACATATCATTTCCGCGTTCTGTTTTGAGGTAGGGAAAGTAAACAGCAAGGATGTGCAGCAGCAGGTGGTGAATGTCTTCAGTCACGTCGACGCCGAGCTTGCCGAGCGCGTTGCGAAGGGAATCGGAGTGAACCCGCCGCCGAAGGATCGTGAATCTGATGAAACCTTCACTTCCCCGGCCTTAAGTCAGGAAAACACGGTGAAAACAGCAGCCACAAGACAGGTCGCGGTTTTGGCCGATCACGGGTTTGCGGACGAGGAAGTCAAACAATTGCTTGCCGTATGCAAAGAGGCGGGAGTCAGAGCCGATATCATCAGCCCTGCACTTGGAACCGTCAAGGGAGAAAACGGTACGGAGCTGGAAGCGTCAGCCACTTTCCTGACAGCGGATTCCGTCCTGTATGATGCTGTTTTCATTCCGGGCGGGCAACGAAGCACAGACAGTCTCAAAGCCCGAAAAGCGGCTAAAGACTTCGTCAGTGAAGCCTTCAGTCATTACAAAGCGATCGGTGCCTCCGGAGAAGGAAAAGAACTTCTCACCCTCGCCGCCGGAACCGAAAGCGGCCCCGGCCTTGTTCCGGACGGAAACCATGAACAATTTCTGAAGGCCGTAGCCGAGCATCGGCATTGGGACAGAAACATATAAAGATAGTAAAAAGTACCCTGCTAAGGGTACTTTTTTAGTTTTTTAGAATGGAATAATTATTTTAAGTGTGATATTCTGGAATATAATAAAAATTTTAGGGGGGATAAGTATTATGATTGTGGGAACTTTTATTAACGGATATAAGTCATATGCAAAATCAATTTTTGCACCTATAGCAAATAACAATGAGCAAAAGTATGCTGTCTATATTGGTGCAAATGGTGTAGGCAAAAGTGGAATTTTGGAGTCACTTGATGTTTTCTTTAATGGACGAGATTGGAATGCAACAAGAGGATCTAGGAGAGAGGATCGGTATATAACCCCTGTATTTTTTATTGAAAGGAATAAATTTGAAGAATTTATTATTAATTCAAATCGATACAGCAGGTCTGAGATAGATGGAAATAAAAAAACTTTAGAGGATATAAATATTATAAGCAACAAATTCTGGAGCGGTATACAAGATTGGTTAAAAGGAGCTGCTAGAAGGGAATACATTGAAAATTTTTACGAGTTTATTGAATACCTAACAACTAACTATTCTGAACAAGAATACTATATACTTCCCTCAGGCGTGAAATTTAATGGAAAGCCAACACTTGCTCCTTTCGAGAGCTACTTTGAAAAAATATTAGGAAATAAAGAATACATAAAAAAATAGAAAAGATAAGGAAATTAATAAAAGAACACTATGCTTATGTTTATATTCCTGTGGAACAAAGTGCTAACGAAATTTTGAAAATTGAAGATAAACAAATGCAAACTTTAATGAACAAAGATATCTTACTAGAAATTGATAAGGTACTGACAAGTAGGTATGAAATAGAAGGGAAAAATAAAAGTTTCTTAAACTTTATAAATGATTATCTTAATAAATTTATGGAAGATATAAATAATTCTATAAAAGCGATTGATAATCAATATAATTACAGTCCCGAAGCAAATAGTAAGAGAAATTTAACAGTAACAGATATAAGAGAAAAAGTTATTGAAGCTTACTTTTCAAAAAGACCATTAAGGTACAAAAATAGAGAAGTCCAAAAACTAAGTTCTGGTGAGCAGAGAAAGGCATTAATAGACATTGCATATGCATTTCTTTCAAATGTGAAAGAAATGGATAGAGAATTAATTCTGGCTATTGATGAACCAGAAGTGTCTATGAATGTTGTTAATTGTTTTCCGCAGTTCGAGAGGTTAGAAAGACTTTCGAAAGATTTTAATAGACAAGTCATGATAACGACCCATTGGTATGGATCTCTGCCCATCACCAATAGCGGTCATTTACTTCATGTGAGTAAAGAAATAGAAGGAAGTGTTTCGATTTCAGATTTTAGTTTTTTTGATTATTTAGATGAAAGAAGAAGATTTCCGGATGATATAGCATTAAAAAGTATGTTTGATTTAGCAACTAGCATTATTAGTTACTCAAAATCTATGAAAAATACTAATTGGATTATATGCGAAGGAAGTACAGATAAATTATACCTTGAAGAATTATTAAAAGATGCGGGGAATTTTAAAATTTTACCTGTTGGTGGATGTTCTAATGTGATTAAATTATATGGTTTATTGAGTTATCCTTTATCCGATAAAACTACAGCCCAAGCAATGAGTGGAAAAATTCTTTGTATGATTGATACTGATCGAGTAAAGATCAATGTTTCAAAAGCAACTGAAAGTTATGGAAAAGTGGATTTGAGAAGGTTACAAACATTAAAAAGTAATAATATCGAATCAGTTAGACTTTTAGAACCGTGGAAACAAGGTCAGTATTATGAACAAACAGTTATCGAAGATTGTTTAGATCCAAAGACTTTTTATGAAACTATTAAAGAAATTATAAATGCAAATGCAAATGAAGATATACAAAAGTTATTTACATTATATAGTTTTAATCCAAACATTAAATTTTCAAGAATTGATGGAACAGCTTCATTACTTATTCCAACAAATTATGAAGCTGGAAGTGAAAAGGAAAAATTAATTCAATTTTTAGCGGATAAAAAAATAAAAACAAAAGTTGCAAAACTCTATAATGAGAAAATTAAGATTACTCCGCCTGATAATAACTCATTAGCTGAGTTGATTATGGATTATTTTGGTATGTCCAATCCCTTAAAACCTAAAAAGAATGAAGTCTTAATATAAATATGATAAAGTAATAAAAAAAATAATAGCGGAGCAAAGCACATGAATCAAAAACAACTCGAAGAATATTACCGGCGTGACGAAAACATGATGATTTTGGTGTTTGCCCAATGGTGCGTCAATCATGACCTTGATCCGATGGCGATTTACAGCAGGGCTTATCCCGGACAGCCTTTAAACGAAGAGCTGCGAAAAACGGCTGAAGAGCTTGTCGTGCCGAAGGAGGAATCTGAGTCGATTCCTGATCAAACCGTTATCGGCGTTTTGGAGATGTTCGGCAACTCCGATCTGGCGGAAGCCGTTTATGAAGCCATTGCGCAAAGACCTTCACGGTAAAAGAGGCGTGGATTTTCCATGTCTCTTTTTTTGATGGAGAAAATGTGAGAAATGGCCCAGAAACAATTTCCTGATCTGCGCTGTCTATAGAGTGTAACCCGTTTTCAAAAAGGGAACGGTAAATAAAAAGGAGGAGTTGTGATGAAAAAGACATTCAAAATGATGGCGGCTGTGCTTTTGGCAGTGCTGACAGCCGCGCCGTTCGGAGGATTTGCGGCTTCAGCCGAGGCCGCGCAAACCGCAAAGCCCGTTGTCAAAAGCCATACGTATAAGCAAGTGAAGCAGCTGACGTACCCCGAGGTCACAAATACGGGAAACGCATCTTTTGAAAAGAAAATCAATCAGGACTTCAAACGTTATATTGACCATTCATATCAAGAATATGTGAAAAACAAAAAAGACGGTGAGAAACAAGGCTACAAAGCGGAATACCAAACAGATTTCAAGGTGAAGTATAATCAAGACGGCAAGCTCAGCATTCAGACGGAGAACTACAGTTACACAGGCGGCGCACACGGGATGACATCCGTACAGACCTTTAATTATGATCTGGCCGCAAAAAAACAGGTCGCACTCAGTGATGTGCTGAATACGAAAACGAAGGTAAACAAAACGAGAGACTATCTGTACGGCTACATCAAGAAACATGACGATCTGTTCGACCAAGACGTCAAAAAACAGGAGATCACCCTGAATAACGAAAGACCTTTCTTCTTTACGAAAAACGGCATTGCCGTTGTGTTCGGACAATATGATCTTGGACCATACGCGGCGGGAATCCGGGACGTTTCCGTACCTGCATCCGTCTATCAATAAAAAAAGCGATATCTCTCCAAAACGGAGCGGTATCGCTTTTTTCGTTTACCAGACAAACAATCCGACAATCGCCGCACTCAATAAGGAAACGGCAATTCCGCTGACAAGCAGCTTCCAGACGTTTTTCCCGATGATGGCTGACTTTTCACCATCAAGCAGAGATTGATACGATCCGTAGATCATACCGATGGTGCTGAAGTTTGCGAATGATGTCAGGAATGTCGTCGCAACGGCAATCGTGTGCGGCGGCAGTGAATGCAGCTGCCCCTTCAGATCGGCCATGGCCACAAACTCGTTCGTTGCGAGCTTGATGCCCATCAGCTGTGCGACATACATCGCGTCATGTCCGGTTAATCCGAGAAGAAAGGCAAACGGACTGAAGATGTAAGAGAAAATCTTTTGAATGGTCAAACCGTGCATGAACAGTCCGAGCACGCCGTTTAACGCGGCCGTTAACGCCACATACCCGATGACCATCGCTAAAATCACAATGACCATGTTCATGCCGACGAGCATACTGTTCGAAATCGTGGAGAAGAAGTCTTTTTTCTCCGCTTTTGAAGGGACGTAAATAATATCGTCCTCTTTAGAAACGTCCACAGGATTCAGCATATTTGCGATTAGAAGAGCGTTTAAGCAATTCAGCGGGATCGCTGTGAATACATAAGTGGACGGGACCATCGACAAGTACGATCCGATGATCGAACCGCTGATGCTGCTCATACTCATCAGCCCGAATGTCAGAAGCCGATTGTTGTTGACGACGGCAAGCTGCTGGCGGATGACGGCTAAAGCTTCCGTATTTCCTAAAAACATCATCTGAATGGAGAAAAAGCTCTCCAGCTTCGGCAGACGGGATATTTTAGAAATCAGCCAGCCGATTTTATCAATGAGCCACGGCAGAATACCGAAATACGACAGCATATCAAAGAAGGTCACAACGAAGATAATCGGCAGCAGCGCGCTGAAGAAAAAATCAACCGTCGGATTCGCCATGACAGACGGAAAGGCAAATGCAATCCCTTGACTGGCGCAGGAAATCAGCCATGTAAAGAATGCGCCGATCTTCCCGATGACAAAGCCGCCGACTTTTGTCCCTAACATAAACCAAGTAATCAGAAACTCAAAGACGAGGAGCATGACAATCGGACGCCATTTAATCTTCTTCTTGTTGGGAGAACATAAGAAAACAACAGCCATGACAACAATGAGACCGACAATGTTCAATAAAAAGTACATGTGAGCAACTCCTATAAGGGTATTATGGAAATAAAAAAAGCTCTTATTCGTCACAAATTCCTGAAAGTCAGAAAGTGTGATAAATAAGAGCCAAAAGAAAAGAATAGACAGCGTCATATGCTTTTCACTCGTTCAAATTTATGCAAACTTCCTTGTAGTCTAGTCTTTTACGGCACTAGGTAGAAACAATCAGACCATATTACTGATCATATACAAGAATAACGATATTACATGAGATAGCAGTATTTTATCGTTTCAATTTTTGAAAATCAACCTTTTTGGATATTTTCAAAATAATAAATTTATATTATAAATAAAGAAAATAAAGGATATGTAAAAGTAATTGGATTTTAATGGTATAAAGTGCACGCAGAAACAGTTCGGTTCATTGTAAGAACGGGACGCAGCTGATAAAATGGATCTGAGGGCACAGCCTTCAAAAGACGGCAGAAAAGGGGTCATCTTCATGATCATCCAGTTCATTCGTTACAGATAATGAGAGGTATAGATAAATAGGTTAAACCTTCCAATTTGGTGAGGTTTATTTGTCTATGCCTTTTTCATTTCATCAGAATAACGAATGAATGAGGTGTTTTTTTTGACGTCTATGAAAAGAAAACGCGCGGAATTACTGAATGCATGCCAGTCCGTATTCAGGTGTCCGCTATGCCGCACGGCCATGGCGGTTTCGCAATATCAAAGCCTGATATGCGGACATGGGCATACATTTGATATATCAAAACAAGGCTATGTGAATTTCCTCAATAAATCGGTCAAAACCCGCTATGACAGGCAGCTGTTCGAAGCGAGACACGAGCTTTTTGAGAGGCGGGAGTTTTTTTCGCCGGTTCAAAAAGAGATCGCCGTCATCATCAGCCGTATTCAATCTCCGCGAAAACAGGCGGCGGTATTGGATGCGGGATGCGGAGAGGGCTCCCATTTAGACGCTGTATGCAGATTGCTGCAGCCCGCTTTTTCCGTGACGGGAATCGGCATTGATATCTCGAAAGAAGGTGTGCTGCAAGCTGCAAAAGCCTTCGGGGATCATAATATTTTTGCCGTCGCTGATGTGGCGGATACGCCGTTTGCCGACAGCAGTTTTGATGTGATTCTGTCTGTTTTGTCACCTTGGAATTACAAGGAATGCAGCAGGCTTTTAAGAAAGGGCGGCACAGTCATTAAAGCGGTGCCGCGGCGCGATTACTTGAAAGAAGTAAGGGAATTCTTCTTCGGAGACAGTCCTGAACGGAATGATACCGCTGAGTCTGCGGCCGTCCGTTTCCAAACCGGCTTTCAAGCCTTTGAGCGCAAGCGGCTGTGTTACACGAAGACCTTATCGCAGCCTGATCTTGAGCTGCTTGTGAAAATGACGCCCTTAACATGGAAATGTTCTGATGAAAGCATTCAGCGCTTTATCAGCCGGAAAGCGGCTGATATTACGATAGATATCGATATTTTAATCGGAACCGATCCGCTGTAAAACGAAAAAGACACGCTGTAAGCGTGTCTTTTTTTTATTTCCAGACTTCATCGGCAATGTCGACGACATGGCGCAGTTTCGCCCATTGCTGTTCTTCTGTGATCAGATTTCCTTCCTCAGTCGAAGCGAACCCGCATTGCGGGCTGAGGCAAAGCTGATCCAGGCTGACATATTGAGAAGCTTCTTCAATCCGGCGTTTAACCGCATCCTTGTCTTCGAGTTCGCCGTGTTTCGACGTAATCAAACCGAGCACAAGCTGAAGATCAGAGCGTTTGACATAACGAAGCGGTTCAAAGCCGCCGGAGCGGGAATCATCATATTCCAAGAACAATCCGTCAAGGTCAAGTCCGTCAAAAATCGTTTCCGCCGCCGCATCATATCCGCCTTCAGCCGTCCATGTGGACTGGAAGTTGCCGCGGCAGATATGCATCGTAACCTTCAGATCGGCAGGACGATCTTTGATGGCGTCATTAATGGAAGCGGCGAACAGCCTGCGCAGCTCATCCGGCGTCGTGCCGAAAGCTTCAATCTGACGAAGCCCCGCCTCCGATAAGAAAACGGCCCATGCGGTATCATCGAGCTGAAGATAGCGGCACCCGGCGTCATAGAAAGCCTGAATCGCTTTTTTATACGCCTGTGATACATCATGCTGAAATTGTTGGTAATCGTTCTGATACGCCGCTTTTTCCAATTTTCCGCGGAAAAACAGCATATTCGGGCTTGGGATGGTCATTTTTGGCACAGCATCGCCGGCAATGCTGTGCAGGAATTTATAATCTTCAAGTATCGGATGCTGAGAAAATTCAATATCTCCCGTTACTTTAATGCCGCGCGCTTTCGTCTGTACGTTGTGGAACTGAATGCCGCTCTCAGGCGTAAACGCTTCGACGCCGTCTAAGTTTTCGAGAAAATCGAAATGCCACCAGGCACGGCGGAATTCGCCGTCTGTCACGACATTGAGGCCGGTTTCTTTTTGCTTTTCCACACTGCGGATGATTTCTTTGTTTTCGATTTCGCGCAGCTGTTCTGCCGAAATCTCATCAGCCGCTCTTTGCAGACGGGCTTGCTTCACAGCCGCCGGCCGCAGCAGGCTTCCGACCTGATCCGCGCGAAACGGCGGGTTTTTTCTTAGAAGAGTGTGCAATGGTTGCTCTGTGTTTTGCTGTGACATGAACGATTCCTTCTTTCCTGATGAAATATAAAAAAGCTCTTCCCTCGGATAGGGAAGAGCTTGCGTCCGCAAATCTCAACCTTATCTTCAGGATTTAGCACCATTCTGCTGAACAGCGGTTGCCGGGTATCATAGGGCCAGTCCCTCCACCTCTCTTGATAAGGAAATATGCTATTTTTCAGAATAAACTGTAATACTATTAATCTTAGTATGTTTTCTAGAATTGTCAATATATTTCGATAAATATTTTTATTTGTCACCCTCAAATAGAACCATATCAATCACAATTGCGATTGCGAGACAAAGAACGATATCCTCTTCATTTTCAATCTGCAGATGATAGGAATCGCCCCAGCTCATCCATGTTTTACTGACGGTCATCCGGCTTGATTTTCCGTCTGTCACTTGAAAATTCCGTCCCCACACGTCGCCGGTAATATCCCAGCCGAGGCCGGAAATTTCAAATTTCGGTTTGAAAAACGTTACTTTCTTGATGACTTGGCATACAGGTTTGCCGCTTACGGAAATCTCGTAACGGGGAACGAGCGACATCAGTTTCTGACTGACGCTGGCGAGTGTGCGTCCGTCCAAATCAGTCAGCTTCAGTTCATCGCCGAACGAAAACAACTTTCCCTCCGCATTGAAGACTTCTTTTCCGCTTTCAAGAAACACTTGAAACCGATTCTTAAATGTAAACACCCGCTCTTTGATATAAAAATGATTCATAAAAAAACTCCTTTTTTATGTTGTACGTAAAAAGGAGGCGGATGGTTTCATATAGGCAGGTGCATAAAAAAAGGCTGCCGATTTTGCGGCAGCTGTCGTTTTTTATGATAGCGGCATCCGGCGTTTTTGACGGATCGCATTTAAATCAATGATGTTATTCGTGTCGGCAGCTGTCACCAGCGGGCTTGTCTTTGGCGTTTTCCGGCGGTTGTCCTTACTGAAAGAGAAAACCAGGTATCCTGTCAAAGCAGCAAAAATAAGTAGCATCATTTTACATACCTCCCAAAAAAAGTTTTGGTATTATTATTGTACGAAAAAACAAACGAAAAGTATTCAAACAATTGTCACTTTTTTAAAAAATAACGACATTTTCCGTAAAAACGACTATAAGTTGCAAGGGATTTCACTCATGTTGTGGTTCTATAGATTGTATCGGCTGCTGAATGATTAACGTTTATATCACTTTTTTACTATTTTTTAACAGAGTCGAATTAACTAATTCAGTGTTTTCGTTTGCCTTGTGTTATTCAGTACCCTAAAAAATCCTATGATATGCAAAATAACTGCTTCTAACAGATGATTATAGATTGACAGCGCTTTCTTTATTTTTTGTAAGAAAACGATAAGTTATCTTAAAAAAATCGTTTGAACATTTTCCGCAGCTTTTTAAAAGGATTTGATTTCGTTTCCAAAACGCGCGGGTCTTTTAAGGTTTTTTTCAATTCTTTCGCTACAGTGCCTCTTGCCATAGTCTTCACTCCTTTTTTCCATTTCATACCTTATATACGTAAAGAAAGAAGGAAAGGTTTCACGTGAAAGAAAAAAACCAAAGCAGGGGGCTTTGGTTTTACGCGCGTTCTTCAAACAGCCTGGCGATTTCAACAATAACGTTTACCGCTTTTTCCATATGATCGACAGAAATGTATTCATATTTTCCGTGGAAGTTTTGGCCGCCGGTGAAGATGTTCGGCGTCGGCAGTCCCATGTAAGAGAGCTGTGATCCGTCGGTTCCGCCCCGGATCGGTTCGATAATCGGTTCGATGTCGAGGTTTTTCATGGCTTGATATGCGACGTCGACGATCTCTTTGACCGGTTCGATTTTTTCTCTCATATTGTAGTATTGATCATGCAATTCAAGCTTGATGCTTTCTTTGCCGTATTTGGCCGTAAGCGCGTCGGCGGTTTTCTGCATATATTCTTTTCGTTCTGTAAAGCGCTCTCTGTCAAAATCTCTGATGATATACGACAGGGCGGCTTCAGAAACGTCGCCGTTCATGGAAAGCAAGTGATAGAAGCCTTCATATCCTTCCGTATATTCCGGCGCTTCTTCTTTCGGCAGCGCGTGATGAAATTCCATCGCGATTTTTGAAGCGTTTACCATTTTGTTTTTTGCCGTTCCGGGGTGAACGCTTTTTCCGTAACAAGTAAGCTTAGCTGCGGCTGCGTTGAAGCTTTCATATTGCAGTTCGCCGAGGGGGCCTCCGTCTATCGTGTAAGCGAATGCGGCGTTGAAGCGGCCGACATCAAATTTGTGAGGGCCTCTGCCGATTTCTTCATCAGGCGTGAAGGCGACCCGGATCGTGCCGTGTTTGATGTCAGGGTGTTTGATCAAGTACGCCATTGCTGTCATGATTTCGGCGATGCCCGCTTTGTTGTCGGCTCCGAGCAGCGTCGTGCCGTCCGTTGTGATCAGCGTCTGGCCTTTATAGCGGGAAAGCTCCGGGAATTGTTCAGGCGAAAGGACGACATTGAGTTTGTCATTCAGAACGATATCATGTCCGTCATAGCTCTCAATAATCTGAGGATTCACATTTTTTCCGGTAAAATCAGTTGCGGTATCCACGTGAGCCAGAAAACCGACAGTCGGCACGTCTTTATCCGTATTAGCCGGAAGAGTCGCCATCACGTACCCATTGTCATCGACTGTGATTTCTGTCATGCCGATCGACTTTAATTCATCCGCCAGCATGTTGGCCAAAGTCAGCTGTCCGGGGGTTGAAGGGCAGTTTTCATTGTTTTCGTCAGACTGTGTATCGACTTTTACATAAGAGGTAAAGCGTTCAATGATTTCATTTTTCATACCGTCATCTCCTTTGTCTTATCTTACCATGTGCGGGGGAGGGATTTCTATTTCGCCACCCGTTTTGAATCGAAGGCTCTGTTTTTTACGCGAATGAAAACAAATTATGAAGAAACGATGACTAAACGATTAAACTTTTTGGAAATGGATGATTGAGGAAGAAAAAAACTATATAATATGGACAGTTCATTCAATAGGGGAGGCTTTCTTCATGGCGATTTTAGTGACAGGCGGAGCGGGTTATATCGGAAGCCATACATGTGTCGAGCTGTTAAACAGCGGCTATGAGATCGTGGTTCTGGATAATCTGTCAAATAGTTCACCGGAAGCATTGGAGCGGGTAAAAGACATTACCGGAAAAGGGCTTGTGTTTTATGAAGCGGATCTTCTGGACCGTGACGCCGTTCAACGGGTATTTGCTGAAAATGAGATTGAAGCCGTCATTCATTTTGCGGGATTAAAAGCGGTCGGTGAGTCTGTGGCTGTTCCGCTCCGTTATTATCATAATAATCTGACGGGAACGTTTATTTTATGTGAAGTCATGCAGGCATACGGTATAAAAAAAATCGTCTTCAGTTCATCAGCGACGGTTTACGGCGTTCCGGAAACAACGCCGATCACAGAGGATTTTCCGTTAAGCGCGACCAATCCTTACGGGCAGACAAAGCTGATGCTGGAACAGATTTTGCGCGATCTGCATAAGGCGGACCCTGAATGGAGCATTGCGCTTCTCCGTTACTTTAATCCGTTCGGCGCGCATCCGAGCGGCCGGATCGGGGAAGACCCGAACGGCATCCCGAATAATTTAATGCCGTACGTCGCCCAAGTCGCTGTCGGCAAGCTTGAGCAATTGCAGGTGTTCGGCAATGATTATCCGACGAAGGACGGCACAGGCGTGCGGGATTACATCCATGTCGTTGACCTTGCCGAGGGCCACGTCAGAGCGCTTGAAAAGGTGCTGGACACAACGGGCGCCGATGCCTATAATCTCGGCACGGGAAGAGGCTACAGCGTTCTTGAGATGGTCAAGGCGTTTGAAAAAGTATCGGGAAAAGCAGTGCCGTATCGTTTTGCCGCCCGGCGCCCGGGAGACATCGCCGCATGCTTCGCCGACCCGGCAAAAGCGAAGGCTGAACTGGGCTGGGAAGCAAAGCGCGGTCTTGAAGAAATGTGCGCCGACTCTTGGAAGTGGCAATCCTCCAATGTGAACGGATATCAAAAGGTGTAAAAAGAAAGAGACCTTCAAATGGTGAAGGTCTCTTTTGTTATGATCATTATTTAACTTTTACTTCAACATCGTTGCTGAATTTTATTTTCCAAGTGCCTTTAGCGTATGCGTTTTTATCAACTTCAAAGGCTTTCACTCCAGTGACCTTAATGTTCGGGTTCAGGTCACTTAAAATTTTACTGTTGTTCACTTTTGTTTCCGTTGCATAAGTCGATGAAGCGTCAATATCCGGATCATAGGAAGTTCCTTTAGAATCTACTAATTTCACGCTCGGAATGGAGAAAGAGCTTAACGGCTTGTTTGAAACATTTTTAACTGTATATTGGACAGCGACGATAACGCCTCCGTCAGATGCTTTTTTCTCGACAAATTCAGATCCTACTGAATCTCTTTTTTCCACCTTCGTAACAGTAACTTCAGTTTTTTCAGTCTTAACAGTGTCACCGATGTTATACAGCTTTTCCTTGGATTCCGCAGCTTTTGAAGACGCAGTTTTAGATGATGAAGACCCGCCTCCGCCGCCGATGTTTACGAGAATGATAATAACCACTACTGCCAAAAGCAATGTGATGATTTTATGTCTCATAAAAAAGTTTCTCTGATCTTTACCGCAGTTTGGACATTTTTTAACGCCTTTAGCGATTTCTTTGCCGCATGCCTTACAAGACACTAAGTTGCCTGCCATAATATTTCCTACTATGTAAACTATTTCTTGAAAACTATATACTATAATGCCTGTAAAATATCCTTCAGTCAATACAATTTTGAGAAAAACAGTATTTTAATGATTTTTTAGTCATGTATTTTTAGGTCCTTTTTTAGTGTCGTCAGAACGGTCAAATTTTTCATAGGTTTATGGAAAAAAGAGAGGTTGAACATGCTCGCGATTTCCCGTATAATCTTGAAAGAAATACAAAAACTGAACATAAAAAACAGTGGTTTTCTAGGGTTCCGCAATGCTGAATTGGTCTGGACCGAGAGAAAACACACAGCAGGTTTTTGCTGTGACACGGTGGGATAAAAGCCCGGGAGTTTCTGCTCTTTTGATGAAGAGTGCTCTCCCCGGGCTTTTTTGATTTTATAAAAAGGGAGTGTCTGGGATGAAAAAAAGATTGCTGGATGTGCTGATGCTGATCATTGGGGCTTTTATCTTTGCATTGGCTGTTAATTTATTCGCCATTCCGAATGATCTTGGAGAGGGCGGGGTAACGGGAATTACCTTGATCTTGTACTATGTGTTTGAATGGTCGCCAGGGGTGACGAATATCATTTTGAACGGAATTTTATTGATCATCGGATATAAATTTTTAGACGGAAAAACAACGCTTTATACGATCATTACGGTTGTCGCCAACTCGCTGTTTCTGCATCTGACGCATGATTGGCACTCGCCGTCACATGAACTCATTATTAATACTATTTTTGCGGGTGTGTTTGCCGGTGTCGGAATCGGGATCATTATTCGAGTCGGAGGCACGACGGCGGGATCTGCTATTTTGGCGAGGATTGCGAATAAATATCTCGATTGGAATATCAGCTATGCGCTTTTGTTCTTTGATCTGATTGTCGTCTTCAGTTCTTATTTCATCATCGGCGCGGAAAAAATGATGTTTACCATTGTCATGCTTTACATCGGAACGAAGGTGATGGACTTTATCATTGAAGGTCTGAATACGAAAAAAGCGGTGACGATTATATCTGAGCATAAGCACGAAATCGCTGAACAGGTCAACACGCTTATGGACAGAGGGGTGACGCTGCTGTCGGGTAAAGGAAATTACACAGGGCAGTCAAAAGAAATTTTATATATCGTCATCCAGAAGCAAGAGCTCTCCATGCTCAAGAAAATTATTAAAAGCTGTGATACAAAGGCGTTTGTCATTGTTCATGATGTGCGTGACGTGTTTGGAGAAGGCTTCGTCGATATCTCTAAATAAAAAAGATCCCTCTGCTGGTGCAGAGGGTTTTTTCATATCCGGCAGAAGCGTTTATGATTCGTTTCCCGGGAAATAGCCGGAAAGCTGTTTCGTAAAACTCAGTGGATACAATCCGCCGGACGTTTTATACTGAAAATATGATAGAGCGATAGAGAGGAGCGCATATGAACCCGATATTGGCAATTTACCCGAGGGCTGTGTTGTCTGATACGTGCTGTACGGCGGAGGATGTCTTTTGTTTTTATGATGAGAAGAGGCGGGTCTATGTCGCCATTCCGAAGGAGGATATCACCCAGAAGGAGAAACTGCTTCTGAATTCGTTTTTGACACCCGCTGAAGAGAAGGGCGTTTTTTTCCCGGAGACAGCGGCGGCAAAGAGGTGGCGGCGTTTTCTGCTGGAAGAGGGCCTGGTGCCTGAAGTCAAGGAGCCTCGTATCCGTTTTATCCATTATGATTTATTAGGAGAAAGGGATTGGGGGGCATTTACGGAAGCGCTTCGCCATTTCTGGCCGGTTCCGTATACAGTTGTCCGGACGGGAAGGGATCAGGGCGTGATTGTAGAGGAAGAAAAGCTTGAAGCGCCTGATCAGGATGATATCGCATCTTTTGTAAAGGTTCTTGAAGCCGATTTTTATTTCAGTGTCCGTTTTTTCATCGGAAGGTATTACGGCGCCGGAGAACGTCTGCGCCATCATTATCGGAGAGAACAGCAATATTTTCAGAATGGCAGGCGCCATCTCCCGCAGCTGAGCACGATGACCGCGGAAACGGTATTTCCGGCAATGCTCACGGAAGAAAGCAGGGAAAAGCTTTCCGCATTGCTTCAGGAAGAGGCGGCGTTGCTGTTTCAGAAAGAACCGGAGCTGAAGCATACGATTCAGGCTTTTATTGAACATAACTCGAACATGTCGCTCACATCGAAAAAACTGCATTTGCACCGCAACAGTCTTCAATATCGGATTGATAAATTTGCGGAACGCTCGGGGATTGATATTAAAACATATCGGGGCGCTCTGCTGGCTTATTTTATTTGCCTGCAGTATGAAAAGTCACATTAAATGGGAAATATGCACGAAGGCAGCGGACTTTTTTTATGTACATTGCCCATACACGCCGCCGCCGTGCGCTGTTACAATCCTATTTAAGAAAGCGTTTTCAAGAAAAGGGGGATATGACATGGCGGAACTTCGGCTGGAGCATATTTATAAGTATTACGATCAAAAAGAAGCGGCTGTCGATGATTTTAACCTTCATATTAAAGATAAAGAGTTTATCGTGTTTGTCGGTCCGTCGGGGTGCGGAAAGTCGACAACACTGCGGATGGTTGCCGGGCTGGAGGACATCACGAAAGGCAATTTTTACATCGGTGATACGAGAGTGAATGACATCGCTCCTAAAGACAGGGATATCGCCATGGTGTTTCAAAACTATGCGTTATATCCGCATATGACAGTCTATGATAATATTGCTTTTGGTCTGAAGCTGAGAAAAATGCCGAAACCGGAGATTAAAAAACGGGTCGAAGAAGCAGCGAAAATGCTGGGGCTCACAGAGTATCTGCACCGCAAGCCGAAGGCGCTCTCCGGCGGACAGCGGCAGCGGGTTGCTTTGGGACGGGCGATTGTCAGGGACGCCAAAGTATTCCTGATGGATGAGCCGCTGTCAAATCTGGACGCAAAGCTTCGGGTACAGATGAGGGCTGAAATTATTAAGCTCCATCAAAGGCTGCAAACAACCACAATCTATGTGACGCACGACCAAACCGAAGCGCTGACGATGGCGACACGCATTGTGGTCATGAAGGACGGAAAGATTCAGCAGATCGGCACACCGAAAGAAGTCTATGAACATCCGGAAAACGTATTTGTCGGAGGGTTTATCGGCTCCCCCGCGATGAACTTTTTTAAAGGAAGGCTGACAGACGGCGCCATTCAGATCGGTTCAGCCGCTCTCAGCGTGCCGGAGGGAAAAATGAAAATGCTCCGGGAAAAAGGCTATGCCGGCAAAGATGTCATCTTCGGAATCCGTCCGGAAGACATCCATGACGAGCTGATTGTGGTAGAATCCTATAAGAATTCATCCATCACAGCTAAAATCAATGTCGCGGAATTGCTTGGGTCAGAAATTATGGTTTATTCCCGGATCGGGGATCAGGATTTCATCGCCAGGATTGACGCCCGCCATGACATTCACGCCGGTGAGGAATTGACTGTCGCTTTCGACATGAATAAAGCCCACTTCTTTGACAGTGAAACAGAAATCAGAATCCGCTCATAACACAAAGCCGGACAGCTGGATGTCCGGCTTTTTTGATGTAACAATTTTATCAGCATAACCGATATAAAAAGTAAATATAAGACAGAAAGCAGGAAAACCATGAAACGCATCATCATGTGCATGTGCCTTTTGGCTGCCGTGTTTACGCTTGCCGCCTGCTCGGGGCATGAGGCAAGTACCGAACAGAGTATTCCGAAGGCGGAAGAGCACCACGAAAAAAAGTCCGTACATCCGCAAATAAAAAAAGAGCCGGATACGTCGGCATGGGTTAAAACGAAAGGAACGGCGAGACTGCCGATTCTGATGTACCACAGCATTTCTGAGGGGAACAGCCTGCGTGTGCCGAAGGAAGAATTCCGGCAGCATATGAAATGGCTTCATGATCACGGCTATTATACGATGACTCCGGAAGAAGCCTATCTGATGTTGACGGAGGATAGAGAGCCGCGTGAAAAATGCGTTCTGATCACATTTGATGACGGCTATACCGACAATGTAAAAGAGGCGTATCCGATTTTAAAGAAATATAAAATGAAAGCGACTATCTTTATGATCGGAAATTTTATCGGACATAGAAATCATCTGACTGAGAAGCAGATGAAGGAGATGGCCGCACACGGCATTTCCATTCAAAGCCATACGATGAACCATCTTGAGTTGAACGGACTCACACCGGAACAGCAGCGCCGTGAAATGGCGGACTCCAAGCATTTATTTGATCGAATGTTCGGGCAGCGGACGTCTGTGCTCAGCTATCCTGTCGGACGGTATAATAAGGAAACATTAAAAGCCGCCGCTGCATCAGGCTACCGTATGGCGGTCACGACGGAACCGGGTGCGGCATCAAGAGATCAGGGCCTTTACGGGCTTCACCGTGTACGTGTGTCGCCTGGTATGTCCGGCGCGGCATTCGGCTCTTATATTCAAAATGTGATGAACTAACAGAGCCTCCGCATATGGCGGAGGCTTTTTTCCGTTTAATAGAATTGATGAAGCAATAGAAGGGTGACGCTCACGGTAATCGCCCCGCCGATTCTGGTGGACACTTGGGCAAACGGCATAAGCTCAAGCCGTTCGGCGGCGCTTAAGATCGCGACATCGCCGGTGCCGCCCTGTCCGGAATGGCAGGCGTTAATAATCGCCGTCTCAATCGGGTACAGGTTCAGCCATTTTCCTGTCAGGAAACCGACGGCCATCATCGTGACGACGATTGATAAAATGGTAATGATGTTGCTGATAGTAAACGCTGCAATGAGCTTGTCCCATGGTGTCATTGAAACGCCGATCGCAAATAGGAGCGGATAGGTCACGGCTGTCGAGAAAAAACGCGAGACGCCGAAGGCTCCGTTTTCAATCGAGGCCGGCGCCAGCCTGAACAGCTTAATAAGCACGGCAAGGACGAGCATCACGACAGGAGCCGGAAGCTGAAAGAAATCATGCGCCAGCATGCCGACCAAATATAAAGAAACAGCTAAAATGCCTCCGGAAGCGAAAAAGGACAAATCAAACGTTTTGTCATTGGCCGGCTGTTCCAATGCCGGAGCGTTCTGATCAGACTTATCAACCTTCCCGTTGCCCGTCCATTCCGGTTTGCTTTTACCGATGACATTCAGCAGGCCCGATAACATAATGGCGCAAAGGCTTCCGAGCATGATGGACGGCAGCACAAGCGCAAAGGCTTCCCCCTGGGACATCGGCATAATATCGGAGTAGCCGATGGATAAAGGAATCGCGCCTTCACCGACACCTCCAGCCATAATCGGGACGACAATATAAAGCAGCGTGTGCTGAAAGCCGAGGCCGAGCAGGGTCCCGACGCATAAGCCGACGATGGCGGCTGCGATCGAGCCGGCGATAAGCGGAATAAAAATCTTGACGAAAGCCTTAACGAGCGTCTCTCTTTTCATCCCGAGAATACTGCCGACGACGATACCGGCAATAAATAGATAGAGAAAGTTAGAGCTTTCCGTGAATTCTGTTGTTGAAGTGATAATGTCTTTCGGAAGCAGGTGGTAGTAGACGACAGCGGACGGAATAAAGGTTGCGAGGATCGCAGGGCCGCCGATGGAACGCACGATCGGAATGGATTTTCCGATCTGGCCGAAGGTAAATCCGAAAAAACTCATGACGGCAATCGATGTCAGGATGTCGCTTTTTACATCGCGGCTCATGACAAACACCGTAATAAGCAAGAACAGCAGGATATAGATAGGAAGTGGAATAATGCCGATTCTTATATTCATTGCTCTGGCAAACCAGTTATCAGTCCGTTCCTGTTTTTGGAATGATTCCGTTTGAAAATTTGGTTGAAGTTCTCCCATGCTTGTTCCCCCAGTCGTTATGTAGTGAAAAATATCCCCATTTAAAGTATACTAAAAAATTTAAATTGTTCATATATTATGAATTTACTAGAAGATATACTTTTTCTTCGTTTTCTTTCTCAAAAAGGCGATCTGACGGGCTTTTTCACTGCATAAAGCATTTTGTTCGCCACACGAATAAAAAAGAGGTACGATATCAAAGGGACAAATATCCTAGATGCTGACATAAATTCTCTATAAATTCGACAATAATCGGTCACAATTTCAGCCTATTTTTAGGTATATTGATCTTTTTTTTTAGGCCGAATCGTTGTAAAGTAATGATATTGAATCATTTCTATGACAGCCGCTGACCCCAGGGTGTACAGGCTGATAATTCATTAGTTTTGACAAATTTGTGAAACATTGAGCAAATATATCATTCTTTGTGAAATAGCGAGCAAGGATCTTGTCGTGTTTGTGAAATGTTGAGCAATTTACCAGATTGGAGGAAAAACATCATGAGTGAGTTGGTTTTAGCCCGCATTCAATTTGCATCTACAACATTGTTTCACTTCTTGTTTGTGCCTATGTCTATCGGGCTTGTGTTTATGGTTGCTTTGATGGAGACGCTTTATGTTGTCAAAAAACAAGAGACCTATCTCAAAATGGCTAAATTTTGGGGACATCTCTTTTTAATTAACTTCGCTGTCGGCGTCGTCACAGGGATTCTTCAGGAATTTCAGTTCGGTTTGAACTGGTCTGATTATTCCCGCTTCGTTGGAGACGTATTTGGAGCTCCGCTTGCGGTTGAAGCGCTTTTGGCGTTTTTTATGGAGTCTATTTTTATCGGATTATGGATTTTCGGTTGGGACCGTTTATCTAAAAAAGTGCATTTGCTTTGCATTTGGCTTGTATCCTTCGGAACGATTATGTCATCTTTCTGGATTTTGACGGCAAACTCATTCATGCAGGAGCCGGTCGGCTTTACGATTAAAAACGGCCGCGCGGAAATGAGTGATTTCGGGGCGCTTTTAACAAACCCTCAGCTTTGGGTTGAATTTCCTCACGTCATTTTCGGAGCGCTTGCAACGGGTGCTTTCTTTATCGCCGGTGTCAGCGCATTTAAATTATTGAAGAAAAAAGAAGTGCCGTTCTTCCATAAATCGTTCAAGCTTTCGATGATTGTCGGGCTGATCGCCGGTATCGGCGTTGCGTTCAGCGGACATATGCAGGCTGAGCATTTAATGGAATCGCAGCCGATGAAAATGGCTGCCAGTGAAGCGCTTTGGGATGACAGCGGTGATCCTGCTGCGTGGACGGCTTTTGCGAACATTGATACGAATAAAGAAAAAAACACATCTGAAATTTCAATTCCTTACGCACTGAGCTACTTGGCTTATCAGAAGTTCAGCGGCAGTGTTAAAGGGATGAAAACACTTCAAAAAGAATACGAAAAAACGTACGGAAAAGGCGACTATATCCCGCCTGTTAAAACGACGTTCTGGAGTTTCCGCATTATGGCGGGAGCGGGCGCGCTTATGATTTTTGCCGCAATTGCCGGTTTTATTCTGAACCGCCGCAAAAAGCTTCATACGAGCAAGTGGTACTTACGCGGTATGGTCGCGCTGATCGCATTCCCATTCATTGCGAACTCTGCCGGATGGATTATGACTGAAATCGGCCGCCAGCCGTGGACGGTCATGGGGCAAATGACGACCGCACAATCCGTTTCGCCTAACGTAACGACGGGATCTCTGCTGTTTTCAATTATCGGCTTCGGCGTCATGTACTTGATTTTAGGCACACTGCTTGTCTTCCTATTCGTTCGTGAAATTAAAAAAGGTGCGGACCATGATGATCACAAGGATGTTCCTGTATCAACGGATCCGTTCAGTCAGGAGGTCTACCATGGGGTCACTTCATGATCTTTGGTTTATACTCGTTTCGGTTTTGTTTGTCGGATTTTTCTTTTTAGAAGGTTTTGATTTCGGTGTCGGCATTTCGACCCGATTTCTTGGCCATAATGAATTAGAACGCAGAGTGCTGATTAACACCATCGGCCCGTTCTGGGATGCGAACGAGGTATGGCTGCTGACAGGGACGGGAGCGATTTTCGCGGCATTCCCGAACTGGTATGCGACGATGCTGAGCGGATATTACATTCCGTTTATCATCATCCTTCTTGCCTTGATGGGCCGCGGTGTGGCATTTGAATTCCGCGGGAAAGTGAATAATTTGAAATGGGTCAAAACATGGGACTGGGTGGTTTTCTTCGGCAGTCAGATCTGGAGCTACTACGTCTTCCGGAAACGCGTCAGCCATAAGGAGCCTATGACTTATTAATGGGAAAAGACCTGTTTCTTTATAAAGGAATGAAGCGGATTCTTGCGATCATTACGGGATTAACGATAATACAAACGGCCGCCATTATCTTGCAGGCGGAATGGCTGAACCAGGCGGTAACCGGATTGTTTAACGGGAAGCGGATTGCTTCTCTTTATCCGGTTATCGGCTTTTTCCTGCTTGCGTTTTTGGTCCGGCATGCGGTGACAGCGGTTCGGCAGAAAATCGTGTACCAATATGCCGCTCAAACCGGCGCGGACTTAAGAAAAAGATTTCTTGAGCAATTGTTCCGTCTCGGCCCCCGCTTTGCGAAAAAAGAGGGGACGGGCCGGATGGTAACGCTGGCGATGGAAGGCATCAGCCAATTCCGCCGCTATTTAGAGCTGTTTCTGCCGAAAATGGTCAGCATGGCGATTGTGCCGGCAGCCGTTGTCATTTACGTGTTTTTTCAGGATAAAACATCGGCTTTGATTTTGATTCTGGCGCTTCCGATTTTGATTGTATTTATGATTCTGCTCGGGCTTGTCGCGCAGAAAAAAGCCGATCGCCAATGGAAGTCCTATCAGACGCTTTCCAATCATTTCGTGGATTCGCTCCGCGGACTGGAGACATTGCGGTTTTTAGGATTAAGCAAATCACACAGCAAAAATATCTTTCATGTCAGTGAGAGATACCGTAAGGCGACGATGAGCACGCTCCGGGTCGCGTTTTTATCATCATTCGCCCTTGATTTCTTTACGATGCTGTCGGTGGCGACAGTTGCGGTGTTTCTCGGCTTACGGCTGATAGACGGGCATATTCTTCTCGGTCCGGCATTGACCGCGCTGATTCTCGCCCCTGAATATTTTCTCCCGGTCCGCGAGGTGGGAAATGACTACCACGCGACATTAAACGGGCAGGAGGCGGGAAAAACGATTCAAGCGATTTTGGCGCAGCCCGGTTTTAAAGAAGAAAAGCCGCTCGAACTTGATACGTGGACTGACGGGGACGAATTACAGCTTACGCGTTTGAACGTCCGTGAATCGATGTCTGAATTTAATCTGTCCTTTAAAGGGAAGAAGAAAATCGGGATTATCGGTGAAAGCGGGGCGGGAAAATCGACACTTATTGATGTGCTGGGCGGCTTTTTAGAGCCTGCGTCCGGTGAGATTAAGGTCAACGGTGAATCCCGCTCACATCTGCAGTCGGACAGCTGGCAGAAGCAGCTGCTTTATATTCCGCAGCATCCGTATATTTTTGATGACACGCTTTTGAATAATATCCGGTTTTATCATCCTGATGCTTCCCATGAGGAAACGGCGCGCGCCGCCGCTTCGGCGGGTCTTTCCGACCTGATTCGTAATCTGCCCGGCGGTCTTGACGGCCGGATCGGCGAGGGCGGACGGGCGCTCAGCGGAGGGCAGGCTCAGCGTGTCGCGCTGGCCAGAGCCTTCTTAGGGAACCGGCCGATTCTCCTTTTGGATGAGCCGACCGCTCACCTTGATATTGAAACAGAATATGAAATAAAAGAAACGATGAAAGACCTGTTTGAAAACAAGCTTGTCTTTCTGGCCACTCACCGTCTTCACTGGATGCTTGAGATGGACGAAATTATCGTGCTTGATCACGGCGCGGTAGCGGAAATCGGCACCCATGACGAATTGATGGCAAAACAAGGCGTATACGCCAAACTTGTAAAGGCGCAACTGGGGGAAAGAACATGAGGAAAGAAGAATGGATTCTGCCGTATATTAAGCAAAATGCCCGTTTGTTTGTTCTTGTGATTTTTTTAGGCGCGGTGACGATTTTTTCGGCGGCCTTTCTCATGTTCACTTCCGGTTTTTTGATCTCAAAGTCGGCGACAAGGCCTGAGAATATCCTGCTCGTGTACGTTCCGATTGTGGCCGTGCGCACCTTCGGGATTGCCCGTTCAGTCTCCCGATATGCTGAGCGTCTGACGGGGCACCATATCATTTTGAAAATCGTGTCCGACATGCGGGTGCGGCTTTACAATATGCTGGAGCCGGCCTCGCTCATGCTTTCCTCCCGTTTTAGGACGGGCGATATGCTCGGCATTTTGGCTGAGGATATTGAGCATTTGCAGGATGCGTTTTTAAAAACGATTTTCCCGGCGGTTTCCGCTTTGCTGCTGTATGCGGCATCCGTTATCGGGCTCGGCTTCTTTTCCTGGCCGTTTGCCGCTTTTGCGGCGATTTACCTGTTTGTATTGGTTGTATTATTTCCGGTTGTATCGCTTCTAGTGACGAGAGCGAAAAACATGAGGCTGAAAAGCGGCCGGAATACGCTCTACAGCCGGCTGACAGATGCCGTGCTCGGCGTGAGCGACTGGATGTTTTCTGGACGTCAGGCCGCCTTTATTTCCTCTTATGAAGAGAAAGAAAAGGCATGGTTTGACCTTGAGAGCAAACGTCAGCGCTTTACGAGGCTGCGTGACCTCGCCGCGCAATGTCTTGTCGGCGGTTTCATATTGATCATGCTGTTCTGGACGGCGGGTCAGTATGCGGACGGCAGCATCGCCAACACGATGATCGCGGCCTTTGTGCTTGTCGTATTTCCATTGACGGAGGCTTTTCTGCCCCTTTCGGATGCGCTGACAGAAGTGCCTTCTTATCAGGATTCCATCAGCAGAATGAGTAAGGCGGCTCCGGAGCTGCGGGGGCGTGAGGTGAAGCAGTCAGATGAGAAACTGGATGTATCTGATGTGACACTGACATTTGATAACGTGACATTTTCTTATGATCAGCACAGTCATGTGCTTGACCATTTTTCCTTCACTCTCCGCCAAGGTGAAAAAATGGCGCTACTCGGCAGAAGCGGCTCAGGTAAGTCGACTTCTCTCGCTTTAATTGAGGGCGCCTTAGTTCCCGATTCGGGCAAAGTGACGCTGAACGGGCTGGAAACTGCGGCCGTGCAGGATCAGATTTCCTCAGCGGTAGCCGTTTTGAATCAGAAGCCTCATCTCTTTAATACGAGCATTATGAACAATATCCGTCTCGGAAACGGCAAGGCGAGCGATGAAGATGTCAGGCGTGCGGCGCGGCAAGTGAAGCTGCATGATTATATTGAATCACTGCCTGACGGGTATGAAACGTCCGTGCAGGAGACGGGGATTCGTTTCTCCGGCGGGGAACGGCAGCGGATCGCGCTTGCCCGTATTCTGCTCCAGGATACGCCGGTCATTATCCTTGATGAACCGACGGTCGGCCTTGATGCGGTCACCGAAAGTGACTTGCTTGAGACCATTTTTGACGTCTTTAAAGAGAAAACGATTCTCTGGATCACACACCACTTAGCAGGTGTGGAAACAGCTGATAAAATCGTCTTTTTAGAAAATGGAAAAGCAGAAATGGAAGGAACCCATCAAGAGCTGCTTGCAGAAAACGAACGGTACCGGAAGCTTTACCGTCTTGACGTTCCGATCAGAACATAAACAGCCGCAAACGAGCGGCTGTTTTTTTTGTGCGGTTTAAAATTGCTCCTGATTTGGAATATAAATAGGAGACAGACGAGGAGGTACAGAGATGAACATACTTGATTGGACGGAGCAGGATGTGAAAGACACACTGCCGAAACGGGACGCAGACAGCCATAAAGGAACGTTCGGGACGGCGTTATTGCTGGCTGGGAGCGAAGATATGCCGGGAGCCGCCCTTCTGGCCGGATTGGGCGCGATGAGAAGCGGTGTCGGCAAGCTTGTCATCGGTACGTCGGCAGGCGTCATCCCGCTCATCGTCCCGGTGCTGCTGGAAGCGACATACTGGCGTGACGGCTGGAAAAAAGCCGCGGACGGCCAGCCTGAAGAGAACATCCGGGCTGCGGCCATCGGGCCGGGACTCCCGCAAACGGATGAAGTGCAACAGGCGGCTGATCAGCTGCTTTCTGCCGATTATCCCGTCATACTGGATGCGGGCGCCATTACGAAAAGAACCTATCCAAAGAGGGAAGCCCCGGTGATCTTGACGCCTCATCCCGGCGAATTTTCCAGAATGACAGGCCTTCCGATTCAGGAGATTCAGCAGAACAGAGCCGCATATGCCGCGGAGTGGGCGGAGCGGCTTCGTGTCACGATTGTCCTGAAAGGAAACGAAACCATTATCGCTTTTCCCGATGGGGAGTGCCGCAGGAATACAACCGGAAACGGCGCGCTTGCAAAAGGCGGGACCGGCGACACGCTGACGGGAATGATCCTCGGCATGCTGTGCTGCCATCAAGAACCGAAGCATGCCGTATTGAACGCCGTCCGTCTTCACGGCGCCTGTGCGGAATTATGGACGAAAGAGCGCTCCGCCCATACCTTATTGGCGCACGAACTTTCTGAACTGCTGCCGCGGGTGTGGAAACAGTATGAATAAAGAAGAGGCGTCTTTATATGGAAGGCGCCTCTTTATGTTTCAACCTTGATTTCATCAGGAAATAATACAGCAGCGACGGCACGGCCAGGCCGACGATCCAGGCAATGTCGCCTCCGCCGAATATTTCTGCGAGCGGTCCGATGTAAAAGGATGTATTGATGAACGGGATTTCTAAAATAATCGACAAAACGAAGGCGGCCGCTGTAATCCAGTTGATCCTGCCGTATTGTCCGTTTACGTCAAACATCGATTTGACGTGGTATTTTCCGCGGCGGATGAAATAGTAATCCACGAGGTTGATCGCCGTCCATGGAATTAAGAAATAACTGATGAAAAAGATAAAATTTAAAAACAGTTCCATGAAGTTGCTTTGGCCCAAGAGACTTAACACAGTACCCGCTGCCGTGACACAAAGGATCATCACCACTCTTGTTTTCGGCGTCACCTTCAGTTTCAAAAACGGCTCCAAGGTGGTCGTGGTTGACATAAAGGCTCCGTATAAATTAAAGACGTTGATCGCCATTTGCCCGAACAAGACAATGATCAGCATAATAAAGGAAAACGGACCGAACAATCGGACAATCTCATTTCCTGCATTAGCGGTAAATTCCGGGAGCGCCGTCGTCAAAATAGCGCCGAGAAGCATCATCCAGATGGAACTGACTGATGTGCCTGCATAGCTGTACCAGAAAGTATGCGATGCCGGTGTTTTGACCGGCAGATAGCGGGAGTAATCTGCCACATATGGCGCGTATGCCAGCTGCCATGTCGCCACCGCGCTGACCGCCACTAAGAAAACAGGCAGATCTAATGAGCCGGGTACCCAGCTTCCTGAGGGAATCGGCAGTTGAAAAATAAGAATCGTTGCTGCAAAAAAAACGGCAAAGGAGGTCCAAGAGAGGATTTTCTGCATTTTGTGAATCAGATCATGACCGTAAATCGTGAGTAAAAAACAGATGGCGCTTAAGCCGATAATACACCATGAAGCCGGAATCGGGACATAGCTGCTCAGTGTGCCGGCTGCGAGAATCGTACTGCTCGCAAAGAAACCAAGATAAATAAACATGACCAAAAAGAGGGGCAGAATCGCTCCGATCACGCCGAATTGCGCGCGGCTTTGAATCATTTGCGGAATGCCGAGCTGGGGTCCTTGTGCGGAATGAGACGCCATAAAAATTGCGCCGATAAAGGTTCCGATAATAATGGCGGCGATACTCCATAAGAGATCGAGTCCCATTGTAACGGGCAGTGTGCCGGTGACTAACGTCGTGATATGCATATTCGCCCCGAACCAAACGGGAAACAAATCTCTGGCCTTTCCGTGTCTTTCATGATGCGGAATATGTTCAATCGTTCGCCTTTCTACTTTCAATAGATAATCTCCTCCGTATGTTCTTCTTTAACATAAAGTCATAGCTTAACAGAATGACTTGCCGTTTACAAATTCCAGTAAAGTTTTTTTAAAAAACCAAACTGATACCGCAAAAACGATTTTGGCAGGGGTTAAAAGGTATGGATAGGTTTAAAGGCCGGCTAATATGTATCAAAGAGAAATGTGTCAATTCTTTGACGAATGGAATCATTATTCGTTAAGCTGGAAGAATAGTTTACTTTGTGTAAATTTCATTATTGAAAAGGGGATTGATGATATGTGTACAAGTCTTACATTGAAAACGGCAGACGGTAACCACTTATTGGCGCGAACGATGGATTTTGCTTTTCAGCTCGGCACGGACGTCATGCTTTACCCTCGTCAGTACAGCTGGAAAAGTGAAGCTGACGGCAGGCTGCATAAGACGAAATACGCATTTATCGGCATGGGGAGAAATCTCGGCAATATTCTGTTTGCCGACGGCGTGAATGAAAAAGGACTGTCGTGTGCGACACTGTATTTTCCGGGCTTTGCGGGATACGAGAAAGCGGAACGGGAGGGCACCTCTCACATCGCTCCTCACGAGTTTGTCACATGGACCTTATCAAACTGTGAATCTGTTGAAGATGTAAAGGAAAAGCTTGGTTCACTGACGATTGTAGAGAAGAAATTAATGTTATTGGATACGGTCCTGCCCCTTCATTGGATTTTATCAGACCGCACGGGCGGCTGCATTGTGATCGAGCCGACACCGGAAGGAATGAAAGTCTATGACAACAAACCTGGAGTGATGACCAACAGCCCTGAATTTCCTTGGCATGTGACCAATCTGCGCCATTATATCGGAATCAGGCCGCAGCAGTCAGAAAGCAAAACATTGGGCGGAATGACATTAACCGCATTCGGGCAAGGCTCAGGAACGATCGGGCTTCCCGGTGATTACACGCCGCCATCCCGATTCATCAGAGCCGCTTATCTGAAAGAGCATTTGGAGCCTGCAGCTCATGAAACGGAAGGGGTCACGGCAGCTTTTCACGTGCTGTCCAATGTGAATATTCCAAAAGGCGCGGTGATCACTGAGGAGAATGAAATTGATTATACGCAGTATACGTCGGTCATGTGCTGTGACACGGGGAACTATTACTTTCATCTGTACGACAACCGGCAGATTCATAAAGTAAGTTTATTCCATGAAGATCTTGACCGTCCGGAGCCGAAAGTATTTGCGGCTGTGGCGGAGCAGAATATACAGGAGCTCAATTAGCTCAAAAAAAACAGGACGCTGCTGTCCTGTTTTTTTTGTTTAATACGGATCTGACGGATGGCTTTCCTGTTCAGCCTGCTTTGCGGCCTGTGCCGTATCCGTTGTGCCGATCGGCCCGCCGCTGTTGCTTTCGGAGGCTTTTTTCAGTCCTTCCGCAACACGTTTTCCGTAGTCCGGATCTGCTTTTGTGAAGTTCTCGATCATTTGATCCTGAATTTCTTTTCGGCAAGAAGACAGCGTATTGACCAAGTTTGTAATCAATTCGTTCCGTTCAAATTCCGAAAATCGGCGGTACGTTTCTCCGGCCTGACCGAAGTTATTCGTCCGGTCGATCGCTTCCCGCTTCACGTCGCCTTCGACATGAGGCGTATGGTCTTTCCCATCCTGCTTCGCTTCTTTCAGTCCGCCCATAATGGACGGCTCATAGTTGACGTGCGGGTTTTGTCCTTTTGCCCGATCGACCCGATACTGCATTTGTCCGCCTTCCTGGTTGGTGGCGACATGCTTTTTCGGCGAGTTGATCGGAAGCTGCAAGTAATTTGCGCCGACGCGGTACCGCTGGGTATCTGAATAGGCGAATGTACGCCCCTGAAGCAATTTATCATCTGAAAAATCAAGGCCGTCCACAAGCACGCCCGTTCCGAATGATGCTTGTTCCACCTCGGCGTGGTAGTTTTCCGGGTTTTTGTTCAGAACCAATTTACCGATCGGCTTCCAAGGGAAATCGTCTTTATACCACAGCTTGGTCGGGTCAAGCGGATCAAAATCAAGCTCGGGATGCTCGTCATCAGTCATGATTTGCGCATACACTTCCCATTCAGGGTAATCGCCTTTTTCAATCGCTTCATACAAATCCTGTGTCGCATGGTTGAAGTTTTTCCCCTGAATCTCTTCCGCTTCCTTTTGTGTCAGGTTGCGGATGCCCTGTTTCGGTTCAAAGTGATATTTGACGAGCACGGCTTTTCCTTCTTCATTGACCCATCTGTACGCGTGAACCCCTGAGCCCTGCATCTGCCGGTAGTTGGCCGGGATGCCCCACGGTGAGAACAAGAACGTGATCATATGAGTTGCTTCCGGTGATTGGGAAATAAAATCGAATATCCGCTCGCCGTCCTGAATGTTCGTAACGGGATCAGGCTGAAATGCGTGAACAAGATCCGGAAACTTCAGCGGATCACGGATAAAAAAGATTTTCAGGTTGTTGCCGACCAGATCCCAGTTGCCGTCTTCCGTATAAAGCTTAACGGCAAATCCCCGCGGGTCACGCAGTGTTTCCGGCGAATGTTTTCCGTGATTGACAGTTGAAAAACGCACAAACGCCGGTGTCTTCGTTCCTTTCTTTTGGAACACCTTTGCTCTTGTGTATTTCGAAATCTCCTCGTCTCCAAAACTTCCGTATGCCTCGAAGTATCCGTGTGCGCCGGCGCCTCGCGCGTGAACGACACGCTCCGGAATCCGTTCACGGTCAAAGTGGCTGATTTTCTCCAAAAAATCATAATTCTCCAATGTTGTCGGCCCTCTGTTGCCGACTGTCCTGACATTCTGATTGTCAGTGACCGGATGGCCCTGCCGGTTTGTCAGCGTGTCTTCTGACTCGCCTTTACCGGTCGTCTTACTGGAAAGCGTCTCATCGCTGTTATTGTTATTTTCCATTGTTGAACCCTCCTTTTTGAACGGTAACAATATGCCCAGCAGAGCCGTTTTTTAAAACCGGTTTTCAAAAGAAGCGGTTATTCCGCAATCGGCGTCAAGGTTCCGCTATTCCACATTTCGCCCTTGTTCAGCGTCCAGCTGTTTTGATAAAGGCTTTGCGCGCCTTGATTGGCTGCCGGGCTTAATTGTTCATCCCATGTCAAAAAGTAGGTTGTCTCGGGATACTTTTGCCTGATCGCGTTGATAAAAACAGCGTAATCAAAGCTTCCGATATTACCGGACGGACCCGTCTCGGCAAAGGCAAACGGTTTTTTCAGTGACAGCATTTCATCATAGCCTGATATCGCATACGGGTCGGTGAAGTAAGCATCCAGTCCGGTAATATCTACATAAGATGAGCCTGGGTAAAAGTCTGTTTTAAAGTCTCTGTTGGCATCAGGCGAATACACCCACAAAAGATTATCCAATCCTCTTGTCTCTGTCATATAGCGGTATATCTTCTTGTAAAGCTCTTTGTACAGCGAGATTCTCTCAGTGTCTTTTTGGTTGTAGCCTGTCAGCCCCCACCAGAACCACTCACCGTTCATCTCGTGCAGCGGCCTGAACAGAACGGTGACGCCTTGATTTTTCAGCTGAGTAAGGCCGTCGGCGATTTTGCTGAGCAAGGCCTCAAGCCGCCGTCCTTCAACAGTTGAAGGGTTCAGGATGTTTTTATACTGGCTGTTTGAAATGGCCGTTTTATAGTGTCCTGATGGAAAGGCCGGATTTGCGAGATGCAGGCTGACCTGAGGGAGGCCGCCGCTTTTCCAGTACGAAATGAGGCTGCTGTTGCAACTGTAGTCGATAGAGTCGGTGATATCTGATGTTTCCAGCCACCCTCTCCCATAATCACAGCCGTAGATGGCGGGAGACTGTCCCGTCGCGTTTTTCAAGCGGTTTTCCTCCGTCATTGAAAAGGTGACATCGCTGTACCCGCCGAATGCACCGGACATGACCCTGTTTTCTGAACGGTTGGGCAAATGCGCCAGCCAGTTCATGACGTCTTTTGTCGTCTGCTGGGCATTGGGATTGACAGGGTAAACGGTGTGAGCCGATATCGGACGGGCGGCTGAGATGAGTAATAAAATGATAGACAGACAGACTGCGAACTTTTTGAGCATAAAAAAGACCTCCTGATTTTTTAAGATGATGAAGGATGTGAAACGATAACCTCACAATCTCCTTCTATAACAAAATCTCCGAAATCCGCCGGCACAATAAAGTGCCCGCCTTTCTGAATGGAGCATCCATCCAGTTTTCCGCGTCCTTTAATGACGCTTGCGAGTAAATACCGGCCGGGTGCGGGGAATGATGCTTTCCCGCTCACGTTCCATTTATAAATTGAAAAGAAAGGTGTTTCAGCGAGTATCGTAATAAGAGCATCTCCGATCTGATGCTTTGTGCTTTTTACATTTTGATCGGTATGCGGTATGTCTGTTACGTCAATTGCTTTCTGAAGGTGAAGCTCGCGTTTATTCCCGTTCTCATCGGTACGGTCATAGTCGTAAAGCCGGTAGGTGGCATCAGAGCTTTGCTGGATTTCAAGAACGAGCGTACCTTCACATAAAGCGTGCAGCGTGCCGCTCGGGACATAGAAAAAGTCGCCGGGCTTAATTGGGATGCGGCGGAGCAGATGATCCCACTCGTTTCGTTCAATGAGCCGAACGAAATCTTCTTTTGTTTGGGCGCGGTGCCCTAAAATGAGCTCCGCGTCTTTTTGGCAGTCCAAGACATACCAGAATTCCGTTTTTCCGAGTTCTCCGTTTTCATGCCGATGCGCATATGCGTCATTCGGGTGCACCTGTACGGATAAGTCCATATCAGCATCAAGAATCTTTGTGAGCAGGGGGAAAGCGTCTTCTTTCGGATGTCCGAACAGTTCAGGATGTTCATTCCAGAGACGGTGTAATGATGTTCCGGAAAAAGGTCCGTTCCGCACGATGGATGCACCGTGCGGATGAGCTGAAATCGCCCAGCACTCTCCCGTCCGTTCAGAAGGAATCTCATACCCGAATGTATCGCGCAGCTTCGTCCCGCCCCATAATCTTTCTTTAAAAACCGGTTCTAAAAATAAGAGCTTCGTCATTTTCCCGCCTCCCGGTTTGCCGCCTCTAAGGCCTGCTCCGCCAATACGAGCGAACCGGCCGCGCCGGAGTGAATGCCCAATTGAGGGGGAACAATGCAGTTTTCAATATCGGGCAGATCAATATATTGATTCAGCCGCTTTTTTACGTGCTGACGGATATAAGAGAACAACTGCCGCTGCTTCATGACGCCCCCGCCGAGAATGATTTTTTCGGGAGAAAGAATGAGGATATACTGCACAAGCGCTTCAGCGATATAATAGCCCTCAAGCTCCCATACCTCTTTGAGATCCGTCAGCAGATATGCTTTTTTCCCCCAGCGTTTCTCAATGGCGGGGCCTGCCGCGAGACCTTCCAGACAATCTGTATGGTAAGGGCAATTGCCTTTGTAGCCGTCGTCCGGATGTCTTCTGACGTAAATATGGCCCATTTCAGGGTGTGACAGCCCTTGAACAAATCTGCCGTTCATGATGGCGCCCGCGCCGATGCCCGTGCCGACCGTCAAATAGAGGCAGCTGTCCGCGTTTTTGGCCGCGCCGAAAGAAGCTTCTCCGAGCGCCGCCGCATTGACGTCGGTGGTGAAGCCTGCGGGAATTTGCAGAGCGTTTTTGATCGTTTGGAGAAAAGGGCAGTTCCGCCAGGCTGTCTTCGGCGTCGCGGTAATGCACCCGTAAGTTTGACTGTCGGGACGGATATCAATCGGCCCGAACGACCCAATGCCAATGGCTTCTATCGGGAAATCTTTAAAATAACGGATGACCTGTCTGAGGGTTTCATCCGGTTCTCCCGTCGGAAACTCGATTCTGTCCAGAATGGTGCCGTCTTTTTGTCCGGCGGCACAGACAAATTTCGTGCCGCCGGCTTCAATACCTCCAAGCATGGCTGCAGCTCCTCCTCCGTTAAAAGCCGTTTTGATCGGAAACGGATTTGAACCAGCGTCCGCTTTTTTTGACGGTCCGTCCGCCCCCGTTTTCCAGATTGACAGATACAAAGCCGTAGCGGTTTTTATAAGCATTTGTCCAAGACCAGTTGTCCATGAAAGTCCACAGATGATAGCCTTTTACATTTGAACCTTCCCCGATGGCCCGGTGCACCCATTTGAGATGTTCTTTGATAAATTCAATCCTGTAATCATCCTGAATGATGCCGTCTTCATCGCGGAAGCGTTCCTCGCCTTCAACTCCCATGCCGTTTTCAGAAATAAAACACTCGATATTGCCGTAATGTTCTCTGAGGTTGGTGAGAATGTCATAGATTCCTTTTTCGTAAATTTCCCACCCGCGATGAGGGTTCATTTTCCGGCCGGGCATGACATACGGATCGAAGAAACGCTCAGGCAGGAAAGGGGCATGCGGATTCGGAACATGTTCTTTTGCTTTGACGCGTCTCGGCTGATAGTAGTTCACGCCTAGCAGATCGATCGTATGCTCCTGAATGAGGCGGAGATCATCCTTCTCATAACGCGGCAGAAATCCTTCCGCTTTGAGAATCTCAACAAGCTCCCTAGGAAATTCGCCCTTTACCGCTGGATCTAAAAATGATCGGTTAAAAAAGGCGTCGGCAATCCGGGCCGCTTTCATATCTTCAGGATGAGAACTTCTCGGATAAGAAGGTGTCAGATTCAGAATGATTCCGATTTGTCCGTCCTGCTTCAATTCTCTGTAGGATTTGACAGCTCTTGCATTTGACAGCAGGTTATGGAAACCGGCCTGTACTGCTTCTTGAAAATTAACGTGATTCGGATAGTGAAAATCATATAAATAGCCGCCTTCAATCGGCACAATCGGCTCATTGTGAGTGAACCATTTTTTTACCTTGCCGCCGAATAACGAAAAGCAGGTTTTGGCGTAATGCTCAAACGCGTCAACGGTGCTCCGGCTGACCCAGCCCCCTGAACGCTGAAGGGCGAGCGGCATGTCAAAATGAAACAAATTGACAAACGGCTCAATGTGATGGGCAAGCATTTCATCGATGACGTTCTGGTAAAACGCGGCCGCCTTCTGATTGATCTCACCCGTTCCGTCCGGAATCAGTCTTGACCAGGAAATAGACAGCCGGAAAGAGTTGTGGCCGATTTCTTTCATCAGCCGGATATCTTCTTTGTATTTGTCGTAAAAACGTGACGTGTCGCCGGGGCCGACTCCGTTAAAAAAACGGCTTGGCTCTCTTTCATACCAGTAATCCCATATGTTCTGGCTTTTTCCGTCTCTGTCGGCGGCTCCTTCGGTTTGGGTTGCGGAGGCGGAAGACCCCCACCAAAATCCTTCCGGAAAACGGTATTGAACAACTGATTCAGTCAATTAATTTCTCTCCCTTACTGCGATTTTTATTACATACCCACGCTGTCATCGCGGACTTGCTGCTGAGCTTCGGCTTCTTTTTCCTTTGCCATGTTTAATTTGTCCAGCGCTTTAAGAAACGGGAACCAGATGACAAAGACAATGCAGAGGTTGACCAGCTGCATAATGCCGCCCATGACGGAATTGGTCGCCATAATCCCGTTAATGAAAAGGGGGACGGTCCAAGGTACGGTCACGCCGGTAGGAGGGGGCACGAGCCCCGCCGACATGGCCAGGTAGGTGACAAGCGTGACAGCCATCGGTGCGATCACCCACGGAATGATAATGATCGGGTTCATTACGATCGGCAAACCGAAAATAACCGGCTCATTGACGTTAAAAATGCCTGGCGCGAGACCGAGTTTGGATATCTGTTTCATCTGTTTGCTTTTCATAAAAAGCAAGATGGCGATCACTATGGCCAATGTCATTCCGGTGCCGCCCATTCCGACGGTGTAAATCTCCATAAACGGTTTAGAAATAATGTGGGGAACCTCTTTCCCCGCTGTATAGGCAGCTAAATTCTCGACCTGTAATGTATTCCAGATCGGGTCCATCACGGAGTTGATGATGATTTGTCCGTGAAGACCGAAAAACCATAAAATCTGAATAAAGAAAACAGCGATTAATGTAGGAATGATGCCGCTTCCAAGTCCGACAAGCGGGGCTTGAACCGTGTGATAAATGACATCATGCAGATTGGTGTGAAAGATCTGGGTGACAGCCGCATTGATCAAGAGGAAAACGGTAAGCGTGATAAAAGCCGGAATCAATGCGGCGAACGATTTAGCAACAGCCGGGGGAACACCGGCAGGCATCTTAATCGTCAAGTTTCTCTGGACGATTCTTCTGTAGATTTCACCTGACAAAAACGCGGTAATCATGCCGAGAAACATCCCTTTTGCTCCAAGACGGTCAACCGGAATGACGCCTGCAACCGCTTTGCCCGTTTCCGGCTCTAATACAAAAGGAGTGAGCAGCAGAAAAGAAACCAAAGCGATCGCTCCGCCGAATACGGCCTCCACATCGTAGCTTTTGGAAAGGTAATAGCCGATCCCGAAGACGACAAAAATGGACATAATCCCCATCGTCGCCGTTGAAGCCCCGCCAAACCCGGATTGAAAGACAGACAGGGCGGAACTGCTCATGATTTTGTTTAAAAACGGCAGGTTCGTCAGCACGACGAACACTGAACCGAAAATGGTCAGCGGAAACGCCAGCATAAAAGCATCCCGTAAGACTTGCAAGTAGCGGTTATTGTTTAATTTGCCCGCGATCGGAACAAGGAATTGGCTGATTTTCTCAAACACGTCTTCACCCCCGGCTTTTTATAAATTCTTTGATTGAAATAAGTCGAGCATTTCTTTGACGATCTCTTTCATTGAGAGCGCTGACATTAAGTGATCTTCTGCATGCATGAAAAGCAGAGAGACATCCGTTTTGGCGCCGCTGGCTTCTTTTTGAATCATCTGAAAATGGATGTCATGCGCTTTTCCCAGCTCTTCTTCAGCCTTTGTCAGAAAGGTGTCTGACTCGTCTATCCGGCCGTCTTTATAAGCTCGTATCGATTGAATAATACAGCTGCGGGCATTGCCGCTGTGAAGAATCAGCTGAAAACTGATCTGTTCATCTGTGTATGTTTCCATGCTTATCGCCTCCTTTACCTGTTCTCTATCAAGACAACGGCCTGTTCATATGCTTTTTTGCCGTCTCCCATGCCGTATGCCATCATATCAATCACATCAACGGTGATGTGAAGCGGCTCCGCCTCTTTTTGAAGCTCACCTTTTAAAAAGCTCATCTGAGGGCCGATCAGCACGACGTCTGCGTCTTTCATCGCTTCTTTTGCTTTATCCTGTCCGACTGCCCAAATCTCGGCTTCCTCACCGATGGAGCGGGCGTAATCCTGCATTTTCGTGACAAGCAGGCTGGTGGACATGCCTGAGCTGCAGGCTAATAAAATTCTTTTCATGATAAATCCCTTCTTTCATAAAGTTAAAACGTTTTCATGAATATTATAATCTTTTCAATTTAAATGTCTATACTTTTAAAATATAAAAGTTTTACTTTTCGGATTTTTGACACAAAAAAACCTTTTAAGATTCAACTTAAAAGGTTTTTTCCTATCAGGAGAGCCATAACAGCCACAAATAAAGTCCGGTCAGCGTGATAAATAACGTCGGAATGGTTAATATCAGACCTGTTTTGAAATACATTCCCCAGGAAATTTTCACGTTTTTCCGGCTCAGCACATGGAGCCATAACAATGTCGCCAGCGACCCGATCGGCGTGATTTTCGGTCCGAGATCCGAACCGATAACATTCGCATAAATCAGCGCTTCTTTCATCAGCCCGTGAGTGTCCGTTCCGCTGATAGCTATGGCGTCAATCATTACTGTCGGCAGATTATTCATAACGGATGACAGGATTGCAGCAATAAAACCCATTCCGAGTGTCCCCGCAAACAGCCCGTGATCCGCCGCTTTCTGTATAAGCTGAGAAAGAAGATCCGTCAGTCCGGCATTCCGCAAGCCGTACACGACAACATACATGCCGACAGAAAAAAACACGATGGCCCATGGGGCGTCCTTGATGACTTGTTTTGCCGGGACGGCGGGGCTTCGCTGTGCCAGAATGAGAAAAATGACCGCGATGGAGCCGGCTACGAAGGAAACGGGTATCGACAGCAGTTCGCTGACGAAATATCCGATCAGCAAAACGGCCAGCACAACCCATGATAACCGGAAGAGGCGCTGATCCTTAATTGCAGATGACGGATGTTTGACAAGGCCGGTGTCATACCGTTTCGGAATGTTTTTTCTGAAATAGAGATACAGCACCAAAATGCTTGCAGATAAAGAAAAAAGGTTGGGCACCAGCATACGTGATGCATATTCAATATATCCGATATGAAAGTAATCCGCCGAGACGATATTGACCAAATTGCTTACAACGAGCGGAAGCGAGGTGGTGTCCGCGATGAATCCTCCGGCGATAATAAACGGAAAAACCAGCTTTTCAGGTAAATCCAAAGCCCGTACCATCGCAAGTACGATCGGCGTCAAAATGAGCGCCGCTCCATCATTGGCAAACAGGGCGGAGACAACCGCCCCTAAGACCGACACATAGAGAAACATCCGCAGCCCGCTGCCTTTGGCCGCCATGGCCATATGCAGCGCAGCCCATTCAAAAAACCCGATGCTGTCAAGAATCAATGAAATGATAATAATGGCGATAAAGGCAAGTGTCGCATTCCAGACGATCCCCGTCACTTCCGCAATATCATGAAGGCTGACTGCACCCGCGATCAAAGCGAGGACCGCTCCGCCGCAGGCAGACCAGCCGATGGATACATGTTTCGGCTGCCATATGACAAATACAAGTGTCAGCACAAAAATCAGTGCTGATAAAACCGCGATTCCCAAGAATAGATCCTCCTTACCGGCATGAAACAGTGACTTCTTTTAGCCGCAGTGTTTGTAAAACGCCGTCCTTTTCATCTATCTGCCGCAGAATCGAGCGGACCAGCGTGTATTCCGGACCGGACGGATGAATGGCATAGTACCGCCACTGGCCCTCCCGCCTTTCCCGCACAAGCCCGGCGTTCTTTAATTTCCGCAAGTGCTGGCTGATGCCGGGCTGGCTCATATCAAAAATGGCTGTCAGCTCGCAGACACAGTATTCCTTATCCGCCAGAAGCTTCATCATCAAAAGCCTCGTCGGATCGCTGAGAAGCTTGAGGCATTGACTGACCCCTTCGGAACTTAAGGCGTTTTGCTGCGGTTCCATGCTCTCACTCCTTTTCAAATCATTATATAAGCGTTTGGTTATATAAGTAAACAATAATATAAAAAAGCCGGCTTTGCAACTTTTGCAAAACCGGCTCATGTTTATTTTTGGAACAGCTTTTTCGCTTCATCCATTGCTAATTTATTTCCCAGTGCCGAATAATCAAGCCAAGGCTGATCGGCGATCTTATAGACATGATTTGCTTTAACCGCCTTCAGGCCTTTCCATACAGCACTTTTTTGCAATTCTTGATAGGCTTGCTGTGACTTGTCGTCTCTGTTAACGACGACGAAAATCGCATCTGCGTTGTAATCAGGCAGAACCTCTTGAGAAATGACCTCATAAGGGCGGGAGGTGTTCATTTCTTTAATGCCGTCAGCCGGCTTCAGCTTCAGATCATCAAACAGAATCGGACCCATCGGGCGGCGTGTGCTGAAGACGCGAAGCTCTTTTGCGTTCACGCGGATCGCCATAACTTTGGCGTTTTTCCCTAATTCCTTATTGATCATGGATCTGACTTGTTTTGTTTCATCTTCATAATTTTGAATAAAGGTTTTCGCTTCTTTTTCACGGTTGACGATTTTTCCGATGTCTTTTAAATGATCTCGCCACGTGCCTTTATCAAGGTCGAAAACGTGTGTGTTTCCGATTTTCTTGTATTTTGACACATCTTTTCCTGCAAATTCTTTATCAAGATAAATGTTATCAGGGTTCAGCTCGAGTAAAGCTTCCATATCCGGATCTGAGGCAGGGCCGAGTTTTTTCGTGTCTTTCAGCTGATTTTTCACATGAGGGAGAAAATCTTTTAATTCTCCGCCCACGACGGAACCGGCCGGTGTAACGCCGAGAGCCAGCAGATCATTTGTCAGGTGAATGGACATCGATGCGATTTTATGATCGCCGGATTTCTTCTTTGTCTCCGGCTGTGTTGAATCGGATTGGCAGGCAGCCAATAAGAAAATACACATGAAACTGACGAGCGCAATTATTTTTTTCATGAGAAAACTCCTTATTTTATGTTTTGATTTTCATGACCAGATAGAGAAAATACGGCGCCCCGATCGCTGCCGCAACCACCCCGGCCGGAATGGCGTTCGGCTGAAACAAAGACCGGCCGATGGTATCTGACGCGACAAGAATGACAAGGCCGATTAACCCCGCAATCGGGATAATATGCTGATGCATGGTGCCGACGAGCCGTCTCGCCAAGTGAGGGGCGGCAAAGCCGATAAAGCCGATTCCGCCCGCCATCGCGACACTCGCGCAGGATAAGCCGACAGCTATGGCGATCAGCATGATCCTTTTTCGCTGTACGTGTGCGCCGAGCCCCGCGGCTGCCTGGTCACCAAGCATTAAAATATTCAAAGACCGGGCGTTAAGCCAAGCCAGCGGTGCGAGAATGCCGATCCAGGGCAGCAGCGACCACACATGAATCCAGTCCCTGCCCCAGACGTTTCCGACCAGCCAGCGGGACGCGAATGTATAGGTTTCTTCATTCAGGCGCAGCGACATAAACAATGTAACGGCGCTGAAGCCCGCGGAAACGGCGATCCCGACTAACAGCATGCGAATCGTTAAAAAACCGTTCAGCCTGTCGTACGTAAGGACCACGATCAGCAGGGCAGCGAGGGTTCCGCCCGCAAACGTAAATAACGGGATGAACATCGACGCCTGCGCCTCCAGTGAATGAAAGAACGTGATATAAATCATCAGACCGAACGAAGCGCCGGCATGCAGTCCGAGAATGCCCGGATCGGCAAGCGGGTTTCGGGATACGCCCTGCAAAATAGCGCCCGACACGCCTAAACCGATACCGGCCAGCATCGTCACCAGAATCCGTGGAAGCCGATAATCAAATAAAACGGTTGTGCTTTGAAACGTGCCGTATCCGAACAGCGTTTTTCCCACCGTAAGAGGAGAAAGCCGGAATGAGCCCGTATGTAACCCGATCAGGATAATGCAAACGGCGATGACCAGCAGAATGAGGCCTGCCGCCGACGCTTTTTTTGTTTCCTTCTGAACCTTCACTTATAATTCTCTCCCTTCCTTGCGAGCAATATAAAGAAAGAAAGGGACACCGACAAGTGCGACCATAATGCCTATCGCCAATTCTCTCGGGGGACTGACTGTCCGCGAGGCCAAGTCGGCCAAAATCAAAAGAATCGCGCCAAGCAACGCGGACATCGGAATAATCAGCCTGTACGTAACGCCGACGATCTTCCGTGCGATATGGGGAATGACCAGCCCGACGAAGCCGATTGCACCGGCAGCCGAGACAGACACACCGGCAAGAACGACGGCGATCATTAATCCGGCGGCACGCGTCAGAGCCGTGTTCACCCCTAAATTCGCCGCAACGTCATTGCCCATTGAGAGAAGGGTGACGGACCGGCCCATGAATGTCGCGAGAATGATGAAGACCGTAATGACGGGAACGAGGACTTGTAAATGTGCCCACTTGATCCCTGATACCCCGCCGGCATACCAGAAGGCCAAATCCTGGCTTAAATCGTAATAAATCGCCACACCCGTACTGAGTGAATGCAAAAGAGCGGCTACAACCGCCCCGGCAAGCGTCACCTTTAAAGGTGTCATGCTGCCTTTTCCCGCCGCACTGATAAAGAAAATCAAGGCTGTGCTTGCCAGTGCGCCGAAAAATGACAGCACCATCAGCAGCGCGTATGACAAATGAGGGAAAAAAGCAAAGCTAAGCGCAACAACAAACATGGCTCCTGCGTTTACGCCTAAGACACCCGAATCGGCAAGCGGGTTTCTCGTGACACCCTGCATGAGGGCGCCGGCTGCTGCAAACGCGGCTCCTGTAACGGCCGCTCCGAGCACTCTCGGCAGACGCAATTCATGAATGATCTGCTGGCCCGTAATGTTTGGATTGTAATCAGCAACAGCCGACCAAACCGTATGTAAAGTAATGTCTTTCGCGCCGAATGAGACGGCGAAAAAAATAGAAACAAGCAGTCCGAGCACCGCAGCCAGGAAGAAAATCCCGTTTTTTAAGATGCTGAGCAGACGGTTTGCGGACGTGACAGAATCGCTCAAAAATCAATTCACCTACTTTTATGATCATTGTCCGGCATTTATTGAACATGAGAATCATTTTCAGTTGAACCATCATATTATAACCAGCCGATTTTCAAAACGCAATAGAGTGTTCAACATGACGCCCTTTTTTCTTTCATGTTTATATTGTAAAAAAGAAGTGAAAAACGTGAAAGAGGGAAATCGCTATATTCAGAAAAGGAGGAAGACGGATGACGGGAGAACGAAAGCCTTTGCCGATTGAATTTTTCTAGAGGCCGTCAGTGGAGCTTGCTCCTTTATTGCTCGGCTGTCTCTTGGTGAAGGAGACGGATGAGGGAACGGCATCAGGCTTCATCGTTGAAACGGAAGCTTATATGGGAGTGGAAGACCGGGCGGCGCACAGCTTCGGCAATCGGCGCACGAAACGGACTGAAATCATGTTCCATGAGGCGGGCCGCATTTATACATACGTCATGCACACCCATACATTAATGAATGTTGTCGCCGCTGACATCGGCATTCCGCAGGCCGTGTTAATCAGGGCGGCAGAACCTCATGAAGGACAGTTCCTGATGGAGCGCAGGAGACCGGGCAGACGCCCTAGAGAGTGGACAAACGGCCCGGGAAAACTCACAAAGGCGATGGGCATTTCAATGAGTGACTATGGCGGCATGATCACGGAACCGCCGCTGTTTATTACGGAAGGCTTTACGCCGGAGCATATATCAACAGGCCCGAGAATCGGGATTGAAAACAGCGGAGAAGCCCGGGATTATCCGTGGCGCTATTGGGTGACGGGAAATCGGTATGTCTCACGCTGACCATGTTTACAGCTGCTGATAACAGGGGAAAGACAAGGTAAAAGAAAGGGGATTCAGACATTGAAAAAATTTTTCAAAACAATTATCAAATGGGCGCCCGTCATCTATCCGATCATTAGAAAAATTATAAAAGAACGGAAGGCATCTAAGCGAAACCGCATGTCCGCATCCCGAACAGCCGGCTGATCCGGCTGTTTTTTTACGGGCTTTCTATCGGGCTGCCTCATTGACTTGAAATCCTCCCCATTATAGAATTTACATTACATTTACCCCTTCCTCATCCTTTTTGCCCATTTTTTACAACTGCATTTGATCTGATAGGAGGTTTTTCTCATGCTTCATGGGCGGCTTCGTGAACTTCTGCGCTTGCTTTTAGCTGCTGAAACACCGATTACAAGCTCAGTCATCGCTGCAAATGTAAAGGTAACGACGCGGACGGTCCGCAATGACATAAAGGAACTGCAAACCGTTGTAGAAAAAAACGGCGCTTCCATTCAATCTGTCAGAGGGAGCGGCTATAAGCTGCTGATCCGCAATGAGCAGCAATTTAAAAACTGGCTTCAGGACAATTTCCAGCAGAACAGCGCCGTGCCGATTTTTCCCGATGAACGGATTCATTATCTTATGAAAAGACTGCTTCTGACCGACGGCTGCCTCAAGCTGGATGACTTGGCAGAAGAACTGTTCATCAGTAAATCGACTCTTCAATCTGATCTGAAAGAAGTAAAAAAACGGCTCCGCCCTTATGACATCGTTTTGGAAACAAGGCCGAACTGCGGATTTAAGCTGCGCGGCGAAGAGCTCCGCCTCCGTTATTGTATGGCGGAATACTTAGTGGACGACCGCGAGCCTGAGCCTGATCTCCTGAATGAGAAGGCCGGTATTTTGCCGAAAGAAGACATTCATGTGATCCGCACAGCCATTATGAAGCAGGTTCGAAACCACAAGATCCCGCTTTCTTTCTTCGGCCTGAACAATCTCATCATCCATATCGCCATTGCCTGCAAACGAATCCGGACGGAAAACTATGTATCTCTCATCCCGGAGGATCTTCATGACATTAAGCTTGAAACAGAATATCAGTCAGCGGAAGCCATCGTAAATGAGCTTGAATCGGCGCTTTCCGTCACCTTTCCCGAACAGGAAACCGCCTATATCGCCATTCACCTGCTGGGGACAAAGCGCATGACCCAGTCACAAATTGAAGGAAAAGAGTTTACAAGGCTGATAGACGGGGAAACCAGCCGTTTAACGGAGGCCATGATTGAAGCCATTGAGAGGGAGCTGGAGCTCGGAATAACGGACGACAATGAGCTGAAAACGGGTCTTGCGCTCCATATCAAGCCGGCGATTAACCGAAACCGCTACGGAATGAACCTGAGAAACCCGATGCTTTCCGCTATAAAAGAAAATTATCCACTCGCATTTGAAGCGGGAGTGATTGCGGGAATCGTGATCAAGGAGCAAACCGGCATTGATATTCATGAAAATGAGATCGGATATTTGGCGCTGCATTTCGGAGCCGCCATCGAAAGGAGAAAGACGGAACGGCCGCCTAAACGCTGTTTGATTGTCTGTGCGTCCGGCGCCGGCAGTGCGCAGCTTTTAAGAGAAAAGCTGCGTTCCCGGTTCGGAAAGCGCCTTGAAATCGTCGGAACGGCTGATTACTACAGTCTTGACCAGCTTTCTTTTGAGTCGATTGATTTTGTGGTCAGCACCGTGCCGATCAAAATAGACTTGCCCGTTCCCGTATTAAAGGTTCATACGCTGTTGGGCGGCGGGGACTTTACCAAAATTGATGCCATGCTGGAAGAAAAGCGGGAACAATTGAACTTTCTGAAACCGGAGCTGATATTTTTGCAGCAGGATCTGGAGACGAAGGAGGACGTCATCCGTTTTCTCGGACAGAAGGTTGCAGAAGCCGGCCTCGCCTCTGATTCCCTGACCGATTCTATTTTTGAAAGGGAAGCGATTTCTCCTACGAGCTTCGGCAATCTCACGGCGATTCCGCATCCCCTCGTTCCCCAGACAGACACGACGTTTTGGGCGGTATGCACGCTGAAGAAGCCGATTGACTGGGCAAATAAGCGTGTCCAATTTGTCTGCCTGCTCTGCGTCGAGAAAGAAAACAAAGCCGACCTCCAGCATATGTACAAATGGCTCGGCGGCATGCTAGATGATCAGGCCGCGGTGAGCCGTCTTTTAAAATGCACAACCTATCAGGAGGTTTTACAAGTATTCAGAGACAAACGATCTGAGAAAGACCGGGATACACCTTTTTTCCGTTAGCAGCGGAAAAAGCCTGAGTAGTTATGAAAGCGATTTCATAATATGATGGTACTAACATCGAGACATACAAAATATCAAACTTTCAGGAGGTCTTTCACATGAATATATTACTCGTTTGTGCAGCAGGGATGTCTACAAGCTTACTCGTTACCAAGATGGAAAAAAGCGCGCAGGAACAAGGGAAAGAATATAAAATCTGGGCGGTGTCAGGCGATTCAGTCAAGCAGCATATTGATAAAGCGGACGTATTGCTGCTTGGGCCTCAAGTCCGTTATTTGCTTCCGCAGCTGAAAAAACTTGGTGAATCAAAAGGAGTGCCGGTTGAAGTCATCAATACCGTCCATTACGGCACATGCAACGGGGCGGAAGTTCTGAAATCAGCAGAACAGCTCGGAAACGCATCATAGAAAGGGGCGGGCCGTGTGAATAAGGTGAATCAGTTTTTAGAAGAGAAAGTCATGCCCATTGCCGGAAAAATTGCCTCTCAGCGGCATCTGCAAGCATTGCGGGACGGGATCATCCTCACCATGCCTCTTATTATCATCGGTTCATTTTTTCTGATCATCGGCAACCTGCCGATTCCGGGATATGCGGATTTCATGGCTAATACGTTCGGAAGCTCGTGGTCTCAAAAACTGCAATATCCGGTTGATGCGACCTTTGAAATCATGGGTCTTGTCGCCGCTTTCGGGATCGCCTATCGCCTGGCCGAAAAATATGGGGTAGACGCTTTATCGGCCGGTGCGATATCTCTGGCGGCGTTTCTTTTGGCAACGCCGTACAAAGTGCCGTTTCTGCCTGCAGGCGCTAAGGAGGAAATCATGGTGGGCGGCGGCATTCCGCTTTCTCTCATGGGAAGCAAAGGGCTGTTTGTCGCGATGATCATCGCCATGCTGTCAACGGAGATTTACCGCCTGATCATACAGCGGAATTTCGTATTTAAAATGCCGGACGGCGTGCCTCCGGCGGTCAGCAAATCGTTTGTCGCTTTAATTCCCGGCTTTGCCGTTATCTTTCTGATCTGGGGCGCGCGTTTAATTGTCGAAGCGACGCCATTTGAGAGTCTTCATAATATTGTAAGCGTTTTACTGGGGACGCCGCTCTCGATTCTCGGCGGAAGTCTCGGCGGAAGCCTGATAGCTGAAGCGGTTCAAATGCTCTTGTGGGCGTGCGGGTTACACGGAGCAAATATTGTCGGCGGCGTTATGGCGCCGATCTGGTACGGAGCGATGGATGCGAACCGGGTTGCTTTTCAGGCGGGCGATGCGCTTCCGAATATTTTTACCCAGCAGTTCTTTGAAATCTGGATTAACATCGGCGGAAGCGGCGCGACACTGGCGCTCGTGGTCACCATGTTTCTCCGCGCCCGAAGCAAACAGATGAAGCAGCTTGGGAAACTCGCCATCGGGCCGGCCATCTTTAATATTAATGAGCCGATTATTTTCGGAATGCCGATCGTCATGAACCCGATGCTTCTCATCCCGTTCATCATCACACCGCTCGTCACACTGACACTGACCTATATCGGCATGAGCACCGGCCTCGTCGCCAAACCTGCCGGCATTGCCGTCCCATGGACGATGCCGCCGATTTTTTCCGGATATCTTGCCACAGGCGGAAAAATATCAGGGGCTGTCATGCAGGCGATTAATATCATCACAGCCTTTATCGTGTACTACCCGTTCTTCAGAATGTGGGATTCACAAAAGCTGAAAGAAGAAAACGAACTTGAACAATCGCAGGCGTCAGCCGTACAGGGAGACGAAACAGCCGTGCTGTAGAGAAAGGGAGTGAAACACATGAATGAGAAAATGGAACAGACCATTTTTCAGATCATCCTGCATGGCGGAAACGGCAGAAGCGCCTCAATGGAAGCCATAGCCGCCGCAAAGCAGGGAGACAGAGCCCTGGCGGAAAAAAAGCTTCAGGAAGCCGCAAGGGAACTGACAGAAGCCCATCATTATCAGACAGAATTGATCCAAAACGAAGCCGGCGGAGAAAAAACAGACATGACGCTTTTGATGGTACATGCGCAAGATCACTTAATGAATGCCATGACCGTGAAAGATTTGGCCGCAGAGTTAGTCGCGATTTATGAAAAAGTGAGTCTGCAAGGGGGAGCAACAATATGACAAAAGGAATTAAAATCGTAACGATCGGCGGAGGTTCAAGTTATACGCCGGAGCTTGTAGAGGGCATAATCAAACGCTATGATGAACTGCCTGTCAGAGAATTATGGCTCGTCGACATTCCCGAAGGCGAGAAAAAACTCAATATCGTCGGCACGCTTGCAAAACGCATGGTCGAAAAAGCGGGGCTTCCGATAGAAATCCACCTGACGCTTGACCGCAGAGAAGCCTTGAAGGATGCAGACTTCGTGACGATTCAATTCCGCGTCGGCCTTCTTGAGGCCCGCGCCAAAGATGAACGGATTCCGTTAAAATACGGCGTAATCGGCCAGGAGACAAACGGTCCGGGCGGTTTATTCAAAGGGCTGCGCACCATTCCGGTCATTCTGGACATCGCGAAAGACATCGAAGAGCTTTGTCCGAATGCATGGCTTGTGAACTTTACAAACCCTGCCGGCATGGTCACCGAAGCTCTGCTCCGCTACTCGAATCTGACAAAAGTCGTCGGTCTCTGCAATGTGCCGATCGGCATTAAAATGGGCGTCGCAAAAGCATTGGATGTGGATGTCAGCCGGATTGAAGTGCAATTTGCCGGGCTGAATCACATGGTCTTCGGATTAGATGTTTTCTTAGACGGCATCAGCGTGAAGGATAAAGTCATTGAAGCCATGGGAGATCCGGAAAACGCCATGACGATGAAAAACATTTCCGGGGCGGAATGGGAGCCTGAGTTCCTGAAGGCGCTTGATCTGATTCCTTGCGGCTACCACCGCTATTATTTCAAAACGAAAGAAATGCTCGAGCACGAAATAGAAGCGTCTCAAACGGAGGGCACACGCGCCGAGGTCGTGCAGAAGGTTGAGAAAGAACTGTTCGAACTGTATAAAGACCCGAATCTCGCCATCAAACCGCCGCAGCTTGAAAAACGAGGCGGGGCGTACTACAGTGACGCGGCCTGCAACCTGATCAGCTCCATCTATAACGACAAACATGATATCCAGCCCGTCAATACAATAAACAGCGGCGCAATCGCCAGCATCCCGAGTGATTCAGCGGTCGAAGTGAACTGTGTCATAACGAAAGACGGTCCGAAACCGATCGCCGTCGGTGATCTGCCGGTGTCTGTCCGCGGCCTCGTCCAGCAAATCAAGTCCTTTGAGCGTGTCGCCGCTGAAGCAGCCGTCACGGGAGATTATCAAACGGCGCTTCTCGCGATGACGATCAACCCTCTCGTCCCGTCAGACACTGTGGCAAAGGCCATTCTGGATGAAATGATTGAGGCGCACAAAGAACATCTGCCTCATTTCTTTAAGTCGATTGAAGCATAAAAGCACCAAAAAAACCCGGATTCATTTCCGGGTTTTTTGTTTATTTTGATTTGCTTAATGAGGCGACTTCCGTCGTCCAGCCGAACACGTCGGCCTCCGCGCCTTTTTGAATGCCTGTAATGGTATCATACAATTTCTTCGAGATCTCTCCGGTTTCACCGCTGCCGATGACAAGACTTTCATCATTCCAGATCAATTCGCCGACCGGTGAAATGACTGCCGCCGTACCGGTTCCGAATGTTTCTTCCAAGCGGCCGTCACGATGCGCCTGAATGACTTCGTCGATAGAAATTTTCCGCTCAGACACAGTCAGTCCCCAATGTTTGAGAAGGGCGATGACGGAATTTCTCGTAATTCCTTCAAGAATGCTTCCGTTCAGCTCCGGCGTCACGATCTCGCCGCTGATTTTGAAAAAGATGTTCATGCTGCCGACTTCTTCAATGTATTTTTTTTCAATGCCGTCGAGCCATAACACCTGAGAAAAGCCTTTCTCTTCCGCAACCTGCTGCGCCTTCAGGCTTGATGCGTAGTTGCCGGCCGTTTTCGCGTTTCCCGTACCGCCTTTGACGGCGCGCACGAATTCATTTTCTACGGCGATTTTCACCGGTTTAATGCCTTCTTTGTAATAAGAGCCGACCGGCGAAAGAATGATAAAAAGCTTGTACGTATGGGATGCCGCTACACCGAGGAAAGGCTCGGTCGCAATGATAAACGGACGGATGTAAAGGGAAGTGCCTTCCGCTTTCGGAATCCAGTCTTTGTCGATGGCTACGAGCTGCTTCAGGCCTTCAAGAACAAGCTCTTCATCAATGAGCGGGATGCAAAGGCGGTCATTTGACTGATTCAGGCGCTCCATATTTTTCTCTGGTCTGAACAGAAGCACCTCCTGATCCTTCGTTACGTACGCTTTAAGCCCTTCGAAAACGGTTTGCCCGTAATGATAAACCATAGCCGCAGGATCCATTGAGACGGGCTGATAAGGGATAATTCTCGGATCGTACCAGCCTTGATCGGCGTCGTAATCCATGACAAACATATGGTCTGTGAAAATTCTGCCGAACGCGAGGTCATGGGGGTCCGGTTTCGGTTTTTTGGCTGAAGTCAATTCAACACGAATGTCTTGTTTCATAATGTTCTGTCTCCCTATTGGTGTTATTGTCAAACTTATTTGAAAATAATTTATATTCTATTGTATACCTTCAACAAATATTCGCAATAGTTTTCCTCAAATTTGTGAAAAAATCAAATCACATAAAAAGCAGGGGAGAAATGCCCCCTGCGTGTTCGTTTTTTCCGTATTCGATCATCACCATGCTCAGTGAACCGTCACCTTGCCGGTTTTGTAAAACTGCTCCATCGCTTTATCGACGTACACCCAGCCCTTCCAGGCGATATGGATGGTGTCTTTCATAAAGTACGGATCATATTCGTGACCGGATAAGTCGGCAACCTGAAAGCCCTTCGCTTTAATTTGCTTTGTGACTTTCTTGTAGTAATCAGTCCGGCCTTTTTTCGGGAAATCGGTGTAATCGTAAAACTTCCCATTTACGGGAATGACGACGAACATCGGCTTAGCCCCGGCATCCTTCAGAATATTAAGCATATCTTCAAAATCGCTGAACTCCAGTGACTTTTTATAGGCGTATGTTCTGCCTTTGTTTGAACCTTTGGCTTTAGGCACTTTGTTCTTGATCGTTTTATAAACAGAATCGTCTATGAAAAACGGATTAGAACGGGAGTGATCTTTACCATATTGAGCAGCAAGTTTTTCAAGCTGAGACCAGGATTTTCCCTTTAAATTGTTATTAATGTAACGCTTTGGTCCTTGCGGCTCTTCTATCGAATAATAAAGATCCTTCTTTTCTAAGATATTATAATAAAGCTTCGCAGCCGGTGTTAATGCGTTTACTTTCCAAGTCTGACCTTTGACAGATGCTTTATACAGTTCAGACAGGACTGCATCGTTCTTGACAACTTTGTAGTGCAGCATACGCTTCATCATTTGTTTTTTCAGTTTTGGCTCAATGCTGTGATTAAAAGCCAAGTCAAGAGCTTGTAATGATGAGAAATTAGGAGCAAAATGCTGCTCATTTGAACCGTGTTTTGTAAACCATTGCGGTGATACAATAAATACCATCTTTCTGCCTTTAAGCTGGTCAGCATGAGCGGCAAAATTTATGGCATGAATTAAAGATTGCGAACCGCCTTTTCCGACAAGATAAGGCGTAAAGCCTTGGTTGTTCACTTGAAAATAGTTGGACGGATGAAACTCATCCAGTCTTGAAAGCTCGGAAGAACCGAAAATCGGCAGATACTTCGAGTCTTCGAACATTTTGTTTTGCAGATAGAGCCCTTGGAACATATTCGGGTTTAGGGCCGCTGCCGACTCTTCGACACGTTTTTCAGGTATGAAGCGCGTAAGCCATGAAGCCGGAACTGCGATAGCTCCGACAAACAGGACAAACGCTAAAATAATAGGTCCAAAGAAACGCTTTTTCATTTACTTCAACTCAGTCAGTTTGTTTACAATGTTGTTTGGCGTGTTCCATTCGTCACGGTCAAATTCAGTGATGGGCACTGTAATGCCGAAACGGTTTTCAATGGCAACAAGCAGCTCTACAGTTCCGAAAGAATCAAGCAGTCCTTCTTCAAAGATTTCAATATCAGGATTTTCTTTAACAACGTCCTCCTGACAAACTTCCGCTAATACGTCCAATACTTCTTGTTTAAATTCCATGTGTTTTCAATCTCCTTTAGTGATGATGAAATGGTTTTCCTGAGAAAATATAAAATCCGAAACATACGAAATGGAATGTGATGACAATGGCTAAAAAGGCCGTAAAACGGTTGGCAGGCAGCCACTTGTATTTCTTATTCCACTTCTCAAAAAAGTTATACCCTGTCATTAACACGGCGTGGTACAGTCCGTACACAATATATTGCAGGGCAAGTCCATGCCAGACGCCCATCAGCATGAACAGCAGGAAATACCCGATGTTCGAGACGGCCATCCGGTTCTTTATCCATTTTTTCTTTGTCATCCAGAATACAAAGCGCATAAATACGTAGTCTCTGAACCAAAAGGATAAGGACATGTGCCAGCGGTTCCAGAAGTCTTTAATGTTTCTGCTGATAAACGGCTTATTAAAGTTTTCCGGAGATTTGATACCCATAATGTAGCTGACACCGACGGCAAACATCGTGTAACCCGCAAAATCAAAAAACAGGTACAAGCTGTATCCGTACATGTACAGCACATTACCCCACAGTTTGCTGTGGGTGATATGAGACAGATTCATAATGAAGTACGTGTTAATCGCATATCCGATAATGAATTTGTACAAGAAACCGATAAAAATTTTATGAATGCCGGTATACAATAAATCAGCGTATTCTTCCTTTGACCATACTTTCTGTTCGTCCTTGGCAAATCTGCGGTATCTGTCGATCGGACCGGAAGAAATGGTCGGGAAAAACATAATAAAGTACAAAAGACGGTGTATAGGCATTTTTTCTTTAATCAGCCCGTCTCTCGTTTCCATGATCAGCTGGACGCCTTTAAATGTCAAATAAGAAATCCCTAAGAAACTGATCAGGTTTTGAACCGGATGATGAGGCGCCGGCGGAAAGAAAAACGGCCATAATTTAGATAAAAACAGGGGTAAAATGGACGCGATCACGGCCATGCTGAAGACAAAGCCGCTGTTGGCTTTCAGTCTGTAAGCGAGATACCCCCTGATTAAAAGCACCTGCCAGAGCGTAAAGATACATAATGCGATTACGCCGTGCAGATCATGCGAGAAAATCAAAGCCAATACGATGATGGATATAAACATGTTGTATCCTTGGAATCTCTTGCCGTTCAGCCCTAAAATAATCGTCGGCAAGAGAAGGATTCCAAGTAAGATAAAGAAGAAAAACGAGCTGTAAGGCGTCATACAAGAACCTCTTCGCCAATGCGTTTACGGTCGATTTTTCCGTTCGCAGTCATTTGAATGTGATCCTGATAAATGAATTTTCTCGGAATCATGTAGGCCGGAAGCGAAGCGGCCAGTTCTTTCTTAATGGCGCTTGTCAGCTGGAATTCTTTTTCAAAATCATGTTTTTCAGGCACGATGGCGGCAATTAGATATTCCACAGTTCCGTTAGGCTGATACGGGATGACAACCGCTGAGCGTACATATTGAGACTGCCTTACATGGACTTCGATTTCTTCAAGTTCCATGCGGTAGCCGTGAAGCTTAATCTGGAAATCAAGGCGTCCTTGGCAGAAAATCTGACCTTCTTGAGCATAACCGGCATCACCCGTATGATATGCCCACTGTCCGTCAACAGAGAAAAACGCTTTTTCCGTCAGAGACGGCTCTCCGAGATAGCCTTTGCTCACGCTCGGGCCGGCGATGATGATTTCCCCTTTTTCTCCGTCCGGAAGCTTATTCCCGTTTTCATCCATGATGAAGATATTCATATCGGGTTTTGCAAAACCGACGGGCAGAGATTCGTTTTCATCGATGACCTGCTGCGTAATCTCAACAGAGGTGACGGCAACCGTTGTTTCAGTCGGGCCGTATGTATTGAATACGCGGGCCTTCGGAAAACGGTTTAACAGTTCCTGCGCCACGGCAGCCGGAAGGGCTTCTCCGCAAAACATAAATACTTCTGCGTCAGGCAGGAGCTCCTGCGTAAAGCCGGGGTCCATCAGGCACATTTGGACGAAAGACGGAGTCGATGTCCAGACGTTCAGTTTGGATTTCTCCAGCTCTTCGAATAATACTTTCGGCTTATTGATTTTGTCTTTCGTTACGCAGTGCAGCGTACCGCCCGTTTGAAGTGACGGGAAAATATCCATGACAGACAAATCAAAAGAAAACGGAGCTTGGTTTAAGAATGTCTTGCCTTCGCCCACAGGAAAATCCCTGCAGATCCAGTCAGTGAAGCTTTGCAGGTTATCAGCTGATATTTGCACGCCCTTCGGATTTCCCGTGCTGCCGGACGTGTAGATAATGTAAAAAGTGTCCAGCTCTTTTACCCAGTTCTCACGGCTGAGGTCTGCATCTCCGTCAGCTGCAAGTTCTTCGGGTGTAACGGTTTTAATCAGATTGCTTCCCGTATCGACTGCATCGCCCGATACGCTGATGAGCAGCTCTGCGCCTGAGCTTTCAATGATTTTGACGATCCGCTCCGCCGGAATGGATACATCGACAGGGATGTAAGGGCGGCCCGCTTTGACGCTTCCTAAGAAAGAAACGATCATATTCGGCTCCATATGTCCGTAAACCAGAACAGGCGTTTTCGAACCGTCAGCCGTATGTTTTTGAATGCCGGACGCGACCCGCTCCGACAAATCCCATAATTCCCCGTAAGTGAGGGAATGATCTAAGGAACGAAACGCTTCGGCCTGAGGCTTGACGTCTGCGTATGTTTTTATAGCATCAAGTAGTTTCATAGTTATCCTCCCCGATTAGAAATCGTTGTAAATATAAGTGCCGGTATTTGCTGTATGAAAACCATACATCCAAAAGAGCAATACTAATATCAGAAAATAAAATCCTGTATGAAACGTCCATTTGACCAATGTATTTTCATAAGCACGTTTTAATTTTTGCATCATGTTAAATTCCTTCCCGCGTATTCAATAATTACACCAGTATATGACGATTAGATTAACAAAAAGTTTCAAAATATGTCTAATATCCTAAGCTTAAAATTTCCTTAAAAATGAATGAGAAACAAAAGGCTGGAAAACACGCATGTAAAAATTGGCGAAAGATCATACTAAAAAAGCGCTGTGCAGGCGGGATTTTTAACTTATCGAAAATATAAATGAGGTAAAAAAAATTTGCCGGCTTTTTCTTGCGCCGGCTTGTGCCGAATCCCAATGGAGAAGGGCGAAAAGCCGTTTCCGGCAGGAAAGCTGATAAAGCGCCGCATCTTGTGAAATGAGGAAGAAATTATTATGATAGATAAGGTAGCAGAAAACATGAAAACCCCAATTCAACACTACTGTTATCGGCTGACTGTGAAAGCCTTTTAATAGAAAGGAAGAGGAAAATGAATCAAAACAATATGGGAGGCAGCCAAAAGACGCCTGAAAAAGAAAGCATGGGCCGTATTTTGTGGCAGTTAACCCGCCCTCATACATTGACGGCATCGTTTGTGCCCGTACTTCTCGGCACCGTATTGGCGATGTTTTACGTAAAGGTTGATTTCCTGCTGTTTTTGGCCATGCTGTTTTCCTGCCTTTGGATTCAGATCGCCACGAACTTATTCAATGAATATTACGATTTTAAACGCGGTTTAGATACGGAGGATTCCGTCGGTATCGGCGGAGCGATCGTCCGCCACGGCATGAAGCCGAAAACAATTCTGCAGCTGGCGCTCGGCTCTTATGCGATCGCCCTCGTGCTCGGTGTTTATATCTGCATGAGCAGCAGCTGGTGGCTTGCGGCAATCGGTCTTGCCGGCATGCTGATCGGCTACCTGTATACGGGCGGCCCGCTGCCGATTGCGTATACACCGTTCGGGGAACTGTTCTCCGGCATTTGCATGGGATCTGTATTTGTCCTTATTTCTTTCTTTATTCAGACAGGCGAAGTTAATGAACAGAGCATTTTGATTTCCATTCCGATCGCCATATTGGTCGGAGCGATTAACCTGTCCAACAATATCCGTGATATTGAAGAAGATAAAAAGGGCGGACGTAAAACGCTGGCGATTTTGATGGGGCATAGAGGAGCCGTCATAATACTGGCCGCATCCTTTGCCATTGCTTACATTTGGATCGTCGGTCTTGTCATCATGGGGTACACAAGTCCGTGGCTGTTCCTGGTCTTTTTGAGCGTGCCGAAACCGATTCAGGCCGTGAAAGGCTTTGTGAAAAACGAAATGCCGATGAACATGATTATTGCGATGAAATCAACAGCGCAAACCAATACATTCTTCGGATTCCTGCTTTCAATCGGACTCCTGATCAGTTATTTCCGCTGATCAATTAAAAAAGCAAGTGCCATAACCGGCATTTGCTTTTTTTTTTTATGAAATAATCTTCACGATTTTGTAAAGAACCTCACTGCGGACCGACCCGTCTAATACGTGGACAGCAAAGCAAGGAGATGAAAAAAATGGACTTGTCAACAGCCCATATGGATGATTTAAAAACAGTTATGGAAGATTGGAAAAATGAATTATTAGTTTATAAATTTGCTTTAGATGAGCTGGATACGAAGTTTTCTATCATCAGCCAGGAATATAATCTGATTCACGGGCATAACCCGATCGAGCATACAAAATCACGCGTGAAAAGTTTTGAGAGCATCGTCAACAAACTGATGCGCAAAGGCTGCGATGTGACGACGCAGGAAATGAAAGAGCATATTCATGATATCGCGGGTGTCAGGATTATCTGTTCCTTTATTTCCGATATTTATAATGTCGCTGAGGTTTTGAAGCAGCATAAGGACCTGAAAATTGTGAAGGTGAAGGATTATATCAAACATCCGAAGCCGAACGGCTACCGCAGCCTGCATTTGATTATTGAAATTCCCGTTTATTTGACGAATCGTGTGGAATATGTGAAGGCGGAAATCCAAATCCGCACCATCGCCATGGATTTTTGGGCGAGTCTTGAGCATAAAATTTATTATAAATTGAATAACGAAGTCCCGAAGCATCTGACCGACGAGCTGAAGGAAGCGGCGGAAATCGCCCATTATTTAGACGAAAAAATGCTTGGGATTAAGAAAGAAGTCGATTAGCATTACAAACAGCCGGACCGCTTTTATGAGCAGTCCGGCTGTTGTTTATCCGTTTACGTGCATCGCTTGCCTCCCCGGATTGTTACGCCGTTTCCTGCGGTAATAACGGTATGAAGGGCTCCCGTTTTCTCCCCGTTCGCTTTGACTCCGCCGCACCCGCCGATTTCCTGCCGTGGTACATTCTGACGATTGTTTTCGCTAAAATCATTTCCCCTTTCCTGATTTCAAATCAGAAATAAATTGTACAGAGAAAGCGAATATCAAATCGTAAACAGCACATTCCCGCGCAAAAAAATGTGTGAGATCAAGGTTTACTTTTTAAAAAAAGGGAAAGACATTTGTACAACAAAAAGGGAGATGAATATCAGTGGGAAAGAATGAAACAATGCATATCGTATCATGTGCCGATGATCATTATGCTCGTCATTTGGGTGGGATGTTCGCTTCTTTATTGATGAATATGGACAAAACAAGGGATGCGAAATTATATGTAATCGACGGCGGAATTACTGCCGAAAACAAGGACAAGCTTGAACAGACTGCGACGTCATTCGGAGCGCCGCTTGAATTTTTAGAAGTGGACGCTGATCAATACAAGCATGCCGTCGAAAGCAGCCACATTACAAAAGCGGCTTATTACCGCATTTCCATTCCTGATTTAATTAAAGATGAATCTGTGAAGCGGATGATCTACATTGATTGCGATGCAATTGTGATGGAAGATATTTCAGCTCTATGGGATTTGAATATTTCCCCGGCAATTGTTGCGGCGGTAGAGGACGCCGGACAGCATGACAGACTGAAAAAAATGAATATCAGCGATACTGCCAAATATTTTAATTCCGGCATTATGATTATAGATTTCGAACCTTGGAGAAAACAAAATATTTCCGAAAAGGTGATTGATTTTATCAATGAAAACAGTTCGGAGGATTTTCTCGTATTTCATGATCAGGACGCGCTTAACGCGATCTTATATGATCAATGGCATGAACTGCATCCGCGCTGGAATGCGCAGACGCATATTATCATGAATGAGAAAACGCCTCCTGAACTGATTGACCGTATACGATACAGAGAAACACGTGCCGAGCCGGCCATCGTCCATTTCTGCGGTGGAGACAAGCCTTGGAATACAGGTACCGCGCATCCGTACCGTGATCATTATTTCCGTTATATGTCCTTTACGAAATGGAACACGATCGACCGCTCGGCTATGAACCAATAGGCAGGTGTGATGAAAACGCTTGTGAAGCCGTTATCCGGCTCATAAGCGTTTTTTAATGTTTTACCCGGATCGCGCGCACGCGTTTTTGCAGACCGGTCTTTTCGGCAGACGGCTTCAGCCGGCTGACCGCCGTTTGTGCCGCTGATTTTGCCTTTTTCGTTTTGGTTTTTTCGGCCGTTTTCACTTTGTCTCTTGCTTGTTTCCGGTTGATTTTCTCTTTTATCCGCTCAAGCCGTTTTTCCAGGGCGGTTTTTTCTTTTCCCGGCTGGAGCTCGCTGACTGCTTTTTTGGCTTTGGCGGCGTTGGCCTCAGAGGTCTTTTTTTCCGCCTGCTTGACGCTGGCTTCGGCTGTTTTCAAAAGGCCTGAGTTGACAGTATCAAGCCGCTTTTGCAGCCCTTTTTTCTCTGAGCCGGCCGCTAATTTGCGGATGGCGCTTTGGGCGGCATTGACGGCGGTTTTTTTCTTTTGTTTTTCGGCAGTCCGGACTTTGTCTCTTGCATCCGTCACATTTCTTGCGGCTTGAACTTTATTGATTCGCGTCTCAAGTGCGGTTTTTCCCTTTGACTTGGGAAGTTTGCTGACCGACGTTTTTGCTTGATTGATATCTGCCTGCTTTTTCGTTTTTTCCGCTTTTATGACGGCCCGTTCGGCAAAACTCTTTTGGTTCGTATAATATTGCACCAGCCCGTAACCGAATTGGCTGTCACGTCCGGGAGCGCCCAGGTCTTTGACGTTTTGCTGCATCTGCTGTCGGAGCTGCGTATTTGTTTCCTCCGGATATTTCTGCTTGAGCAGCGCGAACATGCCGGTGACGTGCGGCGCGGCTTGAGATGTCCCGTCCGCCGTTGCATACATTTGATTCAGGTAAGTGCTTGTTATATTGGTGCCGGGTGCGGCGAATTCAATTTGTTTTCCGGTCGTGGAAAACGCCGCAAGCCCGTTTGTTTTGGTTGACGCTGAGACTGCCGTTACGCTGCTGTAAGCACCCGGATAATTGACGGGTTTTTTGTTGCCGTCATTTCCTGCGGCGGCTACGATCACGATTCCTTTTTTGTATGCTTTGTCGACGGCGTCGTGAAGAATTTTGCTGTCTGCGTTTGTTCCGAGGCTCATATTGATGATGTCCATTTTATTGGCGATTGACCAGTCGATCGCTTTAAGAAGGCTTTTAAGATCTCCCGCACCTTTTCGATCCAAAGCTTTAACCGCATATAACCGGACATCCGGCGCGATTCCGTCAATGCCGAATCCGTCATGCTTGGCCGCAATGATCCCGGCGACATGTGTACCGTGTCCGTTGTCATCTTTGTATGAGGATGTATAGCTGACTGCGGAATAGCCTCCCGCAATGGAAAGGTCATCATGAGGATAAATCCCGCTGTCAATGACAGCCACTTTCACCTTTTTTCCCGTCAAGCCTTCTTTCCAGGCCTGCTTGACCTGAGTCGGTTCTATATCCCATTGCGGCAGCACAAAATCGCCGCTTGGAGCCGCTGATAACAGGTGTACATCAGAGCCGCCTGCTGCCTGAAAGGATACATTGTCTTCTACATATAAGATGTCAGGATCTTGCTTCAGGTCTTTCACCGTTTGTGAATCGGCCGACACGGCGACTGCCGGGAGATGCTGATAGGTCTGTTCCACATCCGCTCCGCTGTCTATGGCGGATTCCTTGCCGTTTTGATTTTTGTACACTACGATAACGTCCCGGTCATGCGTCTCGGCGTGCGCTGGCGCCGCGGCGGAGAACAGGCTGACGCACAAGGCAGCGGCCGTTATCGGTTTTAGGATGTGATGCATTGTGGTTCCCCCTTTTTTCTTTATATATCGGCAGTGCGGAATTCTTTTTTTCCTAAGGGGAAAGGAAAATTTCTGTATGCAAATGTAAACGCTTTCAAAATATGATGAAGAAAATGCTTTAAGATAGCTGCGCAATGAACTCAAAAAGGGGGTTTTTTGATAAATGAGTACGTTCAATCGGGTAATGGAAGAAAAAATCATGCCTGTCGCCGGAAAAGTCGCCGGTCAAAGGCACTTAAGAGCTTTGCGTGACGGCATTATTCTGTCTATGCCGCTTATTATTATCGGATCGGTTTTTCTGATTCTGACGAGTCTCCCGATTCCCGGTTACGCCGATTTTATGGCGGGTCTTTTCGGTGAACATTGGGTTGAAAAGCTCGGGTATCCGGTGAATGCGTCCTTTGACATTATGGCGCTCGTCGCCGCCTTTGGAATAGCTTACCGGCTTGCGGAAAGCTATGAGGTGGATGCCCTGTCGTCGGGAGCCATTGCCCTTGCTGCCTTTTTATTGGCGACGCCGTATCAGATTCCGTTTATTCCTGACGGCTCGGCAACAGAGATTATGGTGGGAGGCGGCATCCCGATTTCGCTGCTCGGAAGCAAAGGTCTGTTTGTCGCGATGATCATTGCAATGCTGTCTACGGAAGTGTACCGATTTATCATCCAAAGAAATATCGTCATTAAGATGCCTGACGGAGTGCCGCCTGCGGTCAGCAAATCGTTCGTCGCGCTCATTCCCGGTTTCTTTATTATTACGCTTGTTTGGTTGGCCCGTCTGTTTATTGAAATGACTCCATTTAAAAGCCTCCACAATGTCGTAGGCGACCTGCTGGGCACCCCGCTGTCTATTTTAGGCGGGAGTCTCGGCGGAAGCCTCGTCGCCGAATTCGTGCAAATGCTGCTTTGGTCCTGCGGCATACACGGCGCATCCATTATCGGCGGGGTCATGTCACCGATCTGGTACGGGGCGATGGACGCCAACCGTTTGGCTTTTCAAGCGGGAGAAGCGCTGCCGAGCATTTTTACGACACAGTTCTTTCAAATATGGATTAATGTCGGCGGAAGCGGAGCGACGCTGGCCCTTGTGCTGACCATGCTTGTGCGCTCCAGAAGCAAACAGATGAAACAGCTCGGCCGTCTCGGTATCGGGCCTGCGATATTTAACATTAACGAACCGATTATTTTCGGAATGCCGCTCGTCATGAATCCGCTGTTAATCGTGCCTTTTATCATCGCGCCGCTCTTGACCATTACGGCGACGTACATTGGGATGAGCACGGGGATGGTGGCAAAACCGGCGGGAATCGCCGTGCCATGGACGATGCCGCCGCTGATTTCAGGTTATCTGGCGACAGGCGGGAAAATTTCCGGTTCGGTGATGCAGCTGATCAACCTCCTGATTACATTTATCATTTATTATCCGTTTTTCAGAATTTGGGATCTTCAAAAATGGAGAGAGGAACGGGAAGCGGCGCAAAACGGCACAGAAGAAACATAAAAAACGGGCGCTTCCGCCCGTTTTTTTAACGCTGGAAAAATTCAATCCATTCGCCGTCAGGTCCTTCAATGTAAAAGTAGCGGTATCCGTTGGGAAGCGTCGTGATTTCTTCATCAATAAATACGGCGCCCTGACGTTTCGCATGCGTGAATTCCGCTGCGATATCTTCAGTTAATAAAGCGATATGATGCACTTTTCCTTCTGCGGGAAGCTCGCTGCTGTAACCTTGGATCAATTCAATCTCTGTCTCGGGCCCTTCCTGAAATCCGAGAAAGGCGAGTTCAATAATGCCGTTTGTATGGGTGATCCGGTCCTTTAACGTCATACCGAGAACGTCTTGATAAAAGGCGATGGATGTTTCAATATCTTTGACCATAATGCCTGTATGGTCGATTCTTTTGGCTGTCATGGTTTTCCCCCTGTTTTGAATTTTTCGGGACAATGCATGTTTTATGGTACGATAAGAGAAAGCAAAACGAAAGAGGAATGCACAATGAAGCTACTTACAGTGAAAGATACATTTGCCGGAAAGCTGAAAAAAGGATTCCCCCTGATTGAAAAAGACGCTCTGTCCGGAAGCTCGGCTCACTTAACAGAGGGCGATCTTTTTGATGTGACATCCGAGAAGGGCGAATTTATCGGGAAAGGCTATTACGGTTTGCAGAATAAAGGAGTCGGCTGGGTGCTGTCCCGTGCGAGAGATGAACGGATCGACGGACGTTTCTTTCTGGACAAGCTGAAAAAAGCGGCTGAAGCAAGGGCCCATCTGTTTAAGGCGTCTGATACAACGGCGTTCCGTCTTTTCAACGGTGAGGGCGACGGCATCGGCGGCGTCACGATTGACTTCTATGACGGTTATCTGCTGATTCAATGGTACAGCAAAGGCATTTACGCATATAAGGACAGTTTGATTGAGGCGATTGACGGGCTGGAGCTGTCTTATAAGGCGATCTACGAAAAGAAACGGTTTGATACCGCCGGACAATATGTGGAAGACGACGATTTTGTCAAAGGCGAAAGAGGAGATTTTCCGGTCATTGTTCAAGAAAACGGGATACAGTACGCTGTGGATTTAAACGACGGGGCGATGACGGGCATTTTCTTAGACCAGCGTCATGTGCGCAAAGCGATTCGGGACAAGTATGCAAACGGCAGACGGGTGCTGAATACGTTCTCTTATACGGGAGCATTTTCCGTTGCGGCGGCGCTTGGAGGAGCAGAGAAAACGACAAGCGTCGATGTCGCCAACCGCAGCCTGGCAAAAACGATTGAACAGTTCAGCGCCAACGGAATTGATTATGAGGCGCATGACATTAAGGTTATGGATGTATTCAAATACTTCGGCTATGCGGAGAAAAAAGGGCTGGCATTTGACCTCATCATCCTTGATCCGCCTTCTTTCGCCCGCACAAAAAAACGGACGTTCAGCGCGGCGAAAGATTATAAAAACCTGCTGAAGGAAACGATCGCCATCACCGCGAAAAACGGCATCATCGTTGCATCGACAAACAGCAGCGCCTTCAACATGAAGAAATTTAAAGGCTTTATAGAGGCTGCCTTTAAAGAAACAAACGAGAGTTACGACATTTTGGAAGAATATACGCTTCCGGAGGATTTTAAAACGATACCCGCGTTTAAAGAAGGGAACTATTTGAAGGTCGTTTTCTTGCGGAAAAAATAGGATTATCGTTTATAGCGTGGAGAGAGGGAAAAGAAACCCCTCCTCCGTCGCTTTAAATTGGGCCAAAATAATAATGACTTTCTTACTGTCCAAACGTTATTAAAGAAACAGTCCGCTATTACTTAGTATCTCATCCGTATCAAGTAAGGTGGCCTCTCTTATCCCCACATTGTTGGCTTTCATGAAGGATTGCACAGCCTGGTAGCCTACCGCATAGCCTGCAAATGGTGATAAGCCAACAGGCTGATAACCTTGTTGAGCTGCAAAAGTGTCACCAAACATGTAACTGCTGACCTCATCAAATCCTTTAATATGTAATGAGTCTTTGAAGATTTCTTTTGAGTATTCTAGGTCTTCTTTTTCAAAGGAAGTAACCCAAGGACCTAAAAGCGTTTCTCCGTAAAGTTCTTTGGCAAATGATTCTGCTAACCCCTCTATAATTAAGTAATCACCGACCGTTACGTTCCCATAATCCCAATTGAAATATGAAAAACGAATATTATGATGAAATTCATGAGCAATGACAGCGGGCAGTCTTGGTATATTATATGAATTGGGAAATATACAAATTTGAATAAACCCTGGAATTCCTCCAAATCCACAATATCCTTTATGTAATTCAAGCTTTTTTTGATTAGCTAGATACATCCCAAATCTTATTTCATCAGCATTTATTTTTAAGTTGTTTTGTTCGATAAATTCAACACAATGAGTTAAAGTGTCAAATGCAATCTGATGAGCTTGAATTTCTTTTAGGTTCTCTAATGCTTTTCTGCCGGTTTCCGTTTCCGTTACGCTCAGATAGCCCATCATATTTGTCGCTACTATTACATCATATCCGTTAGGGTGCTTTGCCTTTAAGGGAACATTAATCTGTTTCCACATGTCTTCAAAAGGTTTCATCATTGAATATCGATAGTAATCTTCTCTATTTTCAGTCATTGAAAATAACTTTTCGTATTGCCTAATTGTATCCTCCATAATGATTTTAATTGGTATCACCCTTTTTTTTGACTGTCTATAAAAAATTTAATGGCATCACTCATAAGCTTCGCCAACCCTTCACCATACTGATCGATGTTTTTAGTGAAGCGTGTATCTTCAATATAGAGTTGACCTAATCCATAAAAGGCATCAAAAGAATATTCACCAAAATTCTCATTTAGAAAATCAAACCATTCTTTGATAGCTGTTTGTACTTCTGGAGACTTCGGGGATTGATTAATAAGAAGTGCAAATGTATTGAACATTGCAGTCCACTTATCAGATAAATCTTTTTGCTCGTCATCAGTCATATTTTTCAATCTTATATTTACCTCATCGACGGGTTGATCGCCCCACCGTTTGCGAGCTTCTTGTTCATAAAGATTATGCTTAAAGTGAATACCTTCAAACCTCTCTTTGTTTGTCATGGAGATTTCTCCCTTGATATGTTTGATTGATTTATCTATGGTTTCAATCATCTTGTCTACTCTATTTCGTTTCTCAATCAACATTTTCTTTTGTAATAGTAATGCCTCCCTTCGGTTAAATGAAGGACTATTAATGATTTCTTTAATCTCTTTTAAGGAAAAATCGAGCTCCTTGAAAAATAATATCTGTTGCAGCTGTTCAAGATTCTCATCAGAATAAAGCCGATAACCGGAATCAGTGGTTTCTTTAGGAGTCAATAATCCAATTTGATCGTAATGATGGAGAGTACGGATGCTTACTCCAATCAGTTCAGCTACTTCTTTTACTTTCATACCCGTCACTTTTTCCACCTCCTCAATTGCTACTCTAAAGTATTACGCAACGTAAGAGTCAATAGTTAGCTGTACATTTTTTGTAAAAGGGGAGAATAATTATTGATTTTAGTTATGAAAACAAAAAAAAAAGCCGGGCGTGAACCCCGGCCTTTTTTCTATTCAATAATTTGCTGCACCCGGCCGATTCGTCCGTCTTCTAGGCGAACCTTAATGCCGCGCGGGTGGAAGCTTGAGTTTGTCAAAATATCTTTCACGATTCCTCTCGTCAGCTTCCCTGAACGCTGGTCGGCTTTCAGGACGATATCGACTTCAAGTCCTTTTCTGATGCTGCTTCGCTGCTGGCCGTTCATATGACACATCCGTTCTTCAGTCTTTTCACTTCATGTCTTATCATATCGTGTTTTCGTCTTTTTATGAAGGACGGACAAAACAATTCTTACGGCCAAAAAAAAGACCGCTCTGTAAGGAGCAGTCTTTTATGACATAAACGAAAGCAAAATCGGGGCCGCGCACAGCGTCATAATCGCGGCGAGAATCATGGACACGCTTGAGATCGTTCCTGATACGGAGCTGAGCTCAAATGCTTTAGATGTTCCCGCTCCGTGCGCGCTTGTTCCGAGCAGCACGCCCCGGGCAATTTCGTTATCAATGCGGAAATAGCGGATGACCATCGGCCCGATGATCGTTCCCAGTAAAGCCGTTAAAATGACAAAAACCGCTGTAACGGCCGGCATGCCGCCGATCATTTCTGATACGTTCATGGCAATCGGCGTCGTCACGGATCTCGGTACGAGACTGTCGACTAAGCTGCTGCCGAGATGGAACCATTTCGCGATAAAGGCCGTTGACAGAATGGCGATACATGAACCGACCGCCACGTTCAAAATAATTTCCACGGCGTATTTCTTTAAAATCGGGAAATATTTATAAAGCGGGATCGCGAACGCCACTGTGGCCGGCTGAAGCATATCGGTCAGCACTCCGCCGCCGAGATTGTATGTCTGATACGGGACATTGACAAGCAGCAGCAGTCCGACCAAAACGGCGGGCGTAACCAGAAGCGGCGAGGTATACACCCGCGGAAATCGAATGTAGAGTTTTTTCGCTCCTAAATACACCAAAACAGTTAAGAATAAACTTAAGATTCCGATGAACACGTTTGTTTTTTCTCCTTTCTTTTTGCTATAAGCTGTGTAAGCGTACCTGTTGAAACCATCACAACAAATGTGCTGATGACGACGACAAGTAAAATGCTTACGCCGAATTTAGACATAATATCTCCGTATTCAATCACTCCGACGGCAGACGGGATGAAAAACAACAGCAGCTCGCCAAGGAGCCATGCTGCGCCAAGCTCAATCCATTCAAGCTTGATAATCTTGAAATGCAATAATGTGAAAAGAATCACAATCCCGATTATACTGCCGGGAATATTTATATGAAGAGCCGCCGTGACCCAATTGATCAGACGCGCAAATATAAACAGCAGAGCGATTTGAATAACGGTAAGCAGCAATTTTTTCATCATGATGCCTCCCTTATATTTATATTGTACATAAGGTTTTGCTATAGGTAAAATATATATAAAGAATAATATCTATTCCTTTTGTCTATAGAAAGGATGAAATGAAATGGACATCCGGCACTTAACGTATTTCTTAGAGGTGGCCCGTTTGAAAAGCTTTACGAAGGCTTCGCAGTCGCTGTATGTTTCGCAGCCGACCATCTCAAAAATGATTAAAAACCTGGAGACGGAGCTCGGCATCAAGCTCTTTTACCGCAATGGCCGGCAGGTTGAACTGACGGACGCCGGACAGAGCATGTATGTGCAGGCGCAGGAAATCACAAAGTCATTCCAAAACCTGACGTCAGAGCTGAATGATATTATGGAAGTGAAGAAAGGGCATGTCCGCATCGGACTTCCGCCGATGATCGGGTCCGGCTTTTTCCCGAGGGTGCTCGGTGACTTCCGCGTCACATATCCCGATGTGACGTTTCAGCTTGTAGAAGACGGCTCTATTAAAGTGCAGCAAGGGGTGGAGGACGGCTCGCTTGATATCGGCGTTGTCGTGCTTCCCGCGAATGAAGAGATTTTTCATACATTTACAATTGTAAAGGAAACCCTTATGCTCGTCGTCCATCCGTCACATCGGCTTGCTGACGAGAAAGAATGCAGTCTGCACGAATTGAAAGACGAGCCTTTCATATTTTTCAGGGAGGATTTTGTCCTTCATAATCGAATTATGACGGAATGTGTGAAAGCCGGATTCAGACCGCACGTCATTTATGAAACGTCACAGTGGGACTTTATCAGTGAAATGGTATCGGCCAATCTTGGCATCGGCCTGCTGCCGGAAAGAATCTGCCGCGGTCTTGATCCTGAGAAAGTCAGCACCATTCCGCTCGTACATCCGGTCATTCCGTGGCATTTAGCCATTATTTGGCGGAAGGACCGCTATATGTCCTTTGCCGCCAGAGCCTGGCTGGAACATACGAAATCGTATTTATGGAATCCGAAAAAGAGAAAAAAGGATGATTAAACCATGGACGCACAAACCGCAGCTCAAAACTTGAGTAAAGTGCGGGAGCAAAGCCCGCTCGTTCACAGTATCACGAATAATGTCGTCACGAACTTCACCGCTAACGGCCTGCTCGCGCTCGGCGCATCGCCCGTCATGGCATATGCAATCGAGGAAGCAGCCGACATGGCGAAAATCGCCGGAGCGCTCGTCCTGAATATAGGCACTCTCAGTGCGGCTTCGGTTGAAGCGATGACCGCAGCCGGAAAATCGGCTAACGAAAACGGCGTTCCGGTCATTTTTGATCCGGTCGGCGCCGGCGCCACACCGTTTCGGACAGCATCAGCCCGCAAGATCATACAGGAGGTGCGCTTGTCCGTCATTCGCGGAAATGCCGCGGAAATCGCCAATATTGCCGGCGCCGCCGATTGGAAGATAAAAGGCGTGGATGCAGGGGAAGCCGGAGGAGATCTGATTCAGCTCGCCAAGACCGCTGCAAGCAGGCTGAAAACGGTCGTTGCGATTACCGGAAAAACCGACGTGATCTCCGACGGCACCGACATATACGCCGTACATAACGGCGATAAACTGCTGACGAAGGTAACGGGGGCGGGGTGTCTGCTGACATCTGTGATCGGAGCCTTCTGCGCAGCGGAGCAGGACGTTCTGCAAGCAACCGTTTCAGCCGTTTCTGTATACGGAAGCGCAGCTCAGCTTGCCGCTCAGAATTCGTCTCATAAGGGACCGGGCAGCTTCCAGATTGAGCTTTTAAACAAGCTGTCGGGCATCTCGGAACAAGAAGCGGCCGAGCTTGCTGCAATTGAAAGGGTGACAGAAAAATGACTCGTATTTCTCGGGAAATGATGAAGGATATTTTATCGGTTTATTTTATCATGGGATCAAATAATACAAGCGCAGACCCCGTTTCTGTGGTGAAAAAAGCCATAGAGGGCGGCGCTACGCTCTTTCAATTTCGGGAAAAGGGGAGCGGTTCTTTAACAGGAGAGGATCTTGTTTTATTTGCAAAGCAGGTGCAGGATGTCTGCAGGCGGGCCGGCATTCCTTTCATTATTAATGATGATGTTGAATTGGCCTTGCGCCTTGAGGCCGACGGAGTGCACATCGGCCAGGATGACGCGGACGCCGAAGAAACGAGAGCGGCAATCGGTGATATGATTCTCGGTGTATCGGCACATAACGTCTCCGAGGTGAAGCTGGCGGAAGCGGCCGGAGCCGATTACGTCGGAATGGGTCCGGTTTATCCGACCGAAACGAAAAAAGATGCTGAAGCTGTGCAGGGCGTTACATTGATTGAAGAGGTGCGACGTCAGGGCATCACCATTCCGATTGTAGGAATCGGCGGCATCACAGCTGACAATGCGGCGCCCGTCATTGAAGCGGGAGCTGACGGCGTCAGCATGATCAGCGCCATCAGCCAAGCCGAAGATCCAAAGGCGGCGGCGCGCAGGTTTTTTGAAGAAGTTCGGCGCTCCAAAGCAAAAAGCTGACATGTTTCTGTCAGAAGGGCCGTCCCGTGAGGACGGCCCTTTTTCTGTATGCGCAACTTTTTATTGACAAAGGCTGATATCGGACTATGATTATGATATATAATGATAATCATTTTCAACTACAGGAGGTGCATGATGGCACGGAAGATTGCTTTCATGTTATTCAGCCTGCTCGTCATTTTCAGTTCTTCTGCCGTGGCGAAAGGCGCTGATCCCATCGATTCACTTATCAGCCTGAATCAGCAAATGATTCAATCTGCAAGAGACGGAAACCTGCAATCCGTCGAAAAAACATTTTTACAATTCAAAACTGTATGGAAAAAGGAAGAGCCTGCTATCAAAAAAGCAAATATATCTTCCTACTCAAAAATGAACTCCAATATCGCAATGATTTCACTTTCTCTGATTAATAAAGATACAAAAAAAGTACAGGCGGCGCTTTCTGAGCTTGGGTCCCACTTGGAAACCTACCGGCAGGCCGTCACATTAAAAGACGCAGCCGGAGGGAGCTCAAGACTTACACTCTCTGCCTATATTCAAAGCTTAAAAGAGACGAAACAGCTGATAAAAAGCAGCCAAACCGCTGAAGCCCAAACAAAAATCGATCAGCTTGTCACGAATTGGCTGGCAGTCGAAGGAGACGTCGTGTCCCAATCAAAAGCGGCCTACACGACTTCAGAAGAGAACCTGGCGCTTATGAAGGCGGAAGCTGAAAACCGCCCGGATCAGGCCATTAAGCATATTGACGAAATGATTCAGCTCCTTGAGCCGATTGCGTCGAGCAGCTACAGCTGGCTGGACGCCGCTCTTATCCCGGTAAGGGAAGGAATGGAAGCGCTTCTTGTGATCGGCGCGCTTTTGACGATGACGAAAAAAGCCCGGGTCACCCGTTCATCAGCTTGGATTTGGGGCGGAGCGTCACTCGGCATGCTCGTCTCTCTCGGTGCGGGAGTCGGCGTCACACTGCTGTTTTCCTCGAACATTTTTGGCGAAAACAATTTTCTGCTCGGCGGCGTGACCGGCATTCTGTCTGCCGTGATGCTCCTGTATGTCGGCGTCTGGCTCCACCGGAACGCTTCAATGGATAAATGGCGGGAAAAAATCAATACGCAAAAATCGCAGGCGCTTAAAAAAGGCAGTCTGCTGTCCTTCGCGCTGATCGCCTTTTTGGCGGTCGTCAGAGAAGGGCTTGAAACAGTGATCTTTTTTATCGGCCTCGTCGGCAAGCTGCGGCTTACAGAATTAATAGGAGGAACCGCGGCGGGATTGTTGATCCTTGCGGCAGCGGGTTTTCTCATGATTAAGCTCGGAATGCGGATTCCGTTAAAGCCGTTCTTTCTGCTGTCCATGGCTGTCGTGCTGTATATGTGCGTGAAATTTCTCGGTACGGGCGTCCACAGCCTGCAGCTGGCGGATATTCTGCCGTCTGACGCCGAAAGCTGGCTTCCGCCGGTATCATTTCTCGGCATCTATCCGTCGATTTACAGCACAATTCCGCAGCTGGTCATCATCGGATTTTTAGCCGTCGCACTCGTTATGGAAATCTTAAAAATAAAATCGAATAGAAGGGAAGTTGCAAAATGAAACCTATCCAGAAAGCGGCTTTGTCAGCCGGCCTGCTCCTCGCTTTGTGCTCGGGCTGCGGCGCTCAGCAGTCAGCGTCTGACAAAGGAGCCGAAAAAAACAGTGTAAACCAGGAAATCAAAACATCAGTTGACAAAATGGAGGATATTCTCACCAAACTGAATGAATCCGTTAAAAAACAAGACCGGAAAGGCATTCAGCAAAAAGGGAAAGAACTGAACAGCTACTGGCTCTCATTTGAAAATAAAATCCGCGGCGATTATCCGTTTGAATACACAGATATCGAAAAGCACCTGCAGCCGATTTATACAGAAGCACAAAAAGATAAGCCTGATACAGAGAAGATTAAATCGGAATCCGTATCGCTGACAGCCTCGCTGGAAGAGCTGACGGGCGCTGAAAAAAGCAGCAAAAAGGCGAGTGACCAGCTCAAGAAAGCGGCTGATGACTATAAAACATATGTGAAAAAACAGAGCGATCAGCTTGTAAAGTCGGCTGAAGCGTTTACAGACGCCGTCAAGGCCGGGGACATCGATAAAGCAAAATCACTTTATCCGCAGGCGCGCGTCTATTACGAGCGAATTGAACCGATTGCCGAAAGCCTCGGCACGCTTGACCCGAGAATCGATGCCAGAGAAAATGATGTGGAAGAAGGCGACAAATGGACGGGCTTCCACAAGCTTGAAAAAGCCCTCTGGAAGGACAATAAGATTACTGGCGAAAAAGAAACGGCCGCCGTCCTGTTAAAGGATGTGAAGGAGCTTGACGGCTCTATCGCTTCTCTCAAACTGACGCCGGAACAAATCGTCGCCGGCGCCATGGAGCTTCTCAATGAAGCGGGCATCTCAAAGATCACGGGTGAAGAAGAACGTTACTCCCGAATTGATTTAACAGATCTGGCCGCTAATGTCGAAGGCTCAAAAGCCGTATATGAAACTGTGAAAAGCGCGCTTGTGAAAGACCATTCCGACGTCACGGAAAAGCTGGATACGGAATTCAGCGAATTTGAAGTTTTGATGTCGAAATACAAAACGGGTGATCACTCGTATACGTCTTATGATAAATTAAGTAAAGATCAAATCAGAGAGATAAGCACAAAGCTGACGGCCCTTTCTGAAACCATGTCGAAGATTGCCGATGTGCTTTAAAAAGGAGTTATAACACAGCATGAGCGATGAACAAAACAAGGAAAAACAGATTCACAGACGGGATGTTCTGAAGTGGGGCGCCGTAGCGGGCGCCGCCGTCGCTGTCGGAGCGAGCGGCCTCGGAGGACTCGCGCCGCTTTTCAAACCGGCGGCCACCGCTTCAAAGAAGAGTCAAGGGAAAAGTGAAAGTGATCAAATCGTTCCTTTTTACGGAAAGCACCAAGCGGGAATCACAACGGCGCACCAGACGTATGTGTATTTTGCGGCGCTTGATGTCATGTCAAGCGACAAAGCTGATGTCATCTCCCTTTTCAGAAATTGGACCAGTCTGACGCAGCTGCTGACCTCAGGCGCCGCCCTGTCAGGCGAACAGAAAAATAAATATATGCCTCCGCAGGATACCGGGGAGTCGCAGGATCTGGCACCGGCGAATTTAACCGTTACCTTCGGCTTCGGCCCCGGTTTTTTCGAGAAAGACGGGAAGGACCGCTTCGGACTGAAGGATAAAAAACCGAAGCACCTCGCCGATATTCCGCCGATGCCTAACGACAAACTCGATAAGAAACAAGGCGGCGGTGATATCGTCATACAAGTCTGCGCGGATAATGAACAGAGTGCGTTCCACGCGGTGCGCAATCTGATTAAACAGGCCGTCGGCGTGTGTGAAGTCCGCTTTCTCAATAAAGGTTTCTTAAGCGGCGGAAAAAACGGCGAAACCCCGCGCAACCTTTTCGGATTCAAAGACGGCACCGGCAACCAAAGCACGAAGGATGAAAACCTGATGAATTCAATCGTTTGGGTTCAATCAGGGGAGCCGGACTGGATGACGGGCGGCACGTACATGGCGTTTAGAAAAATTAAAATGTTTTTAGAAATATGGGACCGTTCATCCTTGAAAGATCAGGAAGACACGTTCGGACGAATGAAAAGCTCGGGCGCGCCTTTCGGACAAAAAAAGGAAACCGATCCCGTCAAGCTGAATCAAATTCCCGCCGACTCACATGTCAGCGTGGCGAAATCAACCGGCAGACAGATTCTGCGGCGGGCATTTTCCTATACGGACGGAATTGATCCGAAGACGGGCTATGTTGACGCAGGCCTGCTGTTTATCAGCTTTCAAAAAGACCCGGACCGCCAATTTGTCCCGATGCTGAAAGCTTTGGCGGCAAAGGATGCGCTGAATGAATACACACAAACGATCGGCTCCTCCTTATTCGCCTGTCCCGGCGGCTGTAAAAAAGGAGAATATATCGCCCAGAGGCTGCTGGAATCGTGACACCTTCCATAGGGAGGGTGTTTTTTTAAAAAAATACTTGTAACTATTTATGTTACAACTTAAAATGAAAAAGAAAGGAGATTTACAATGACACTGCAGATTAAAGTATATTCTGATTATGTATGTCCGTTTTGCTTTGTCGGCAAAGCGGCGTTTGAAGAAGCAATTAAGGACAAGGACGTACAGGTGGAATGGATGCCGTTTGAATTGCGTCCGAGCCCCTCACCGAAACTTGATCCGGTGAATGACCCCGCCAAGCGGCAGATGTGGGAAAACTCAATTGAACCGATGGCGCGGTCTTTAGGCGTTGATATAACGTTCCCCCGCGTATCACCGCATCCTTACACGGATTTGGCGTTTGAAGGCTTCCATTTTGCGAAGGAACATGGGAAAGAAAGCGAATACCATACACGCGTTTTTCGGGCGTTCTTTCAGGAAGAACAAAATATCGGTGACATTAACGTCCTGACAAAGCTTGCGGAAGAAGCCGGACTTGACGGGCGGCGCGTTCAAAGAGGCGCTTGAGACAAGGGCGTACAGACACATGCAGCGGGAAGCGCTCCGCCATGCCTATGAGGAAGCCGGCATTACCGCAGTGCCGACGTTTATCATCGGCGATGAAAGAATCCCGGGCGCAGCGGGAAAGGAAACCTTTGAACAAATCATTGAGCGGGAATTGAATAAACGGTAACTGTAAAAAGCCCTCTGCATCAGCAAGAGGGCTTTCCCATATAGTGTTTGACAAATGTTTGTCTGTCCGCTTCATATGCCGCGGCGTCAAATGAATCACCGCAAAAATGAAGGCACCAAGGCTCTTTCTGGCAGGCGACGCCGACTTGATAGCCGTGTTTTTGAAATTCAAGCGACTGTGATGTGTCGTAAAAATGAAAGCCGCGAAACAAATCCTCCCGCCACTCTACGTCATATTGAGCGGCCATTAACAATCCGTCAATGGCGTCAGCATGCGTAAACAGGCCGTTTTCTTCGCTGTTTTCAAATTCCAGAGGGCGGTAACCATTCACCCGGTATTCAATCACTTTTCCCAGCCGATGCCCGCTTTCCCACCAAATACCGTTCGGCGGCAGAGTTTTGCAGCCGGCGACACCGAGAAGGCCGAGCTCCCGATGAGATTGAAAGATATGAAGCATGTCTCGCAGGAAATGCTGATGAATGATAAATGTATCCTGATGCAGATAAATTTTATATTTGGCAGGGTGTTTCAGCGCTTTGTTGTAGGAGGAGGTCATGCTCTCTGAATCGTATACCGGCATGATATCAACGGAGTGTGAGGGGGGAACGGTAAGCTGCAGGATATGGTTTTTGCATTGGGAGTAAAGCGATTCATCATTCACACAGACGACAAACAGAAACGAATGCGCATCCATTACATGCTCCTCTCAGCCTCAATCACATATTGATAGGCCGATGCCTCTGTCAGAAAATCATGTCTTATGCCAAGCTGTACGCAGACTTCGTGCAAAGATGCGATGGCCTTGTGATAAGAGGGATGATCAACACGGATCGCCTCAATGCTTTTCACCTCATAACCGGAGGCTTTAAATAAGGAAAGAGTCTCTTCACGCGTAAAAAAACGCAGGTGGGTCTGATCCATTAATCCGGCATCTCTGTAAGTCCATTTGCCGGCTAAAAGCTCAAGCACCACCGAGATATGGCCGACATTCGGTATGCATGCAAGCACTGTGCCGTCTTTTTTTAAATAAGGGCGAAGTTTTTTCAGCACTGACCACGGGTCGACAAGATGCTCCAGTACGTCTCCGAACAGCATACAGTCGAATTGCTCTGATTTGTACGGAAGAATGGCGGATTCAATGTCGCCGCAAAGCACGTGGCTCAATTTGTTTTCCGCCTTTTCAGCTGCTTCGGGATACGCTTCAATACCGTAAACCGTTATTCCGCGGTCTTCAATTGCCGCGCCTAAATTACCGGTGCCGCAGCCGACATCAAGCACTGTACGCCAGTTTTTGTCTATTTTTTTTAATAAATAAGGATTCAGGCCTTCGTAGTAGTTCTGTTGTTTTTCATCATAATAGGGATTCGTATCCATCTGTGTATCACCTCGTAAATCGGCATAATACACAAGATATGCAGCGGGGGGATCTCATATCACCATGTTTGGCTGTTCAGGTAGCGGAATGCGGGCGGGAATGGTTGTCCGGTATACGGTTTTATTCTCTGATTCCCCTCATAAGATTGCGGGTGTTCCTTTGAAAACTCGGGTGCGGGCGGACTGTGTTAAATAGTAAAAGGATCCGCCTGTAATCTTACCGCTGGCGGATGGTGTTTTTCATTGGTGTTTTTTTCTTCACCGCTTTTTCAGCATTTAAGAATCGCCTTACATCGTCAATGTGCAAACCCATGATTCTAGCCTCTTGAATTAACAAATGCCAATCTTGATCTATCTCTTTCATTACATGAGTTTTCATAAGAACCTCCAATTGAAAAATTGATTTGCCCAGCTACAGCAGCCAATGTATAACAAATATCACACATAGTTGGCCGGTAATCCCAAATTGAAGATGAATTCACCTACCTATTCCCTAAGAAAATGACTGAAATACCCAAAATCCTTCAAGAAATCTTACATATAATAATAAACAATTAAATACTGACTGGATAGTATGTAAATGAAAATAAACCATCTGACCTATTAACATTTACCCTTTGAACGTCGAACTAACATATTCTTTTTACATAAAAAATACCGCAAAAGAATGATTCGGTGTAAGATAAAGTGAAGATCAAACAGCTGGGGTATTTAAAATTAAGAGAGAAGAAACATTTGAAAGTTTTATTGACGCAGGCCTTCATTTGTTAATTGACCGAGCTTACGATACAGTATCGATAGATGAAATCAGCAAAGCCGCGGGTTACAGCAAAGGCGCGTTTTACGTTCATTTTGAAAGCAAAGAAGATTTCCTGAAGCATTTGTTAGACAGGCATCAGATCAAAAAAAGGATCATTACCGGCTATCTCGACGAAATAGAACGGCAATCAGCCAGGCCGCTGACACTTTATGAAGCGGCAAGAAGCGCGGCTGACTTGCTGATGCATCTTATTAACAGCAAACCGGCATGGAACATCGTGTCCTTTGCCCTTCACATGCCCAATTACAAGGTGGTACAGGAATATGAAGCCTACATCCGTCTTTACGAGCTATGGATTGAAGAAAGCTGCTTGTACATAAATTGGCTCAAATCGAGAAATTTAATAGAAGAACAAATTGATACGGAATACACCGCCAGAATGATGTGCGCGCTCATTGACGGCATGATTAAGCAATCAAACGTGCTGGGGCGCTCCGTCACCTTCCGCAGCCTTTTTGACGCGCTCTCTGTTTTTTTCAGTAACAGAAAATCAGGGTAAGTTCGTCTTTATTTGACAAAAGTTTTAGAAAAGTTTTTCAGAAAGCGAGGAATTGCCATGCGCTACAGAGAAATTATGATGTATATCATTATGGGTGTTTTCACGACGATCGTGAACATCGTCAGTTTTTACATTCTGACGTCGGTGTTTCAGATGGATTACAAGATGGCGACCGTCGCTGCGTGGATTCTGTCCGTTCTATTTGCTTATGTCACGAATAAACTGTATGTATTTCAGCAAAAAACCGCGGGGATGCGGAGTCTGATGAAAGAACTGACAGCCTTTTTCAGCGTGCGGGTATTGTCTCTCGGCATAGATCTCGCCATGATGATTCTTCTGGTCAGTCAATTTCATATGAACGAAACTTTGGCGAAAATCGCCGACAACGTCATTATCGTAGTCGTCAACTATGCGGCCAGCAAGTGGATTGTCTTCAGAAAAGCGAAAGAAGAGGGCGTGTCATAACGGTTTCTTTCCGAGCCTTGGGGGAAAGAGTAACGGGAAAGGGGATACGTATGAAACACAAAATAAAGAAAGCGTTTGCTGATGTATTCGGGGAATCGGAGGACCTGCGTATTTTCTTTGCGCCCGGCAGAGTGAATCTCATCGGAGAGCATACGGATTATAACGGAGGCCACGTCTTTCCGTGCGCGCTTACGATCGGTACATATGCAGCCGTCCGGGAGAGAGGGGACAGGCTCGTCAGAATGTACTCTGATAATTTTAAGGAAGCAGGCATAAAGGAATGCAGTCTCGATGAGATCCGCTACCAAAAAGAGGACGGGTGGGCCAATTATCCGAAAGGCGTCATGGCGGAATATCTCGGCAGCGGTTTTTCTCTTCCGCACGGCTTCGATATTGTATTCTTAGGAAATATCCCGAATGGCGCAGGGCTGTCATCATCAGCTTCCATTGAACTTGTCACGGCGGTCATTCTCAAGGAATGCCATGGGCTTGATGCGGATATGATCGACTTGGTGAAACTCGCTCAGGCGGCGGAAAATTCCTTTATCGGCGTCAGCTGCGGCATTATGGATCAATTCGCCATCGGGATGGGAAAGAAAGATCACGCGATCCTGCTGAATTGCGGGACGCTCGCCTTTGAATATACGAAACTCGGGATGTCTGGACTGTCGATCGTTATTGCGAATACCAATAAAAAACGAACGCTTGCAGACTCAAGCTATAATACGAGGCTCAAGGAGTGCCGGGAAGCGCTTTTTGATCTGCAGAAGCACCTTTCCATTCAGTCACTCGGGGAGCTGTCGCCTTCCGCTTTTGACGCTCATGCGGAGCTGATTCAGAATGAAGTGAACAGGCGCCGGGCAAAACACGCCGTCTATGAAAACCACCGCACCCAAAAGGCGGCCGCGATGTTCAGCAGCAATCAGCTTCATCACATCGGCGAATTAATGAGGGATTCGCATCTTTCTTTACGCGATGACTACGAGGTGACAAGTCTTGAGCTGGATACACTGGCAGAAGCGGCATGGCGCCATGCCGGGGTTGTCGGGTCAAGGATGACGGGAGCCGGTTTCGGCGGCTGTACGGTCAGTATCGTCAAGGACGAGGCCGTTTCAGATTTTATTGAAACGGCAGGGGCCCATTATGAGGAACAGACCGGGAGAAAGGCTGACTTTTATACGGCGGATATCGGGGCCGGAGCGAGAGAACTAAAGGGGGATGACAATGGCGATTGAGCGGCACGTAGAACGTTTAATCCGGTACGGACTGCAAAAAGAGCTGATTTCATTTCTTGATATTGAATATACAAGAAACCGTTTATATGAAACGCTGCACATAACCCATCCGGAGCCTTCAGAACAGATAGAAATTGACTCGGCGGCGCCTCTGCCGGACATATTAGCCCCGATTTATGAATGGGCCGCAGAGACGGGCCGGATTGCAGCCGATACAGACACATATCGCGATCTGCTAAGCGCGAAGATCATGGGCTGTTTTGCCCCGCAGCCGTCAGAGATTGTCCGGCGTTTTGAAGAAACAAAGGCAGTGCACGGTCCGGAGCAGGCGACAAAGGCGTTTTACCGATTTTCAGAGGATGTGTATTATATCCGTTCGGACAGAATTCAGCGGAATATCGGGTGGACGGCTGAGACGGCTTACGGAAAGCTGGACATCACGATCAACCTTTCAAAACCGGAAAAAGATCCGAAAGCAATTGCCGCTGCCAAAGAGCAGCCGCAATCCGATTACCCGAGATGTGTTCTCTGTAAAGAAAATGTCGGATATGAAGGAAGGCCGGATCATCCCGCGCGTCAAAATCTTCGCGTCATCCCGGTGATTCTCGGTGATGAGCAGTGGTTTCTGCAATTTTCTCCGTATGTGTATTACCGGGAGCATTGCATCGTTTTGAAAGACCGGCACGAACCGATGAAGATCAGCAAAAAAACGTTTGACAGGCTGCTGTCGTTCGTCAGCCAGTATCCTCATTATTTTCTCGGTTCCAATGCTGATCTGCCGATTGTCGGCGGCAGTATTTTAAGCCACGATCATTTTCAAGGTGGCGATCACGAGTTCCCGATGGCGCAGGCGGAGACAGAAAGCCGTTACAGGCTGCCTGATTATCCGAATACGGCTTTGGGTGTCGTGAAGTGGCCGATGTCGGTCATCCGTCTGCAAAGCGAGAGCGCGTCTGAGCTTTCTGACGCGGCGGACTCCATCTTACGGGCATGGCGCGGCTATTCCGATGAGGCGGCGGATATCCTCGCCTATTCAGGGGAGACACCGCACAATACAATTACACCGATTGCCCGGCGGAGAAACGGTTTATTCGAATTAGATCTCGTCCTCAGAAATAACCGCACCTCAGATGAGCATCCGCTGGGAATTTTTCATCCTCATCAGGAAGTTCATCATCTGAAAAAAGAAAATATCGGACTGATTGAGGTGATGGGGCTTGCGATTCTGCCGGGGCGTCTTGAAGAAGAGATGATCCGCACGGCTGAAGCGCTGTGTTCACCGGACCCGGAGGCGGCTTTAACGGCCGATCCTTCTGCGGCCAAGCATAAGGAGTGGGCGCTCAGCGTGCTGCACAAGCGGAAGGTAACGAAAGAAAACGCGGAACAGATTCTAAAAGAAGAAATCGGACATGTTTTTGCCCGGATACTGGAGCATGCCGGCGTCTTTAAACAGACAGAAGAAGGCAGAGCGGCTTTCCGGCGTTTTATCAGCCATTTGGACGCTCTACCGGAAAAAAGCCTCATCCCATAAGGGACGAGGCTTTTTTTATCCTCTGCTTCTGGCGATGAGGCTGAACAGAAATACCACGATCGCCGCTCCGATGATTGCCGGAATGATGGCAAAGCCGGCAAGGTGCGGACCCCATGTGCCGAGCAGGCCGTGCCCGATCCATGCGCCGATCAGACCGGCGATCATTGACCCGATAATTCCCCCGGGCATACTTCCTTTTACAAATAAACTTCCGATCCAGCCGATAATAATAGCTACAATCAGAGATACGATAAAACCCATAAATATCACTTCCTATTTTTTATTATTTATGCCTATATGTTTCCTTCGTTTTGTCCATATTAAACATATGAATGTGTTTTTTATAATGAACATATCAACGCGCGTTCATCTCTTTTTTTTCACCATGCGTTGCGTTAAAATGGAAAACGTGTGAAAAGGTGTGAGCAAAGGAAAAAATATTTTCTTTGTGGAATGGTTAACAAAATGAAACTTTTTGTTGACCAGCGTATTTTATTATGGTAAACCTTTATTTGGTATTATTCGTTCTCACTATCTTTTTTCTCTATATATGCTAAATGATCTAAAACTTTTTAACTTTGATTTATGCAAGTGGAAAAAGTTCATGCATTTTTTGTCGATTTTGTGACATCAGGGCGAAAAAAAGATGAACTTTAGAAAAAAATAAAGCTAATAAGGGCAGATTTTGATAGCATAACAAGGTAGATAGAGAAAAGATTTTGAGAAAGTACATTTCAGATTCACTACATCAATAGGAAGGATGGTGATCTTCTTGTTCAGAGCATTTAAACCGTTACTTTTATTAGCGATGTTGGCTGTTGTTTTCGTACTGGGCGGATGCAGCGACATTTCCGTGTTAGATCCGAAAGGACCTGTTGCAGACCAGCAAAAAGATCTGATTCTCTTGTCAATCGGATTTATGCTGTTCATTGTCGGCGTCGTATTCGTACTATTTACAATCATTTTAGTGAAATACCGCGACCGCAAAGGCAAAGACAGCGGAAATTACAAGCCAGACATGCACGGCAACACGTTCTTAGAAGTAGTCTGGACAGTGATCCCAATTTTAATTGTCATTGCACTTTCTGTGCCTACCGTACAGACGATATATTCGTTAGAAAAAGCGCCTGAAGCGACTAAGGATAAAGAACCTCTTGTCGTTTATGCTACTTCGGTAGACTGGAAATGGGTATTCAGTTACCCAGAGCAGGATATTGAGACGGTTAACTACCTGAACATTCCTGTAGACCGTCCGGTTTTATTTAAAATTTCTTCAGCCGATTCAATGGCGTCGCTATGGATTCCTCAGCTCGGGGGACAAAAATACGCGATGGCAGGAATGCTGATGGATCAATACTTACAGGCTGACAAAGTGGGAACATATGAAGGCCGCAACGCGAACTTCACCGGCGAACACTTTGCCGACCAGAAATTCAACGTAAAAGCAGTTACGCAAAAAGACTTTAACAACTGGGTGAAAAAAGCCCAAAGCGATTCTCCAAAGCTGACGAAAGAGAAGTATGACGAACTGATGCTTCCGGAGAATGTCGGTAAATTAACGTTCTCTTCTACACACTTAAAATACGTTGACCACGGCCAAGATGCCGAATATGCGATGGAGGCGCGCAAACGCCTTGGCTACAAAGCCGTATCACCGCACTCTAAAACAGATCCGTGGGAAGATGTTAAGAAAAACGAATTTAAAGTATCCGACGATAAACAAGATTGAAATTGAACAAGAAAGGAGGAAGCCCGAATGAAATTGAGATGGGATGAATTTTTTGTAACAGGTGACCCATTAATTCTGGGCGCACAAGTTTCCATTGCGCTTTCCACTATTGCTATCATCGTAGTACTCACATACTTCAAAAAGTGGAAGTGGCTCTGGTCTGAATGGCTGACGTCTGTAGACCATAAGAAACTTGGAATCATGTACATTATCTCTGCTGTTATCATGCTGTTCCGCGGCGGGGTCGACGGCTTGATGATGCGTGCCCAGTTAGCGCTTCCTAATAACAATTTTTTAGACTCAAACCACTATAATGAGATCTTTACGACTCACGGTACGATCATGATTATCTTCATGGCGATGCCGTTTTTAATCGGTCTGATCAACGTTGTCGTACCTTTGCAGATCGGTGCGCGCGACGTAGCATTCCCGTACTTGAACAACCTGAGTTTCTGGACGTTCTTCGTAGGTGCGATGCTTTTCAATATTTCTTTCGTTATCGGAGGTTCTCCGAACGCAGGCTGGACGAGTTACATGCCGCTGGCAAGTAACGACATGAGCCCTGGGCCTGGTGAGAACTTCTACTTGCTCGGTCTTCAGATTGCCGGTATCGGTACGCTGATGACGGGTATCAACTTTATGGTGACGATCCTGAAAATGCGTACAAAAGGCATGACGCTGATGCGTATGCCGATGTTCACATGGACGACGCTGATTACAATGGTTATTATCGTATTCGCCTTCCCTGTTCTGACAGTGGCATTGGCGCTGCTATCATTTGACCGTTTGTTCGGCGCTCACTTTTTCACGCTGGAAGCCGGCGGTATGCCGATGCTTTGGGCTAACTTATTCTGGATTTGGGGACACCCTGAAGTTTATATCGTTATCTTACCGGCTTTCGGTATTTTCTCTGAAATTATTTCAGCGTTTGCAAGAAAGCAGTTATTCGGTTACAAAGCGATGGTCGGCTCTATTATCGCCATTTCCGTCCTGAGTTTCCTTGTATGGACTCACCACTTCTTCACAATGGGGAACAGTGCGTCTGTTAACTCTTTCTTCTCGATCACAACGATGGCGATTTCGGTTCCGACCGGGGTTAAAATCTTTAACTGGCTCTTTACAATGTATAAAGGCCGAATCAGCTTTACAACACCGATGCTGTGGGCGCTTGCGTTCATCCCGAACTTCGTTATCGGCGGGGTAACAGGGGTTATGCTCGCGATGGCTGCAGCGGATTATCAATACCATAATACGTACTTCCTCGTATCTCACTTCCACTATGTGCTGATCGCGGGTACGGTATTTGCATGTTTCGCAGGATTTATTTTCTGGTATCCGAAAATGTTCGGCCACAAGCTGAACGAGAGAATCGGAAAATGGTTCTTCTGGATCTTTATGATCGGATTTAATGTATGTTTCTTCCCTCAATACTTCTTGGGGCTGCAAGGTATGCCTCGCCGTATTTACACATACGGACCGAATGACGGATGGACTACATTGAACTTTATTTCAACTGTCGGAGCCTTCATGATGGGTGTCGGATTCTTAATCCTTTGCTACAACATCTACTACAGCTTCCGCTACTCTACTCGCGAGATCAGCGGAGATTCATGGGGCGTGGGACGTACGCTTGAGTGGGCGACTTCATCTGCGATTCCGCCGCACTACAACTTTGCGGTGCTTCCTGAAGTGAAATCTCAAGATGCGTACCTGCAATTGAAAGAAGACAAAGTGGATATTCATCCGGAAAGCAAGTTCAAGAAAATCCATATGCCGCACAACTCCGGCAGACCGCTTATTATGTCAGTGGCGTTCGGTATTGCAGGCTTCGGACTTGTCTTTGAATGGTTCTGGATGGGCATTGTCGGCTTGATCGGCATTCTGCTTTGCATGGTGCTTCGTTCATTTGAATATGACAATGGATACTATATACCTGTTGAAGAAATAAAAGAGACGGAAAGAAAGATTTCCGAATAAAGGAGGCGTGATTTATGGAACATGCAGAACACGGCAATTCTAACGCGCCTATGGAATATCAATCTGAAACCGGCAGACTCAATATTCTCGGGTTTTGGATCTTTTTAGGGGCAGAGATTGTGTTGTTCTCAACACTATTTGCAACCTTCTTCGTTCTTCAAAGAAGAACAGCAGGAGGAGTCTTACCGGCTGAATTATTTGAAGTGAAGCTTGTCATGATCATGACATTCCTGCTTCTGATCAGCAGTTTTACCTGCGGGATCGCTGTTCATGAAATGCGTCGCGGAAGTTTAAAAGGCGTCGTCATATGGACGATCATTACGCTTCTTCTCGGCGCAGGCTTCGTAGGATGTGAGCTTAACGAGTTCATTCACTATGTACATGAAGGAGCATCTCTCGGTACAAGTGCTTTCTGGTCTGGATTCTTCGTCCTTCTGGGAACGCACGGAACGCACGTAACGATCGGTATCTTCTGGATTACCGGCATCTTGCTGCAATTGAAGAAACGCGGATTAACGCCGCAGACGTCTTCAAAAATCTTTATCTCAAGTTTATACTGGCACTTCTTAGACGTTGTCTGGATCTTCATCTTTACAGGCGTCTATCTCATCGGATTGGGGGGACTATAATATGGCAAACAAATCTGCTGAACACAGCCACTTTCCGTGGAAGCATATCGTAGGTTTTGCGTTGTCTATTATTCTGACCCTGCTGGCCCTTTGGGTTGCGGTATATACAGATTTAAGCTCATCAGCAAAACTCTGGATCATTTTCGGATTCGCATTTATTCAGGCCGGCCTGCAGCTTCTCATGTTCATGCACATGACAGAAAGCGAAAACGGCGGAATCCAAGTCGGAAACACGCTCTTCGGATTTTTCGGAGCGATTGTTATCATCCTTGGTTCTATCTGGATCTTTGCGGCGCACTACCATCACGGTGACCATATGGATGGAAACCCTCCGGGCGGTGCGAAGCAGCATTCCGAACATCACGAATAAAAAGAAACCCTCTTCGTTTAGGCGAAGAGGGTTTTTTGTGCCTTTATTGGCTTCTTCTCCGGCGCAGGCGCGGAAGGCCGTAAATGATAAAGGCGGCGATATGGGCAACGATGACGTTGACGGCAAACAGGATAATCATGAGTGTGTGGCCGAGGGGGGATAGGCTGCTGGTTGCGTAAAAGTAGAAGAAAACCCACATTAAAATGATTGGCGGTATGGCCGAAAGAGCCACTTTTTTGTTATCAAGCCAGATAAAGAGGGGTGTTGCGCTTGCGACCAGTAAATAAGCAAAAAACATGTCCATCTTACGTGTCTCCTTTCATTTTATGGGAGCGTTTCCAAAATGAAATACAGAGAATAAAATGTGTCTGTTTTGTGGTCGTTTTTTGAACATTTTGTTACAATTATTATACCATGTTTTCCAATTTTTGATACCGCTTTTTCGAGAAATGTATTGCAACTATTGCCCCATTTTTGGATAGGTAATAGAAATCAGAAAGGTCAAATACCCTGTCACATTTTCAGACAGTGCGATGGCGCAGCCTTGTGAACCTTTGTTATGTTTAAAGAAAACATGCACACTAAGGTAGGTTTTGAAATGAACATAAATAAAGACGATGTTACAGCGCCGGATGTTATTGCGCTTTTGCAGGATCATCTGAAGAGCATGACCCTCTGCTCTCCCCCGGAAAGTATACACGCGCTCAATACGGACCGCCTGCGTCAGCCTGACGTTACGCTTTGGAGTGCGAGGGAAGACGGCGTCCTGCTCGGCTGCGGTGCCTTAAAGGAGCTTAACAGCCGGCACGGTGAGCTGAAATCAATGAAAACCTCCCCGCAGCATGTCAGAAAAGGCGTGGCCAAACGAATTCTTCACCATATAATTGAAGAAGCAAAGCGGCGGGGCTATCAGCGTCTCAGCCTAGAAACCGGTTCTGTGGAGGCTTTCCTTCCCGCCAGACTGCTGTATGAAAAAGCCGGGTTTCAATATTGTGAACCGTTTGGGGACTACAATGAGGACCCGAACAGCTTGTTTATGACATTAAACATGAGGTAAAGTCATTTGAATTCATTGGTTTCTATATTCCCGCTGCCCCTTTTCTGGTGAGAAGGGGTTTTTTATCGGAAAAGTTTCATCATGACCGAAACATTTCCTTTTCTGACACGTCATATGTCGTGTAGTCTCCAAACCGTAAAAAATAAAAAGGAAACAACCTCATCATGTTTTCTTGAACGGTGTTCATGTATAATAAACAATAGTGACTTCCGATGAAAATGTAAGGCGGGATAGAATGAGTCGATATAAGAAACAGCAAAATCCCTATTATCAGGGGGATTTGATTTTTATATTTGGTGTGTTTTTAATAATTAGTGTCGCTGCGATTTATGCGGCCGGACAGTTCGGGCAGTATGGAGGCAGCGCCTGGATGAAACAGATTGTCTTCTATGTTATAGGGGCGGGATTCATCGGATTATTGCTGTACTTTGATTTAGAGCAGCTTGAGAAACTGAGTCTGTACGTATTAATTGCCGGCGTGCTGTCGCTGCTCCTTTTGCGTGTTGCGCCGGAATCTATCGCGCCGATTAAAAACGGGGCGAAAAGCTGGTTTCAAATCGGAACCTTTACCCTTCAACCCTCTGAGTTTACGAAAATAGGAATTATGATGATGGTCGCGTCCATTATATCGAAGGCGGGACCGAAAGATCAAAGATCACTTCGGGAAGATGTGAATCTGCTCTTGAAAATTGCGGCATGGACGGTTATTCCGATCGGACTGATCGTTTTGCAGGATGCCGGAACGGGTGCGATCTGTCTGTTTATCGTGATGGTGATGGTGTTTATGTCAGGTGTAAACTGGAAGCTGATCACCATTATCGGCGGTTCGGCCGCCCTTGTTATCGGGCTTTTCTTAGTGCTCGTGATTGAATTTCCCCATGTGGCGAATTCAATCGGCATTGCGGATTATCAAATCAACCGGATTACATCGTGGATGTCTGACTCCAGTGCGGCAACGACTCAGGCAGAGAGTGATAAAAGCTGGCAGGTGGATCAGGCCGTTATGGCGATCGGATCAGGCGGCATTACCGGAAACGGCGTTCATAATCTGAAGGTGTACGTACCTGAGGGGCAGACCGACTTTATCTTTGCGATTTTGGGTGAAAGTTTTGGGTTTTTAGGCTGCGCGATTGCCGTTGTTATGTTTTTCTTTTTAATTTACAGGCTTGTGGTGCTGATTGACCGCTTGCATGCCTTTAACCGATTCGGCGCGTTTTTTTGCGTAGGATTTACTGCACTTATCGTGATTCACACCTTCCAGAACATCGGGATGAATATCGGCATTATGCCGGTTACCGGAATTCCGCTGCTGTTTGTCAGCTATGGAGGGAGCTCGGTGCTGTCTACATTAATCAGCTTCGGGATCGTATACAACGCAAGTGTGCAGCTGACGAAATATAAAAGCTATTTGTTTAATTCTTAATGTCAGACGGCTCGTTTTTCGGGCTGTCTTTTTTTGGTTAGAGCATTTCGCTTTTGGCATGATTCTCTTTCGGATATGATATATAGAGAAGGAGGCTTTTATATGAACAATACCATTGAAACCATACTTAATCATCGGTCGATCCGATCATTTACTGACGAGCTTCTGACAGCGGAAGAGATAGATACATTAGTGAAAAGCGCCCAGGCGGCGTCAACGTCCAGTTACGTGCAGGCGTACTCCATCATCGGGGTAACCGATCCGGAGAAAAAAAGAAAGCTGGCGGCGCTGGCCGGAAATCAGCCTTACGTCGAGAATAACGGGCACTTGTTTGTGTTTTGTGCTGATTTGTACCGCCATAAAAAACTTGCGGAAGAAAAAGGCGAAAACATTACAGAGCTTCTTGAGAATACGGAAATGTTTATGGTCAGCGTCATTGATGCCGCACTTGCCGCACAAAACGTAAGTGTTGCCGCAGAATCAATGGGCCTTGGCATTTGTTATATCGGAGGCATTCGGAATGAACTTGATCAGGTGACGGAAGTGCTCGGTACGCCTGACCATGTGCTGCCGCTGTTCGGTCTGGTAGTCGGCCATCCCGCGCATCCGTCCGGCCAAAAGCCGCGTCTGCCGAAACAAGCCGTATATCATGAAAACACGTACGATACGAATGAAGAAAACTTCCGCAGTTATATGAAGGAATATGATGAAACCATCTCCGCTTATTATGATAAACGGACAAACGGCAAGCGGGTTGAAACGTGGTCTGATCAAATTCTGCAGTTCATGAAACAAAAACCGAGAACCTATTTAAATCAATATGTTAAAGATAAAGGTTTTCAAAAAAATTAAGAAATAAAACCTCTCCTGACGGGAGAGGTTTTTTTATGTTTCACGTGTAACATATTTCGACAAAATGGAACATCTGCGATGATGTACAGTTCTAAAATTTGATGAGCTGCTGTTCCGGGTTTTGAACTTTCACATATCGTCTTTTTTTCATTAATAATCGAGACTGCATTCAATACACAACAGAGCAGCTCTGTTTGCCTTACCGAAGTTCTAAAACAGTGAATAACGTGTATATGGCTGATTTCTGTATATAAGTGAAGTTAATTGACTTAGCTGGCAGTCATTCCTCATCGTCTTATTATAATTCATAGCAAACGGACGCCTGCGTTTCCAGAACCGTGCCAATAAACTTGGCGATGTCCTGATGAACCGGGTGTGTAAGGTACTTTTCCATATCCCCCAAGGATGCAAACTTAGTGATCAGAATCAAATCATATCCTGAAGGGGCAGGGCGAATGTTAGCTTCAGCCTGAACATCGAGAAGAACGTCTATTTTTCCCTTCATGCCCAGCAGAACGGTTTGAACTTGCTTGATATGCTCTGGGCTCATGTCCTTCAGCTTCAGCAGCACGTTATTTACTATCATTTTTATGTTCCTCCTGGTTTCTTATCTGGGTTACCGTTTCTGTTTGTTCAGGTCCTGTAGAAAGCTGGATCGCCAGCTGCTTAATCTTGTGATTATGAATCTGAAAATAAAAATCTAAATAGAGAGGGTTCGGCAGGCTGGTTTTGTCAAAATCGCCGTCAACCTTAAAAACCGCCGTGATTTCCCCCTGATCCTGTCTATGCCTTTGTAAGTCAAGCGTTACGTTTGCATCAAAATGATGTTCGGCACTCCATTTTCTTATAGCGGATTTGCCTGCCCACACTTTGCCCTCATCAAAGATCAAAGCATCCTCCGAAAAACAGTCGATATAGGCATCCGGATCGGGTTTATTGGAAGCGGCTATAAACTCTTGTATAACTTGCGGAAGCGCATTAGGCTCCATAAGATCAACTCCTTTGTCATTTCGTTAAACGGTGCGGATGGTTCCGCCGTCAATAACATATTCACAACCCGTTACATAAGAGGCTCTGCTTGACGCAAGGAATGCGGCAAGCTCGGCAACCTCCTCAGGTTGAGCCGGACGGCCGAGGGGAATGCCGCCAAGCTCGTCCATTAACTGCTCACGGGCGGCTAGATAGTCGGTTCCGGCTTGTTTAGCCATTCTCTCAATTAACTGTTCAGCTGCTTCTGTTTCGGTAAACCCCGGTGCTAGTGCGTTGATTCTTATCCCCTCAGGGCCGAATTGGGTCGCCAGGTTTTTACTGTAGTTAACTAGTGCAGCTTTGGCAGCCGAATAAGGCATGGTCATGTTGCCCGGCAGCTTTCGTTGAATAGATGATATATGGACAATCACTCCGCTTTGCTGCTTGACCATGTAAGGCAGAAATCCGCGATCGAGGCGGACGGAAGAAAACAGGTTTGCGTTAAACGCTGTCTGCCAATCCTCGTCTGTTAAAGCTAAAGCCCCTGCCGTGCTACTTGAGTAACCTCCCACATTATTAATCAAAATATCCAGACCGCCGAATGTATGAATTGTTTCCTTAATGATATGATCTGCGCCTTCTGGAAGGCAGACATCGGCTTGAATAAACCCTGCGCCTTCAGGCAATGCCTCGGGTAATGATCTTGCCGTAGCTATAACTTCAGCTCCTGCCGCATGCAGCCGTTTGACGATGGCTCTGCCGATTCCCCGTGTTCCGCCGGTCACTAGGACCCGTTTACCTGCAAATTCTTTGCTCATATTTAATAAGTACGGACTGTTTTCCATCGTTCTGCTGAATCCTCCTTCAAATGTTGAGTACAAGGCTAGTTTAATCAACAGAACCTGACAGCATCGTGTCCAGTTACCTCAAATATTTTTCGGCCATTCTGGCAGTGCGGTTTTTCATTTCAAGTCTGACAGACGCCGGCTCAATGACTTCCAGTAAATCTCCAAAGGAAAGCAGATAGTGATAAAGCCATTCACCGGGAGGAATCTCTGAAGTGACCCGGAAAGACCCGTCTTCCAGTTTTAAAATGTCCTCTTCTTTAAACTCATCCACGATTCGATAGGCTCCCGCTTGGTCTATTTTTAATACCAGAGGGATTCTCTGCGGTTTTTTAACCGATTCTTCTGCAGAAGAAGTCACGGAAGGCTCCGACCAGCCATGCTGAAGGTGAAGTCCCATCTCCTCTCCGTTTAAAAGTCGGACATTCGACATTCTGTTAATCTTAAAGGTTCTTAAAGCGTTTTTTTCGAAACTGAAGGCTTCAATGTACCACGCTCTATCTTTAAAGAGCAGTTTCATTGGCGCGGCTCTCCGGCTTTTTTGTTCTCCGGCAGCACTCAAGTAGGTAAATGAAATCACTTTCTGCTCCAAGATTGCCTGTTTCAGAAGTACAAACAGCTCTTTTTGTTTTTGCCCGCTTCCCCATGAGGAAAAATCCACTTCAATCCAGTTGATGTTGTTTTTCCTGAAAAGGCTGCTCAATTTCTCAAAAATCGCATTAGAATCAGGGTATTGGGCGGCGGCTAAGCTTTGGAGAGCAAAAAGGATCTCATCCTGCTCCTTGTCGGTAAGCATAGATTTGTTCAGAACAAACCTGTCGGAAAGGGAAATGCCGCCCCCTTTCCCTTGTATGGTATAAATCGGAATTCCAGCCTGGCTTAAAGCCTCAACATCCCTATAGATCGTTCTGACAGACACCTCAAACCGCTCAGCCAGCTCGGGTGCCGTAACGGTTCCATTTTCCAATAAAATATAAATCACTTGAAATAATCTGCTGATTTGCATCCGCTCACCTCTGGGTTTTTAGTATATCCGTTAAAACTTGACAACAAGATGTCAGGTTAAGATCATTTCTTAACATCTCCCTCTTTGTAAATATTAACATGGCTGTAGTTCCGAGCCGCTCGTCTACGGACACACAGCCAGCGTGCCGATATCGCTTGCGATGGAAACAAAAGAAGCAATCAGGTGGTATTGCAGTATTCCTTGAGGTTAAAGATAAAGGCAGCCCGTTTGGCATTTGTGAGGTCGCGAGGAAGCTAAATCATCGTAATAACAAACCAAGATGACGAAGAAAGTCGCCAGACTTCATATGATCGGCTTAGCAGTGGTACGATGTTGAGGAGGTGACAGTGATGATTTCATTAAGTATATTAGATCAATCTCCTGTATCAGAAGGGAGTTCTGCGGAAAGCGCGCTGCGGGATACGGTGAGGCTCGCGCAGGAGGCAGAGAAGCTCGGATATAAGAGGTTTTGGGTGTCAGAGCATCATTTTTCAGAGCGGCTGGCGGGTTCAAGCCCTGAAGTGCTGATCAGCCATATTGCGGCGAAAACGAACGACATTCGTGTAGGCTCAGGCGGTGTCATGCTTCCGCATTACAGCGCTTATAAAGTAGCGGAGAACTTCCGCATGCTTGAAGGGTTGACGCCGGGCAGAATCGATCTCGGATTGGGGAGGGCGCCGGGCGGAATGCCGATTGCATCATGGGCGCTGAATGACGGCGGGAAGCGCAATGCTGATCAATACCCGCAGCAGATTCGTGAGCTGGCGATGTATTTGCATGATGAAGCCGATGACAATCACCGTTTTCCGAATCTGACGGCATCCCCGCTTATTAAGACGGCGCCGGAAGTCTGGCTGCTCGGTTCATCGGGGGAAAGCGCGCTTCTGAGCGCAGAAACGGGAGCAGGCTATATGTTTGCCCATTTTATTAATGGAGAAGGCGGAGAAAGCGCGACGGCACAATATAAGCGCCGATTTAAACCTTCTGTATTAGGAAAAGAACCAAAAACGGCCGTGGCGGTGTTTGTGCTGTGCGCGGACACTGAGGAGAAAGCGGAGGAACTCGCTGCCGTCATGGATTATACGCTGCTTGCGGGGGAACAGGGGATTCCGCTTCATGGCGTACCGTCTTACGAAACCGTCCGCGGCAATACGTATACACCATATGAACAAAGGCGAATTGCCGATAATCGGAATCGAATGATCATCGGAACAAAGCAGCAAGTGAAAGAACAGATTCTGGCTCTCAGTAAAGCATACGGTACGGAGGAAGTGATGGCTGTGACCATTACTCATCATTTTGAAGATAAACTTCAGTCATACCGGCTGCTTCGCGAAGCCTTTGCCGAATGATCAGAAAGAAACCCTGCTGATGCTCCAGCAGGGTTGTTTGGTTATTCAATGATAAATGGTTTTTCAGTCAGCACCTGGCTTGATTTCCCTTTGTTCGCGGCATAGGCCAGCATATAATATTCTCCTGCCGGCAGTGCGGTGTCACCATTGACTTTGCCGTTCCAGTCGAAATATTGATAGCCTTTATCTTGTTTTTTATAAATGCCGGCTTGGCCGACAAAGTCAAGATTGCTGTTATACACAAGGAAGGCTAGCTCTTCGGCGCCCGCCGGCAGATAGGTTTCAATTTGATAGGAACCTTGCGCTGTGCCGTCCTGTACGTCGATCGAAGTCACGCGCGGATAGTCCGGTTCTTTTACAATCAGAAGCGTCGGCACTTTTGCGACTGTTTTTCCGCCTTCACGCACTGTGACTGTTCCCTCAAATGTGCCTGCTTTTACTTTTTTGGCATTGACCTTTACCTTCGCATTGACTTTTCCTGTTTGATGAGCGGGAATCACGACCCGGTCTGTGCCTGAAACGGTAATGCCTGTGCCGTTGAAAGAGTATTCCAGCTGATATGACTTTCTGATGGACGATTGGTTTTCAATCGTAAATGTTTCTTTTTTCGTTTCATTGCCTTTGTCTTTCATAAACGTTCCGTAAGAATAACTTCCCGGGGCGACGAGAGAATCTGCTTTGATCGCCTTCATGATTCTGATGCTTCCGGCGCCCTGCGCATTATGCGGGTATACGTCACCGTCCGCATCCGTTAAGGTTTCCGCCGTGTTCATGAGTGCGGCTTTTATTTGCTCCGGGCTCCATTTCGGTTTAGCCTGCTTGATGACAGCAGCTGCGCCGGCTACATGCGGTGAAGCCATGCTTGTTCCCTGCTTCGATCCGTAGCCGTACGGGTTGGCCGGATCATGGGTCGGAATGGTGCTGACGATGTTTACGCCGGGAGCGGAGACGTCAGGTTTTATCATCCACGTGTCCATAACCGGACCGCGTGAAGAGAAGTCTGCCATTTGTTCAGTGAGCGATTTAGCCACGGATAAATTGAATGTCGCTTTTGTGCCGCCCGCTTTTATTTGGCTGACGAGCTTTTCGCCGTCTTCTGATGACAGCTTAATGGTCGGCACGGACATGCCCGGTACGTTGGCTTCAATTTCTCCTGCGGCGTTGTTATACACAACCATACCGATCGCGCCCGCTTTTTTGGCATTGTCGGCTTTATCCACAAAGGCGATGCTGCCGCGTTTGACAACCGCGATTTTTCCTTTCAGATCTTTGCCTTCAAAGTCTTTTTGCTCGCCGATACCCGCTTCTGCGAGTTCTACTTCTTTTTTATTCAGCGCTTTTATGTCATCTTCTTTGTTGTAGCCCATCACTTTCGCTGAGGAATAAGAACCGAAGGAGACGGCATATTCGTTCAGCGGCAGCTGTGTCGCTCCGACGGAGATGGCTTCTCTGGATGTTCCCGGAGAGCCGACGGTCCAATTGTTCGGCCCGCTGTTTCCGTTTGACGTAACGGCCGTAACGCCTTCTGACATTGCCCAGTCAAGCGCAGTGCTTGTCGCCCAGTCCGGATTATTCACAGAATTGCCGAGCGAAAGGTTCATGACATTCGCTCCGTCCTGTACGGCGCGTTCGATGCCGGCGATGACGTTCTCCGTTGTCCCGCTTCCGCCCGGACCAAGCACACGGTAGGCCAGAAGCGTTGCATCAGGCGCGACGCCTTTAATCGTTCCGTTTGCAGCAACCGTGCCCGCGACATGGGTTCCATGGTCAGTCGCAGCGCCTCTCGGATCACCGGCCGGCGTTTCTTCAGGATCGTAATCGTTATCCACAAAATCGTATCCTTTATATTGCCCGAAATTTTTCTTTAAGTCAGGGTGTTTGTATTCGACGCCTGTATCAATAATGGCAACTTTGACGCCTTTGCCCGTATAGCCGAGCTTCCACGCGTCATTTGCCCCTATATAAGGCGCGCTGTCATCCATCTGCGGAGACACGGCATCCTTGGAAAGGGTGATGTCTTTATCTTTCAGCTGATCGGTATGATAGGTGACATTCGGATAAACCGCTTTGACATCCTGATCACTCAGCAGTTTCGGGATTTCATTTGCCGGGAGTTTCATGGAGAAACCAGAAAACACTTGCTCATATTCCCTGTTGATCTTTCCGTGTTTAATCGTTTTGAGCGCTTTATTTTTCACTTTTGCGCGTTCGCTTTTCAGCTTGTTTTTTGTTTGTGTTTTGCCGAGTTCCTTTGCTTCGGCCAGTGATTTTTCTTTCAGCTCCACGATGACCGTCGTTTGTTTGCCGGTGGTCATATCAATGTCACCGAACACCTCAGCCTTCTCGAGATCAGGAGCTTGCGGTTTTGAAGCCGGCGCAGCCTGTGAACTTGTGGATAAGGTAAAGGATAAGACAAAAGCCGGAAGCAGATAACGGATGATTCCTTTTTTCAATCGTGTTTCCCCCTTTTTCTTTATCTAAAATTAGAAATCTAGTATATATTTCTCGAAAATTCAAAATATTCCTTGTGACATAGGACTCATTTATGGAAATTGATCTGTGAATAAGGAGGAAGTTATACACAGAATCATGTGTATAAGTGAATAAATCTGTGTATATATATTGTTGGGAACGAATGTTCCTATACAAAATATAGATTTGTTTTGTGGATATGTGGATATGTCCTGTGTTTAAGCTGTGCTTAACCAAGGGATAAGATGTGCATAACTTTTTTTAACCGCTTCTCCATTTTTCAGGTCATTTCCATCAGCTTTCAACAAAACTTCTTAAAACTAGTTTGTTTTTTCACTCATATTGTGACAAACAATTCGTCCGGCCGCGTCTATCATAGAGTCATAGGGTTGCTAGACCCGCTAGTTTTTAGCGGAGAAGGATCGGCCGCCTTTTCCGTTAAAGCGGAGAGAAAACAGGCCTGCGAACAAGCTGTCTGTCAAAAAGAAGCGGAGGGATGATTTGCAATGAAACGTGTGCTAGTATCTTTACGGGTGTGGATGGTCTTTCTGATGAACTGGATGGCGCCGGGTGACGGAAGATTTCAATTAGCCGCCGTGTACGGAAACCAAGTTGTCTATCATAAGAAAGCGAAGCTGACGGCTGAGGCGTTTTCGTTTGTGAGCCGGGTACGATCGGCGGATCTGACCGATGAAACGAAATCGGCCTGCGGCAGGCTGGATAAAAATCGATGGATACCTGTCCGCAAAGAATTGCCGAAACGGGAGCGGGCTGGTCCGGTATCTTTACATCATATGAAAAAGAGGGTACAATCCCACTAAACATATGAACGGGAGCGAACCTCTTGAGAATAGACAAAGTATTAAATAACAATGCGGCGTTAATAAAAGAAGACGGACGGGAAAAGATCGTAATGGGTCCCGGAATCGCTTTTCAAAAGAGAAAGAATGATTTGATTCAAAAACATAAAATTGAAAAAATATTTGTCGTGCACGACGAAAATGAAAAGTTCAAACAAGTGTTAGAAACGCTTCCCGAAGAGCATATAGAAGCGGCTGAAGATATCATCAGCCATGCGGAGGGAGAGCTTGCGGCACCTTTGAGCGATCATATTCATATTGCGCTGGCGGACCATTTATCCTTTGCGATCGAAAGGATTCAAAACGGCCTTCATGTGCATAACCGATTGCTTCATGAAATTAAGGCGCTCTATAAAAAAGAATATGAGATCGGCCTTTGGGCGGTCGAACATGTGAAACAGACCCTCGGTATATCATTGCCTGATGATGAGGCGGGGTATATCGCGCTTCATATCCACACTGCCAAGGCGGATGCCAAAAGCATGTATTCGGCGATGAAGCATACAACCATGATCAAAGAAATGATCGAAAAGATCGAATCCTTTTTTGAACAGAAGGTGGATGAAGACAGTATTTCATATCAGCGCCTCGTCACGCACTTGCGGTATGCGGTCAGCCGGTTGGACTCAAATGAAGCCCTCCATTCCATGGACGAGGAGATGCTTTATTTCATCCAAAAAAAGTATCCGTTTGCTTATCGGTGTGCGCTTGAACTGGCGGCGTTTTTAAAAAATGAATATGATTTGGAACTGCCGGAATCCGAGGCCGGCTATATTACGCTGCATGTCCAGCGTCTGCAAAAAAACCCGGAATAACGCGTCTGTTTGGAGAAACAGACTTTTTTTTGATAACATATTGACGAAAGCGCTGTCATGAAATAAAATGAAAGCGCATCAAAAAACTGAATCCGGCGGGATTGTGACTGGTTATGCAGGCAAGACCTAAAATTTGCGTACATGAAAAAGGGATCATGTTGTCCTTTTTCGTTGGCGAATTTTAGGTCTTTTTTGATTTTAGAAAGGGGGATACATAATGGATTATCAAGAAATTGCAAAAGAGCTTGTCAAACATATCGGAGGGAAATCAAACATCATCAGTGCGACACATTGCGCGACCAGGCTCAGGCTCGTCATTCAAGATGAGCAGAAGATCAGCCAGGCCGGCATTGAAGAAATAGAAGGAGTAAAAGGGGCTTTCAGCAGCTCGGGACAATACCAGATTATATTCGGTACCGGCCTCGTGAATAAAGTGTATGACGCGTTTTCAAAAGAAGCCGATCTGGGGCGGGAGGATCGTGAGACACATCAGGACGCAGCGAAAAAAAAGCTGAACCCGGCAGCAAGATTTGCGAAAACACTGTCTAACATATTCGTTCCCATCATTCCGGCTATCGTAGCAAGCGGCCTTTTAATGGGATTGCTCGGCATGATGAAGGCCTTTCACTGGGTGTCTGAACAATCATCGCTGTTTCGGCTTCTCGACATGTTTTCAAGCGCGGCTTTTATCTTCCTGCCCGTATTCATCGGATTCAGCGCGGCGAAGGAATTTGGCGGAAATGCATATCTCGGTGCGGTGCTCGGGGGAATTATGATCCATCCGGCGCTTTTGAATCCGTGGGGGCTTGCGGATGCATCGCCTGATTTTATGGAACTCTTCGGCTTCAACATTGCGCTTCTCGGCTACCAAGGGACGGTCATCCCCGTACTGTTGGCCGTTTACATTATGAGCAGGGTGGAAAAAGGCACGAGAAAAATTGTGCCTCACGCATTCGATTTATTGGTCACGCCGTTTGTCACGGTGATTGTGACCGGATTTATTACCTTTGTCGCAATCGGTCCGCTTGGCAGAGCGATCGGATCAGGCATTACCGTCTCGCTGACATATGTGTATGATCACGCGGGCATTGCTGCCGGACTTCTTTTCGGAGGGCTTTACCCGCTTATTGTGCTTACCGGTGTGCATCACAGCTTTCATGCGATTGAGGCCGGCCTCATCGCTGATTTGGGCAGAAACTATATCCTTCCTATCTGGTCGATGGCGAATGTCGCTCAGGGCGCGGCGGGACTGGCTGTATTTTTCCTGACGAAAAAAGCGAAAATGAAAGAAATCGCTCTGCCTGCCGCGTTTTCCGCTTTTCTCGGCGTAACAGAACCTGTTATTTTCGGTGTGAACCTCAGATACCGCAAGCCGTTTATCGCGGGAATGATCGGCGGAGCGCTGGGGGGCGCCTATGTCGTGGTGACCGGTGTCGCCGCCAATGCCTACGGACTGACCGGAATTCCGATGATTGCCATCACGGCTCCGCTCGGTTTAGGAAATCTCATAAACTATCTGATCGGAATGGGCATCGCCTCTGTGTCGGCGTTTATTGCCGCTTACATTATGGGAGCTAAAGAAAAGGAGGCCGCCAAATGAGTACACTTGATCAAGAGCTGCGGCTGCAGGCTGAGGAAGCGAAAAAGAAGCGGGGGGAAACCGCTGCATCAGATCCGTATCGTCAGAACTATCATATTATGCCGCCGGTCGGGCTTTTAAATGATCCGAACGGCGTGATCCAATGGAACGGTGTATATCATTTGTTTTTTCAATGGCAGCCATTTCATACGGGACATGGCGCGAAATTTTGGGCTCACGTGACGACGAAGGATTTTGTTGATTGGAAAGAGGAAGAAATCGCGCTTGCGCCGGGGGAATGGTATGACAAAAACGGCTGTTATTCCGGAAGCGCCATCGAAAAAGACGGCCGGCTCTGCCTGATATACACAGGCAATGTCCGTGACGAAGAAGGCAATCGGGAAACGTATCAATGCCTCGCCGTATCCGAAGATGGGAAAGTATTTGAAAAAAAAGGAGTCGTCGCGCGTCTCCCGGCAGGCTATACCGCTCATTTCCGTGATCCGAAGGTTTGGAAGAAAGACGGGACGTATTACATGGTGCTCGGGGCGCAGACAGAAAAGCTCACCGGGAGCGCTGTGTTATTCACATCAGAGAATGTAACGGATTGGACATTTGTCGGTGCGATTGCGGGGGCAGATTCCGGCGGTCTCGGGTCATTCGGCTATATGTGGGAATGCCCGGACTTGTTTTCTCTTGACGGAACCGACGTGCTGCTCGTATGTCCGCAGGGGCTTGACGCCGACGGGATGAAATATCATAACAGCCACCAGGCGGGCTATTTCCTCGGCAGGCTGGATATAGAGCCGCTTGAGTTTAAGCATGGTGAATTCACGGAGCTTGACAGAGGGTTTGATTTTTACGCGGCTCAGACGCTGGAAGATGATAAGGGGCGGAGGATTCTGTTCGCGTGGATGGGCGTCCCTGATCAGGAGGAGGACAAACATCCGACACATGCGTATCATTGGGTTCACTGTTTGACGATGCCGAGACAGCTGTCACTGTCAAACGGCAGAATCATACAGCGTCCGCTCCCGGAAATGAAATCGCGCCGTACGGATGAACAAAAGCGCCGTCTCCAATTGGAATGCTCGTCTGCAGCCCTTCCGGTGAAAGATGCGTCCCGGGCTGAAGTGCTGCTGGATGACATCACTTATAAATCTGGTTTTGAAATCTCTATTCGGGGCGCGGCCCGGTTTATATTTCATCAGGAAAAGGGACTCGCCGTGCTGGAGCGCACCGCTTTTAGCGGAGAGGAAAAAGAAACGAGAAGCTGCGCCATAAGTGAGGTGCATTCCGTGCAGCTATTTCTGGATGCATCCTCCATCGAATTGTTTTTGAATGATGGAGAAGAGGTATTCAGCGCCAGATATTTTCCTTTCCCGGGAAATGATGAGGTAACGGTTACATCGACAGGGAGCACGGAAATAAATGCCTCAATTTGGACACTTTTGTAGAAAATCGTCCTTTTTTCTTATGTGAAACCTATGCCATCTGTGCTATTCTTCAAACAAAAGACTACTATTCTCAGGAATAAAAGGAGTTGTTTTCTCAGTTTTGAAGAATCAGAAGATGACGCCGAAATGTTTACTTGTCAAAGCCGCAGAGCAAGTGGAAGATAAGCGGGAAGAATATAAAGAAGTATTGCTTCAGCTGAAACGCATGCTCAAGAGAGCCGAGCCGCACAACGAATGGAGTGATCGGCTTAGCCATACATATGAACAGATGAAGGAATATGCGCTCTTTGTGCAATCGATTGAAATGTTTTTACGGTCATCCGCGAAAAAAATGAAATAATCCCCCTCAGGCGATGAGGGGGATATTTATTTTATTTTCCGCTAAGACGCATCGCCGAATGTTTAGTCGGTCCGATGTATTGGTTCAGCGGAAAGGATTCTTTGATCGCGGCGGTGATAAATTCTTTTGCCGCATAGATGGCTTCTTTCACTTCAGCGCCTTTGGCCAGTTCCGCAGTAACGGCTGCGGAGAATGTGCATCCGGCTCCGTGTGTGTAAGGCGTATCAATCATTTCGCTTTCTAATACTTCCGCGGTTTTCCCGTCATACAGCACGTCAACCGCTTTTTCGTGTTTGAGTTTGCCTCCGCCTGTAATTAATACATATTTCGCGCCGAGTTCGTGAATTTTCTTGGCCGCTTCTATCATGTCTTCCACCGTTTTTAATTCATCCATACCGCTCAGCTGGCTTGCTTCAAACAGGTTTGGGGTGATGACGGTTGCCAGCGGGGCCAATTGGGTGCGCAGCGCTTCGGCATGCTCCGGATACAGCACTTCGTTCGCTCCTTTGCAGACCATGACCGGGTCGATCACGACATTTTTCAGTTGTTTTTCTTTAATCGTTTTCGCCGCAAGCTCAATGATCTCCACGGTAGGGAGCATTCCCGTTTTCATGGCGTCTACGCCGATCCCGTCAACGATCGTCGCAAGCTGTGCGCGAATCGTATCGGCATCGATCGGAAACACTTGATGATCCCAGCTGTTTTCCGGGTCCATCGCTACGATAACGGTCAAAGCCGTCATTCCGTATACGTTTTTTTCTTGAAATGTTTTTAAATCGGCCTGAATTCCCGCGCCGCCGCTGGAATCAGAACCGGCTATAGTAAGTGCTTTGTGCATTGACATATCAATGGCCTCCATCAGTGTTTTATATCTCATTATAGTTAGATTTTCTCCTGATCACAATACGGAAGGCTTAGAGGAATGATTTGACAGTGCTTGTTCCGCCGGCCTTGATCTGTTTGTGCACGTGTTATGCGCTGGTGTTGGTGCCTGTTTATCAGTCAAAACTTTGGAATGTCATGGATGCGGGCAGATTTGATATCAAGGCGGTATGCATGGTTTGGGGAGACCTTCTGATCATTCTGGTTTTGCTGGCGGGCATGACCTGGATATGTGTCTGACCGGGTGAAATAAAAAATCCCCCCTGATCTCTCAGCCGCTTTATGTTTTAATAGAACATGAGAAAAAGCAGAAGGAGCGGATCATGAATATATCAATTGTCATAGTCACGTATAATCGGATTCCGGCTTTGTGTGAGCTGCTGGAGTCAATTTCCAGGCAGACCGTAAAGCCTTATGAAGTGATCATCGTAAATGATGCGGGGGAATCGGTCGAGCAAGCGAAGCAGCTGTACAGCGATCTGCCGATTCAGATTATTGATTTAGAACAGAATGCCGGTCATGTGGAAGCTCGAAACGCCGGTGTGAAACAAGCGTCAGGTGATTGTATCATGCTGTGCGATGATGATGATTTCATTACGCCGGGCCATTTGGAAAGAATGGCGGCTGAGCTCGCTGATGCCGACTTTGTTCATGCTGACGCGGAAATTGTGTCATTTGAAGAACGGGACAACACGAGATATCCGGTATCACGGAAGCCATTCGCCTATACGGCCGATTATGAGGATATGCGGGTGTTTTCCACGTATGTTCCGTCAGGCAGCATGTACAGACGTTCTCTGCATGACACGTTAGGATATTTTGATCCGGATGTCCATAATTATTGGGACTGGGATTTTTATTTACGCGCTGCGAAACAGCACCGTGTGAAGCGTGTTCCTTGCGCGAGCGTCATCTATGCGTTTTTTGAGGGAGGCGGCAATCAGTCCGCGGATCTCGGCGCCAAACGGAAGCAGTACTTAGACCGGTTAAGCGAAAAGCACGGGCTTGGGGAGCTCCCGACGAAAAACTTCGCGGTTCTTCTTGAAGAGCCGGATATGAAGAGGCGGGAGGCGCCGACTGACATTGTGTGGGACGGAAAGCCCGTCTATTCGAGACTGCACAGTTCATAAGGGGGACGGACAGTTTGAAACAGCTTTTAAAAGACAGCTGGTGGAATCAGCTGAAAGATGAATTCGACAAACCGTATTATCAAGAGCTGAGAGAGATGCTGAAACAGGAATACAGCAGCCAAACGATTTATCCTGACAGCCATGATATTTTTAATGCCTTGCATTATACGTCCTATGAGGATGTAAAAGCGGTCATTCTCGGACAAGATCCGTATCACGGTCCCGGACAGGCGCACGGGCTCAGTTTTTCCGTTCAGCCCGGCGTCAGACAGCCGCCGTCATTGAAAAATATTTTCATAGAGCTTCAGGATGATATCGGCTGCTCCGTACCGAATCACGGATCACTCGTCAGCTGGGCGAAGCAGGGAGTGCTGCTGTTAAACACAGTGCTTACGGTTCGCCGCGGCCAGGCTAATTCCCACAAAGGCAAGGGATGGGAGCGGCTCACTGACCGCATCATTGATGTGGTGAATGAAAGAGAAAAGCCGATTGTCTTTATCCTGTGGGGACGTCACGCACAGATGAAAAAAGAGCGTATTGACACATCGAAACACGTTATTATTGAATCGACTCACCCGAGCCCGTTTTCGGCAAGGAACGGCTTTTTCGGGAGCAGACCGTTTTCCCGTACAAACGCCGCCCTTGAAAAAATGGGGGAGCAGCCGATTGACTGGTGCATCCCCGATCTGCCGCAATAACCGGTTTTTTGAGGCGTTTCCGCCCGGCGGAAACGCCTTTTTTGACGCCCGGGGCCGTATGCTGTCAGAAAAAATAACAAACTCATTTCTGCGATTCGGTCAGAAATTTGATAAAATGCAGGAAGAAGACAAATTACTGCTGGAGGATTTACTCATGAACATACATATCTCTGCTTTGATTCAGAAGATGGAAGAAGAACTGAGGCAGGCAAAAACGGCGTCCCGCGCCGAGGAGATCAAAATGCACGTGGCCGCCGTCCGCTCTCTGTGTGACGTCGTGCTCGGCACCCAGACGCACACCGCTGTGGCGCCTGTGCAGAATCCGATTTCGAAAGAGGCGCCGAAGCCTTCCGCGTCTCCTTCGACAGACCCGCTTCTGCTTGAAAAAATGATGGGCAGCGCCGGGCTGAATCAATATCAGAAAAAAACGAAAGACGAACGCGGGGAAGACGGAAACGGGGATTCCATTTTCGATTTTTAACAGGAGAGGTTGATTGACTTGAAACTAATACTCGGGGGTTTGCAATGGACGGCATTTATGATCGCGGCTGCGATTGTGGTTCCTGTCGCCATCGCACAATCATTTCACTTGAACCATGCCGATTCTGCCGCATTGATTCAGAGTACATTTTTTGTGCTCGGCGTCGCCGCGGTCATCCAATGTCTTCAGGGACATCGTCTGCCGATTAATGAAAGCCCGGCAGGCTTATGGTGGGGCGTGTATACGATTTACGGCGGACTGACGGGCACGGTGTTCACGACATTCGGCGAGACGCTGCGGGCGCTTCAGGGGGCGCTGTTATTAAGCGCTGTCTTTTTCTTTTTGTTCAGCCTTTTTAAAGTGATTGAACGGCTGGCCGTACTGTTTACGCCGGTTGTGACTGGCGTGTATCTGCTGCTTTTGGTCATGCAGCTGAGTCAGCCGATAGTAAAAGGTCTTTTGGGCATCGGCTATTTAAAAAACAGCGTCGACGGCCTTGTCTTTGGGCTTGCCATGGTTGTGACGGCCGCAATGTTCATCATGTCCCGATCACATGTTACGTTTTTAAGGCAGTATGCGATTCTTCTTTCGCTTGCGGGCGGATGGATATTGTTTGCGGTCTTCGGCGCTGCCAAACCGATTCAAATACCGGACCGCATCATTCAGCTGCCGACTCTCTTTCCGTTTGGAAAACCTGTGTTTGACAGCGGACTGATCATTACATCACTCTTCATTACAGTGCTTTTGATTGTCAACATGCTTGCGAGCATTCGGGTTGTTGAAGCGGCGGTGAAAAAATTCGGCGGCACCGCAGGGAAGCGGCGTGAGCGCCCGGCCGGGTTTGCGGCCTCGATCAGCCACCTTTTGAGCGGATTGACGGGAGGCATTGCGCCTGTGCCGATCTCAGGGGCGGCCGGTTTTATTGAGACGACGAAGCTTCCTTCGAAAAAGCCGTTTCTTTTGGGCAGTGTATTTGTCGCTATCATCAGTATGATCCCATTATTTATGAATGCGTTTGCGAGTCTGCCCTCACCGGTCGGCTTTGCGGTGAATTTCGTCGTTTTCTCCACAATGGCGGGTCTTGCCTTTACGGAGTTTGACTCTTATGAGAAAGCGGAGCAAAAACGAATCCGCTCCATTATCGGTCTGGCGCTTCTGACGGGAGTCGGTGTGATGTTTGTGCCTGAGAGCGCATTATCAGGCATGCATCCGATTCTGATTTCGCTCTTAAGCAACGGTCTTGTGCTCGGAACGCTGCTGGCGATAGCGGTCGACCGGATCTATCTTATCAAAAAGAAAAAATCCGACAATCTCGTGTCATCGGAGGACGGGCGTTGAATTTTCCCGATGTTGGGTTATGATTGAATTGGAAACTTTAACGAAAAGGCGGGAGAAGAATAGATGAAAGTGTTTATTATTCTGGGTGCGATTAACGCCTTATTGGCTGTGGCGCTGGGTGCTTTCGGGGCGCACGGGCTTGAAGGGAAAATCCCTGATAAATATTTGCAGGTATGGCACACAGGCGTGCAATATCATATGTATCACGCGCTCGGCCTTCTGGCTGTCGCGTTTTTAGCCGAAAAGCTCTCTGGCGTGGGGAGCGTTTCTGTCGCGGGCTGGCTGATGTTTGCGGGCATCGTTCTGTTTTCTGGAAGCTTGTACGTATTGAGCGTGACGCAGATTTCCATTCTCGGAGCGATTACACCGCTCGGCGGCGTGGCGTTTATTATTTCGTGGATTATGATTGTCGTCGCGGCCGTCAAATATTTATAAAGAAAAAAAGCCAATCCTCTGCCAAGTGAGCGATTGGCTTTTTGATTTATCTCGGAGAATAAGAAGACATGGAGTACGGATAAGTATAAGCAATTTCCTCATCAAACGTGATGTAATCAAGGTAAATGGTCAGAAGCAGATAACGGGTACCCGTTTTCGGGTCGCTGATGATGATATGATCACGCCCCGCAGCCTGAATCACGCCGCGGAAAATCTTTGAATTCCATTCTTTGCTGTTTTCAAACGTCATATAAATCGTCGCCGTTTTGCCCCGATTCAACCGCAGAATATTTTCAATGTATGACTCTTCAATCGGCAGCATGCCGGGAACGTTTTGTGACGATGATGGACCTGACGGGATCTGAAAGCTGCTGCCGCCCTGCTGCTGCGGCTGCGTCTGGCCGGGGAACCCCCCGCCGAAGCTCTGCTGGCCTTGCTGCATCGGCATCGACATCTGCTGCTGCATCGGCATCATCTGTGATCCTTGGCCCTGAGGCTGCGGATAAGGATTAGGCCCGAGCTGCGGCTGGAATCCCTGCATATCCATTCCCATCCCCATCCCCTGCATTTGCTGATATTGATTCTTTTTCGGTTTCATATTGTTCCTCCTTTGATGAAAACCTCGTGATGCTGGAACCTCCTGACAAGTAATCAGACAGCCGTCAGAGCGGCTGCTGTTTTTATCTATTCCACCATATGAGCCTTTAGAAAGATTTATGCGAAAAAAGAAAACACGCTGCCTGAGACCGGCCATCAGAGCCGGCCTTTTTTGTGCGCGCAAAGCTGACTTTTCACATAATAGTCTGTATTCCTAGCGCATCTTTGACATAAGGAACATATGATAGCGGTAGTTTCAGGTACGAAAAGGGGGTGACGAGTTGCCTAAAGTGTCAGTGATCATGACGAGCTATAACAAAAGTGACTATGTGGCCCGCTCAATTAAAAGTATTCTGTCTCAGACGTTTACAGACTTTGAGCTTTTCATTATGGATGACAACTCAAATGAAGCGACATTGGCGGAAATACGCCCTTTTCTCACGGATCCCCGCGTCCGGTTTTATCAAAGCGATGTATCGGGCGTCAAAGAAAGAACGGAAAAAACACGCTATGCGGCCTTGATTAATCAGGCAATAGAAATGGCGGAGGGCGAATACGTGACGTATGCGACCGACGACAACACGTATGTGCCGGACCGGCTTGAGAAAATGGTGAAAGAGCTTGATGACGACCCGGAAAAAGCCGTTGTGTATTCAAGTTCCAAAACCTATCATCTGAATGAACAGAAAGAGACGGTGAAGGAAACGGCCAGGCCCGCCGAACGGATTGTGTGGAATGCGCCGTGCGCCATTGACCATTGTTCGGTCATGCACCGGTTTTCCGTGCTGGAACAGGTCAAATCGGCATTCGGCTCCTATTGGGATGAAAGCCCCGCGTTTTACCGGATCGGTGACGCCCGTTTCTTCTGGAGAGTGAATCATTTTTATCCGTTTTACCCGATTGCTGAGGAGCTTGACATCAATTATATTACCGATCAATCCATCCATTATCAGCTTTTTGCGGCGGAGAAAAACGAGTTTGTGAACAGCCTTCCGCAGCAGACCACGTGCCGAGAGCTGAGGGAATCATTAAAAAAGCTTGGAAAGGGGTGAGGGCTTGTCGGCATACTTAGCGAACTATTGGGTGCTGTACCGGCAGTATATTGACCTTTTTCATTCACTTCGCTACAAAGACATCCCGCTCGCATTGATCAGTAATTTTTATCAATATATCAGTCCGGCGCTTCGGGAGAGCATGGAGCAGAACCCAGAGCTTTTCGGCCCGGCTGACCGGCATATTCCTGAAGCCAATATTCAGTCTTATTTTGATCAAAAGAAGCAAACCATTAAGAAAACAGATGAGAAACCGGTAAACGGAAAAGTCATTCTGCATTTTGACCACCTTCGATTCACCGAGGGAAACTACCGGCAGTTTGATCCGGCGAAAACGGCGGTTTTAGCCAGATGGAGTCTTCCTGATCATCACGGGCTGCCCGTTATCAGCAAATTGGAGCTGACGGGAATGGACAAAAAAGGGAACCCCGTCCCTTATATTGAAAAAGCCCATTCCATTCTGAAAGAGCACAGCAGCCATCCCGCTTTCGGAAACAGAGCGTTTCAGGAGCGTTTGTATAAAGACATTCCGTTATTTATTGAAGCGATTGATGCCATTGATATTTTGTTTACGGCCGAGAACATTTCCGCCGTTGTAGTCGGCACGACAGAGGATATTTACAGCCGTGTGCTTGCGCTGATGTGCGCGAAAAAAAACGCCGTCAGCATCTGTCTTCAGCATGGGGCGCTCATGGGAGATGAAGCGTTTCTGCCCGTGTTTACGGACTATCAGGCTGTGTTCGGGGCTTATGAAGCGGAGTGGTATAAAGCAAAAGGCTGCAGGGAGGAACAAATCATCATCACGGGTCATCCCCGTTTCGACGAGATTTTCTCAAGAGAGCCGATAGATAAGGACACGTTTTACCGAAAGCTTTCCTTTCTCCCGTCAAAGCGAACGGTGCTGATCGCCACTCAGCCGTTCTCTGATGAATTTTATACGGGAGTTCTTGAAGAACTGATCAAGCATAAGAACATGCAGCTTATTATTAAACCGCATCCGTGGGAAATCGGCAAAAACAAGCTGGATGCTTACCATCAGGTGCTGCGGAAATATAAAGCCGGCAAAATCATCAAAAAAGAAATGGGGCTTTATGATATTCTCCCGTATGTTGACGCCGCGGTGACGCAGACATCAACGGTCGGCCTTGAAGCGATGCTGTTTCAGAAACCCGTACTGATCGGAAAATCAGCGGGAACCCGCCAATACCCTTATTATCATTCTCTCGGGGAATTTGCTTTTGAGGACCCGCAGGCGCTTGCTCAGGAATTGATTCGGGTATGCGAAAGCCCCGACGAATATCAAAAGGCAGAAAAGGCGCGCCGCACTTTTATCGCCGCGAACTATCCTGTTCAGGATTCGCTGGCCGCTTTATGCCGAGTGCTTCAGGAAAAAACCGGAGTCGACTTCAGACGGGTTGACCCTTCATAAAAAAGATAGGAGCGCAAAGAAAATGGTGCAAAAAAGATCATCTTTTCTTCCCTATTCATTGCCCATGATCGGGAAGGACGAAATTCAGGAGGTTATTGATACGCTTGAAACGGGCTGGCTTTCAAAGGGACCGAAAGTGGAGGCGTTTGAAAAAGCTTTCGCCGCCTGGACGGGAGCAAAGCACGCGATCGCGCTGAATTCATGTACCGCCGCGTTGTTTTTGGCCCTGAAAGCGAAAGGGATCGGTCCCGGCGACGAGGTCATTACGTCTGCCGTGACGTTCAGTTCAACAGCCAATACAATCGTGCATACAGGCGCAGTTCCGGTGTTTGTAGACATTGATCCGCTTACCTTGAATGCGGACCCTGAGAAAATTGAGGCGGCTGTGACCCCGCAGACAAAGGCGATTGTGCCCGTTCATTTCGCCGGCCAGTCGTGTGAGATGGATCAGATTCTGGCCATTGCCGAAAAGCATCAGCTGTTTGTCTTAGAGGATGCGGCCCATGCCGTGTACACCACTTATAAACAGAAAATGATCGGATCAATCGGGGACGCGACGGCATTCAGTTTCTACGCGACAAAAAACCTGGCAACCGGAGAAGGCGGCATGCTGACGACGGATGATGACAGGCTTGCCGACCAGATCAGGGTGCTCAGCCTTCACGGCATGAGCAAAGGCGCGTGGAACCGTTATTCTTCAAACGGAAGCTGGTACTATGAGGTCGAAACGCCCGGCTATAAAATGAATATGTTTGATCTTCAGGCGGCGCTTGGGCTTCATCAGCTGAAACGGATTGACAGCATGCAGGAAAGAAGAGCCGAAATTGCGGCCCGCTACCAGGACGCCTTCAGAGACATGAAAGGGCTGACCGTCCCATATGTCAGTGAGAACGGACGGCATGCATGGCATTTGTATGTTATTCAAGTAGAGGAGCAGGAAGCAGGAATCAGCCGGAACGATCTGATTTCCGCTTTGAAAGACCAATATAATATCGGCACAAGCGTTCATTTTATTCCGGTTCCGTTCCATCCGTATTATCAAAAAACATACGGATATAAGGAAACTGATTTTCCGGCCGCGGCCGCGTATTATCACCGCACCGTATCACTCCCTCTTTATCCGTCAATGACAGATGATGACGTTGAATACGTCATTGCAGCCGTTACGGATATCATCAAAGGGGCTGATTAGGTGTACAGACTGAGGGAAAATCTTACTCAAGACATGATTCAAGCCTTTCTCCATCAAAAGGGCATTCAGCCGGAGGCCTATGAATCGTCGCTCTGTTTATTGGAAGAAAACAGCCTTCAAGGCGTGATTTTATACGAAAACTCTTCGTGGGAAAGTCAATTGTTCCAAAAAAAAATCATCAATGTGAAGCTCGCAGCCGCAAACAGCACCGGGCAGCTCAAAAGGCTGTTTCAGGAGTTTTACGCCTCAAGGCGGGCTGACGGCACCGATTTTATATTTATTAAAATACCGGCTGAAGATGTCGGAGCTATGCAGGTCGTTCAGCAGCTTCCGACCGCCTGTTTTGTCGGGAGTTTGTTCAAGCTCGTCAGTCCGGTGCGTGTTTATAACAGTTGGCCGCCGTTTGAGATTACAGAAGCCGGACCCGGCGACACGGAAGCGATCAGCCGGCTGGCCCGCGACGCCTTTACAAAAAGCAGGTATTACCAAGACCCTCATCTCAGCTATGAAAGTGCAAACCGCCTGTTTGAAGAGTGGGCGCGGAATAATGCGGAAGGCAGAGCTTCCTTACAATTCGCCGCCAAATACAAGGGAGAGACCGTGGGCTTTGTTCAAGGGCTGTCTAAAGGCGATGAATTTGTCCTTGATCTGATGGCGGTAAAACCGGGATTTGAAGGAAAGGGCGCGGGATACCATTTAGCGGCGCGCATTATTGAACAATCACTGCGCTTTCAGCATAAGACTGTATCAGCGGGAACGCAGCTTCACAATGTAAGAGCCATCCGCCTGTATGAAAGAATGGGATTTAAAGCGGATGCGTCTTATTACTATTATCATGTGTGGCCCGGGAAGGAGGCGGACTGATGGCATCATGCAAAATCGGATCGAAGTCAATCGGCGAAGGTTCGCCCGTTTTCATCATCGCCGAAGCCGGGATTAATCATGACGGAAAACTGAGCCAGGCGTTTGAATTGATAGACGCGGCCAGTGAGGCCGGTGCGGATGCAGTCAAGTTTCAAATGTTTCAGGCGGACAAAATGTATCAGAAAGACCCCGGCTTGTACAAAACCGCAGCGGGTAAAGACGTCTCAATATTTTCTTTAGTGCAATCAATGGAAATGCCCGCCGAATGGATAGAACCGCTGCTTGACTATTGTAAGAAAAAAGGCGTGCTGTTTTTAAGCACGGTATGTGACGAAGGCTCTGCGGACTTATTATATGCGACATCTCCGTCAGCTTTTAAAATCGCCTCCTATGAGCTGAACCATCTGCCGTTATTGAAATATGTCGCGGGGCTGAAGACCCCGATTATCTTTTCAACCGCGGGCGCTGATATTTCAGATATTCAGGAGGCTTATAAAACTATTACCGGCGAGGGGAACAAAGAGATTGCGATTATGCACTGTGTGGCGAAATATCCCGCACCGCCTGAATACAGCAATCTGAGCGTCATTCCCATGCTCGCCGCCGCTTTCCCGGATGCTGTGATCGGCTTTTCCGACCACAGCGCCCACCCGTATGACGTCCCGTGCGCAGCTGTCAGGCTCGGAGCGAAGCTGATCGAAAAGCATTTTACGATAGACAAAAACCTGCCCGGCGCCGATCACTCCTTCGCCCTCAATCCGGATGAATTAAAGGAAATGGTTGCGGCGATCCGTTCAGCTGAAGCGGAGCTGAGACAGGGGCATCACGCTCCGGTGCCGGAAATACTGTCGGGAAGCTCCCATAAAACCACGACATCAATTGAGGGGGATATCAGGAAATTCGCTTACAGAGGCATTTTTTCAACAGCGCCGATTCAAAAAGGCGAATGTTTTACAGCGGATAACATTGCCGTTCTTCGTCCCGGACAAAAGCCGCAGGGGCTTCACCCGAGGTATTTTGAACTTTTAACTGACGGGGCGCGTGCGGTCAGGGATATCCCCGCCGACACGGGCATCACCTGGGATGACCTTTTGACGAAAGGCAGCTCTTATGATGACTGACATTCTGTTTATCATTCAGGCACGGATGGGAAGCGAGCGTCTTCCAGGCAAAGTGCTGAAGCCGATCGGCGGATATACCATTCTCGATATGATTGTCAAAAGAGTTCGGCAAAGCGCGTATTATGATCAATCACGGGATAATCTGATCATCGCCACGTCTGACAATAAGACCGACGACATACTGTCCGCACACTGCCTCAGCAAGCACTACCGTGTGCACCGCGGCAGCGAGCAGCGCGTGCTTGACCGGTTTGCACAAGTCATCGAACAAGTAAAACCGGCCATCGCAGTCAGACTGACGGGGGATAACCCGTTTGTCGATCCTTCGCTGCTTGATCTTCTGATTAAATCGCATTCAGACCAGCACGCGGATTACACGTATATCGGGGGTACGCCGCTCGGCATCGGCGGCGAGGCGGTAAACGCGAATCTTTTAACAGAACTGAGCGCCGCCAAAACGCTGGCGGACAAATATCAGGAGCATGTGACACTTTTGATAAGAGAATCTCCTGAGAAGTATCGGCTCCTCTTTCCAGAACCCCCGCAGGAACTTCGTGCTCCTCACTTGCGGCTGACCGTCGATACCGAAGAGGACTACCGGCTGGCCTGCGAGCTGTACGCAAAAGCAGGAGCGCGCCCTGATATTCCGGCAAAGGAATTAATTCATCTGCTGAATAGCGATCCGGAGCTCAGAGCCATTAATCAGATGATCCGGCAAAAAGAGGCTGATTAAGATGCGGGTTTTGATATTCTCAGACGGGGGCTATGAAATCGGCATGGGGCACGTCGTCCGGATGAAACTGCTTGCCGATGCCATTAAGACCAAATGCTCCATTACGTTTTATACCAACAAAGAGGCTTCCTCTTATCTTTCTTCTGACAAATGGGAAGTAATCATCAAGCCTGACAAGGGACAGAAGGAATTTATTGTCCGGGAAATAAACCGGCAGGCTCCTGACCTGCTCATATTCGATCTGCTCGATATACCGTGTGACTGGCTTGAAGAAATCAAAAAGCACTCATCTGCCCGCATCGTCTTGTTTGAAGAAAAACGGGAACATGTTATTCATTTATGCGATGCCGTCATAAACGGCATATATGGCGGACTGAAAAGCCGGATGGTTAAAATGGGCAGCGCCGTTGTATATGAAGGCCCGGAATATATGATTCTTCATCCGGGTTTTGAAAAAGCCAAACAGCTCTATCAGCTCAGAAAAGAATGCCGGACCATTTTGGTTTCTTTAGGAGGAAGCGACCCTAAGAAGCTTGTCTTTAAAGTGATAGAAGCATGCCGCCGCATTCCGGATATTCAGCGCAAACAGGTGATCATCGTCATGGGCGGCGCCGCTCCACACGCTGATGACGTGCGCGCGCTTATTGCGCAAATGCCTTATGCCGGGTTGGTAAGGCAGACAAATGACATGGCCGAGCTTCTCACAAAGGCTGATATGGCCGTCGTGTCCGGCGGCATTACTTTATATGAAACCATTTGTACGGGTGTGCCCTGCATCGTTCTATCTCAAGTGGCGCATCAAACCGTGACGGCAGAAAAATTCGCCGGACGGGGAGCCGCCGTTCATCTCGGCCTCGGAGAACGCATGTCAGCGGACGTTCTTGCTCGGCATATGTCTGAGCTGACCGCTGATTATCAGATGCGGCTCGGACTTCATCAGAACGGAACGCCGCTGGTTGACGGGAGAGGCATCAAACGGGCGGCGGCGATTCTTTTTGAATTGTGATAAAACCACACGTAAGGAAGTGTTGATGTGAAAGGTGTTATCTTAGCCGGAGGCACCGGCTCACGCCTTATGCCGCTGACGAAAGCGGTCAATAAGCATTTACTCCCTGTCGGTCCATATCCGATGATTTACTGGTCGATCATGAAGCTGGAAGAAGCGGGAATTAAGGATATATTGCTGATTACGCAAAAAGAGTATATTCCGCAATTTCATAAACTTCTTGAAAACGGAGAAGAGCTCGGCGTCTCGATCACATATCAGGTTCAGCCCGCCGCATCCGGCATTTCGGACGCTTTATCGTACGCAAAACGGTTCACCGGACGCGACCCGTTCGTTCTGCTTTTAGGAGATAATATTTTTGAAGATTCATTAAAACCTTATACGGAACGCTTCGCACAGCAGGGAAAAGGAGCGAAAGTGCTGCTGAAGGAAGTTGATGATCCTGAGCGCTTCGGCATCGCCGAGATTGATGAAAAAAACAAACGGATCAAGTCGATCATTGAAAAGCCGGAGCAGCCGCCGACCAGCCTATGCGTCACAGGGATCTACATGTATGACGCCGAAGTGTTTTCTTATATTGATCAAATTTCCCCTTCAAAACGCGGCGAGCTGGAAATTACGGATGTCAATAATTTATACATTGAACACAGTGAGCTGACGTATGATGTGTTAAAGGGCTGGTGGGTGGATGCGGGCACGCATGAATCGCTCTGCCTCGCCGGAAGCCTGGCGCAACAGGCGATACAGAAAGGACAGGAACATTAATCATGCCAAAATCATATTTAATTACAGGCGGCGCCGGATTTATCGGCCTCACCTTTACAAACATGATGCTGAAAGAAACGGACGCGCAGATTACCGTCCTGGATAATCTCACGTATGCAAGCAGGCCGCTTGAAATAGAAGCCTTAAAAAAGAACGGCCGTTTCCGTTTTATTAAAGGTGACATCTCTAAAAAAGAGGACATCGACAAAGCCTTTTCCCAAATGTATGACGCCGTCATTCATTTTGCGGCTGAATCTCATGTGGACAGAAGCATAAATCAGGCAGAGCCGTTTATCACAACAAATGTGATGGGCACATACCGACTGGCCGACGCGGTGTTACAGGGAAAGGCCGGCAGACTGATTCATATTTCAACTGACGAGGTGTACGGAGATTTGGGGCCGGATGATCCCGCTTTTACGGAGACGACGCCGCTTTCGCCGAATAATCCGTATTCCGCAAGCAAGGCAAGCTCAGACCTGCTCGTCATGTCCTATGTGAAAACCCATAAGCTTCCCGCCATCATTACGAGATGCAGCAACAATTACGGGCCTTATCAGCATCACGAGAAAATGATTCCGACCATTATCAGACACGCCGTAAACGGCACGCCGGTTCCGCTGTACGGCGACGGGATGCAGATCAGAGACTGGCTGTTTGCCGAAGATCATTGCCGCGCCATTAAACTTGTACTGGAAAAAGGAACGCTCGGCGAAATTTACAATATCGGCGGCGGAAATGAACGGACGAATAAAGATCTGGCGGCTTTTATCATGAAGGAGCTCGGAGTCGAGGGACGGTTTGCCCATGTCGAAGACAGAAAAGGGCATGACCGCCGTTACGCCATCAATGCCACAAAGCTGAAACAAGAGCTGGGCTGGCGGCAGGACGTAACGTTTGAAGAAGGAATGAGAAGAACCATTCGCTGGTATACAGGCAGCCAAGACTAATCGGAAAGAAGGGGATCCGATTGACAAAAGTATTAGTAACCGGAGCGGCCGGCCAGCTGGGGCGGGAGTTATGCCGCCGACTGAAGCAGGAAGGGTATGAAGTGATCGCCCTGACAAAAGCGATGATGAATATATCCGACCAGCAATCGGTGCGGCACTCGTTCAGCCATTACAAGCCGGATATCGTCGTCAATACGGCGGCATACACCTCCGTTGACAAATGTGAAACGGAGCTCGACAAAGCGTATTTAATAAACGGAATCGGAGCCTATTATACATCGCTTGAGGCTGAAAATACCGGAGCGAGATTTATTCACATCAGCACCGATTACGTCTTCAGCGGCAAAGGAACACGGCCTTCTCACACAGATGATCCCGCAGACCCCGGAACGATTTACGGAAAAAGCAAAAAACTCGGCGAAGAACTGATCCGGTTAACGGGAAAAAACCACACCATTATCAGAACATCGTGGGTGTACGGCAGCGGCGGGAACAACTTTGTCAATACGATGCTGAAGCTTGCGGATACACATGATCAAGTGCGTGTCGTAAACGATCAAGTCGGCGCACCGACCTACACAAAGGATTTAGCCGAAACGGTGATCGGTCTCTTTGACAGGCCGCCGGGCACGTACCACGCCGCAAACAGCGGAGTGTGCAGCTGGTATGAATTCGCCAAGGCCATTTTTGAAGAAAGCGGCAGGACCGCCGATGTGCTGCCCGTCACGACGGAGGAATACGGAAATAAGACGCCCCGTCCCGCTTACTCGGTGTTAAGCCTTGAGTCGATTGAACGGCAGGGGCTTGGCATGAGGCATTGGCGGGATGCGCTGCGGGATTATTTACAAAGGGAGGGACAGTGCAAGTGATCGAAGGCGTAAAAATCAAAAAGCTGATCAAACACAGTGACGACCGAGGTTTTTTCTCAGAACTCGTCCGTGACGATGAACAACTTCTGGAACATTTCGGGCAGGCTTCCTGGTCAAAAAGCTATCCCGGCGTCATTAAAGCGTTTCACTATCATGAGAAACAGGATGACCTGTGGTTTTTCCCGACGGGCCATGCCCAAGTCGTGCTGCATGACCTTCGCGAAGAGTCAGCAACCAAGGGAGAAACGGATGTCTACTACATGGGAGAAGACAATCCGATGCTGCTTCTCATTCCCAAAGGAGTCGCGCACGGTTACAGAGTGCTGGGAGAAACCCCGCTGACTATTATTTATTTTACGACAATGTCCTATAATCCGGATCAGCCTGACGAAAAAAGAATCCCGTGGAATGATGAAACCATCGGATTTGACTGGAAGACGGCTCATCGGTAGCGCACAAGACGGAGACAGCGGATGTCTTCGTTTTTTGATTTTCAGCTGATGTCTTTGAAAATAAAAGATAGAATATTCTTAAAAAACAATTTACTTACATGGGTAAAGGTGGTAGATTATTCTCAGGAAAAGAGAAACTCCAATTCGCGCGAATGGAATCATCAGACACGCTTTTCCGGCAGAGGACGCTCTGAATCCCATATAATCTGGAGGAATCAATGATGTTAAAAAGAAAATCATTTTCTGCTTTTTTCATCAGTGCTGCTGTATTTTTAGCTGTGTTCTTGCCATCTTTTCATGCGAATGCCCAATCTGCCGTTATTGAAGCGAAAACCATCAACAGTACGAAAGAATACGCGACGTCTGATATTGAAGTCACATACAAGCCGAATGCGCTGCTTGCCGTCGGTGCCATTGAATTTCAATTTCCCGACGGGTTCAACGCCACTGTGAGGGACTCTGTAAACGGAAGAACATTGAAAGAAACGCAAATTCTCAACTATGGAAAAACGGTCAGACTCCCGCTTACCCTTGACTTGCTGGGAGCGACTGAATACAATCTCGTTCTGGTGCGTAAAAACCTTCCGCGCGCCGGCACGTATACAATCAAAGGCGATTACGTAAACGGTTTGGGTGCCGGCAGTCTTTACGCCGAAACAAAACTGGTCATTGACCCGCGTTAATCCGGGATGAAAGAGGCTGACAACAGCCTCTTTTTTTATGCGCAAAATCCTGGCATGAATCTTGCATATAAAAAGGGGCATAACGACAATGTGAAAGGGACTGATGGGTCTTGGTGTAAAAGCGCTTACATTTTGTTCTGCCGGTAATTGAAGCTTACACGTAAAATACGATGAGGTGATAAAACATGTCAGCCAACCCGCTTTCTAAAAGCAATCAGAAAGATGAAGAAAAAGAAGTTCTTAATTTGTTCTTGTCAACACAATCGATCATTAAGGAAGCCCTGCGTAAACTGGGGTATCCCGACAATATGTATGAATTAATGAAAGAGCCGATGCGGCTTTTGACCGTCCGCATTCCGGTCAAAATGGACAATGGCTCAGTACAGGTTTTCACGGGCTACCGCTCACAGCATAATGATGCGGTCGGCCCGACAAAAGGGGGCGTGCGGTTTCACCCTGAAGTCAGTGAAGAAGAGGTCAAGGCGCTTTCCATCTGGATGACTTTAAAATGCGGCATCACAAATCTTCCTTACGGGGGCGGGAAAGGAGGCATCATCTGTGATCCGCGGACGATGTCATTCGGGGAGCTGGAACGGCTGAGCCGCGGATATGTGCGGGCAATCAGCCAGATCGTCGGCCCGACAAAGGATATTCCGGCTCCTGACGTATATACCAACTCGCAGATTATGGCGTGGATGATGGACGAATACAGCCGGCTGAGAGAATTTGATTCACCGGGATTCATTACGGGCAAACCGATCGTTCTGGGCGGTTCACAGGGGCGGGAAACGGCGACCGCGCAAGGCGTCACGATTTGTATTGAGGAAGCCGTTAAGAAAAAAGGGATTCCATTGGAAAATGCGCGCATCATCATTCAAGGGTTCGGAAATGCCGGAAGTTTTCTCGCTAAATTTATGCATGACGCGGGCGCCAAGGTGATCGGCATCTCAGACGCCCACGGCGCTTTGTATGATCCTGACGGCCTTGACGTTGATTACCTGCTGGATAAGCGGGACAGCTTCGGCACGGTGACGAATCTCTTCTCAGATATCATAACGAATCGGGAGCTGCTGGAGAAAGACTGTGATATTCTCGTGCCTGCCGCGATCTCCAATCAGATTACGGCTGAAAACGCTCATAACATTAAAGCCTCGATCATTGTGGAAGCGGCGAACGGGCCGACAACGATAGACGCCACGAAAATCCTGAATGAAAGAGGTGTGCTTCTTGTGCCGGATATTTTGGCAAGCGCGGGCGGCGTGACAGTGTCTTATTTTGAATGGGTGCAGAATAATCAAGGATTTTACTGGTCTGCGGAGGAAGTCGCCGGAAAACTGCGCAGTGTTATGGTGAATTCATTTGAATCCATTTATCAGACAGCGCATACCCACAAGGTCGATATGCGTTTGGCCGCATATATGACAGGCATCAGAAAATCGGCTGAAGCCGCCCGTTTCCGCGGCTGGGTATAAGTGTTACCCGCAAAGAAATTTTGCGCTGATTAAACAGAAGATCGCAAAATTTCTTTGCGTTTTCTGAATGCAGCTGACAGATTCGGACAAGCTTCGTCCGCTTTCGGCAGAGATTTTCTTTTTTTTATCACAGCTTGTTATGCTGGTATGCTTCTTGCATCTTCATAAAGCGTGAGCACACATTACAAAATACGAGGAGGAATTCTAATGACAGTTTCTTACGCACACGAACCGTTTACAAATTTTCAGGAAGAGACAAATAAACAATCGTTTCAAGAAGCGCTGGCTTATGTGAATTCACAGCTGGGCAAGCATTATCCGATTATCATCAACGGTGAATCGATTGAGACGGATAAAAAAATCGTTTCCGTCAATCCGGCTGATAAAAAAGAAGTGATCGGCACTGTATCGGCGGCCGGCAAGGAGCTTGCGGAGAAGGCCATGCAGGCGGCGCTTGAGGCATTTCAAACATGGAAAAAAGTACGGCCGGAACACCGCGCGAACGTGCTGTTTAAAGCGGCGGCGATCATCCGCAGAAGAAAGCACGAATTTTCCGGGTACCTTGTGAAAGAAGCGGGAAAACCGTGGAAGGAAGCGGATGCTGATACGGCGGAAGCGATCGACTTTTTAGAGTATTACGCCCGTCAGATGCTGAAGCTGAAAGACGGTTCCCCTGTAAAGAGCCGTGACGGAGAATTTAATCAATATCATTATGAGCCGCTTGGCGTGGGAATCGTCATTTCTCCATTCAACTTCCCGCTTGCGATTATGGCCGGAACGGCGGCAGCGGCTATCGTAACAGGCAACACAATATTGCTGAAACCGGCGGATGCGGCGCCTGTCGTGGCGGCGAAATTCGTTGAAGTCATGAAGGAAGCGGGCCTGCCGGACGGCGTACTCCAATTCATACCGGGCGACGGAGGAGAAATCGGCGACTTCCTGGTTGAGCATCCGAAGACGAGGTTTGTGTCATTTACAGGCTCCCGTGCAGTCGGATGCCGCATCTATGAACGAGCCGCAAAAGTGCAGCCGGGCCAAAAGTGGCTGAAACGGGTCATCGCCGAGATGGGCGGAAAAGATACGGTGCTTGTAGACAGAGATGCTGATCTTGATCTAGCCGCTTCCTCAATCGTGTATTCCGCTTTCGGATTTTCAGGCCAAAAATGTTCGGCCGGTTCCCGCGCGGTCATTCATCAGGACGTCTATGATGAAGTTGTCGAAAAAGCCGTCGCTTTAACAAAATCACTCACCGTCGGAAGTCCGGAAGATTTTGATACATACATGGGGCCTGTCATCCACGAAGCGTCTTATAATAAAGTTATGAGTTATATCGAAATCGGCAAAACAGAAGGAAAACTTCTGACGGGAGGCGAAGGTGATGATTCGAAAGGATACTTTATTCAGCCGACTATTTTTGCGGATGTAGATGAAAACGCCCGCCTGATGCAGGAGGAATTTTTCGGGCCGGTCGTCGCGATCTCTAAAGCCCGGGATTTCGACCATATGCTTGAGATCGCCAACAATACGGATTACGGACTGACAGGCGCTTTGTTATCGAAAACCCGCGCGCACATTGAACGCGCCCATGAAGACTTTCACGTCGGAAATCTATATTTCAACCGCGGCTGTACGGGTGCGATTGTCGGATACCAGCCGTTCGGGGGCTTCAATATGTCAGGAACGGATTCAAAAGCCGGAGGACCTGATTATCTGATTCTTCATATGCAGGCGAAAACAACATCTGAAGCCTATTAATCTTTCGGAAATAGCGCGATGACAAAGAGATTCGCGCTATTTTCTCTATATGAGAGTAAGGAGGATGAAACATGTATCAGCAGCTCAGCAAAATGCTTCCGGAGGAGAAAATAGAAGCCATTACGAAATCGCTGGTGGCATTAAACAGCATTAACGGCACATTGGAAGAAGGAAAGAAGGCCGACTATATCAAAGATATGATCAAGAGCTTTCCCTACTTTCAGGACAACCCGTCACATGTGTGGGAGCAGGCGATTCCTGAGGACCCTTACGGACGCAAAAATATTTTCGCGTTTATTGAAGGAAACGGTGACAGCCTGAATACGGTCATTTATCACGCCCATCTTGATACGGTCGGCATTGAGGATTTCGGCCCTTTAAAAGATATCGCTTTTGATTCCTACCGTCTCGCGGAGTATTTCTCGAGCTATGAATTTGATCAGGAGGTGCAGCGGGACGCCCGCTCAGGCGAGTGGATGTTCGGAAGGGGATCGGTTGATATGCAGAGCGGTATTGCCGTTCATCTCGCCAATCTGCTTCACTTTTCTGAACGGCGTGAGCAATTGCCGGGCCATATTCTGTTCATAGCAAACCCAGATGAGGAAAGCCAGCATTCCGGCATCTTAACAAGCATTTCTGAATTAAAACGGCTGAAACAAGAAAAACAGCTTCGTTATTTAGCGGCGATTAATACCGACTTTATCACGCCGCTGTATGATGGTGACACGACACGGTACATATACACGGGCGCCGCCGGGAAGCTTTTGCCTTGCTTTGCGATTTACGGGCGGGAAGTGCATGTCGGGGATACGCTGTCCGGCATAGACCCGAATTTGATCGCGTCAGAAATCACCAGAAGAATCCATAACAATATTCATATGGCAGAAAACATTGAAGGAGAGCTTGTGCTTCCGCCGACCTGCCTGTACCAGCGTGACAACAAAGAAGCGTATAATGTGCAGACCGCCGTCAGCAGCTACGTCTATTTTAATTATTTTATTTACGAAAAAACCGCCAAAGAAATCATGGATCAGCTGACTGCCGTGGCTGACGAAGCCTGCAAAGAGACAGAACAAAAATTATCTGATTATTACGACGAATATTGCAGGAGAACGAGCCTTCCGAAAAAAGAGATCTCATGGAACGTTCAAGTGTACAGTCTGGAAGATTACCTGAAAAGGCTGAGAAGCCGCGGCATAGACCCGGCGCAGTGTATAGAGCAGGCGTTTAAAACGTATGAACATCTTGAACTGCGGATGAGATGCTTTAAAGCCGTCGAGGAACTGCAAAAACTTGATCCTGAGCAGGGTGCCAAGGTCATTATTTTCTATGCGCCGCCTTACCTTCCGCACAATTATTTGAAGGAAGAGAGCACGCGGGACCGGCTATTGCAGCATGTCATTCAAGAAGCCGTCGATAAAACAGCGGCGTCAACGGGAGAAACATTCGCTTTTAAAAAGTTTTTCCCTTATTTAGCGGACGGAAGCTTCTTATCGCTGCATGAAACAGACGCTGAGGTTTCCGCCTTTACCGATAATTTTCCGGGATGGGATGTCATCGGCATGATTCCTTTTAAAGAAATCAGGGAATTAAATATTCCATCGGTCAATATAGGGGTATATGGCAAGGACGGCCATAAATGGACGGAACGGGTGTATAAACCGTACACATTCCATGTGCTGCCTGAACTCATTCAGCAGACGACGCTGCACCTTTTGCACAGCTACCGATTAGACATACGCACAAATGGCTGACATAACGGGATAAGGGGGATGTATATGCAGGGAGATACCAATCAAAATGAATTACAGCGCACGATGAAGGGCCGGCATTTATTTATGATCGCCCTCGGCGGCGTGATCGGGACGGGGCTGTTTCTGGGCTCCGGTTTTACGATCAGTGAAGCGGGGCCGATCGGCGCGATAATGGCTTATGTGATCGGCGGATTTTTAATGTATCTGGTGATGCTTTGTTTGGGGGAGCTTGCAGTCGCCATGCCGGTCGCCGGTTCGTTCCAGGCGTATGCCGCAAAGTTCCTGGGGCCGTCGACGGGTTTTACGATCGGATGGATGTACGCATTCAGCTGGGCCAATACAGTGGGGCTTGAGCTGACGTCGGCGGGGATTTTAATGCAGCGGTGGTTTCCGGACGTTCCGATTTGGGTGTGGTGCCTTGTATTCGGTGTCGTCATTTTTTCCATTAACGCGCTATCCGCGAGGAGTTTTGCGGAAATGGAATTTTGGTTTTCCAGCATTAAGGTCATGGCCATTGTATTGTTTATTATTCTCGGCTGCGCTGCCGTATTCGGCTTTGTCGGTTTTAACGGCGGGCAGACGGCGCCGTATCTGTCAAACTTTATGACGGACAAAGGGCTTTTCCCGAACGGGGCACAAGCTGTGCTGTTTACGCTTGTCATGGTGAATTTTTCATTTCAGGGAACCGAACTGGTCGGAATCGCCTCTGGAGAAAGCGAAAACCCGGAAAAGACGCTTCCCCGCTCAATCCGAAACGTCATATGGCGGACGCTGTTTTTCTTTGTGCTGGCGATGTTTGTTCTCGTATCCATTTTGCCGTACCAAACGGCAGGCGTCATCGAAAGCCCGTTTGTGGCTGTGTTAGATAAAATCGGCGTTCCCTATGCGGCTGATATCATGAACTTTGTCATTCTGACCGCCATGCTGTCGGTGGCGAATTCCGGGCTGTACGCTTCGTCCAGAATGATGTGGTCACTATCAAAAAGCAAAATGGGTCCCGCTTTCTTAACGAAACTGACGAAAAAAGGCGTGCCCCTGAAAGCTCTTTCCATCACCATCGCTATCTCCGGTTTATCCCTGCTGACAAGTGTAGTCGCGGCTGAAACGGTGTATGTATGGCTGATTTCCATTTCGGGTATGATTACCGTCGTCGCGTGGATGTCAATCTGCGCTTCACAATTCGTTTTCCGCAGGCGCTTTCTCGCTGAAGGAGGAAATCTGAAAGACCTGGCATTTAAAACGCCTCTTTATCCGCTCGTGCCGATTCTCGGATTTTCGGTCTACGGGCTGATCTTAATCAGTCTCATCTTTATCCCCGACCAGCGTATCGGTCTGTACTGCGGCGTCCCGCTGATGATCATCTGTTACGCGTATTATCACTTCGGTATCAAAAAACGCTTGAAGCGTGAGCCGGCTTCTTCGGAAAAAGGCGCCGCAGGATAAGAAGAAAGCCCTCCGCAATAAGCGGCGGGCTTTACTTTGTTTTCCGTTTTGCCGACAGAGCGTAGGAAAGAACGGCAAAGAGCTGAAAACCGAAAATGCTGACAGCCATCGGCCAGGCGTTTTCTTCTCCGGCTATTCCGACCAGTGGGGCGGCAGCCGCGCCGCCGATAAATGGCAGGAGTCCGAGAAGAGCCGCAGCGCTCCCCGCGCCTTTCTCCTGTTTTTGCATAGCCAAAGAAAACCCTGTCGTCGTGACGACGCCGACTGAAGAGACAATAATAAATAAAGAAATGCAGACCGCTGTCAGGCCTAATCCGAAGGCAAGCGATAAAAGCAAAGCGATGCTCCCGATGACGGCAATGAACAGCCCGGCGACAAACAGCTTCCTTTCATCATGTGTTTTGGCCATCCGTCCGGTGATTTGGGCAGCGCATATGATTCCCGCTCCGTTTACGGCGAACAGCAGGCTGAACGTTTGCGCCGACACGCCGTAGATGTTTTGCAGCACAAACGGCGACCCGGCAATATATGCGAACATGCCGGTCATCACAAACGCCTGGCTGAGCGCAATTCCCATAAACATCCGGTCGCCGAGCAGGCTCCGAAACGTCATCAGCGTCTCCCGGAGTCCGCCGCTTGTCCGTTTTTCAGGCGGAAGTGACTCAGGCAATGCCGTAATTACTGCGGCAAAAATGATACAGCCGATCACCGCCAGCACGATAAACACGATTTTCCACCCGGCGAACTGAAGGATAAATCCCCCTGTAATCGGCGCTAAGATCGGCGCCGCCCCATTCACAAGCATCAGTAATGAGAAAAAAGCCGTCAATTCTTTTCCGGAATACATATCGCGTGCGGAAGCCCGTGCGATGACGATTCCGGCCGCCCCTGTGAACCCTTGAATAAACCTCATGACAATTAAAAACGAAACAGAAGGGCTGAAGGCGCATAATAAAGAAGACAGCATATAAAGCAGCAATGACAGAATCAGAGGCCTCCGGCGCCCGATCATATCACTGAGCGGCCCGACAACAATCTGGCCGATCGCAAGCCCCAAAAGACAAAACGTCAGGCTCAGCTGCGCAAGTGACGCTGACGTATGGAGGTCGGCCGCCACTTCAGGCAAAGCGGGCAGATACATATCGAGTGAAAGCGGCCCGAATGAAGCCAGCGTCCCGAGAATCAATACCATGCCGAGGCCTGCGCGGCCGGCCTTTGAATAACCGTTATTCATTTCATGACCCACCTTAACAAATGATTCTATCACTATAGCATAACCGGATGGCATATTTTATAACATTTGCTGAATATAAACTAAATATTTTATTTAAAATCTGAATGTAAATAAAAAAATGAAATTAGTTTTCGTATGAAATGTAAAATGAAAAATAAGGATGCTAAACTATAAAACAACAAAAGGTAGAAAAGTTTTACGGAAGAGGTGTTTAAAGAGCATGAACAGCAAACAAACCGAACACATCGAAACGAAACGCCGATTTCCGGTCTTTCTCGCGCTTGCTTTGACATTAGGCGTATTTGCCGCGGGTTCTGAAGAGCTGGTGATTTCCCCGCTGCTTCCGGATTTAGCGCAGGCTTTCAGCTCGGATGTCAGTGTGCTGGCGCTTTCCATCAGTATTTACGGAGTGATGATTTTTATTGGGGCGCCGCTTTTGGTTCCGCTGGGAGATAAATATTCCCGTGAACTCAGCCTGATGGCGGGGCTTCTTATATTTACGGCCGGCACGGTGATCTGCGCGCTGGCGCACAATATCTTTTTCTTCTTTCTGGGCAGGGCGCTTTCCGGGCTTGCGGCGGGTGCGTTTGTGCCGACAGCTTATGCGCTGGTCGGCGACCGTGTGCCTTATGCGCATCGCGGCAAGGTGATGGGTTTGATCGTTTCGAGCTGGTCGCTTGCTTTGATTTTCGGTGTTCCGATCGGCTCTTTTATCGGCGGTGTTTTGAATTGGCGGTGGACATTTTGGATTTTCGCCCTGATGGCTGTCCTCGTTGCTTCGCTCATTTTCATTGAGGCGCGCCGCAGCACGGCGGATGGGGACAAAACAGAAGAGGAAAGCGGACGGCAGGCAGGCACCTTCCGGGATGCGCTGAAGGTGCCCCGTGTTCCTGTATACCTCACGATCACTTTTTGCAACATGATCGGTTTTTACGGCATGTATTCATTTCTCGGCACGTATCTTCACCGCGTGCTGCCGGGAGGAAATACCGCTTCCGGGCTGATGATCATGGTGTACGGAATCGGGTTTTCCATGAGTGTGTTCACGGGGAAAATCGCCGACAAGGCGGGAAAAATGCGTTCCCTGATCGCGGCATTGGCCGTTATCAGCATATGGCTTGCCTGTCTCGCTTATGCGCCGTCATCAATGCCGTTTTTGGTCATCGGGTTATTCGTCTGGGGCTTGATGCAAAGCCTGACGGTGACCTTGCTCAGCACCATTTTAAGCGATTGCTCACAGAGCCGCCGGGGCAAAATCATGGCATTCTACAGTCTGGCGTCCAATTTGGCCGTGACCCTGGGTTCGGCTGTCATGGGTCCGGTCTACGTCGGATACGGATATGCAGCTGTCGGGTTTATCTGTGCGGCCGTCACCCTCATCGGCTTTGGCCTCAGCGTTTTTGCTTACAGAAGATATGGCAGACATGAGCATACGGCTGACCAATCATTGTATCGGTAAAATAAAGTTTCTATAATTTTATAAATGTTAATTTTTAACACCTTAGTTTGTAAGGTGTTTTCTATTATATAGGAATAATTATCAATATTCTCAAATAATATTGACAGTTTGAATCTCTATGGATAATATTTACTTAAAATTTAACAGATTGGTTGGTGCTCATGATTATATTGGATAATAGCATTCAGACGAAAAGCAAGGCTTATTCAATATCTAAACTGATTACGATCAACACGCTCGGTCCTGAAGGGACAAGCAGTGAGTACGCAGCAAAAAACTTCATCACCAATTTTACCCTCCTCCAAGGGGTGAACAGCAAGTTATCTCTGCATGATACATTTGAATCGTGCATTGAAAAAACGCTTCAAAGTCCGTTGGAATACACAATTGTGCCTCACGCGTATGACGGTATTAAGCATTTCTACATGAGACCGGATCTGCAGCTTCTGCAAATTTTCAGGTGCGACACCCCAATGTACGGCCTGGCTGTCCGGCCTGATTTTGAATATACCGATGTCATGCTTGATAAGGCTGTTATCGTATCCCACCCGTCTCCTATCAATTTGATTAAGTATTTTACCCGTAAAGATGTCACGTTTGATCTGGTGAACTCAACAAGCGTAGCCGCAAAAAGAGTGAAGGACGGTTTGTCCGACATCGCGCTGACAAATGAACTGGCCAGACAAAAGTACGGCCTTCAATTTGTAAAAACATTTAAAAGCATTCCCATGAGCTGGTCATTATTCGGAAAAGGAGAGATTCATGATGAAAACTAAACAAGACTTGCAGGAACTTTATTTCCCGACGCCTAAATTAATAGAATGGGAAAACGGAGTAAGACAATATTCATCCGTCAGAGGCGATACGGAAGTTCTGCTCTCTTACGTTCCGCCGCATACAAACGTCGAACCGCATCAGCATAAGGAAGTCCAAATCGGCCTTGTCGTTTCCGGCGAGCTGTCCATGACAGTCGGAGACGTCACAAGAAAGATGACGGCGCTGGAATCAGCCTATATCGCGCCTCCTTATGTGCCACACGGCGCAAGAAATGAAACGGATCAAGAAGTGATCGCTATTGATATTAAACGCCTTAAAGCCGGTGAAACCTACACAAGCCCCGAGGATTATTTTTTGAATATTTTTAAAACTAGAGACTTATTGCCTGGTATGGAAGTCACATTCTTCGTGGAGGACTGGGTGGAAATCATGCTTGCCAACATTCCGGGCAACGGCGGGGAAATGCCGTTCCATAAACACCGCAATGAACAGATCGGCATCTGCATCGGCGGCGGCTATGATATGACCATTGAAGGCTGCAAAGTGGATATGACATTCGGAACAGCTTATTTCTGCGACCCGAGAGAAGATCACGGCGCCATCAATAGATTTGAAAAGGATTCAAAATCAGTCAATATCTTTTTCCCTCCGCGCTATAACAGAGCAAAAGCGAAAAAATTAGAGGCGAAAGAGTCATGAACTTGACAGATAAAACCGTCCTCATCACAGGGGGCGCATCAGGCATCGGTTATGCTGCGGTTCAGGCGTTTCTGAATCAGCAGGCAAATGTGGTCGTCGCGGATATTGATGAGGCGCAGGGAGAAGCGATGATCCGGAAAGAAAATAATGACAGGCTGCATTTTGTCCAGACGGATATTACAAATGAACCGGCATGTCAAAACGCCATCCTGTCAGCGGTTGACAAGTTCGGCGGATTGGACGTGTTAATCAATAACGCCGGCATCGAAATTGTCGCCCCGATTCATGAGATGGAGCTGAGTGATTGGAACAAGGTGCTTAATGTCAATCTCACGGGCATGTTTCTCATGAGCAAGCACGCGCTGAAGTATATGCTCAAAAGCGGCAAGGGCAATATCATTAACACGTGCTCCGTCGGTGGAGTCGTCGCATGGCCCGACATTCCCGCATATAACGCATCTAAAGGCGGCGTTTTGCAGCTGACGCGTTCTATGGCCGTCGATTATGCGAAACACAACATCCGCGTCAATTGCGTGTGCCCGGGAATCATCGACACACCTTTGAATGAAAAGTCGTTCCTTGAAAATAACGAAGGCACGCTTGAAGAAATCAAAAAAGAAAAAGCGAAAGTCAATCCGCTGCTGAGGCTCGGCAAGCCTGAGGAAATAGCGAACGTCATGCTGTTTCTCGCCTCGGATTTATCAAGCTATATGACCGGAAGCGCCATCACCGCAGACGGTGGATACACCGCACAATAGAGAAGGAGTGTTACATATGGAGAGAAAAACAGTATTGGTTATCGCTGATCTTGGGGGCTGCCCGCCGCATATGTTTTACGAAAGCGCAGCCGAAAAATACAACCTCGTCAGCTTTATTCCGAGACCCTTTGCAATTACAGCCTCTCATGCGGCCTTAATTGAAAAATACTCGATTGCGGTCATTAAAGATAAAGACTATTTTAAGAGTCTGGCTGATTTTGAGCATCCCGATTTGATTTACTGGGCTCATGAAGATCATGACAAACCTGAGGAAGAAGTCGTCGAAGAAATCGTCAAGGTGGCCGACATGTTTGCGGTTGACGCCATTACGACCAACAATGAACTGTTTATCGCTCCGATGGCAAAAGCGTGTAAACGTCTCGGCCTGCGGGGAGCGGGCGTACAGGCCGCTGAAAACGCGAGAGATAAAAACAAAATGAGAGCCGCCTTCAACCGGGCCGGCGTCAAATCCATCAAAAACAAACGGGTGACGACCCTGGAAGATTTCCGCGCCGCGCTTCAGGAAATCGGAACGCCGCTTATTCTGAAGCCTACATATCTGGCGAGCTCGATCGGCGTGACGCTTATCAAAGAGATGGAAACGGCCGAAGCTGAATTCAACAGAGTCAATGAGTACTTGAAATCGATTAACGTACCGAAAGCGGTCACGTTTGAAGCGCCGTTTATCGCGGAAGAATTCTTGCAGGGCGAGTATGATGACTGGTACGAAACAAGCGGTTATTCCGACTATATCAGTATCGAAGGCATCATGGCCGACGGAGAATACTTCCCCGTCGCGATCCATGATAAAACACCGCAAATCGGATTCACGGAGACAGCGCATATTACGCCGTCCATCCTGGATGATGACGCCAAGCGGAAAATCGTCGAAGCTGCCAAGAAGGCGAATGAAGGACTCGGCCTCGAAAACTGTGCAACGCATACAGAAATAAAATTAATGAAAAACCGGGAAGCCGGACTGATTGAGTCAGCGGCCAGATTCGCGGGATGGAATATGATTCCGAATATTAAAAAGGTCTTCGGCGTCGATATGGCGCAGCTATTATTGGATGTTCTCTGTTTTGGAAAAGAAGCCGATCTGCCGAAAGGATTATTAGAGCAGGAGCCATGCTATGTCGCAGACTGCCACTTGTATCCTCAGCATTTCAAAGAGAACGGCCAGCTGCCTGAGACGGTTGTCGATTTCGTCATTGAAAGCATTGAAATTCCTGACGGCGTCTTAAAGGGAGACACTGAACTCGTTTCTTTCTCAGCGGCGGAGGCGGGTACGTCAGTGGATCTGCGGCTGTTCGAAGCGTTCAACAGCATTGCGGCGTTTGAGCTGAAAGGAAGCAATTCGAACGACGTGGCCGAATCAATCAAACAAATTCAGCAGCAGGCGAAGCTGACTGCAAAGTATGCGTTATCGGTATGAAACAGCTGAAACCGAACTCTAAGTATTTGCTTTTCGGGCAGGCGCTTTCGTTTATGGGAGACTATTGCGTTCTCCCGGCCCTGCTCATTTTGTCTACATACTATCATGACTACTGGGTGACGTCCGGCGTCATCGCGGTCCGCAGCATTCCGATGGTGTTTCAGCCGTTTTTAGGCGTGCTTGTGGACCGGCTCGACAGGGTGAAAATCATGCTGTGGACGGATGTGATCAGAGGTGTCATCTTCTTGGGGCTGACATTTCTCCCGAAAGGCGAATATCCGCTGCTTTTTCTGGCGTTGCTGTTTGTCTCTTACGGAAGCGGCGTGTTTTTTAACCCGGCCCGTCTCGCGGTCATGTCGTCTTTAGAAGCGGATATTAAAAATATCAATACCTTATTTGCCAAAGCCACGACGATTTCGATTATTGTCGGCGCCGCAGCCGGCGGTCTTTTTCTATTAGGCGGTTCTGTCGAGCTTGCCGTCGCCTTTAACGGGGTAACCTACCTTGTCTCCGCGTTTTTCATCAGCCGTATTAAGCTTCAATACGTGCCGATTCAGTCAGAAAACGTGAGAGAAGCCTTTCAGTCGTTTAAGGAAGGCCTGAAGGAAATCAAAACAAATGCTTTCGTGTTAAACGCCATGTTTACGATGATTACGATGGCGCTGTTATGGGGTGTCGTCTACAGCTATTTTCCGATTGTCAGCCGCTTTTTAGGCGACGGGGAAATCGGCAATTTCATTCTGACGTTCTGTATCGGCTTCGGCGGCTTTATCGGCGCCGCCCTTGTCAGCAAATGGGGCTTTAACAATAATAAAGGGCTGATGTATTTTACAGTGTTATCAATTGTCTCGCTTGCGCTGTTTTTGTTCACCCCGATTTTCGCCGTGTCAGTCATTGCCGCCATTCTTTTCTTTATTGCAATGGAATACGGCGAGGTGCTGGCGAAGGTCAAAGTTCAGGAGAATGCGGCGAACCAGATTCAGGGCCGGATCTTTTCCGTGGCAGAGGCGTCCATCGGATTGTGCATCGCCGTCGGTTCCATGCTGATCAACATTGTAGATGCGGCGGTTATCATGGCGTTTATCGTGCTTCTGGTCAGCGGGTTGTTTCTGCATACAAAACTGGTCAATAAATCGTTTTCAGAACGGAATAACGAATCGGAGCAAATTCATTTATAAGGAGCCTTTCAGATGGAAATCATACCGTCCGACGTCATCAAGACACTTCCGAAACAGGAATTTTCGCTCGTTTTTCAAAAGGTAAAAGAGTTGGAGAAAACGGGGGCCCGGATCATCAATCTAGGGCAGGGGAATCCCGATCTCCCCACTCCGCCGCATATCGTTCAATCATTGCGGGAGGCTGCGCTGAATCCTTCGTATCACGGATACGGCCCGTTCAGAGGCTATCCGTTTCTGAAAGAAGCCATCGCGGAATTTTATGAGAGAGAATACGGTGTATCGGTCAATCCGGAGACAGAAGTTGCGCTGTTCGGCGGAGGAAAGGCGGGTTTGTACGTTTTGACGCAATGCCTGCTGAATCCCGGCGACATCGCCTTAGTCCCGAACCCCGGCTACCCTGAGTATTTATCGGGAATTACAATGGCCAGAGCGGAGCTGCATGAGATGCCGCTTCATCCAGAGAACGGCTATCTGCCGGATTTTGAGCAGATTGATCCCGCCGTCCTGAAAAAAGCAAAGCTGATGTTTTTGAATTATCCGAATAACCCGACGGGCGCGACAGCGGATCAGGCGTTTTATGAAAAAGCGGCGGCGTTTGCTAAAAAACATGACATCCATCTCATTCACGATTTTGCATACGGCGCGTTCGAATTTGATCAGAACCCGGCCAGTTTTCTCCAGGCGAAGGAAGCCAAGACGGTCGGCGCGGAGCTGTATTCATTTTCGAAAACCTTCAATATGGCAGGCTGGAGAATGGCGTTTGCCGTGGGGAATGAAAAGATCATTCAGGCGGTCAATGAATTTCAGGATCACGTATTCGTCGGTATGTTCGGCGGCCTTCAGCAGGCGGCAGCGGCGGCGCTGTCAGGAAGCCCTGAACATACAGAACGGCTGAAGCGCACATATCAGGAACGGATTGATTTTTTCACTGAGTTATGTGAAAAGGAATTGGGCTGGAGTATTGAAAAGCCGAAAGGGACTTTTTATGTCTGGGCTGAAATTCCGAATGAATTCGAGTCTTCACACCAATTTTCGGATTATCTGCTGGAGCATGCCCATGTTGTCGTGACGCCCGGCGAGATTTTCGGCAGCCGCGGAAAGCGTTATGTCAGAATATCAATGGTGGCCAAGCAGGGGGACTTGAGGGAATTCGTTTTGCGGATTCAAAAGCTCGGTTTGTCCTTTGCTTCATTACAAGGAACATCCCGCTGACAGCGGGATGTTTTTTATATGCTTTTCATGCTTCCGCCGTCGGCCGACACTTGCTGCCCCGTAATATAAGAGGCTTCTTCCGAGGCGAGAAAGGCAGCCAGCGCCGCGGCTTCTTCTGCGGTTCCGACACGCTTCATCGGAACGCCTGAGGCAATCCGTTCTTCCGCTTCTGCTTTGGAAATGCCGTTTTGCTTCATGACATTCTGCACGAATTGGTGATAGCGGTCTGTGGCGATAAATCCGGGATTCAGACAATTGACAGTGATGTGAAAAGGCGCAAGCTGAATGGCGATATTTTTGCTGGCATTAATTAAAGCGGCGTTCATCATGCTGTTGGTAAACATGTTGGCGCCGGGCTCTTTCCATAGGTTTCCCACAATATTAATGATTCGGCCGAATTCGTGCTGCTTCATGATCGCTGCGGCTGTTTTCATAGAATCGATATAAGCGATTGTTTTATTCGTAAAGGTATTTGTCATATCCTCTATATCGCAGTTTTCAAAAGTGTCCGGCGAGCCGCCCGGTATGTTGTTGATCAATACATCAAGCCGTCCGCATTTTGATCTGATTTCTTCAAAAATGCCGCTTCTCGTCTTCTGATCCGACATATCCCCGGCCAGAACGGTGACGCCCGCATCCGGATGTTTGGCGAGAATCTCTTCTTTTACGGATTCAATATTTTCGGGAACTCGTGAATTAATGACGGTATGAAAGCCATTGTCCGCCAGTTTCAGAGCGATCGCTTTGCCGATCCCCTGACTGGCTCCCATAATAAATGCGGTTCGTTTTGACAACTGTCTGCACCCCTTTACCAAAATGGAATCTCTTTTACATCGTAAAAAAAAATGACGAAAATAGCAAATTTTATTTAAATTCTGACAAATGAAAACCCGCCAAAGAGGCGGGGGGGTGTTCGATTAATATCATTAGATTGGAATTATAATGAAGGTTTCTAATTATTAATTGTTAGTATTTCTTATTCAGAATGAGGATTGATAAAAACGCTGTACTTATAATTAGCGAGGAAAATAGGAGTAAAATTTGTTCTTTGTCCAGGTTGATTAATTTAAAATAAAATATAGTCAAGAAAATAAAAAGATAAATGAAAGTCAGCATACCAGTATGAGCCAAGCTCTTCTGTATAATAAACTTTCCTCGTTCATCTCTTTTTAATGGTAATGATGGGGAGGTGGCCCATAGAACATAGCTTATAATTGAAAGCGTTAATGTAGAAAAAGTTATTGAAGGTAATTTTGTTTGAGTAAATACTGAAAGTGCAATGAAAGCTCCTGATATAATGATGAAAAAAACAAATGAAATCATAAAAAAGTTTTTCTTCATTTTTATTCCTCCTCTAACAAAAATATATTATCTACACTTTCTCTGAAAATCTTTGCTATTTTCAAAGCTAAGGGCAGGGAGGGGTTATATTTCCCATTCTCAATTGAAATAATAGTTTGTCTGGACACTTTTAATTTCAGGGCTAAAGTTTCCTGTGAATAAGAATGTCTTTGTCTAATTTCTTTTAACCGATTTTCCATTCATATTTCACCTCATTTTGAAACAACAATTGCTAAAGATGTAAAGTAAATTATACGTAAAGCACACTTTACATAACTTTCAACTTTTTATCAATGTTTTTTCGATTTGTATTCGAATAGTATTAAAAAAAGCCTGATTTTTTACAATCAGGCTTTAACCACTTATTACACGTGTAAAAACTGCGGAAGCGTGTCGAGAGACAAGCGGTTTCCGACAAAAAATGAACCGAATTCGCCGTAGCGCGCGCTGACTTCGTCAAAGCGCATTTCATAGACAAGCTTTTTGAACTGAAGCACATCATCACTGAAGAGCGTGACGCCCCATTCGTAATCGTCAAAACCGACAGACCCGGTGATAATCTGTTTGACTTTGCCGGCATAGCTCCGTCCGATTAAGCCGTGGCTTCTCATCAGGCTTTTGCGTTCATCCATAGAAAGCATGTACCAGTTGTCATTTCCGCTTCTTCTTTTATCCATCGGATAGAAGCAGACGTATTTCGCTTCCGGCAGCTCAGGGTACAGGCGTGCGCGGACATGCGGGTTTTCATACGGATCGCCTTCTCCGCTAGCCAGGTAGTTGCTCAGCTCAACCACGGACACGTAAGAATAAGCCGGGATTGTAAATTCAGCAAGCTTTGATTTATTAAATTCAAGCTCGATTTCGTTCAGCTCTTCCATTGTCGGGCGAAGAATCATCAGCATGAAATCGGCTTTCTGTCCGACGATGCTGTAGATGGTTTGCGAGCCTTTGCCTTCTTTTTGGGCGACGCCCCATTTTTCAAGCAGTCCCGTAAATTCGTGAATAATCGACAGGCGCTCATCGCTGGATAACAGCTTCCATGACGTCCAGTCCATTGTGCGGAAATCGTGAAGCGCGTACCAGCCGTCAAGCGTTTGGGCGGCTTCGTTCGTTTTTTGCTGCTCACTCATGTATCTTCACTCCTATATCTTTTCATTGATGCCTTCACTATATCACAGTTTAACCGTTTCAGCTGTGGAGAAACCTTGAATAATCCATAGCCTTGTGTCAGAAACTAAGCCGTGAACAAACCGTCAGTTAAATTAGTTAGAAAAATAAGATTTTTCTTTGAAAGCGCTATAATGAAAGTTGGTTATTTGAATTTAACAGGAAGAAGAGTATGCTGTAAAAGTAAGCGTTTTTTGTCAACATAGAGGAGGGTATATCGTGGCAGATTTATTTACAAAAGTACAAGAAAAAGTAGCAGGAAAAGATGTAAAAATCGTATTTCCTGAAGGAATGGACGAACGTATCCTGGTTGCGGTCAACAACTTGGCGGGCAACAAGGTATTAAAGCCGATCGTAGTCGGCAATAAAGAAGACATTCAAGCAAAAGCGAAAGAATTAAATCTTACGCTTGACGGCGTTGACATTTTTGACCCGAATACATATGAAGGCATGGAAGAACTCGTTCAGGCTTTCGTAGAACGCCGCAAAGGCAAAGCGACGGAAGAACAGGCCCGCAAAGCCTTATTGGACGAAAACTATTTCGGCACAATGCTTGTGTACAAAGGTCTCGCGGACGGACTTGTCAGCGGAGCTGCACATTCTACTGCCGATACGGTTCGACCTGCACTGCAAATCATTAAAACAAAAGAAGGCGTGAAAAAAACATCTGGTGTCTTCATCATGGCTCGCGGTGACGAGCAATATGTATTCGCTGATTGCGCGATCAACATTGCTCCTGACAGCCAGGACCTTGCCGAAATCGCCATTGAAAGCGCCAATACGGCTCAAATGTTTGATATTGACCCGCGCGTTGCCATGCTCAGCTTCTCTACAAAAGGATCGGCGAAATCAGACGAGACGGAAAAAGTGGCCGAAGCGGTGAAAATTGCGAAGGAAAAAGCGCCTGAACTTACGCTTGACGGCGAATTCCAATTTGATGCTGCATTTGTGCCGTCTGTTGCGGAGAAGAAAGCGCCGGACTCCGAAATTAAAGGAGACGCGAATGTATTTGTATTCCCAAGCCTTGAAGCAGGAAACATCGGCTACAAAATCGCTCAGCGCTTAGGCGGATTTGAAGCGGTTGGACCGATTCTGCAAGGATTAAATATGCCTGTAAACGATCTTTCCAGAGGATGTAATGCGGAAGACGTCTACAATCTTGCGTTAATTACGGCGGCTCAAGCGCTGTAATCCGGAAAATGCCGGCCTTTACGAAGGCCGGCATTTTTTTATAGAAAGAAAGTCACTGCCGCCCAGCCGAACAGGGATAAACAGAGAGAACCGATCAAACCAGCCGCGAGCGCCCGCCAGCCGTCATGCCGAAACGCCGATATATGGACTTTTAAGCCGAGACCCGCCATCGCCATGCCGATTAAAACATAAGACACTTGCACAAGAAACGCGGAATGCGCGGCAGAAATGACGCCTGATGTGTGGATGGCGCTCATTCCGAGAAATCCGAAGATAAACCAAGGGATGGGCAGCGAAGCGGCAGAAACCGTCTCTGACTTACCGCTGCGGCGGGCCCGCATGCCAAGCATGAATGCGGCCGGAACGAGCAGCGCGACCCGGGTCAGCTTGACGATCACCGCCATCTCGACGGCTGTTTTTCCTCCGGCGCTGCCGGCCGCCGCCGCATGCGCCACCTCATGAAGCGTTGCTCCGCAAAAGGCCCCGTAAGCCGCGGGCGAAAAGCCCAATACATGATAAGAAAGAGAATACACAACAGTAAAAATGGTTCCTAATAATGAAACGGCGGCGGCACTGATGGCTGCTGCATTTTCATTTGATCTGATCTGCGGCGCGATCGCGGCAATGGCAGCCGCCCCGCAGATCGCTGTGCCGCAGGCCGTTAATATGCTGAGTGTCTGATCCATTCGAAACAGCCGGGACAGTCCGTATACAACAGCGCCCGCAAACATCATACAGCAAACGGCAATTGCAAATACGTGCCAGCCGGCATGATAGATATCCGCCAGGTTCAGTCTCATGCCAAGCAGGATAATGCCTGCTTTCAGCAAATATTTGCTTGAGAACGCAATCCCCGGCTCTAATGCCGCCTGATGTCCGAAAACGGCGCGCCAGAGCATGCCGATCAGCATCGCGAGGACAAGCATTCCGAGCATTTGTAAAAAAGGCAGGCGGCTGACATAGAAAGCCGCAAACGCAATTCCTGCGGTAACTGTAACACCCTTTACCATCTTCATTTCAGTCACTTCCCATTTGTTGATAACTCCACTTTACTGCGGTCTTAATCATTAGTAAAATATATTTATATGATCTAAACGATTAGGAAAAATAATGATTAGGGGCGATGCTTTTTGTATTATGGGGAACTGAAAACATTCATTGCCGTCGTGGAAGAAAAAAACTTTACAAAAGCGGCGCAGAAGCTGATGATTTCTCAGCCGAGCGTCAGTCTTCACATTAAAAATCTGGAGAAAGAATTTCAAACCGCCTTGCTGAACCGCTCGCCGAAGCACTTTACGACAACGCCGACGGGAGACATTCTCTATCAGCGCGCCAAGCAAATGGTCTTTTTGTACGAGCAGGCGAAAACCGAAATTTACGCCCATCACCATTATGTCAAAGGGAAGCTGAAAATCGCAGCGAGCTTCACCATCGGCGAATATATTCTGCCGCCGCTTCTCGCAAAGCTTCATGCCGAGTATCCCGAGCTGAACCTGGACGTCATGATCGGAAACACGGAGGAGGTCAGTGAAGCGGTTCGGATGCTTGAAGCCGATATCGGATTAATTGAAGGGCATACGGGGAAAAACGAGCTCGACATTCAGCCGTTTATGGAGGACGAATTGTGCATTGCCGCACCGAACGGACACCCGCTCGCCGGCAGAAAAAACATATCGGTTACAGACTTGCAAAATCAAGCGTGGGTGACGAGGGAGAAGGGTTCGGGAACGAGGGAATATTTAGACCACGTCCTTCATTCAAACGGACTGCGGCCGAAATCCTTGATGACGATCAGCAGCAACCAGGGCGTCAAGGAAGCCGTCATCAGCGGAATGGGCCTTTCCGTCCTGTCAAAAAGCGTGCTGCAAAAGGATCTGCTTCACCGCAGCATTTCCGTGCTTGAGATAAAAGGATTCTCCTTGAAGCGGAAACTGTCTATCATTCAATCTTCCATTATGGAGAGCACAAAAAACAAAGAAATCTTCATCGTTCTTTTGAAAAGCCAATTTCAATCATCTTAAGCGGAGTGATATAATAAATGCATGAAAAGCCTATGACGAAAGGGATTTAATATAGATGGGAAAGCAACCGATTGATTTACTGATGCAGCCGAGCTGGAGAATCATTGACCAATCCAGCCTCGGCCCTTATTTTGATGCGAAGCAGTCATTCGCAATAGATGATACGCTGTGCGCCTCCGCGGGCAAAGGGGAATCGCCTGCGACAGCACGATCTTGGGTGCACCACCGGACGATCGTGCTCGGCATTCAGGACACACGGCTTCCATTTTTAGAGGACGGCGTGAAATTGCTGAAGGACGAAGGCTACCGTGTCATTGTCCGAAATTCCGGGGGCCTCGCGGTCGTTCTCGATGAAGGCGTATTGAATATCTCGCTTATTTTTGAAGATGAGAAAAAAGGCATCGACATCGACAGAGGCTACGAGGCGATGACAGAGCTGGTGCGGCGGATGCTGAGTCCGTACAACGCTGAAATTGAAGCGTATGAAATTAAAGGATCGTACTGTCCGGGGAGCTATGATCTCAGCATCGGCGGCCGAAAATTCGCGGGAATCTCACAAAGACGGCTGCGGGGCGGAACCGCGGTTCAGATTTATCTCTGCGCCGATAAAAGCGGCAGTGAAAGGGCCGACTTGATCAGACGTTTCTATCAAGCCGCTTTAAAAGACAAAAGCAACGATACAAAAGGCGTATACCCCGACATAAGGCCCGAAACGATGGCATCATTAAGTGAATTGCTGCAAACGGACATTTCCGTACAGGACTTAATGCTGGCGCTTTTGACCGAACTGAAGGAACTCAGCGGCCGCCTGTATGCGGCCGGATTATCGCCGGAAGAAGAAATCGTATTTGAAAAAAATCTGACCCGAATGCTTGAGCGGAATGAGAAGGTGTTTGGTACGCAGGAAAGCTTGGACTGAGTCCGGGCTTTTTTGTTTTTCTGATAATTATATACTATTTATTTATAGTGAAAAAAGAAGTGTTATATCAAAAATAGTTTACAATATATACCTTATTTGATTAATATATTGATGTAGGTTCCAAATAATTCTATAAACTAAAGGAGATGGAGATATGAATTTTAAAAAAATAAAAGAAGAAAAAAGAATCACGATCCCGACACATTTGTTAGCCGGAGATGCAGAGCAATCAGGCAATACTTTCGCTTGGAGCGGCTGGGTGCTTGTAGTGCCAAGCCAAGAAGACAATCAAAACCCGAATTTGAATTTCTCTGATTTAGCCACTCAAAAGTAGATTATCAGCTGTTTGGAACCTACACATCTGAGACAAGGTGGTGAAAAATTTGACCCAAGCGTATATAAAAGAAATTAAGCAGGGAGCACTGTCATGGATCGTTGAGAATATTCATTTCTTTGATATGAATCATAAAGTAGCGAATGATTTCAGATGGCGGCTTAAAACATTTATAGAGCTCATTTTTCTTACCAATTACCTGATCAGAAATCAGGCAGATGATAAGGAGGTTACGGTTTTAACAGACTTTATTACAGAAAGGCTTCACAATGAAAAGCTAGAAGAATTTATTCATTTTGATCCGGACGGTCTTGCCGGATTGGCTATTGCGGGGGAATTTCTTACCTTAACAGATCACCCGTCCCGGGCTTCGGTGATATGGGAGCTGAAAAAATTCACGGGATCGCGTTTTGATGGCAGCCTTGCTAAAATTCCCTTTCGGAAAATGGATCTGAAGTACAGTCTGGAAAGAGCGGGCGTGACTTCAGAAATAACGGATTTTTCTGACTTATATAACTACACAGCAGCTGGTCAGAATATCCCAAATACATATATGACTGATCATGATGCGTACAGTATAACTCATACGATTTTTTATATAACAGACATGGGATGTTCTTCGCTTACAGATAAGGAGTATAATCTGCCGTCTTTGAAAGAAAAGGTCCTGAAGTTTCTCGGGATTTATATATGTCTCGAGAATTTAGATATTACCAGTGAATTATTGATGTGCAGTTCTTTTTTAAATATTGACATGGAAAGAGAAAATCATAAACCGCTCTATGAGGCAGCATGGAATAAAATATATCAGGGCCGAATGAAAGAGGGGAATGTTCCGGGCATCACCTATCAACATAAACCCGGTTTGAAAGATGAACAGCGAAGAGAAGATGTGTTTAAACATTGCTACCATACAACACTTGTTGCTGCGGGAGCCGCGCATGCCTGTCTCAGAGCAGAAAGGAACTATTAACTTGAACAGATTAGCTGAAGAGACGGATCAATTTTTATTATCTTTTGCCGAACAATCGCTTCCGGATATGAAGTGCATTCAGCTGTTTGCAGGCTTCTGCAAATACTACAGAAAGACAAGCCATTCTTCCGCTGTAAAAGAACATATTGAACGGATTGCGTCTGCTTTCGTTGATAAGTCATGCTGGGAAGATCTGTTTCACAGTAACACGGCCATTGTGAATGAACGGCAAAAACCTATAAAAAGAAGCAGGGATTGAAAGCGAATGATCAGATTATACGTCATGGATTGCAAAACGGCTATCTTATAAAAAAAGAATGGCCTTATTTTAAATACGATGAATTAGTCGGTTTGCTGAACGAGCTGGGAATGTCATCTGATGATGAGAAAGTGCGTTTTTACAAAGATTCGATGTTTCAGCCTTTGCTTCATGACGCATGGAAAAGGACAGCTGAAAACGAGCTGGAGTTTATTGAGTATTGTCTTCTTTATTTAGATGAGGGAGAGCATCAGCTTCATCCCGGCTTGAAGGCGTCCATTCAAAAATGGCTTGTGTTTTGTCTCGGCAGCAGAAATATGAAACAGCTGTGCACTATGTTATTTATTCAATCATGTATCGATCCTTTTTTTTATGGCTGTCAAGCAGCTCTTCATTACATTAATAACGAAAATCCATCCATTCATTGTGCCCCGGCTCTTCTGCCGGCGATTGAGATTCTGAATCTGGAGTGTGAAACATGCAGATAGTAGAGGAACATTTTAATATAAAAAAAACAGAAGAATGGCTGCTGGTTTTTTGGAAGAACCTTCAGCTGCACCCGGAAGAAATGGAAGCAGAGGAGCTCATGCACCTGTTTTGCGGTTTAGCGGCATGTCATCATTTCGAAAAAAACAAGGATACGGAAGAAGTCATCCTCTACTTAGACAGTTATTTTGGAGAAAAAACGCACGAATGCCACCCGGTCCTGTTCGCGTACGCGTATCATGTATACCGCAAGATGTATGCCGCAAAAAGCATTTTTTTTCATAACGGTCGTGAACAAATGGTCAGCGGTTTAAAAGATGAGCTGAAATCAGATCCTTCTTCTATGATTCTAATGGTGTTAGCAGCTTATTTTAAAGCGGTGACCCCGGAGGAGCTGATCGTTTTCTTAGAAAACGGCTTGGAAAGGGAGGCTGATTTGCTTATGGCATCGGGCGGCAGGCAGGAAGAATTAGCGGATACCCTTTATGTTGTCACTTACTTGCAGATGAAAGAATTGCAGCCTTTTCTCATAGAATGGTACAAAACATCAGACTTTGCTTTCTCAGGCTTAATGTTAGCTGAGTGCAGAAGGTATCACATCGATGCCGTTGCAAAATACACAGCCATTATGAAATTTCTCCAGTTCGATGAGACGCTTTTTATACGGGAAGGGCGGGAATTTCTATGCTTTCAGCAGCGAAGCAACGGGGGCTTCGGTTATTTAAATCCATTGGCCATGGACCAAGGGAAGGTCAGCGGCAAAATGCTGGACCGTCAGTATTTTTTGCCGTCCGCTCATTATGCCGCCGCCACTCTGTCTATGCTGTAATGTCTCTCTTTTGAAAGACGGTAAATGAAATCAGCAAACAAATAAGAAAGTAGATTGCTATAACCGTCATAGAATAGGGGATGTTTAATGTTGAAATCGCATCACCGGCGCTTTTATTTACATAAGCAACGAGATTTAAATGCGGAAAGAGCGTAAATTTATACCACGTAAATTGAGCAAGCAAATCAGTTCCGCCTAATATACTGCCGGCAAACAGCAGTAAAATGGATAAGCAAAGGGAGAGAGCCTGACTTTTGAATAATACTGACAAAGTGAATGCGATGGTGACAATGCTTATAATTGATATGAAACGTAAAAGAAGAATGATCCCGGATGCTTTTAATGAACTGATGGTATACAGGCTGTCATTTAAATGAGAATAGACGAGCGGATATGAGGCATTAGAAAAACTGAATAACACGCCGCCGATCAGCAAACAGCTTATACAGTAAAATAAGTAAACCATGCCGGTAAACAGGAGGGATGCCAGAAATTTTGATGTTAAAATCCGCCATCTTCGGTTCGGACTTGTAGCGATAAACTTAATCGTCCCAAGAGCAAACTCTTTGGAAACAATCCCGCTGATGGTTAAAATTGCGGTTAAGCTTACGAAAATTTCAAGCGCGTTTGAAGTAACCGTACTGAAAAACCTCCAGCCGTTCCATTCATAGGGGTTAATGTTATGCTCCAAATAATAGTCTTTATTTTTAACATCAGCTGAATAATAAACGCCCGTCGTTTCAGTCGGTTTCTCGATTTCTTCTTGTTTTTTTTCGGCGAGAAGCCGTTCTTTCCAATTGTTATCCGAAGAAGCATCTACCTCATGATTCATGATAAGGCCGGTCAGCAAAACGATGAGAAACAGGAAAAAAAGAGATAAAAGTGTGCCTTTTTTTCGGGTTATTTTTATGAATTCGTTCTGCGCCAGATGAAATATGCTCATACCGCGTCCTCCTTATCTGTTATCATCATGTATTTTTCTTCCAGGGACAAAGTTCTTGCGGAGACGCGGGAAATCAGAATCTCTTTCTCTGCTAAAGATTTAATGACATACGGGATGGTGTCTTCTTCTGCTTCCAATTCAATGATGCGGCTGTCTTTTTGCTGTACTTGAAGAATACCTTCCTGTTCTAATATTTCTTTCGCCCTTTCAGGATTATTAACCATGACGGTAAACAGCTTTTTCTGAGCAGGGTCATTTCTTTTTTTCATCTCTTCAATTCCTAAAATCCGTCCCTTTTTGATATAGGCAACCCTGTCGCAAATCTCCTCCATTTCCGACAATAAATGGCTTGATATTAAAATAGAAACTCCCTGCTGCGCTAAATCAGAAAGAATGGTGCGCAATTCTTTCATCCCTTTAGGATCTAGCCCATTCATCGGTTCATCCAGAATTAATAACTCAGGGTTGTGGAGAAGAGAATAAGCGAGCCCCAAACGCTGTTTCATGCCTAATGAGAAATGTTTTACTTTTTTGCGGGCAGCCTGCTCTAATCCGACTTTTATGAGAATATTCATAAGGTCATCTGTTCGGAGTGAGGCGCTGCGAAGTTTAGTGAAATATTTCAGGTTTTGCAAAGCGGTCATATTCGGATACATGTCCGGCCCTTCGATGATAACCCCGATATGTTTCATCAAATATTCAAAGTCGCTGTCCGGTCTGCCCTTGAATGAAATGGCTCCTTCTGTTATTTTAATAAGCTGTACGATCATTCTAAAAATAGTGGTTTTTCCTGAACCGTTCGGTCCTAAAAGGCCGAATATCTCACCTTTTCTCACATCGAAAGAAATTGACTGTACAATAGGAGTATGATTGATGGTTTTAGAGACATTTTTCAATATCAGGGCTGGTTCAGTCATGATATTTGCACACCTTCCTTATGAATTAGGATAAAAGCCGTCAAAACCGAAGAACATGCTTCCGATCAGACCGGCAGCGATTAAAATGAGAGCAATGCTATACCACATTTTTCGATTCAATGGTTTCCCTCCTTACAACGCTGACATTCCATTTGAAATAGCGCAAAAAGACACGGAATATCAGCTTCGAAAGATCAAATCCGGCCATAAACACCGCCATACCCGCTCCGAGGACAATACATCCGTTAAAAATGGCTGTAACAATCGGTACTTTCACAAGAAGAAAGAATGACCCGGTTATCAGCATAAGCCCGATCGCCATCAAACTTAACACCGTAACAGAGGCAAAAAGAAACGGTGTCAGCATAACCATGAAGTTAAACAGGCTCATGCCTAACAGCAGGCCGAATGCTTTGAAAAAGGAGCGCCATGTTTTCTGCTCCTGAGCATCATTGATGAAAATATCAGCTTTTAAGGTGCGCGCAAGTGTTTTGGGATCTCCTAAATTGTTAGCGATTTGTTCGTCGCTTTTTCCTTCAGCACCGCCCATTTGGAATATTTCGCCGATATCCGCGAGTATCTCTTTTTGTTCAAGTTCCGGCAGATCTTTTATTTCCCGCCGGAGCTGTTTTAGGTATTGGTCTTTAAACATTCACTTTCCCTCCTTAATGATGCTGTTCACTTTTTCGGACAGGTCGAGCCATTCTGCTTTTAATGTGTGATAGTAAAAGGCGCCTTCTTCTGTTACTTTGTAATATTTGCGTGACGGGCCTTGATCTGAGGCTGCTGTATATGTTTTTAAATAATTATTTTTTGTGAGTCTTCGTAATATGGGGTAGATGGTGCCCTCCGACACAGGGAACGTTTCACTTATGACCTTGATTAATTCATAACCATATAGATCTTCATAAAGAAGCAGAGATAACACACAAAGTTCCAAAGCTCCTTTTCGTAATTGGCTATTCACTTTACTATCATTCCCATCATATCTAATAATTGTATTATTTATACAGTGTATTGCACAGTAGATAATTGATCAATAATTCCCAAGAACCATTTGGGATGAGGAATTGAATCTTTATGCTTATGTACGGACGGGGACTGAGATGCGCAGGCCTTTTGGAAGAAGGCCCCCCGGATAATGTTTACATTAATATAGATCAGCATGCGCGTCATTGACAAATGACAAAAACCCCTTTTTCCGTGATAAGGAAAGGGGGTTTTGCCGTTATTCTGCCATTTTTTCTAAATTGCCGTTCCGATCCATTTTAAAGGACGGGGAGGCGTGTTCGTCTTCAAATAAAACTAGTTTTCTGGCTCTGTTCATAATTTTAACCAAGGTTTCGTAGTCTTCCTGAATGGTTTTTTGATCTTTTTCAAGTTTTTCGACAGCCGCTTCCAGCTTCTCGGTTTTAGACTGCAGTTCTTGGTTTTCCCGTTTTAAACGGTCATTTTCCATTTGCAGGGCAGAGGTTTGCTTTCCGCTGCCTTCATAGCTCTGCAGAAATTGAATGACGTCTGCCATTGTAAGCTCAGTTGTCGGATTCGGCTGCTGTGGCGCCAGCAAATGTGATAAACTAGCTAACTCTTCCTTGAAGCTTTCATCGACATAAGGCATATGTTCGCCGGACATGACGGCTTGCGGCTCATCTTTTGGCGCTTCTGTTTGAACCGTCTTTTCGGCTGCGGTTTCTTGAATGATATCCGAATCCGGTGCAGGCGGCTGATATAATAATTTCTTCTTGGCCGGCTGGCCGTTGCCGAGCGCGCGCATCCGCTGTTTCCGCTGTTTTTTGGCGAGCTGAAGCGCTTTTTCGTATTGATGGCGGACGACGGCATTCCATCTGAATCCGCATGCTGCCGATGTTCTGTTTAATTTATCGCCTACCTCTTCAAAGGCGTTAAGCTGCGTGCTTCCTTCCCGAACGTGCCGGAGCACGGTTTCCGCAAGCAGCAGATCATTTTCCTCTGACCAGGCGTCCTGTCTTTGCTTTGTCAATGTTCTCAACCCCCAATAATCTTGATGGTATTAGAATGTCCAGATTGGAAAATATTTATACAAATTGGCTGAAAGAATGAGAGATACGCAGAGCCTTGCAGGATAAGATGAATCCTTGTACAATGGAATGTGATGTGATTTTTTTCGTTTTTTAAAATTAAGAATTAACATAGAGGAACATTGAATGAAGGGAAGCGTACATCATGGCTAATGAATTCCGAGTGTGTGATGATTGCCAAGCCACCAATATTAAAACATTGCTGCCGCGTTTAAAAGAAGCTGATCCGGATGCAAAAGTGGAGGTCGGCTGTCAGTCATATTGCGGGCCCGGACGCAAAAAATCGTTTGCTTTCGTAAACAACCGCCCGCTGTCTGCGCCGACTGAGGACGAGCTGATTGAGAAAGTGAAAAAGAAGATCAAAAAGTGAATTTGTGTGTTTACGACAGCCTCGCCCGATGGGTCAGGCTTTTTTGCTTCAAAAAAATCAGTTTCGGAAAACTGGAACAAAACGCCGGACAAATTCAAGGATGTTTTCAAATGATTGAGCCGATATAATAGAATCACGGCTAAAAAAAAGAGGGAATGACGATGGCGTATCCAAATGGAAAATTATCAGAAGAAAAAGTGTTTAAAGATCCTGTTCACCGCTATGTTCATGTGCGGGACAAGCTGATCTGGGATTTGATCGGCACCCGTGAATTTCAGCGGCTGCGCCGGATCAAGCAGCTCGGTACGACGTATTTGACGTTTCACGGCGCGGAACACAGCCGTTTTAACCATTCTCTCGGCGTCTATGAGATTGTCAGAAGAATGGTTGACGATGTCTTTAAAGGGCGTCCTGAATGGGATGACAATGAACGCGAACTCTGTCTCAGCGCAGCGCTTTTGCACGATTTGGGGCATGGGCCGTTTTCGCATTCCTTTGAAAAGGTTTTTCATCTGGATCATGAAGATTTTACGAGGGAAATCATTCTGGGCGACACTGAGGTGAATCAGGTTCTCAGAAAGGCGGGTCCGGGATTTGCGCAGGATGTTGCTGAAGTCATTGCCAAAACATACAAAAACAAACAGGTGGTCAGCCTGATTTCGAGCCAGATTGACGCCGACCGGATGGATTACCTTCAGCGGGACGCGTACTATACGGGCGTCAGCTACGGACATTTTGATATGGAACGGATTTTAAGGGTGATGCGTCCCCGTGAGGACCAGATCGTCATTAAGCAAAGCGGCATGCATGCCGTCGAAGACTATATTATGAGCCGCTATCAAATGTACTGGCAGGTGTATTTTCACCCTGTGACGAGAAGCGCTGAAGTCATTTTGACGAAAATTCTCCACCGTGCGAAGCAGCTCCATGAAGAAGGGTATATCTTCACTCACGCTCCCGTTCATTTTTATTCCATTTTTGAAGGGAAGCTGACGCTTGAGGATTATCTGAAGCTTGATGAAGCAATCATTTTGTATTATTTCCAGGCTTGGGAGGAAGAAGAGGATCCGATTCTGTCCGACTTGTGCCGCCGCTTCATCAACCGCCAGCTGTTTCAATATGCCGAATTTAACCCGAATGAAGAAATGTCGGCTTATTTTGAGCTGACCGCTCTGTTTAAAGAGGCGGGAATTGATCCCAATTACTATTTGGTGGTCGATTCTTCATCGGATCTGCCGTATGATTTTTACCGTCCGGGTGAGGAAGAAGAGCGTCTGCCGATTCATCTGTTAACGCAGAACGGCCAGATAAAAGAGCTGTCCAGGCAGTCCGCCATTGTCGAATCCATTTCGGGCAAACGGCGGACGGATCATAAGCTGTACTATCCGATGGACCTCATTTTTGACGATTCAGAAAACCCTGAAGCAAAATTAAAAATCCGGCAGCTGCTGGGACTGACATAGAAGGATTTTGGTAAAGAAGGAAAAGGAGATGTCGGGAATTTGTTGAAAGAACATGCAAAACTGATGAAGGTGTTCTCGGATTCTGGAGAAATCATCGGGCGGAAAAAGCTGCAGAAAATCATTTATATCGCGAAGAAAATGCAGTATCCTTTCTACGAAAAATATGATTTTCATTTTTACGGTCCGTATTCCGAAGAACTGACGCTTCGAATTGAAGAGCTGTGCAATCTTGGGTTTCTGGATGAGGTGAAGGAAAAAAAGGGCGGCTACTTTCAATACCGGTACTCGCTGACGGAGACGGGAGCCGAGTTTTTACATCATGCGGAGCTTACGATGCCGGATATGAAGAATTATATCGACAGCGTCAACAGCCGCTCATCCCGGTTTCTGGAGCTGGTGTCCACGATTTTGTATTTTGACGGCCTTGAAGCAGAGGAAAAGAAAGAGAAAGTGTTTACGATAAAAAGCAAACAGAAATATACTGATGAAGAATATGAAGAGGCGCTTCACTACATAGAAGAGCTGAAACACATTTGTTAAAGGCGATGGCTTTCGTCTTTTTTTATGCAAAAACCAGGCCGCGAACAAGCGGGCCTGGTTTTGTTTATTTTCTCAATTTGCTGTGCTTGTACGAATATAAAAAGTAAACGATTACGCCGATGATCAGCCAGACGATAAAATAAAGCCATGTTTTCAGCGGCAGATTGACCATTAAAAACAAACAGCAGATAATGGCCAAAATCGGCAGAACGGGTACAAACGGCACTTTGAATCCCCGAGGCAGATCCTTATGGGTGCGGCGAAGAATCAGCACGGACAGACTGACCATGGCGAATGTCAATAATGCGCCGATGTTTGAGAGATCTGACAGCTCTTTCAGGTTCACAAAACCCGCAATAAATGCGCTTGTCAGGCCGATCACCCACGTATTAAAGATCGGAGCCCCCGATTTCTTTCCGACAATCGTGAAAACTTTCGGCAGCATCCCGTCTCTTGCCATCGCCAGGGATATGCGGGTCGCCGCATATGTATGGGCGAGAACAACGGCCATCAGCCCGATCACCGCTCCGGCAGCGATAACGCCCGCCACCGCGTTTTGTCCGACAGTCTGTAATACATAAGACATGGCTTCCGGCACATTAAGCTGTGAATACGGAACCATCCCGGTCATGACGAGACAGACAATGACGTATACTAATGTACAGATCACCAGTGAACCGATAATACCGATCGGCAGGTTGCGCTGCGGTTTTTTGACTTCTTCAGCCGAAGCGGAAATCGCGTCAAACCCGAGAAACGCAAAAAAGACGGCAGAAGCCCCCGTGATCACGCCTTTGATTCCAAAAGGCATAAAAGGATGCCAATTGCCCGGCTTCACAAAAAAGCTGCCTGTGATGATAAACAGCAAAACAATTCCGATTTTTACGAGAACCATTACATTATTAAATGTTTTGCTCTCTTTGGATCCGCGTGACAGAACGACCGCAATTAATAGAGTAATGATGATGGCAGGAAGGTTGACGATGCCCCCCTGGCTCGGCACGTGCAGCAGACTGTCCGGCAAAGGCATGCCGATTTCGGCTAACAGATTATTGAAATAACTTGACCAGCCGCTTGCCACCGCAGAAGCCGTCACCATATAAACGGATAAGAGCGTCCAGCCCATTAAATGGCCGATAATTTCTCCCATGGTGGTGTAAGAGTAAATATAAGCGCTTCCGTAAACCGGGAGAACAGAAGCGATTTCGGCGTAACATAATGCTGCAAGACTGCAGACAACGGCTGCAATGATAAAAGAAAAGATAACGGAAGGCCCGGCATTTTTCGCGGCCGTAATGCCTGTAAGGACCATGACGCCCGTCCCGATGACGGCGCCGATGCCCAGTAATGTTAAATCAAATCCACCCATCGTTTTGGCAGTCTGCCTGTTTCTGCTTTGTTCAAGCAGCTGGGTGATGTCTTTTTTTTGTAGGATATTCCGCAACACGCATCCCTCCATCCGAAAGCAAAAGCCGAGAGGAACTCTTTGGCTTTTACCCGTGTCACATCTTCTGTGTAATCAACAATCCTGTGTTCTGTTTCCCCGTTTGTTCCGTTTCTTTCCCATCATATTGTCTGTCGCATCAGCTCAGTCTTTCCGTCAAACGCAGTCACCCTTAATGATTTTACCTGAATCATGTCTATAAAACCAGCATTGCATAAAAGGGACTGGTGAAAAAAGAGGGAGACAAAAGTCTGTACAGGGCAGGATAAAAGTTGCGGGTGTTCCGACCGGAATTTTGACTTTCTCCGTAAGGTATCAGTAAAATGTAATAAAAACAATTAAATGATGATGGATGCATCTTGAAATGGGGAGTTTCTGCATGAAGCACGATAACTTGCAAGCAAATGTACTGGATTACGCTCTCACAAAATACTTAAAGAGCACGAAAAAACTTGATGAGGCGACAATTCCGAAGAGTATAAACAATATTAGAGGATTTATTCTCAGGATTATTTACCGGCACGGCACGTGCACGATTAAAGATATATTGCAGGAAGTCACATTATCGCCTTCTGCCACGACCACCGCTCTCAATCATTTAGAGAAAGAAGGGTTCGTGGAAAGGTCGAGAAATAACGAAGACCGCCGCACAGTGTGGATGACGCTTTCCGAATCAGGGAAAATGGCGGCCATGCAAATGATTGAAAACCGGCAGCTGCTGATTGACGAGCTGTTCGAAGCATTGACAGAGGAAGAAAAGAAAACCTTTTTCAGCCTGGTTGAAAAGGTAGTGAAATAAGCCGGCTTGCGTACAGCAGCGCCGGCCTTTATCAAGGATTACTCCGTGTCGCTGATCCGTTTGCCGGCGACGGCGTAATGATCCTTTCTCATTTCTTCAATCATGACAATGATTTTTTCTTCGGCTGCGCCTGTCGTTTCTTTTACGGCTTCTGTTACTTTTTCAACCAGATTCCGTTTTTGTTCATCAGTGCGGCCTTCAAGCATTTTAACGGTTACGAGCGGCATGGTGCTGTTCCTCCTTTATCGTTTCCTCTCTTTGGAAGAGAGGTCACTTATAGTATACTGAACGGAGGACAATCTTGCATTTTTTAAAAAAGGGGATTTTTACACTTGGACAGATTTTTATATTATCCGCTGGAGCTTATGCCCTATGTCGTGATTACGCTGATCGTGGCATTTACGATGCATGAACTGGCGCACGCATATGTCGCGTATCGGTTCGGTGATGATACCGCGGCGAGACAGGGAAGATTAACGCTCAATCCGATTAAACATCTTGATGTTTTCGGAACCATTCTTATTTTGGTCGCGGGCTTCGGCTGGGCACGGCCGGTGCCGGTGAACCGCCGCGCCTTTAAAAGACCGCGGCTGGCGGGAGTGCTGGTTTCCGTCGCCGGGCCTGTAAGCAACCTGCTTCTTGCCTTTATCGGTTTCTTTTTGCTAGTGTTGATGCATGCTTACGGAATGGAGCTGCTTTCGGCATTCAGCATGGGGCTTGACCGCTTTTTCTCTATTTGGATTCAGCTGAATCTTGCGCTGTGTTTATTCAACCTGCTGCCGCTTCCTCCGCTTGACGGCTACCGGATTATTGAGGATCTCGTGCCGCCGCGGGTGCGCGCCAAAATGACTCAATTTGAGAGCTACGGGATTATCGTGTTCCTCGTGCTGTTTGTGACACCGGTCGGCTCCTATGTCGTGTGGCCGCTGTTAAGCGAGGGAAGAGACTGGATTCTCAGAGTATTTGCCATTATATTTCAACCGCTTTTGTAGGAGGGTATTTTCATGGAAGAAGGAAAAAAGAAGAAATCAATCGGGTTTAATATCATTAAAAGTGATCCGACCGACGGACATGGCGGTTTCGGCGCCGGATCGCTGAGCCTTGACAATATTTCTCCGGTATTTGTCGATGTGGAAGAGAAGGAAGCCTTCGTCGATATCGGCGCCATGCACGCCCGCAGTGTCGTGGAAAAAGGCATCAAATTCCTGCCGAACAAGGATGAAGTGCCGAACGGAAAACCGTACTGGCTCGTATGGGTCACCATCGACAGAAAAGAAGAAGGCCCTTATTACGCGGGTGTGACGGCTTGTGAAATGACCGTGGACAGAAGTATTCGCAGAGGCTATAAGTCATTGCCGGAGCATGTGAATTTAATGGATAAATCAATGAAGCGCCGCATTATCGTGGACAAAATGGATGACAGCTCAAAGCGGGTGCTCGCTGAATTTCTGAAGAAGCATGACCAAGGGCTCTGGGACCGTTCATCCGATGAATTGAAAACGGGTCTGCTTTCGGAAGAAAAATAATTTGTGAACTTTTTGTGAACCTTATAAATATTTGCACTATTTCGCAATTGTACTGAGTAAACTGTTGATACAGAATCAGGACATGGAAAGTCCCGAGCCGAACTAAGACTCGGGGTTTTTCATGTTTAAGCGGAGGTTTCATCATGTTCACCGTATTTGACATCGGTCCTTGGGTCATTGAGGCGGATGCGGCGGAAACGAGAAAACAACACGAAAAACCATGGGACGATCGATGCGATTGCGCGAACTGCCGGAATTTCTCCGAGGCGATGAATCTCCTTCCCGCCGAGAAAACAAGATTGTTTACACAGTTTGGGATTCGTCCGTCTGTCTGTCACGACGTGGGGGAGATCGGAAAGGAAAACGGCCTGCATCATTATGCGGGCAGTTATCCGATTGTCGGCCGCCTTGGCGAAGGCTGGCCGAAGTCTCATATTGAGAAGGCGGGAGATATCCGCTTTTCGTTTTCTTTGCCGAGTACAAGGTTTTTTATACCGAAGGATTTTCCTGATCCTATTATTCATCTCGACTTTTCACTTTTGCTCCCATGGGTGCTTGAGGAAGATGCGGATTAAAGCCCGGTGCGCGATGCACCGGGCTTAGTCTTTTTTGCCGAGCCACTTATCCCACCATTTTTTTTGCCGAGGTTCTTTACGGGCGGGGGCGTGTTCCTTCTCTTTTTTAGACGGTTCCGGACCGAAGCACACATCCGCGGGCTCTGTGCCTGCGATAAAATACGTATAATGCTTTGCGGCGCATCCTGGTCCTGATGTGTAGCCGGAAGCGGGATCAATGTAGACGCCCGTGACGCCCTTCGGCGGTTTAAACGCCATTTCCGGTTCTCCTTTGAGCGCTTTCTCCATAAAATCCGCCCAAATGGTCTTCGCATAGCTTTTTTCCTCAACTGAATCAATCGTGCTGCTTTTGTCATAGCCTGTCCATACGCCGGCAGCAAGAGCGGGATTAAAACCGATCATCCAGCTGTCCGCGCTCGTCGTGCCCGATTTCCCGCCGTAGGTTCGGGTCAGCCTGTCTGAAATGGTGCGTCCTGTGACGGAAGTATAGCCGTTTAAATCCTTATCAAACATGCCAGTCATCATGCTTGCCGTTACAAAAGCTGCTTTTTTATCAAGAACCTGTTGATGCCTGCGCGGCTGTTCATACAAGACGTTGCCGGCGGTATCCGTCACTTTTGTGATAAATGAAGGGGTGATTTGTTTTCCCCCGTTTGCGAGCATCGCGTAGGCATTGACCATTTCAATCGGGCGCACGGGTTCAGTTCCGAGCGCCAGAGACGGAAGGGGCTTTAAATGCTCGCTGATGCCGAATTCCTTCGCCGCTGACACGAGCTTATTCATGCCGAGAAAGAGATGGGTCTTCACGGCATAAATGTTGTCTGATAACGCAAGCGCCTGAAGCAGGGTAATCGGTTTATTGGCGTAGTAGCCGTTGTAATTGCTTGGAGAATAGGTGTCTCCGTTGTCGTCAATCTGGAACTCTGTTTCTTCGCTTTTCATCAGCGTGACCGGTGTAAAGCCGCTTTGAATTGCTTTGTAGTACAAAAGCGGCTTGATCGTGGAAGCCGGCTGCCGTTTCGCCTGTGTCGCCCGGTCAAACGGGCTTTTTTCGTAGTCACGTCCGCCGAGCAGCGCAAGCACGCGCCCTGTTGCCGGATCAATTGCGGAAAAGCCGACCTGAATGTCAGAGCCGGTACGGATCGTATGTGCCACAGTGTTTTCTGCGATCCGCTGCATGCGCTTATCAAGCGTCGTATAAACACGAAGCCCGCTCGTTGCCAGCTGTTCGCGCGTCATGCCGAGCTTTTTCTCAAGTTCTTTCATCGCATCATCGTAAAAATAAGGCGCCGTTTTCGCCGCGGTTCTGTTTTTCAGCGGCTTGTAGGCAAGCGGGGCTTTCTTAAGGTTTTCCGCTTTTGCTTTTGATATCATTTTCTGTTCGGTCATCAGTCGAAGAATGGTTTTCTGGCGCTGTTTGGCTTTCTTTTCGCTGATATAAGGCGAATAGCCGGACGGGCCTTTCGGAATGCCCGCCAAAAGCACGGCTTCCGCATCGTTCAGATCTTTGGCGTGTTTGCCGAAATACAGGCGGGAGGCGGCTTCAATTCCGTATGCGCCGTGGCCGTAATATATCGTATTTACATAACCTTCTAAAATCTCGTTTTTAGAATAGTTCTGTTCAAGGCGGATCGTGTAAAATGCTTCATTCCATTTTCGTTTCCATGTCTTATCATGCTCAAGGTAGAGATTTCTCGCGTATTGCTGGGTAATGGTGCTGGCGCCCTGAACCTTGGCCATTGCCTTTATGTCAGCAAGCGCGGCGGCGGCCATCCGCCGGTAATCAAAACCATGGTGGCTGTAAAAGTTTTGATCCTCTACCGCAATGGCGGCCTGCACCGCTATCGGATTGATATCTTTCAACCGGACCCAGTAGCGTTTTTCCCCGAAATCGGTCTCACCCAGCTTTGAGCCGTCATTTGCATAAAGAATCGTAGACTGAGGAACCCGGACGGAGGGGGCTCCCTGCCATTTCGCTGCAAGAAGAATGGATGTGAAGCAGACGCCGGCCAGCATTCCGCCCATCAATGTCAGAAAGATGCAGGCGCGGATGATTTTGAACGTGATTCTGAGCTGTTTTCCAGATACTTTATCCACTTTTGGGAACCCCCTTTTTCATGATTCTATTATTATGTGAAAAAAGGGGGTTTTTTAAACATCGCAAGCCGGACACATCTTTACTTTTTCCCTCCCATCCTCTATACTTTTTCCTTAGGTGAAAATGAGATTTTAACCGGAATAAAAGCGAAACAGACGCTTACAATAAATGAAATAAGCCTTGAAAGGGAGATGACAATTGAGCGAGCTTTGGTATACGGAGAAGCAGACGAAGAACTTCGGCATTACATTAAAGGTGAAACAAACATTACATACGGAACAGACTGAATTTCAGCATCTGGAAATGGTGGAGACAGAAGAATTCGGCAACATGCTGTTCTTAGACGGAATGGTCATGACTTCTGAAAAGGACGAGTTCGTCTATCATGAAATGGTTGCGCACGTACCGTTATTTACACACCCGAATCCGGAAAACGTCCTCGTTGTCGGCGGCGGAGACGGCGGCGTCATCAGAGAGATTCTGAAGCACCCGGGCGTAAAAAAAGCGACGCTTGTCGACATTGACAGCAAGGTCATTGAATACTCTAAAAAATTCCTTCCATCTATTGCGGGCAAGCTGGATGATCCGCGCGTAGACGTGAGAGTCGATGACGGCTTCATGCACATCGCGAAATCAGAAAATGAATACGACGTCATTATGGTTGATTCAACAGAACCGGTCGGACCGGCCGTCAATCTGTTCTCAAAAGGTTTCTATGCCGGAATTTCCAAGGCGTTAAAAGAAGACGGCATCTTCGTCGCGCAGACGGACAATCCGTGGTTTACACCGGAGCTGATTACAAACGTACAGCGCGATGTGAAAGAAATCTTCCCGATCACCCGTCTGTATACGGCTAATATCCCGACGTACCCAAGCGGTCTGTGGACATTTACGATCGGTTCTAAAAAGTATGATCCGCTTGAAGTGGAAGACAGCCGTTTCTTTGATATCGATACGAAGTATTACACGAAAGAGCTTCACAAAGCGGCATTTGTTCTTCCGAAATTTGTGAGCGACTTAATTAAATAAAAACGTACGGCGCAGGAGCGAATCTTGCGCTTTTTTACAGGAAAGCGAGGGTTTTATCATGAGGTTTGATGAAGCATATTCAGGAAAAGTATTTATCGCAAGCCGCCCCGATTGGAAAGAGGCGGACGCCATCCTCTACGGCATGCCGATGGATTGGACGGTCAGCTACCGCCCGGGTTCACGGTTCGGCCCGGGGAGAATCCGCGAGGTGTCTATCGGTCTTGAAGAATACAGCCCGTATCTCGACAGTGACTTGGCTGATTTGAATTTCTTTGACGCCGGCGACATTCCGCTTCCGTTCGGCAATCCGCAAAGAAGCCTTGATATGATTGAGGAATACGTGGACAGCATTTTAGAAAAAGGAAAGTTCCCGCTCGGCATGGGAGGGGAGCACCTTGTGTCATGGCCTGTCATTAAAGCCATGTATAAGAAGTTTCCGGACCTTGCCATCATTCATTTTGACGCGCACACAGACCTGCGCACGGATTATGAAGGCGAGCCGCTTTCCCACTCTACACCGATCCGCAAAGCGGCCGAGCTTATCGGGCCGCAAAACGTATTTTCATTCGGCATCCGTTCCGGAATGAAGGAAGAATTTGAATGGGCGAAAGAAAACGGCATGCACATTTCTAAGTTTGAAGTGCTTGAGCCGCTGAAAAAAGTGCTGCCGCAGCTCGCGGGACGTCCTGTTTATGTCACCATCGATATCGACGTTCTTGACCCCGCTCATGCGCCGGGAACGGGCACGGTTGACGCAGGAGGCATCACGTCTAAGGAATTGCTCGCGTCCATCCATGAAATCGCCCGCTCAGAAGTCAGCGTAAAAGGAGCTGACCTTGTAGAAGTCGCGCCGATCTATGACCACTCCGAACAAACCGCAAACACGGCAAGCAAGATGATTCGTGAAATGCTGCTTGGGTTTGTGAAGTAGAAAGAAGAAAACCCGGAATAACAGGGCAGAAGCAGCCTTTGTTCCGGGTTTTTAATAAGGAAGAACAGATAAAAAAACAGCCGTAAGATGTTGGCTGCTATCAAGTTTAATTTTTAAATCATTCCGCGCTGAGCAACTTCAAATTGATGTTCCGGTGCACTTGCGATGTCGGCTGAAACAAAAACAGTGCCTACAGCTAAGCAAGTAAGTACTAATTTATACTTCAATTTCATACAACTTCACACCTCCTTGAATTTGCTGTCTTGTTTCTTCCACTTTTAAAAAATATGCGGAAGCCTTCTCGAAATTTTCTCTCTCGTGGTAATATTTTGCCACATCTAAGGCAAAATCTTCAAGATCAGCATACATCAATTTATCCTTGAGGAAGTCAAAACATTCCATAATTGCTTCTTCATCAGGCTCACCGACGTACAAAGATTCTAAAAATTCATACTCCGCTATATATAATGAATCTTCCGCCTCCTTCGCGTAAGATACTCCTTTGTCATGATATTGCCTGGCTATGGCCATATTTCCGATTTTATAATGTATTTGTGTGATTAAGAAATAGGCTTGCGGAAGAGAAGTGATGATGTTCCCATCTTCAAAAACAGCTATTGCCCGTTTGATGTAGTCAATGGCTGGTTTGTAATTTTCTTGGCTGTTAAAACAAAGCCCGATATTATATAGAGTCCGGCCCATTAATTGAGGCTGCTGTTCTGCCTCTGCCATGGCATAAGCTTTTTTAAAATGCTGAATTGCTTCATCATATTGCTTTAAGTCAAGAAAGTTGGTAGCGAACAATGAATGGCACTGAAGCACCCTTATATTATATGCCTCCTGCTTATGATAAATTTTATAAGCCTGCCGGGCATAATCCATAGAAAAATAAGTCTGCTTCATATAATAGTAGGACTCTGACATCTTAAAGTAAAATTCCGCTTTTTCTATCTGATCTGTAACGTACGTCAATTTGCTTTCAGCTTTCTTAAAAAACTGAATCGCTGAAAGATATTCACGGCATTCCAGCTCATACATCCCCCGGAAAAAATTAAAATAATAATCAAGGCGTCCGGTCAGCCGGGCCTGCTTTTTATCAATATCCGCGAGCAGATCCGATAGTCTCGGCTGTTCTTCTATCCGCTGCGATTCCAGCGGTTCGAGGTATTCCAGCATCAGATTGTGGCGGAATTCCATGAGAGAATAGTACAGATGAAGATCCTGGTCATCTTCCAGGCTTGCAAGCTCTTCTTTGATTTCTCTCCGCAAGTACTCGGCGTCCGGGATGCTGAACCTTCGAATGTACATATACCATTCGTTGATTTTTTCTCCAACCGCTGAAGACGATACAACACTCGCCACTATTCCGAATCCCTCCCTTCCACGTTATGTATATGACATATTTTATCATTTTCATTCGGAAGGATAGCGCAAAAAAACCGCAATGTTTTCTTTTTAAAACCGCATGTCTGCGGATATCACTTCAAAAATCCGCTATTATCCCCGACAATTTGTACAAGCAAACAAATACATCTTCCATATTCTGTTGTATCTGCGTGAGCAGTGTATGTCTGAAAAGGAAGTGAAGATATGAGAAATAACATGCTTTCCTTTAAAGAAAAAGCAGGAGCCGCACAAGAAGATTGTTTATGTTTTTGCGAGGAAGAAGCAAGCCGTGAAGCGATGTTTCAAGCGCCGATTGAATTGCCTGAGGGGTTTGTTGTTGATCCGGCTGAAGCTGTTGCAAACGTGACGTGGAATGCAGACAGCCTTTCTTGTGTCATTGAACGCTGTTTCATTGAGACGGGGCCTGAGCCTGATGAAATCGGTGTTCAATTCGCAGTGCGCCTGCAGGGAACTGTTACGCTTCTCGTCAGTGTCTCACCAGTGCGAAATCAATATGGACAAGGGGACGGGTCTGTTTCTGTCATCCGCAATGCAGAGATTGACCAAGTCGTCTATTATTCTGATGAACCCGATGATTGCCCGGATGTCAGTGACATTACGATCGAGAACCTTGTTGTCGTTCTGCCATTCTATGGCAGTCCTTTATCGGTGACAGGCACGATTGTGCTTGTGCCGGAACCGGATCATCGATCTTACGTGTTTACTGCAAACACTGGAGACAGCACGGTTTCTGTCATTGATGCTGACGTGAATACTCTTGTAAGTACCATTTCTTTATCTGATATCCCGACTGATTTGGGTGTTACCTTGGATAAAGCGTATACGTATGTTCTCCATAGGAATGCGAATCTTGTGTCGATCATTAACAACGAAACATTAACGGTTACACAAACCATCCCTCTTGTAGGAGCCCCCAGAAAAATCCAGTTTGAAACTGGGGGAGAATTTGCTTATATTCTCGCAGGAGGCAGCTCCGTTTATGAAATTAATATTTCCTCGCAAACCATTACCAATACGTTCACGGTGTCACCCGCTGCGGACGATTTTGCCCTAGACCCTAACGGACAGTTTTTCTATACGACCAACTCTGTAATTTGGGTCGTTAATAAATATGACTTAAACACCGGACAGCTGATCGAAAGTTTAAGTAACTTTGAAACACCAAATTTAATTGTAACCCCGATAATAGGGAATTTTGCTTATCTGGAAAATGGTGAGCTAGGGCCGAATGCCGTTTCTGTGATAGATTTGACAATATTTAGCGAATCTTCACGAATTAACAGACTGTTTGACGGTTTAATTACAATTGTTTTTTCTGCTGATGGGACTCGTGCGTTTTTCCTTGAGCCCTATTTTGAGGCATCCCCAGAGAATCTCACTGTCGTAGATACAGCGCAGCATACTTTTATAACAACTGCCTCTCTCCCCGGCGTCTCTGATCTCGCCGTAACACCTGATAATCAGTACATTTATGCAGCACAGCCCGACGACAATACCGTGACCGTGTACCGCACGAGCGATTATACAGCTGTGACGGTGATCCCGGTTGGCGCGGGTCCGTCTGCGATTGCAATGTAGCGATTTCATAGATCGAGAGAAGCAGAGCTGGGATAAGACAATCGTTTATAAATAAATGAGCCGATCTGCTGGATGGCAGCCAGGATGATCAAAAACAGCAGTTCACTTATGGTGAAACTGAGCATCCACCAAACCCCGGCTCCTGTCAGCGCTCCCGCAAGCCCTTTTTTGAACAGGCTGTCATGCTGGAAAAGCTGCAGCAAGTTCGTCCGCATAAAATACAATAAATACAAAATCAGTAACACCGCGAGTCCCGTTGATACGGCAAGGGACGGCCTTGACGATTTCGAACACGCAGCCGAATATGATGACTTGGCATAATACAGAAGCCATCACGTGTGTTTGGCGGACGTTTTTATAGCTCCTGCACAATCTATGTTGCTGGAAGTCGCAGCAGCTTCGATGAGACTGTGTGAGTTTCTGAAAAGCTGCTGTCATGTTTTTCACGGATTGGGTGACATAGTGATATGATTTTCTCTTCTCATAAGGAACTGCTTTTTATGAGGTTTATCTTCAAATCTAATGAGCAATGATGGTAAGATAGAAGCAGTTGAAGTTTACAAGCTGAATGATTATACTATTCAAGTCAAAGTGGAATGATGAAAAGGACGTGTCAAAATGAAGCAAGAGACACCGATAACACTCCATGTGAAGTCTGTGATCGAGGATGACGGAAATGAGGAAGTCATCGAATTCCGTACTACCGGATTTTACTATGTAAAACAACAAAAAGTGTATCTATCTTATTATGAAGAACACGACCTAGGCAAAGTAAAAACGATTGTGAAGGTGAGCGAAGGCGAAGTCCTGATCATGAGGTCAGGCGCTGTTAAAATGAATCAGCGTTTCATAACGGGAGCTTCCACAATTACGAAATATAAAATGTCATTTGGTGAGCTTGAGCTGGAAACAAGCACAAAATCGATTCAATCTGATCTCGGTGAAGAAAAAGGCCGAATCAGCATCGCATATGACATGCATGTCGGAGACGAGCAGCAGCATTTACATAATATGACGATCACGTATGAGGGAGGAACTCACGCATGAATATTGCGGAACAAATGAAGGACGTGCTGAAGGAAGAAATCAAAGCGGCCGTTCTGAAAGCGGGCCTGGCGGAAGAAAGCCAGATTCCAAGCGTACTGTTAGAAACGCCGAAAGACAAAACACACGGTGATTATTCCACAAACATGGCGATGCAGCTGGCGAGAATCGCCAAAAAAGCGCCGCGCCAAATTGCCGAGGAGATCGTGGCGGCATTTGATAAAGGCAAGGCTTCCATTGAAAAGATGGATATTGCGGGGCCGGGCTTCATCAACTTTTACATGAACAACGGCTACTTAACAAAACTGATTCCGTCCGTGCTTGAAGCCGGTGAACATTACGGAGAGACAAACGTCGGACAAGGCGAAAAGATTCAGGTGGAATTCGTGTCCGCCAACCCGACGGGAGATCTTCACTTAGGCCATGCGCGCGGCGCGGCAGTAGGTGACGTGCTGTGCAGCGTGCTTTCTAAAGCGGGCTATGATGTGAGCCGCGAATACTATATTAATGATGCGGGCAATCAGATTAACAATCTGGCGCTCTCCGTTGAAGTCCGTTATTTTGAGGCGCTCGGTCTTGAAAAACCGATGCCGGAAGACGGCTACCGGGGCGAAGATATTATCGCTATCGGGAAAAAGCTTGCCGAAGATTTCGGTGACCGCTTCGTACATGAAGAGGAGAGCGAACGTCAGGCGTTTTTCCGTGAATACGGCTTAAAGTACGAGCTTGATAAACTCCGCTCCGACCTGGAGAATTTCCGCGTGCCGTTTGACGTATGGTATTCTGAAACATCACTGTACGAAAACGGAAAAATCGATCAGGCGCTTGAGGCGCTTCGCGAAAAGGGCCATGTATACGAAGAGGACGGCGCGACATGGTTCCGTTCCACAACGTTCGGTGACGACAAAGACCGTGTGCTGATCAAAAAAGACGGCTCATACACTTATCTGCTTCCGGACATCGCATACCATAAAGACAAGCTTGACCGCGGCTTCGACAAGCTCATCAATGTGTGGGGCGCGGATCACCACGGCTATATTCCACGTATGAAAGCGGCAATTGAAGCGCTCGGTTACAAAAAAGGCACATTGGAAGTTGAAATCATTCAGCTCGTTCATTTATATAAAAACGGCGAAAAAATGAAGATGAGCAAACGTACGGGGAAAGCCGTAACGATGCGTGACCTGATTGAAGAGGTCGGCCTTGACGCGGTCCGTTATTTCTTCGCGATGCGCAGCGCCGATACGCATATGGATTTTGACCTGGATCTTGCCGTATCTACATCAAACGAAAACCCTGTGTATTACGCGCAATACGCGCATGCCCGTATTTGCAGCATGCTACGCCAAGGGGAAGAGCAGGGACTTAAACCGGCGGCAGATCTTGATTTCAGCCATATTCAATCAGAAAAAGAATACGATCTGCTGAAAACGATCGGCGGATTCCCTGAAGCTGTGGCGGAGGCGGCGGAAAAACGCATCCCGCACCGGATCACCAACTACATTTATGATTTGGCATCCGCTCTTCACAGCTTCTACAATGCGGAAAAAGTCATCGATCCTGAAAATAAAGAGAAGAGCCGCGCGCGTCTGGCTTTAATGAAAGCGACGCAAATTACGCTGAACAACGCGCTTCAGCTGATCGGCGTATCGGCTCCGGAAAAAATGTAATCATCATGAAAGGACAAAGTCTTCGGGCTTTGTCTTTTTTTTGCATATAAAGCGTGTGATGTAATTCACAATCCTGTACACCGAGTTTTTGTATGATAAGACTGATATTGAATCAGTGAAAGGGGCAAGCCGAATGATCAATCGTCAACATATTCAATTATCATTGCAGTCATTAAGCTTAGTGGCAGGGTTTATGGTGTGGGTGCTGATTTCATCACTCATTTCCCAAATGACATCAGATATTCATTTAAGCAAAGGCGAGATTTCATTGGTGACGGCGATTCCCGTTATTCTCGGATCGCTTCTCCGCATTCCATTAGGGTATTTGACGAACAGGTATGGGGCGCGGCTGATGTTTATGATCAGCTTCATCCTGCTTTTGTTTCCTGTGTTTTGGATCAGTATCGCGGATTCTCTGTTTGATTTAATCGCGGGCGGCTTTTTCTTAGGGATCGGCGGAGCGGTATTCTCCATTGGAGTGACCTCCCTTCCGAAATATTATCCGAAAGAAAAGCACGGTGCCGTCAATGGAATTTACGGTGCCGGAAACATCGGCACCGCCATTACCACATTTGCGGCGCCGGTTATTGCTCAAGCTGCGGGATGGAAAGCAACCGTGCAGATGTATCTGGTTTTGCTGGCTGTATTCGCATTACTGCACGTTTTATTCGGCGACCGGCATGAAAAGAAGGTCAAAGTTTCCGTAAAAACTCAAATGAAAGCCGTTTACCGAAATCATGTGCTTTGGTTTTTGAGCCTGTTTTATTTTATTACGTTTGGCGCCTTTGTCGCCTTTACTATCTATCTTCCGAACTTTTTGGTTGAGCATTTTGGGCTGACCCCGGCGGATGCCGGTCTGCGGACGGCCGGCTTTATTGCGGTCTCTACGCTGCTCAGGCCTGCGGGAGGATTTCTTGCTGATAAAATGAACCCGCTCCGCATTTTGATGTTCGTTTTCGCGGGTCTTACGCTATCAGGCGTTATGCTGTCATTCTCGCCGGCGATCGGCCTTTATGCGTTTGGGTCATTAACGGTGGCGGTCTGCTCAGGTATTGGGAACGGAACGGTATTTAAACTGGTGCCTTTCTATTTTTCAAAGCAGGCGGGAATTGCCAACGGGATTGTGTCTGCTATGGGCGGACTGGGCGGCTTTTTCCCTCCGCTGATTCTGGCAAGTGTATTTCAGGCAACAGGCCAATATGCCATCGGCTTTATGGCGCTTTCGGAGGTTGCGTTGGCGAGCTTTGTCCTTGTGATCTGGATGTATTGGCAGGAAAAAATGAAAACACATACAGAGAGAAGCAGTCAGAGCCTCCATTCATAATGATCCATTCACAAGATTGTTAGTTTTTCCTGGATGAGTGCAAATCAAGTCACGTTACAATAAACATACGCAACGTGACTTTCTTCGAGGTGAGTTCATGAATATTCTCTCTGTCCGAAAATCTGATAAAGAACTTCTTTCCCGCGAACTCCATGAATTGCTGAAATCGATCAGCACGAAAAGGAAAATGAAAAAACACACGTATTTGTTTCAAGAAGGAATGGATGCAGAAGAGCTTTATCTGATCCAATCAGGACTTATTGAAATCGGCAAGCTGACATCTGACGGCAAAGACCTGACGCTTAGAATCTGCCAAAAAAACGATATTGTCGGGGAACTGACATTGTTTACAGAAGAGCCGAGATATATGCTCAGCGCAAAAGTGTTAGAGGGTGGCGAGGTGCTCGTCATTAATAAAAACAAGCTGGAAAAGGAATTAATCCAAAATGGTGATTTGACTTTTGAATTTATGAAATGGATGAGCACCCATCTCCGGAAAATTCAGTCCAAAATCAGGGATCTGCTTCTTCACGGCAAAAAAGGGGCGCTCTATTCTACTCTTATCCGCTTATCAAACAGCTACGGGGTGGAACGAAGCGACGGGATTCTGATCAACATTGTGCTGACAAATCAGGATTTGGCTAAGTTTTGCGCGGCGGCGAGAGAAAGCGTCAACCGCATGCTGGGAGACCTTCGCAAACAAGGGGTTATTTCGATAGACGAAGCCGGGAAAATTATTTTGCACAAGCGGGACTATTTACGATGTGAGATCGAGTGTGAAAACTGTCCGCTGGAGATCTGTAATATTGACTGAAAAAACAAGGACAGCCGCTGTCCTTGTTTTTTATTACGCCATATATGTACACATGACCGCGAAAAAGAAGCCGGCGTTTGCGATTTCAAGAATGCCGATTTTTTTCGCGGACCAATCTCTCCCGTGAAAATACCATGCCCGCAAACTGCTTGGGATAAAAGCAAAAAACGCCCAGCCTGCACCGAGAAGAGCCGATAATAAGGGAAGGAGCAGATGATATCCCCATGACCAGTATGCAAATGTTCTGTTTTTTCTCTCACGGATGACTGATTTCACATAAAAAGAACTTCCGATAAAAAATAAAGCAGATTGCAAGAATAGAAACCAAGCCCAGCCGTCAAGGGCTCCCGTTCCCAGCCAGCAGCTCGCAAGCCCGCCTGAACAAAAGAACAGGACACCCGCAGCATCGTTCGTCAGCGCTCGTTCGTTTTTTCGGCGGGCATAATGCATATGGATAAGAAACAGCGGCAGTAAAGAAACGCCCACCCAGATGAGATGGGGCTTATGAACGGCAGAAACGGTCAGAAAGCAGCAGGCCGGTACACCGTAGTACCATATCCACTTTTGATAGGGTTTGAGCTGTTTCTTTTTCAAGGCAAGTGAAACGGGATAAACCGTCAAATAAAGGAAAAGCCAGCCTAGAAAGAGCGGAATATGCCAGAAAACCGGGCCTCCCTTGACCATGCCGAGTAAAAATGGAATCAGCAGCATCGCCCATGCGCCGTGCTGCTTCGGAATCATCGCCTTCATCAAAATCCTCCTTTTTACTTCATTATAAATGCAGGCATCCTCCTGATAAGTGACATTCATCATACAAGCTGTGAACTATATTCCTGCCGTGCAGGCTCAATCGGGCTACACTAAAGCTATCCTTAGCACGGGAGGCTTTCCTATGAATCAGTGTGACTATTTATTATGTCTGAAACAACTTCCTATGTTTAATGAAGTGCCTCTGTCCATCGTCGCAGCCTTATTGAAAAACGGGACGTTTATCCGCGGCTCGTCTGATCAGTCTCCATCCTTTCTTCATTCACAATCCGTATATATCGTATTAAAAGGCAGTATCCGTTTTAAGGACAGCAGGCTCCCTGAAGGCTCGCAAACCGTTGCGCTGTGGGAAAAAGGCGCTGTGTTTCCGGTTGATGAAAAAGGCGGACTGTCTCTATCGCCTTTTATCTCAGTTAATGCTTCCCCGGACATTCTGGCACTCCATATTCCATATTCTATGTTCAAGCAAATGATGTCTTACCATCCGCGGCTGCAAATGAACTTTTTGGCGATGCTTCAGCAAAATGTCTTTTGTTCCTATCAATTGTTTTTACGGTATCTCCATACATCACAGGATGAAAGCGCAGAGCCCGGTTCTTAAATAGAGCCGGGTTTTTCTTTGAATCTAAGGCGGCTAAATGATTCAGGCGCCCTTCCTTCTTCTGTATGTGGACGTTTTGTGAAAAAAGCAGAGTGTGTGACATAGTTCACAAGGTAACATGATGTCTCTGTTTATAGTGTACATAGCATCACCTGACTCGGAAGGAGTGAACGATCATGAAGAAAAAGAAAATGAGTCCGTTGTTCAGGAGATTAAACTATTTTTCTCCTATCGAACATCATTCAAATAATCATAGCCAAACCACCCAAGAAGATCGTGATTGGGAGAATGTATACAGAAACAGATGGCAGTACGACAAAGTCGTTCGCTCCACCCACGGTGTCAACTGCACGGGGTCTTGCAGCTGGAATATTTACGTGAAAAACGGAATTGTCACGTGGGAAGGACAAAACTTGAATTATCCATCTACAGGTCCGGATATGCCTGATTTCGAGCCGAGAGGCTGTCCGCGGGGGGCCAGTTTTTCGTGGTACATCTACAGCCCGCTGCGTGTGAAATACCCATACGTGCGCGGTGTGCTGATCAATTTGTGGCGGGAAGCATTGCAGGCTCATCAAAATCCATTGGATGCCTGGAAATCAATCGTCGAACACCCTGAAAAAGCGAAGTCTTATAAACAGGCAAGAGGGAAAGGCGGTTTTGTGCGCGCTGAATGGCCGGAGGTGCTGAAGCTGATCTCGGCCTCTCTGCTGTATACAGTGATGAAATACGGGCCTGACCGGAATGTCGGTTTTTCCCCGATTCCGGCGATGTCCATGATCAGCCATGCGTCAGGCTCCCGGTTTATGTCTTTAATGGGCGGCCCAATGCTCAGTTTTTATGACTGGTATGCGGATCTTCCCCCGGCGTCCCCGCAAATTTGGGGTGACCAGACGGACGTTCCGGAAAGCAGTGATTGGTACAATTCCGGCTATATCATCACATGGGGCTCAAACGTTCCTTTGACGAGAACGCCTGATGCGCATTTTTTGGCGGAAGCCCGCTATAAAGGCGCCAAGGTCATTTCAGTCAGCCCGGATTTTGCGGAATCCTCCAAGTTCGCCGATGACTGGCTGAGTATCCGCCAAGGGACTGACGGGGCGCTTGCGATGGCAACGGGTCACGTCATTTTGCAGGAATTTTACGTGAATCAAGAGACAGAGCATTTTATCAAGTATGCAAAGCAATACACGGATTTTCCATTCCTCGTTACCCTGTCAAAAAAAAATGGCGTGTATACAGCGGGGCGGTTTCTGCATGCGAAGGACATCGGGCGGCAGACAAAGCATGATCAGTGGAAGCCCGCGGTCTGGAATGAACAGACAGGCGCGTTTGCCATACCGCAAGGAACAATGGGCTCCCGCTGGGACGGTCAGAAGAAATGGAACCTGCATATGATCGATGAAGACACCGGGGAACAGATCGAGCCCCGTCTCTCTGTACTTGGAATAGAGGACGAAATTGGCACGGTGCGCATTCCGTATTTTTCAAATGACGGAAACAAAGTGCTTGAGCGGGATCTTCCGATTAAAAAAGTAAACCTGAATGGCGAAGAGGTGTACGTCACGACCGTGTTTGACTTGATATTGGCCAACTACGGCGTGAACCGGGGCATCGGCAAACAAGCAGCTGTATCCTATGATGATCCTCGTCCGTTTACACCTGGCTGGCAGGAACGGATCACAGGAATTAAAAGAGAAGCCGTCATTCAGATTGCCAGGGAGTTTGCCCAAAATGCGATCGATACGGACGGCAGATCCATGATTATCGTCGGGGCGGGGATCAACCACTGGTTCAACTCCGACACGATCTACCGTGCGGTGTTAAATCTTGTTTTACTCGTAGGCGCGCAAGGCGTAAACGGCGGAGGCTGGGCTCATTATGTGGGACAGGAAAAGCTCCGTCCCGCTGAAGGATGGCAGACGATTGCAACTGCAAAGGACTGGGAAGGCGTGCCTAAGCAGCAAAACGGCACCTCATTTTTCTACTTTGAGACAGATCAGTGGCGTTATGAGGACCAGCCGATCAGCGATTTGGCTTCACCGATTGCTGCGTCATCCCGCTACAAGCATCACGCTGATTACAATGTGCTGGCTGCCAGATTAGGATGGCTGCCGTCTTATCCGACATTCAATCAAAACGGCATTGATTTGTACAAAGAAGCTGAAAAAGCGGGGGCGGCGGCACCAGAAGACGTCGGTGCGTACGTGGCCTCACAGCTTCAAGAGAAAAAGCTGAAATTCGCGATTGAAGATCCTGACAATGAAGTGAACTTCCCAAGGAATCTCTTCGTATGGCGGGCCAATCTGATCTCCAGCTCAGGAAAAGGGCACGAATATTTTCTCAAGCATCTGCTGGGGACGACAAACGGTTTGATGAATGACGACAGCGACAGCATCCGTCCTGAAGAAATCAAATGGCGGGAGCAGGCGCCGGAAGGAAAGCTTGACTTGTTAATCAATCTTGATTTTCGAATGGCGGGTACGGCGCTGTATTCCGATATCGTGCTGCCGGCGGCGACATGGTATGAAAAACACGATCTCAGCAGTACGGATATGCATCCGTTCATTCACCCTTTTGCTCCGGCCATCTCGGCACCGTGGGAATCGAGGTCAGACTGGGATATTTTCAAAGCCCTCTCAAAAGCGGTTTCCGATCTTGCGGAAGAAGTCGAGATGGAGCCGGTGAAAGAGGTTGTCGCGACGCCGCTCCTTCATGACACCATGCAGGAATTGGCCCAGCCGTTCGGCAAAATCAATGACTGGAGCAAAGGTGAATGTGAAGCGATTCCGGGAAAAACGATGCCGAATATCCAAGTCGTCGAACGGGATTACAAGCATATTTTTCATAAAATGACCGCGCTCGGTCCAAACGCTGCTTTAAAACCGAGCGGAACAAAAGGCATGAGCTGGTCGATAGCCGATGAATATGAATCACTCAAAAAGAGACTGGGAGAAACCGAAACGGACAGTGTTGCAAAGGGATGCCCGAATATAAGTGAAGCAAAGCAGGCGGCGGAAGCGATTTTAACCCTGTCGTCCACTTCAAATGGAAAAGTCGCCGTCAAAGCATGGGAGTCACTTGAAAACATCACAAATCTGAAGCTGAAAGACCTTGCGGAAGAGCGGGAGGAAGAATGCTTTACGTTCGAGCAAATTACAGCCCAGCCGAAAACGGTCATCACCTCTCCGGCCTTTACCGGCTCAGAAAAAGGGGGGCGCAGATACTCGCCGTTTACGACAAATGTGGAAAAATTAATCCCATGGCGGACACTGACGGGCAGACAATCCTACTATGTCGATCATGAACTGATGATGGAATTCGGTGAAACGATGGCGACATTTAAACCGATCCTTCAGCACCGTCCGTTTCTGAGCAAGCGGCCTGATCAGGAGGGGAGAGAAATCGTCCTCAACTATTTGACGCCGCATAATAAATGGTCCGTCCACAGCATGTATTTCGATTCCCTGCCGATGCTGACGCTGTTCCGCGGAGGGCCGACCGTGTGGATGAATAAAGATGACGCAGAGGACACGGATATCAAGGACAATGATTGGATTGAATGTTTCAACCGAAACGGTGTTGTCGTCGCGAGAGCTGTTTTGTCCCACCGGATTCCTAAAGGGATGGCGTTTATGCATCATGCTCAGGACCGCCACATCAACGTGCCCGGCACAAAGCTGACGAATAACCGGGGCGGCACCCATAATAGCCCGACAAGGATTCACGTCAAGCCGACACAGATGATCGGAGGCTACGCCCAGCTCAGCTACGGCTTTAATTATTACGGTCCGACAGGGAACCAGCGTGACCTGAATGTCGTCATCCGCAAGCTGAAGGAGGTCGATTGGCTTGAAGATTAAAGCGCAAATCGGTATGGTCATGAACTTGGATAAATGCATCGGCTGCCACACATGCAGCGTCACCTGCAAAAACACGTGGACAAACCGCTCCGGTGCGGAATATATGTACTTCAATAATGTAGAAACAAAGCCGGGCATCGGCTACCCGAAGCAATGGGAGGATCAGGACAAATATAAAGGCGGCTGGACTTTAAAAAAAGGAAAGCTCGGGCTGAAATCCGGCCCGAAAACGAATCGGCTGGCAGGCCTTTTCTATAATCCGAATCAGCCGACGATTGATGATTACTATGAACCTTGGAATTATGATTATGAAACATTAACAAACAGTCCGCAGAAAAAACACCAGCCGGTGGCGCGCCCGAAATCGTCACTGACGGGGGATTTCATGAATATCGAATGGGGCCCGAACTGGGAGGATGATCTCGCGGGCGGCCACATTACGGGGCTTGAAGATCCAAACGTGCAAAAAATGGAGGAATCGATCAAAACGGAATTCGATGAAGTCTTTATGATGTATCTGCCGCGTATTTGCGAGCACTGCATCAACCCGGCGTGCGTCTCATCCTGCCCGTCCGGCGCCATGTACAAACGCGAGGAAGACGGCATTGTGCTCGTGGATCAAAACGCCTGCCGTTCATGGAGATATTGCGTCTCATCCTGTCCTTATAAAAAAGTCTATTTTAACTGGAAAACAAACAAAGCGGAAAAATGCACACTCTGCTTTCCGCGTTTGGAGGCGGGACTGCCGACCATCTGCTCTGAGACGTGTGTTGGCAGAATCCGCTACCTCGGCGTCATGCTGTACGACGCGGACAAAGTGGAGGAAGCGGCATCTGTTGAAAATGAAAAGGATCTCTATCATTCCCAATTGGACGTTTTTCTCGATCCGAATGATCCTGAGGTTGCCAGACTGGCAAAAGAACAAGGCATCCCGGATGAATGGATAGAGGCCGCGCGAAAATCGCCGATCTATAAAATGATCATCGACTGGAAGATTGCGCTCCCGCTTCATCCTGAGTACCGCACGCTGCCGATGGTTTGGTACATACCGCCGCTCAGCCCGATTATGAATCTCTTTGAAGGAAAAGGCAGCCGGCAAACGGCGGAAGACATTTTTCCGGCTATCGACCAAATGAGAATCCCGATTGACTACTTGGCGCAGCTATTAACGGCGGGAGACACGGACCATATTCGGTCAACGTTAAAGAAAATGTCTGTCATGCGCCAGTATATGAGAGCAGTCCAGACGAATAAATCCATTGACCCGGCACTCATCTCCAGTGTCGGTCTGACAGAACGGCAAATTGAAGACATGTATCGGCTGCTGGCGATCGCCAAATATGACGACCGCTTTGTGATTCCGAGCAGCCATCGGGAAGAAGTGTCAGATTTATACGCTGAACAAGGGAGCTGCGGCTTATCATTTTCAGGCGGCCCCGGGTCTTGTTTCTAATTTTTGAAAAATGAGGTGTAACAAGATGAACACCATAGACCGGCAAATTACGTTCTCCGCTCTTTCCTGTCTTCTCTCTTATCCGGACGAAGACTGGAGAGCTGAGCTTCCTGATTGGAAGACTCTTCTCCTTGACATCAGCAGCCAGGAAATCCGGGAGAAGCTGCTGCGCTTTTTGAAGGCGGCAGCCGGATTTTCTCAGGAAGCGCTGATTGAACACTATGTCTATACGTTCGATTTCGGGAAAAAAACGAACATGTATGTCACCTACTTTAACTCAGGCGAGCAAAGGGAACGCGGCATTGAATTGCTGCATTTAAAGAACACATACCAGCAATCCGGTTTCCTCCCGACAGAGAAAGAACTGCCTGATTATCTGCCGCTTATGCTTGAATTTGCGGCGATTGCGGAAATTGAAGCCGCAAGAAGCGTATTTGAGAAATATCTGTCCAATGTGAGGGAGCTGGCGTCCCGCCTCGAAAAAAATGACAGCATATACGCCGGGCTGCTGCATGTCCTGCTTGCCGCGCTGGAAGATATCGGCGTACATGAAAGCAAAGAAGGGGCTGTTCAGGCATGAACGGGCAGATCCTCTGGGGCGTGATGCCATACATTGTATTGACGATCTTTATCGGCGGACATATTTACCGCTATCAGCATGACCAGTTTGGCTGGACGGCTAAATCAAGCGAGCTGTTGGAAAAGAAAAAACTTGCGGCGGGCAGCACCCTTTTTCATTGGGGCCTGCTGTGCGTCATCGGCGGCCATATCATGGGAATTCTGATTCCGGAAGCCGTGTACTCCGCCATTGACATTTCCGAGCATACGTATCACAAAATGGCGATTGGCGCGGGCCTGCCTGCAGGGGTCGCGGCGTGTATCGGCCTGTTCATCCTGACGTACAGAAGGCTGTTTGACAAAAGAATCCGCAACACCAGCTCGCCGGCGGATTTTCTCACGCTCATTCTGCTGCTGTTTATGATGCTGACGGGCGTTGCGGCCACGTTTCTCAACATTGATTCGAAAGGCTTTGATTACCGGACAACAGTGGGGCCGTGGTTCAGGGAGCTCATTTTGTTCAGGCCTGATGCCTCTTTGATGGAGAGTGTCCCGCTATGGTTTAAGTTTCATATCATCATTGGATACATCGTTTTTATCCTCTGGCCGTTTACGAGATTGGTTCACGTGTTCAGCCTGCCGCTCAAGTACTTGACTCGCAGCTATGTTGTATATCGAAAACGCTAAACACCTCCTTGCAAAAGGGGAATAATTTTTTCAACGGTTGCTGAAAACGCTCTTCTCCTTCATCACAGGAAGCCTCATCATAAGCCTTTCCGCTCGGGCGGGGAGGCTTTTTCATATGTTTACAGGCCGGAGAATAGAGGGTATAAAGAGATATCGGATCAGATTGGAGAGAGTCGGGATGCTGAAAAGGAGACTGGAATTTTGCTTTTTATATATGATGCTGATCGGAGCATATGTCATATGGTTTTTTCCGGTTTCCAGGCTTGAGTTTTACGGCGGATTGCTTTGCTATGCAAGCATTATCCTGTTCAGCATTTATTCGTTAATCTTAGAAAACCGCACCTCGCAGCACACGCTGTTATGGATCCACATTCTTATCTTTTTTCCGATCGCCGGGTACTTATTTTACCTATTCTCCGGCCAGCTTTATGAAAAAGGCAAGCTGTTCAGGTCAAAACGGACGTATAACCGGGAAAAGCTGAGAACGATATTTGATATGGAGCAAACTCCCGACCTGTCCGGATTGAAAGGAAATCAGAAGCGTTTCTTTCAATATTCAATCAAAGCTGCCCACATGAATATCAATACAAAAAGCAGGCTGAAGGTGCTCAAAAACGGGGATGAAACTTTTCCGGAGCTGTTTGAAGCGCTCCGGGGGGCAGCATCATTTATACATATTGAATATTACATGTTCAAATCAGACATGCTCGGGCACAAGATGATGGAGATTATGATGGAGAAAGCGCGTCAAGGCGTGGAAGTGCGGTTTTTGTTCGATGCGGCCGGCAGCCTGAAGCTGTCCGGAAAAGATATTAAAAAACTGAAACGCGCGGGCGTGAACATCGTCCCGTTCCTGCCGCTGAAATACGGCTTTTTCAACCAGAAATTCAATTTCAGAAATCACCGCAAGATCGTCGTCGTTGACGGGGAAATTGGTTTTGTCGGCGGGCTGAATGTCGGCAAGGAATATATCAGCAAAGACAAAAACGTCGGCTTTTGGCGCGACACCCATATGAAAGTCGAAGGAGAAATCGTTCAGACGCTCCACAGCATTTTTATGCTTGATTGGGAATACGTTTCTGATGAGGTGCTTATTGATCAGAAAGCATACAGCCGCCCGGTTCCGGCAGAAAGCGGCGGCGTCTATCAAGTCGTTCCGACAGGCCCCGATATGAAGGAGCGGATGAGCGATCTGTATTATGCCATGATCGCGGCGGCCGAATCGTCTGTATGGATCGCGACGCCTTATTTCGTGCCGAATGAGCCGATCCGCACGGCGTTAAAGGAGGCTGCCGCAAGAGGCGTCCAAGTGCGTGTTGTCATGGTGCCGGAAACCAATGACGGGTTTCTAACCCAGTATGCGACGAGGTCTTATTTCCCCGAGCTTCTTCGGGAAGGAATTGAAGTCTATTCCTATCAAAAGGGCTTTATGCATCAAAAGGTACTCATCACCGACGGAAACCTTGCTTCTGTCGGGACGGCGAATATGGACATGAGAAGCTTTCAGCTGAACTTTGAAGTCAATGTGTTTTTTACAGATCAAGAGGCGGTCAAAGATCTTGAAGCGCATTATCTGGAGGATATGAGAGAGTCTGAGAAAATCAGCCCCGTCCGTTTTTATAAGCGCGCATTATGGGAAAGAACGAAGGAATCCTTCGCACGGCTATTTTCAGGCGTTTTGTAAAAAACGCTTTAAAAACTCCTTGTGTATAGTATAATTGAGAAATATTATCATTGAGTGCGAGGCGCAAGGAGGACAGAATCGTGCTGCGACAATTTTTTTCTTATTATAAACCGTACAAAAAGCTGTTTTTTCTCGACTTCTTTTCTGCCATCGCAGGCGGGTTGATGGAGCTGAGTTTTCCTCTGATTGTCAATTACTTTATCGATACATTGCTCCCGGGGCGGGATTGGAGTCTGATTATTTTGACTTCTATCGCTTTGTTCGGGGTGTACGCTCTCAGCTCGGCACTTCAGTATGTTGTGACGTATTGGGGCCATATGCTCGGTATTAACATTGAAACCGATATGCGGAAAAAGCTTTTTGACCATCTGCAAAAGCTTTCGTTCAAATTTTACGATAACAACAAAACGGGCAGTTTAATGTCTAAGCTCACCAATGATTTGATGTATATCGGAGAAACGGCCCACCACGGACCCGAGGACCTGTTTATCGCGATCATGACGATTTTGGGCGCTTTCGGCGTCATGCTGTTCATTAACTGGCAGCTCGCGCTGTTGACCTTTATCATTATGCCGGTCGTCATTTGGCTTGCTTTGTATTTCAATAAAAAAATGACCTCCGCGTTTACAAAACTGAACAAAGATGTCGGTGATTTCAGCGCGAGGGTCGAAAATAACATCGGCGGCATCCGCCTTGTCCAGGCTTTCAGCAATGAAGCGTTTGAAAAGCAGCGGTTTGACGTGAACAACCAGCGGTTCCGCAAGACAAAACTGACGTCATATAAAATCATGGCCAAAAACGGTTCAATCAGTTACATGCTGACAAGATTCGTCACGCTGTTCGTCCTGTTGTGCGGCACATGGTTCGTCATTCGCGGATCATTATCCTACGGAGAATTCGTTGCTTTTGTGCTGCTGACGAACGTTCTGTTCCGTCCGATTGATAAGATCAACGCAATTATTGAGATGTATCCGAGAGGCATTGCCGGTTTTAAAAGCTTTATGGAAATACTGGAAACGGAGCCTGATATCAAGGATGCCCCGCACGCGAGACATGTACCCGGTTTAAAAGGGAATATCCGCTATGATCATGTGTCATTCGGCTATGAAGAAAACAATCCGGTGCTGTCCGGCATCAATTTATCCATTCATGCGGGGGAGACAGTCGCATTTGTCGGGCCTTCGGGAGCGGGGAAATCAACGCTGACAAGTCTGCTTCCGCGTTTTTATGAGCCGTCTGAAGGCGTCATATCCATCGACGGCATCGACATTAAGGACATGACGCTGTCATCTCTGCGGGGACAAATCGGCGTCGTCCAGCAGGATGTCTTTCTGTTTTCCGGCACATTACGGGAAAACATTGCTTACGGGCGGCTGGACGCGTCTGAGGAAGAGATCTGGCAGGCCGTCCGGCAGGCGCATTTAGAGGATTTGGTAAACGGGTATCCCGACGGTTTGAACACGGTGATCGGCGAGCGCGGCGTGAAGCTGTCAGGCGGGCAGAAACAGCGGCTTTCCATCGCCAGAATGTTTTTGAAAAACCCGTCGATCTTAATTTTGGATGAGGCTACATCAGCTCTCGACACAGAAACGGAAGCCGCCATTCAAAAGTCTCTGCAAAAACTGTCTGAAGGACGCACGACTCTTGTGATCGCCCATCGGCTGGCTACGATTAAGGATGCGGACCGGATCGTCGTCGTTACGAAAGAAGGCATTGCTGAACAAGGACACCATAAGGAACTGCTGGCATCCGGCGGCATGTACCAGAGACTTCATCAGGCGCAATTCGGCGAGCTGATTCATTAATAAAGAAAAAAGGAGAGACGAACGGGGCCGAGCGGCCTCCTGTCTCTCCTTTTTTTATGTATCCGTATTTAATGGGCTTATTTTTGCGCAGGTTCGATCATATGTTTGAAACGGTCAATAAGCTGAACCGCTTTCTTTCCTTCCACTACAATTAAATATTCTTGTTCTTTATGAGCCATTCTGAAAGTTTCCAGTTCGATGATATCTTTGATTTTGCACATCGTTTTTTTAGAGTAGATATACAGCTCGTGGCCTCCTGTGTGGCAAAGCTGATAAAGCTGAAGCATGTTTCTTAAAGTGAATTTCTTAGCGGCTATTTTCAAAGATGTAATGTTTTTCATGTGTTTTCTCCTCCGTCTGATGGTCTGTTATTTCGGAAATTCCCCAGATAATCGGGTGATAAACCTGGTTATGATTTCCACCTCAGCACGCCTCCCGCCAGGCGTTTGACTCCGCGGATGGCGCTTAATTCTTCGACGAGCCGAAGCAGCGCCCGGTCTTTCTCTTTTGCTTCAATCATAAAGTCGATGTCCGTATCCCATTGTCTGAACCGCTCCAGCACCGGCAGGATGAAATTCGCATCCACATAGTCGGCATGACTGCGGATAGCTGCTTCTGATTTTGGTGAGGAGAGGTGGACTTTCGGCCTTAAGCCGATCCGTTGCCATGTTTTAATCATCCGCGGGAGAATGTCATCCAAATCAGCGTCATCGGTCGGATTGGCGTAAAAATGGTGGTAATCAAACACAAATGGAATGCCTTCTTGTTCACATACACTGAGTGTTTCTTCAGACGTATACGTTTTATCATCGTTTTCCAAAGTCATCCGCTGTTTGATAATATCGGGGAGCTCTTTCAAGTTCATGCCGAAACGGCCAAGCGCGCTTTGTTTGTCGCCGTAAGCGCCCCCGACATGAATGTTAATGACGGCACGATCCGCGATGCCCATAGCGTCCAGCATGTCATAATGATAGGCCATATCCTTGACCGCATTTGCGGTAATCTCCTGTTTCGGGCTTGTGAAAAGGGTGAACTGGTTCGGATGAAAACTCGTTCTGAGATCATATTTTCTGACCAGCTCGCCGATCTCGCGGAACTCCTGGCGAAACGGCGTGACAAAATCCCACCGCACATCCGGATGGGTGGCGAGCGGCACAATCGAGCTTGAGAACCTGTACAGCGGGATGCCGTGTCCGATCACATAGTGGATGGTGCGCAGCGTATTGGTAAGATTTGCTTTCGTCACAGAAAGCAGGGCCTCTTTCCGTTCGCTTGCGGAAAGTGTTGTATAGCGCGCATACGTTAAGGTTTTTGCGGGGGATGCGTCCCAAAGACACGTGGCGTTTGAGACGAATCCGAATTTGAACAGCATAGGGTTTCTCCTTTATAAAAAATAAGATATGGCCTTACCCAGCCATTCTGCAGGAAGCTGTCTGACGGAGCGCTGTTTCACTTTTTCTAAGGTGAGGAGCTCGGATTTTTCGATGTCCTGCTTTATGGTTGAGAGCACTTCCTCAGTAAAGGTCTCATCATTAATGATGACATTCACTTCTTCATTCCAGAACAGGCTCCGTTTATCAAAATTCGGCGTGCCGATAATGCTGATACGGTCATCAATAATGAGGGCTTTGACATGATAAAAGCCTTGATAATACCGGTAGATGAGGCAGCCGGCCTTCAGAAGCTCGGGATAATAGGCAAAAGCTGTTTCCCGAACGAGCGGGTGGTCTGACTTCATTGGCACAATCAAAGTCACTTTGACGCCTTTTCGGCAGGCCGAAATAAGCGCTGCCTGAAGCTTTTTGCTCGGTACATAATAAGGCGTGCAGATAATGATGTTTTTCTCCGCTTTAAGGATGCAGCTTTCATAATGCGATTCAAGCGAAAAACCGTCAGACGCATATGTCCTATGAGTGATATTCCCTTCGGATAACGGCGGATAAACCTCGGGTGATTCCAGTGTTTTTCCGGTGCTTCGTTTCAGATCGTTTGCAAAAAGAGTCTGGAGATCCGCAGTGCCTTCGCCGGTCATCCGCAGGTGATAATCCTCCCAGTTTCCGAACTTCGCTTTTTTGCCGAGATACTCTTCCGCGATATTAAATCCGCCGACATAGCCGATTTTGCCGTCAATGACGGTCACTTTCCGGTGATTCCGTTTTTGCAGCCTGAAAAAAAGATACGGAAATCCCGGTTTGTTCAGAAAATGAACGTGAACGCCGGCTTTTTTCATTGTTTGAATGGAAGGTTTTTTCACTTGACGGCTGCCCGCCCAATCGAGCAGCAGATATACGGAGACGCCGGCCTGCGCCTTTTCTTTCAATAAATGAAACATATCATGGCAGACTTGGTCGTTCTTCATAATAAAAAACATCATATGAATAGAAGAGACGGCTTGGCGGATATCATCCGTCATTTGCTGCACAAGCTCGCCGCCGCAGTGAATGAGTCTGATATCACTCTTTTTCGGCGCGAAAACGGGTTCGTACGCCTGTTTTTTGTACGCCGCCCGGCCAAGCAGCATATCAAGCAGCATAAGTGCGATGAATATAATGAAAATGACAAGCAACACAAAAAAGACCTTCATACCGACGCCTCCTTTCCGAAGTATCGGTAGTGTGCCCCGAGAATCCGAATTTAATTATTGACTGAACACTCATTCATTATTTATGATAAAGTAAAGATATGACAATGAAGAGGGGAATCAGAACAAAGGGGGAGACAAGATGAACGCTTTTCTCATGGTAAACGCGCTGCTGTTCTTAGCTGTAACCGCTTACGCCGTTTATTTATTCGTTTACCTGAGCAGAACGAGGATAGCTTATATTAAGCTCGGCCAGAGGGAAGAATTTGATAAACGCCTGAAAGAACGCTTGCAGAAGATATGGGTGAATGTGTTCGGACAGAAAAAATTGCTGAAAGATAAAAAAAGCGGAATCATCCACGTTCTGTTTTTTTACGGTTTTATACTCGTTCAGTTCGGCGCTATTGATTTTATTCTGAAAGGGCTGCTTCCTGACCGGCATTTGCCGTTCGGCCCGCTTTATCCGGCATTTACCTTTTTTCAGGAAATTGTCACGTTTCTTATTTTAGTTGCCGTGGTCTGGGCGTTTTACCGGCGCTACATTGAAAAACTCGTCAGACTGAAACGAGGGTTTAAGGCGGGGCTTGTCCTCCTGTTTATCGGCGGACTGATGGTGACGGTGCTTCTCGGGAACGCCATGAACCTTTTATGGCACGATCATTCTCTGTCTTGGACTGAACCGATCGCTTCCTCGATTGCGTTTGTGCTCGGCGGTCTTTCAGCGCCGGTGGCAGCCGCCGTGTTTTATGTTTCATGGTGGCTTCATCTGTTGTTCCTGCTCAGCTTTTTAGTGTACGTGCCGCAATCAAAGCATGCGCACTTAATTGCGGGTCCGGCGAATGTGTTCCTCAGCAGGCTTGATTCAAAAGGAAAGCTGGAAAAAATCGATTTCACCGATGAGACAAAAGAAAGCTACGGCGTCGGAAAGATTGAAGACTTCCGCCGCTCTCAGCTTGTTGATCTTTATGCCTGCGTCGAGTGCGGACGCTGTACAAATATGTGTCCGGCCTCCGGTACGGGCAAAATGCTATCGCCGATGGATCTCATTTTAAAGCTCAGAGACCACCTGACGGAAAAAGGCGCTGCCGTGACGTCAAAATCTCCGTGGGTGCCCGCGCCCGTTTTTCAGCACACGAAAGCGAATCAGCTCGCAGCTGCTTCCTCAGGGGGAGGATCGCGTGAAGCGGCGGCAGCCATTGACTACAACCCGAGCTTAATCGGCGAGGTTATCACGGAAGAGGAGATCTGGGCGTGCACCACATGCCGCAATTGTGAAGATCAATGCCCGGTCATGAATGAACACGTTGATAAAATTATCGACCTGCGCCGCTATCTCGTGCTTACGGAAGGGAAGATGGACAGCGACGCGCAGCGGGCGATGACAAGCATTGAAAGACAGGGAAACCCGTGGGGCTTAAACCGGAAAGAGCGGGAAAACTGGCGGGAGCAGACCGATACGGAGATTCTGACGGTGAAAGAAATGAAAAAACAAGATAAAGAGTTCGAATACTTGTTTTGGGTCGGTTCAATGGGTTCCTATGACAACAGGAGCCAAAAGATTGCCGTCTCATTTGCAAAGCTGCTCAATGAAGCGGGCGTATCCTTTGCGATTCTCGGCAATAAAGAAAAAAACTCAGGCGATACACCGCGCCGTTTGGGCAATGAGTTTCTGTTCCAAGAGCTGGCGGAACACAACATCGGCGAATTTGAAAAACACGGGATCAAAAAAATCGTCACGATTGATCCGCACGCCTATAATATGTTCAAAAATGAATATCCGGATTTCGGATTCCGGGCCGAAGTCTATCATCATACTGAATTATTAGCCGAGCTAGTGTCGCAGGGGAAATTAAAACCGCTTCACCCGGTGAATGAAACGATTACTTTCCATGACTCATGCTATTTAGGCAGATACAATGAGGTGTATGAGCCGCCGAGAGCGATTTTAAAAGCTATTCCGGGTGTTCAATTGAAAGAAATGGAGCGAAGCCGTGAAAACGGAATGTGCTGCGGCGCCGGGGGAGGACTCATGTGGATGGAAGAAGAAACGGGAGCGAGAATCAACACGGCCCGGACCGAGCAGGCGCTTTCAGTCAGCCCGACGGTCATCAGCTCCGGCTGCCCTTACTGCCTGACCATGCTCGGTGACGGTACGAAAGCGAAAGAAGCCGAAGACGAGATCGGCACTTATGATGTCAGTGAATTGCTCGCCATGTCTGTATTCGGCGCGGAAAAACAAGAGTCTTTATAGAGAAAAGCAGGCCGCCCGCGCATATGCCGGCGGCTTTGTTTTCGCGCATCGGCCGAATTATGAAGGAACGGCTCTAAAATTTCTTAAATTACACTGTTAAGGGTAGCATATTCTGTTTTAATTTGTTTATAATGAGAGGTATGGTTTGTGAACAAAACAATACAAAATCGTTCTTATTATAGGATAGAAACAGATACATATAAGTAATAGAAAGGGAGTGTCCGACCTTGAGTATCAAACAATATTCTCAGGAACAGCTGAAGCAGATGGCTTTAGTTGAAATCGCTCACGAAATTTTCTCAGAACATAAAAAACCGGTTCCGTTCCAGGAGCTGCTGAATGAAATTATCTCCTTGCTCGGTGTTACGAAAGAGGAACTGGGTGACCGTATCGCCCAATTTTATACCGACCTCAACATTGACGGCCGCTTCATTGCTCTGTCAGACCAGACATGGGGGCTTCGCAGCTGGTATCCGTACGATCAGCTGGACGAAGAAACACAGCCGACTGTAAAAGCGAAAAAGAAAAAAGCGAAAAAAGCCGTTGAGGAAGATCTTGATCTTGACGAATTCGAGGAAGTTGATGAAGACGACATCGATCTCGATGAAATGGAAGAAGATATTGACCTTGACGCAGACAGCTTTGACGACGAAGATATCGATGAAGAAGATGACGACGAGCTTGAGATCGAAGACGATATGATTGAAGAAGATGAGGAAGAATATGATGATGAAGACGAGGATCGCAAAGACTGATCCCATATCAGCAAAACGATCTTGACTTTCATTGTCGAACTATGTAGTATGTATTTTGGGCTCTTCAAAAAGAAGAGAATTCATAAGAGTGCTACGCTCCCTTTCAAGAAATTGAAAGGGAGCTTTCTTATTTTCATCTCCCAAATTCTTTTACACATCATTTGTTTTTAGTGAAATGATTTTCTATAAAACGGCACATTTTAAAGAATGTAGCGCAGACCGAAGAGAGGAGCAAACGAAATGACGAAATACATTTTTGTAACCGGGGGAGTTGTATCTTCACTCGGAAAAGGAATTGTGGCAGCATCACTGGGCCGCCTTTTGAAAAACAGAGGCATGAGCGTCACTATCCAAAAATTTGACCCTTATATCAACGTTGACCCGGGAACGATGAGCCCGTATCAGCACGGTGAGGTATTCGTTACCGATGACGGTGCTGAGACTGACCTTGACTTAGGGCATTATGAGCGTTTCATTGACATTAATCTGAACAGATTCAGCAACGTGACGACCGGTAAAATCTACTCTGCCGTCTTGAAAAAAGAACGCCGCGGGGACTACCTCGGGGGAACGGTGCAGGTCATTCCGCATATCACAAATGAACTGAAAGACCGCGTTTACCGTGCCGGCAAAGAAACAAACGCGGATGTTGTCATTACTGAAATCGGCGGAACAGTCGGAGACATCGAATCTCTTCCGTTCCTGGAAGCCATCCGTCAAATGAAAAGCGACATCGGCCACGAAAACGTGATGTACATCCACTGTACGCTTGTGCCGTACATCAAAGCGGCGGGCGAGCTGAAAACAAAACCGACGCAGCACAGCGTAAAAGAGCTGAGAAGCCTAGGCATTCAGCCTAATATCATCGTCGTGCGCACAGAGATGCCGATTTCTCAAGATATGAAAGATAAAATCGCACTGTTCTGCGATATTGACACGAAAGCGGTTATCGAATGTGAAGATGCGGACAACCTTTACTCCATCCCGCTTAACCTTCAGGAGCAGGGACTCGATAAGCTTGTCTGCGATCATATGAAATTAGAGTGCAAAGAACCAGATATGACGGAATGGAAAGACCTTGTCACGAAAGTGAAAAACTTGTCTAAAACCATTACAATCAGTCTCGTCGGAAAATATGTCGAGCTTCAGGACGCTTACATTTCAGTCGTTGAATCACTCCGCCACGCGGGCTATGCGTTTGACGCCGATGTGAAGATCAAATGGATTAACGCTGAAGAAGTGACAGAAAGCAATATTCAAGAGCTGACAAGCGGCACAGACGGAATCATCGTGCCGGGCGGTTTCGGAGACCGCGGCGTAGAAGGAAAAATCATCGCCGCCAAGTATGCGCGTGAACAAAAAATTCCGTTCTTCGGCATCTGCCTCGGTATGCAGATTGCATCCATTGAATATGCCCGAAACGTATTAGGTCTGGAAGGGGCTCACTCTGCGGAGATCGATCCGTCTACTCCTTATCCGATCATCGACCTTCTTCCTGAACAAAAAGATGTCGAGGATCTTGGAGGAACGCTTCGTCTCGGACTGTACCCTTGTAAGCTTCAGGAAGACACGAAAGCTTTCGAAGCCTATGCGGATGAAGTGGTATACGAGCGCCACCGCCACCGTTATGAATTCAACAACGAATACAGACAGCAAATGGAAGAGAACGGTTTTGTGTTCTCAGGCACAAGCCCTGACGGCCGCCTTGTGGAAATCATCGAGCTGAAAGACCATCCTTGGTATGTCGCTTGCCAATTCCACCCTGAGTTCAAATCAAGACCGACAAGACCTCAGCCTTTATTCAAAGACTTTATCGGCGCTTCCGTACAAGCTGCAGAAGAGAAGTAATAAAAAAAAGACTTGCCTCCGTTAAGCGGCAAGTCTTTTTTCTGAATTAGGCATATTCCTGCATCATTTCCTTTAACGTAAAGGACAGTGCGTGATAGATATACAGGCCTGTCATTAATGAAGGAAACCCGTATCTTGTTCCGTCTTCATCGGGCAGAAGCGGCATTTTTAATTTGCTGTCAATATGAACATCGCAAAATTCCTCAATCCCGGTTTGGTCCTTGATGACGGGAGATACGCAGACGAGGCCGACGCCTTTTTCATAAAGCTTTTGAGCCAGCGCCTGTTCCTCAGCCGTGCCCGGACTCGAACAGAACATCAGCACTCTGTCGCTTTCTGTAATCGAATCAGCTGTATCCGGAAACGCTTTGACGGCAGGCATCGGTTCGGAGCCGAGTTCCGCCTCGCACAAAATGCCCTGCATCTCATTTGCGCCGTATAAATAAATGGAATGGCCGCTGACGGCTGCCTGCGCCAGCAGCCGCGCGCCGTCTTCTATTGCTTCGGATTCCTTATCCTGAATGCGGGAAAAAATGCCTGCAAGCTGCGTCGTAAAGATCTTTAACATGAGTGAAACCTCCTTTACACATACAAGAACAGTATACAACAAAAGAGAAAATGCTCAGAAAATGTCGGAAAGTAGACTATTATAATTAAAGGAAATGTGAAAATCAAACAGAATACATAAACAACTGCTTACTTTTGACGAAAATGATAATATTGGGGTGTAAAATGATGAATGAAAAGATTTTAATCGTAGATGACCAATACGGTATACGTATATTGCTCAATGAAGTGTTTCATAAAGAAGGGTACCAGACGTTTCAGGCTGCCAACGGCATTCAGGCGCTGGACATCGTAACGAAGGAACGGCCCGATCTCGTGCTTTTAGATATGAAAATCCCCGGCATGGACGGAATCGAAATTCTCAAACGAATGAAAATGATCGACGAATCCATCCGCGTTATTATTATGACCGCTTACGGAGAACTCGATATGATTAAGGAATCAAAAGAGCTCGGCGCGCTGACCCATTTTGCCAAACCTTTTGACATTGATGAGATCAGAGACGCAGTGAAAAAATATTTACCTCTAAAATCGAATTAATAAAATTAGAAACAATTATGTCATTGTGTTGCCGATTTGTCGAAAAGTTGGTATCCTAGAGATGGAGAAAAAGCGATCTGTTGTTTTACATATGACAGGTTTTTATGGTCATGCTATAGGGTGGAAAGCTTTTTTCGAGAAGAAGCAAATCAGGCTACATAAGGAGGACTTTCGACATGCCTTTAGTTTCAATGACGGAAATGTTGAATACAGCTAAAGAAAAAGGATATGCTGTTGGACAATTTAACTTAAATAACCTTGAGTTCACTCAAGCTATTTTACAAGCAGCACAAGAGGAAAAATCCCCGGTTATTCTTGGTGTTTCAGAAGGCGCGGGACGCTACATGGGCGGCTTCAAAACAGTGGTTGCCATGGTTAAAGCTCTTATGGAAGAATACAAAGTGACAGTACCTGTTGCCATTCACTTAGACCACGGTTCAAGCTTTGAATCTTGTGCGAAAGCGATTCATGCGGGTTTCACTTCTGTAATGATCGACGCATCTCACCATCCGTTTGAGGAAAACGTAGCAACTACAGCTAAAGTGGTTGAGCTTGCTCATTTCCACGGCGTTTCAGTTGAAGCTGAGCTCGGAACTGTCGGCGGACAGGAAGATGACGTTATCGCTGAAGGCGTAATCTATGCTGACCCTAAAGAGTGTCAAGAACTTGTAGAGCGCACTGGCATCGACTGCCTTGCACCTGCATTGGGTTCTGTTCACGGTCCTTACAAAGGCGAACCGAACCTTGGTTTCAAAGAAATGGAAGACATCGGCAAAACAACCGGCCTTCCGTTAGTACTTCATGGCGGTACAGGAATTCCGACTGCCGACATTAAAAAATCAATCTCACTTGGTACGGCTAAAATCAACGTAAACACTGAGAACCAAATTTCTTCTGCAAAAGCTGTCCGCGAAACATTGGCAGCTAAGCCGAACGAATACGATCCTCGTAAATATCTTGGACCTGCTCGTGAAGCGATCAAAGAAACGGTTATCGGCAAAATGCGTGAGTTCGGTTCTTCAAACCAAGCTTAATCCAAATGTAACACCCATAACCGCCTGACAGCTTTGACAGGCGGTTTTATGTCTTACCTTTAGAAAGCGCAATCATGTTTTACAGTTCTGAAAATTTATTACTGGGGAGGCTTTCCTTATGTTATTTTTCATTGATACAGCAAACATTGACGAGATTAAAGAAGCTTATGAACTTGGCGTTCTTGCCGGAGTTACGACAAACCCTAGTTTAGTGGCAAAAGAAGCTGACGTGTCTTTCCATGACAGACTGCGTGAGATTACGGAAGTCGTGAAAGGATCTGTAAGCGCGGAAGTCATTTCCCTGAACGCTGAAGAAATGATTGAAGAAGGTAAAGAACTTGCGAAAATCGCGCCGAATATCACGGTAAAAATTCCGATGACGTCTGAAGGATTAAAAGCCGTAAAAGCGCTGAGCGACCTGAACATTAAAACAAACGTGACGCTCATCTTCAGCGCCAACCAGGCGCTTTTGGCCGCCAGAGCCGGAGCGACTTATGTTTCTCCGTTCTTAGGCCGTCTGGATGATATCGGTCATAACGGTCTTGAACTGATTTCAGAAATAAGACAGATTTTTGACCTTCATGACATTGATACACAAATCATCGCAGCTTCCATCCGTCATGCGCAGCACGTGACTGAAGCCGCTTTACGCGGTGCCCATATCGGTACGATGCCGCTGAAAGTTATTCACCAGCTGACAAAGCACCCGTTAACGGATAAAGGCATCGAGCAATTCTTGGCAGACTGGAATAAATAAGGGCGAAAAGGGCGGCAAACCGGTTGCATCCGTTTGCCGCACCCTTATGTTTTCCTGTTTGACGGCGGGCCTTCAATATCAAAGTTCCCCGGAATGTAAACCCGGCGGGTCTCTGTGCATCCTATGTTAAAAATGCCCCGCAAAGCTTCGCTATTTTCTTCCTGTTATTTTATAATGTCCTTGTATTCTTTCTCTTCGAATTGGCTACATTTTGGACAAGAGCTTTATTTGCAGAGACAGAATAAAATGCCATTTTATTTACGCTCCGCAGCTATCTTCTTATGGAAGGAGACTATCATGGAAAAGTTGAATATTGCCGGCGGCGACCCGTTGAACGGAACCGTACATATCAGCGGCGCGAAAAACAGCGCCGTCGCATTGATACCCGCAACCATTCTGGCAAATTCCGAAGTAACGATTGAAGGGCTTCCGGAGATCTCAGATATTGAAACGCTGCGTGACCTGCTGAAAGAAATCGGCGGAAACGTCCATTTTGAAAAAGGAGAAATGGTCGTTGATCCTTCACCGATGATCAGCATGCCGCTTCCTAACGGCAAAGTGAAAAAACTCCGGGCTTCCTATTATTTAATGGGTGCGATGCTCGGGCGTTTCAAGCAGGCGGTCATCGGACTGCCGGGCGGATGCCATCTCGGGCCGCGGCCGATAGACCAGCACATAAAAGGGTTTGAGGCGCTTGGGGCAGAAGTCACCAATGAACAAGGCGCGATTTATCTGCGAGCCGAAAGGCTGAGAGGCGCACGGATTTATTTAGATGTCGTCAGCGTGGGAGCGACGATCAATATCATGCTTGCCGCTGTACTGGCTGAAGGAAAAACCGTGATAGAAAACGCCGCCAAGGAACCTGAGATTATTGATGTTGCCACATTGCTCACCAGCATGGGCGCAAAGATAAAAGGCGCCGGAACCAATGTGATCAGAATCGATGGCGTGAAAGAGCTGCACGGATGCAGGCATACCATCATCCCGGACAGAATTGAGGCGGGCACCTTTATGATCGCCGGCGCCGCGATGGGGAAAGAAGTCATTATTGATAATGTCATACCGACTCACCTGGAGTCTTTAACGGCAAAGCTCAGGGAAATGGGTTTTCACATTGAGACGAGTGATGATCAGCTGCTCATGCTCGGCGGGCAGAAGCAGATAAAACCGGTCGACGTGAAAACGCTTGTTTACCCGGGATTCCCGACTGACCTTCAGCAGCCGATGACATCTCTGTTAACGAGAGCGAGCGGCACGAGCGTCGTGACTGATACCATCTACTCGGCCAGATTTAAACATATTGATGAACTGAGACGGATGGGCGCCAACATGAAAGTGGAAGGCAGATCGGCTATTATCACCGGTCCGGCCGAGCTTCAGGGCGCAAAAGTAAAGGCGAGCGATCTGCGGGCGGGCGCTTGTCTGGTCGTAGCAGGGCTGATGGCTGACGGCGTAACCGAAATTACCGGTCTTGAGCATTTGGACCGCGGCTACAGCAATCTTGAGAAAAAACTCGAAGGTCTGGGCGCCACAATCTGGCGGCAAGGGCTGACGGACGAAGAAATAGAACAGCTGCAAAATTCATAGAAATGCGGACTTTTGAGAGGAGATCGTGTTGAAATGGAAAGAAGCTTATCAATGGAATTGGTTCGAGTTACTGAAGCGGCGGCTTTAGCATCTGCCAGATGGATGGGCCGCGGGAAAAAGGATGAAGCCGATGATGCGGCGACAAGCGCAATGCGTGACGTGTTTGACACGGTGCCGATGAAAGGCACGGTCGTGATCGGGGAAGGCGAGATGGACGAAGCGCCGATGCTTTACATCGGCGAAAAGCTCGGAAACGGATACGGCCCCCGCGTCGATGTCGCCGTCGATCCTCTTGAAGGCACAAACATCGTAGCCAGCGGCGGCTGGAATGCACTGACGGTGATCGCGGTCGCTGATCATGGAACACTGCTGAATGCTCCTGATATGTATATGGAAAAAATCGCGGTCGGACCTGAAGCGGTAGGCTGCATCGATATCGAAGCTCCTGTCATTGATAACTTAAAAGCTGTTGCGAAAGCGAAAAACAAAGACATTGAAGATGTCGTGGCGACCATTTTAAATCGTGACAGACATGAAAGAATCATCTCTGAATTGCGTGAGGCGGGCGCCAGGATCAAACTGATCAATGACGGTGATGTCGCGGGCGCCATCAATACGGCCTTTGACCATACGGGCGTAGACATTCTTTTCGGTTCAGGCGGGGCTCCTGAAGGCGTGCTGTCTGCCGTTGCGTTAAAAGCGCTCGGCGGAGAAATCATCGGCAGGCTTCGTCCGCAAAGTGCAGAAGAGCAAGCCCGCTGTGAGCGGATGGGCCTTGATGTGTCCAAAGTGCTCCGTTTGGAGGACCTTGTGAGAGGTGACGACGCCATTTTTGCCGCAACGGGCGTAACGGACGGAGAGCTTTTGAAAGGCGTTCAGTTCAAAGGCTCCGTCGGCACGACCGAAAGTCTGGTCATCCGGGCGAAATCAGGAACGGTCCGATTCGTTGACGGAAGGCACAGCCTGAAGAAGAAACCAAATCTTGTCATCCGGCCATAAATAGAGAAAAGCGGGACGGGAAGTCCCGCTTTTCTTTTGCAAAAAAGAGTCAACCCTATCATTTATATGTCAAAGCATTATTTAAGTTGAATAATTTTTTAAAATGAGGTAAAAATAAAGAGTGCTGCGATTTTTCTGTGTAATTCCTTCTTTTGAGTACTGGGAAATTTTCAAATTCTACCGCATACAGACGATATAAATATTGATCTTCTCAAGTTTTTGTCCTCGCTTCCTTCAAAACTCATTAAGACATTCCTTTTTTAAAAAAAGCGCCGATCATGGGTGGAAGTGTTACCGATAGAAGTTCCTGAACGTTTTATAAAAGAATGTGCTTTGGCGGAATCATGCAAAGCAGCCGATTTTGAATGAAAACAGCAATACATTGACTATGAAAAGCGTGGTGTTTTTATGAAAGACGTATCTATTTCCTCTTTGGAAAATATGAAATTAAAAGAACTATACGAACTGGCAAGACATTATAAAATCTCCTACTACAGCAAACTGACCAAAAAAGAATTAATCTTTGCGATACTGAAAGCCAACGCCGAGCAGGAGGATCTTCTGTTTATGGAAGGCGTGCTCGAAATCATCCAATCGGAAGGATTCGGCTTCCTCAGACCGATTAATTACTCGCCAAGCTCAGAAGACATCTACATTTCTGCTTCCCAGATCCGCCGCTTTGATTTAAGAAACGGTGACAAAGTATCCGGCAAGGTGCGCCCGCCGAAAGAAAACGAACGCTATTACGGACTTTTGCACGTTGAAGCGGTAAATGGTGATGATCCGGAATCTGCGAAAGAGCGCGTCCATTTTCCTGCGCTGACTCCGCTTTACCCGGATCGCCAAATGGTGCTCGAGACGAAACCGAATTATCTCTCAACACGAATTCTCGATATGATGGCTCCCGTCGGATTCGGCCAGCGCGGTCTGATCGTAGCGCCGCCGAAAGCCGGTAAAACTATGCTGTTAAAAGAAATCGCTAACAGCATTACGACAAATCAGCCTGACGCTGAATTGATCGTTCTCTTAATTGACGAAAGACCGGAAGAAGTAACGGATATTGAACGTTCCGTAGCGGGCGATGTCGTCAGCTCGACGTTCGATGAAGTGCCGGAAAATCACATCAAGGTAGCTGAGCTTGTGCTGGAACGGGCGATGCGTCTCGTTGAACACAAAAAAGACGTTATCATCCTGATGGACAGCATTACCCGTTTGGCGCGTGCCTACAACCTTGTCATCCCGCCTAGCGGACGTACGCTTTCCGGCGGTATTGACCCGGCTGCATTCCATCGTCCGAAGCGCTTTTTCGGAGCCGCGAGAAACATTGAAGAGGGCGGCAGCCTGACCATTTTGGCGACGGCGCTCGTAGACACGGGCTCCCGGATGGATGACGTCATCTATGAAGAATTTAAAGGAACGGGCAACATGGAGCTTCACCTTGACCGTTCTCTTGCGGAAAGACGGATTTTCCCGGCGATCGATATCCGCCGCTCAGGCACACGGAAGGAAGAACTGCTCGTGCCGAAAGAGCATCTTGACCGTTTATGGGCGATCCGCAAATCGATGTCTGATTCTCCGGACTTCGCAGAGAAGTTTATGAGAAAAATGAAAAAAACGAAAACGAATCAGGAATTCTTCGATCTGATCAACCAAGAATGGAAGCAGGCAAACCTTTCATCATCAGCCCGCCGCTGATAAAAAATGTATTTGCAAATGCAGTAAATGACTGATATAATTCTCTCATATGCGTTCCGGATTCAATCCGGAATAATAACTCTGTTTCCACACGGGATTCAGGGCGGAAGGAGATGGATACAATGAAAGCAGGAATTCATCCTAATTTCAAAAAAGCAACAGTTAAATGCGCTTGCGGAAATGAATTTGAAACAGGCTCAGTAAAAGAAGAGGTACGCGTTGAGATTTGCTCTGAATGCCACCCATTCTACACTGGACGTCAAAAATTCGCTTCTGCTGATGGTCGTGTTGATCGCTTTAACAAAAAATACGGTCTTAAGTAATAATAGATTTTACAGGCAGGCAAGAATTGCTTCTTGCCTGTTTTTTATGTCTATAAACAGGAAAAAAGGGGAGCGGATAGCCTATGTACATAATGAAGCAAAGCGGATGGCTTGAGCTGATATGCGGCAGCATGTTCTCTGGAAAGTCAGAAGAGCTGATCCGCAGAGTGAAAAGGGCGACATATGCGAAGCAGGAAGTCAAGGTGTTCAAACCTGCCATTGATAATCGCTACAGTGAGGAAGCCGTCGTTTCTCACAATGGCACATCCATGACAAGCCACGTCATCTCGTCCTCGGCTGAAATATGGGATCATATCAGTGAAAGCACGGACGTCATCGCGGTAGATGAAGTGCAGTTTTTCGGCGAATCAATCATTGATGATTTATCCATGCTTGCTGATAAAGGCTATCGTGTCATCGCGGCCGGACTTGATATGGATTTCCGGGGAGAGCCGTTCGGCGTTGTGCCGGACCTGATGGCGGTTGCCGAATCGGTAACGAAACTGCAGGCGGTCTGCTCTGTCTGCGGGTCACCGGCAAGCCGTACGCAGCGTTTAATTGACGGGAAGCCCGCTTCCTATGATGATCCGGTCATTTTAGTCGGCGCGTCGGAGTCATACGAAGCGAGATGCAGACATCATCACGAAGTCCCGAAAAAACAGACTGATAAATAACCCTTTTCATGAAAACATCGGAAAAAAATCCGGTGTTTTTTTATCGTTTTTTCAAAAATTGTAGTTAAATAATTTAAAAAAGAGTATGAAAAAATTAAGTAATTTTCATCTCTTGAATTTTCATTTTTACAGGCATAAAATGACTAAGTAATGTAAATAGTTATGAGACATTGTTCGAATAATTGTCAAAAAAAGATATAGCAGATCGCGATCGCACTAGCCAAAACGGGTAATTACTTAACTTTGTTAACTATTTGAAGAAAGAAGGAGATTTTCTTGAATAATATTAAAGTAACGAAGGAAGGCAACTTAGAAACTACTTTAAGAGGAAAAGAAGTTCTATCTATCCCTGCTTTAAATAAAGGTGTTGCGTTTTCAGCAGAGGAAAGAAAAAGCCTTGGATTAGACGGGCTGCTTCCTCCGACAATTCTGTCTCTTGATGAGCAGGCAAAACGCGCATACGAGCAGTTTCAGGCTCAGCCGGACCGCCTTCGCCAAAACGTGTATTTGAACGATTTGCAAAACCGTAACGAAGTTCTTTTCTTTAAATTGCTTCAAAACCATCTTCGTGAAATGCTGCCGGTTGTTTACACACCGACTGTCGGTGAAGCGATTCAAGAATACAGCCATGAGTACAGAAGACCTCAAGGAATTTACCTTTCTATCGACAATGTGGAAGGAATTGAAGAAGCATTTGAAAATCTTCATGCCACTGCGGGCGATATTGATCTGATCGTTGCGACAGATTCAGAAAGCATCCTCGGAATCGGTGACTGGGGCGTAGGCGGTATCAACATCGCCATCGGTAAATTAGCCGTATACACAGCTGCTGCCGGTATTGACCCAAGCCGTGTTATTCCTGTTGTTCTTGACGTCGGTACAAACAACGAGAAACTTCTGAACGATCCTTTATACATCGGTAACCGCCATGAACGTATCCAAGGCGAACGTTACGAAGCTTTCATTGACGCTTATGTAAAAGCTGCGCTTAAATATTTCCCTAAAGCTCTTCTTCACTGGGAAGACCTTGGAAACAAAAACGCGCGCAATATCATGAAGAAATACAATCACGAAATTCTTACATTCAACGATGACATTCAAGGAACTGGTGCGATTACGCTTGCAGGTGTTCTTGCGGCTATGAAGAAAACAGGCGCGTCTATTAAAGATCAGCGTGTGGTTGTCTTCGGTGCGGGATCTGCCGGAATCGGAATCGCTGACCAAATCCGCGACACTATGGTGCTTGCCGGTCTTTCTGAAGAAGAAGCCAACAAAGCGTTCTACACAATGGACTACAGAGGCTTGCTGATTGAAGGCATGGAAAACATTCTTGATTTCCAACAGCCGTACCTGCGTACAGCTGAAGAAATTAAAGATTGGAAACGCGATGAAAATGGACAAATTCCTTTCATTGAAGTCATCCGTCAAGCGAAACCGACTATCTTAATCGGTACATCAGGCCAAAGCGGCGCATTCAGTGAAGAAATCGTGAAAGAAATGGCTAAACACGTTGAGCGTCCGGTCATCATGCCGATGTCTAACCCGACACCGCTTGCTGAAGCCGTTCCTAGCGATCTTTTCAAATGGACTGACGGTAAAGTGCTTGTGGCGACAGGAAGCCCGTTTGACAATGTCGAGTACAATGGCGTTTCTCATGAAATCGGACAATCTAACAACGCATTCGCGTTCCCTGGACTTGGTCTTGGTTCAATCGTTGTAGAAGCGAAAGTGATTACTCCTGCAATGTTTGCGGCAACTGCTGACGCAATCGCAGAAAGCGTTGATTTTGAAACACCGGGTGCAGGCCTTCTGCCGAGCATGAGCGACTTACAAGAAGTTTCAATTAAAGTTGCGATCGCCGTAGCGGAAACTGCAATTAAAGAAGGCGTGGCAAACCGCATTCCTGAAAATGTGGAACAAGCCGTTCTTGATGCAATGTGGAAACCGCAATATAAACAAGTTGTAGCTAAATAATTTGTACGATTAATTTTACAGTCCGAGGGAAAGCTTTTATCTAAAGGCTAAAGTATACGGACATTAAGGATTTGGAGGAGAACATTTTGAGCTTCTTAGATATTCTAATCCTCCTGGCACCGATCTTTTTCGTGATCGTGCTGGGTTGGTTCGCAGGTCGCTTCGGAAGTTATGACGCGAAGTCAGCAAAAGGGGTAAGCACCTTAGTTACGAAGTACGCGCTTCCGGCGCATTTTATCGCCAGCATTTTAACCACTTCAAGAAGTGCGTTTTTAACACAGATTCCTTTGATGATCGCTTTGATCATCGGGATCGTCGGATTCTATATCGTCATTTTGCTGGTATGCAAATTTATCTTTAAGTATGATTTAACGAATTCATCTGTCTTTTCTTTAAACTCAGCACAGCCGACATTTGCGTTTATGGGTATTCCTGTACTCGGAAGCTTGTTCGGCGCAAACGAAGTAGCGATTCCTATCGCCGTTACGGGTATCGTGGTTAACGCCATGCTTGATCCGCTTGCGATCATTATCGCTACTGTCGGTGAGTCATCTAAGAAACAGGACAATGAAAATGAAAGCTTCTGGAAAATGACTGGTAAGTCTATTCTTCACGGTCTTTCCGAACCGCTTGCGGCTGCACCGCTTATCAGTATCATTCTTGTGCTTTTCGGTGTAAGTCTTCCTGAGCTGGGCGACAAAATGCTTGAACAGCTCGGCAGCACAACATCAGGTGTTGCGCTCTTCGCCGTCGGTGTAACTGTCGGTATCCGCAACATTAAGCTCAGTCTGCCGGCTTTCGGTATCGCTTTGTTAAAAGTTGCCGTTCAGCCTGCACTGATGTACCTGATCGCTCTTGCAGTCGGACTTCCGGCTGACCAGATCACAAAAGCGGTATTGCTTGTTGCATTCCCTGGATCTGCGGTAGCGGCGATGATTGCCACACGTTTCGAAAAACAAGAGGAAGAAACTGCGTCTGCGTTCGTAATCAGTGCGATTTTATCTTTGATCTCACTGCCGATCATCATTGCGCTGACCGCATAATAAAAAGCTCCCTGTTTCAGGGAGCTTTTTTGATTAGAATTGAAATTTAAAAGGTGAAAATCTGGTTTTTTTTCTGGATTTCTTATGTTCTGAAGAAGCGGCTGTTTCTGAGAGGGGAGCTGTCTGGGCAAGTTCCTGGATGCGGGAGGCCAATGTCTGCAATTCGGCATTGAGGTCGTCGATTTCCCGCCTGTGCTGAAGAAGCTGATATGAGACCCCTTCATCCGCTTTTTGTTTCAGCTGGCGTTCCAGCTCTTCTATTCTTGAAAGCAGATGGTTCCCGTCCTGTTTCTCTTTCGTGAGAACATCCAGTTTGCGCTCCAGCTCCGCCAGCCTTTGTTCGGTGCCGCCATTGATTTTCGAGCGCTGCAAAATAAAGCCCGTCCGTTTTTTCGGCTGCCGGGGCACTTGAACGTCCAGAAGAGCAGTGCCTTCAGAAATTTGCTGCTTGACCGATTTCAGCACATCAAGATCCTCAGACGTAAAAGAATAATGTCCGAGCTCGTTCCGTTCAGCCGGAAGATTCAGCTGCTTGACCCACCTTTGCACCGTTTTTGCGGAGACGCCGAGTTCTTTCGCGGCCATGTTTGTATTCATGATCACATACCTCCTTTTTTGCTAGGTATTCGACCATGAGGCGGCGTTCCCTTCACATTAGACAAAACAAGAAGGAATTCGCCAAAGAAAGCGGCATTTCTTCAAAAAACGTTACGCTTCATACAATTCAAGCGGAAGCTTGTCGGGATCGAAGAAAAAGGTAAAGCGTTTCCCCGTCAGCGGATCGGTTCTGATCGGTTCTGTTTCGATGCCTTTTTCCTTTAATTCCCGGACTGCTGCTTCAAGATCGTTTACAGTGAAGGCAAGATGCCGGAGACCGGCGGCTTCAGGGCGGGTCGGCCGTTCGGGCGGATCGGGGAAGGAAAACAATTCAATCACATACGCGCCGTCCAGCGCCAGATCGAGTTTATAAGACCCGCGCTCCTTTCGGTATGTTTCTTTCATAATGCCGAAACCGAGTATCTCGGTGTAAAAAGCTTTCGACTTTTCATAATCAGAGCATATGATTGCTATATGGTGGATGGATTTCAGCATATCCGCTCCTCCTTTTTTGCTTCAGTATAACAGAGGCGAATTGCTTTTGACTGGCGATAAACCCTATACTATAATGAGAATGTTACGCACAGGAAAACAGAGGTGAAGACCGTGTTAGACCGTTTACAGTCAATTGAACAACGATACGAAAAATTAAATGAGCTTTTAAGTGATCCGGAAGTGGTCAACGATCCGAAAAAGCTTAGAGAATATTCGAAAGAGCAATCTGATATACAAGAAACCGTTGAAGTCTATAGACAATACAGAGACGCATCAGAACAGCTTGCCGATGCAAAAGCGATGCTTGAGGATAAGCTTGATGCCGATATGAGAGAAATGGTGAAGGAAGAAATCTCCGAATTGCAGAGAGAGACTGAAACCTTATCAGAGCGTTTGAAAGTGCTCCTCATCCCGAAAGACCCGAACGATGACAAAAACGTCATCATGGAGATCCGCGGCGCAGCGGGCGGAGAAGAAGCCGCGCTGTTTGCGGGGAATCTCTACAGAATGTACTCCCGTTATGCCGAAGTCCAAGGCTGGAAGACCGAAGTCATGGAAGCAAGCGTGACCGGAACGGGCGGTTACAAGGAAATTATCTTTATGATTACGGGAAAAGGCGCGTACTCCAAGCTGAAATATGAAAATGGGGCGCACCGCGTGCAGCGTGTGCCGGAAACGGAATCAGGCGGCCGCATTCATACGTCTACGGCGACGGTGGCGTGTCTTCCTGAAGCGGAAGAAGTAGAAGTGGACATCCACGAAAAAGATATCCGCGTTGATACATTCGCATCAAGCGGACCGGGCGGACAAAGCGTAAACACGACAATGTCGGCCGTACGTTTAACGCATTTGCCGACAGGTGTCGTCGTATCCTGCCAGGATGAAAAATCACAAATCAAAAACAAAGAAAAAGCGATGAAGGTGCTCCGCGCCAGAGTCTATGACAAATTCCAGCAGGAAGCTCAGGCTGAATACGATCAAAACCGTAAATCAGCCGTCGGCTCAGGCGACCGTTCCGAACGTATCCGCACATACAATTTCCCGCAAAACCGTGTGACGGATCACCGCATCGGCCTGACGATTCAAAAGCTGGATCAAATCCTGGAAGGCAAGCTTGATGAAGTGGTTGAAGCACTAATCGTAGAAGACCAGTCAAGCAAGCTCCAGCAGGCGGAAAATTAAGATGAAGACCGTTTTTGAAGCCCTAAGCTGGGCTTCTTCTTATTTAACTGAAGCGGGAAGAGAAAAAAACGCGGCCGAGCTGCTGCTGTTAAATGATACCGGAATGGATCGGAGCAAGCTTCTCGCAAATCTGCAGGAGCCAGTCGGCGAGGACGAGCTTTACCGATTCAGACGGCATGTGGAAATGCATAAAGAAGGCGTTCCGATTCAATATATTATCGGGAAAGAACAGTTTTACGGCAGGGAATTTTTTGTGAATGACGATGTTCTCATTCCGCGTCCGGAAACGGAAGAAGTCGTCTTTCATCTGCTGGACAAACAGAAGCGGGTGTTTTCCGAGGGAGAACGCCTGAACGTCATTGATATCGGTACGGGGAGCGGAGCCATTGCGGTGACGCTTGCGCTTGAATGCGGACATTTTTCAGTAGCGGCTTCGGATATTTCAAAAGAAGCGCTTCAGGTGGCGGAAAGAAATGCGCAAAACCTCGGAGCGGACGTGCGCTTTTTGCAGGGAGACCTGTTAACTCCTTTTATTTCGTCAGGAAAAAAAGCAGACATTATTGTTTCCAATCCGCCGTATATTTCTGAAGAAGAGATGGCTGATTTATCGGATATCGTCCGTTTCCATGAGCCGCTTCATGCCCTTACAGACGGCGGTGACGGTTTGAAATTCTACAAGCGGTTTATGGAGGACCTGCCTCTTGTCATGAAGGATAAGGCGCTTGTCGTCTTTGAAATCGGATATAATCAGGGAAAAGCCGTGGAAGACCTGTTCCGTCATTCCTTTCCGAATGCGGAAGTGGAAGTCGTAAAGGACATAAACGGAAAAGACAGAACCGTTTCGGCGGTCATCAAATCATGAAAAAAGCCTGCCGGTGACGCACACGGCGGGCTTTTGTTACAATGGAAAGAAAATGAAAGGGGATCCGCCTTGAAAAAAGCGTTTGCCTTCGGATGTATACTGGCCGCCGCAGCTTATGCGGCAGGATTTGTTCTGCCGTTTGACTTTGATGTCATATTCGGTGCCGTTACGGCCGTTCTTATCATCACAGCGATCATTGTTTCCGGGCTGGCTGTAAGCGGAGCGGAGCAGCGGGCCAACTATCATTCTGAAACAAAAGAAGGACGGCACGCCCGTGTGAAGATGGCCGCCGTTTTCTTTTGCGCCGCTCTGCCTTCAGCCGTCTGTCTGCTGATTACGCTTCTGTAGCCGGGCTTTGTCTTTGCAGCAATACGGAATCCCACACCCAATAGACGATGGCTGTTAAAACCGCAAAGATATAAAAGGCTGAATTAGAAAACAAAGATTGGCCTGACGGCTGCAAAAGGCCGAAGATGAGCCCGTTTGCGACGAATGACGCCCCTAAATAATAAAGAAAATACACCGGGTGAAATCTCTTCGGCTTTTTATTCAGAAAGTATTGAAGCGGCAGCGCGAAAATTAAATAAGGAAACAAAAAATAAAACGCCATCGAAATGAAAGCCGCAATAATGAATTGATGAACGTACAAAATTGAATAAATGACAGACATACATGCCGCCGACAGCAGCACGGTGTAATTATATTTCATCTGAAAACCCTCCTATCAAAATAATATCGTACCATATTCTGAGTCTGTCAATGCAGATTATCAGCTTGCTAGATTTTTTTCTTCCCGCCGGTTTAAACCTTTTCCGTCATGTCCATAATGAGACTAGACAAAAAAGCACGGAGAGGAACGGTGGGGACCGATGAAACAGACAATGATGATTTGCATATATATTTTTCTTTTATTATCAGGAGCGCTTGCGGGTTTGACAAAAGAAGAAACGGCATGGGCATCAGCGAATGAGCCCGTTGTCATACCGGATGAAGCGATCCGGCTTAGGATTTTGGCCAACAGTGATAACGATGAGGATCAAAAGCTCAAGCGCCAGATCAGAGATGCTGTAAACAAGGAAATCACGGGCTGGGTGAAAGATATCACTTCCATTGAAGAAGCGCGCCGCCTCATTCGTTCGAAGCTCCCTGAAATTAAAGAAATCGCCAAACAAACGATGAAAGAAAAGGGTGCACATCAATCCGTATCCGTTGCATTCAATAAAATCTCGTTTCCGACAAAGCTTTACGGCAATATGGTCTATCCGGCCGGAAAATATGAAGCGATTTTAATTACACTCGGTAATGGTGAAGGCGCCAACTGGTGGTGTGTCTTGTTTCCGCCGCTGTGCTTCCTTGATTTCTCAAACGGTGAAGCAGTGAAAGACCAGGAAGACGGCGGACAGAAGCACGAAGAAACGAAGAAACAGACAGAAAAAGTGATGGATGACGTAAAAGCAAAGGCTGATAAAGCGAAGAAAGAAAATAAGGATGACGATAAAACCGAAGTGAAGTTTTTCCTCGTCGATTGGATTTCAGATCTGTTTTCCTGAAGGAAAAAGGCATAAATCCGGATTCGATTCATAGATTGGAAGAAAGAGTTGATCGAAACGGAGGGAAATATATGTTTTATCAGCTGAGAGTGGCAAGAGATCAAGATACGGAAGCGCTGGAGGCTTTTTTGAAAAAGGCCGATACGGCACATGCTGAAATCGATCAGCAGATCAGCCGATTTATCATGCTGGAGGACAGTGAAAAAAAGATTGCCGCCTGTCTCGGGATCGAAAAATTCAGCGGCGGAAAAGGGCTTCTTCGTTCACTCGTCATGTCGGACAGGCTGAACCAAAGCCATATCGTGACGCTGTTTCAAAGTATGGATGTGCTGTGTAAAAAACATGAAATTCAAGATGTCTACTTAGTCGCCAACCAGCCCTCATCTGCTGAATTTCTGACTGTGATGGGATTTGAAACATGCGCCGATGTGCCTGATGAACTGTATACGTCCGAGCATTTCCGCAATTCGTTATGCACAGAGGGTTCGTTTTTAATGGTGAAAACCACCGCCTAACCTTACTTATACACAAAGTTATCCACTTATTGAAAAGTGTTGTCCACAGTTTGTGGATAACACTTGTTTTATTTAAGGACATCTTTTATACTTTCAAAAGGAATACACGAGAGAAAATAAAGTTTTACCGCTTTAAAATAAGGAGTTTGGTTATACATGAAAACAAGAAGATGGTTTGTGGATTCTTCTGCAGAATTATCCACAACTGATCCCCAGATTACACAAGCAGCGGAATTGCTCCGGCAGAATGAAGTTGTGGCTTTTCCGACAGAAACCGTTTACGGACTTGGCGCTAATGCTGAAAATACGGAAGCCGTAACGAAAATATATGAGGCGAAAGGAAGACCGAGCGATAATCCGCTGATCGTGCATATATCTGACATCGGCCAGCTTGATCGTTTTATCAGCCATGTTCCCGAGACGGCGAAAAAGCTCATGAAGCTTTTTTGGCCGGGGGCGCTGACTCTTGTCTTGCCGTGTAAGCCCGGGGTGCTGTCACCCCGTGTCACCGCGGGGCTTGAGACGGTAGCTGTCAGAATGCCGGATCATCCGGTGGCGTTAGCCCTGATCAGCTCGGCCGGACTGCCGATCGCAGCCCCGAGCGCGAATTTATCAGGAAAACCGAGCCCGACGAAGGCTGAGCACGTGGCTCATGATTTAAACGGCCGCATTGCCGGTATTGTGGACGGCGGCGCGACGGGAATCGGAGTAGAATCAACCGTTCTTTCCTGTGCGGGGAAACAGCCTGTGCTGCTTCGCCCGGGCGGTGTGACAAAAGAGCAGATTGAATCCGCCGCCGGTCCGGTCCTTGTGGATAAAGGACTGACCGAAGAAGATGAGGTTCCTATTTCTCCTGGTATGAAATATACACATTACGCGCCTTCTGCACCGCTGGCTGTTGCTGACGGCGGCGCCCGGAGAATTCAAGAGCTGGCGGACGAATATAAAAGCCGGGGAAAACGAATCGGCATCCTGACAACAGAAGAGAACGCCGATAGTTACCAGGCTGATTTCATTAAGGTCTGCGGCCGGCGCGCCGACCTTGAAACAGTGGCATCCGCCTTATACGATGCGCTCCGCAGCTTTGATGAAGCGGAAGTGGATATGATTATTTCTGAATCTTTTCCGGATACCGGAGTGGGGCTCGCCGTTATGAACAGGCTGATGAAAGCCGCAGGCGGCACCGTTATCCATTAACTTGTTCTACCCCTTATCGGACATGCATAAGCTAAACAAGCGGGCACGTCCAAGGGGGTTTTTTATTTCATGTCGAATCTATTCATCGGGGAGCTTGTCTCCTTAAGCATCATGGCATTTGCTTTGGGGACGGATGCTTTTTCCGTCGGGCTCGGAATGGGCATGATTCAGATGAGGAAAAAACAGATTTTTCATATAGGGGTTGTCATCGGACTGTTTCATGTCATGATGCCGCTGGCAGGAATGGCGGCCGGGCATCTGCTGTCCGGTTTTCTGGGGATGCTCGCTGTTTACATCGGCGGGTCTCTTCTTTTCATTTTAGGGGTGCAAATGATCATCGCCGCGTTTAAACAATCAGACGGGCCGCTCATATCTCCGGCAGGCTCGGGACTGTTATTATTCGCGGTCGGTGTCAGTCTTGACAGCTTTTCTGTCGGGCTCAGCCTCGGAATGAACGGTTCCAATCCGATTCTGGCCGTTGTGCTGTTCGGAGCCTTCAGCACCGTTTTAACATGGGCGGGTCTTTTGGCGGGAAGAAAGGTGCAGTCGTGGCTCGGCTCTTACAGCGAAGCGCTCGGCGGAGCCATTTTGATCGGATTCGGGCTGAAACTGCTTTTACCGATATAAGATACGTAAAAAAAGAAACGAAGATGCCGTTTCTTTTTTCTTCATTTATAATAGGCAGTAAGAGGTGACGGATATGAAAATAATCTTTGTTTGTACAGGCAATACGTGCCGCAGTCCCATGGCTGAGGCTCTTTTTAAATCCATTGCAGTAACGAAAGGGCTGGACGTCAGCGCAAGCTCTGCCGGAGTATTCGCGTCTCCGCACGGAAAAGCGTCGGCACATGCCGTGGAAGCGCTGTTTGAAAAACGGATCGCTCTCAATCACACTTCATCTCCCTTATCGGAAGAACATATCGAGACGGCCGATCTGGTGCTGGCGATGACCGAACAGCATAAACAGCTGATCGAAAGCAGATATCAAAACAGTCAGGGCAAAGTATTTACCATTAAAGAATACGTAACGGGGACAAACGGAGATATCTCTGACCCGTTCGGCGGTTCGCTTGATGTTTATAAACAGACGCGGGACGAACTGGAGGAGCTGCTGACCCTTTTAGCTGATCAATTACTTGACGGCAAAAGCAAGTAACCTGTCAGAAAATCTGCAAACAGGTCATTTGCAAAACGAATGTGAAAGAGTAGAATGAAATCAACGGATTTCGTAAAAAAAGGACAAGCACACTGGGCTGTCTTCGCCCAGCCACACCTAGGAGGTAAATTGAATGAAAGTAGCTATTGCGTCAGATCACGGCGGCGTCCATATCCGCGAAGAAATAAAAAGTCTTTTAGATGAATTGCAGATTGAATACATTGATATGGGCTGTGAATGCGGCGGCGGCTCGGTCGATTATTCAGACTACGCTTTTCCGGTAGCGGAAAAAGTGGTGAGCGGCGAAGTTGACAGGGGAATTTTAATTTGCGGCACAGGCATCGGCATGAGCATTTCCGCTAACAAGGTAAAAGGAATACGCTGTGCGCTTGCGCATGACACTTTCAGCGCAAAAGCGACGCGAGAACACAATGATACGAATGTTCTTGCGATGGGAGAACGCGTTATCGGCCCGGGTCTGGCGCGCGAAATCGCAAAAATCTGGCTGACGACTGAATTTACGGGCGGCCGCCACGAACGGCGGATCGGCAAAATCGCAGATTACGAAGAAAAAAATCTGTAAGAGGTGCTGGACAATGGAAGAGATGAAGCAAAAATGGACGGACATGCTGACTGAGTTTCAAGAGCAGGCCGGACTGACGGACGGCAGTCTGCTGGTGATCGGATGCAGTACGAGTGAGGCCGCCGGAAGCCGGATCGGCACCGCCGGAAGCGGGGACTGGGCTGAATTGATTTACGGCGGACTTGCCCGGTTCAAGGAAAAAACGGGTGTGCATCTTGCTTTTCAATGCTGCGAGCATTTAAACAGGGCGCTTGTCATTGAAGCGGAAACGGCCGAGCGGTTCAGGCTTCCCATTGTTTCAGCCGTCCCCGTCCCCAAAGCGGGCGGAGCGATGGCTTCTTATGCATACCGGCAGATGCAATCTCCCGTGCTCGCTGAATCGATTCAGGCCGACGCCGGAATTGACATCGGAGATACGTTCATCGGTATGCATTTAAAACCCGTCGCCGTCCCTGTCCGGGTATCAAGCCGTGAGCTCGGAGAAGCGCATGTGACGATGGCCCGGACAAGGCCGAAGCTGATCGGCGGAATTCGCGCTGTTTATGAATGCGAATGATGAAAATACTTTTCCTATATAACGTTCGTGTTTTCTAATTAAATATTGTGATTTTTTTAAATAAGCTGTTACATTCACCTGAAAAACCATGTACAATAAGGGTGGTAAAATAAAGAACAGGAAACGGATAGGAGAGGATTTCGCTGATGAAACATTTACCTGTACAAGATAAACAAGTGTTTAACGCCATCAGAGATGAGCGTAAGCGTCAACAGACTAAGATCGAATTAATTGCTTCTGAAAACTTCGTGACGGAAGCGGTAATGGAAGCGCAAGGCTCTGTTTTAACAAACAAATACGCTGAAGGCTATCCCGGCAAACGCTACTACGGGGGCTGTGAGCACGTTGATGTCGTTGAGGACATCGCCCGCGACCGCGCGAAAGAGATTTTCGGAGCTGAGCATGTAAACGTTCAGCCGCACTCAGGCGCTCAGGCGAACATGGCTGTTTACTTCACGATTCTAGAGCACGGCGACACGGTGCTCGGCATGAACCTCTCCCACGGCGGCCACTTAACACACGGAAGCCCGGTTAATTTCAGCGGCGTTCAATACAACTTTGTTGAATACGGTGTCGATAAAGACACGCAATATATAGATTATGAAGACGTGCGTGAAAAAGCGCTGGCGCATAAGCCGAAACTGATCGTTGCCGGAGCGAGCGCATACCCCCGCACGATCGACTTTAAAAAATTCCGTGACATCGCTGATGAAGTCGGCGCTTACTTCATGGTCGACATGGCGCATATCGCGGGTCTTGTCGCGGCCGGCCTTCATCCGAACCCGGTTCCTTACGCTGACTTTGTAACGACAACGACTCACAAAACACTTCGCGGACCGCGCGGAGGAATGATCCTTTGCCGTGAAGAGTTCGGCAAAAAAATTGATAAATCCATTTTCCCGGGCATCCAAGGCGGACCGCTTATGCATGTTATCGCGGCAAAAGCCGTTTCTTTCGGGGAAGTGCTTGAAGATGATTTCAAAACATATGCGCAAAACGTCATCTCGAACGCGAAGCGCCTTGCTGAATCTCTGAACAAAGAAGGCATTCAGCTCGTATCAGGCGGAACGGATAACCACCTTGTGCTTGTTGACCTCCGTTCTCTCGGTCTGACCGGAAAAGTCGCTGAACATGTTCTTGATGAAATCGGCATTACATCTAATAAAAACGCGATCCCTTACGATCCGGAAAAACCGTTCGTCACAAGCGGAATCCGTCTCGGTACGGCAGCTGTGACAAGCCGCGGATTTGACGGTGACGCGCTTGAAGAAGTCGGCGCCATCATCGGCCTCGCGCTGAAAAATCATGAAGACGAAGCAAAACTTGAAGAAGCGAGACAGCGTGTGTCTGCCTTGACTGAGAAGTTTCCTTTATATAAAGAACTGGACTATTAATAAGGAAGAAACCCGCCGGAACCCTGATCCGGCGGGTTTTTTTATGATTTTCTTGAAACTGTTTGTCTTTTTCTGTAGAATCAATAGAAGTGTGAAAAAGTCACTCGGACAACAAAAAGGAGCTGAACACAGTATGGGAAAGGTTTACGTATTTGATCATCCTTTAATCCAGCATAAGCTGACATATATTCGGAATGAAGATACAGGCACAAAGGATTTCAGAGACCTTGTGGACGAAGTTGCATCACTGATGGCGTTTGAAATTACACGTGATCTTCCGCTTAAAGAAGTGGAAGTGAAAACACCTGTTCAAACAGCGACATCCAAAGTGATTTCAGGGAAAAAACTCGGTATTGTGCCGATCCTGAGAGCGGGTCTCGGAATGGTGGACGGCATGCTGAAATTAATCCCGGCGGCTAAAGTGGGACATGTCGGATTATACCGTGATCCGGAAACCTTAAAACCGGTGGAATACTATGTCAAGCTTCCTTCTGATGTAGAAGAGCGTGAATTTATTGTCGTGGACCCGATGCTTGCAACGGGAGGCTCTGCGGTTGAAGCGATAAACAGCCTGAAAAAGCGCGGCGCGAGAAACATTCGTTTTATGTGTCTTGTAGCGGCCCCCGAAGGCGTGGAAGAGCTGCAGAAACATCATTCTGACGTTGATATTTATATCGCGGCCCTTGATGAAAAACTGAATGAAAAAGGCTATATCGTTCCGGGTCTCGGTGACGCGGGTGACAGACTGTACGGAACAAAATAAATCAGAAAACCTCATTCAGAGGTTTTCTTTTTTTTATCCAGATTTTTGCTGAATGGGGAGAGTTCATACAGTTATAGGTGAATTTGTGAACATTCTGTGTATGCTTTCGGTATAAAAAGTTTTTTAACTTTAAACAGATTGACACATGTTAGGGGCTATTGTATGCTAAACGAGGGTATTATGAGAAGGTTTTCATTCCTTTCATTTCTAGTATCCATCCTCATTTTAAATCCTCCCAAAAAAACCCGTTACATGAGGATTTATCTAAGCGAATGAAACAGCATCCCGCACCAGGAGGATGAGTGGTTTTTTCGAACAGGCCGTTTTTTTGCGGGACAAAAAAGGCCTTCTGCAAGGGTTAACCGCATGTATTGCCGTATCCAGGAATTATATTACATTTTCATCAGGAGACAGATAGTTGATGGACGATCCCAATCTTACATTCAGCAGACAACGGAGATATGTATTTGTGATCTTAGCAATCTATTTGCTGGGATATGGTCTTACGGCGTATAAAACTGTTTTTTTAGGCCTCTTTTTGGGAACTGTTTTCAGTTTGTTTAATCTATGGCTCTTGACCAGAAGAATGAATGCTTTTGACAAGGCCGTGGCGAAAGGAAAGTCCATACGATCACTCGGGAGCGCAGCGCGTTGGTGCAATGCGATACTTGCGATGGCTATCGCCTTTAAATATCCCGACAAAGTCAGTGTGGCAAGTGTGATTATTGGATTAATGACAATTTATCCCGTCATTATGATAGATTCCATTATTCAGCTCAAACGTTCATCAATGGAAGAGAGGTGAAAACCCATTGAATCACGATTACAGAACTATTGATTTGTTTGGTCTTACTTTTAATCTGACAAACATTCTGATGATTACTGTGGCAAGTGTGATTGTGCTGCTGATTGCGATTCTTACTACGAGAACGCTGTCCATCCGTCCGGGAAAAGCCCAGAACTTCATGGAATGGATTGTTGATTTTGTCCGCAATATTATAGGCAGTACAATGGATTTAAAGACAGGGGCTAACTTCTTGGCGCTTGGTGTAACCTTGCTGATGTACATATTTGTATCAAATATGCTGGGGCTGCCGTTTTCTGTAACGGTCGGACACGAGCTTTGGTGGAAATCACCGACGGCTGATCCGGCTATTACCCTGACTCTGGCCGTTATGGTAGTGTCATTGACGCACTATTACGGCGTGAAGATGAAAGGCTTGAAGGAATATTCTAAGGATTATCTCAGACCGGTTCCGCTTATGTTCCCGATGAAGATCATTGAGGAGTTTGCGAATACGCTGACACTCGGACTTCGTCTTTACGGTAACATTTTCGCCGGGGAAATTCTTCTGGGCCTTCTTGCAAATCTGGCGACGAATTTCTACTCAAACAGTTTCTTTCTCGGTTTGGTCGGCACAGTCGGAGCCATTATTCCGATGCTTGCATGGCAGGCATTCAGCTTGTTCATCGGTACCATCCAGGCATTTATCTTTACGATGCTGACGATGGTGTACATGTCACACAAAATCAGTCATGATCATTAAAATCATATATCCATTCGGATAACATTTTAAAGGAGGAACTTTTTCATGAATTTAATAGCAGCTGCGATTGCAATCGGTTTAGGTGCACTTGGTGCAGGTATTGGTAACGGTTTGATTGTTTCACGTACGGTAGAGGGAATTGCCCGTCAGCCGGAAGCAGGAAAAGAACTTAGAACTCTTATGTTCATGGGTATCGCATTAGTTGAGGCCCTTCCAATTATCGCTGTCGTTATCGCGTTCTTAGCGTTCTTTGGCTAAGCAAAAAAGCCTTATATGAACTAAAAATGGCGAAGATCACTCTAAGAGAACCTTCGCCATTGCTTTATGTCTGATAAGCAGGCCGGCTTGAAACGGCTTTTTATCAGCAGAGAAAACCTGCAGAAGGGAGTTGCCGTAGTAGATGTCTCAATTACCTCTTGAATTAGGACTTTCGTTTAACGGCGGAGATATCCTATTCCAATTGTTAGCTATGTTAGTTTTATTAGCGCTTCTCAAGAAATTCGCTCTTGGACCGCTATTAAATATAATGAAACAGCGTGAAGATCATATCGCCGGCGAAATTACGTCCGCTGAAGAAAGAAATAAAGAAGCGCAGAAGCTGATTGAAGAGCAGCGCGTTCTTTTAAAAGAAGCGAAACAGGAATCACAATCACTCATTGAAAATGCGAAAAAGCTGGGTGAAAAGCAGAAGGAAGACATTATCCAGGCTGCGCGCGCCGAGTCTGAAAGATTAAAAGAAGCGGCGAGAACCGAAATTGTCAAAGAAAAAGAACAAGCGGTTTCCGCACTTCGCGAGCAAGTCGCATCACTTTCTGTCTTAATCGCATCGAAAGTGATTGAAAAAGAGCTTGATGAACAAGCCCAGGAAAAACTGATTCAGGACTATCTTAAAGAGGTAGGAGAAAGCCGATGAGTGGATCTGCTGTCTCTAAACGATACGCGTCAGCGCTTTTCGACATTGCCGTTGAGACTTCTCAAATCAATGAAATCGAAGAAGAGCTTACCGTACTAAAAGAAGTTTTCCGAAACGAAGCCGGATTACAGGAAGTGTTAAGCCATCCGAAGGTATCGGCTGCTAAGAAAAAAGAGCTGATTCAGCAATCATTCGGCGCACTGTCTGAGTCTGTGCTGCATACGATTTTTCTTCTGATTGACCGCCGCCGGTCTTCGATTGTGCCTGATCTCACAGACGAGTTTATTAAACTTGCAAACCAGGCCCGTCAGACAGAGGATGCGGTTGTTTATTCAGTAAAACCGCTGTCAGAGGCGGAAATGTTATCATTATCTCAAGTATTTGCAAAAAAAGCCGGAATCGCTTCGCTCAGAATCAGAAATGAAGTGCAGACGGATTTAATAGGCGGCATTAAAGTCCGCATTGGAAACCGGATTTATGACGGAAGCGTGAGCGGAAAGCTTGAGCGCATGGAACGTCAACTTGCCGGAGGAAATCGATAGAAGGGGTGAAACCTAAGTGAGCATCAAAGCTGAAGAGATTAGCACGCTGATAAAGCAGCAAATTCAAAATTACCAATCTGAAATTGAAGTTCATGACGTAGGTACAGTCATCCAAGTCGGAGACGGTATTGCGCGTGTGCACGGCCTTGACAATTGTATGGCCGGTGAACTTGTTGAGTTTTCAAACGGCGTTTTGGGTATGGCTCAAAACCTTGAAGAATCCAATGTAGGTATCGTTATCTTAGGACCTTACAGAGATATCCGTGAAGGCGATGAGGTCAAAAGAACGGGCCGCATCATGGAAGTGCCTGTAGGCGAAGAATTAATCGGACGTATCGTCAACCCGCTCGGACAGCCGGTAGACGGACTGGGTCCGATCCTGACAAGCAAAACCCGTCCGATTGAAAGCCAGGCTCCAGGCGTAATGGACCGTAAATCGGTACATGAGCCGCTGCAAACGGGTATTAAAGCGATCGACGCGTTAATTCCGATCGGCCGCGGACAGCGTGAGCTGATTATCGGGGACCGCCAGACAGGTAAAACATCTGTTGCGATTGATACAATCTTAAACCAAAAAGACCAAGACATGATCTGTGTGTACGTAGCGATCGGTCAAAAAGAATCTACAGTACGCGGCGTAGTGGAAACACTTCGTAAGCACGGCGCGCTTGATTACACGATTGTCGTGACGGCGTCCGCTTCACAGCCGGCTCCGCTTCTTTACCTTGCACCGTATGCAGGGGTGACAATGGGTGAAGAATTCATGTACAACGGCAAGCACGTTCTCGTCGTATATGATGATTTATCCAAACAAGCGGCCGCTTACCGTGAGCTGTCATTGCTTCTTCGCCGTCCTCCGGGCCGTGAAGCATTCCCAGGGGATGTATTCTATCTTCACTCCCGTCTGCTTGAGCGCGCAGCCAAGCTGAGTGACGCAAAAGGCGCAGGATCAATTACGGCGCTGCCGTTCGTCGAAACACAAGCCGGAGATATCTCCGCTTATATCCCGACAAACGTCATTTCCATTACTGACGGACAGATTTTCCTTCAATCCGACCTATTCTTCTCAGGCGTACGTCCTGCGATCAATGCCGGATTATCCGTATCCCGTGTCGGCGGATCAGCCCAAATCAAAGCGATGAAAAAGGTAGCGGGAACATTGCGTCTTGACCTTGCTTCATACCGTGAACTTGAAGCATTCGCCCAATTCGGATCTGATCTTGACCAGGCGACTCAGGCGAAACTGAACCGCGGTGCGCGTACAGTTGAAGTGCTGAAGCAAGACTTGAATAAGCCGCTTCCGGTTGAAAAACAGGTAGCCATTCTTTATGCGCTGACAAAAGGATATCTTGATGATATTCCGGTTGCGGATATCAGACGTTTTGAAGAAGAGTACTACATGTACCTTGATCAAAACCATAAAGATCTGCTTGACGGCATTGCGAAAACAGGAAACCTTCCTGCTGATGAAGACTTCAAAGCTGCAATCGAAGGCTTCAAACGCACATTTGCACCAAGCAACTAACCCTTAGAAGATGAGAGAAAAAGGTTCTCTTTTTCTCTCTTTTTACGCAAATGAAGAATAAAGGTGGTGAAATCTTTGGCCTCATTACGCGATATTAAGTCAAGGATCACGTCAACGAAAAAAACAAGCCAGATCACAAAAGCCATGCAGATGGTATCCGCTGCGAAGCTGAACCGTGCGGAAACCAACGCGAAGTCATTTGCTCCGTATATGGATAAGATCCAGGAGGTTGTGTTTAACGTCGGAAAAGGCGCGAAAAACGCGAAACACCCGATGCTTGTCTCAAGAGAAGTGAAAAAGACGGCGTATCTCGTCATTACGTCTGACCGCGGGCTTGCGGGTGCGTTTAACAGTTCGGTTCTGCGAAACGCTTACCGCACCATTCAAGAACGCCATCAGTCTAAAGATGAATACACGGTGATTGCAATCGGCAGAGTCGGCCGCGATTTCTTCAAAAAACGGGAAATGCCGATTTTGTCTGAGTTAGTGGGGCTTGGCGACGAGGTCACTTTTGCTCAGATTAAAGATTTGACCCGTCAGACGGTTCAAATGTTTATCGACGGCGCTTTTGATGAATTGCATTTGGTGTATAACCATTTCGTCAGTGCGATTTCACAGGAAGTGACGGAGAAAAAAGTGCTGCCTTTAACGGATTTCGGAACGAGCGGCGGGAAGCGCACGGCTTCTTACGAGTTCGAACCGGATGAAGAAGAGGTGCTCGAAGTGCTGCTTCCTCAATATGCGGAAAGCTTAATTTACGGTGCGCTTCTTGATAGTAAAGCAAGTGAACACGCTGCGAGAATGACAGCAATGAAAAATGCGACTGATAATGCGAAAGAACTCATTGATTCACTTTCGCTTTCATATAACCGCGCGCGTCAAGCGGCGATTACACAAGAAATTACCGAAATTGTCGGCGGTGCAGCCGCTTTAGAATAGAAAGATTTTGTCAGGAGGGATAGCGATGAAGAAAGGACGCGTAAGTCAGGTGCTTGGACCGGTTGTCGACGTACGTTTCGAGGACGGCCACTTGCCTGCGATTTATAATGCGATTAAAGTTTCACAGCCAGCTTCAGGCGAAAATGAAGTAAGCATCGATCTAACGCTAGAGGTTGCTCTTCATTTAGGCGATGATACAGTCCGTACAATTGCCATGGCATCTACGGACGGAATTCAGCGCGGAATGGAAGCCGTTGATACAGGTGCTCCGATTTCCGTTCCTGTCGGTGATGTTACTCTCGGCCGCGTATTTAACGTACTGGGAGATAAAATTGATTTAAATGAACCGCTGCCTGCGGATGCTCAAAAGGACCCGATCCACAGATCAGCTCCTTCATTCGATCAGCTTTCAACTGAGGTTGAAATACTTGAAACGGGAATTAAAGTTGTTGACCTGCTTGCTCCTTACATCAAGGGCGGTAAAATCGGATTGTTCGGCGGTGCCGGCGTAGGTAAAACCGTATTAATCCAGGAATTAATCAACAACATCGCGCAAGAGCACGGCGGTATTTCCGTATTCGCCGGTGTAGGAGAGCGTACTCGTGAAGGGAACGACCTTTTCTACGAAATGAGCGATTCAGGCGTTATCAAGAAAACAGCCATGGTCTTCGGACAAATGAACGAGCCGCCGGGCGCACGTATGCGTGTAGCACTGACGGGTCTTACAATGGCTGAGCATTTCCGTGATAAACAAGGACAGGACGTACTGTTCTTTATCGATAACATTTTCCGTTTCACACAAGCGGGTTCAGAGGTTTCCGCGCTTCTCGGCCGTATGCCTTCTGCGGTTGGTTATCAGCCGACGCTTGCGACAGAAATGGGTCAGCTTCAAGAGCGTATTACGTCTACAAACGTTGGTTCAGTTACATCTATCCAGGCAATCTACGTGCCTGCCGATGACTACACTGACCCGGCTCCGGCGACAACATTCGCTCACTTGGATGCAACGACTAACCTTGAGCGTAAATTAACTGAAATGGGTATCTACCCTGCGGTTGATCCGCTGGCTTCCACTTCCCGCGCGCTTGCTCCGGAAATTGTCGGAGAAGAGCATTATGCGGTGGCGCGTGAAGTCCAGTCAACGCTTCAGCGTTACAAAGAACTTCAGGATATTATTGCGATTCTCGGTATGGACGAATTGGGCGAAGAAGATAAGCTTGTCGTTCACCGCGCACGCCGTATCCAGTTCTTCCTTTCTCAAAACTTCCACGTAGCTGAGCAGTTTACGGGACAAAAGGGTTCTTACGTGCCTGTTAAAGAAACGGTAAGAGGCTTTAAAGAAATCCTTTCCGGTAAATATGACCATCTTCCGGAAGATGCATTCCGTCTTGTGGGACGCATTGAAGAAGTTATTGAGAATGCAAAAGAGATGGGTGTAGAAGTTTAATCTGGTCCTAGGAGGGTAAAAGCATGAAGACCGTTAAAGTCAATATCGTTACTCCCGACGGCCCAGTATATGATGCTGATATTGAAATGGTGAGTGTAAGAGCCGAGAGCGGTGATCTCGGTATCTTGCCGGGCCATATTCCGACCGTGGCTCCGCTTAAAATCGGCGCTGTCCGCCTTAAAAAAGACGGACAGACCGATTTGGCGGCTGTCAGCGGCGGATTTTTAGAAGTCCGTCCTGATCAGGTCACTATCCTTGCACAAGCCGCTGAAACAGCGGACAGCATTGATAAAGAGCGCGCCCTTGCTGCGAAAAAGCGGGCGGAAGACCGTTTAAACAAACGATCAGATGATACTGACATTCGTCGGGCTGAGCTTGCGTTACAGCGGGCTGTAAACAGATTGGATGTTGCAGGAAACTAAAAAAGAATCCTTCTCGGCTATCTGAGAAGGATTCTTTTTCTATATTAACGCATAAGAGATTCATAGACGCCGATAAGCGGATGATCCTCTTCTTTTTGCAGATATAAATGCTCACAGCAGTTGTCGGTGTGCCACGTTTTGTTTCCTCTTCGCACACCTGTCGTATAGGCGCCGTCCGTGTACGGATAAGGTTTGACGATCCATTCGGCATCGTCATGGTGTCTGATGGCGCAATCGATGACATACACGCTGAGCATTTTCTCAAATTCGTCAATCGGCAGGTTCCAATCCGCCAGCAGCAGCTCTTTAATGCTGCGGAAGTAAAGGGTTTCCAATTCCTGCAGGCTGCCGTGTGAATAATCAAGAGAAATGTTGAAAAACTGACATAATTCTTTCAGTTCCTCTGTTTGAGACTGTCTATAATCATAGTAGAATGCAATCGCTTCCCACTCATGGTCAAATACGGGCAGTGTTTCCCCATACTGCTTTTCCGGATGAAAAAAGGAATGATTCATATTCCCATCTCCTTTCCAAAAAAGTATACCATGCCGGAGAACGGACATTTAAGCGGGGATTGCCCCTAATTTTGGATAAAAATTCTGCTGTAAAAATGATCATCTTTCTCTCTTCTTCTTATATAATAAGAGAGGATATGAGGGGCGGAAAAAATGAAAGGAGATGGAATTTGTGAATGTATTGGGGCAGCAGGCCGCAATCAGCATCCTGATTCACTTGGTATGCATTGCGGTGACATGGTGGGCGCTTCAGGCCGTCAACTTTGATCCGCTGATCCGAAAAGGAAAAATAGTGCAGGCACGGCTGCTGATTATTCTTCTTACCATTGCGATCGGAACGGCAGTCGCCAACTTCTTTTTAGATTATCTTACCTATTCGAAGCAGCTTCCATACTTGTTTTAAGAAGTTTCGTCAGTTGTAATGAAGGGAATCGCTGGGGGAGAAACCAATTTTTCTTCACCCGCTTGGCGAGTTTTGACGAAGTTTTCCATGTATCGCTTTCCCCGGCTCCGGCAAAAATGGGAGTAAGGGGGAGAGATCGATATGAAGAAAAAAAGAGCAGGCCGTATCATCTTGTTTTTTGTTTTTTTAAGCGCCTTAATTGCGGTATTTCATTCCATTCATGCGAGTGAGCTGTCTCCGCTTGCCCAGATTGCCGAAGGAATGGAGCGGCAGGATGTCACTGTTGATGAGTGGACGCTTCATGCGAAAGAAAATCTGAACCTGTCACTGAGTGAATTTGATGACAAGGTGAAAGAACTGAAGGCGCAAAATCCGCAGTATCATTGGGAAACCGCCGAGGAAGATAAAATCGTAAAGGCCGTCGGCACATATTCTGACAAAAAAAATCACACAACTTTTAAACTGCAGCTCGTCACTACCCTCAAAAACCAGAACCCAACTTCGTATTTATTATATGAGCAAATGAGCCCGGAGCAACCGGAAAACTGGAATGATACATATGAACAGTTTGAACGGCAGGCACATGACATATTTCAAAATAAAGTATTTATTTTTACTTGTCTAAAGGGTCATTTAAATGATAATATGAGTATTGTTTTGCAAAAAAAAGCAGAACAGCTCATGAAAGAATTTGAAGCAAGTCCAGTTGAACATGTAGTTGAGCCTCATTTCGTTTCTGTTTCTGCATTTACATATAAGTGGACAGATTACATCATGACATCGAAACATAAGATGAATGTGCAAATTGCGCTTAGAAGTGCGGGAATGGGCGAAAAACATACCGTTACGGTTGGCACACCAATCGTGACAACTGAATATTAATATAGAGAATATAGGGACGCGGAGGGGAATACCTTGGAAAAAATCATCGTCCGCGGCGGTCAGAAGTTAAACGGCACAGTGAAAGTTGAAGGAGCAAAAAATGCCGTTTTACCTGTTATCGCTGCATCTTTATTAGCAAGTGAAGAAAAAAGCGTAATATGTGATGTACCTACGCTCTCCGATGTATATACAATTAATGAAGTGTTGCGTCATTTAGGAGCAGATGTGCATTTTGAGAATAATGAAGTTACCGTAAACGCTTCTTACGCTTTAGAAACAGAAGCACCTTTTGAATATGTGCGTAAAATGCGCGCGTCAGTGCTTGTTATGGGCCCTCTGTTAGCCCGTACGGGTCATTCAAGAGTAGCGCTTCCTGGCGGCTGCGCAATCGGCTCAAGACCGATTGACCAGCATTTAAAAGGTTTTGAAGCAATGGGTGCAAAAATCAAAGTAGGCAACGGCTTTATTGAAGCAGAAGTGGAAGGCCGTCTGCAGGGCGCAAAAATCTATTTAGATTTCCCAAGTGTGGGTGCGACAGAAAACTTGATTATGGCAGCTGCATTAGCTGAAGGAACAACAACGCTTGAAAACGTGGCAAAAGAGCCTGAAATCGTTGACTTAGCGAACTATATCAATGCGATGGGCGGAAAAATCCGCGGAGCCGGCACAGGCACCATTAAAATTGAAGGTGTCGAGAAGCTTCGCGGCGTAAGACACAACATCATTCCTGACCGTATTGAAGCGGGTACTTTTATGGTGGCCGCGGCTATCACGGAAGGAAATGTATTAGTAAAAGGTGCGGTTCCTGAGCATCTTACGTCTTTAATTGCGAAGATGGAAGAAATGGGCGTCAAAATTACGGATGAAGGAGAAGGCCTTCGTGTCATCGGTCCTGCACAGCTGAAGCCGATCGACATCAAAACGATGCCTCACCCAGGATTCCCGACTGACATGCAGTCACAAATGATGGCGCTGCTTCTCCGTGCGAGCGGAACAAGCATGATTACTGAAACTGTGTTTGAAAACCGTTTTATGCATGCTGAAGAATTCCGCCGGATGAATGGCGACATTAAAATTGAAGGACGTTCTGTGATCATTAACGGTCCCGTACAGCTGCAAGGCGCAGAAGTTGCCGCTACGGACCTGCGTGCGGGCGCGGCGCTGATTCTTGCGGGATTAGTGGCTGAAGGTCATACACGCGTCACGGAACTGAAGCATTTGGATCGCGGTTATGTGGATTTCCATAAAAAACTTGAGGCTCTCGGCGCTGACATCGAGCGTGTTGTCGATGAAACGGCCGCTGAACAAGAAAGTAAAGAAGCCGTTACTGACTTAAACGCATAATGGTTACAAAAACAGTATGTCAATCTGGCATACTGTTTTTTTATATGGTTTATCATCATTATTATGCTCTGAATTCCAAAAAAGAATACGTTTTTCGCGTAAATAATCGAATAAAAGAATCTGTCCAAAAGGAAGTCATATTAGCTTGTCCCTGCCCATAAGATGAAGTAGAGTCGAATCCCAAGCAGGAGGCAGCTGATATATGAAACCCATTGTATTTCTACTATCCGGGCTGTGTGTACTTATTCTTCTTGTTCCCACCATTCTCGTCCTTCCGTTTCAGGCCGAAAAAGGAGCAGCCGTAAACAGGGAGCCCGGACACAAAACAGCACACACCATACGAGAAACAAAAGGAGCAGAACCAACATTGAAAGAATCACCTGTATCCGTTCCGGTTTATCGGACATCCAATCATTCTGTAGAAAACATCCCGCTTGAAGAGTACGTGATCGGTGTCGTGGCTTCCGAAATGCCCGTAGAATTTAAACCGGAGGCCTTAAAAGCCCAAGCGCTCGCTGCCCGTACATTCATCGTCAGACTGATGGTTGCAAACTCAGCCGTCCAGGCCCCGAAAGGATCACTGGTGGATGACACGCAAATGTTCCAAGTCTATCAAAGCAAAAGCCAGCTGAAAAAAGAATGGGGTTCTGATTACGCGCAAAACCTCAAGAAAATCACAAACGCGGTGGCCGGTACGCAAGGAAAGATTTTAACGTATGAAAACAAGCCGATTGAGGCATCTTTTTTCTCTACAAGCAATGGGTATACGGAAAATGCGGAAGCCTATTGGACAAGCGCCATTCCTTATTTAAAGAGCGTGAAAAGCCCATGGGATAAAAAATCGCCAAAATATCTCGCCACCCGGACTTTCAGTGTGCCGGAGTTTCAGCAGAAGCTCGGTGTGCAGCTCGCAGGACAAGACACTGTAGGGCAGATTACGGCCAGAACGCCGGGACATCAAGTGGCGACGGCCGTCATAAACGGCAAGAAGCTGAAGGGACGAGACATTCGGGAAAAACTCGGACTCCGTTCTGCCGACTTCGAATGGAAACGAAACGGCGGCAGCATCACCATTACGACGAAAGGATTCGGTCACGGTGTCGGCATGAGCCAGTACGGTGCCAATTATATGGCGGAGCAGGGAAAATCCGTGACGGACATCGTCAAGCATTATTATCAGGGAGTGGATATTTCCGAGGCAGATTCATTTTTAAGCAAATATATGGCGAAAAAGTAGACGCTCTCATCAGCGTCTTTTTTTCGGAAAACTATTCCATAAACGGCTAAGGAACCAACGGACTCATATAACGAAAGGCTAAAGGCTGACAAATGCGGATAGATGGCTGCGCACCGGGTGAAAATCACTGATAAAAATGCCGCTTCTATGTGAATGTACGCAAAAATAATGAGGAACCCCGTCCTATTTATTTCCCTTTTCAACTCATTTACGATAAATAGTGTTCGACGTTGAACGGAAATCTATTGAAAAGGGGAAAAGCAATGAAAAAAACATTTTCACTCATACTCATGTTCGGTTTGCTGCTGACTGCTGCATCTCCTGCTTTTGCTGCTGAGAATGCAAACGAGAATTCTTTCTTTAAACCTAAAAACAATACCGCCATTTTGCTTGATGCGAGCGGCAGTATGGCGAAACGGATAGACGGTGTTTCTAAATACAACATGGCAAAAGATGAAATTGTCCGTTTTGCGGATCAAATTAAATCTAAATCACAGGTCAGAATGACGGTTTTCGGTTCTGAAGGCAATAATAAAAACTCCGGAAAAGTTCAGTCTTGTGAATCTATTCGCGGTGTATACGGATTCCAAAGGTTTGACAAACAAAGCTTCCTTAATTCTCTGAACGGAATCGGGCCTACTGGCTGGACACCGATTGCAAAGGCATTAGAGGATGCGAAGGCTTCCTTTAACGGCGTGCACAAACTCGGCAGTAAATCCGTTTACCTGTTAACGGACGGCGAGGAGACATGCGGAGGAGATCCTATTAAGACAGCGAAAGAGCTTCGCAAACAGCATATTAAAGTCAATGTAATCGGCTTTGACTTTAATGAAGGCTTCAACGGTCAGCTTCACGCGATTGCCGGAGCGGGCGGAGGAAAATATTACGAAGCTCACAGTCAAAAGGATATGAACCGTATCTTTAAATTAGAAGCGAGTTCATTAGGGGAATAAGAAAAGGCGCCGTTTTTCGGCCCTTTTTTTTACGCTTGAATTAACAAAATTTTCAAGAAGAAATGAAGAGAAAACTGTAAAAAGAATCAGATTCCGGACTTATATTACAAAAAGGGCGAAAAAGGCATTAAATCTGTCATCTTTTATCCAATCTTTCTAGGATGAAGCGCATAATTCTGTTCATTTTTGACGATGTACCGCCGCTCACACAAAAGGCATCCCGCCCTTTTGCATATTCCTCATCTAGAATAGAGAAGAGCCGGGGCCCATCGGCGAAAAACAAATGGAGAGGAATGAAGGAAATGAAAAAAATGTTTACTGCGGGGATTGTCGGACTTTTGACGCTTTCACTCGGATCACCTGTTTTTGCGGCTGAGAAAAAGCACGAGGAAACAAACGTCGCTGTGCTGTTTGATGCAAGCGGTAGCATGATACAAAAAACAGGGGGAGAGCGTAAAATAGATGTCGCGAAAGATTCTGTCACCTCTTTTGCGAAAGTTCTTCCTGAAGACACTAATCTGATGCTCCGGGTATTCGGTCATAAGGGCAATAATAAAAACTCCGGTAAAGCCGTATCGTGTAATGCGACAGAAACGTTATACGGCCTTCAGCCGTACGCCGTGACTCCGTTTGAGCAATCGCTCAGCCAGATTAAACCGACCGGCTGGACACCGATTGCAAAAGCGCTTTCTGATACACGTGAAGAATTTGAGCGGGCCGGCGCTAAAGGGAAAAACGTCGTATATCTGATTACAGACGGTGAAGAAACATGCGGCGGTAATCCTCAGGCTGAAATTCAAAAGCTCCGTAAAGCGAACGTCAACACGATCGTCAATATCATCGGTTTCAACTTCGGCATGAAAGGAAGCGAAAGCCTTGAAAAAGCGGCGGAAGCAGGGGGCGGCACATATGTCTCAGCTGACAGCGCGGCCGAGTTCAAACAGGCTTGGGAAGACGCTGCAAAGGATTTAGCAAAAGAATAGGTTAAAAAAGGACGCCCGAGCGGCGTCTTTTTTGTTTAGAAAACGGAACCGCGGGAATGATACGACTAAAAGGAGATGACCGCTGTTGTTAAAAGGAGCAGGCATTATATTAGTGCTGGCGGCAGTCGTTTTTGTTCTATTGGGAGTTTTTCTGAAGCTTGCCGCCTTCATATTCGTCAGTATATTGGCCATTATCGCCGCCGTTATTTTATTCACCATGTTGAGCAGACATCACCGCAACGAAACATAGAGTCCGAAGAGGGCTCTTTTTTTAAACCGCAAATTCGACAAAATACAGGGATTGTGGAAGAATAAAAGAGAAGGATACTGCGGAGGGGAAAACAGTGGATGAAAAAACAACAGCGGTAAGAGAAATATACCGCTATGAAAAAGGGGTATTAACAAAAACGGCAGATCGGATGGTTTCAGAGTATCCATTGACTGTCATGGTGAACGGGCGGGAATTTGTGACGCTCGTCTGCACGCCTGATCATTTAGAGGAACTCGTAGTCGGATTTCTCGCATCAGAAGGCGTCATTCGTTTTGAAAAAGAGATCAAAAGCTTTACTATAGATGAAAGTCTCGGATTTGCATATGTGGAGCTGACGAATCCCGAAGTGCTCGAGCAAAAAGACTATACGAAGAGAGTCATCGGTTCATGCTGCGGGAAAGGCCGCCATTTTTACTTTCAGCAGGATGTAAAAACGGCCAAAACCGCCGTGAGCCGCATTACCATAACTCCTGAGACGTGTCTTCACCTCATGAAGGAGATGCAAAGCGGAAGCGGCACATTCCAGGAAACGGGCGGCGTCCATAATGCGGCGCTGTGCGATACGGAAAAGATGCTCTTCATGAGGACGGACATCGGGCGCCACAACGCGCTCGATAAGCTGTACGGCTGCTGTTTGAAAAACGGAATGCCCGTCCGTGACAAGCTGATTGTTTTCAGCGGCCGGATTTCCTCAGAGGTTTTATTAAAAGCCGCAAAAATCGGCGTGTCGATTGTCATTTCAAAATCGGCGCCGACGGAGCTTGCGCTGCAAATGGCGGAAGAGCTGAACATCACGGCGATAGGCTTTGTCAGAAACGGGTCATTTAATGTATACACACATCCTGAACGGGTTGAACAATAGAAAGGGGTCTTGGGCTTATGAATACAGAAACGCGCCGGGTGTCAGACAAAAGGGACAGGCCGCTCAGGGATCTCCGTATCTCTGTAACCGACCGCTGCAACTTCAGATGCACGTACTGTATGCCAGCCGAACTATTCGGACCGGATTATCCATTTTTACAAAAGACAGAATTGCTCTCATTTGAGGAGCTTGAGCGGCTTGCGAAACTGTTTGTCGGCCGTTTCGGCGTTGAAAAAATCAGGCTGACGGGCGGGGAGCCGCTGATGAGAAAAGATATGCCTGAATTGATCAGAAAACTTGCGCGCATCCCGGGGCTTAAAGATATTGCGATGACGACAAACGGCTCACTGCTTCCCGTGTATGCGGAAAAGCTGAAGCAGGCGGGGCTGCACCGCGTGACTGTCAGTCTCGATTCTTTAGAAGATGAGCGGTTTAAGGCTATTAACGGCCGCGGCGTCTCGGTGAATAAGGTGCTTGAGGGCATAGAGGCGGCAAAAGAGGCCGGACTCGGTGTTAAAATCAATATGGTTGTCCAAAAAGGCGTCAATGAAAAAGACATCCTGCCGATGGCCCGCTATTTTAAAGAAAAGGGTCATATTCTCCGGTTTATTGAATTTATGGATGTCGGCAATACGAATCAATGGAACAAAAAAGACGTGATCACGAAGGCTGAGATCATTGATCTGATCAATCAGCACATGCCGACGGAGCCGATAGAAGCGAATTATAAAGGCGAGGTCGCTTCCAGGTTCCGCTATCTTGACGGATCTGGCGAAATCGGCGTGATTTCCTCCGTCTCAGATGCATTCTGCGCCTCCTGTAACAGAGCGCGCCTGTCGGCGAGGGGCGAGCTGTTTACGTGCCTGTTCGCTTCCGCAGGCTACGATGTGAGGAAGCTTGTGCGCGGCGGCCTGACCGATGACGAATTGACGGAGTCCATCGCTTCTGTCTGGAAAAACCGCACGGATCAGTATTCAATTGACCGCGCGCTTTCTAAAACAGATGGGAAAAAGAAAGTGGAAATGTCTTATATAGGCGGATAATGAAGCTTGCCCGAACAAGGGCAGGCTTTTTTATTCAAAAGAAGCTGAGCGGTTCAAAAAATACCGATGCCGGCCGAAATATATGATAGGAATTTTGATGCAGGACGATCAAGTTATTCAATTCCAAAGCCATACAATATGTTAAAATATAACCAATAGAAATTAGAAAAGGTTGTGAAAGGGGCATGACCGCATACGAGATTCCGTCATCTCAGGTTGGAGTCAAGATCAACAAATGGTACAAGCACATTTTAGCGTTTCAAGCGGCTGATGCCATAAAGCTGAAAGAGGAAATTGATGAGGATATACAACGGATGGAGGAAGACCAGCTGCTGCTGCTGTATTATCAGCTGATCAGCTACCGCCATCATATTATGCTTGATTACGTCAAGCCGGATTTTACCGAACAATCACAAATTCAGTACAGCGAGCTGCAAAAGACGATCGAAAGCACGGACAGCATATCGGGACTGTCTGAGTATTATTTCCATTTGTTCAGAGGGATGTATGAATTCGATCAGAATAACTATGTTGCAGCTATTTCTTTTTACAGGAAAGCGGAAAAACTCCTTTCATTTGTCGAGGATGATATAGAGAGGGCGGAATTCCATTTTAAGATGTCTGAAGTTTTTTATGTCATGAAACAGACTCATTTTTCCATGAATCACGGGATTCAGGCGCTGGATACATATGTAAAACACGATTTTTACAGAGTGCGGAGAATTCAATGCCATTTCGTTATCTCAGGAAACTATATCGACTGCAAAAACTACGACAAAGCGCTCGAGCATTTAGATGAAGCGCTCCGCCTTTCTTTGCTTGAAGGACAGCCCCGTCTGATTGGGTCTTCGCTTTACAATCTGGGGAATTGTTATTCTGAAAAGCGCGATCTGGATGAAGCGGCCCGTTACTTTAGAAAAGCGGTTCCCGTTTTTGAGGAGCACCAGCTTGAACAGCTTCCGAAGGCGCTGTTCAGCTTAACACACACCCTTTTCAGGCTGCATGATGACGAAGCGGCCCTTGCCTATTATGAAAGAGGGGTTATGATCGCGAAAGAACGCGGCGACCGATTCAGTTTAGAGAAATATAAGTTTTTACAAGCGCTTTATCTGGAATCCCTCAATATGGACTTAATCCACGAAGTGTTTGATTATATGAATAAAAAATCGCTGTATGTGTATATTGAAGATTTCGCCTTGGAGGCCGCCATTTACACAAGCGCCCATAAGCAATATAAAGAAGCGGCGTATTTTTATGAACAAGCGATTCGCATGAGAGAAAACATTCAAAAAGAACAATGTTTATACGATATATAAGTTTCTTTAACCATCTGATCGGCAGGTGGTTATTTTTTATGCACATTATGACGTTTGATCTTAGAAAAAATCGGAAAAATCGCAAAAGAGGGAAAAAAGAACGATGGAAAGGAGGGATTTGTTGTTCGGATTTAATGATATGATAAAGTTTTTCGTATCATTTCTCATCATTCTGCCGATGGTGTCTGTCATCCATGTGTCAGGCCACAGTTTTATGGCGATGCTGTTCGGAGGCAAGGCGTCATTGGATATCGGAATGGGGAAACGTCTTGTAAAAGTAGGGCCGATTCAGGTTAGGCGTATCTACTTTATAGATTCTTTCTGCAAGTTCGGCGAATTGCGGATAGATAACCGTCTGACGAGCGCGCTCGTCTATTCCGGAGGCTGTCTGTTTAATCTCGCTTCTATTTTTTTAATAAATCTGCTGATCATAAAAGATGTCTTTGAGCCAAACTTATTTTTTTACCAATTTGTCTATTTTTCAACTTATTATGTTTTCTTTGCCCTTCTTCCGGTCCAATATGGGGAGAATAAGCTGTCAGACGGATTGGCCGTTTACAAAGTGATCCGCTACGGAGAACGCTGTGAAATCAATAATTGAGAGTTTACATGTTTGTGTTCGGGCTGAAAGGGAAGAAAACAAGTACACAAGAACAAAAGGAGCTGAAGAGATCATGAGTCAAGATAACGGTTTAAAAGACAAAGTAAAAGGCGGCATGAACAAAATGAAAGGGGAAGCAAAAGACAAAGCCGGTGACATGACAGACAAGACCGACTTAAAAGCGGAAGGTAAAAAAGACAAAGCGAAAGGCAGCCTGCAAAAGGGTGTCGGCAAAACGAAAGATAAACTCAGTGACGATTAATTTGAAATGGAAACACTGCAAAAGCCCAAAACATTTTGGGCTTTTTGTTATGAGAAATGACAAAATTTCCAGTTCGTTTGGTTAATATTCACTAACTTTTTAAATATTCTATAAATTTTACGATAATTTCTTTATAATATTCACAAAGAATGTGACCTTTCTTCACATTTGGTTAAACGTTTGTTTAAGAAAAAAATAACAAATCGGGAATTTCTGCAAAAGGAATCAGGCTGTTCGCCGTCGAATAACTTTTATCACTTAACATTTCATGAGGTGAAGGGGGTGGTAACCGCCTGCATCGTTTCGGTATGACCATGTGGATTGCGTTTGACTATCAAAAGGGGGAATACGATGAAACTGACACCGGTTGAACAAGAAAAATTGCTTATTTTCACAGCGGGAGAGCTCGCAAAACAGCGGAAAGAGCGCGGCGTTCTGCTGAATTATCCTGAAGCTGCCGCATATTTGACCTGTTACCTGATGGAAGGCGCCAGAGACGGAAAAAGCGTTGCTGAGCTGATGGAATCCGGCCGCACCGTTTTAACGGAAAAAGACGTTATGGAAGGCGTTCCGGAAATGCTGGACAGCATTCAGGTGGAAGCGACGTTCCCGGACGGGGTCAAGCTTGTCACCGTTCATCAGCCGATCAAAGCGGAGGTGAAGTCATGAAGCCGGGAGCCATTCAAGTCGCAAAGGGGACCATCACCATTAACGAAGGCCGAAAGACGCTGGAGGTGTCAGTCACCAATAACGGAACAAGGTCAGTGCAGGTAGGATCGCATTTTCATTTTGCGGAAGCCAACGGCGCCCTGTCCTTCAATCGGGAGAAAGCAATCGGCATGCGTCTTGACATTCCGTCAGGCACATCGGTCCGTTTTGAACCGGGAGAAGAGAAAACCGTCACGCTCGTGGAAATCGGAGGAAGAAAAACGGTCAGAGGCCTGAACGGAATGGCCGATACGTATATGGATGAGCGGGGTAAAGAGAAGACTCTGTCAAATCTTAAAAAAGCCGGATGGATGGAGGAAGCGATCCGATGAAAATGTCACGCGAGCAATACGCAGAACTGTTCGGACCGACAACGGGAGACAAAGTCAGACTCGGAGATACGGATTTATGGATCGAGGTCGAAAAAGACTTCACGAATTACGGAGAAGAAATGATTTTCGGCGGAGGAAAAACAATCCGTGACGGTATGGGGCAGAACGGCCGCATCACAGGGAAAGACGGGGCGCTTGATCTTGTCATTACAAACGCCGTCGTCCTGGATTATACCGGGATCGTCAAGGCGGATATCGGAGTGAAGGACGGCCGGATTGTCGGCGTCGGGAAAAGCGGCAACCCGGATATCATGGATGGGGTCGACCCGCACATGATCATCGGCGCCGGAACAGAAGTCATTTCCGGTGAAGGAAAAATCGTAACGGCCGGCGGCGTTGATACGCATATCCACTTTATCTGCCCGCAGCAGATGGAAGTCGCGCTTTCTTCAGGCGTGACCACGCTTCTGGGCGGCGGAACGGGCCCTGCGACGGGAAGTAAAGCGACGACCTGTACATCCGGCGCGTGGTACATGTCGAGAATGCTGGAGGCGGCTGAGCAATTTCCGATCAATGTCGGGTTTTTAGGGAAAGGGAATGCTTCTGATAAAGCGCCTCTCATTGAGCAGACAGAAGCCGGCGCGATCGGCCTGAAGCTGCATGAAGATTGGGGAACAACGCCAAGCGCCATCAAAACTTGCATGGAAGTAGCGGATGAAGCGGATATTCAGGTGGCGATTCACACAGACACGATTAATGAAGCGGGCTTTTTAGAAAACACGCTTGATGCGATCGGCGACCGGGTTATCCATACATATCACATAGAGGGAGCCGGCGGAGGCCATGCACCGGATATTATGAAACTCGCATCTTACGCCAATATTCTGCCGTCCTCTACGACGCCGACGATTCCGTATACCGTCAACACGATGGACGAGCATCTTGATATGATGATGGTCTGCCATCATTTAGATTCAAAAGTTCCGGAAGACGTGGCGTTCAGTCATTCACGCATCAGAGCGGCCACCATTGCGGCGGAGGATATTCTGCACGATATCGGCGCCATCAGCATGACATCATCTGACTCGCAGGCGATGGGCAGGGTGGGAGAAGTGATTATCCGGACATGGCAGGTTGCCGATAAAATGAAAAAGCAGCGAGGCGCTCTTTCAGGAGAAAACGGCAATGACAATGTACGCGCCAAACGCTATATCGCCAAATACACGATCAATCCGGCCATCACCCACGGCCTGAGCCATGAAGTCGGTTCCGTCGAAAAAGGAAAGCTCGCCGACCTCGTATTATGGGACCCGGTTTTCTTCGGCGTCAAACCTGAACTTGTGCTCAAAGGCGGCATGGTTGCCCGCGCCCAAATGGGGGACCCGAATGCTTCCATTCCGACGCCTGAGCCTGTGTTTATGAGGCAGATGTACGCTTCATACGGTAAAGCGAACCGCAATACCTCTATTACATTTATGTCCCAGGCCGGTATCGAAAACGGCGTACCTGAAAAGCTCGGGCTTGAAAAAATGATTTCTCCCGTACGGAATATCCGTAAGCTGAGTAAGCTCGACATGAAGCTGAATGATGCGATGCCGAATATACAAGTCGATCCGAAAACCTATCAGGTGTTCGCCGACGGAGAAGAGCTGGCATGCCAGCCCGTCAGCTATGTTCCGCTCGGACAGCGTTATTTCTTATTTTAATCCATCTCCGGCCGGTTTCCCGCCGGCCTATTTACACCTCTGTTGCCAACTTGATTTCATCTTCCCGCGTGATTTAGTGTATATTAATAGTTGACAAACAAATGAAATGTAACTATTATGGTTACAACGGTGGTGAAAAACATGATTAACAGCCGTCTTGCTGTGGCCATTCACATTCTATCGCTGATCTCAACGGATGAACGGGCATCATCAGATATGATTGCAGGCAGTGTAAACACCAATCCCGTCGTAGTGCGGAGAACGATCAGCCAGCTGAAAAAAGCAGGTATTCTGACATCCCGGGCGGGTGTTCCGGGAGCCAGCCTGAAAAAAGATCCGTCTGAGATTACCCTCCTGGAGGTTTACAGGGCGGTGCAGAATAAGGAAGAGCTTTTTGCGGTTCACGACAATCCGAATCCGGACTGTCCGGTCGGCAAAAATATTCAGCGTGCGCTTGATGAGACGTTCGGAAGCGTTCAGCGGGCAATGGAGAATGAATTGGCGAGCAAGTCCCTTTATGATGTAATGAATCATCTCTTTTGTTAAAAAGAGATGGCTTCATGCCGCCACAGTTGTAACAATAATAGTTACAAATAAGGAGGAAAAGAACATGAAAATCGGAATTATCGGAGCAAGCGGAAAAGCGGGAAGCGCTATTATGAAGGAAGCGAAGGAACGCGGCCATGAGGTGGCGGCAATCGTCAGAAATGCATCAAACGTAAAAGATCAAGATGTCACGGTTGTGGAAAAAGACATCTTTGATTTGAAGGCGGAGGATATAAAGCCATTTGATGCCGTAGTCAACGCCTTCGGTGCGCCGGCGGGCAAGGAGCATCTGCATGTTGAAGCGGGAAAAGCACTAATCAGCATTTTCAAGGAAGCAAAAGATACAACATTATTTGTCGTCGGCGGAGCAGGCAGCCTCTTTGTTGATGAAGCAAAAACAACACGTCTGGCTGAAACGCCGGAATTTCCGAAAGAATATCTGCAGACAGCGCTTCAGCAGGCGAAAAATTTACAAGACCTTGAAAACACCGAGTCTATTTCTTGGACATTTCTGAGTCCGGCGGCAATGTTTGATCCGAACGGAAAACGCACGGGAGCATACAAAAAAGGCAAAGACACACTCATCGTCAATGATGCAGGCGACAGCTATATCAGCTACGCCGATTATGCCATTGCCGTATTGGATGAATTGGAAAATCCAAAGCACCAAAACGAGCGCTTTACCGTTGTCGGAGAAGCGGAATAAGAAAAAAATCCCGGGCGGACGCGCCGGGATTTTCTTTTTTAATATGTATTGGCATCAATGTTATCAAATACGCCGTCCACGATGCCGAGCGTCATAAGTACAATGAAGAGAACGATGCAGAGAACGGACAAGCCGATTGTTACAATGAGATAGATCCCCTGCATTTTCACGAACTTTGCGTAATTCTCCAGCATATGTTCCTCTGTCAGTTCATTGAACTGCTCCGCCATCTGTCCCGCTTCTTTTGCCGAGCGCATCAGAAAAATGCCGGCAATGATCTGCAGAACGCCTGGAATGGCTCCGATTAAGAAGAAAAACGCGCCGGACAGCGCAGCAAATGCGCCCATAATAATAAACAAAATACCTGTCGCTTTTCCCCATTTCGAAATAGAAATAAGCGAACGATTCACTGATTCAGGTTTCAAAACTTGGCACTCCTTTACAAAAAAATACTCACTTTTCATTTATACACTATTCGGCCATTCTTTTGAATATAAAATGTGTTTTTTCCAGCCATGTGTCCGTTTCTACCTTGAATGGCCGTCTTTGAAAGGGTGCTGTTAAACAAAATAGAAATCGCTGATGGACTTCTTTAATAACCAACTGAAAAAGCTGTTACTATCATATTAGTTATTTATCTACTTTTTAAAGAAAAATAGCCGAGAAAGATGCAAAAAAGGTTGACTCTATCAGCGGTAAATATCTTTTAGTTAGAATCTGAAAAAAGACAGTTCCAAAAAGGGTATTTAAGATGCTACCAGTTAACAGTTATAGTGTGTGATTGTACTTCATAAGATCCTATATTAAGTGTAACTGCAACTCGTTTTCTGCTAAAGTGTTCTTTCCTTAATTTATTGATAGAGAATGATTTTGTAGGAGTTCTTTTTGAGAATGAGCCTTTTAATTGATATTGTGAAGCACCCTCTGAGACTCTAAGGTAAGCAGTATAATTTAATGTTCCACATTTACCGTTAGTTTCTCCATACCAATCAATTGTAGATGCTTTTTTAGAATATGTATAGGCGTCAACCCAAACTCTAACTTTACAGCCTTTTTTTCCAACTTCAGTCCATGGGCCTGTAGCTGCTTGAGCCTTGCCAACTGGAATACTCAGAAGGCCTAGTGAAAGAGCAATAACCGAAAATAACATTGAAATTTTTTTCATGAGACTTTCCTCCTTTTATGAAATATTTTACTATAAATTATAAATTAATCAATGTTTATTCTAATTCTATAAACGGTGTGATTTTAATTTGTGAAATAATATGTGTGAATAATCATGGTAATTTGGTTGTTTATTCTAATAAAAAACCTTTAAATGAGTGTATAATCACAAGTGTAATGATTATACACATCTATTTAAAGGAGAAAGAAAGCTAATTAAAGTTTATAAAATCGGCGACAGAAGCCTTGAAATCGATTCTTTGATGCGGATCCGCAGTGAACGCTCCTGGTATTCTTCATACGTATATTTTCTGGAGACGAGCAGATCTTCTTTAAATGAGGAAATGAGCTTTTTCGCGATGGTGACGTCATAAATAAAGGCGTTGACTTCAAAATTAAGCCTGAAGCTTCTGACGTCGATATTCGCCGTACCGACTGAAGCCGTCTCATCATCGACGACAATCGTTTTTGCATGAATAAAGCCGTTATCGTAAATATAGACCGAGGCCCCGGCTTTCAAAAGATCTCCGATGTAAGATAAAGTCGCCCAGTAAACGAAAGCGTGATCCGGTTTGTTCGGGATCATGATTTTTACGTCGATGCCTGACAGGCAAGCGATCCTGAGAGCGTCTAAAAGACTTGAGTCAGGAATAAAGTAAGGCGTCTGAATCAGGATCGACCGTTTGGCCGTTGAGATCATTTTGATATAACCGTTTTTAATTTGTTCCCACTCTGAATCCGGTCCGCTCGTGACAATCTGCATCCCCACATTCCCCTTCGGCTCGCATTCCGGAAAATGATTCGGGACGTATGTGAGCGTATGGTGATGGGAGGCTTGGTTCCAGTCGAGGATAAACCTTGTCTGAATGGCGTGAACCGCCGTACCCTGAAGCCTGAGGTGCGTATCGCGCCAGTAGCCGAATTTCGGGTTCAGGCCGAGATATTCGTCTCCGACGTTAAAGCCGCCGACATATCCGGTTTCGCCGTCAATAATCACGAGCTTGCGGTGATTCCGATAATTGAGCCGCAAATTAATCGGGCGGAGCCTGGAAGGAAAAAAGACCTCCACATGGCCGCCGGCGTCCCGCAGCGGTTTGAAGAATTTTTTTCTGAGCGTTCTTGAACCGAGTTCATCATATAACACTCTGACCTTTACGCCTTCCTGTGCTTTTTTCACTAAGGCATCGCGCAATTTTTTTCCCAGTTCATCACCTTTATAAATATAATATTGAAGATGAATGTGATCTTTCGCATTGGAAATGTCTTTCATTAAGCGTTTGAACTTATCGCGCCCGTCCGTTAAAATCTCAACTGAATTATCCTCTGTAAAGACAGCGTGGTTGTTCATGACAAGCATATAGATAAGGTCTTTATTATCCACAGTCGCCCTATTGTTAAATTGGAATTGCCTCGATTTCAGGTCTTTCAGCTGAGACTTCAGCAGCTTTTCAATCCCGATCTTTTTACGGTCTTCCCATTGAAACAGGTGCTTGCGTCTCAGGTTATGGCCGAATAAGAGGTATAAAATAAACCCTAAAATGGGAATAAAAAAAAGAACCAAAAGCCAAGCCCATGAAGCGCTGGCATCGCGTCTTTCTTTGAAAATCATGATGATGGCCAGAAGTATATTTAAAATGAAAAAAAATCCGAATAAAATAAATGAAATGCTCACTTTGCAACCCCGCTATATCATATTTATCAAGACTGTGCCCATTAGTATTCCGACAAGTGCAGCAATCTGATTCCCATTTCAAATTATAACATTGACATTTTGAAAGAATAAAGAGCCGGAATCAAAGATGGATGCAGTTTTCTTTCAAAGAAAGTTCCGGGTGCGGTAAAATAAGCATATATGAAAAAGAAGACAAAAATGACAGCAAAGGGGAGAGGGTATGAAGCTGGAACATGCGGAACAATTGCCGGGGTTCATAAAAAAAGAAATTCAGAAAATCCAAATCGCCATCACGCCGCTGATGAAAAAAAGCATCATTTACCGTTTTCTTGCTTTCCCGCTCGCCGCTTTTTCTCTGTTTCATCTGGCATCGCTTTTGATTCAGGCTCCTTCCGGGAGAGGAGCTTTCGTATCGGCCGGCATTTTTGCGCTCCTTGCGGCCTTGGGTCTTGCGTTTTTTAAAGAAGCCGGCTATCAGCGGAAACAGGTGCAAAAAACGATCCGTCTGTATATGCTGAACAGAATCAGAAAAAGCAATATTCTGTCCGAGGAACGGAAAAGCGCCTATACCCGATCGATTGCGGAGGAGCCGTCTGCGATGAAGAGTTTTATTGAATTTTTAACAGAAGAAGACCGGAAAAAAGAAATGCTGTATTAAAAAAGAGCTGACACGCGATCAGCTCTTTTTGTCATTCAAACACCGGGTCGTTCTCATAGTAATATGAATCAGGCGTGTCATACGTATCGGTGCTGTGATAAGCCATAATTCCGATGACAGCGAAGATGGCGACTAAAATAAAAGCGATAATGCCCAATGCCACACTGGATACAGCGTAAAAAAACTGCATTTTGATAAAGGACGCGTAATGTTCGAGCATATTTTCTTCCGCGTTTTCTTCCAGGCCTTCCTGAAGGGCGGCGGCCGCTTTTGCCGAGCGCATCAGCATGACGCCGGAAATGATGAGCAAAACCCCCGGAATAGCTCCGAGCAGCGTCACTATGGCTGACAGAGCGGACAGAGAGCCCGTAATGATAAGAAACACGGCGGTGATTTTTCCCCATTTGGCAATGTCGGCAAGGGAACGGGCTTTTTTATTGAGCGGCTGATTTTCGTCTTTTTCTTTATCGATGCTGATCATGACAGTTCTCTCCCTAAAATGTTCAAGTCATATCGTTTTCCGTCCATTTCGGCGATACCCGGGAATACGCCCCATTCAGTGAAGCCGAATTTTTCAAACAGCTTAATGCTCGGCACATTATGGCCGAAGATAAAAGCCATCAGATTCCGGATGCCGATTTTCGGAGCGATCGCAAGGGCTTCTTTCAGCAGAAAGCTTCCCGCTCCTTTGCCCCGGCAATCCTGATGCAGATAGATGCTGATCTCCGCTGTTTTGTCATAGGCCGGACGGCCGTAAAACGTTTCAAAGCTGATCCAGGCCGCCACTTTGCCGTTCTCATCTTCCGCGACCATCAGCGGGCGCCGGTCCGTGTGCCGCAAAAACCAATCCATCCGGTCTTCGGGCGTCACTTCTTCCGTATCAGCCGTTACCATTCGTGAGGCAATCGTCGAGTTGTATATGGCCACAACCGCATCTAAATCTTCCGAAACGGCTTTGCGCAGGGTTAAATTCATACTCCGGGATCTCCCTTCACATTTTATTACATAATTAAGAGCAATCTGCACATACTACTTCCAAAAAGTTTTTTGTAGATGTGTATATATTTTCAGAAAAGTGTTCAGAATGTTGCTGAGGTGATGAACAAATGAGAGAGGAAGAAAAGAAAACTTCTCAAGTCAAAAAACTTCAGCGGTTCTTTCGCAAACGCTGGATATTCCCTGCAATCTACTTAGTCAGTGCGGCCGTCATTTTAACAGCTGTCCTTTGGTATCAATCCGTTTCAAATGATGTGAAGGACAATCTGACGAATAACGGCGGAAACTCCGCGTATGACAACGGCAAAGACGATGCCGTCGAAGTAGGAAAGTCAATGGAAAACGTCGCAATGCCGGCTGCTCATTCTGAAAATGTTTCTGTTGTGAAAAAGTTTTACGAAACGAATGCCGCAAAAAAAGAGAAAGAAGCAGCACTTGTTAACTATAATAACACGTACAGCCTAAGTAAAGGAATTGACTTAGCTGAGAAAGACGGAAAATCATTTGATGTTTCTGCTTCTCTGAGCGGTACGGTTGTTAAAGCTGCTAAAGATCCGGTGCTGGGCTATGTGGTCGAAATTGAACACTCATACGGCCTGTCTACTGTCTATCAGTCTTTATCTGAAGTCAGCGTAGACCAGGGCGACAAAGTAAAGCAGAACCAAGTCATCGGAAAATCAGGAAAAAACCTTTACAGTGAAGAAAGCGGAAATCACGTTCACTTTGAAATCCGCAAAGACGGTGTAGCGATGAACCCGCTGAACTTTATGGACAAACCGGTAACATCTATTGAAAAAGCGGCGGCTGAAGAGAAAAACGCTGTGACAGAAGAAACGGAAGGGGCCATTCAGCAGTCTTCCGAGAAAAAAGATGTGACGCCTAAACAAGAAACCGAGGAAAAACCCGGCGGTAAAGAAGACGGCACAAAAGACAAGACAGATGGTAAAGATGACGGTTCAATGAAAGATTCAGGCAAGTAACTGTGATCCTTAAGCGCCTATCAGCTCTGATAGGCGCTTTTCATTTTGCCGCATGTGCCTTTATACTGGTAGAAAACGAGGAGATGCTGAATGAATAAATGTCTGGCGGCGGGGTGGCTCGTCTTTGTTTTCATTTCTGCTTTGACTGAAAGCTTTCACGATATGATTGTGACGCAGACGGTGGCCTTCCGTTTCACGCCCCATCCGGATGTTTCCGGTTTCTTTGTGTTCGATTTGGCGGAGCTGGCCATACCGGAAGCGGCGATTCAAAAGCTCGGGCACGCGTTTTCGTTTTTTGTGCTCACCTATTTGTTTTTCAGAGAGCGCAGGAGCATGAAGAGGGCGGTGCTGTATGCATTGGCCGCCGCGTTTTTGACAGAAATCGTCCAGCTCTTTTTCGGAAGAAACGGATGCCTCCGCGATGTGCTGATTGACGGTCTCGGCACTGCCGCATTCTGTGCTTTACAAAGGAAAAAGCTTACGGCCAAACATACAAAAACCGGCAGTCTGTGACAGACGCCGGCTTTTTTTTATAGATTATGGTTTGTCGATTTGTTTTTATGAACGATACTTTCGTAGATCCGCACGATCAGATCGACAATCGGACGAAGCACATTTGAAAATCTGAACAGCAGGAATCCGACAACGAGGGCGACAATAATGCTTCCGAGCACATCAATCGGATAATGGTGGCCGACCCAAATTCTTGAGAAGCCTGTCAAAAGGCCGAAAATCACCAGCGGCCAGCCGAGTTTCTTGTTGCGGAACAGAATCGCAATTGAAATGGCCAAAGCGCCTGTCGTATGGTCACTCGGAAAAGAAGCATCCGCGGCGTGAGGGATCAGCGTATGAACCGTGTGCTCGACAAAGGGGCGCGGCTCGACATAGACTTTTGTGATGAGATAGTTGACGATAAGCGCCGCAATACCCGTGAAGCCCGCATACAGGGCGTTTTGTCTGCCTTTTGTGCTTCCGAACAGCCACATGGCAAGCAGGAAAAGGGCATAGGCGTAAATGGAGTATTCCGTTATAAATACCATGATAGAGTCGAGAATGGCACTATGGTGCGACAAACCATTGATCGCTTTAAATAGTTCGTAATTCACAAATATCACCTTTTATCTTTATTTTATATGAACAGTGTAATGCTTTTTTCTATGAGACACAATTGGTATTAAAAATAATCATAAAAAAGTAAACAGATTGAAACGTGACTGTATTGCTGTGCGTCAAGTATGAGGGAAAAGAATAGCCGAAGGAGTTTTGTCCGTTGCTGAAACGTTTAAAAAACGCCGATCTGCCGCTTGTGTTTGTCATCATGCTGCTGTGCGGATTCGGCTTGTTAATGGTGTACAGCGCCAGTGATGTGATGGGGTCTCAGCGGTACGGAGATCCATCCTATTTCTTCCATAAACAGAGAACCTCTTTATTGATCGGAATATGCTTATTTTTATTTGCCGCCTGTCTGCCGTATAAGCGGTATGCGCGGCTTGTACCGGTGTTTGTGGTCGGATCGCTGTTATTGCTGCTGCTCGTGTTGATACCGGGAATCGGGCTGGAGCGGAATTTTTCCCGCAGATGGCTGGGAGCGGGGCCGCTTGTCGTACAGCCGTCTGAATTGGCGAAGATCGCGATGATTTTGTATTTCGCTTCAATTTATACGAAAAAGCAGCCTTACATTCATCAATTTGTGAAAGGGGTTCTGCCGCCTTTAGTGATTTTGGGGACCGCTTTTATCTTGACATTGGCGGAGCCTGATTTAGGGACGGCTTCCTTAATCCTGGCGGCGTGCGGTTCGATTTTATTATGTGCCGGCTTGAAAAAACGCCATTTGTTCGTGCTCGGCGCAACGGGGTGTCAGGGGTCGTTTATCTCGCATTTTCCGCTTCTTATCGTGTGAAGCGTCTCGTTTCCTTTACCAATCCGTTTGGTGATGCGAACGGGGACGGCTATCAGCTGATTCAATCCTATTTTGCTATTTCCGGAGGCGGATTTTTCGGAAGAGGGCTTGGGAACAGTGTTGAAAAAATGAATTATCTGCCTGAGGCGCATACTGATTTCATTATGGCCGTGATCAGCGAAGAACTGGGGATATTCGGTGTTCTGATCGTGTTGGGATTATATTTTGCGTTAATGCTTCTCGGCGTAAAAACGGCCGTGCGTGCTGATGACCCGTTCGGGAAGCTTCTCGCCGTCGGAATTACGTTTCAATTAATGTTTCAGGTTGTATTGAATTTGGGAGCGATGAGCGGACTTCTCCCGGTTACGGGTGTGCCGCTTCCGTTTATCAGCTACGGCGGTTCTTCATTGATCATGACGCTGTTTTTGTGCGGCATACTGGTCAATATCAGTACATATGCGAATAAACAAACTGCACGTTATAAGCGGCCTGTCCCGCATGAAAAAAAGGTTTCTTCTTTTTGATGAAGATTGAAAAAAACGCCCGGGACATGCTGTCCCCGGGCGTCTGTATGTTTATAAAGCTTCGGGTCCTTCTTCTCCGGTGCGGATATTAATCGTGTTTCCGATTTCGTAGACGAATATTTTGCCGTCGCCCGGCTCTCCCGTTTTCAGCACCTTTTTCGCCGTTTCGACCACTTGATCAACGGGGACTTTGCTGACAACGATTTCCACTTTCAGCCGTTCATACACATTGCTCTCAATTTTGACTCCGCGGTACAGTTCGGTGTGGGCTTTTTGAAGGCCGCAGCCGTGTACGTTGGAGAAGGTCAGCGATGTGACTCCGATTTTACCGAGTTCCTGTTTCAATGTTTCAAACTTAGCCGGACGCGTAACGATTTCTACTTTGAACATTTGACCGCTCATCTAAGTCACTCCTCACTTTATAAGTCCTGATATGCTTTTTCCCCGTGCATCGTTAAATCAAGCCCAAGTGACTCTTCTTCTTCACTGGCGCGGAGGGGAATGAACAGACCTACAATTTTAATGATAACGAAAGTGACAATAAATACAAATACATAGGTTGCCGCAATGGCTGCAATCTGTTTCCAAAGCAGTCCCGGATCGCCGTAAAACAGCCCGTTTGCCCCGCCTTCATTGACGGAGACGGTTGCGAATAAACCGGTCGCGATGCCGCCCCATGTGCCGCCGATCCCGTGCAGGCCGAAAGCGTCAAGCGCATCGTCATATCCGAACGTCTTTTTGAGCCAATAAACGCCCCAAAAACAGACAAGCCCGCCGATGAAACCGATCACAATGGAAGAAAACGGCGTAACGAACCCGGCGGCCGGCGTAATGGCGACAAGCCCGGCGATAGCGCCTGATACAGCGCCGAGCATGGTCGGCTTTTTGTTCAGCATCCATTCGATTACAATCCACCCGATAATTCCGGCCGCAGCTGCGGTGTTTGTATTAATGAAAGCAAACATCGCTATGCTGTCAAGTGTCAGGGCGCTGCCGACATTGAAGCCGAACCATCCGAACCAAATGAGCGCCCCGCCCAAGAAAGTGTAAATTAAGTTGTGAGGGGAAGCCGCCGTGCCGTCTTTGCGTTTCCCAAGCACAATCGCCAGCACAAGCCCGGCGACTCCGGAAGAAATGTGAACGACGTTTCCGCCTGCGAAATCAAGAGCGCCCATTTGGCCGATCCAGCCGCCGCCCCATACCCAGTGCGCAACGGGCGTATATACGAGTGAAACCCACAAAAAGGAAAATGCAAGAAAGGCGCTGAATCTCATGCGTTCAGCAAATGCTCCGGAAATAATCGCCGTCGTCAGCACGGCAAATGTCATTTGGAACATCATGAACAATGAATGCGGAATCGTCTCACTGTAGCTTCCGGGTTCAAATCCGACTCCCTTCAGCCCCGCCCATTCAATGCCGCCAAGCCATGTATTGCCGGGAGCAAAAGCAAGTGAATATCCGTACAAAACCCAAACGACGGATACGATGGCGAGAGAAGAAAAACTGTGCATCGCTGTGCTGAGCACGTTTTTGCTTTTTACCATTCCGCCGTAAAACAAAGCCAACCCGGGGGTCATCAGCCACACGAGTAAAGCGCAAAAGAACATAAATACTGTATCGCCCATCTGCATGTTGTATTCCTCCGTCTCATTTCAGAATGTGATTATGATTAATTCATTATTATAGAGAAAAAAGAACGATAAAACATTTTCGTGTAAGGTTATATGACATGGTTTTTCGAAGTGTATAATGTCGAATTTTCAAATAAACAGGAAGTGACTTTATATCCATAAAAAGAGCGCCGGAGCACGGCGCAGAAATCCTGCCCGGGAAAGAGTAAAATAAACGGGGTGAGAAACACTAACTGTATCAGGAGGAATTATTATGACTACATCATTAAATCTGCAATTTGAAAAAACGGCTTTGGTCATTATCGATTTACAAAAAGGCATTGTTCCGTTTGATAAAAGCGGCGCCGTTGTGCCGAACACGAAAAAATTAATTGATGTGTTCCGTGAAAAAGGCGGCTTTATCAGCTTTGTGAACGTAGACTTTCACGACGGAGCGGATGCGCTGAAGCCGCTGACGGATGAAGAGGCGGCAGGCCATTCGGCTCCGGCGGCGGATTGGGCTGAATTTGTGCCTGAAATCGAAGTGAAGGAAAATGATTATACGGTAACAAAACGGCAGTGGGGGGCGTTTTTCGGCACGGACCTGGATCTTCAGCTCAGAAGACGGGGAATCGACACCATTGTATTATGCGGGATTGCGACAAACATCGGCGTGGAAAGCACGGCGCGGGAAGCTTTTCAGCTCGGGTATCAGCAAGTTTTCGTGACTTACGCGATGGCGACATTCAGCGATGAACAGCACGAAGCGACACTCAAGTTTATCTTCCCGAAAATCGGCAGAAGCCGGACGACGGAAGAATTTATCGCGCAGACCAAATGACAATCTCCAAAAAAAGCCGCGTCCTGTTTTTGACTGCCGTGGCTTCGGGGACGATGCTGAACCCGTTGAACTCGTCGATGATTTCTCTTGCTCTTCACAGCATTCAGCATGAATTTCACCTGTCGTTTACTACGGTGTCCTGGCTGATATCGTCCTTTTATCTGGCCAGCGCGGTGGCACAGCCTGTTACCGGGAAGCTCGGTGATATGCTCGGCAGGAAGAAGCTGTTTTTGATCGGGCTTCTGCTTGTTGCCGTCTCGGCCATCGGCGCGCCGTTTGCGCCGACTTTCATGACTTTGTTAATTATGAGACTGTTTCAATCGATCGGAAGCAGCGCGATATATCCGTCCGGCGTCGGATTGATCCGTTCGAATATACAGGAGAAACAGGCGTCGGCGCTGGCCGTTCTGTCCATCTTTGCATCAGCTATGACGGCGCTCGGTCCGACTCTCGGCGGTTTTCTGATCGTTTGGGGAGGATGGCCCGCAATCTTTTTCGTCAATCTGCCGTTTATCATTCTCAGCTTTTTTCTCGGGATGTATATGTTTCCGAAGGATGAAAAACGCGAGATCGGCGGCTGGAAATCCGTGCTCCGTCAGCTTGATACGATCGGGATACTCTTGTTTGCCGGGGCGATTATCCTTCTCTTGTCGTTTTTATTGTCCTTCAGTACGAAGCCCCATTATACAGAAGGCGTATTCGGGCTTTTGTTTGTCGGGCTGTTTATCTGGCGCGAGCTGAAAACGGAGAAGCCGTTTATTGATGTCAGGCTGTTTAAAACACATCGGAAACTATCGTCGGTGTATATTCAATTTATTTTGCTGAATATCTTCTTTTACTGCATTTTTTTCGGGCTTCCGAGCTATTTTCAGGATGAAATGCATTTGTCCGTTCAGACAAGCGGATTGATTATGCTGTTTATGTCGGGCATGAGCATCTTGGTGTCGCCGTTGACCGGAAAATGGATAGATAAGAAAGGGATTCTTCAGCCGATTGTCGCCGGAACATGTCTGACCGCGGTCGGGGCGGTGCTGTTAACGTTCTTCTTTCTTCAGGCGCCTATGATAGGAAAAGGGCTGATTCTGTCTGTGCTGGGCGTCGGCTATGGCTTCGGCAATGTGACGTTCCAGGCGGCCATGTTGAAAACAAGTCCGGCTGACATGGTCGGAACAACGTCCGGCCTGTTTCAGACCTGCCGGTATCTGGGTTCGATTTTGTCTTCTGTCATTTTGGGCATTCTTTTCGGAAAAGAAATTACCGCCGGCCATTTTCATATGCTCGGCACGATTCTTATCATTGTCGGCGCGGTAAGCCTTTTGATGGCGTTCCGGTTTTCGGTTCTCCTCAAAAAGGCCTCTTAACAGCCGCATCAAAAGAGACGGGCTCTCCCCGTCTCTTTTTTTATGTGTAATATGCTCAAAAATCAAAACGATTATTGTCGACAGCGCCCAATGTTATTTACGGAATTTTCAGTTATATTTTTTAACATAAAATGTGAGAAATCCGTACACTCGGGAGGGAGAAGATGAAAAAAACAATGAACAATCGGCTCAGCAACAAAGATCTACTGCCTGTGGAGGAAGGAGACCGGACATGGAAAGCGGTGAATTTTGCATCCATCTGGATGGGCTGTATTCATAACATCCCGACCTATGCGACTGTGGGCGGACTCATTGCGATCGGCCTTTCACCGTGGCAGGTGCTCGCCATTATCGTGACAGCGTCACTCATTTTGTTTGCCGCTATGGCTTTAAACGGCCATGCCGGTACGAAATACGGCCTTCCGTTTCCGGTCATTATCAGAGCTTCGTACGGGATATACGGCGCTAACATTCCGGCGCTTCTCAGGGCGTTTACGGCCATCATGTGGCTCGGAATTCAAACATTTGCCGGGAGCACGGCTTTACATATCCTGCTTCTGAATATATGGCCGGGCTGGGGGAGTCTCGGCGGAGATTGGAATTTGTTCGGGCTTCATCTGCCGGGCTTTCTGTCGTTCATTTTCTTTTGGGGCATTCACTTGCTTGTGCTGCGGCACGGCATGGAATCGATCAAAAAATTTGAAGTGTGGGCGGGCCCGCTTGTTTATCTCGTATTCGGCGGAATGGTCTGGTGGGCGATAGATATTGCCGGCGGGCTTGGCCCGATTTACTCCCAGCCGGGAAAGTTCCATACCTTTTCTGAAACGTTTTGGCCGTTTGCAGCCGGAGTGACGGGCATTATCGGAATATGGGCGACGCTGATTCTGAATATCCCTGACTTCACCCGATTCGCCGCGTCGCAAAAAGAACAGATTCGCGGCCAGTTTTACGGGCTGCCGGGAACGTTTGCGCTGTTTGCGTTTGCGAGCATTACGGTGACTTCCGGATCACAGGTGGCGTTCGGAGAACCGATTTGGGATGTGGTGGAGATTTTGGCCCGGTTTGATAATCCTTTCGTTATCGCTCTTTCAGTCATCACGCTCTGCATCGCCGCCGTTTCGGTTAACGTGGCGGCAAACATCGTGTCACCGGCTTATGACTTGGCGAATGCCCTGCCGAAATATATTACGTTCAAGAGAGGAGGGTACTTGACCGCCGTTTTGGCCCTGTTCACAATTCCGTGGAAGCTGATGGAAAGCGCCACAAATGTATATGCGTTTCTCGGACTCATCGGCGGGATGCTCGGACCGGTGGCCGGAGTGATGATGGCCGATTATTTTATTATCAGAAGAAGACAGCTTTCCGTTGATGACCTTTATTCGGAAAACGGACAGTACACCTATTACAAAGGCTATAATTACCGTGCATTTGCCGCGACCTTTCTCGGCGCATTTATTTCCTTAATCGGGATGTACGTCCCGGCGCTGGCCGGCATCTATGATATCTCCTGGTTTGCGGGTGTGCTTGTGTCATGTCTCGGATATACGACGCTTATGTACATTCATCCTCCTTATGCAAAATCAGCGGGGCGCATAGTGCGGGAAAGAGCGGCAGAATAAAAAAAGCCGGGGGCTGCACCCCGGCTTTTTGTCATATCAGTCTGCGATTGAAACATTTCCGTCCGCTTCAAGCGGCGTTCTTTTTTTCTGGCTCCAGCCATACAGAAGCAGGGCAATCAGGACGAACAGCCCCGCTGCCAGATAAATCGTATGGAATCCGGCGGAAGCGACAAAGAGGCCGAATACATAGGACCCGCCGGCAATCCCGCTGTCAAAGAATGTGAAGAAGGTAGCCGTTGCGAAGCCTGAACGGTGGCCGGGCGAGTTCTGAATCGCCAGCGTCTGCATACACGGTACGATAGAGCCGTAGCCAAGACCGATTACGGCGCCGGACAAGAGAAGCATGAGGGCGCTGTTTGTCATCGCCAGCATGCAAAGCCCCGCGGAGAACACGATAATCGACGGATAGATGACGATTCCAGGTCCCACTCTGTCAAACAGCTTTCCGGTGAAAGGACGGGCAGCCATCATCGTCACTGCGAAACAGACGAAGAAATAGCCGCTGACATCCAACAGATGGATCGTCTTTGCGTAAACGGATAAATATGACGTCACACTTGAATAACAGAAAGAAATGGACAACCCGACAATCGCGATTTTTAGCGCGCCTTTTTCAAACATATCGGAGAAAGGAAAACGGAAGACAGTCGTTCCGCTGTTGTTTTGATCCGGCACACGAATCATGAAAGCGATTAACAGGCCTAAAGAAACAAAAACGGCAAAAATCGTAAAGAAAACCGGGAATGAAATGACCTTCACAAGGCTCAGCCCGAGAAACGGACCGATCGCCATGGCAAGGTTCATAGACATTGCGAAATAACCGAGTCCCTCGCCGCGCCGCTTAACAGGTATAATGTCAGCGGCAATTGCGCCCGTGACCGTCGTTAAAATGCTGAACCAGATGCCCTGGAAGAAACGCAGTCCGAGCAGCAGATAAAAATTGTGTATCGGCAAATACAGATAAGAAGACAGGGCGAACAGCGCCAGAGAAATAATCGTCATTCTTTTTTTACCGAACCGTTCGATAATCGCCCCTGAAAATGGACGGGTAATAATAGCGGATAACAGGAACAGGCTGATCAAAAGCCCTCCTTGCGACTCACTGCCGCCAAGCTCCTGAATCATATAAATAGGCAGCACGGCCAAAAATGTATAAAAGAACACAAAGACAAATAAATTCACGAGTACGACCATTATAAAATCTTTGGTCCAGATCGAGTCAGATTTACTCAAAAGTACAGCACTTCCCTTTCTTTATGATTTCGTTAAAAACACATTCAGAAACTCAGAAAAAGCTTCTTTATCTCCATCTTGGAAATCCGCAAGCATGTCTTCCTCGAACTTCAGCATCTCTTGATTGATGCTGTCGTATTTCAATTCAGCTTCCTTCGTCAGGACGACGAGCTTTTCCCGCTTGTCTTCTCCCTGTTCCCGCTGAATCCAGCCGTTTTCTTCAAGGCGTTTGATCGTTCTGGTAACGGTCGGCGCCTCCACGTTCAAATAGGACCAGATTTCTTTTTGGGTCATCGGTCCGATCGTTTTTAAGCAATATAGGATTGACCATTGAGAGGAGTAAAGGCCGAATGGCTCCAGCCGTTCATTGGCTTTCTTCGTAATCAGGCGGGCGCATTGATTGATTTGATGAATGAGGCGTCTGTTGACGTGGATCATTTCCGTTCTCCTTTTCAAAAAAACTTACCTAAGTAACTAATCGCGCTTTTTTATTCTACAGCAGGATCGCGCGGATGTAAAGCCCACGTTCAAAAAGCAGAAAATTGTGATCCCGCCCCTTGTCCTTATTGAGTTTTTAGCATATTCCCAATTCATTGCTAATACACTGTTACAAACCTAACAAAGAGAGTGTTTGAGGTGAGGGATCGTGGGCATATTTCAAAAACCTTCTTATATAATCGGACAACGAAGAAGCGGCATCATCAGTGAATCTGTTACAGAATACGGATCTCATTTCACACTTCTCACATCCAACTGGGGAGGTCGAGTGGTGTGCACGATTACATCAAAGAGCGAACAATCAAGATTGGTAAGTATATCGTGGAGACGAAAAAAACCGTTCGTGTCATTGCGAAAGAGTTTGGTGTTTCCAAAAGTACCGTACACAAAGATCTGACAGAGCGCCTGCCTGAAATCAATCCTGACTTGGCGAATGAAGTAAAAGAAATACTCGATTATCATAAATCCATCAGGCACTTAAGAGGGGGAGAGGCGACGAAGTTAAAGTACAAAAAGGATGAAATTCTTGAAGGGGAGCCCGTTCAGCAGCCGTAGCGTCTGACGTCTGCCGGCCCCTTTTTTCTCCTCCGGGACGTTTCGCGAATATCCGCAAAATTTTGTCAAGAACTTATATGGTTCAGCAGCTTTTTTTTGATAAATTATGATAATATATATAATTAGGGCACAATGTGGATATTTTACTGTGAAACAGATATCAAGGAGGATATAAATAGATGTTTGCAAGGGATATTGGAATTGACCTCGGTACTGCAAATGTACTGATCCATGTAAAAGGAAAAGGAATTGTTCTGAATGAGCCTTCCGTTGTGGCGCTTGATAAAAACAGCGGCAAAGTGCTGGCGGTCGGCGAAGAAGCCAGACGAATGGTTGGACGTACACCTGGGAATATTGTTGCGATCCGTCCGCTGAAAGACGGCGTAATCGCAGACTTCGAAGTAACAGAAGCCATGCTGAAACACTTCATTAATAAGCTGAATGTAAAAGGACTTTTCTCAAAACCGCGCATGCTGATCTGCTGCCCGACGAATATTACGTCCGTTGAGCAAAAAGCGATTAAAGAAGCTGCTGAAAAAAGCGGCGGAAAGCATGTGTACCTTGAAGAAGAACCGAAAGTTGCCGCTATCGGCGCGGGTATGGAAATCTTCCAGCCAAGCGGTAACATGGTTGTTGACATCGGAGGCGGTACGACAGATATCGCAGTTATTTCTATGGGCGATATCGTCACCTCCTCCTCTATTAAGATGGCTGGGGACAAGTTTGACATGGAAATCTTAAATTATATCAAACGTGAGTACAAACTGCTGATCGGTGAACGTACCGCTGAAGATATTAAGGTGAAGGTCGCAACGGTTTTCCCAGACGCACGTCATGAAGAAATCACCATTCGCGGCCGTGACATGGTTTCCGGTCTGCCGAGAACAATTACAGTAAACAGCAAAGAAGTGGAAGAAGCCCTTCGTGAATCAGTTGCTGTCATTGTGCAGGCTGCTAAGCAGGTTCTCGAAAGAACACCGCCTGAATTGTCCGCTGACATCATCGACCGCGGCGTTATTATTACCGGCGGCGGAGCGCTGTTAAACGGACTTGACCAGCTTCTCGCTGAAGAGCTGAGGGTTCCTGTTCTTGTCGCTGAGAATCCGATGGATTGTGTTGCGGTCGGAACGGGCGTCATGCTTGATAACATGGACAAGCTTCCAAAACGCAAACTGAGCTGATCATAAAACCTCATTCTGAAAAAGAATGGGGTTTTTTTCTGTCAAACCCTTCACGAACGGGAAGGAAAATCCGATAATAAGAAAAAATGCTGATTTTCATTATAGAACAAATGTTCCGGTAAGGCAACCGGAAATAATGAGGTGGAAGACTTGTTAAAAGGATTATATACCGCAACGTCCGCAATGATTACACAGCAGAGAAGAACGGAAATGCTGTCAAATAATATCGCAAACGCGAACACATCGGGGTACAAAGAGGATCAAGGCTCGATCCGCGCTTTCCCTGAGATGCTCTTGAGCCGAATCGAAGGCGACAAAAAAACGAAAATCGGTTCCGTCAACACAGGCGTGTACATGCAGGAGCTGAAACCATTGTTCACGCAGGGAAGCCTGAAAACGACCGATCAGCCGACGGATATCGCGCTTATGGAAAATCAGGTTCCCAAGAATGCTGAAACGAACGAAAACGCCGAGCTGTTTTATCCCGTTCAGACCGCGGGAGGCGTGCGCTATTCAAAAAGCAGCACTTTCTCATTAAATCAAAACAATCAGCTTACGATAAACGGAAATCTTGTTTTATCAACAAACGGACAGCCGATTACCGTCGACAATGAAAAATTCACCGTATCAGAAAACGGAACGGTCACATCAAACGGCCGGCAGGCGGGGCGGATTGACATCAGAATGGAAGAAGACGTGCGCAATCTGAAACGGGACGGCAACGATTTATACAGCACGGCCGACGGCTCTGAACTGCCGAGTGCGGCGGCGAATCCCCAAGTTTCGTATTCATTAAAGCAAGGCGTCTCGGAGCTTTCAAACGTGGACGTGACGAGCACGTATACAGAAATGACGGAAGCATACAGATCATTTGAAGCCAATCAGAAAGTCATTCAGGCTTACGATAAAAGCATGGATAAAGCCGCAAATGAAATCGGCAAAGTGTAACAAAATGGGGGACGTTCAATTATGATGCTCAGATCAATGCTGGCGGCTTCAACAGCCTTAAATCAGCTTCAGCAGCAGATGGATACAGTCAGCAGCAACCTTTCAAACAGTGATACGACAGGCTATAAAGCGAGGGACTCCCGCTTTTCCGAGCTGATCAGGCAGCAGTATGATCAAATAGATGATAAAAAGGAAAATTCGCCGAACATGCGGAAAACACCGCCCGGCCTGCGTCTCGGCGCCGGAGCGATGATGACGCCGCAGCTGGATTCAGGGCAGGGAAGCATCAAAAAAACCGACCGTGACCTTGATATCGCGTTCACATCACCTTATCAATACCTCCAGGCAGAAGCGGGCGGACGGCGGGTGTATACAAGGGACGGCTCACTCACCCTCAAGCCGGCCGGCGGAAATGATCGGCTGCTTCAGCTCATGACAGCGGGAGGCAATCCCATTCTCGATGAGAACGGTCAGCCCATACAGATTGACAGTTCGCTGACTAAGCTGAAAATCAGCAAAACCGGAACTCTGACAGCTTCAGACCAGACAGGAACCCGTTCGCAGACTTTTAATCTCGGCATCGTTAATGTCAATAACCCTCAGGAGCTCCATGCGGAGGGGGATAATCTGTTTTCCGTAAACGGCACCGGGGCTTCAGCCATTGAATAGCTTACCGGCGCAAAACGGCAGGAAATCGGCATGGAGCAGGGCGCGCTTGAAAATTCAAATGTCGATATGTCAAAGGAAATGACCGACTTAATCGTGTCTCAGCGTTCCTACCAGCTGAACAGCCGCACGATTACATTGGGAGACCAAATGCTGGGCTTAATCAACTCAGTCAGATAAAAGAAGGGGCGTTTTGATCAGCCGCGCATGATAAAAAATGCGGCTTTCTCAAAATCGCCCTTTTTTTTGTAGTAATCAGTAATATCCTGAAGCAGCACTTCTAAATCCACCCACGCTTCAATTTTTTGCAGCTCCAGCACAAGCTTCTGCAGCCGGTCGTACGGATCCTCCTGAGAGGTGTACAGTATGTTGAGCGCGGTCAGCTTCAGCTTCATGATGTTGTTCTGCACTTTGTCAGCTATGTATAATCCTTTCTGAAGCACGGTTTGTCCTTCTGCGGCAGACCCGGTTTTAAAAAGTGACCTGACCGCTTCGTATACACAATGAAGATAGGAAACGGGAGACTCCTTCTCGAAAAGCTGATTGCTTAATACCTTTTTGTAAAAAGGGAGCGCCTCTTGATCTTTTTTCTGGGCGGTCTTTAAAAATCCAAAATTATAATAGGCGTGGCACAGCAGGTTATTGTCATTGATCCGATCCGTTATTTTTATGGATTCATTGAAGAGCTGTTCCGCGTCTTCATACCGTGCCTCGTCTATGTAGTTCACGGCGAGAAGCAGCTGGCAGCTGAGCACTTTTTTGATGTAGCCGAATTCATTTTGATAGATCTCCAGCGCTTTATTGACATATTGAATGGAAAGCGGAGACGACTTCATCATGTAATAAGCGCCCGCTGTTTTATAATAAAATTCAGCGGCTTCAAAACGGTCCTCGATGGCCGGCAGATACTGTTCAGCTTCTTTAAAGCGGCAGACCGCACGGTTCGGAGTGCCATTCACCATATGGAATAACCCTTTGAAAAAATAGAAATAATAAGTTAATTCATGATCCATCTCATCTTTGCGCCGCTTCAGCTCGCAGAACAGTTTATTCAGACCGTCTTTTTTCTCAAACAGCAGCTGGAACCGCGCGAAAAACAGCTGATATCTGAGTTTGAGCTTTGCATTCCTTTGTAATTTGGGGAGATGCTGATTGATTTGTTCGTGAAGGGAACGGGCTAGATCGAATTGGCGTTTTCCCATGGCGTCATACCACTCATTCAGCATCACCAGCGTGCGTTTTTCAGTAAACTTAGCAATCATCTTCCAACCTCTTTGCATAGGGTAAAAATCTTTATTTATCATAACACATTAATGGACGAGGCTCATTGCCAGCTGGTTACAGTTTACAGCGCAGTTGAAAAAGAAATTGATTCATAATATACTTCCAAATGTACAGATTGGTTACCGCATATACCTTCTATACATACTATTGTCGATGAAGGAGATGTCAAGGAATGCTTGATACTCAGCAAATTAAAGAAATTATTCCCCATCGCTATCCGTTTCTTCTGGTAGACAGAATTACGGAAGTCGAAGAAGGAAAACGGGCGGCGGGATATAAAAATGTTACGGCTAATGAAGACTTTTTTAACGGACATTTTCCTGAATACCCTGTGATGCCGGGCGTATTAATCGTGGAGGCTTTGGCGCAGGTCGGAGCGGTTGCGATGCTGATTAAAGAAGAAAACCGGGGCAGACTCGCATTTTTTGCGGGGATTGATAACTGCCGTTTCAAAAAGCAGGTAAAACCGGGTGACAAGCTGGAGCTTGAGGTTGATATTACCCGCGCACGCGGTACGATCGGACGCGGAAAAGGCGTTGCCAAAGTTGACGGCGAGCTCGTGTGTGAAGCTGAATTAACCTTTGCGCTCGGAGAATAAAAAAACAAATGGGCTTATTAAAAAAGCCCATTTTGTATAGAAAGGGGTGAATGTAATGTGGTCTGAATTTAAAAGCTTTGCGATGCGGGGCAATATCATGGATCTGGCAATCGGGGTTGTCATCGGCGGCGCTTTCGGGAAAATCGTGACGTCGCTCGTTGAAGATATCATCATGCCGCTTGTCGGTCTGCTTCTGGGCGGTCTTGATTTTTCTGGACTGGCCGTGACATTCGGCGACGCCCATATCAAGTACGGAAGCTTCATTCAAACCATTGTGAACTTCTTTATTATTTCATTTTCTATTTTTATCGTGATCCGCACAATAGGAAAGCTGAGACGTAAAAAAGAAGCAGAGGAAGAGGCGGAAGAAGCCGAAGAAACAGATCAGCAGACAGAGCTGCTGACTGAAATCAGAGATCTGCTGAAACAGCGGGCTCAATACAATGACTAGGATAGAAAAAAAGGCTGGATGATTAATGTCCGGCCTTTTTCATGATTACAATTTTTGTTTGAACGCTTCAATCAGCCGGCTGCCCGAGTAGCCTTCTTTCACGAGTGACTCAAGAATGCTTTCTGATCCGGGGTGATTTCTTGACACCATCTGACCGTAAATTAAAACTTGAATACTCTTTTCCAGCTCGACGATATTTTTGATGCTTCCCGACAGCTGGGCGGGACGGTTGCTTTTTTTCGTAATCGTTACAAACACCTTCGCTTCTTTCTGGCTTTTCATCAGCATGTCAAAAAAAGAAAAGTGCTCGGCCGGGACCAGAGCTTCAATTAACCAATGATTTTCACCGTCTTCTTTATTGATAATCAATCCGTCTAAAAGGGGAAACTGTTCAATCGGCTGATCGTCTTTATCTAAACGTTCCACATTCAGATCAACCAGTTTAAATGTTTTCATCTCTATTTTCACCCCTGTTGTCCATGTTTTTCGTTCATTTATTATAACACATCTTACTTTTTTCGGGAAAAAGCTGTAAGACATGCTTCATCATCTTTGTAGGCGGCCGACATTTAATCATTTCTATTTTTTCATTATAATGTAAAAGAATATGGTCATGGAGAGATGCTTATGAATCAATTGCGCCTGAAGGAAATCTATATAGAAGACGGCACAAGGCGGGAAGATCATTCCTACTTAGTATCCAAAAAGGAAGATTGTGAGGTGCATCTTAACAGAAGCGGGAATGTCGTTTTTTTATATGAAACAAAAGACCGCATGGAACAGTATAAAATTCAGCTTTCACTGTCTGATAAAAAGCTGAGTTTTTACTGGTTCGCATGGGATGGCGGAAAGTTTGTCCGCATGTTTGAGAAAGACTGGCTCAAAACGAAACTTTTCTCGCGGCTGCTCAAAAATACATATTACATAAGCGGTCAAAAGAAAAAGTTTTTTTTATCAGAAAGAAAAACGAAAACATAAGAGCGGCATAAACGGATAACGGTTTTTCCCGCTTTTTGCTTCCAGGGGCCCTTGTACTACAATGAAGCCAGCCGCGAAAAGAGAGGAGGACACGGCTTGTTTAACCACGTTATGCTTGTCGGACGGCTGACGAAAGATCCGGAGCTCCGTTTTACATCAGCGGGCATTCCCGTCGCTCATATTACCTTGGCGGTGAGCCGCAATTTTAAAAGCGCGTCGGGCGAAACCGGTGCTGACTTCGTCAACTGCACCATCTGGAGAAAAAACGCTGAAAACACGGCGCTGTACTGCCAAAAAGGGTCAATGGTCGGTGTGAGCGGCAGAATCCAGACGAGAAGCTATGAAAAGACAGACGGCGTAAAAGTCTATGTGACCGAGGTCATGGCTGATACCGTTCGGTTTATGGATCAAAAACGGAAAGAGCCGCTGGCTGAATAGCATGCTTTTTTCCTCTATCTCCCGCCTTTTTGCGGGCCCCGCAATACCCCCTCCCCATCCGCCAGTCGAAAGACTGGTTTTTTTGTACGGGAACTAAAAAATGGTTAAAAAGAAGTGATTTCACTTATAAACACTTAAAAACATTGAATATATCGAAATGAAAACTTATAATTACTTACAGATAAGTGACGAAAAAAGGAATGAGGACGTGTATCAAGAAGAAAGACTGATTGCGATAATGGAATATTTGAAACAGCATCGGCGGATCACCGCGGAACAGATCTGTTCGCTGCTTCATATTTCAAGAGACACCGCAAGACGGGACCTTGTAAAGCTGAAAGAGCGCGGGGCGATTATCAGAACACGGGGCGGCGCGATTCTGCCGTCTGTGCATCAGGAAGTGCCGGGCTATTCGGGCCGGCTGCTAACCGTTTCTGAAGAGAAAAACAAAATCGGCAAGCTGGCAGCCTCCCTGATCCATAAAGGAGACCGGATCATTCTGGATACCTCCACAACCGTTCAGGCCTGCGCCGAACATTTAAATGTCACCGACTGCACTGTTATTACAAATTCGATCAATCAGGCCGATATCCTTTCTGCAAAAGAGGGAATTGATATTCATCTGCTCGGCGGAAAGCTCCAAAAGGAACATCGGTTTTTATACGGTGCTTCTGTCGTAGAAAAACTGGGGGATTATCACGCCGACAAGGTGCTGATCGGCGTTGTCGGCATCTCGGAAAACGGTCTGACGATACCGCATGAAGAGGACGGCATGGTGAAACGTAAAATGATCCGCCAGGCGGAACAGGTGATTGCCCTGAGCGATCATTCCAAGCTTGGCCGTACGAGTTTTTATCAATATGCAGAACTGCACGAGATTGATCTGCTTATTACCGATCGGCTGCCCGATCAGGATTTTTGCGACCTGCTCGACCGGCACGGCGTGGAATTGCTTGTAACTGAATCTGAAGAAGAGGATGAGGACATGTGAAACTGATTGCCATAGATCTGGACGGCACACTGCTGAACAGCAGTCATCAAGTGAGCGATGAAAACGAGCGGGCTTTAAGGGAAGCCCGGCAAGCCGGAATTGAAATTGTGGTCTCTACGGGACGCGCGCATTTTGACGTGCACTCCATATTCGAACCGCTCGGCATAAAAACCTGGGTCATCAGCGCAAACGGAGCCGCTATTCACGCTCCTGACGGCAGCCTGTACCATTGTGATGCGATTGAAGAAACAAGAGCGCGGGGCATTTTGTCTTGGCTTGAAGAGAATCAATATTACTATGAGGTGTTTACAAACAAAGCCATCTATACGCCTGAAACGGGCAGGCAGCTGCTCGAAATCGAAATGGACCGGGTGAAAAGCGCCAATCCGGATACCGATCTTTCTATTTTGGAGCAGGCGGCTTCAGTTCAATTCAGCCAGTCCGGTTTTGCTTACATTCGATCATACCGTGAGCTCTTTGAGAAAGAAGAGCGCCTGGATTTTTACAATATTCTCGGCTTTTCGTTTGATGAGCGGAAGCTGAAAGCGGGCTGGGAACGATTCAGCGATCAGAAAGATATCACCCTTGTCAGCTCTGCTGATCACAATTTTGAACTGTCGGCGCGAAATGCCTCTAAAGGGCAGGCGCTTAAACGGCTGGCGCAAAAGCTCGGCATTCCGATGGCTGAAACCGCCGCGGTCGGGGACAGCTTAAATGACTGCTCAATGCTTCAGGCGGCCGGAAAAGGCATAGCGATGGGAAATGCGAGAGAAGATATTAAAGAGATCGCAGACGCCGTTACATTGACAAATGATCAAAACGGCGTTGCGCATATGATCAGGAATTTACTGTAAAAGGTTTGGCGATACTGTTCATGACTGGCGTGACGCATTCATGGCAAATGCGGCGTAACAGTAAGGACGACATAAAAGACCGGCTCTTCAAAGAGAGCCGGCCTTTTTACGTTCAATGTGATTGCGCCGATGCGCTGAGGGTGAATAATTCTTCAAGCTCCTCGGATGACAGCTCGGTTATCCAATTCTCACTTTGGATAATCTGGTCGTTCAGCGTTTGTTTCGTTTCGAGCATGGCGTCAATTTTTTCTTCAATCGTTCCCGTCGTAATTAATTTGTGAACGTGGACGAACCGCTCCTGGCCGATTCGGTAGGCGCGGTCGGTCGCCTGGTTTTCCACCGCAGGATTCCACCATCTGTCATAGTGAATGACGTGATTGGCAGCCGTGAGGTTCAGGCCGGTTCCGCCCGCTTTCAGTGACAAAATCAAGGTCGGGTATTCTTTCTTCTGGAACCGCTCCACGAGAGAATCGCGTTCCTGCTTGGACAGGCTTCCGTTTAAAAACTGAACCGGTTCTCCGAATGTTTTTTCCAGAAGGCGTTTCATCATGTTGCCCATCTGAATGTATTGGGTGAATATGAGGCAGCTTTCTCCCTGGCCGCGGATCGCCGCCATTAAGTCAAGCAGCTTTTCCAGTTTGACCGATCTCCCGTTTAACAGCTCTGTCTGTTCTTCCTTTAAATAGAGCGCGGGATGGTCGCATATTTGCTTCAAACGGCCGAGCATGCTCAGAATCAGCGCTTTCCGCTGCATGCCGGTCAGAGAAGCCATATGTTCAAATGTATCTTTGACAAGCTGCTCATAAAGGGATGCCTGTTCGGCTGAGAGCGGGATGAACTCTTTTTCTTCAAGCTTGTCAGGGAGATTAAGCGCCACGTCTTCATCCCGTTTTGTCCGGCGCAGTAAAAACGGCCGGATTAACTGCTGAAGCTGGCTGATTCTTTTTTCGTCCCGGTCTTTTTCGATCGGCAGCACATAGCGTTTATGAAAGCCCGTCAGACTGCCGAGATAGCCCTTGTTCATAAAATCAAAGATCGACCAAAGCTCTGTCAGGCGGTTTTCCATCGGTGTACCGCTCAGCGCGATATGATGCACGCCTTTCAGCTTTCTGATCGCGCGGGACTGTTTCGTATGCGCGTTTTTAATATTTTGCGCTTCATCAAGGCAGATGGTGCTCCATGTCACGGAAGAAAGCTCTTCCTGATCGGCGTGTGAGAGTCCGTAAGAAGTAAGCACGACATCCGCATCCTGATAGGTGGGGACAAATGCTTCTTCCTTCGGCCGGCGGGGGCCGTAATGGAGCACGGCCTTCAGCTGCGGCGCAAAGGTTTGGAGCTCACGCTGCCAGTTGCCGAGCACCGATGTCGGCGCAATGATTAAGGCAGGCGCTTTTTGCCGTCCGCTCTCTTTCACATGGAGAAAATAGGCGATCATCTGAATCGTCTTTCCAAGTCCCATGTCATCTGCGAGACAGGCGCCGAAGCCGTTCTCCCGTAAAAACAGAAGCCAGTTCATGCCGTACATCTGATAAGGGCGGAGCGTGCCTTGAAAAGCGGCGCTGACTTCATGCTCCGGCAGGTCCCGGGCATCCGTAAGTTTGCGGATCAGGCTTCTGAGCTGTTTTGATAATTCGATCTTGATCCCGGCAAATGCCGATGAGTCAATGATGTCCGTGTCCTCGCCGCCATCTTCATTCTGATCCATCAGCTCACGCGCCAATACATCGGACATATGAAGGCCTTCTGATTCCGCTTTTTCCATCAGTTTTTTCATCTGTTTAATAAATTGCGGATCAATTTTCACCCATTGGCCGCGGATGTTGACGAGACGCCTGTTGTTTGCGACAAGCTCATTGAATTCATCCTCTGTCAGCTCAATTCCGTTTGTGGCGAATCTCCAGTTGAAATCAAGCAGGGCGTTCATGCCGACGAAGGACTCGCCCCGCGGTGAGGAAGACACTTTTGCCTTGAGCATCATATTGCTGTCCCGGACAATCTGCCACCATGATGGGAGAAGAATCTCCACGCCCATATCGACAAGGGTCTCACTCGCTTCCGATAAGAAGATCCATGCTTCTTCTTCAGAAATCAGCGTCGTTCCCGAATCAAACGAAAGCCAGGGGACCGTTCTGCGGAAGCGGTCCTGCTCACGCGCGATTTTTCCGCTGTATGCCTGCCACGCTTTTTTCAGCCCCTTCAGTCCGTCAAAAAAGGTAATGGCGCCGGTTTTTTTCTCGCGTAAAAACATTTCGATTTTCCAGTCGTCTCCATCGAAATCAGGCTCGTTTAATCGCAGGCCGACGGTAAACGGCGTCAGATCGTCATGCCAGCCGATTCCTTCGAGAAAATCATCTTCATCCAAAAAGGAGCCTTTAAATGTATGAACGGCAGGCGAACGGGTTTCGATATGCTGCCATTTTTCCCGCAGGTCATCATTGTACTGGATGTAGTCTTGTACTGCGGCCGAGAACCAGTCTGCCGTAAATCCTTCCAGCAAAAATTTGCGGTCTTTGAAGCGCAGGACGCCATTTTGCCAAGCGTCATAATCCGGAAGAAAATCGCCGTCGGCAATAAATTCGTATATCGTCGAAGCCGCTTCAATTAATGGCTCCGTTTCCTTTGTCAGCTGCACGGTGCTGAATGAATTGAACGAGTTTTTTCCGAGCAGCTCGACGGTCATCCACGGGCTGAGCAGAACGGCCGGGGTGCCGATGAAGCTGACGTCTTCAAGAAACGTTCCGTAAAAGGTGGACTCATGCCATTGGAACAAATGAGTCTTCATCTGACTGAGAGTGAGCGGCTGCTCTTTCTCATCATGGCTTGACAGCGTAAATGTCCAATCTTCCATTTGTTCTACATGAATGAAAATTTCCTTAAGACTCGCCATCAATCAACTTTCCTTTCTGCAATTCTTCTTGAAGGGCGCGCAGCCTCTTGTAGCTTGCGCTCAGCTGGCTGATATAACGCTCCCATACCTGCTGTTTTTTTGCCTTTTTATACAGCGTCCGCAGTTTTTTCAAATGCCGTGCAGCCTCTTTATAGGCGCTGCGGTTTTTTTGGTCGATAAAAAAGGCCGCAGCCCGGTGATAGGAGGGGATGAGGGCTTCCGGATCGCTGGCGGCAATTTCTTTCAGGATGTCCTTTTCGATTTCCCAGACGGAAAAACCGACGAGGCTGTGAATCTCCACCCATTCCGCGTACCGCCGTTTTTCGTACAGATACTGGCTGTATTCGGTAAAGGTATAGGGAAGGCAGCCGGAAGCAAACCGTTCAAACAGCTGATCATCGCGTGACTGCCGCGCATAATCTGCCAGCAGCACAAACAGCTCTCCGATAATGTCGCGCATTTCTTTAAACGGCTTATCAAGCTTCGTATAGGTCACGGCAAGAGGTTCGATCTGACCATACCATCTCTTCAGCCGTTTCCAGTCTTTTTTCGCGGTGAGCTCACCGAGCCATTGAAAGGTATACGGCAGCGCTTCAGGAGGGAAGCGGGACATATCTTCAAAGACCGCTGTATCATCTTTTTGCAAAAAGGCCAAATGAAGCCGTCCGAACCGCAATTCCGGCGAAAAACGGCGTCCGCTTTCCTGTGCGAGAATCTCCTGTTCACGCGCGATCCATTTCGGCCGGTTCAAAAGCGCGCTCCACATTTCGCCGAATACCCGGAGGCGTTCGTATTGAAAAAGCTCTTCTTTCAACAGCAGCCTGCGGAGCACCGGGGGCGTCCGGTCCAAAAAGGGATCAAGCGAGAAAGACAACGCGTACGTTTTCAGTCTGTCAATGGAGGAGTAAATCGTATCCATCAGCTGTTCCACATATGGATTGATGCTGTAATAATCTTTTTCGGCATCCAATCTGCCTGACTCAATCAAAGTAAACATGTGAAGCCAGACGGCAAGCGCCGAATGAATCTGGTATAAACTTTTGAGCTCAGGTTTTTTCGGGGCGTGTTTTTTGAGCGCAGACAAATAGCCGTAATAAAGCCCCTGCATCGTCTGGCTTCCGGCCGGCGTCCGCGCTTCCCACAGCGAGAATTCCGAATCAAAAAAAGCGAGCCAGCTTGACAGCGACTCTTCATTCGGCAGCACTTTTTCCTGAAACTGCCGGCGGACAAGCTCCCTGCTTTCCTCAAGCTTTTCTCTTTCAAGCCAATGCTCGGTAAAGGAACCGACCCGGTCAAATTGGGCATATACGTAAAGAAAAACGGCCAGCACGTGGCGGCAGATCGTCTCAGACGGGCATGCGCAGCCGCTTTTCACCATGAAAAATAAGTTCAGCGTGACCCTTACAGGCACAACATCCTGCACATATGCGGAAATCTCTGTCGGGGTTTGAACCTGTATACGATAGACGGAATCCTGCCGATATAAAATGAGTGCCTTCTTCATCAGCTGAACATTGTCTTCATTGTAAGGAAGAAGTTCTTTAAGCTGTTCAGCCGCTGCGAGCACATCTTCTTTAGCAATCATATTCTGAAGCATGATTATCGCTCCTAACGAGTCACAAAATAAAAAGATTCCAATTCCTCTATTATATCGCAACACATGATTCGGAAAAAGTTTTTCCTAAAAAAGGACATAAAAACCCGAGTGTGTCGAATGATGTATTAGAGATTGCAAAACAGCACCCGACAGCATATAATAATCTTGTTTTCAATTTAATGGAAGCCGAAAGGAAACGAATGATGAAGAAAACGAAGTTAGATCAAGAGGAGTTTCTGAAGATTTTAATGCATGCGCACGACATCGGTGAGCAGTCCTCTGAGATGACCACAAAAGAAATGCTTGAGAATTTGATTTCTCATATTAAAAATGGATATGCAACATAAAATCCCGCGGGCTCTTTACCGCGGGATTTTTTATTGCCCCTGTAAAACCAGTATATAAAGCGCTTACAAAAATAAACCGAATAGAAGTGTTTGTCTATTTTTGTCGAATATTGTCATTTGAAAAGGTTAGAAATGACAGTTCAAAGCTGTATAATCGTAATTGGAAAAGTTCATTGGAGGGAATAGGAATCGATATGGAGGTTATATGGGAGAATCTACAAGCATAAAGGAAATATTCGCAATACTGAGAAAGCGTCTGCTGTTTATACTTATCATTACCGCGGCGGCAGCTGCCGCAGGCGGACTCATCAGTTTCTTCGCTCTTACGCCGGTCTATGAAAACTCAACTCAAATTTTGGTCAGTCAATCCAAAAACAATCAAAAAGAAGTCCAATTCAATGACGTTCAAACCAACCTCCAATTAATCAACACGTATAATGTCATCATCAAAAGCCCGGTCATTCTCGACGAAGTAATTAAACAGCTGAAACTGTCAATGACTTCGAAAGAATTGGAATCGAAAATCACGGTATCCAGCGAGCAGGATTCACAAGTCGTGACAATCGCCGTGCGGGATACGGATGCAAAGCGGGCGGCCGTTATGGCAAATGCGGTTGCGGCCGTTTTTCAGGACAAGATCACAACCATCATGAATGTGGATAATGTCAGCATCCTTTCAAAGGCCGAAGCGGCGGACAGCCCGTCACCCGTAGAGCCTAACCGTAAGCTGAATATCGCGATTGCGTTTGCCGCCGGACTTTTGGGCGGGATCGGTCTCGCCTTTTTGCTGGAACACTTGGATAATACGATCAAATCGGAAGAACAGCTGGAATCGGTGCTCGGCATCCCGATCTTGGGAACGGTTACTTCAATCAGCACAAAAGACAGCCTCGCTCAAGGCTTGAGGATGGCAGAAACAAAACAAGCGGGAGGCGGACATGTTGACGCGTAAAAAAGACAAATTTGCAAAACGAAGCGTGATTACGATGTCAGAGCCAAAGTCCATCAACTCAGAACAATATCGTACGATCCGCACAAACATTGAGTTTTCTTCCGTTGATACGGAGGTGAAGTCTCTTCTGATCACATCAGCCGGTCCGGAAGAAGGAAAATCGACTACCGCAGCCAATCTTGCCGTCGTATTTGCCCAGCAGGGGAAAAAAGTGCTTTTAATTGATGCGGATCTGCGCAAACCGACGGTTCATTTCACCTTCAAATTGGATAACGGCACCGGCTTAACGTCGCTGCTGTTAAAACAGATTCCGTTTCAGAAAGCCGTTCTGCCGGCTGATGAAGCCAATCTGGATATTTTAACGAGCGGGCCGATCCCGCCCAATCCGGCGGAGCTTTTATCGACGGATGCCATGAAGGATCTTCTGTCAGAAGCAACCGACGTTTATGATAAGGTGATTTTGGACACGCCTCCCGTATTGGCCGTAGCCGATACGAAAATATTAGGCAGCTATACTGACGGGGCCATTATGGTGATCTCAAGCGGGAAAACGGACAAGGAAAAAGCGGCCAAGGCGAAAGAAGCGCTCGATTACTGCCCGTGCAAGCTCCTTGGGGCCGTCATGAACGGGAAGAGACAAACGAAACACTCGGACTACGCTTATTATGGACAATAATGTCATAATGGGCGCGGTCCATTCTTTTTAAGGAGGGATTGTAATATGATAGATATCCATTGTCACATCCTTCCTTCCATAGACGACGGCGCGGCGGATGATACAGAAAGCCTCAAGATGGCGAGAGAAGCGGTCAGACAGGGGATTGATACGATCATCGCGACGCCTCATCACATGAAATACCGCTATGACACTGACCGGCACACGGTCAAAGAAGCGGTCAGACTGTTAAACAAACGTTTGAATAAGGAAGGCATTCCGCTGACCGTTCTGCCCGGCCAGGAAATCAGAACAGACGGAGATCTGCTGACAGGTCTTCAAAGCGGCTCGCTTGTCCCGCTCCATGATACAAAGTATGTGCTGGCGGAGTTTCCGGCGGATCATGTCCCGGCCTACGCTGAAAGGTTATTTTATGAATTGCAGCTGAAGGGATATGTCCCCGTCATCGCCCATCCGGAGCGGAACAGAGAAATCCGCGAAAACCCATCCGTCCTTTACAGTCTCGTGAAGAAAGGCGCGGCTGCCCAAGTGACGGCCGGCTGCATTGCCGGGGCATTCGGGCGGAAAGCGAAGTCCTTTTCGCTGCAGCTTATTGAAGCGAATTTGATCCACTTTCTCGCATCTGACGCCCATAATCTCGGATCGAGAAATTTTTATTATCAGGAGGCGCTCGGCGTTCTGAAAAAAGAAGCCGGGGCGGAGCTGATTTACATGCTTACGGAAAACGCGGCGCTTCTCGTTGAAAACAAAGCCGTTTATAAGGAACCTCCGCTGCCTGTGGCCCGCCGTAAGCGCTGGGGTCTTTTTTAATCGTCGTATCCATCCCGTTTAAATGAGGCGTAAGCGGCTGTTTTGCAAGATGATCTTTTTATGCTTATGCTATTATCAGCGGCCGGCGCCGTTTTTTCCTTTCAAATCCGCAGGCTTCCGGCATTCTGCCGGCGCCGGGGTCATATGATAATAACGGTAAGCTGCCCAGCAGCAATTTCTAAACGGTTGGGGGAACACGATGAAAATAACAGTGATCGGAACAGGCTACGTCGGTCTTGTGACAGGAGTGTCTCTTTCAGAAATCGGCCATGACGTAACATGCATAGATATTGACGAACGTAAGGTTGAGCAGATGAGAAAGGGAATGTCCCCTATCTTTGAACCGGGTCTTGAAGATATGATGAAACGAAATATCGGCCGGTATCGGCTGGCCTTTGAAACGAGCTACGAAAAAGGGCTTGCGGAAGCAGACGTTATCTTTATAGCGGTCGGAACGCCGCAAAAAGAAGACGGGCACGCAAACCTTACCTATATTGAAAATGTCGCCGAAATGATTGCCGAACATATTTCAAAAGACGTGATCGTCGTGACAAAAAGCACGGTTCCAGTAGGAACGAATGACAGGATCAGCGAGGTTATTCATTCACGGCTGAAGGCGGACGTGAACATTTCGATCGCCTCGAATCCGGAATTTCTGCGTGAGGGTTCGGCGATTCACGATACCTTTCACGGCGACCGCATCGTGATCGGGACTGAAGACCGGCAAACGCGGGAAACGCTTGACCGGGTTTTCGCGCCGCTTGCGATTCCGGTTTATCATACGGATATCAGAAGCGCTGAGATGATCAAATATGCGTCCAACGCTTTTTTAGCGGCAAAAATCAGTTTTATTAATGAAATTTCTCATATATGTGAAAAAGTCGGTGCGGATGTGGAATCAGTCGCACACGGAATGGGATTGGATAAACGGATCGGCAATCAATTCTTAAGAGCCGGCATCGGCTACGGCGGCTCCTGCTTTCCGAAGGATACAAACGCCCTCGTGCAGATCGCCGGACATGTGGAGCATGATTTTGAATTGCTGAAGTCCGTCATTAAAGTCAACAATAACCAGCAGTCTATGCTGGTTGATAAAGTGCTGAATCGTCTCGGCGGCGTCACGGGAAAAACCATAGCCTTATTAGGGCTGTCCTTTAAGCCGAATACGGATGATATGCGGGATGCGCCGTCCATTGTCATTGCGGATCGTCTGGCTGCTCTTGACGCCCGGATTACAGCGTACGATCCCATCGCTTCATTCCGGGCTTCCGAGCTGCTACCGGATACGGTTTCTTACAGGGACTCCATAGAAGCAGCCGTCAGAGGAGCGGATGCCGTCCTGATTTTGACAGACTGGGAACATATTAAGCATTTCCCGCTTGAAGCCTACAAAGAGCTGATGGAAACCCCGGTTATTTTCGACGGGAGAAACTGCCACTCGCTTGAGGAAGCGGAACAGGCGGGCGTGGAATATATCTCAATCGGAAGAAGAGCCGTCGTGCCTCAGACTGATTCTGTCACTTGAAAGACCGGCAATCCGCGCCGGTCTTTTATCATGCAATTATTTAGAAACGAAGGGGGCATCAATCGTGGAAAAAACATGGCATTTGCCGAAACAAATGGAATCATCCCGCGGCCTGCTGGAAACGTCATCGAGGCCTTTTATCAAACTGCACGTCAAAAAAGCTGAAACGGGACGGTATGACAGTAAAATCGCCGGAGATCCCTATTTTCCGAAACATGAGCCGTATCCTGAAGATGAAAGCGGCAGGCCGATGAAGCTCCTCGCCCAGATCAATTTTGCGGACATGCCTGGACTGCCTGATTTTCCGGATACCGGTATCCTTCAGTTTTACATATCGGTCAGTGATGATGTATACGGTCTGAATTTTGACGACGGGTGCGCGCAAACGGGTTTCTGTGTCAAATATTTTGAGCGCGTGACAGAGCAAGAAGCGGAGCTCATGGATGATTTTTCTTTCGTTCAGGTTGAAGAGGAGTACGATTTTCCGATCCAATCCGAAGCGCTGATCATCCCTGAACTGTCTGCTGAATGGGTGCTCCCGTCTGATTTTCAATTCAGTCAGTATGCCGCCGGGATGGATGCCTTCGACTATTTCGAGCAGTTTGACGACGAGGTGTATGACGAATATACGGCGAACGCATTCGGCCATAAAATAGGCGGTTATGCGTCCTTTACCCAGGAAGATCCGCGGTCTTATTCTCATCAGGACCATACGATTCTGCTGCTGCAAATTGATTCAGACGATGACATTGATTCGATGTGGGGAGATGTCGGAATCGCCAATTTCTTTATCAGACCGGAAGACTTGATGAAAAAAGATTTCTCAAATGTTTTGTACAACTGGGATTGCAGTTAACCGAACATTTTGATCATCATACACGGCAAAGGAGACGGTTAAATCTGTCTCCTTTTTTTAGGGAATTTATCATGGATATATAGAGGAGATCTGTGAATGGATATGCCGGGTATGTGAGTCTTTTGGCGTTAATGATGAGCGCTTCGGCTGCTGAAAATAAGTCATTTAACCTATTTAAGCCGCTTTCTGTCTATTTTAAAATATAATATATGGAAATATAGTATGGAAAAGTCTGTGCTTTTTGTACGACTTTTTGCGTAAGACGAGGTGAAAACAGATGAGCCATTCAAGCACATTAAGCCATATTAACAGCACAATCAGCCATAAACTGGGCGAGATCGAACACCAAATTGAAAAATTAAAAGAAGCGAAGAGAGAGATAGAATCTCTGCAGGAAGAGGCCATGTCTGAAATCAAAGACATCCTCAGACCGCACTTGGATCATCATTGGACCGGCACTTTCGCTGAAGAATTTGATGACAAGCGCGATCAGGCCCATACAGAAGCATACAGAATCGTCACAGATAAATACGACGGGTATATGTATCGAATCGGCTTGAAGATGACACAGCTTGAAATTGAAAAAGGAGGGCTCCTTGCCGCCAGAAGCATCGCGAGAGAGGCAGAGCACCTGCTGACGCTTGGAGAAGAAGCCCTTGACGCGGTAGGAGACAAAATACAATCAATCAAAAGAAGCTGGAGTTGGTTTAAATGGAAATAAAACTCAAATACGGAGCTGTCATGAAGCAGCTTGAATCCGTCAGCAGCGCTTTGGAGGCCGTTTCTATCGGGAATGCCGGTTCAAACGGAAAAAACAGACTCGACTATACCTCCAAGTATGAATCCCGCGAGGCAAAGCTTGTATCCATGATCAGCGAATATAAGCAAGCCGTTCATAAGAATATCGCGGACGTAAAAGACAACGTAGACTCCCTGAAAGAACAGGACGAGGCGATCGCCGTAAAATAACGAAAGAAAGGACTTGCCGATGAGCAAAGTGTTTGAATCACAATCGTTAACGGATGAAGCAGACAAGAGAAAGAAACAATACGAAGCTCTTGAAGAGCAGCTGCATGCGCTCAAACAATCCTTTCAGGGCATGGCCGATCTCGGCGATGCTTTGAAAGGGAAAGGCGCAGACAATATAAAGGATTTCTTTCAGGGGCAAGCGGAAATCGCCGACAGCTGGCTGACGCTTGTCTCTGCTCAAATTGCGTTTTTAAATGGCATTTCAGGTGACATAAAAGATCAAGAACTGAGTGATTCATATGTGGAGACTTCATTTTTGGAGCACGAGCTGGCCAACGCGGACTTGAAAGCTTCAGAGATTGTCTCCGCTCATAAACAAGAAATCGATTCGATTTTGTCAGGCATCAGCGATATTATTCATCTCGACTCGTATTCACTTGATGACTACGCAGATAAAATGGGCGATGCCCAGAAAACCAGACGTGACACGATCACGGCAGTCGATAAGGTTGATGAATCCCTGAGCACTGAATATCAAAACTTAGAATCACTGGACAACGCAGTGCTCAGCAAATATTCCGTACTCATGCAGGCCACCAGCAACGGAAAAAGTGCATCCCCTATGTACTATGACAAAAAAGCCTTCCACAGCAATGAAATCTACAAAAGCGTCATTGAAACAGAAAAACAGGGAACAGCATATATCGATGCGAAAGCCCAGCAAGCCGAAGCAAGACAGCTTCAGGAAAAGGCTGAAGAAGAAGCCAATAAACCATGGTACGAGAAAACATGGGATGGCATCTGCAACTTTACTGGAGAAGTCACTGGCTATTATGATTATAAAAGAGCAGCAGAAGGCGTTGATCCGGTTACCGGGGAAAAACTCTCCACCGCAGAACGCGTCACAGCAGGAGCAATGGCCGCCGCCGGATTCATACCGGTCGTCGGCTGGGCAGGCCGCGCCTTCAAAGGCGGAAAAGCCATTTACAAAACCGGAAAAACTGTCATTGCCGCAGAACATGCTTTAGACGCCTACAAAGCAGGCAAATCCTTAGACATTCTCAAAATGTCAGAAATGGGCGCATACGGCCTCGTTGCCTCAAACGGATTCTCAGAAGCGGTCACAGGCAAAGATATGTTTGGAAACAAAGTATCTGAGGAGAAGCGCAAGCAAGGGGCGCTGGAAGCGGCTTTGAGCTTGGTTGGAGCCGGGGCGATGGCGAAGCATGTCAACAAAGGCATACCGCTTGCAACCCATTCAAAAGTCCAAAAAGCAAACAAAACACTAGAAAAAGTAAAACAATTCAAAGTCCCGACAAATGTCCGCGTGTACGCAGAACGCCCGGTAACGACTGATGGATTCACGTTCGGATTCCCAACAGTCCGTATAGATGTGGAAACGGCTGCTGTTAAGGATCTTGGGATTGTGAAGATGGCGGCTAAATGGAATAATGACGGTAAATACGATCGAATTAGAGGCTATAAGGGCAGAGAACTTTCAAACTACGAAAATAAGTATTTAATTGATCCTAGGCTTGTAGTAGAGATGAATTTTAAGGGGAAGGGAAAATCTGGGACAAATGCGGCTGGCTGGGAGCGAAATGCGAAAAAGTTTTTTAACACGCTACTAAAAAGTAATCCTGAGTTTTGGAGTGCTGAAAATACTGCTAAGATTAAAAGAGGAAGAGTCCCAGTAGTTGATGAACAATTTATAAAACATTTTCCACAGTATGCAGATTATTTAAAAGACCCAATGAGACATCATCATATTGGGGAAGGAGGCCAGGCCGCAGCTCTACCTAAAAGCCTGCACCCTGGATATGGTGGTATTCATAATATTGAAAAAGAATGGGGAATTACTGGAGTAGACGATGAAATTGCGAATAGACTAGAAACATTCAGAAAAGAATCAGGAAGGTGACACGATGTTATTACCCGAAGAATTTAATCGAAGTTGGGATGTTAATAAAAATGGTCCGTTATTAACGTTTCCATATGATGATTTAGTAGAGACTCCTTTTTCGGAGGGATTTAAAAAATTTATTTCTTTAGGAGGTTTGCCTGAATCCCCTCCGCCATATTTAGATTTTACTTCCTTTCCAGCGTCATTTAAGCCAATTACAAGTATCTTTGATGTGTCGGAAGGGTTTCAAAAATATTGGTTGTTAGGTTCTACTGGTTCCGGAGATCCAATTTGTATTATAGAAAACAACGAGAGAATCGTTTATTTAGATAATGGTAATGAATATAAAGAAGTTTTTATTAACTCTTCAATAAATCAATTTGCAGAATGTATATTGCTTTTCTCAGAAATGATTGACAAGGCTATACACATAAATGGTGAGGATGCATTTATTGATAATGATATTCCGGAATATGTAATCGAATGGTTAAAAGAAGAACTCAAAAGAGTAGACTCAAATTGCACAAGAGAAGGAAGCTTTTGGGGTACTGAAATAGAAAATTTATATGAATAATGAAGAGCGCTATTACCTTACCGACTGATGTCTGCTTAGTTCCCATTAAAATGAAAACTAAGAGTCGAATTATCTACTTAAAAGGATGTTTTTTCTCTTAATATAGTTAATGTTGATGATCTAGTTTATCTCAACCTAGAGTATAAGTTAACTGATAGTCCAACTATAAATTGGAATACAATTTATTTTGAATATGAACAGCGCTAAAATAATGGGATAATGAAGAGAATTATCGTCTATATTTAAAAGAATATACTGATTATATTATCCCGTCTTCAGAATTAAAGAAGTTAGTTGAACATCAGGATTATGAAAGTACTATTCTAGAATTAAGGCCATCATTATATATAGACTTTAATCAAAAAATGCTTCTTTCGCTGTATCCTGAGTTATTACCTTTTGAAAATTATATTCCTGATCATTGGACAGGGATTCGTGAAGACTTTACTAGTTATATTTGTGAATAGGATAGATACTGGATTATTGATGATATTAATTATATAGACAAAATTTTTAATGAGAAAGAGAATAAAGGGAATGTCAAAAGATGATAGCTTGGTAATATTAAATGAAAATTTTAAAAAAGAGGGTAGTGAAGAAGAAATAGAAGGGTTAACAATAATGATTGATGGAGTTATAAAGCAGGTTTTTAATAAAATTAAATATGAAAGAAATTATAACAATAATAATGAAGTAATGAGAGATATCATATTTGAAGGTATTAATAGTATAGTTAAAAAATCTTAGGATATTATTAAAATACTATTCAGGATAAATGCTGCATTAAGTTTGATTTTCGAACCTTGATTGGCTGCTGAAGCCTTTCAAGGTTTTTTTATAGGTGAATTGTTGTTTTCTGTTTTATAAATTTTGAATAATTTGTTGGCTTTAGGCTGCGTTGCGGTTACTGGGGAAAAACTCTCAACCGCAGAACGCGTCACAGCAGGAGCGATGGACGCTGCCAGATTCATACCGGTCGTCGGCTGGGCAGGCCGTGCCTTCAGAAAAGGAGGTAAATAATTGTGAAATATGATTTTATTAACAGTTACAAAGAGAACACATTTTATCCAGTAAGTGAGAATGAAATTTTAGAAGTAGAAAATAAGTTAGGTTTAAGGCTACCTTATGATTTGAGACAGTTTCTTCTTGAGGTGGGTTACGGCTTTCTTAAAAAATCAGAATATAATATTAACCGCATTCTTGGACCTGCTTCAATCAGAGATGCAAGATTAAAAGTTAATGATTTTGAATTTTATCCAGATATTGAGGTTTATGAGGAACTTGAAGAAGATAAAGTGATTTTCTTTGAAGCAAATGAAAGTGCTTTGTTACTAATTGAATTAGGCAATGAACAAAATAATTCAATATATTATGATGATATAAAAATTGCAGATTCATTAGAAGAGTTTTTAATAGAACTTATGAAAAATGATAAATATTATCTCGATTTAATTGAGGATTAGGTAAATTAATGGACCTTGATTGGCTGTTGAAGTCATTCTAATTTTTTTAAAAAAATGTGTTTTCAATAAGAAAAACTAAAACGCTACAGAACAATTAACAGTGAAGTGACTTGCCGCATATACAGCCTTTCAACACGGGATTAACATTAGGAGATGCCTTGTTTACTGTTATAATTAGAATTGCTATAGTTAAAAACTTGCCGTGTTGTCATCGGCAAGTTTTTTTACGGATAGGATAACAATGTGGAGTACAGAAGGTGGCATAACAAGTAATGAATTTTGGGAAATATCATAATCTAGCAGAAGAGGTAATTGAATTTTCAAAAACCTTCAAACCTATAAAATCAGTTAATGTATCTAATTTTATTAAAATAATTAATGATCAAAAACAGGCTGAATACTTGGCTTATGAAGAAGTATATGGAGAAGACGAATATACATGGAAAGATATAAGGGAAATTGAGATGAGTGAAGTATGGGGGCGTTTTTACGAATTAGAAGATAATCAAAAGCCGGAAAATATAGACTCGTTATTAGATATTTTTTCTGAAAACATCAGAAGTGCTTCTACTGGATATAATGCCTTTTTTGAGGATATAGTAGCTGACCTAAACAATTGTGCTATTAATAGAGCAATTAATGGTAATACAAATAATTTTTTTGAAAAAGTTTTTGAAATTTATAAAGCGGGTTATTTTCCGTGTGGTTGGAATGGTGATTATCCTAACGGGACTTTTATCGCTATGAATAAAGATTAAGAGAGGTTTTCAAGAATCGTCAGTCTATAGACACCAAGGAATGGCATTTTTATTTCTCATTGTATACAGCCTTTCAACAGGAGATTAACATAAGTAGAAGCCTTGTTTACTGATATATTAGAATAGTTTAAACTTCTTACTGGAATGGAGGAGAATCAGGATGTACAGAGATCAAATTTCTCAATTGCAGCCACTAAAAATCTGTAATGGATGGTCTGTAATACTGAACAATTTAAACTCAGAAAAAAGAACGGAAGAAAAATATGAACTACTAGAACTACAAAATGAAAAACGTAATGCTGTTATTAAGGCAGTATATGAAAATGATCAATACCATGTCAAAGTAGCGGGCTTAAAAACAGATAAGATTTATGAAGAAAAATCTTTTCATGAAATAGAGCATTTATTAGAAGAGCTAGAATATCAGATCTGGAGTGTTGGCAGTGGGGTTTTAGAGGATTTGCAGCCTCTAAGTCAACAGGTTCCCAATTTCTTAAGGCTTAAGATACCGGCTGGCTGGACTGTTGATTATATTACATTAAAAGATACTGATCCTACGACTCTAGAGGCAAATGATGATGCTTGGTTATTTGACTTTAATCAAGATCTCCTCCAGGTTTCTCATAAGACAAAAAATTTACTGCTTGACGTAGGGTGGTACCCAGAAGGGGATCCAACCGGCAGTTATGGCATTGAACTTATAAAAAACGAAGATTGGGTAAATCCTATTGAGGATATTATGTGTAGTGAACTTAAAGATTTAATTACACAATTGGATCTTATTTTTATGAAAGAAATGAAAAATGAATATTAAATAAAAAAGCACCTGCCCAGGTGCTTTTCTTTATAAATGAGGGATCACAAGGCCTCCATACAAAAACGCCGCGATAATCAAAAATGCCGGGTGCATCTTGAATTTTGTCAAGGCAAGGAGGGAAATCCCCGCAATCACTATTGATTGAACCCAGCCGATCGCTTTGATGCCGTCTGCGCCGATTTGCCAGGTAAGAATGAGCATCATGACTGCAATGACAGGCTGGACGGACAGCGTCATGCCTTTGATGACGGGTGATTGGCGGAAGCGCTGAATGATGCGCAGCAGGACGATCAATGCAAGCGCCGACGGTACGACGGTTGCGATCAGCGCGATCAGAAAGCCGGGCCATCCGCCTGCACTGTAGCCCACATACGCGGCGATTTTGGTGGCGATCGGGCCCGGTAATGCGTTCGCAAGTGCGAGCATATTTGAGAATTGATCGTTTGTGAGCCAGCTGTATCTGTTGACGACTTCTTCAAACATCAGCGGGATAGACGCAGGCCCGCCGCCATATCCCAGCAGGTTTGCGATAAAAAACGCCATAAATATATAGATCATTATCATGGGGACGACATTCCTTTATCTTTTGAATGCTTATTTGTGATTTTGTTTTTCAATTTAAAATGAAACGCACCGTACGCTAAAAAAATGATAATGACAAGGCCGGGGTTGATCTGTAACGTTTGCAGACCGATAAAAGCGACGATGAAAAACAGGATGCCGGTGACCCAGCCGAAACCTTTCAGCGCTTTTTGTCCAAATTCGTATGCCATGATACCAAGCATTACCGCAATCACCGGTGTGACGGCACCGATCATGCCGGCAACAACCGCTGAATGGCTTAACACATTTACAGCGGTAAACAAGCCCGCCATAGCGAGACATGTAGGGAGAATGTGGGCGAGGGTTGCCGCGATTGCGCCTAACGTGCCTTTTAGCCTGAAGCCTAGATACGCAGCCATTTTAGTGGCGATCGGACCCGGCAGCGCATTTGCGATCGCTAATATTTCCCCGAATTCATCATCATCTATCCATTTGTATTTATTGACGGCTTCATGGCGGATGAGCGGGATCACGGACGGGCCGCCCCCGAATCCGAGTATGCCTGTCCGCACCATCGCCGCCGTAATGTCCCAATAGGGGTTTTTCATTGCCGTGTCCTCCTTACAGCTTCATGCCCGTTCTGCTTTTATACCGTTTGATCAGCATTTGGCAATCGACACTGACGACGCCTTTTTGCGTATAGAGCCGTTTTGTCAAAAACTCTTCCATCTCCTGATCATTTGCGAAAATGCCGTGCATATGCAGCTTGCTCGGGCCTGTCATATGATAAAGGCTTGTCACGGCGGGTTCCTGTTCAAGCTTTAATGCTGTTTCCTCCAAATACTGCGGCTCCACCTCCACATTAAAAAACACAGACACGTGACGTCCGATTTTCGCCGGGTTGATGACGGCGGTGAATTTTTCAATCACGCCGGCATCCAGTAAATGCTGGATGCGCTGCTGAACCGCCACTCGCGACAGATTAACCCGCTTTCCTAAGTCTGTATAGGAAATCCTCCCTTCCTCGTGCAGAATCGAGAGAATATGTTTATCCGTTTCATCAAGTACAAGATTCGGAATGCTGTACTCATGTTCCAATCAGTTTCACCTTCCTTCATTTGGCAGATACTATTGTATCATGAAATCTTACGGAATGAAGGAGAATTTTTCAATTATTTTCGATAAGTAATAGATTAAGATCATTTCTTTTCGGAAAGTAAATAGTGTGTGAGATTTTCTTCCAGTAAAGTAGATGCCCAGCGGTGCCGTTTTTTATAATTGAGAAAATTTGTAAAGGGGCTTGTCATGAATACTTCAACCATCGGAACGAAACAAATGGTCGTCAGTCCGCATTATCTTGCTTCTCAGGCGGGTGCCGGCATTCTCGAGAAGGGCGGCAACGCGTTTGATGCGGCGGTGGCGGTCAGCGCCTGCCTGGCAGTCGTGTATCCGCATATGACGGGGCTTGGCGGAGATTCATTTTGGCTTACATATCATCAAGAATCGGGCAGGATGAAAGCATATAACGGGAGCGGCCGTTCAGGAATGCAGGTGACGAGAGACTTGTATCGGGGCAGAGAAGCGATACCTCTGCGCGGGACAGAAAGCGCCATTACCGTTCCGGGAATGGCGGACAGCTGGGATGCCGTGCTTTCGGCGTACGGGCGTCTTTCTCTAGCTGAGGTGCTGAAGCCTGCCCTTGATTATGCGGCAAACGGATTTCCGGTATCAGCCGATCAGTGCGCCCACACAGAACGCAATCTCGCTCTTTTAGCTTCGATGCCGTATACCTCGTCCATTTTTACGAGAAACAAAAAATCGCCCATGCCCGGCGAGCGGTTTGTCCAAAAGGATCTGGCGGCCAGCTTGGAGCAGCTTGCCGAAAAAGGCAGGAGCGCTTTTTACGAAGGGGATATCGCTCAAAGCATCATATCATTTCTGCAAAACAACGGCGGGCATTTGACACTTGAAGATTTTAAAGCCCATCGCGGCGAGTGGTCGGACCCGGTATCCTCTGATTACCGCGGGTGCCGCATCTATCAGGCTCCGCCGAATTCACAGGGCTTTACAGGCTTAATGACGCTCAATATATTGGAAAACTATGATTTTACCCAGATTGAACACGGCTCCTTTGAATATTATCATCTGCTGATCGAGGCGCTGAAAAAGAGTTTTCAGCACCGGAATGAAGTGCTGACTGATCCCGCGTTTTCTCATATTCCGCTGGATCGACTGCTTGATAAACGGTATGCAAAGCAGCTGGCGGAAGAAATCGGTTACACGGCTGCGCCGGCGGTAAGCCGGCCGGTCGGAAGCGATACCGCTTACGCTGCCGTCGTCGATGCGGAAGGAAATGCCGTTTCCTTTATTCAGAGCCTTTATTTCGAGTTCGGGTCTGCCGTGACTGCGGGGGATACGGGCATTCTGCTGCAAAACCGCGGGTCATTTTTCTCACTGGATGAGTCTCATGTCAATACACTTGAACCGGGCAAGCGGACGTTCCACACACTCATGCCGGCGATGGCCTTTAAAGAAGGAAAGCCGCACATCCTATACGGAACCCAGGGAGGGGAAGGCCAGCCGCAAACGCAGACAGCGGTGATTACGCGCATCATTGATTACAAAATGGACCCGCAGCAGGCTGTCAGTGAGCCGCGCTGGGTCTGGGGACGGACATGGGGCGAGGAGTACGAAGGGTTGAGGGTCGAAAGCAGAATCAGCCCCGAAACGAGGGAAGCATTAAAGCAAAGCGGCCACCGCGTTGAGGCCGTTGGCGATTTTGACAAACTCATGGGACACGCAGCAGCGATCGTCATTGATGAAGAAGGCTTTCTCCAAGGCGGAACCGACCCGCGCGGAGACGGAGCGGCCGCAGGAGTATAGAGCATGACCCGCTAACGGATGAAAAAAATAAGCACGCCAAGTGCGGCGGGAAGACCTGCGTAAAACGAATCGTACAAATATTGCTTTTTCTCCTGCCGGTGCCGCCATTTCATTAAGCCGCTGCAGCAAAAAAACATAGAAATAACTCCCGCAAATACGTACAATTCATTGAAAAATGTCACTGCTGCGGTGCCTGTAATAAGCAGTGACATTTCGATCAATCGATGTGTGCCGTTTATCGGATTCTGATTTTTAACAGGCTTTGGCAAATCGAGAACGTTGACGGCAAACACTTGAAACATGAGACTGAACAAAACAAATACGGCTGAAAAAATCAGTAAATGAATGATATCCATGGTCTCCTCCTGAAACTTGTCATTCGTTTCATACGGGTGAGGACATTGTAAGTTTCAATATTCTATAAGACATTAGGCTGTGTTAAACGGTAAATGGCTGAAAAAGACCCCTTTTAAAAGGGGTCTTTTTGACTAGTTTCTTCTATTATATTAGGTTCTGTTTCAGGTCGGGCGGACGAGTGTATATGTATTTCCGAGTCTGGCATATTCATTCCCCGCGAGTCTCGCCGCAGGCTGCAGCTCATCCGTCCGTATGTAGCCCTTATCGGCGTCATATACTTGGTCATTCAAATGAAAACAAACGACTCTGCCGATGATGAGATCTGTTGTCGTTTCTCCGCTGTCATTTTGAAACGGAAGGTGGCGTTCGAGTATACATTCAAACCTGACCTTCGCTTCTTTTATACCGGGAACACTGATGCAAGCGCTGTCTGTCACAGAAAGGTCTGTCATGCCAAGCTCACTGACATCAGGGTCAAGCCTTGCCGCCGTTTTGTTAATGTCTTCAATAATGGACTCATCACTCACATGCACGACGAATTCCCGATGAGCGAGTGCGTTTCTCGCGGTGTCTTTCTGCCGTCCGTCCGCGCGGCTTACTGAGATGGCAAGAAGCGGCGGATCTGCGGAGACAACGTTATAAAAACTGAAGGGCGCCGCGTTTACGGCGCCGTTGATAGATGAACGCGTAGTGACAAACGCAATCGGCCGGGGAACTACAGTGCCGGAAAGCAATTTGTAGGTGTCTTTTGCGTTCAGTTCGTCTGCTCGTAAGATATGCATTATTTCGGCCGCCTTTCTTTTTCGTATGACCTGATTATACCGAAAGAAAATTCGGAAACACAACAAAAGAAACCCGGCTGCATATCTTATCTCGTGGCATATATCTGATTGAGGAAAAAAGGCTTCCGTTTAGCCGGCAGCCTATTTACATGGTGTTAGGTTGTTGGGGGATTATTTGTAGCTTTTCTTTACAACCCAAACATTTCCGTCTTTCCAGTACTCTGTTTTGCTGCAGTAATCGTCTTTTTTATGGCTGGGTTTTTTATGAGAACGGTACGGTTTTTTCTGAGTGCGCTTTTTCTTGCGGCGGCACGATTTTTTCTGGCTGCGTGATCTTTTGTGAGAGCGGCACGATTTTTTCTGGCTGCGAGATTTTCTCTTCTTACCGCTTTTTTTGCTGTGCGGCTCTTGGTACAAATAATTTTTCAACCCTTCGGTACTTGCGGACTGTACTGCTTCTTCGATATCAGAATGGGAATAGTGGCCCATTTTGAAACCTCCTCTTGATATATGTTTTAAGGATGCGATCCTTACTACCACATAGTACGCATGGAAGAAAAAAGTGTATGTGTGTTCCGCTGAGTTTTATATAAAAAGCACAGCCTAAATTAATACAGGGAGGTTTACAGGTGAAGGACCAATCAACATTGCCTCAATACCAGCTGTTTATTCACCCGAAAGACTTGTGGGAGCTGAAAAAAGACATTTGGGATGATGATCCGGTGCCCGCGGTGCTGAGAGTTAATCAAAAACGGCTTGACATTGATCTGGCGTACCGCGGCTCTCATATAAGAGATTTTAAGAAAAAATCGTATCATATCACGTTTTATTCGCCGAAAACATTCCGCAGGGCGAAAGAAATACATTTAAACGCTGAGTACAAAGATCCGTCGATGATGCGGAATAAACTGTCTCTCGATTTCTTCGCGGAACTTGGGACACTGTCACCGAAGGCGAATTTCGTATCCTTGCAAATCAACGGCAACTACGAGGGAGTATACCTTGAGCTGGAGTCAGTGGATGAATATTTTCTGGCGAAACGGAATCTGGCGGACGGCGCCGTTTTTTACGCGGTTGATGATGACGCCAATTTTTCCCTTGTCAGTGATCTCGAGCGGGATACGAAAACATCGCTCGAACTTGGCTATGAAAAGAAAACGGGAACGAAAGAAGACGATTTTTACTTGCAGGATATGATCTATAAAATTAATACCGTGCCGAAGTCGGAGTTCAAGGGTGAGATTGTCAAACACCTGGACGCGGATAAGTATCTGCGGTGGCTTGCGGGCGTCGTGTTTACCTCTAACTACGATGGGTTTGTTCATAATTACGCCTTGTACCGGAATCATGAAACGGGGCTTTTTGAAGTCATTCCGTGGGATTACGACGCGACGTGGGGAAGAGACATTCACGGGGATCGGATGGATGCCGATTATGTCAGAATACAAGGGTTTAATACCTTGACTGCTAGGCTTCTGGATGAACCGTATTTCCGTAAAGCGTACAAACAGCTTTTGGAAGAGACGCTTCAGACCCGGTTTACCATTGAACATATGAAACCAAAGGTCATGTCTCTGTATGAACAGATCAGGCCGTTTGTCGCGAAGGATCCTTATAAGAAAGATGAGATTGACCGCTTTGACCGTGAGCCTGATGTGATTTGCGAATACATTAAGGAGCGGTCTGCCTTCATCAGCAGTGAGCTAAAGCAGTGGAATATTTGATTTTGGAAAGAAGAGAAATTTTTTTACAAATAGGCTGGTGAACCAGTTCCCGAAAAGAATCGGGATACGTATATATGCATTATGTTTTGACATTAATGAGAAATATGACTAGGAGGACAATAGATGAAACGCAATACGAATCGGCATCGGTCTGATGATAACTTTTTGCATGCGATGGAAGGAAAAGTGATTACTGTCTACCGGGGGGGCCCGGAGTCCAAAACAGGAAGATTGGCAGATATTCAATCGGATTATATCGCTCTTCAGGTTGATAATAAAATCGTTTACTATCAATGGAAGCACGTGAAAAGTGTAACGGAAAATACGAGTGAGACAGTATCGCCGGCCGAGTCGGCAGAATGCGAAAAAGCCGATGATTTCCAAGAACTGATCGAACGAATGGCCAATCGCACGGTGCAGTTGAACCAGGGAGGCCCGGAATCGAAAAAAGGAAAGCTTCACGAAACAGGGGACGATTTTCTTGTGCTGGAAACGGAAGATGATGGAATTGTATATTTTAACATCGACCATGTCAAAAGCATCAGCGCGGAACAAGAAGATGAAGATGAGCAAGAGGATGAGCGTACAGAGTTTGAAATGGCTGATGATTTTCACGGCATATTTAAACGCCTGATCCACAAATGGGTTTCTATCAACCGCGGCGGTCCTGAAGCCGTTGAAGGTATACTTGTGGATAATTCCGACGGCCACTATACTCTTGTGAAAGATAAAGAAGTGCTGCGAATCCATCCGCTTCATATCAAGAGTATCAGCGCGGGGGCAAAAGGAGCAGCTAAAAAAGAGGAGAATAAAGACGAGAATCAAGGTGAGAAAGAGTGTGCTGAAGAGGAATCACATGAGGAGCAGCATACTTCCTCTGAAAAATCGAAAAGATCATCAAAAGAGGATCGATCCTCAAAACGGGATGAAGATGAATCTTATAGTTACGCCACTGTATTAAGAACAATAGATTATCGGTGGAAACGCGGCCGTAAGTGACCGGAAAGATTGTCCGTAAACGCGGGAGAGGGGGGATGAAATGGCTGGATTAAGCAGATTTCTTGATAAACAAGTCGATATTGAAATATCGGGAAATACAACATTTTCAGGAACTCTTTTGGATATCGGTCATGATATCATTGTGATTTATGACGGCCGGACTTTTCTTTATATCCCGCTGCTGCATCTGCAGCGGATGACTTTGACGCGGCCGGACGATCAGAATCAAGGGGCGTGCACAAGAATAGAAAGTCCGCATCCTGAAAAACAGGAACATTCATTTTCTTATCGAAATACCCTCCAGCATATAAAAGGCAGATTTACAGAAATATTCGTGACAGGAGACCGTTCCATTCATGGGTATGTGACAAGTGTTCTAAACGATTATTTCGTTTTCTTCTCTCCGGTTTATAAGACGCTTTTCATTTCGATGAATCATTTGAAATGGCTGACACCCTACTCCAATGAGCAGACGCCGTATACATTAAACAGCTCAGAGCTTCCGGTTGTTCCCGCTAATGTGCCCCTTGTCCGGAATTTTGAGGAGCAATTAAAAAAATATATCGGCAAATTGATTATTCTGGACTTAGGAGATATACCGAATAAAGTGGGATTGTTACAGGACGTCTCGGCTAATATCCTTGAATTGACCAATGCAGAGGGAGATACTGTTTTTTGGAAATTGAATCATTTAAAAACCATGCACCTCCCATAAAGATAAAACTGCCTTCTTATACAGCAGGCAGTTTTTTTCATCGGAGCTAAAGATAAATCCAACTGATCCAAACAAATAAAACGGTAATGGTAAACACAACGGTGAGAGGGACAACGATAATAGTCGTTTTTATATATTCCGACCAAGAGACTTTTTCGCCGTGCTGTCTGGTGATATGCATCCAGATAAGTGTGGCTAATGTCCCGATCGGCAGAAGCAATGATCCGATATCACTGCCGATAATATTAGCCAAATAAATGATTTTAACGGTTAAAGGGTCGATTGACATTTCAGTTAATGTCAAGGTGCTGATCATTAAGGCAGGATGGTTATTGAACAAATTGGAGAGGACGGATGTAGCAATTCCCATAATAGATGCTGCGTGGGCGATGCTTTGTGAGACATAAGGCTCAATATACTGCACAAGCAATGCGGTCAGTCCGATATTATGAAGGCCGTAGATGATAATATACATCGTGAAGGCAAAAACAAAGATATGCCAGGGCGCTTTTCTTAATAAGTCTGCCGGACTGATTTTTAAATAAAACCATCTCCAGCCAAGCAGAATGACTGAACTGATGACTGCCACAAGCGAAACGGATATCCCGATGTAAGAAGCTGCAAACAGACTGATCCGTACTAACAATACAAATGCCAAAACACAAAACATGATGTTTGTGCGGCTGTTTTGGGTCAGGTCCGGCGGAGGCTGAAGCGGATGATATCTTTTGTGTTCCAGCGAATCAAAATGAACCGGAATATCGGGGAGCTGCTTCGGCAAGCGGCGGTAAAAAACAGCAAACAGCAGAAAGGCCATAAACACCAGTCCCAGCGTACCGGGGATAAACATCATATTGGTGTATAAATAAAGATCCATGCCTATCATTTTGAGAGAAATTAAATTGACGATATTACTGACGCCGATCGGGGTGCTTGCTGCCGTTGCGATTAATACACCGCTTATTAAATACGGCGTTTTTTGATGTCTTTTAAGTCCGAGATACTGTAATACCAATAGTAAAATAGGGGTGGTAATTAAAACGCTGCCGTCATTATTCAGAAAGAGCGTCATTGAAAAACAAAGCAGGTTGGTTAACCAAAAAAGCCGGATGCCTGACCCTCTGGCGCGATGGAGCAGCTTGGCTGCCGCCCAATTGAAAAAACCGAAGCTTTCCAGCGCGATCGCCATAATCATTGTGGAGATAATGGTTATGGATGCTCCGGTGACTTTTGACCCTATATCTCCTAAATCATGAAAGGAAACGGTTCCGCTTAACAATACGAGAATGGCGCCCAGCGCTGCCGGAACGGCTTCATTTATTCCCCCGGGTCTCCAAAATATAAAAATAATAGTCGCAAAGAAAGAAATCAGGGTCAAAATGACGCTAATATGTGTAATGTGTTCTGCCTCCTTTTTGAATGGGCCATTGCCGCCCCGTTATTTTTATCCCTCCTGATCAGTTGTACTGTATGTATACGAGTACAGGACGAAAGGTGTACTGAGCGTTTCTACTAATTTAATAAAATTCCATATAAGCACACAAAAAAAGAGGCTGCTTTTCGGCGCCCTCTTTTTTTATGCATTTTCCTTATCCGCCTGCAATAAAGCCTGGCGTTTATTCATAATCTCCAAGAAATGTTTCAGGATCGGGTTTTGATTGTCCTTTCGGTAGGCGATGACCCATTCGGCGGTAAGCTGAACCTGATTGATGTCGCGATAGGCGACTTCGAGATTAAACAGCTTTTTAGCTGAAGAAGGTACGAAGGTCACACCGATTCCGGCGCTTACCAACCCGATCACCATTTGATACTCCGTCGCTTCCTGAACGATTTTCGGTTTGAAGCCCGCCTGCTCGCAAAAGTTTACAAATTCCAGGTATAAAGTCGGCCATGTTTCTTTCGCAAGTGTGATAATCGGTTGGTTCTTTAAATCCTGAATATCGATTGTCTGTTTGGCGGTAAGCGGGTGCTGCTTCGGCAAAGCCAGAATGCAAGGACTGCTCTGCACCTTTTCCATATGTAAAGCCGAATGCTGTAAAGGCGGATGAAGGATGCCGATATCAATGTTTCCCTTCAGAAGCTCTTCCTGCTGTCTGAAAGAGGAAATTTCACGCAGATCCAGTTTGACGGAAGGGAACTTTTCACGGAATTCCCGAATGATCGGCGGCAGAAATTCATATGTGGCCGAGCCGACAAAACCGACGACAAGGCGGCCGAGCTCTCCCCGTGCGGTCCTCTGCGCCATTTCAATCGCTTTGTCAATTTGTTCGATCGCGTTTCTGCTGTGTTTTAAAAAACTTTCTCCGGCAGCTGAAAGCTCTACAACCCGTTTCGTGCGCTTTAATAAAGTCACGCCGACTTCCTTCTCAAGCTGTTTGATCTGCTGGCTGAGAGGAGGCTGTGTCATATTTAACCGAAGCGCAGCTTTGCCGAAATGAAGTTCTTCGGCAACGGCAATAAAGTATTGAAGATGGCGAAGCTCCATCCTTATCCATTCCTTTCCCTTTGTTAATTATTCGTGAAACATATTAATCATACGGCGAATTGATATTGGAGGTCAATTTCCAAAGAGTGTATAGTGAATAATATCACAAATTACTTAAAATTTTATATTTAATATGCATAATAAGGAGTGAGGGTGTTGGCAAAAGCAACAAATGAACTAAAAACCTCTGGTAAAAATCGCGGGGCGGAGCTTGTTGTTGATTGCTTAGTGGAGCAAGGTGTCACACATGTTTTTGGCATTCCGGGTGCAAAAATTGATGCAGTATTTGATGCGTTAAAAGATAAAGGACCTGAACTGGTTTTATGCCGTCACGAACAGAACGCTGCGTTTATGGCAGCGGCTGTCGGAAGACTGACAGGAAAACCTGGCGTTTGTCTCGTTACTTCAGGCCCGGGGGCATCCAACTTGGCGACCGGCTTGTTAACGGCTAATACAGAAGGTGATCCGGTAGTTGCACTGGCGGGAAACGTGATTCGCGCAGACCGGTTAAAACGGACACACCAATCATTGGACAATGCGGCGCTATTTCAGCCGATCACAAAATACAGTGTAGAAGTACAGGAAACAGGGAATATACCAGAAGCGGTAACAAACGCCTTCAGGGCAGCGTCAGCAGGTCAGGCCGGCGCGGCTTTTGTGAGCTTTCCGCAGGATGTTGTGAATGAAATCACAACTGTGAAAAACGTACGCAGCGTGCCGGTGCCGAAACAAGGCCCTGCACCGGAAGAAGCGGTCAGTGCGGCTATCGCGAAAATCCAGACGGCGAAACTTCCCGTTCTGTTAGTCGGCATGAAAGGCGGAAGACCGGAGGCGGTAAAACAAATCCGCAAACTGCTTGCTAAAACAAAATTGCCTTTCGTGGAAACGTACCAAGGGGCCGGCACATTGTCCAGAGAACTGGAAGACCAATATTTCGGCCGGATCGGACTGTTCCGCAACCAGCCGGGCGATCTTCTGCTTGAACAGGCGGATGTCGTATTAACGATCGGTTACGATCCGATTGAATACGATCCGAAGTTCTGGAATGTAAACGGCGACCGTGATATTATCCATCTTGACGAAATTCAGGCCGATATCGATCATGCGTATCAGCCGGAATTAGAATTACTGGGCGATATCGCCGCAACGGTCAAACAAATTGAGCACGACGCGGTGAGATTTGATATGGGCAGCCGTGAACGTGAAGTGCTGAACGAATTAAAACAAATACTCTCTGACAGCGAGAAGGCTCCAAGCGACCATAAATCCGGCAGAGTGCATCCTCTGCAAATCGTCCAAGAACTGCGCAGCGCAATTGATGACGACGTAACCGTTACTTGTGACATCGGCTCTCACGCCATCTGGATGTCCCGTTACTTCCGCGCTTATGAGCCGCTGAAGCTGATGATCAGCAACGGCATGCAGACATTGGGCGTAGCGCTTCCTTGGGCGATTGCCGCCACATTGGTGAATCCGGGTGAAAAAGTCGTATCCGTTTCAGGAGACGGAGGATTCCTGTTCTCGGCAATGGAACTGGAAACGGCGGTCCGCTTAAAATCGCCGATCGTTCACCTTGTCTGGAATGACAGCACATATGATATGGTCGCATTCCAGCAAATGAAAAAATATAACCGTACATCATGCGTAGATTTCGGAAACATTGACATCGTAAAATATGCAGAAAGCTTCGGCGCCACCGGCTTGCGCGTTGAGTCACCGGAACAGCTGGCAGACGTGCTGCAAAAAGGCTTGAACACAGAGGGTCCTGTCATCATCGACATTCCTGTCGATTACAGTGACAACGTCCATTTATCAAGCGACATGCTTCCGAAGCAATTCAAAGAAAAAATGAAAGCAAAAGCTCTCTAGCACTCTGCGCACCATGATCTGTTTACTAAAACAGCCCAATTTAAAAGGAGTGAAGGGAATATGAAAAACGCAAGTGACATCCAAGTGATGGGCCGCGGAGACAAAGGCTCACCTGAGGATCAGGTTTATCAAGTATCAACTATGACATCTCTGCTGGATGGAGTATATGACGGAGATTTTGATATGGCTGACATTCCGAAGTTCGGTGATTTCGGAATCGGCACTTTCAACAAACTGGACGGCGAATTAATCGGTTTTGACGGACAATTTTACCGCCTGCGCGGCGACGGAACGGCTACGCCTGTTAAAAGCGGAGACCTGTCACCATTCTGCTCCTTCACATTTTTCACACCGGATATGACGCATACGATCGACGGCGAAATGACCCGTGAAGAATTCGAGCAGGAAATCGCCAGCCTTCTGCCTAGTAAAAACTTATTTTATGCGATCCGTTTAGACGGCGTATTTAAAAAGGTGCAGACCAGAACGGTAGAGCGTCAGGAGAAGCCGTACGTTCCGATGATCGAAGCGGTGAAAACACAGCCTGTGTTCAACTTTGACGACATTCAGGGAACGATCGCCGGCTTCTGGACACCGGGTTACGCAAACGGCATCGCCGTTTCCGGATATCACCTGCACTTCATTGATGAAGGGCGCAATTCCGGCGGGCATGTGTTTGACTATGTCATTAATGATTGCAAAGTGACCATTTCTCAAAAAATGAACATGAACCTCAAGCTTCCGAATACGGCGGACTTTTTCAACGCAAATTTAGATAATCCTAATTTCGCGAAGGATATTGAAACAACCGAAGGAAGCCCTGAATAAATGAAAAAAGAAAGCCCATTTTTCTTCGGGGCTTTCTTTTTATTTGGCTGAATCGGCAATGATTAGGTAAAATACAGACAAAAGGGAAAGGTGTGGTAGCTGTGAAAGTATTGGTATTAGCGGTTCACCCTGACATGGAGAACTCAGCGGTCAATAAGGCATGGACAGAAGAATTAAAAAAACATGATGAACTCACGGTCCGTGAGCTTTATAAAGAATATCCGGACGGGCAAATCGATGCGGAAAAAGAACGTCATCTGTGTGAACAGTATGACCGAATCGTATTTCAATTTCCGCTGTATTGGTACAGTGCGCCTCCGCTTTTAAAAACATGGATGGATCATGTGCTGTCGTACGGCTGGGCCTACGGCTCCAAAGGAAAGGCGCTGCACGGCAAAGAATTGATGCTGGCAGTTTCCGTAGGTGCCGGAGAGGATGCATACCAGGCAGGAGGGTCCAATCACTTTACATTGAGCGAGCTGTTAAGGCCGTTTCAGGCAATGGCTAATTTTACAGGTATGACCTATTTGCCGGCTTTCGCGCTGTACGGTGTAAATGGGGCGGATGCGACGGATATTCATGACAATGCCAAACGTCTGGCTGCTTACATAAAGAAATCATTTTAAAATGAGCCGCCGATTCGTTTTCATCCGACAATATTTCCTGAGAAATATTTCGAATCCCCGACATTTTTGACTGTCAGAAAGAAAAAAACGGATTTCGCGCTGAATTTGCGAAATCCGTTTTGATATTATGTCAGTTTTTGCAGATCTTTTGTGCTGATATATCCCGTTGCGCCGCCGTAATCGACAAGCGCCCAGCCGAAATCAATGCCGCCGCCGGCTGTTTTTTTCCAGCCTAAGAAAGAAACGCTCGTGTTTTTAGCAAGGGAAGCTTTGACCGCTTGTTTTTCTGTAAATACTTTAGTTTTTGCCGTTGTTTTTACGGTGGTTGCTTCTTTAACAATATAATGAGTAGATACAAATCCTGTTTTTCCGTTTTTATAATGAACTTTTGCCCAGTCAGCGCTCGGGAATGAAACAACCTTTAAGCTGTCGCCTAAATGAAGGATATCAGCTTTCGGACTGGCTGCTGATGCTTTTGTTCTGACGTTCAATGCTTCCGCGGAAACGAGATAAGAATCAAGCGGATAGCTGTACAGATCGTCAATCTTGACCGCTTCTTGCGCGTGTGTCGCGGGAAGAGGCGTTATTCCGGCAGCGGAAGCCGCTGATATTCCCGCTGCAAGAGTCAGGATGGATGCCGCTTTGGCTGTTTTCTTCATCTCTATCTCTCCTTTTACTTCTTCCTTTCACGTTTTTCCGGAAGTATAAACATCAGACGGTTACTTTTGCGTTTGAAGTTTCAATGGAGCGGAAATGGTTTTTTTGATTTTTTCTCCTTTTAGCACCTGTTCCGCCGCTTCGGCCGCCAGTTTTCCGATCAGTTCCGGCTGCTGGGCGACCGTGGCTGTCAGCTTCCCGTTTTTAATGGAAGAAATCGCATCCTTATTTCCGTCAAAACCGACGACCAGAATGTGTTTGCCTGAGCTGTTGATCGCTTCGAGCGCACCGAGCGCCATTTCATCATTATGGGCAAACACGGCTTTGATGTCAGGGTGGCCCTGAAGCAGGTTTTCCATGACGGTTAATCCTTTTGTGCGGTCAAAATCAGCCGCTTGTTTCGTTACGACATCCAGCTTTTTGTCGGCAATATGATGAAAGCCCGTTCCGCGTTCCCGAGTCGCCGATGCACCCGGAACCCCTTGCAATTCTGCCACCTTGGCGCCTTTTCCGAGCTGGTCGGCGAGGTAGCCGGCCGCCATCTCTCCTCCTTTGACATTGTCAGAGGCGACAAGCGTTTCGACTTTGCCGTGTTCGGCTGAACGATCAAGCGCAATGACAGGAATGCCGAGGGAATTTGCCGATTCGACGGCGGTTGAAATCGCTGATGAGTCGGTCGGATTGATCAGCAGTGCATCGACGCCCTGCTGGATCAGATCTTCTACGTCATTCGACTGTTTTGATGAATCATTTTGAGCATCGACAATGATGACCTTCATACCGCGTTTTTTGGCTTCCTTTACAACGCCTTCTTTTAATGAAACGAAGAATGGGTTATTCAAAGTGGAGACGGACAGTCCGATTGTAAATTCTTTTTTATGTTTTGCGTTTGACGGCTTTGCCCATTGGGGCGGTTCAAGTGAACAGGCGGACAGCAAAAACAGTGATAATGCCGCAATCGCGATGATGGCTTTCTTCATAATGATCCTCCTACTATGCCGATTTTTTGCGGTCCAGCAGCACCGCGATTAAAATGACGATTCCTTTGACGACGAGCTGATAAAAAGATGATACGCCGAGAAGGTTCAAACCGTTGTTCAGCGTTCCGATAATCAAAACCCCGATCAGCGTTCCGATGATGCGCCCCCGTCCGCCGGACAAACTCGTTCCGCCGAGAACAACCGCTGCGATGGCGTCCAGCTCGTATGATTCCCCGGCCGTCGGCTGTGCGGAATTTAGGCGTGATGTCAGAATCGCTCCCGCCAGCGCCGATAATAAACCTGTCAGAGAATAGATCATGATCTTGATACGGGGTACTTTGATTCCCGATATCAGCGCCGCTTTCTCATTGCCGCCGATGGCGTATGTCCGGCGGCCGAACGGTGTTTTGTGGAGAAGAATCCATAGGGCCGCAAATGCAATCAGCATCGTAATGGCGGGGACGGGGATGCCGAGAAAATACCCGCGTCCGAATAATTGAAAAGCGTAGTTTGTACCGAGACCCGTAATCGGATTTCCGTCCGTATAGACGAGAGTCAGTCCCCGAAAGACAGTCATTGTCGCTAAAGTGGCGATGAACGGCGCCATTTTCCCTTTTGTTATTAAGAATCCGTTGATCATACCGAGTACGGCGCCGATCGCGCAGCCGAGGATGACGGCTAAGATCGGGTCAATGCCTGATACCATCATACCGGCGACTAATGCGCTTGATAAGGCGAGGATGGCTCCGACAGAGAGATCAATGCCGCCCGTTAAAATGACAAATGTCATTCCGAATGCGATCAGTGCGTTAATCGCAACCTGCCGAAGAAGGTTGAGAATATTGAGCGGTTCAAGAAAACTCGGGTTTAACACAGAAACGATCAACACAAGAATCAGTAAGCCGAGAAACGGACCGAGTTTTTGCGTGAAGGTATGAATGGAAAAACGCTTTTGTTCAGTTGGTGTCATTGGTTCAGTTTTCATTCTGCTGCCCTCCCGTGGCAAGTGTCATGATGTGTTCTTGTGTTGCGCCGGCCGCACTGATTTCTCCATTGATGCGGCCTTCATGGACGACGATGATTCTGTCACTCATGCCGAGAATTTCCGGCAGCTCGGAAGAAACCATGATGATGGCGACTCCGCGATCGGTCAGTTCATTCATTAATGAATAGATTTCCCGTTTCGCGCCTACATCGACGCCCCTTGTCGGTTCATCGAGGATGAGAACTTTTGGGCCGATACCGATCCACTTGGCGATGACGACTTTTTGCTGATTTCCTCCTGATAAGTGCCGCGCCGCGATTTCCGGAGAAGCGGTTTTAATCGTCAGCCGTTTGATGAGCAATTCAACGAACTCCGCCTCGCGTTTTCGGTCAATGATGCCTTTCGGAGAGAAACTGGTCAGGTTCGGCAATGAGATGTTTTCACGAATGGACGTATCCAGCAGCAGCCCTTCATCTTTGCGGTTTTCTGTAATCAGACCCAGTCCCTTGCGGATGGCATCATATGGATTCCGAATGTCGGTTTTTCGGCCGGAAATCCGGATCTCTCCGGAATCGAGCCGGTCAATTCCGAACAGCGCCCTCATGATTTCTGTCCGTCCGGCACCCATTAAGCCGGAAACGCCGAGGATTTCTCCGGCGCGCACATGGAAACTGACCTGTGAAAAGCTTCCTTTTTTTGAGGCGTTTTTCACTTCGAGCACCTTATCGCCGAGTGACGGTGTACGTGTCGGATATCGATCGGTCAGCTCCCGCCCGACCATTTTTTTGACCACTTCATCAAAATTGGTGTCTTTAATATGCGCCGTGTCGACAGTAAGGCCGTTCCGCATAATGGTGATCCGGTCGCAAATTGAAAAAATTTCTTCCATTCGGTGCGATATATAGACGATTGATACGCCGTCCTGCTTTAACGCCGTCATCACTTCAAACAGCTTGCTGATTTCCCGTTCGGTCAGCGCTGCGGTCGGTTCGTCCATAATAATGACTTCGGCGTTTGTCATCAGCGCTTTGGCAATCTCAATCATCTGCTGCTGTCCGACGGAACATTGTCCGGCTTCCCGATCAAGAGGGAGCGAGACACCCAGTTTTTCAAGCTGTGATTTTGCTAGCGTTTTCATTTTCTTCGTTTCCAAAACACCGAATGCCGTCGTCAGCTCTTTACCGATAAAGAGGTTTTCAAGCACCGTCATGTCCGGCCATATATTCAGCTCCTGATGGATAAAGGCGATTCCGTGTTTTTCGGCTTCTTTCGGATTGGAGAAGCTCATATTTGTTCCGTTTATCGTAATATTTCCTTTGTCAAGCCGGTGCAGCCCGGTGAGCAGATTCATTAAAGTCGATTTGCCCGCTCCGTTTTCTCCCATTAAAGCGTGGATTTCTCCCGGCAGAAGCTCAAATGAGACGCCGGAGAGCACTTGGTTTTTCCCGAAGGCTTTATGAATGTCTGTCATGCCGATGTGCATGCTGGATCCCTTCTTTCTAAAAAATCACGCCCGCCTGCAGGATGCAGTTGGCGTATGGCGTCATTTCACCCGTTCGGATGACGGCTTTTGCTTTCCGTGTGAGCCGTTTAAATTCTTCATGGGACATGTATTCGATCGTCTGCTCTGAGAAATGGTTTTCTATAAATCTTGTATTCTCAGGATTTGCGTCTTTGATTTCAGAGGCGGCAACCACCTTTTCGACTGCCATTTCTCCGGCGACCAGTTTGGTGACGTCCCGAAAGGCGGGAACGCCCGCCGTTAAGGACACATCAATTTTAGGGACACCATCAGGGACGGGGAGACCCGCATCGGCGATTGCGATGAGGTCTGTATGCCCGAGATCGGCTAATACTTTGGCAATGTGGCTGTTTAACATTCCGTGTTTCTTCATGACAGCAACTCCTCGACTTCTTTTCTGACAGGCATGCCGCCTTGGGCGCCGAAGTGCTGCACGGACAGGGAGGCGGCGCGGTTGGCAAACAGAAGCGCTTGTTCGATGTCCTGTCCTTCCGCGAGTGCGACGGCAAATGCCGCATTAAAGGTATCGCCGGCTCCCGTCGTGTCGACCGCTTCAACAGGGAAGGAGGGAACGAGCCGTTCCGCGGTGCCGTCTGAGAACCGCACGCCTTGTTTTCCTTCGGTAATAAACAATTTGCCGGGATAGCCGGCGAGTGCTTCTTCTTTCGTCCGATCAGGAAATAAAATGGATGCTTCATGTTCGTTCGGCGTAAGATAAGCGGCATTCTCAATGGTTGATTGTTTCAGCGGGCGGGCCGGCGCCGGATTCAGGATAACCGGAATTTGATGCGCGCGGCAGTAGCTGCACACTTCTTCAACGGTTTCTTCAGGGATCTCCTGCTGGATCAGCACAATGTCAATGCCGGGAAGTTTCGCGAGCGCTCTTTTGGCATAAGCAGGGGAGATGTCATCGTTTGCGCCTTTTACGACGACGATGCTGTTATCTCCTTCTGCGAGCACAATATGAGCCGTTCCGCTTTTTTTGTGTGTAATCGTTTCCATATAGTCCGTATTGACACCGTTTGCCTGCAGATTTTCAATAATCGCTTTTCCGTAACTGTCACTGCCTGCTTTTCCTACCATATATACGTTTGCGCCCAGGCGGGAAGCTGCTACGGCCTGATTGGCGCCTTTTCCTCCGGGCACGGTTTGAAAGTCTGCGCCCAGTACGGTTTCTCCCGCTTTCGGGCGTCGTTCAGATGTGACGACAAGATCCATAGAACAGCTTCCGATAACACAAATTTCACTCACGGTGATCATCCTTTCTCGTCGTTTGTCTTTTTATGTATGTCACGGGCATTTGTATGGCCGTCTCTTTCGGCGGTTCTTTCTTTATCAATTGCAGCAGCAGGTTTGCCGCTCGTTTTCCCATCTCATATGCAGGCTGGCGAATGGTTGAAAGGGGCGGGAATAAAAGCCCGCTCTGCGGAATATCGTCATATCCGATAATCTGAATCTCCTCCGGAACTTTTTTACCGAGCCGCAGCGCCTCATGGAGTACGGCAGCCGCCGCAATATCGTTGCTGGCGATGACCCCGTCGGTTTCCGGGTATGCGGCAAACAATTCTTCTGCTAAAATGGCCGCATCCTTGATGGAAAATGAAGCGGCGGAGATGACATTGAACTGCGCGCCGGCTTTTTGCAGCACATCAAGTGCGCCGTTAAAACGTTCCTGAGCGGTTTGAAGGTGGCCGGGGCCTTTGACAAGCGTGATGCTTGTGCTTTTGCCGCGGAGCATTTCTTCAGCCGCTCGTTTTCCGCCTGCCCGTCCGTCACTGAATACGGACGGGGCGCCTTCTTTTGTCCGATCCAGAAATACGACCGGGTAAAGGCTGCCGCTGTATTCGGGAAGGTCGGGATAATTGGTAGCTGCCAAAATACCGGCAACTTGATTTTGTTTAAATGTTTGCAGGTAATCGAGTTCTTTTTCCAATTCTTCATCGCTGTTGCCGATGATCAGCCGGTATCCTTCCCGCTGCAATTCGTCTTCAGCGCCGCGGGCAAGCTGCGGGAAAAAGGGATTCGTAATATCCGGAAGCAAAAGCCCGACCAGTCGTGATTCTCTTTTATTAAGAGAACGGGCAACTTCATTCGGATAATAATTCAGCTTCTCCATGGCCAGCATGACCTTTGTTCTTGTATCTTCATGCACGTAGCCATTGTCATTGAGGACACGCGAGACCGTGGCAACAGAGACGCCGGCAGCGCCTGCGACATCTTTAATCGTTGCCAACAAACACTCCTCCTTCATTTATGTAACCGTTTACATAGAAAGGGTACCACGAATAATTTCGATTGGCAACAAAAAAAGAGGCCGGGGCCTCCTTTAATTCACGATACCGATTTGTGAGATATTGACTTTGATATCAGGAACAATCTCAATGGAAGGGTAGATCTCACGCCAATTGAGATGCTTGCCCCGCTCATAATAATGGGTTTGGTATCTCCGGCCGATGCCGAAAATATCCGAGTTATGCTCTTGAATATGCCTGATCACCGATCTGGCCTGTTCATTCAGATTGGCTGAAGCCTGTTTGTTAATTTGGCCGATAGCCGTATAAGAACTCAGTTTGTCCTTCGGATACTCCAAGACACGTGCATTCAGGTTTAAACGAATTTTTACTTTCAAATGCTGAGGATCTGTATCTAAAAATACAATCTTTCTCGAGGTATCCGTGATGCCGAGAGAAATGTAATTTTCAATATACATTTTGTATTTGTCCCACAGCTTCAGATTAATATTGGCCGATTTATTAAATTGCCCGCTTAAAAGAGTCAGAAGGGTCGAATCCTGACCGAGCACCTCAGTCACTTTCCGCTGACCGCTGAACAGGGCTGAACCCTCTACCTTTATGGTCTGTCCGTTAATCGATAAATAAGGAAGGGCGAAATCCTCATTAGTTGTCAGCATGCTTGAACGGATGGATTGCAAATTTTCCATGCTGATATTTGATTCCGTATAAGCGCTTGTTAATAAATTCGTTAAATACTTGCTGACGATCAATTTCTGCCGGACGATCAGCTTCAGCACTTCAATCGCCTCGCCGTCCTTTACAACCGCCGGATGAGCGAGGAGCGGACTTTTCGGATCCCTGTAAAATACATCGAGGTATGGAAAGAGCGGTTTTTCCGCCATTTTCTCACCGATTAATAAGACTCTTTGCTTGGACGTGTCAATGCGCTGATCGACAAGCTTATCCAATTGGAACCGCGCTTCACGGATGGTGTGCCCTGAAGCGCTGAGCACCGTCGTAATGAAGGAGCCGCCTGTTTCCTGTTCCGCCTGGGAGGATTGAACCTTCCGATAGGTGATGCCGATTTTATTTTTACCGTCTTGATCCACGTCGAGGCTTGCGGTCAGCACGAGAGAAATATCTTTAAATAAATTTTGGTCCCAGCAGCCCGTAAGCGTAAGGCTTGCACACATGAGACTGATAAGAAGCGCTTTTTTAATGCGCATGGCGGACACCCTTTTTGCGTACAAGGACAATCAATGTCATAAACGCCGGAAACAAATACACAAAGACAATATTGGAAAGACGGAAAACCTGATCCAGCTGCTGTATCGTTTTATCCGTGCTTATGGCCCAAATAGATGGAAGAAAGACGAGCGGGGCCAGCAGATAAACAAACCGGCTGTGGTCTTTTTTGTTGAACAGCTTGGCCATTCCGGTGCTTGCCAAATAAAACACGTTGGCCAATGTTGAAAAGACGGTCACGAACCAAAATGTCAAAAAGAGCAGATCCGTCCGTTCGATAATTCTGAATGAAACGGTTTTTAACAAATACAGCACAGGCTCCGGGATAATCTTTATTTCTTCGGGGCTGATTGTGACAAAGCAAGTAAGGGTGATGTACAGATAGTAAAGGACAATACAGACGTTTGAAATCGTCATTATTTTGTAGCGCTGGCTGACGGTGCAGTTGATAAGGGGCCCGATTACAAGCGCTGCCTGAAAGCCGGTAATGCTGACCAGTGTCTGCTGCACCCCGGTCAGCATGTCTTTGGCGGTTCCGTGAAAAATCGGCATAATGTTTGTCACATCAGCTTTTCCCAGCGTGTATAAAAGCGGCAGAGAGATCAGCAGCAAAAATGGCGTTAAGATAAAGCTGAACCTGGCGATAGCATTCAGCGGGGCTTGGGCGATATAGACAGAACCGAGTATCAGCATTAAGCAGATCACCCAATTCGGAGTCAGAGGGAGCACCCAGATATCCAAGATCCTTGTAAATACAGAAAGAATGAGCGTGCAGAGAAACGTGAAATATAAAATATACAGCACTTGCAGCCCTTTGCCGGCGAATGTTCCGAACACCTCCTCCAGCATTTCGTACAGATTCATCTTCGGAAACCGGTGAAATAATATCATATACAGACTGAATGTTAGCTGGACAAGCAGTCCGGTGAGCAGAATGGAAATCCACCCGCTGCTTCCCGATTTCATCATCAGCAAGTGGGGCAGCGCCAAAATGCCGATGCTGATCTGCGTCTGATTAATGAAAAATACTGCTTGAAGCCGGCTGATTTTTTTAGTCTTCATCTTTTCTCCACCCCCGAACATGTTTAATCTGCTTTGAGTCTTGCGGCCTCAAATAAAACGGCCTTCTTTTAATGAACCAAGCCGGAAGCCGGATAAACGCATCCTTTAAGTCACTGAAATGAAACGGCGTCAGAGATGATAGATAAGGAACCCCGAGAGATTCAAGCTTGCACAGGTTCATCAGGATAAGCCCGAAGCCGAGCCCGATACCGATAAAACCGAACGATGATGCCAGAAACATAAGCGGAAATCTGAGCGTTCGAATGGACGTGCTCATTTCATATGAAGGAAGCACAAAAGAGGAAACAGCCGTAACGGCTACGACGATAATCATCATATTTGAAATGAGTCCCGCCTGAACGACTGCGTCACCGATCACGAGACCGCCGACAATGCCGATCGTCTGACTGATCGGTTTCGGGAGCCTGATACCGGCTTCGCGGATCAGTTCAATCGTAATCTCCATAATCATGGCTTCTATCAGCGGAGGGAAGGGAATATCAACAATCGAATTTTTCATGGTAATAATCAGATCGTTGGGAATGACTTCAAAATGGAACGCAATCAGCGCAATATAAAAAGCGGGCAGCGTAATCGCGATCATAAAGGCGAAAAATCTCAGCACCCTCAAAAAACTGGCGGAAATCCACCTTGTGCTGTAGTCATCCGGCGATTGAAAAAATGAAAAGAACGTGATCGGCGCAATTAAGGCTGACGGGCTCCCATCCATCATGATGAGGACACAGCCTTCCATCACGCTTGCTTTTGCTTTATCCGGCCGCTCCGTATGAACGATCTGCGGAAATATGGAAAACGAATTATCTTCTATCGACTCCTCGATAATTCCGGGCGCAAGCACACTGTCGATACGCAGGTACGAAAGGCGCCGCTTCACTTCCTCCACAATCTCCGGATTGGCGATATTCTCAACAAAAATGACTGCAACCTTTGATTTGGCCCGTTTTCCGATATCCATATAATGAACGGAGAGGTGGCGGTCCTGTATGTGAAACCGCAGCTGATGAATGTTCGTTTCCAAACTTTCCACAAACCCGTCATGGGCCCCGCGGACGATGCTTTCAGATTCTGGTTCCATAATGGAACGCAGCGGATTCTGCCCGACAGAGAACAGCTTCGCCTTACTTGACGCATCGCTGAGAAAAACAACCTGTCCGGCCAAAATCCCGTCGATAATTTTTCTGATCTCATCCGTTTCCGCACTGCTGACAGCATCCATCGCTTCCTCAAGTGAGCCGTTCTGCAAGCTGTCGCTTAACAGAAACTCATTCAGCTTCTGTTCTTCTATCATTTGTTCAATATAAAAAAAAGCGGTTTGACGATCCTGCAGTTTGATCCTTCGTATTTTAAAATCACCGCAAACACACATCAGTTCCTGCATTTTTCGTACAGCCGATTCAAAATCACCGGGAAGCCGTTTGTTTTGTATATCCGCAGACATCAGACCGCCTCCTTTCCGCGTTATCTGTAGTTTTCAGCGGCTATTCCTTTTTATGCATTTTATAAAATAGAGGAATTTATTGATGATGCTTGATGTTTTACCAAGAACTTCACAAATATGGATGAACATTTCTTGAACGAATATAAAGATTTATTAAAATTATTTCAAAAGAGTGATAAATGTCCTGTATACGGAACAAAAGCAAATAGACTTTCCGCATATAAATTGTGTATTTCCTGTAAACACTCCGGACCCGTCTGTTTCTGTCATGTGCAAGTCATTCCGATAGTTATTTTGGAATAGGACTGACAGCAGGATATGGGGGAAAATGAATGACTTTATGACCTTATCCTTAACAAAAAAGGCAGTCTGCATCCAGCGGACGGAGAGTCCCGAATCGTATGCGCAGTGCGGAAAATGCTGATATAACGGGCTGTGAAAAGATGGATTATGATTGCATCTTTTTCTTCCGGAACGCAAATAGTCCATTTAGTCCAAACGAATATCCGCAGGCAAATGTAAACGCATTCATTTTTCTCGAAAAAAATTGAAGTAAGTTCGAAGTCCTGCCTATTCCCAAAAAAAGCAATTCGATAATAGGAAGAATAGCGCCGCTAATAGAGAAGTTTGGCTTAGTGCAGGCGAGGAGATTATGTTACATAATGCCGATTGAGAATTCATAGTGAAGCTATATACTGATGAATGAATTTATCAATACTGAAGGAGATGTCAAAAATCAATGTGGTTACTCATTATAGCCTGTGCTGCCGTACTAATCATCGGAATCATTGAAAAAAGGCGGCATCAGAAGAATATCGATGCTCTGCCAGTACGCGTCAATATTAATGGTATCCGCGGCAAGTCAACCGTAACGAGGCTGACGACCGGAATACTGATGGAGGCGGGCTACAAAACAGTCGGAAAAACGACGGGAACAGATGCAAGGATGATCTATTGGGATACACCTGAGGAGAAACCGATCAAACGGAAACCGCAGGGCCCGAATATCGGCGAGCAAAAAGAGGTAATGAAGGAAACCGTAGAACGGGGCGCCAATGCCATTGTCAGTGAATGTATGGCGGTAAACCCGGATTATCAGATTATCTTTCAGGAAGAACTGCTTCAAGCCAACATCGGCGTCATCGTGAATGTGCTTGAAGACCATATGGACGTTATGGGGCCGACGCTTGATGAAATTGCTGAAGCATTTACAGCGACAATTCCATATAACGGCCATCTTGTGATTACAGACAGTGAATACACAGATTTCTTTAAAGAAAAAGCCGCAGAGCGGAATACCGAAGTTATTATTGCGGATAACTCTAAAATTACTGATGAATACCTGCGGAAATTCGAATATATGGTCTTTCCTGATAACGCTTCCCTTGCGCTCGGTGTTGCCCAAGCTCTTGGTATAGATGAAGAAACAGCGTTTAAAGGAATGCTGAATGCGCCGCCTGATCCTGGCGCCATGAGAATTCTGCCGCTGCTCAGCACGAAGGAACCCGGTCATTTCGTAAACGGCTTTGCCGCAAATGATGCATCTTCTACTTTAAATATATGGAAACGTGTAAAGGAAATCGGCTACCCGACAGATGAACCGATTGTTATCATGAACTGCCGCGCCGACCGCGTGGACAGAACGATTCAGTTTGCCAACGACGTGCTTCCGTACATTAAAACGAAGGAACTCATTCTCATCGGCGAGACAACAGAACCGATCGTCAGAGCTTATGAAGAAGGCAAGATTCCTGCTGATACACTGCACGATCTGGAATATAAATCAACAGACGAAATCATGGACGTGCTGAAAACAAGAATGCAAAACCGTGTCATATATGGCGTCGGCAATATCCACGGTTCAGCGGAACCATTAATTGAAAAAATCCAAGAGTATAAGGTGAAACAGCTCGTTAGCTAGGAGGAAAAGGATAAATGTTCGGATCAGATTTATATATCTCACTTATTTTAGGCGTGTTAATCAGTTTAATTTTTGCGGAAAAAACAGGTATCGTACCTGCCGGTTTAGTCGTACCGGGTTATTTAGGACTCGTTTTTAACCAGCCGGTCTTTATTTTACTCGTGCTGTTAGTGAGTCTTCTTACATACGTCATCGTCAAATACGGTTTATCCAGATTTATGATTTTGTACGGACGCAGAAAATTCGCAGCAATGCTGATTACGGGAATCTGCTTAAAAATCGCACTTGATTTTCTTTACCCGATCGTACCGTTTGAGATATCAGAATTCCGCGGAATCGGTATCATTGTACCGGGTCTGATCGCCAACACCATTCAGAAACAGGGATTAACGATTACATTTGCCAGCACGCTGTTCTTAAGCGGCGCAACTTTTGCCATTATGTTTGCTTACTACTTAATCTAATGTAAGGTGTGTCAAACGATGAAAAAACAATTAACCTTTCAAGAAAAACTGCTGAAGCTGACCAAACAGCAGAAAAAGAAGACCAATCTTCACGTTTTTATCGCACTGCCGATCGTCTTTTGCCTGATGTTCGTCTGCATCCTGACAGGGAAGGCGGAGACGCCGAGTGTAAAAAGAAATGCCGATGACCTTGTGTCAGCCTCATTCGTCGGAGATATTATGATGGGCCGGAATGTGGAGAAAGTGACAAAGCATAACGGAACGGAAAGCGTCTTCCGCTACGCAAAGCCATTCTTCGAAGCATCCGATTATGTGTCGGGGAACTTTGAAAACCCGGTAACATATAAAAAGAACTACAAGGAAGCAGAAAAAAATATCCACCTTCAGTCAAACAAAGATGCCGTAAAAGTACTGAAAGACATGAATTTCACCGTTCTGACGGCAGCCAACAACCATGCGATGGATTACGGCCCTCAAGGAATGCGGGATACGGTTGAAGAATTTTCAAAGCAGAACCTTGAACTTGTCGGTGCAGGCCTGACGCTTAAAGAAGCCGAGGAGAACATTTCATATCAAGATGTAAACGGAGTCAAAATCGCAACGTTAGGATTCACCGATGTTTCCGGAAAAGGCTTTGCAGCTAAACGAAATGCGCCCGGTGTGCTTCCGGCCGATCCTGAGCTGTTTATTCCGATGATCTCTAAAGCCAAAAAGAATGCAGACCTCGTCATTGTTCAAACACACTGGGGACAGGAATACGATAATGATCCGAATGACAGACAGCGCCAATTGGCAAGAGCAATGTCAGATGCCGGAGCGGATATTATCGTCGGACACCATCCGCACGTGCTTGAACCGATCGAAATGTACCACGGCACCGTTATTTTCTACAGCCTGGGCAACTTCGTATTTGACCAAGGATGGACAAGAACGAGAGACACGGCGCTTGTTCAATATCACCTGCAGAAAAACGGCACGGGACGCTTTGAAGTCACACCGATGAACATTCACGAAGCAACGCCTGCGCCGGTTAAAAAAGGCAGCATTAACCATAAAACAATCATACGTGAACTGACGAAAGAATCGAATTTCAAGTGGAGCGTCAAGGACGGAAAATTAACGTTTGATGTGGATCACAGCGATATCTTAAAAAAGAAAGCGGAGTGAAAAACAAATGAAAATCATTAAAGCAGGATGGCCGTTTGCCGCAATCATTATGGTATTTATGTTTATGTCAGCTTTTAAATTCAATGATCAGCTCACAGATCAGGAAAAACAAAAAATTGACACAGAAATGCAAAAAATTCAGCAGGAGGACACAGCGGGCGCAAAATAAGCGCATGCTTCCGCTTGCCGGCATATTTTTTGTACCGAATCCAGTAAAGAATGCCCGTATCGGGCATTCTTTTTTTATACTCTCCTAAACATTTACTTAAAGTTACCGATGTAAGAACTAGTAAAAATAAGGAGAGTGAACAGAAAACATGCTCACAAGCTGGAGGAAGTACATCCTTGCCGGCCTTATGATTTGTCTTGTGGCACCTGCAGTAACGAGAACGGAAATTGCTGAAGCGGATTCTCAAGTTTCTGCCCTGATGGTTTCAGACGCGCAAAAACTTGTCGGAAATAAATATGTTTACGGAGGCGACGAGCCTAAGGACGGTTTTGATCCGTCCGGATTGATGCAGTATCTTTTCAGCAGGCAGAACATCCATCTGCCGAGAACGGTCAGTGATCAATGGAAAGTCGGAGCTGCCGTCAAAGAAAATGAGCTTTTACCGGGGGATATTGTTTTTTTCAAAAAGTCGGATTCATTACAAACCGTGCCCGTCCAAGACGGCCTTTATATCGGAAATGGAGAGATGATACACAGTTCTCCGTCAGCAGGCGTAACCGTCACAAGCTTTCAAAAAAGCAATTATTGGATGAATTTATATCTTGGCGCAAAACGGATTACAAAAGATCCGGAGCTGGCTGATAATCCGATCGTTCAGGAGGCCGCCCGTTATCTCGACATTCCGTATGTATTCGGCGGAAGCACACCTGAAGAGGGATTCGACTGTTCAGGGCTTGTCCAATATGTTTTTGAAAACAAGCTTCACATTTACCTGCCGAGATCTGCGGAACAGCAGTGGCTGGTCGGTGAGAAAATAAAACTGAGCAGCATAAAGCCCGGGGACGTGATTTATTTCAGCGATACGTATAAAAAAGGAATTTCCCATGCGGGCATTTATGCGGGAGAGGGAAGATTCATCCAAGCGAGCCGCTCTGCAAAAGTCACCATTTCCTACTTGTCAGAAGATTATTGGAAAAAACATTATACAGGGGTGCGCCGATTCAGCAATCTGGCCATTTCCAAAGATAATCCCGTGGTGTCAACAGCGGCTGATTATATCGGAATTTCTTATCTGAAAGGCGGCGCTTCACCGGAAACCGGCTTTGATACGGCGGGATTTGTTCAATACGTCTATCAAAAAGCAAAAGGAATCAGCCTGCCGCGTTACGCGGAGAAGCAGATGCAGGCGGGCGCTCCAGTCAGTAAACAGGATTTGAAGCCGGGCGATCTGGTCTTTTTTAAAGCGGAAAGCCTGAACCCGGCCATTTATATCGGCAACGGACAAGTTATTCATGTCACTCTGTCAGCAGGCGTGACCATAACAAATATGAATACGAGCGCTTATTGGAAGGACAAGTATACGGGCAGCATCCGGCTTCCGTAAAAAAAGACGTCAGAGAGTATCTCTGACGTCTTTTCTATTTACCGTTTCGGCGCTCTGAATCCCGCCGCTTCCGCTTCCTCTACAGAACAGAACATTTCCACTGGATCTGTCGTCCGATCGTAGTATGTACTTCCCGGCGTGTGATAAATGCCGTTTCGGCTGCCTTTAATGTTGCATCCCTGTGAGGTGTCGGCTGCCTTCGTTTCTGCATGCCCGCCGGAGGAAGAGGCTGTGTTTTGCGCCGATTCAGCGTTTCCGGCTGTTTTTGTTTCTTCCTTTTGCCGCTTTAATGTTTTATTTTCTGACTGAAGCGTTTCAGCGGCCTTTTCGAGTTTCTTTTGTGAATCTTTTAATTTCTCATTGTCTTGTTTGAGTGATTTGTTTGTTTTTTTCAGCTCATTTATTTCTTTGCTGAGTTTGCTGAGTTTTTCTTCATTGCCTGCTTCGGCCTCGGATTTTTCCTTTTCGGCCGCGGCGCTGATGCTTTCATATTTTTTCTCAAGCGCCTGATGTTCCTTCGTCAATTTTTGATTAGCCGTATCAAGGGTGCTGTATTTCTCCTCCGCTTTCACGGCCGCTGTGTCCGGCTCTGCCGAGGAGCCTCCGATTAAGAACAGGATAAACCCGCCGATGAGAAGGGGCCAAAACAGCTTTTTTGAAAAACGTTTTTCTTTTTTTACTGCTTTGCATATGAGATGGAATATTCCGTATCCAAGTGCGAAGAGAAAAGCTGAAAATCCAATAATAGCGATTGCATTCGACATCATGAAACTCCTTTTTGGAAACATGAAAAGCCAGGTCGTGGAAGACCTGGCTTTTGCCGGACAGATTTTTTATTGTTCATTGTCGAGAAGCCGGTTGATGAAATAGGCAACACCGTTTTCATCATTGCTTTTTGTAATATATGTGCTTTTTTCTTTCAGTTCATCAATCGCATTGCCCATGGCGATGCGGTTTCCGGCCGCTTCAAACATGGAGAAGTCATTCGGGCTGTCGCCGATGGCGTAAATATCCTGTTTTTCTATTCCGTACAGTGAAGCAAGCTCCCTCAGAGCCCGTCCCTTTCCGGAACCGGCAGGGAGGATTTCGATAATGTGTTTTCCGGAAGAAGTCTGGGATAATTTCGGGTGATGTGTAATTTCTTCTTTGGCGTTTTTCAGTTTTTCCATATCAAAAGAGAAACAAAGGAGCTTGTAAATATGTTCGTCTCCGTCAAAAATCGCCTGTATATCCTGCACGGGTTTAATGCCGAATTGTTTGAACTGCGTCTTTGCGCCCTCCCACAATGTCTGAATATCTTCCTCAGGATTGGCGCTTTTCAGAATGTCCAGTTCCGCCTGCAGTTTGGACTCGCCGTCAAACGGAGACAAGAGATGATCATCCGTATAAACCTCAAAGTAAATATCGTTTCCCGTTAAATAAGCGGCGATATCCTTACCGGCCTGCTGATCCATTAAGAACCGGCTGATGAGGCGGTATCCTTTGTCGTGAACTGTCCCGCCGTTTGCCGCAATGATCGGAATATCCAAATCTTTTAAGAGCGCCTTAACGTCAAAAGTGGCTCTGCCCGTACAGATGGCCACAAGAATGCCCGATTCATCCGCTCTTTGTAAAGCCGCTCTGTTTTCCGGAGAAATCACACTTTCCGAGTTCAGTAATGTGCCGTCTAAGTCAATGGCTATCAATTTCATATGTATGGATGCCCTCCTTAAAAATAAAGCTGCTTCATGTAGTATGTTCAGCTTTTTGTGAAATCAGCACAGAAAGCCGTCAGTTAAAAGGCTATACCTTCATGTCCTTTTTTTCAACAGAAAAACGGCGGGGTTTGCTGAAACCCCGCCGTGACATCTTACTCGTCTAAATCTTTTTTTAATGTCGCTTTCACTTCTTGAAGCTTCTCCTCATTCAGCTTGAAGTAATAAATATTTTTGCCGTACTGAGGAGTGTAAATATAGCTGTCTGAACCTGTCAGCTGCAAAGAATCCACTTTTTTCAGCGATGTGATAAACGGAAACAGGCCGATGGCATCATTAAGAGATAAGTTCATTTTTAAGTTTTTCCCTAAGCTGTCGACGATATCGTCATAAGAAGGGATCGAGCTTAACGATTTAGATTTGTTAATAATGGCGCTCAGCACTTCCATCTGTCTTTGTCCCCGCATCAGATCGGTGTCCGCTTTGCGTGTTCTTACATAAGCCAATGCCTGCTCGCCGTCAAGCATCTGAACGCCCGGCTTCAGCACGACTTTTCCTTTTGTATCGACTTTAATACGATCGGCAATTTTCTGGCTTTTCACATTTACCGTAACGCCGTTCAATTCATTGACGACATCCCGGAATGCGTTAAAGTTGCTCTCAACCACATAATCTACCGGAATATCAAGCATGTTTTCTACTGTTTTATAAGTTAAATTATAACCGCCGTAAGCATGTGCGTGCGCGAATTTGTCATAGCCGTGTCCCGGGATATTGACATAGGAATCCCGCGGGATGCTGAGCATTGTCGCTGTTTTCTTTTTCCGGTTGAAGGTGACAAGCACGTTGGCGTCACTTCTTGCGTCATCTACTGATTCGCCCTTATTGTCACGGGCGTCTATTCCTAAAAGCAATACGGTGAAAGAATCCTTCTTCGGATCAAACTCTTTGATCCGTTTCACGGACTGGTCGCCGCGGTCAAGGCTGACGTGCGCTTCTTTGGTCGCACTATTCAGTTTCACAAATGCGTAGGTGCCGACGGAACCGGCGATCACCAATAAGAAAGCGGCAAAAACCAGTACAAATTTCACCCATTTTCTGAGGCGTCTTTTCTTTTTTCTGCGTTGAGATCGTTCTTCCATATCATTACCTCTCGTTTCTATTCTTTGTGAAGCGTACCATAATTGTTGACTTGGAACAACTCTGCAAATGAGAAAATTCCAAATCTTTCTCTCTATTTCGACAACATCTACTGTTATTTTTGCATCAGGTTCACATTATATTGGACGGCAGGAACCGGGAAATGTTTCGTCGCTTTGTAAAAAATAATCAGTAAAATAATGGATGTTAACAATGCGAAGGTTTGAAACAGTCGGAAACAGGCAAAAGAAGCAGTAGAACAATTCCGCGCGGATACAGCGCAGGATGAGGGGAGTCAATCTAACATGAAAAGCATACACTCGAATAAATGGCTCTATTTTTTCGGCGCCCTCGGCGGCGCTTTATACGGATATGATACCGGGGTCATTTCCGGGGCTATTTTATTTATGAAAAAAGAACTGGGGCTGAACGCCTTCACAGAAGGCCTTGTCGTCAGTTCGTTATTGGCGGGGGCGATTCTCGGCTCGGGATTCGCCGGCAAGCTGACTGACCGGTTCGGCAGGCGGAAAGCCATCATGGGGGCGGCGCTGCTGTTTTGTATAGGCGGATTAGGAGTCGCATTTGCACCGAATACACAGGTGATGGTTCTTTTCCGGATCATTCTCGGACTGGCTGTCGGAACATCTACAACGATCGTTCCGCTTTACTTATCGGAGCTGGCTCCGAAGCATAAACGGGGCGCGCTTTCTTCGCTGAATCAGCTGATGATTACGGTCGGAATCCTCGTTTCGTATATCGTGAATTATATATTTGCCGATTCAGGCGCTTGGCGCTGGATGCTTGGTCTTGCGGTTGTGCCGTCAGTCATTCTGCTGATCGGAATCTTATTCATGCCAGAAAGCCCGCGCTGGCTGTTTACGATCGGTAAAGAAGATAAAGCAAGAGAAATTCTTTCGTCATTGCGGGGAACGAAGAATATTGATGACGAGATTGATCAGATGAAAGAGGCGGAAAAGGAAAACGAAGGCGGTTTGAAAGAATTATTTGAGCCGTGGGTGAGACCCGCGCTGATTGCCGGCCTCGGACTTGCCTTTTTGCAGCAATTCATCGGGACAAATACAATTATCTATTATGCTCCGAAAACATTTACCAGTGTCGGGTTCGGCAATTCTGCGTCTATATTGGGAACGGTCGGAATCGGTGCCGTCAATGTTATTATGACGCTTATGGCTATCAAAGTTATTGATAAAATCGGGCGGAAGCCGCTGTTGCTGGCCGGAAATGCGGGCATGGTCATCAGTCTGCTCGTATTGGCCGCGGTCAATCTTTTCTTTGAAGATTCAGCAGCCGCATCATGGACAACGGTTATTTGTTTAGGCCTGTTTATCATCGTGTTTGCGGTCAGCTGGGGACCTGTCGTGTGGGTTATGCTTCCGGAATTATTCCCGCTGCATGTCCGCGGTATCGGGACGGGTGTCTCGACTTTGGTGCTGCATGCCGGAACATTGCTTGTCTCATTAACCTTTCCGATGTTAATGGAGGCCGTCGGAATCAGCTATTTATTTCTCATATATGCCGTGATCGGGATACTGGCATTCCTGTTCGTCCGGTTTAAAGTGACCGAGACAAAGGGGAAAAGCCTCGAAGAAATCGAACAGGATCTGCGAAGCCGTAACGGCGGCTCGGAATCAGAGTCAGAGTCAAAACAGCAGACAGTTCATCCTTAATAGTCCGGTATAAGAGGGGGCGGTGATACACCGGCCCCTTAAAACTGATGCGTGCCGCCCGGCCACATAAATGACAGGAATATGTCATACGTTAGTATAAAGTCACGATAAAGGCGGGGATGCCGGTGAAAACGAGCATTATTATCCTTACATATAATGAGCTGGAACTGACGAAAAAATGTCTGGCCAGCATTGATCAATACACCGACAAAGAAGAGATAGAACTGATTATAGTTGATAACGGTTCATCAGACGGAACAAGAGACTACATATCAAGCCTTCCTGACGTCAAAGTCATTCTAAATGAAAAAAATCTCGGTTTCGCCAAGGGCTGCAACCAAGGAATCGAAGCGGCTGAGGGGGACAATCTGCTGTTTCTGAACAACGATACGATAGTCACCAAAAATTGGCTCAGCGCCATGCTGAGAGTGCTGTATCAATCTGAAAAAACCGGTATGGTCGGGCCCGTCAGCAACTATGTCAGCGGTGATCAGATGATCCATGACGCGTATCAATCGCTGGATGAGCTGGAGTCATTCGCAGAAGCTTATTGTGAAAGGGAAAAGCATAACACGAAGCGGGTGTTCCGTCTTGTCGGCTTCTGCCTGCTGGTGAAAAAAAGCGTCATGGAAGACATCGGCCCGTTCGATGAACAATTCGGATACGGTTCTTTTGAAGATGATGACCTATGTCTGCGCGCCCTGCAAAAAGGCTACAGCCTCCACATCGCCCGCGATGCCTTTGTGCATCATCACGGACACGCGACGTTTACGGCTAATCAGGATATCAATATCAATCAATTATATGTGGAGAACCGCCAGCGGTTTACGGAAAAATGGGGCACTGATTTTACGTACTTTACCCATCCGAGACCGGAAATTGCTGAGCTCGTTCCCCGGGATGCGAAACGGATACTTGATGTCGGCTGCGGCGCGGGAGCTACGGGACTGGAACTTCAAAACAGGCAGCCCTGTGAACTGTACGGAATAGAACTGCACCCGCTGGCGGCGCAAGCGGCAAAAGGGCACTATGAAGCGGTTCTGCAAGAAGATGTCGAAGAAGTGAAGCTGCCTTATCCGGAAGGCTTTTTTGATTGCATCATTTTTGCGGACATCCTTGAGCACTTAAAAGATCCTTGGCGTGTCATTGAAACGTATTCGTCTTATTTATCGCCTGCCGGGTCAATCGTATGCAGCATTCCGAATATTTCTCACGCCGAAGCGCTGTTCCCGCTTCTGCTCGGTGACTGGACATACAGAGACGCAGGCATTCTTGACCGCACCCACTTGCGTTTTTTTACGCCGCAGACGGTGCGCACGCTCTTTCCGGAAGAGACATTTGACGTAAAAAAACAGTCCTATACGTATGTTCACGTTGATGAGCGGGTGCAGCTGTTTTTACAGGAAATCACACGCATGGCGCAGGCGATGCAATTTCCGGTGACACAGCTGCCCGAACAAAGCCGGATTTATCAAATCCTCCTCCGTGTCGAAAAAACACGCTGAAGCCTATCGTCCCATCGTTCCGAAGTTGACAATCTGAATGGAAACATCATAGTCAAAATCGGCTTCAGAGAAAGTCTCATCCCAATGATTCTTCACTTTCTTCCAATAGTCGGGATATTGGATGCGGACTCTGTCAGAAAAGAATACAGGGTCCGTTTCATATTGATTCTGCAGCTAATCGATGACTTCTTTTACATCGCTTTTCAGTTTTTTTTCGAAAATCTTTTCCAGCCCGTTTAAATAATGCTGATTGAATGAATCCTCACCGGCATATTGATCCTCTGACAAGAGGCCTTTTGTTTTCACCGCTACGTGAAATGACAACTTTCCGTTTTTCAGCCGTGGGGTGATTTTGGATGTTGATTTTTTTATCTCGAAGGTAATCGGGTGTCCTCCTTTATCCATAGCGGGCAGCACGCCGCCCTGTATCGTTCCCATCAGCCAATTCAGGCTTTGTGTTTCGTATGATGACAGAAATCCTGCCAGTCTGTTTTGTTTTTTGTTTTTGATTATGGCCGCTCCGTCATACACCGTTTTTCCTTTTTGATTGCTGACGGCCTGAATGAGAAAGCTGACTTTATTATGGCAGTAAATTGATGCTCTCCCGATTCGGAGCGGTTTTAAAATTTTCCCGTTGTAGCCGCCGTTGTTCGTGAGGTCGATCAGCTTTTCCGCGGCCATGGGCTGCTGCTGATTCGGCGTCGGCTCCGTCAAAATATCGGACGCTTTCCCTCTTGCCGCGAAGAGATAGCTGCTCCGCCGCAATTCATCATCGCGGATAAAGTGATTCATCATTTGCAGTATATTTTGATCGGCCAGCAATTTGTCGCTGAAGATCAGCACTTTTAAATGATCGCTGTAAACGGGCGGATCTTTTAAAGAGACATCACTGACTGCTTCAAGAATGGTATCCCCCCGCGTCGTCACATTGACAAACACGGGCCGGCCGGAAGCCTGGCTGTTTTCACTTTGGGGCAGCAGATTTTGATAGGTTAATTTATATTGGCGGTCACTCGTTACATCAATGGCCACCCCCCGGGCGAAAGATACCTTTTCGACTTCCTTCGCGTCCCAGCATCCTGAAAGCATCATCAGTATGAAAAGCGCCGCCGCCCATTTTATGTAAAGTGTCATGACGTCTGTTTCCTCCCGGCTATTTTCTTCAACCAGCTGACAAACCAAGTGAGAAAAGGAATCATAAGGACGGCAAAAAACGTATACCCGAGAATATTCGCGAATGCAAACACACTGTTGATATCATCGGGGTACATCGAAAGGCCGAATGTCACCGCTAATAATCCTCCCAGCAGCCAGCCATTGTTTTTATTTTTCAGCCCGAAAATGGTGTTAAATCCGAGATGCGCCCCTTTAAAAGAGCCGAGCATGCAGGTAAACTGCTGACATGTCCACGTAATTAAAAGAAAAATATCAAACCGTTCAATGAAAATTCCCTGGATTTCCAAGGCATGAATAAGGGAAATTGTCGGATACGTCACCGTTTTTGCTTCAGCGACCGACATACAGCCGATCACGACAAGCAGCGTAAAGCTGTAAAATAAGCCCGCGCTTCCGATGCCGAAGACAGCCGCCTTTTTCGCCTGCTTCGGATTTTTCATAAACGGCACCAGAAAAAGAATCACTTCAAGTCCCGAAAAATAAAGAAGGGTCCGCGGAAACAGCTCAAAAAAGCTTTTGTAGCCCCCTTCCATGACCGGACGGACGAAATCCAGATTAAACAGTCTCAGGCTGAATATGAGCAGCGTAAGCAGAATGATGATCGTAATCGGAAAAAGATAGGCATAGAGCTTTGAAATGGGATAGACCCCGCCCGTCACATGGTAAATGCCGACTGCCAGAAAGATGAATATGACGACACCCATCGGCGTGTTTTTCAGTAAAAAGTAGTTGATGACTTCACCGAGAAAACGGGCTTGGAAACAGACGGTGACGACAAAATAACAGCTCATGAACAAATTCAGCAGCGAACCGACGGCGCGGCCCATAATCCTTTGATTCAGCTCATAAATGGTTTCTCCGCTGTTCTTCTGCAAAAACGGCATAAAGAGCAGGACGATGCCGATAAAAACGACACTCTGCACAAGAATAATGATCCATCCGCTCGGACTGTCGGCTGATGCGGCGGAACGCGGCAGTGTTAACACGCCGGCTCCGATCATTGTGCCGCTTACCATGAGAAGGGTCTGCATAAAAGTCAGCTTGTCTTCCGGTTTTTTCATGGGGATCACCTTTGCCTGATTTTATCTTTTGTCTCTTTTCTGGTCGGCCGTTTTTTCAAAAGGTGTGTCGGCAGTCTGACAATCGTATCCTTTAAGTCCTGGCCCGGCTGCGCCATAATCGGAATGATATAGTCCTGACCGAAGCTTTTCAGGCGCATCAGATGGCCGATGACAAGCAGATAGCACATGATCAGCCCGTATAAACCTAAAATCGCCGACAAAATCATCGAAAAAATACGGATGAGCCTCAGCGGAAAATTGAACACATAGGAGGGCGCCGTAAAAGAGGCCAATGCCGTAACGGATACGACAATTACCATCATCGCGCTGACGATGTTCGCCTGAACGGCGGCCTGGCCGATCACCACGCCTCCGATCAGGCCGATCGTCTGGCCGATCGGCTTCGGCAGCCTGAGTCCGGCTTCTCTGATCATCTCGATCGTAAAAATCATGATTAACGCTTCAACAAAAGGTGGGAACGGGACATTCAATCTGCTTCCGGCAATCGTCACCGCCATTCTCGTCGGTAAAAGCCCGGCGTGAAACGTAACGAGCGCAATGTAAAGGCCGGGTAAATAAATCGTGATTAAAATGCATGTATACCGAAGCAGCCTGAGAAAGGTAACCGGAATCCACCGCTGATTATAATCGTCAGGAGAGTGGATAAATTCATCAACGGTAGCCGGCATCAAAAGGGTAAAAGGCGTTCCGTCCACAAGAACGGAAACCCTTCCTTCCAAAAGAGCGCCCATGACCCGGTCGGGACGTTCGGTCGTCAAAATGGTCGGGAAAATGGAAAACGTGTTATCTTCAATGAGCTGCTCTATAGCTCCTGATTCCGGAATGTCGTCAATGGTGATGGAATTCAGTCTTTTTATCACTTCTTTTACGACATAATCAGGCGCGATATCCCGAATATAGGCCACGGCGAGCCGCTTTTTTGTCCGCTCGCCGAGTGTGATCTCTTTGATCTGAAGGTTGGGATCACCGGACTGCTCACGCAAAAGCGCCGTGTTCGTCCGAAGCTTTTCGACAAAGCCTATTCTCGGCCCCCGTTCAAGCACTTCTGAAGCCGGTTCTTCAATATCCCGCATTTTAAATGTTTCCGTATCAAAGGAAAGGGCTTCTTTCCATCCTTCAGCCAGCAAAACCGATTTGCCGGAAAGAATGTCTGCCTCAACATCCTCAAGTGAAGAAAGCCGGGTGTGGCGATATCCGAAAGAAATGGATGACAGCGGTGTTTCAGCCGGTTCCTTCTGATGCTCTGCGGCCGTCTGCACGGGAGAAATAATATATTCGGCAAGCAATTGATTTTCGGTCAGCCCGTCTATATACACAAGACAGGCGTCACATTTGCCGTTTCCGTACGTAAACGAATAAAACATCATATCATCGCTTTGGCCGAACCGTTTTTTCAGCGCTTTAAGGTTTTGGCCGAGCTCAGCATTTATCGTCACAATGTTCCCCCCTTCCATCAGTTATTTTAATTTGCGACAAACAAGGCATTTTATTCTGGAACAGGAAATGACTGAGCATTCCGCCTTATCCGAATGGTATAATGAGCAGGTCAGCCATTTATACATATTGTTTTTTAACTGCGGCTCCCTCCGTGTTTTAAAAAAGATACAGGGGGAATGGGATATGAGCCGCTTTTTAAGGGGAGGGGAACGAACATGACGCAAGAGCCGATTTTTTTACAGCCTGTATGTAAAGAAAAAATATGGGGCGGCACGTTATTACGCGAACGATTCGGATACGGCATACCTTCAGAAACAACCGGCGAATGCTGGGCGATCTCAGCCCATCCGCACGGGATGAGCACGGTCAAAAGCGGTCCGTATCAAGGGAAAACCCTGATGGAACTGTGGGATCAGCATAGAGAATTATTCGGCGGAACGGAAGGGGACAGGTTTCCGCTGCTGACGAAAATACTGGACGTCAAACATCATCTGTCCGTCAAAGTCCACCCTGACGATTATGACGCAGAGGAGCATGGACAGGGCGAAACGGGAAAGTCTGAGTGCTGGTACATTATCGACTGTAAAGAAAATGCGGAAATCATATACGGTCATACGGCCCGTTCGAAAGCGGAGCTTGTCACCATGATCAACAGCGGTGATTGGGAAGGCCTGCTGCGCCGCGTGAAGATCAAACCCGGCGATTTTTATTATGTGCCGAGCGGAACCATTCATGCCATTTGCGCCGGGGCGCTCGTGCTTGAAACGCAGCAGAATTCAGATGCCGCCTACCGGATATATGATTACGGGCGTACAGATCAAAACGGCGGGACGCGTGATCTGCATATCCGCGATGCCGTCAATGCCGCCACCGTCCCTCATGTGGACGGATTTTTAGATGAATCAACCGAAACGAGAAAAGGCGTCACCATCAAAACCTTTGTGCAGGGAGAATACTTTTCTGTATACAAATGGGATATCAGCGGGACGGCGGAAATGACCCAGGACGCTCCGTTTATGCTGTGCAGCGTTATAGAAGGGAGCGGCTCCATCATCTGTGAAGGCAAATCCGCAAAGCTTGAAAAAGGCGCGCATTTCATACTGCCGGATCAGATGCCTGACTTTACGATAACCGGAGAATGCACAATCATCGTTTCTCATATATAAATCATTCAAACTTAATCCCGTCTCTGGGATTAAGTTTTTTTATTTGGAAAATTGGATGACTTCTCTCTGTAAAAATGAAGGATGCCGGCCGATAAATAAACTAGTTTGATAGAAACCAATTGAATCAGAAAGAGGAGAAGGAATGAAAAAGAGATTCGTTGCACCTATGTTATTGTCCGCCGTTTTCCTTGTCTCAAGCACCGTTACAGAGCACGCTGAGGCCGCATACAGCGACTATTCCGTTTATGAGCTGGAGACGAAGCAGCAATTTGCTTCTGAGAATGAGGCGCTTCAAGCGGCAGCGAAATTGAAAAAGGATACGGGGTGGCAGGCTGACGCAAAGAAAGCCGGAAATGCGCCGCTCACTTATCAAATCTCCGTATCAGGCTTACACGATGAAACTGATGCGAAAGCCGTGCTGAAAGATTTTACGAAGCAGACGGGTGTGGCCGGCACTTACAGCGCAAGCGGAAGCAAACAGCCGTATGTGACCGTCACATCGGGAGTTCTATCAGACGAGCAGCAGACGAAAAACCTTCTTGCCAAATTGACGAAAGATACGGGCGTGACCGGCGCCGTCAAGCCGACGGGCACAAAGCAGCCGTACATGCAGGTCATGACTGCTGAGATGGCAGCTGAAGCGGACGCAAAAACGCTCACTAAAGAGTTGACGAAGCAGACGGGGGTGAAAGCGTCATACTGTCAGATCAAGCGGGAAACAGCGCAGTTTCAAATCCAGTCAGGAACAATTACCGGCGATCAAAAAGCTTTTCAAATCCAAACTGATTTTCAAAAGGAAACAGGCTTACAATCGTCGCTGACAATGACGGCAAAGGGCAGCGCGAATATCACCGTGACAGCCTCTGACATTCCAAATGCAAATGATGCGGCAGGCTTAGCGAAACAGCTGCAGCAGAAAACGGGTGTCAAAGGGAATGTTCAAAAGTATGCCCAAAGCAAAACGGCAACCGTGTACAATGTGCAGTCAGGGTATTTTAACGGAGTCAGCGCAGCACAAAATGCCGTCAGCCAAATCAAGAAGAATACCGGCGTCAGCGGAAACTATCAAAAAGCCGGCACGAAAAATAATTATACGGTCGCGATGAGCGGACTGACGGCTAAGCAGCTGCAAAGCGTTCAATCTTTCTTTAAAAAGAAAAAATGGCATTGTGACGCATCACCTGTCAAAAAGCCGGCGTCGGTGTCCGCTTACCGGATCACGGCAGGACAGCTTACCGCCGCACAGGCAGATCAAGCGGAGGCGTTTTTCCGCCAGCAGCATGTAAAGACGGCAAGAACCACCGCGGGAAAAACATCAGAAAACGAATACCAGCTGCTTTCTCAACAGACGGCAGACCAGTCGAAGATAAAAAAAGGATTGAATCTGCTGGCCGGATATAAGCTGACTGCTGTTTCCAAAACCGTAGCCAAGCAAACGGGGGCGGCGTACCAAGTCACAACCGAATCACTGCTTGATACGGCAAAGATCAATCGTTCACTGGATTTCTTCAAAGGGAAAAAAGTATCCGCTGCCGCACAGAAAACAGGCGAAACAGCGTATACACAATTCAGGATTGAAACGGCACCGCTGCTTAAAAAGGAAGACATTGACCGCGTGACTGCCTTTTTCAAGCAAAACAAAGCGGCCGGCACTGTGAAGGAGACGGGGAAAACCGCCTATTCACAGTACGTCATCAAAACCGAAAAGTTCAGCAGTAAAACCGTTTTAAATAAAAGCATGAGCTATTTCAGCGCCAAACAATTGCAGGCCGGTTATACGAGTCAAAGCCAGCCGGTTTATGAGCTCCGCATCCGCGATCAATTCACGGGAGCCGATTCCGCAGAAGCCGCTTCCCAAAAGCTGAAAAAGCTGTACGGATGGACGATGGCCATTTTGAAAATAAAGAACGGACCGCAAATCATGAATACCAATTACAACATCTCGGTTGCAGATATGGTCAAAAAACAAATGACAGTCAGCCCGCAGACTGATGCCGCGGCTTACGCGTCGCTTACTTACATCAATACGGCTTCCGGAACGGTCACAGCAGACGTCCTGAACGTCCGATCAACTCCGGAAGTCAGCTCCGGCAATATTATCGGCCAGCTGAAAAAAGGCGATAAAGTCAGCATCATCGGCCAGACAAACGGCTGGGCCAAGCTCAGTATGGGCTGGAGAAACGCCAGCAGTAATGAAGTCGAGCAATACGTCAATCCGGATTACTTTGCGCAAGACAGCAAGTATTACTTTCAATTTCTGAAGCTTTCTCAGACAGCCGGATTGAACGCATCGGAACTGAATCAAAAAGTGCTGGTCAATAAAGGAATACTGACAGGAAAAGGCCAGGCCTTTATTACAGCCGCCGGCAAATACAGCATCAATGAAGTGTATTTGATTTCGCATGCTTTGCTTGAAACGGGCAATGGCACGTCAGAGCTTGCAAACGGCATTACGTATAATGGAAAAAAGGTTTATAACATGTATGGCATCGGGGCTTATGACAGCAACCCGAATTACTACGGCGCACAATACGCGTATAATCAGGGCTGGTTTACTCCGGAAGCCGCGATTATCGGCGGAGCCCAATTCATCGGTGCGTCATATATTCACAACCCCGCATACGAACAGGACACGCTGTATAAAATGAGATGGTCTCAAACCGCGTCCCATCAGTATGCGACAGATATCGGCTGGGCGTATAAGCAGGTAAACCGCATGTACAGCTTATACTCACTGCTGGATGACTATACGCTTTACTATGATGTTCCTGTCTATATGAAGGTGTAAAAAAAGGGCTGAAGTGTATGCTTCAGCCTTTCTTCATGCAAAAAAACACCTGCCGTCGGATTCAGGCAGGTGCTTCATCTCTTTTTTTCATTTTTGTCTCTGCAAATTTCAATAACGCTTCACTCGAATCCCCGTTTGAGTACATATTCCATTTGTCCGAGAACCGCTTCATTTCTTCTGCGTTAAATTGCTCTTTCGTCATTTCCTCCAGAAGGGCTCCGCTGTCATGACATGCCTTCCCGGGAATAACGGACGTATAATTGTCGATTAAACCGCGCTTTTGATCATATTCTTCCAGATCATATGTGAAAAAGAAAATCGGTTTATTTAAAAGCGCGAATTCAAAAGGTACGGAAGAGTAGTCCGTAATTAAAATATCTGCCGCCTTCAAGAGATCATGAAGACGCATGTCAGACACATTCTTGATCGATTCGCTTTCAAACGAAGCCGAAATCTGATTCAAAACGGCAGGGTGAAGTTTTACAAGCAGCATATACTCTCCGTTTAATTCGTTTGTGAGCTGTTCTTCGGTGAATGGGAGCCTGAAGGACTGCATATCATAATCCCTGAATGTCGGTGCGTACAGGATGATTTTTTTCGGCCATTTGCGCTTCAGTTGCGGCTTGTTTTCTTCATAATAGACGTCAGTCAGGGGGACACCCGTTTTTAACAGCTGGCCCTCCCGTATTCCGAATGACTTTTTAAAAACGTCAGCCATCGCGTCTGAGCCGACGGTGACAAAATCAAACGAACGGTACACTTTTTTAAAACGGCTGATGTCTGATGCAGGACGGTTTTGATTCGTCACATCCTCAAGGCCGAACTTTTTCAAAGAACCGTTCGCATGCCACACCTGAATGCATGTCGTTTGCGGCCGGCGGTTTAAAACGCTCGTCAGGAGAAAATAGTTATCCGTTATGACCGCTTTGCTCTTAAAAAGGATGGAAACGGCCTTCACAAGATGCAGCGGGTTTTTTTCGTTCAGATAAAAAGAGCCGAGACCTTCCAGCTCTTTTTCCAGACTGACGGCGTGTCTCGTATACAGAACCGTCACTTCATAAGAAAGCGATTCAGCGTGCGCCTTGTAAGAACGGATGAGAGCCTGCGCATTCTCTTCAAAAGATACCAGCAGGGTCAGATGATTCTTTGCCTTCAAAGGCTTGAACAAAACGCCGAGAACCGTCAGATATATAGAATAGAAAGCGGCGAATAAAGATCGCAAGTTCATAGATTACCAATCTCTTTTGCAGTTTTATTTGTTTAAAGCTGTTTCGTTTGATCTTCAGCCTGCTTGGAATACAGACTTTTATTTGATTTATTATCTCTCAAAACGGTAAAAGCATACTTCGGAATGTTCAGCATCCTTTTCCATCTCCACGGATTTGTCACCAGCCGGTACAGCCATTCCAGATTCGTTTTGATCATCCATCGAGGGGCGCGTTTCACCGTTCCGCTGAAAACATCAAGGCTTCCGCCCAAACCGATCGATACAGCCTGAGGGAAAAGATGTTTGTTTTCATAAATAAATTGTTCCTGATGCGGATAACCTAAGGCGACAAACACGATATCGGGTTTCGCCCGGGAAATCTGTTTGGCGACGAAGCGTTTATCCGCTTCATAGCCGTTGCTGGCTCCGACAACTTCGATATGCGGATACTCTTTGCTGATCCGATTCAAAACGGCATCAAGCACGTCTTGTTTAGCTCCGTATAAAAATATTTTTTTAGACTGCCGGTTTGCGAGACCGAGCAGCGAAAGAAACACATCGAATCCCGCAATTCTTGATTTCAGCGGGTGCTGCGTCAAACGGGACATTAACACGACGCCGATACCATCCGGCAGGACGAAATCCGCGGAAGAAATGACTTGATGATAACCTTTGTCTTTCGCCGCAGCGTATCCGATCTCAGGGTTGACCGTCGCAATGACGGCACCTTGCTTTTGTGCGATATAATAAGTGTCTAAATATGAAATAAACTCCTGTAAATTTCCATTAACATAAGAAAGGTTGTGCACCATTTCAGTCTGCATCTGCCGTCCTCCTTTTGTACGGGATTTCCTTTCACTTTTTCGTGACTTAGGCTAAGCTTTATTTTAACATAATACCTTCAGATAAACTTAACAATAGTTTTACAAAAATATAAATAAGATAACAATTTCTTTAATCATACGCGTGAAAACCCTGCTAAACTCCTATTGTAATAACAATTGTTAATAAAAGGAATTTAACTTCGCTTTACATTAGCTTAACCTTTTCAGGGCTATGTGATATAATGAGGTTCCATGAGTACGAAATTGGCACTTTAGTGATTAAGGATACAGCTGCGCAGCATTTCAGGGCAGTTGCTTGTTATACGTATGATGATAGAAAGGAGCTTTTGTTTCATGAAGAAGGTCATTACTTACGGAACGTTTGATTTACTGCATTGGGGTCATATTAAACTGCTTGAGCGCGCAAAGCAGCTTGGAGATTACCTTGTCGTTGCCATCTCAACAGATGAGTTCAACCTTCAAAAACAAAAAAAGGCCTATCACAGCTATGAACACAGAAAGCTGATTCTGGAAACCATCCGTTATGTCGACGAAGTCATTCCGGAAAACAGCTGGGATCAAAAAGTACGGGACGTAGCGGATCACAACATCGACGTGTTCGTAATGGGAGACGATTGGGAAGGCAAATTCGACTTCCTTAAAGATCAATGCGAAGTCATCTATCTCCCTAGAACCGAAGGTATTTCCACTACACAGATTAAAAAAGAAATTGCCGGGGTGTAATACGGGAATTTAATAGATTGCGTGAAAAACCATCAAAGTACTTCTTATTTTTAGATAAGAAGTACTTTTTGATGCTTAAATTGGTTTTGTTAATTTAATCTGCGGGAATAGTATTATTTTGCAGTGTTTTATTAAATTCATATGGTGAAAGGGAGAAAAAATTTGTCCAATCAGCCTATTAACTATAATAATGAGTTTCCCGATATGATGTATTATTTTATCTCAGGCGGACTGCCGGATAATTACGGAGGCCTGACCAAATCACTATTATTGCGCTCTAAACTCTTCGGAGAAGAAAGCCAAAAGAAAACCGCCTTTCTTACTTTTAGATTTGATTTAGAGTTTGCAAGAAAAAAGAACGAGCTGTTTGAAAATGGAAAAGCTGACTCCGAATACACACAAGTTATCAACATGTATGATGACTTTTTAAGTAAAAAAACAAAAGGCAAGCGGATTTATTCAGAGAAAATTGAGCTGGATCAAATAAAAAGACATGTCAGCAAGGGGAAAGTAAGCAAAGCAATCTCAAAAATATTCGGCAAATCATCAAATGATTATATTCTTTCCTATTATTCAGGCGGTGCGGCGGTACGTTACGTAGACTACCTGAATGATGAAAAACAAGTAATAAAAAGGGAAGAATACAATAAAGAAGGACAGGCTGTCATTGTCTCTCATTTTGATACCAAGATTAATCAAATCTTCCTTCAGGAGTTTATCAACAGCGAAAATGTCGTTTATTTGGAAAAACACTACATGTGGGACAGCCAAAGTGAAGAAGTCAAATTAACACATTTTACGTGGTACACGGAGGAAGGTCCATTAACATTTAAAGATGAATCTGAGCTGCGCCGGCATTGGATAGACGTTCTTCAAAATGAAAACGATCGGCCTAAACTATTTCTGGTCGACAGCAGACCTCAGGACAAACATGTCTTCAGAGTAAAAAAAGCGCCGTCATCATATTACGCTGCGATTATTCACAACAAACATTATGGTGATAGTAAATTACAGATCAAAGGGCGTTATAAAGAAGTTTTCGGTCAGATGAATAATCTGGATGCCGTATTTTTTATTACTGAGGAGCAGATTGCAGATTTCACTTTGATTACGGGAGAAAAAGAGACATTCTTTTTTACGCCGCATACGATTAATAAACCGCTTGATGAAGAGGTTTTGAACGTTCCGAGTGAACGAAATAAAGCGGTTATTATCTCAAGGCTTGCCGCAATGAAAAATCTGACGCATGCCGTTAAAGCGTTCAAACTTGTCGTAGATGAAATCCCGGATGCGAAACTGGACATATTCGGTTCCGGAGAAGATACAGAAAAAATCAAAAAGGAAATTGAAGCTCAAAACCTCAAGGATAATGTATTGCTGAAAGGATACACGAATAACCCTGATTACGAGTTTCAAAAAGCATGGCTGACAATTTCGACGTCTCACTTTGAAGGCTTCGGTCTGTCAAATATGGAAGCATTGAGCAACGGATGCCCGGTCGTAACTTACGATTACGATTACGGTGCCAGAAGCTTGGTAGAAGATGGAGTAAACGGCTATGTTATCGAGCAATATAATATAGAAAAATTAGCGGAGGCCATTATCTCTTTAATGAGAGATGACAGCACTCATCAACAATTTTCACGTCAGGCCTTTAAAATGGCTGAAAAATACTCTAAACCAAACTATATTAAAAATTGGTCATATGCTCTTTCCAAAATGATTGAAGTGAGAAAAGAAAAGGAACGGCTCGCTGAAAAAGTCGGCTCTAAAGAACAGCCGATTACATCTTTTGAAAAAAACGGCGACGGACTAGCGATCAGCGTTTCAGTGTCTGACCCAAATGATGTGTTTGAAAAAGTCAGCCTGATTGGGATTGATCGGAAAAACAAAGCTGAAATCATATCCGTATCCTCTGATCAGCCGGCTCAGACGTTTACGATTAATTTTGAAAAGGACATCAAAAAAGAGAAAATCGAGGCCAATCAAACTTCGGTTCTTGACTTTTACATTCAGTTTGTATCAGCTGACCGTATACGTATTCAAAGAAGGGTATCCAGCCGTGAAGTCAACCTCGGCGAAAAGGACCGGTTTATGAATAACGGATATATTTTTGAACCTTATACGACAGTGAAAGGTAATTTCTCTATTAAATTAAACAAAAAGGATCACATCGATTAAGTGAAATCGGCTAAGTGAAGAGCTTTAATACAGAGGAGCAGAAAATAAGTATGGATGAAAATACTGTGATTAAATGTATTTTGAAAAGCTTAAAAAATAATGTGGGCGATCTGATGCTCTCTATTTCACTTGAAAGCGAAGAACCATTAGCTGAGGAAGTGAAATATTATTTAAAATTAAAAGAACGGCGTTCCGGAGCGGAGGATTTTGTTCTTTTAGAGAAAGAGAGCCCGGCGCAATACAGCACTTCAATTAATATTCACTCGTTTCCTGAACCTTTAGAAATGGGACAGACTTATGATTTTTATGTGGTTTTGGGTGAGCCGGCTGCGGAGGAGGAAGAACAGCCGATGCAGGTGCGTTTATCCGTGGAAGCGGAAGCGATTGAGCGTGCCTACCACCTTGATCATACGACTGAGCTGTTAATTTTGCCTTATACAACCGATAAGGGTAATTTCTCTTTAAAAGTAAAAAGAGAAGCGAAAATCGTGAAATTTGATGAGATTCAGCTGAAGGCAGAAGAGATTAATATTTCAGGGTATGCCGGATATCTTAGTTCAGAGAATCAGCTCTCAGTTAAAAATTTGCAATTTGTCATTAAAAAAGGGGGAGAAGACCCCGTAGAAAAACATTTTCCTATTGAAATGACAAAAAAAGCGGAGAATATTGAAGAGCTTCGAGAAGATGCATTCACTCCTGAAATTTTTGATTTCCAAATAAAGATTCCATTAAAAGATATTCCTTATTCTCTGGAAAAACGATTTGTCTACCGCATGTTTATGGAATTTCATTGTGAAAACGAGGAATCTGAACATATTGTTATCACCAGCACTCCGCTTGTGCTTGGGGATAGGAAAAATAAACTGAAAGGCCTCATTAGCGTTGTGAATAAAGACAGCGGGCCGGTCAGATATGAAGTATATAAAAAGAAGAAAAAGCAGACTGTCTGTATCCGTGTGAACGACTACAGCCTGAAAACAAGGGTAAAATACTTCATAAAAGGAAAGAAAAAGCGTTTCATTTCTAAAATAAAAAAACTGAAAAAACGCAGAAATTCTCTTATTACGAAGGGTTATAAAGTTGTTTTCAGAATGGCGAGCAAAATGCCTGTCAAAAGCAAGACCATTATTTTTGAAAGCTTTAACGGCAAGCAATACAGCTGTAACCCGAGAGCCATTTATGAATACATGCAAATCAATCATCCGGAATATAAAATGTATTGGAGCGTAAATAAGCAGTATACAGCGCCTTTTAAAGAGAAGGGCATTCAATACATTAACAGGCTCTCAATCAAGTGGCTGTTTGCTATGGCGCGGGCAGAGTATTGGGTAGTCAACAGCCGTCTGCCTTTATGGATTCCAAAGCCGGAACATACAACCTATCTTCAAACATGGCACGGCACGCCTTTAAAAAGACTTGCAATGGATATGGAAGAAGTCCATATGCCGGGTACCAATACGAAAAAATATAAAAAGAATTTTATTAAAGAGGCATCAAATTGGGATTATTTAATTTCACCGAATGCCTATTCGTCTGAGATATTTGCGCGCGCCTTCCAATTCGAGAAAACAATGATTGAGTCAGGTTATCCGAGAAATGACTTTCTTCATAATGACAATAATGAAGAGACAATCACAGCGATCAAAAGAAGATTACACTTGCCAGAGGACAAGAAAATTATTCTTTATGCGCCGACATGGAGAGATGACCAATTTTATGCAAAAGGGCGTTATAAATTTGACCTTGATTTGGACCTGCACAAATTAAGGGAAGAGCTCGGAGATGAATATCTCGTTATTCTGAGAATGCATTATCTTGTGGCTGAAAATTTTGACCTGGGTCCGTTTGAAGGGTTTGCTTACGATTTTTCTGCCCACGAAGATATTCGTGAATTGTATATGATTTCAGATCTGTTAATCACGGATTACTCTTCAGTATTTTTCGATTTTGCAAATCTGAAGCGTCCGATGCTGTTTTTTGTTCCTGATATTGAAACGTACCGGGACAAACTCAGAGGGTTTTACTTCGATTTTGAGAAAGATGCTCCCGGACCGTTAGTAAAAACGACAGAAGAAACAATCGATGCAATCAAACACATTTCATCACCGGGTTATCAGCACCCAGTTTCATTCAAACCTTTTTACGACAAGTTCTGTTATCTGGAATCAGGACATTCTTCTGAAAAAGTCGTAAAGATTGTGTTTGAATCTGAATAATAGAAAAACCCCTTTGTATCAAGGGGTTTTTCTATTATGGCTTTACAAAGCTTTTAGCAGCATTTGCATGCGGCTTGAAAGTGAAAAAAAAATTAATTTCTGGTACAATTATCAGCGATGCTTTATAAAATCAAATCAACCTAAGGAAGATTAAAATGAATGCTGTAGTGAAAATACTAAAAGAGCAAGTAACATCATTTCCTTTAATCATGCGTTTAGCGGCCTACGAAACAAAGTCTAAATATCAAATGAATTATTTAGGCGTTTTATGGCAGTTTTTAAATCCTCTTATTCAAATGCTTGCCTATTGGTTTGTTTTTGGATTGGGAATCAGAAAAGGAGGGCCGATGGCTACAGGTGCCGGAGAAGTGCCTTTCATTCTGTGGATGCTTGCAGGTCTGATACCGTGGTTTTTTATAAGTCCGACAATACTAGACGGATCAAATAGTGTATTTAAAAGAATTAAAATGGTTGCTAAAATGAATTTTCCAATCAGTTCTTTGCCGTCCGTCGCCATCGCTTCTAATTTGTTCAGTTATGCAATTATGATGGTGATATATATCATTGCATTGCTTGCCAGCGGAATCTATCCGAGCCTTCATTGGCTTCAATATATTTATTATTTTGTATGTCTGATGGCTTTCTTATTTTCGTTCAGCTTGTTTAATTCGACAATCAGCGTGCTGATCCGAGACTATCAGTTTCTTCTTCAGGCAGTGACAAGACTTTTGTTTTTCCTGCTGCCGATTTTTTGGGACATTCACTCGAAGCTGGGGGCAGATCACCCGGAATTGGTGCCGGTCCTGAAGCTGAATCCGCTTTTTTATATTATTGACGGATTCAGGAACAGTTTCTTAGATGGTCAGTGGTTCTTTCAAGATATGAAATATACACTGTATTTCTGGCTGTTCACTTTATTTTTATTAACAGTCGGTTCTGTTTTACACATGAAATTCAGAGATAAGTTTATTGACTTTCTTTAATACGTAAGGAGATTGTACGATGAAACTAAAAGTTTCGTTTCGAAATGTTTCAAAGCAGTATCATCTTTATGAAAAACAGTCGGACAAAATAAAAGGTTTGTTTTTCCCTGCTAAAGATAACGGTTTTTTCGCTGTGCGAAATGTCTCCTTTGATGTATATGAAGGGGAGACAATCGGCTTTGTAGGAATTAACGGATCGGGTAAATCGACGATGTCAAATCTGCTTGCAAAAGTAATACCGCCGACAAGCGGTGAAATTGAAATGAACGGCCAGCCGTCGCTTATTGCGATTGCGGCCGGTTTAAATAATGCCTTGACTGGCCGGGATAACATAAGACTCAAATGTTTAATGATGGGGCTGACAAATAAAGAAATCGATGAGATGTATGACAGCATAGTTGAGTTTGCTGAGATCGGTGATTTTATTAATCAGCCGGTGAAAAACTATTCGAGCGGTATGAAGTCCCGCCTTGGCTTTGCTATTTCCGTGCATATAGATCCGGATATCTTAATCATTGATGAAGCCCTCTCTGTAGGGGACCAGACATTTTATCAGAAGTGTGTTGACCGGATCCAGGAATTTAAGGAACAAGGAAAAACCATTTTCTTTGTGAGTCATTCCATCGGTCAGATTGAAAAAATGTGTGACCGTGTGGCTTGGATGCACTATGGTGAATTAAGAATGTTCGACGATACTGAAACCGTAGTCAAAGAGTACAAATCATTTATCGATTGGTTTAATAAGCTCTCCAAAAAAGACAAAGAGAAATATAAGAAAGATCAGGTTGCTGAGCGTAAAAAAGAATCGCCTGAGCAGCAGGCGATTGTAAAGGAACAAAAGAAAAGAAATAAATCCGGATCAGCAGTCAATGCTGTTCAAATTGCAATATTATCAATACTGCTTGTGTTTATAGCCGGAACCATGTTTTTCAGCGCCCCGCTCCGTACGATCGCTTCGTTCGGTAAGATCGGATATCAAGATGATATCAATAAGGGGAAATACCAGACATCGGTGAATAAAAAAGGTTTCGTATTAAAAGATCAGACGCAAGCGTATAAAGATACAGAGCTGAAAAAAAAGGCTGACTTCCTTATTCCGTTCGGTGCTCAGATTAAAGTTGTATCTGAAGACAGGCAATCGGCAAAGATTGAGATTAACAATAAAACGTACTATATCCCGCAAAACGCAGCAGTCTTTAACGGAAAAAGTTCAAATGTGAAAGCATCGGCTTTTTCACCGTATGTAAAGCAGAGTGATGCTGACCAACTTGTTTCCCTTCTGGGAGAGCGCGTTAATGATATTCAGCAAGAAACTAAAGAGTTGCAGAAAGAAGTCGTGAATGGCCGGGAGACATTGTATCTTAAAAATGGCCAGGTTAGTTATGTAATAAAGAATGGCAAGGCCGAGCAGCTTGTTTTCAGAGGAATATCGGCTGTTACTCCGGCAGATCTATCTCTGAATAATCAAGATGTTATAAAGGGAAGCGGTGATCGGCAATTTATTGCCGAAAATGATAAATACGCTTTTATCATCAATAACGACAATCAAACATTAACCTGCATTTTAAAATAAAAAGCTGTTGGATTTATTCCAACAGCTTTTTTCTCTTATAATTCATCTTTTCTTAACAGGTCTTCCATGAAAGGAATGAGATGATCACGCAGTTCATGATCCTGCATCGCAAATTCTAATGTAGTGGTAATAAAGCCTAGTTTTTCACCAACATCATATCTTTTGCCCTCAAAATCGTAGGCAAAAACCCGTTGGATTTCATTCAGTCTTTGAATAGCGTCTGTAAGCTGAATTTCTCCTCCGGCACCAATTTGCTGTTCTTCAAGATACATGAAGATTTCAGGAGTGAAGACATAACGTCCCAGTATTGCAAGGTTGGACGGAGCAGTCCCTTGCGGCGGCTTTTCAACAAAGTTCTTCACCTGATATCTGCGGCCTTCACTTGTCAGCGGATCAATAATTCCGTATCGATGGGTTTCTTCCTCAGGCACTTGCTGAACCCCTATAATAGAAGAAAGTGTTTTTTCATATTCATCCATCAGCTGACGAAGTCCTGGTTTCTCTGCTTGAACGATATCATCTCCGAGAAGGACGGCGAATGGCTCGTCACCGATAAAATTACGTGCGCACCAAACGGCATGTCCAAGACCTTTTGGCTCCTTTTGCCGGATATAATGAATGTCAGCAAGGTTAGAGGCTTTTCGGACTTTTTCTAAGAGTTCAATCTTTCCTTTTTCCTCTAGGTTTCTTTCGAGCTCTGGTGAATAATCAAAATGATCTTCAATTGCTCTCTTGCTTTTTCCCGTAACAATAATAATGTCTTCAATACCCGCTTCTACCGCTTCTTCAATTATGTATTGAATAGTTGGTTTGTCTACAATCGGAAGCATCTCTTTCGGCATGGCTTTAGTTGCCGGCAGAAAGCGTGTCCCTAAACCTGCAGCGGGGATTATGGCTTTGCGTACTTTTTTCAATTTAAAGCACCTTCCTTAGCGTCACTTAAATGATAAGTTATGATATTTATACAGACTCAGGCTTGCTGATATTTTCTGTATACCCGATATTTCATTTTTAACACTTTTAATGATATAAGATAAACCATTATTAAACAAGTTTTATCCGCAAAGCCTTAATGATATATCCTTTTTCAATTAGGGGAAAATAATACAAGATATTTAACCCGCGGATCATATCGTGTAAAATGGATTGATAATGAAAAATGACACAAACCAGATACAGGAGAAATAGACATGAAAAAACTTAAAGTCATGACGGTATTCGGTACAAGGCCTGAAGCGATAAAAATGGCGCCCCTTGTGCTTGAATTAAAAAAATACCCTGAAATTGAATCATATGTCACTGTAACTGCCCAGCACAGACAAATGCTGGATCAAGTTCTCCACGCATTTCGTATTAAGCCTGATTTCGATCTGAATATTATGAAAGAACGGCAGACGCTGGCCGAAATCACTTCAAACGCCTTGGTGAAACTGGACGGTCTGTTTAAGGAAATCAAGCCTGATATTGTTCTTGTTCACGGTGATACGACAACCACCTTTGCCGGAAGCCTTGCAGCTTTTTATCATCAGATTGCAGTCGGTCACGTAGAGGCCGGATTGCGGACGGGCAACAAATATTCTCCGTTTCCGGAAGAACTGAACCGTCAAATGACCGGAGCGCTTGCTGATATCCACTTTGCTCCGACACAGCAAGCGAAGCAAAATTTACTGAATGAGAATAAAAAAGAAAGCTCAATTTTTGTTACCGGAAATACAGCGATTGATGCTCTGAATACAACGGTTCACTCTGAATATTCACACAGGATGTTTGAAACAATCGGCAATGACAGAATGATTTTACTGACGGCGCACCGCAGGGAAAATTTAGGTCAGCCTATGGAACATATGTTTAAAGCCATCCGCCGGATCGCAGACGAGTTCAGCGATGTTCAAGTCGTTTATCCGGTACACTTGAATCCGGCTGTACGTGAAGCTGCTGATAAGCACTTTGGTGATTCGAAGCGTGTCCATTTGATTGAACCTCTTGAAGTGATTGATTTCCACAATTTTGCGTCAAGGTCGTATTTCATTTTAACTGATTCAGGAGGCGTTCAGGAGGAAGCTCCTTCCTTAGGAAAGCCGGTTCTCGTATTACGCGATACTACTGAACGGCCCGAAGGAGTGGAGGCGGGCACGCTGAAATTAGCCGGTACTGATGAAGAAACGATTTATCAGCTGACAAAACAGCTGATAACTGATAAACAAGAATATGAAAAAATGTCGCGGGCATCTAATCCCTATGGAGATGGTATGGCATCAAGAAGGATTGCTGAGGGGCTGCTCTATCAATTCGGACTGCGTTCAGAGCGTCCTGATTCATTTGAGGTGTAACAAGGAAGCAGCTCCGCATAAGTATGCGAAGCTGCTTTTTCTTCATTAATTAAAGGTTGAGACTGCTTTTTAATTCTTTTGTAATAGAAGCAAGTCCGTTTTCATCTGCTTTGTAATAGTAAATTCCGTTAATTTTGGTGCCGTCACCCTTCAATTCATGCTGAATCACTTTCTTGCGGGCATCTTTATAACCGGATTGAATATCCCACATATCATCAAAAGTTAAATTCGTTTTTACATTGTTCTCTACCACTTTAAACATATCTCCGAATTTCGTGACAGAAGAGATATTTGCCCCTTTATTGATAATACCCTCTATAATCTGCCGCTGTCTGTCTTGACGGCCGAAGTCTCCTTTAGGATCTTCTTTTCGCATTCGTGAGTAGGCGAGGGCTTCATCACCGTTTAATGAAATATTGCCTTTGCTGAAGGAATAACCGTCATAGTTGAAAGCGAATGTACTGTTGACAGTGATGCCGCCTAAAGTGTCAACGACAGCTTTAAAGCTTTCCATGTTTACTTTAATGAAGTAATCTACAGGAAGGTCCAAGAAATTCTCCACCGTATCTACTGCCATTTGTGTACCGCCGAATGCGTATGAATGATTGATTTTATCCATCGTGCCTTTGCCGATAATTTTTGTATATGTGTCTCGCGGAATACTGACCATGTCCGTTGTTTTTGTCTTTGGATTGACTGTAAGGTAAATGAGCGAGTCGGCCCTACCTTTATCATTTTTACGTTCATCTACGCCCATGATTAAGACAGAGAACGGTTCGTGTTTATTTATTTTTACCTCAGTACTGCGTTTATTCGATTTGTTAATGTCTTCGTGAATGCTTGCGACAGTTGATGCCGCTTTATGCCATAGATAGTATGTAAAGCCGCCGGAAACTAAAATAAAAATGCCGATGATTGTCAGAAAGACCAGTAACAAAGTCTTTTTCTTTTTTCTTCGTTTACTTCTCATCTCAATACACCCCATCTGTTTTAATTGAAAATTGGACTTCCAGCAAATACAAGATTATATAATAAATACATTAAATCCTAATATAGTCGAATATTATCGAAAAAAGTTTCAATGTTTCTTAATTTTTCTTTAAAATAGATAATATATTGTCGATAATCCATAATGAGGTGAAAAAAATGAAAAAAATTTTTGGATGTTTGTTCTTTATACTGCTTCTAGCCGGGTGCGGAGTTACCAATGAAAAATCCCAAGGCGAGGATGCAGGTGAAAAGCTGGTAACGAAAGAGGGCACTTATGTAGGGCTGGCGGATACTCATACAATAGAAGTTACTGTCGATCATGAACCGGTAAGTTTTGATATCACTGAAGAATCAGCGGATGATGTGAAGAATTTAAATAATGGCGAAAAAGTGACAGTAAAATATCAAAAAAATAGCAAAGGACAGCTTGTGCTGAAGGATATTGAACCGGCAAATTAAGAAATAGGAGGACGCTGTAATCTTGAAAACTTGCAAACATTTAATAGGACTGACTCTAGCTGTTGTTTTACTGTTCATACCTGCGGTTACCTTTGCGGCAGATTCCGAAATCTCAGTAAAGCTGACAAATTACATAGGAAATCAATCAAGTATTTCTTTATCTCCAACAGGGTTTTATCAGGTTACTGGTGATCACGTAGCTGTAACCGACCGTTTTTCGGGAGCATCGCGATATGAGACGGCGGCTCTGGCATCTGACTCCCAATGGACGAACCCTAAAACAGTTATTCTTGTCAATCGTGATGTTTTTATCGATGCATTACCTGTAATTCCTTTGGCGAAAAAATTGGATGCACCAGTGTTATTTACACAGCCGGACACTCTGACCAAAACAACAGAAAAACAGATTGCTAAGTTCAACCCCGATAATATCCTGGTCATCGGCGGGGCTAAAAGCATCTCGAAGGACGTTGAAAATAAGCTTAAGTCTTATGCAGCTGTGAAAAGAATCAGCGGGAAAAATCGTTATGTTCTTTCTGAAAACATTGCAAAACAAATGGGCAATTATGATAAAGCAATTGTTGTAACAGGGAATGTTTTTCAAGACGCTTTAGCCATAGCTCCGTATGCCGCTGCAAACGGCTATCCCATATTACTGACTGAAAAGGATAAATTGCCGGATTATGACCTTCCGAAGCAAGTCTTAATTATCGGGAGTTCGTTCAGCGTGAGTGATGCAGTAGAAAATCAAATTAAAAAAACTTCAACTGTGCAGCGCATACCCGGGTCAACGAGGTATGAATTGACTGCTAATATCATTAATCAGCTAAAGTTGAAGGCTGATAAAGTCGTCATGACTAATGGAACTAAATATGCTGATGTTCTGGTGGGTGCTTCTCTAGCTGCCAAAAAAGGCAGTCAAATTTTATATATCAAACAAGATAATGTTCCTTCAGCAGCTAAATCAGTGACAAAAGAGAAGGCGTCGTATGCATACGACTTTATCGGAAGTACAAGCTCAATTTCCGCCGGAGTTGAAAATGAGCTTTCAAATCATTTTTACTTAGCCGGCGGAAGCACATATAACTTACAAATCAATAATGGAAAGTTAAGTCTTAATCATATTAAAACATACGGGAATTCTCTGAGAATAAAACCGGAAACATACAATGAATCCAACCGGATAAGTTTAAATGGAAAAGAATACTTAGGGACGATTAATTTTTCAATAGAGTCAGGCAAATATATCAGACCTGTAAATGAAAATATTCCTTTTGAAGATTATTTGAAAGGTGTCGTACCGAATGAAATGCCCGCAAGCTGGTCTCTTGAAGCACTCAAGGCGCAAACAGTTGCGGCAAGAACATACTCAATTACGAAGACCGGGAGCACTGTAGCTGATACTACTGCTTTTCAAGTATATGGCGGGTACAGCTGGAACGCCAATACAACTAAAGCGGTGCAGCAGACGAAAAATAAAGTGCTGACTTACAACGGAAATTTAATTACGGCATCTTATTCATCGAGTAATGGCGGTTATACAGAATCAAGCGACGAAGTATGGGGTTCAAGCGTTCCTTATTTAACTGCAAAAAAAGACACAAAAGATCCTCAAACGGCCTGGAGTCTGACACTTTCTAAGCAGCAAATCAACACAGATTCAATTAATGTAAATCAGCCGGCATCTTGGTTTGCTTCGAAGAATGAGACAAATGCAGCTCAACTGAGCGGTATTAAAAATTGGCTTTTAAAAAATAAGGAAACTGGCGCTTCCGCCATTAAAATTATAAAAATAGAAGATTTTACATTCAGCGGAACAACTAAAGGACAGCGGGCCAAAACAGCAACTTTGAAAGTAAATTACGCTGTCAAAAATAACAATGGAAATTACGAGGCAAATAAAACGGCTGCAATGACTGTGCCGGTGACTGAATTGAGGACGATGATCGGAGCCTCCGTATTTAAAAGCACTTATGTGACTGTCAGCCAAAACGGCTCGGCTTTTACAATCACCGGAAAGGGATACGGGCACGGTATCGGCATGAGCCAATACGGCGCTAAGGCAAGGGCGGAATCAGGAGATTCATATAGTTCGATTTTAAAATTTTATTACCCGGGCACAACATTGACTGACTATTAAATAAAAGAGAGCAGGAGGAAGGCAATTGCGTTCTTATCTTAAAGTCCTGATAATTTCTATGCTGGGACTCATCTTATTTATCCCGTCAGCTTTAGCTGACAACGCGGTTAAAAGAGTAGGGGGAAGCAACAGGTACGGTACGGCTGCTGCACTTTCCAAGCAGGTGTATTCAACAGCGAGTACAGCTGTTGTCGTCGGCGGAGGATCGTATGCAGATGCTATATCCGCCGCGCCTATGGCATATCAAAAAAATGCTCCGCTGCTTTACACAAACAAAGATAATTTGTCATCAGAGACGAAAACCCGTCTGAAAGAATTAAAAACAAAAACGGTCATTATCGTCGGAGGCACGCCTGCTGTATCAGCAAATACAGCAAATCAAATCAAAGCGCTCGGCATCAGTGTTAAGAGAATTTCAGGAAGCAACCGATATGATACGGCAGCTAAAGTAGCAAAGGAAATGCCTGCCGCTTCAAAAGCAGTTATTGCAAACGGATTTTTATATGCTGATGCAATCGCTGCAATTCCATATGCCGCAATGAACGGATATCCAATTTTATTTACGAATCAAACAGATATTAACAGCGCGACAGCAGGAGCTATAAAAAGCAAGGGAATCAAAAGCTCTATTGTAGCAGGGGGAACCGGGAGCATAAATGCTTCAGTCTTTAATAAACTTCCTTCTCCAAAAAGAATCAGCGGAAGCAACCGATATGAACTTGCGGCCAATTTAGTTCAGCAGTTAAATCTTCCGACAGGCAATGTATTTGTCAGCAATGGTTTCGGATATGCAGACTCAATAGCGGGGGCCGCGCTTGCTGCAAAGAAAAAACAATCTATCATTCTGACAAACGGAAGCAATCTCTCAAAAGAGACAAGAGTAATTATAGGAAGAAAAAAATTAAGCAGTTTTACCATTATCGGGAACACCCCGGCTGTCAGCTCAAATGTAGCCAATCAGCTGAAAAATCCAGTATCGGGAAAAACAATTTTAATTGATCCCGGTCATGGAGATCAAGATTCCGGTTCTATAGGTAACGGAATTTTAGAAAAAGACGTCAACCTTGATATCGGTAAAAGGCTGAATACAAAATTAAATGCTTCAGGTGCTCTTCCGGTCATGACGAGGTCCAATGATACATTTTATTCCCTGCAGGAAAGGGTAAATAAAGGCGCAACCGCAGGAGCTGATTTATTCATCAGTGTTCACGGCAATGCAAATGACGCGACTTCTGCAAACGGAACTGAGACCTACTATGATGAGACATATCAAGCTGCTGCAAGCAAACGCCTGGCTGAACAAATTCAGCCCAAGGTTGTTAATGCATTATCAACAAGAGACAGAGGGGTTAAAACGGCTCCATTCTATGTCATTAAATATTCCAAAATGCCTAGTGTATTGGTAGAGACGGCTTTTATTACGAATCCGTCTGATGCAAGTAAATTAAAACAAGCATCTTATAAGGAAAAGACAGCTGCAGCCATCAATGATGGAATCGTGTCTTATTATAAGTAAACCTTTTATATATTTTTGTACGGAGCCTGCCGGTCAGAATTGACCGGCAGGCTTTTTGCGCTGTTACGCGCTCATCATTATCATTTTCTAATTATAGTAACCGCCGTTTATGGATATGAATAAATTTACAATAAAAAAACAATAATCGAAACATTCTAATAAACATTAACGTTTCCTTTACTTCCAATTAACATCCATCTGCTAAACTCACGGCATAGGTCATCAAACATCCCAACAAATCGTGAGGTGTGTGTCAGTGGGAGCAGAGAAAAGCATGAATGTAAATAATAACTATGCAGTGCGGCAGGGGACTTCCGCTGCCGTAACGGAAAGAACGGCCCGTTATTGCGATTCATGGACATTGTGTTTGCGCTTGCGGGGCTTTTGGCGGCACTCCCGGTAATGGGCCTGTTCTCCATACTGATTCGTTTGGAGTCGCCCGGCCCGGCTTTTTATAAGCAGGAGCGGGTAGGCAAAGACGGGAAGCCGTTTTATTTGTATAAGCTCCGCTCTATGAAAATAGATGCTGAAAAATCGGGGGCGGTCTGGGCGCTGAAAAAGGACCCCCGCGTAACAAAGGTCGGCGCTTTTATCAGAAGGACCCGTATTGATGAGCTGCCGCAGCTGTTAAATGTGCTGCGGGGAGAAATGAGCCTGATCGGCCCGCGTCCCGAACGGCCCGTTTTTACGGAACAGTTTCAGGCTGAGATTCCCGGATTTACGGAGCGGCTGGCTGTTAAGCCTGGATTAAGCGGCTGGGCGCAGGTCAACGGGGGATATGACATGACACCGAGGGAAAAGCTGATGTTTGACTTATATTATATCCGAAACCTGACCTTTTCATTGGAACTGAAGATTATGCTCAAAACGTGCAAAGTGATCTGGACCGGTGACGGGGCACGATAGAAAATTCTGGTCAGCAGACAAAAAAGTAGGGAAAACGATGCCTAGTATTACAAATCAAATCTTGCGCGGCGCTAAATGGACAAGTATTTCGACAGCGTGTATTACGGTCATTCAAGTCGTTCAATTCGCCTTGCTCGGGCGGGTCATGTCACTGGCTGAATTCGGCCTTGTCGGCATGATCACAACGGTTGTGGTGTTTGCCCAAATTGCGCTTGATATGGGCTTTGGCGCCGCGCTCATTCAAAAAGATCATGTAACTGAAAAACAGATGTCTTCCCTGTACTGGCTGAATATCATAACGGGACTTGCGCTGTTTGCGCTTCTGTTTTTCAGCAGTCCGCTCATTGCCGATTTTTATCGGCGGGAGGAGCTTGCCTATTTGATCCGCGTGCTGGCCGTCATGTTTTTAATCGCACCGATCGGCCAGCAATATCAGTATATGCTGCAAAAAGCGCTGGCGTTTAACACGTTAAGCAAGATTGAAATCTTTTCAAATGTGCTGTCCTTCGTTTATTTGGCGGCTGCGGTTTTTTATACCGATCCGATTCTCGCGTATGTGATTTCTCAGGTGCTGCTGCAATCGTCAAAAGGTCTTCTGTACTGGATATCCTGCAGAAAAACATGGAGGCCGGCGTTTGTTTTTGATCTGAAGGGGATGAAAGGTTTCTTTTCTTTCGGGGCCTTTCAGCTGTCTTCCCGGCTTGTGAACCGGCTCGGGGCGAATATTGATATGATTCTGATCGGCAGTTTTATCGGCGCGGAGGCGCTCGGCATTTACAATTTGGCCTATCAGATCGTCACGCTTCCGGTATTAAAGATTAATCCGATCATTACAAGAGTGGCATTTCCCGTCTTTGCGAAAAACAAGCATGAAAACAGCGTCATCAGAGAAGGATTTCTCAATATGACCAAAATGCTCGCGCTGATTTCTTTTCCGCTTTTGCTCGGTTTGGTTTCAGTATCGGATGCATTCGTGGCTTCGGTTTTCGGAGAAAAATGGCTTACGGCTGTCCCAGTCTTAAACGTTCTCGCCATCGTCGGGATTTTAAGGGTCCTGATGAACCCGAACGGATCAGTGCTGCTGGCAAAAGGGCGGGCTGATCTGGCGTTTTATTGGGATGCCGGGGTGATGCTGCTGTATGGTGCGTCTTTATACGCCGCCGTGCTGTCCGGCAGCCTCTTGACTGTAGCCTGGACGTACGCTTTCATCAGCATCCTGAATTTCCTGATCGGGCGCTGGCTGTTGGCATATGTCATTAAACTGCGTCTGTCGGCTTATTTCAAAGCCGTGGCCAAACCGTTTCTGCTTACGGCGGCAATGGGTGTCATCGCTTTTACAGCCAGCTTCGGCACCGAGCGGATCAGCCTTGATGTAAAGCTGCGTCTGGCGATCTCAGTAGCCTGCGGCGCATTGTGCTATTTATTCCTGTTAGGAAAAGCTTATCCGCATATGAAAAGTAAATTAAGAAAAGGGCGTTTGCTATGAAGGTATTGTGGATGACAAGTGTATATCCGAGCAGTGAAAAGCCGGGAGAAGGCGTTTTTCATGAGACGCAGGCACAAGAACTGAGAAAGCTCGGCGCGGAGATGACCGTCATTTGTCCGCGGCCGAAGCTCGCTGCGCCATTCCGGATGCTGAAAAAGACATATCGGCAAAAGGATATAAGGCCTGCGCATGAATGGCGGAAAGGCGTGTCCGTCCACCGGCCGTTTTATCGGGCGGTTCCCGGGCAGCTGAAATGGGCGCAGCCGCATAAAAGAATGGCGGCATCGGTTCTTTCCGCGATCAAAAAGCACGGCCTGAAGCCCGATCTGATTCACGCGCATTTCGCCATGCCGTCAGGAGGAGCGGCCGCCATTGTCTCAAAGGCCTTGGGAATTCCGTATGTTCTGACATTGCATGGCAGTGATGTCAATGTCTATCCGCATTACAGCAAAAGCGCTCATCGCGCATTTACACTTGCGGTCCGGGAGGCTGCTGATATTTATGCCGTCAGCGGCAGTCTGCGGGAACAAATGAAAAAGCTCAGCGAAGCGGATTGCAGCGTGCTCCCGATCGGCATCACGATTGACGCCTTCCAAAAAAGGAATGAGACGAAAGAAGCCATCAGAAAACGGCTAGGTCTTCCTTCTGATAAAAAGCTGATCGTGTTTATCGGCAGGCTTGTCAAAGAAAAAGGTGTTTTCGACTTATCAAAAGCCGTTCAGTCATTGGACCAAAGATTTGAAGCCGTATTTGTCGGTGACGGACCCGCCAAATCCTCATTGCGGGAAGCCGCTCACATCGTAACGGGGCAAGTGCCGAATGACAAGATACAGGATTATCTGCTGGCGTCGGATATCATGGCGCTGCCGTCCTACAGTGAAGGTATGCCGACTGTGGTCATTGAGGCGCTCGCTCTGAAGGTGCCGGTGATTTGCACCGATGTCGGGGGTGTCGCTTCATTATTCGGTAAATACCGGCGTTTGCTGATCAGACCGGGTTCACCCGAAACGCTGGCGGAATCCATTCGGCAATATGATGAAGGAGCGGCTTGGACGCCGCAAACTGCCGATGAACTTTATCAAACCGTCCGCACGTATTTTGACGCAAGCCAAAACGCGAAAGCGCTGAAAGAGAAATACCGGACCGTAATGAACCGGGCCGGGCAAGAGGAGAACCTTTCGAAAGAGGGATGAAGCTGTGAAAAAAATCGCTGTATTAGGAACAGGGTATGTAGGTCTTGTATCTGGAACTTGTTTTGCGGAAATCGGCAATCATGTGACTTGCTGCGACATCAATGAAGCGAAAATCAGAAGCTTGCAAAACGGAGTCATCCCGATATATGAACCGGGGCTTGAGGAATTAGCTGAAAAAAATGTCAGTGCCGGGCGTTTATCCTTTACGGCTGAAATTGAGTCGGCTGTGAAAGCCGCTGATATCATCTATATCGCCGTCGGGACGCCGATGTCAAATACGGGTGAAGCCGATCTGACCTATATTAAGGCAGCGGCGCAGACAATCGGAGAACAGCTGAACGGATACAAAATCATTGTCAACAAAAGCACCGTTCCGGTCGGGACGGGGAAGCTCGTTTACCAAATCGTCAGCGAAGCGTCGAAGGGAAACCATCCGTTTGATGTCGTGTCAAATCCTGAATTCCTCCGCGAAGGCTCGGCAGTGCGGGATACGATGGAAATGGAGCGGGCGGTCATCGGCGCCACAAGCGAACATGCCGCTTCGGTTATTGAAGAGCTTCATAAGCCGTTCCGTACAAAAATCGTAAAGACCAATCTTGAAAGCGCGGAAATGATTAAGTATGCCGCAAATGCTTTTTTAGCCGCAAAAATATCCTTTATTAACGATATCGCCAATATTTGCGAACGTGTCGGGGCGGACATTTCTCACGTGTCAGAAGGCGTCGGCCTAGACAGCCGCATCGGGAATAAATTTCTGCAGGCGGGTATTGGGTTCGGAGGCTCCTGCTTTCCGAAAGATACAACCGCTTTATTGCATATCGCAAACGCCGCAGGCTATCCGTTTCAAATGATGGAAGCAGTCATTGAAACCAATCAAAAGCAGCGGCTACGCATTACGGAAAAATTGAACCGCGTCATCGGTCCGGTAAAGGGGAAAACCGTGGCCGTACTGGGGCTGGCTTTTAAACCGCACACAAATGACGTCCGCTCCGCCCCGGCTCTTGATATCATCTCAAGTCTTAAAGAGCAGGGCGCTCACGTGAAAGCGTATGATCCGATCGCGATTCCCGAAGCGTCTGCTGTATTAGGAGACGGCGGCATTGAATATCACACAGAGCTGTACAGTGCCATCGAAAACGCGGACGCATGCCTGATTACAACTGATTGGCCGGAAGTCAAGGAGATGGATCTTCAGAGGGCGAAGCAGCTGCTCAAACGGCCGGTCATCATTGACGGCAGAAATATATTCCCGCTGGAATATATGAGGGTTTCAGGATTCACTTATCATTCCGTCGGACGTCCCGCGGTTCATGCCGACCGGCAAATAAAAGAATTGGCAAGATAGAAAAAGATTTGTTTTCAGGCTCTCGGCAGCCCGGCTCGGCTGCCGGTTTTGGAAAGGGGTTTGCCATGTGAGTATCAAACGTTCAGCGGCACATGTTCTAGTGCTGCTTGCCGCTGTCATTACAGGAGTATTCATCATGCTGGAGGCGGTCAGAGCGGATGCCGGTTTTGGAAAATTCACCGTGCTGCTGCTTGCCGCCATGATCGGTATTGCCGGACTTGCTTTGATATCCGCCTTTACAACAAACGGCCGGATGTTTATGGGGCTCATTTATATACTGATCGCGTGTACATTTCTGAATCAGGCCTTCTTTGCCATCCATCTCGGTTTTTTCAGCTTATTTATATACCGGCTGTTATTAATCGGGGCGGGCGCCCTTCACATCGCCGGCATCCTGACAAACCGGCATCATATTGACAGATGGAATCGGGTGAATGTAAAAGGGGTTCTGATGTTTTTCGCCTTATGGTTTACATACGGTCTCATATCGCTATTGTGGGCAAAATCCGTGACGTACGGGATTAAATATTTAGCTTTAATGGCGATGGGCATGTTTTTGATTTATCTCGTCGTCATGTTTATTCAGCGCCTTGATCAGCTGATGGTTTTTTACGGCATATGGCTTGTGATGACCATTTTTGTGATGGCGATCGGCTTTTACAATCATTTTACACATCACCATCTGCCGAGCTCCACGCTTTATAACGGGCCGCAGTACAAACAGCATTATCCGACGTCCGTTTTCTTTAATCAAAATGATTTCGCGACGTTTTTATGCATCAGTTTCTTTCTGTACGCGGCGGCGGTGAAAAATATGAAAAACGGTTATGTGAAGGCCGTCAGCCTGCTCTTTGCGATCTGCGCTTTGTATTTAATCATTTTGACCGGTTCGCGCGCGAGTTTGCTGGGCATATGCGCGGGGGCGGCTGTATACGTCTTCATCCTGCTGCCTTCCCTGCTGAAAAAACTCGCGCTGTACGCTGCGGGGGCGGGTGCTGCGCTCTTTGCGCTTTTATTTGCGGGCCGTATCACCAATGCCTTCTTGAATCTCTTTTCAGCTCCGCAGGCGATGCCGGGACAGCACCCGCTTCCATCGAACCTCGCGCGGGCGAATCTTTTAAAGAACGCCTTTCACTACGTGATTGATTCCTGGGGGTTCGGAGTGGGTGCGGGAAACGTCTCGTACTATTTAAAAGCTGAGCCCGTGTATGATACGGGCGGCGTAGCTGAAGTGCACAACTGGCTCGTCGAGATTATGGCTAACTTCGGCGTGCTTACGATGCTCGGCTATCTGACAGTCTACTTGTTCCTTTTTTGGACACTTTATAAATGGCATGAAAGAAAAACGGAAAATCAGTCAAGACTGATCACAGAAGGACTTATCACGGCGATGGCCGGTTTTTTGGTAAGCAGCATCAGCCCAAGCTCCGTATCAAATTTATTTTTTCACTGGGTATTTCTCTCACTCGTGATTGCGGCGGTCAATATTCTGAGGCGTTTACAAAAGGAGCCTGCCGTTACGGCGTACTATGAAAAACAGGGAGATGCGAGATGAAGGATATGTTGACAAGATTAACCCGGCGTATCAAAAAGAATATCATTTGGATCATTGCGCTGCCCGTTGTCCTAGGGGCGGCCGGTTATCTATTGCCGTCAAAAATCACCGGAACCAGCAGTTTCACATCGGCAGCCGCGATCGCCGCGGGAAATTATGATCATCCGCTTTATAACAACACAAAAGAAATTCCGCTCCTTTTGACGAGCGATACTTTTTTAAAGCAGGCTCTGCCTGAAAAAACAGACGAAGAAAGAACAGCCGTAAAAAGTAAACTGACTGTCGAAACACAGTCAGATTCATTGATCACGGTCAGTTACAGCGACCAAGACAAACAGGAGGCCGAATCGGTGTTTCAGGCTGTCATAAAGACTTTTCTGAAGAATGATCAGGAGCTGTTTGAAAAACGGGCAAAAGTGGTTCGTCAGAGTATTGACGCGCTTCAGGGAGAAACCGTCAGCGCGGATGCCAAAGTGGATAAGGAAAGATTTTTATACGAATTGAAAAACACACAGCTGAACCTGAAAGCTGCCGGCGTCATTAATTCAGAGCCGGTGAGTGAAACGGCGGGACAGGGCATGCCGCCGAAAAAGAAAGCGGTTCTGGGCGTTTTGATCGGCATTGCAGTTGCATTTATGTTCATTGTCATTCCTGAGTTTTTTAGAGAGTCCTTTTAAAAATCTGCGATGGAGATGTGACCATGACAAACTGGAAACCTTTCGTATCTGTCATTACACCGTCTTATAATGCAAGTGAATATATCGAAGACACGATTCAATCCGTTTTACACCAAAGCCACCCGCATTGGGAGATGATTATCGCGGATGATTGTTCAACGGACGGAACGAGAGATATTTTACGGCAATATGAACAAAAGGATGAGCGGATCCGCGTCGTTTATTTAGACAAAAACCGGGGAGCCGCGGCTGCCAGAAATACAGCCCTCGAGCATGCCAAGGGGCGTTATGTCGCATTTTTGGACAGCGATGACAGATGGAAAAAGGAAAAGCTTCAAAAACAGCTGGCGTTTATGTCAGAGCGGTCCTGTGCATTTTCATTCACGGGCTACAGCGTCATGGAGCAGGACGGAACGCCGACGGACAAAACGATTCAAGCGCCTGAAAGCCTGTCCTATGATGAAGCTTTAAAAAACACGATTATCGGATGTTTAACGGTCATGATTGACAGAGAACAGACGGGGCAGATTCAAATGCCTGATATCAGAACGCGGCAGGATTTGGCGACATGGCTGTCCCTTCTGAAAAGGGGATTTACAGCTTACGGCCTGAATGAGTGCCTTTCAGAATACAGGCTTGTGCAGAATTCAATTTCAAGCAACAAGTGGAAAGCCGCCAAAAAAACATGGTTTGTTTATAGAGAAATTGAGCGCCTGCACTTTATCAAGGCTTCGTGGTGTTTTATGCAATATGCGAAAAACGCGGTCATGAAAAGACTGTAGGCGTTAGAGGAGCTGGGTGATGAAGGTGGAACCGATTATTCACGTAATCGTCGGAGCGGCGGAATGGGGTCATGACCGGCTGAGATACAGACGGCACCGGCTGGCTGAATTTCTCGCCAGGCAAAAAGAAACGAAAAGCGTCATTTGGGTATGTCCGTCCCCGCGCGCAAATGACGGGCAAATGACTGGGATTGCCGAGGGAATCCGGCAGTTCGCAGTAAAGGATCTCCTGAAGCAGAAAGCTTTCCGCTTCGGCAGGTATACAGATTTTTGCTACAGGAATAAGCTTTCACCATTGCTGAACGTGCTGAAGGAAGAAAGAGAAGGGGCCCGCTGCTGCTTATGGTACACCTTCCCCGGTTTTCCGCTTCTGTCAGAACTGTTTCCTTGGGATGAAGTGATTTACGATTGCAGTGATCTGTGGGCGGCTCCGATCAGCGGACGTGCCGGTGTGCTGTCAAATATCAGAAGAAATATCATAAAACAGGCGGAAATGAGAATCATTCAGCGTGCCGATTCCATTACGTGCACATCTGACTGTCTTCATCAGGAGGTCGGAAAAAAGCTGGAGAACCCGCGCCAGAAGGTCTTCACCATTGAAAACGGAGTGGAATATGACCTGTTTTCACAGGAAAATAAACACCCGGATGAAGACATTTTACAGGGAAGAAATGGGCCGGTTCTCGGTTTTATCGGCGGCATCAAACCGAAGCTCGATTTCGCGCTTTTAGCGGAAACGGCAGATTTACGGCCGGATTGGACGATTTTATTGGTAGGTCCGAACACGGCTGAGGATGAGCCGGATTTCAAGTCGCTTCTGAAGCGGCCGAATGTCATCTGGTCGGGACCTGCTGCGCCGAATGAAGTGCCGTCCTATATGCAGCTCGTCGACATCGGCATTATGCCTTATAAAAATTCGCCTTATAATGACGCGGTATTTCCGCTCAAGCTTTTTGAATTTTTAGCTGCCGGCAAACCGGTTGTCGGCTGCAACCTTGCTTCTACGGCCAAAATCAAAAGGCCTTATGTTTATGAATACGTTGAAGGCAGCGACCCCGCAGATTTCATCGCAGCCTGTGAATCGCTCTTGGCAGCGGATCGCGGCGGATCTTACGAGGCATTGCGCCGTGAATTGGCCCGAAGACGGGATTGGAATGTTTTATTCGGCCATATGCTCGAATGCACGGGAATCATGAAAAATGCGCACTCCCATTAAAAGGGAAAGCGCATTTTTTGATTTGCGTGTTTCTTTTTGATGATGCTTGTTATAATAACTAGTAAGAATTATAATGGAAGGAACGGTTCAATATCAGAAAAGACTTCATATAATTCCAAAGGAGACTTCTTTATGCTTGACGAACGCATGTTTCGCATAGTTGTTGCGTTTTTTGTCTCTCTGCTAACGGTTTTAATCCTAACTCCTATCGTAAAAAAAATTGCGATCAAAATAGGTGCAGTTGACCAGCCCAGCAACCGAAAAGTACATGATAAAATAATGCCCCGTATGGGCGGATTGGCCATTTTTATCGGCGTAGCGGCGGGTGTGCTCGCGGCCGGCATATATAATGAAACGAAGATGACCGCCATCACGGTGGGCGCGTTTATTATTGTTATTTTAGGAATTCTTGATGATAAATACCAATTAAGCGCAAAGGTAAAGTTTTTCGTCCAGTTAGCCGTAGCCATTATGATTGTGAGCACGGGACTGAAAATGGACTTTTTCTCCGTGCCGTTTTTAACGGAACGTTTAGAATTGGGATGGGTCGCTTACCCGCTGACTGTGTTATGGATCGTCGGTATCACGAACGCGATGAACCTGATTGACGGTTTGGACGGTCTCGCTGCCGGTCTGTCGGTCATCGGACTGTCCACCATCGCAGTAATGGCGTTATCCGGAGGCAAAATCCTTATCCTGTCACTTTCTCTCGTTGTGATAGGAAGCACACTCGGATTTTTATTTTATAATTTTCACCCGGCAAAAATATTTATGGGAGATACCGGATCGCTCTTTCTCGGATACGTCATTTCAGTACTCTCATTATTAGGTCTTTATAAAAGCGTGACTTTATTCAGTATCATCATTCCGATCATTATTTTGGGCGTGCCGATTTTTGATACGACGTTCGCTGTCATCAGACGGATACTAAACAAACAGCCGATTTCAGCGCCTGATAAGTCACATATACACCACCGGCTGATGGCCTTCGGGCTTTCACACCGCACGGCTGTCATCATCATTTATTTAATCGGCTTTATTTTCAGCATCAGTGCCATCCTGCTGAAAAGCGCGACCATATGGCTTTCGCTGTTTATTATTTTTGTATTGATTGTATTTATGCAAATCATAGCAGAGGTCACAGGGTTAGTAAATGAACAATTTAAACCATTTACCAAGTTTTACAAGAGATTGGTAAAGAAGAATTAAAAAGAGCAGATCATGCAAATGGTCTGCTTTTTCTTTGTTTCTGCTATTCTCTTAATTATATAGAAAAACCCGATCCTTCTCAAAGGATCGGGTTTTCTGTTAATAGCCTGTTGTGCCGCTTGAATTTGTGTTGCCGGGCTGTGTGCTGTCCGTTCCGTTTGCACCCGCAGTACCGTTGGTTGAATCGGTCGTGCCGCCGGTCCCTGTGCCGCCGGAATTCGAATCAGTGGTGCCGTCTGTTCCTGTGCCGCCGGAAGTTGAATCCGTCGTACCGTCTGCTCCTGTGCCGCCGGAAGTTGAATCCGTCGTACCGTCTGTTCCGGTGCTGTCAGAAGCAGGATCGGCCGCAGTGCTGCTTCCGGCCGGATAATCTAAATGCTTCTGCAAGGTTTGCCGTACTTTTTCGAGATTGGCGGGGTCCGGTTGGAAATAATACGTTCCGCCCGTAGACGCGGTTCCGCCTCCGCCTAAATATAAATCTGTTCCTGTTATGGTCAGTGTATCAATCTTTTTGCTGGTAAAGCCGCTGTAAATCTGCTGAAGGGCGAGTCCTTCAGTGATGCGGATATTCGTTTGTACGTTATTGCTCGCTGTTTCAGCGATTTTATCGATCTTAGCAATATTTCCAGCCTTAGACATTTGGTCGATCAGTGCGTTTAGGATCTGCTTTTGGCGGTCATTACGGCCGAAGTCTCCGCGCTTATCCTGCTTTCTCATCCGCGCGTAAGCCAGAGCCTGTTCACCGTTCAAATGCATGTTTCCTTTCTTGAAGTAGATCCGTTTCTTTTTACTGACGTCACTCATCTCGTCGAAATCAAATGGCACCTTTACATTGACTCCGCCGACTTCATCAATAACATCCTTAAAACCGTTAAAATCGACAGTGACATACTTATCAATCGGTATGCCTAATAAGTCTTCTACAGTTGAGACGGTTTCATCCGCTCCGCCTTTAGCAAAAGCCGCATTGATTTTTGACTTTTTACCGGTTGTATCGCCGGCAAGCGTCACCCGCGTATCACGCGGAATACTCAGCATTTTCATTGTTTTATTTCTCGGATCAAGGGTAACAACAATAAGAGAATCTGATCGTCCGCCTTTTCCGCTTGTGGCATAATTTTCGATCCCCATAAACAAAATGGAGAACGGTTTTTTCTTCATATCGATGACTTCATCCCGCAGTTTTGATTTATCTCCGCGGGAAAGGGCATCATATGCATTATCTGCCGCATTGATCGTTTTGTATACTTTGTACCCGCCAAACCCGGCAGCAACTAACAAAACGAGGGTAAGCAGCAGCAAAATCCGTTTGAAAATAATCTTTCGTTTGTTTTTCTTTTTCTTTCGAACACGTACTCTTACACGTTCAGCCATTACATTAGTCTCCTTTAGGGCTGACGTCTGTTTCTAAATACGTCAGTTCTCCCTCTGTATTAATACTTTTGCCGTTCGTCAGCTCTGTCATCCATTTTATAAACGCTTCTTTGTCTTTTTCTTCAACGTATGTTTCAAATTCGACATGATCCGCATAATGGATCTCCTTCAGTAAAAAAACTGATTCTCTCAGTTCATTCTCTATCTTGCCGAGCCACGTATAATCTGCCGATGTATGCATAATCCGCATCAGCTTCCGTTCCGTAACTCCTATATGATTTAACCCCTCAGAAACTGACTTCCCGTATGCGCGAATCAATCCGCCTGCTCCGAGCTTTATTCCGCCGAAATACCGGGTAACCACCGCGCAGGTATCTTTCAGGCCGCGTTTTTTCAGCACTTCCAGCATGGGTACGCCGGCTGTGCCGCTTGGTTCACCGTCATCATTCGCCTTTTGTATCTGATCCGTTTCTCCGATCAGATAAGCTGAGCAGTTATGAGTCGCATTCCAGTGCTGTTTTTTGATCTTTTGTATAAATTCCTGCGCTTCCGATTCAGAAGCGGCACGGCTCAGGTGGCAGATAAAACGTGATTTTTCGATCACAATCTCATGTTCACCTGTTTCTTTAACAGTTAAATAGCTGTGCAGCATGATTGCTGGACCCTCCTGACAAGCATTAAAAGACTTGTTTCTACAAATTCGAACAGACTTTAGAATTTTTGCGCATATTTTGGTATTATGAAAGAGTAAGATACTATATAAAAATGTTTTTTTCTAGAATATACGCATTCTTTCATTATAATTCGACACAAATTGCAGTTCAATTACATTTATAATAAAAATACATAACAACACCGTTACGGAGGGAGACTGATGAATAAATCGAAGATGGACTCCAAAGTTTTGGATTCTATACTTATGAAAATGCTGAAAACCGTGGACGGGAGTAAGGACGAGGTTTTTCAAATCGGAGAGCAGTCGCGCCAGCAATATGAGCAGCTGGTCGAAGAACTCAAACAGATCAAACAGCAGGTGTACGAAGTCATTGAGCTGGGCGACAAACTCGAAGTACATACCCGGCATGCAAGAAACCGCTTGTCGGAAGTAAGCGGAAATTTCCATAAGTTCAGCGAAGAAGAAATTCGCAACGCCTATGAAAAGGCGCACAAACTTCAAGTGGAACTGACGATGATCCAGCAGCGTGAAAAGCAGCTGCGGGAGCGCAGAGATGATTTAGAACGCCGCCTTTTGGGGCTTCAGGAAATCATTGAACGGTCAGAATCATTGGTCAGCCAAATAACCGTCGTTCTGAATTACCTGAATCAAGACCTTCGCCAAGTAGGGCTTCTGCTTGCCGATGCGCAGGCTAAACAAGATTTCGGTTTAAGAATTATCGAAGCCCAGGAGGAAGAAAGAAAAAGAGTTTCCAGAGAAATTCATGACGGTCCGGCTCAAATGCTGGCAAATGTTATGATGAGATCGGAATTGATAGAACGGATCTTCCGCGACCGCGGCACGGAGGACGGCTTTCAGGAAATCAGAAATCTTCGCCAGAATGTGCGGAATGCTCTTTACGAAGTCAGAAGGATTATATATGATTTAAGACCGATGGCATTGGACGATCTCGGGCTGATTCCGACACTGAGAAAATATCTTTATACAACTGAAGAATACAACGGAAAGGTGAAAATACATTTTCAGTGCATCGGAGACACGGAGAACAAAAGGCTTGCCCCGCAATTTGAAGTGGCGCTTTTCCGTCTCGCTCAGGAAGCCGTCACAAATGCGCTGAAGCATTCAGAATCAGAGGAAATTACAGTAAAAGTGGAAGTAACTGCTGATTTTGTGGTTCTTATTATTAAGGACAACGGAAAAGGCTTTGATATCAAGGAAGCTAAACAAAAGAAAAACAAGTCATTCGGCTTGCTGGGAATGAAAGAAAGAGTAGATCTGCTCGAAGGAACGATAACGATAGACTCTAAACTAGGTCTTGGGACATTTATCATGATTAAGGTTCCTTTATCTCTCGGCCTATAATTTGTTAAATAGAGCCAAAAGACATATTGACCGAACAGCGGCGTATATAGAACAATAGGATAAGGAGGCGTAGCGTGTGACTAAAGTAAATATTGTTATTATCGACGACCATCAACTATTCCGTGAGGGTGTAAAAAGAATATTGGATTTTGAACCTACCTTTGAAGTGGTAGCAGAAGGTGACGATGGAGATGAAGCGGCTCGTATCGTCGAGCATTATCATCCCGATGTCGTCATAATGGATATCAATATGCCGAATGTAAATGGAGTAGAGGCTACTAAGCAGCTTGTTGAGCTGTACCCTGAATCTAAGGTAATTATCCTCTCCATCCATGATGATGAAAACTATGTGACTCATGCTTTAAAAACAGGTGCAAGAGGCTATCTCCTGAAAGAGATGGACGCGGATACTTTAATCGAGGCAGTGAAAGTGGTAGCCGAGGGCGGTTCTTACCTTCACCCGAAAGTAACCCACAATCTTGTCAACGAATTCCGCCGTCTTGCGACAAGCGGAGTTTCTGCTCACCCTCAGCATGAGGTTTATCCGGAAATTCGGAGACCATTACATATATTAACGAGACGGGAATGTGAAGTGCTGCAAATGCTTGCAGACGGAAAAAGCAACCGCGGAATCGGTGAATCATTGTTTATCAGTGAGAAAACAGTGAAAAACCACGTGAGTAATATTTTGCAGAAAATGAACGTTAATGACCGGACACAAGCTGTTGTCGTAGCCATTAAAAACGGCTGGGTAGAGATGCGTTAGTCTGTGTGAGAAGACTTGCCTATTATGGCAAGTCTTTTTTTACGGCTACATATCTATTAAAATACGTATTAAGTACTTAATAAGGCAGGTAAAGTGATGAATATTGCAGTTGTAACAGACAGTACAGCATATATTCCGATAGAGATGAGAGAAGAACATCATATTCATATGATCCCTCTTCAAGTGGTTTTCGGTGAAAAAACATTCCGAGAAGAAACAGAACTCGACTGGAGAAGCTTTTATAAAGAAGTGAAAAATCATGATGAGCTGCCGACTACGTCCCAGCCTTCTTTCGGTGAATTAATCGCATTGTACGAAGAGCTGGGCAAAACATATGATGCAGTCATAAGCATACATTTGTCCAGCGGAATCAGCGGAACTTATAACAGCGCCGCTTCGGCAAACGCTATGGTTGATCATATTAAAGTTTATCCTTTTGATTCAGAAATCAGCTGTTTAGCGCAAGGTTTTTATGCATTAAAAGCTGCACAGCTTATTAAAGACGGAGTTGACTCTCCGGAAGAGATTATAAAAGAGCTGGAAGAAATGAAAAAAACAGTCCGTGCTTATTTTATGGTGGACGATTTATCACATCTGCAGCGGGGCGGGCGTCTAAGCAGTGCTCAGGCTTTTATCGGCGGTCTGTTAAAGGTAAAGCCTATTCTTCATTTTGACAATAAGCTAATTGTTCCTTTTGAGAAGATTCGGACACGCAAAAAAGCGATTTCTAGAATTTTGGAGCTGTTTGCCGAGGATGCAAGTAAAGGAATCCCGATGCGGGCCGCTGTCATTCATGCAAACAGGGAAGAAGAAGCTGCTGAAATTATTCAAGAATTAAGCGGTAAATATCCTCATGTCGAATTCTATAACAGCTATTTCGGAGCTGTGATCGGAACCCATTTGGGCGAAGGCGCCATCGGAATCGGCTGGTGTTTTAAAAACTAAGTGCAAATCTCCGTTTTCAAGGGCGGAGATTTTTTATTTTCTTATTTTCGTAATTCGACAAAAAGTTTCCCGGCAGGCATACTTTGAGCAGAAAGGAGGCTGAGAGATGTCCGTAGGTGCTTCAGAATTTTCGAAGGTGCGGGATTTCTTTTACGGCAGGCATTTATTGAGATCTGAGATTCCGTTTTCTGATCAGTGCATCAAGCGTTTTATAGAAAAAGAATATATAACGGCCGAGCCGTCAGTCATCCGCCGGAAAAACCGTTATGTCTGCCGCCGATGCGGCCAGTCTGACCAAGCCCGCTTTGCGGTATTTTGGGCGCCCTCTGCCAAAAGACATATTACCTATTGCCGTTCCTGTGTCGTAATGGGAAGGGCTGATGAACTGACGTCATTATACTCTTGGAATCTAGCGGCTGAAAACAGCTGGGAGCCTATCAAGCTTTCTTGGGAAGGAACACTGACAGACGGACAGAAGCAGGCGGCGGAAGCGCTTATAGAAGCGATAAAAGAGAAACAAGAGCTGCTGGTATGGGCGGTTTGCGGATCAGGGAAAACAGAGATGCTGTTTCCGGGTATAGAGTTTGCGCTGAATCACGGCTTGCGCGTCTGTGTCGCGACTCCGCGTACAGATGTCGTACTTGAACTGCTGCCGAGACTGAAAAAAGCATTTGAGAAAGTCGAAGTTTCTGCTTTGTACGGCGGCAGTGAGGACAAAGGCAGCTTGACTCCGCTAATGATCTCAACCGCTCACCAGCTGATGCGCTATCGAGATATTTTTGATGTAATGATAATAGATGAAGTAGATGCTTTTCCTTTTTCAGCTGATGAGACATTAAGATTTGCGGTTGATAAAGCCAGAAAGAAAAACAGCGCCCTAGTTTATGTAACGGCAACTCCTTCAGACACATTAAAAAAGAGGGCTGAGGCCGGTTTGCTGAAAAGCGTTCGCATACCGGCCAGATATCATCGGAAACCGCTCCCGGAGCCGCGTTTTTTGTGGTGCGGCAATTGGAAGAAGAAGCTTGAGAAAGGAAAACTGCCGCGTTCTGTAACGGATTGGGTCCGGCAAAAACTTCAATCACGACTGCCGGTTTTCTTATTCGTTCCGTCTGTACATATATTAAGAAAGACAACGGATTATTTTCAGAAATTAAACATCCGTGCAGAAGGCGTGCATGCGGAAGACACATGCAGAAAGGATAAAGTGAAACGGTTCAGAGAGGGACGGTTTGACCTGCTGGTAACGACTACGATTTTAGAAAGAGGGGTTACCGTACCTAAAGTCCAGACTTGTGTCCTCGGCGCAGAAGCACCTATCTTTACTGAGAGCGCACTCGTACAGATTGCAGGCAGAACGGGCAGGCATTATAAACATTTCAGCGGTGATGTCGTCATGTTTCATTTCGGAATGACAAACGGTATGAAGAAAGCAAAAAAACATATAGAATATATGAACAAATTGGCACAAAAAAATAAATTGTTGGACTAGTTAATTTCAGAAAACGTGATACAGTATACTCATACTTTTCCTATGAGGAGCTGTCAACATGCTTGTCAATTCTAAAGAAATCGTATTAAAGGAACTTCTCGACCGCTATATACCTCAGCTTCATATGAAATGCACATGCCGGGTATGCAAAAATGATGTACTGGCACTTTCATTAAACCGGGCTGAACCGGCATATGTTACTGATAAAAAGAAAGTTGCTTACGCAAAAGCAGAGATGGTTGATAAACAGAAAAATACGGCGCTGCTTGTCATTCTTGCTGAATCAGCGGCGATTGTTTCGGTTAATCCCAGCGAGTTCTGTGAGACTCGGGAAGGAGCGTAATTTCTCTGAATTGTTTATTGTGTGACTCACCAATGTCAAGATCACTGACTTGGAGTTCTCTATTTTCTCTGGCGCCGGAGCAAGAGGTATGCAGCGCATGCAGCAATCAATTTGAAAAAATCGAAGGCCCCGTGTGCAGTTTATGCGGAAGGCCTCAGCAGTCAAACAAAAAATGCGCTGACTGCATGGCGCGGGAATCAAAAACGGAACAGCGCTTTTTGTTGCGGCAGAACCGTTCGGTTTTTTTGTATAATGATGCAATGAAGGACTCATTGGCCCGGTTTAAATTCAGGGGTGATACGAAAATCATTCAAACATTTGAACGTGATTTTACTGCCGGCTTTAAAGCGGCATATCCGGCAAATACACATATCCTCGTCCCTATTCCGCTGAGCCCCGAACGGCTGGCGGAGCGCGGATTTAATCAATCCGAGCTGCTGGCCTCGCTGCTCGGAATGCCCGTCATTTCCCCCCTCATCCGACTGAACAATGAAAAACAATCCAAAAAGAGCAAAACAGAAAGGCTCTCCGCAGAAAAAAAGTTTTCAGCTGCCGAAAACTCCGCCGAAGGTATGAACGTCATTTTAATAGACGATATTTATACGACGGGCGCCACACTGCATCAAGCTGCCGGAGCTCTGCTGACAGCAGGCAAAGCGTTATCGGTCTCCTCTTTTACTTTAATCAGGAGCTAAATCATTCTTTTATCCTGCCGATATAATTGATAGAAATATAAGGCAGATAAAAGAAGGAATAGGAGTTAATACGATGGGTGAATTGGCGAATTGTCCAAAATGCAATGCTTTATTTTTTAAAACGAACCTGCAGACCGTATGTCAGGCATGTATTAAAGAAGAAGAAAAAGCATTTGAAACCGTCTATAAATTTTTAAGAAAGCAAGTCAACAGACAGTCGACGATGCAGCAGATTACTGAGGAAACAGGTGTTGAAGAAGAGCTGATCCTCAAGTTTATCAAACAAAAAAGGATTCAGATCAGCCAGCTTCCGAATTTGGCATACCCTTGTGAAAGGTGCGGAAATCCGATCAGGACGGGGAAATTTTGCAAGTCCTGTCAGACCGATATTGAGTCGCAATTAGACCATATGAATCAAAAAACAGCTGCTGAATTCAAAGAGAAAAATAGTTCAAATGACACATACTATGCCTATAATACCAAAAACACCTGATTCCCTAAACTAACTGATAACGCAGTCGATAAAAGAATTAGACTGCGAACAGAAAGCGAGAGGAATCCTATGAAAATCAATCAGTACGGAACACAATCCGTTAATCCATACCAAAAAAATTACGAAAAGCAAGCCGTACAAAAAGAGGCTGCAAAGCCGAAAGACAAAGTGGAAATTTCTTCTCATGCAAAAGAGCTTCAAAATGCGTCAGATGCGGTCACTAAAACACGTCAGGAAAAAATCGCTCAGCTGAAAGCGGATATAGAGAGCGGAACATATAAAATAGATTCAAACAGCATCGCTGAAAAAATAGTGAATTTCTATAAAAAGCAATAAAAAGGAGAAAGCCAATGTCAGCAAAGCCAATTATTGATCAACTGAAGCGACTTTGCGCACTGCATGAACATCTGCTCACGCTGTCTGAGGAGAAAACGGAAGCGCTGAAAGCAGGTAAAACAAAAGAGCTTTCCAACATATTGACTAAAGAGCAAAAGTATATTCAGGCAATCGGGCAGACTGAAGAAGAACGAATCAAGCTGACTTCTCAGTTTCTCAGCGGCAGTGAGGACAACACAATTGCTGCATGCATCTCCAGAACTTCAGGCAGCGAAAAACAGGAGCTTGAAGGGTTATTTCACTCTTTGTCTGCGCTTCTTGACCGTCTGAAAGAAGTGAACGAGATGAACAAACAGCTCACGATTCAGGCTTTGCAATTCATCTCCGGGGCATTCGATATGATAATGCCGGGTGAAAAAGAGAATATGAATTATAAAGAGCCGCAAACGGCACGCCAGCCTGTCAGCCGTTTGACATTATTCGATTCAAAAGCTTAGAACGGAGGATTTTCAATGCCATCGACTTTTATGGGGCTCGAAACAGCAAGGCGTGCACTGAGTGCGCAGCAGACTGCATTGAGCACCGTTTCAAATAACGTTGCAAATGCAAATACAGCAGGATATACAAGGCAGCGAGTCACGTTACAATCGACGAGTCCTTATCCCGCTGTATCAAAAAACAGTGATCTGACAGCCGGCCAAATCGGAACAGGTGTTAAAGCCGGTTCAGTGGAGCGCGTCAGAGACAGTTTTTTAGACTATCAGTACAGAACTGAAAATACAAAATTAGGCTACTATACAGCCCGTTCCAATTCATTATCGCAAATGGAAGGCGTCATGAAAGAGCTTGACGATAACGGTTTAAACGGATCGCTCAGTTCGTTTTGGAATGCCCTTCAGGATCTGGCGACGAATCCGGAAAATACGGGAGCGCGCTCAGTCTTGCAGGAGCAGGGGAAATCTCTTGCTGAAAGTTTTAACTATATATCTACCTCGTTGACTAACATTCAGGGTGATATTAAAAAGAATCTGGATAACACAGCGGACCAGGTCAATTCAATTCTCAATCAGCTGAATGACCTTAATACTCAAATAGCGGCAGTTGAACCGAGCGGTATGCTCCCTAATGATTTATATGACCAAAGAGACAGATTGATTGATCAATTATCTTCTATGGCAAATATAAAAGTTTCATATAATAAGTCGGGCGGGCATTCCTTGGCGACTGCTGAGGGCACGGTTAACGTGGAATTGCTGAACGGAAACAACAATTCTCTCGGAACGCTGCTGGATGGTAATACAAAAACCGTTTCAGAAATGAAAATCAACTACGACAAGGACAGCGGCCTTGTGTCGAGTGTGTCAATCGGCAGCAGCGAGGTCAATGCGGATGCATTTACCGGAAAAGGCTCACTTTTAGGTCTTATTGAGTCATACGGCTATATGTCGAATGGAGAAGAAAAAGGCCTCTACCCTGAAATGCTGACGGCTCTTGACAATATGGCGCTATCCTTTGCTGACGCGTTTAACGCAGTTCACGAAAAAGGAAAGACCTATACAGGCGAACAGGGCGCGGCATTTTTTGATTTCAGCGGTGATGAAGCGGTGCCGGCAAAAGGTGCGGCAGCGAAAATAAAAGTCAGTGACAAAATCCTCGCGTCTACTGACAATATCGCAGCGTCGTTAAACGGAGAAAAAAGTGACGGCACAAACGCGACTAACCTGGCAGCCGTGCAGAACAGCAAGCTGACTATTAACGGTGAAACCACTACAATTAATGACTTTTATGAATCCCTTATCGGCAAGCTGGGCGTTAATTCACAAAAAGCGGCCAATCTTATGAACAACTCTGAAAGCAACACTCTTTCAGCCGATCAAAGGAGACAATCAGTCAGCGCCGTGTCTTTAGATGAAGAAATGACAAATATGATTCAGTTTCAACACGCTTATAATGCCGCTGCGCGAATCATAACGATGCAGGATGAAATATTCGATAAAATTATTAACGGTATGGGCACCGGAGGAAGATAGGAGATAAGTAAATGAGAGTAACTCAAGGGATGATCGCAAAAAATTCTCTTCGATTTATCGGCTCAAGTTATGACAAGCTCGATCGGCTTCAGCAGCAAGTGTCTACGGGGAAAAAAATCACGAAAGCTTCTGATGACCCGGTCGTTGCAATGAAGGGAATGCAGTACCGTACTCAGCTTGCGCAGGTAAACCAATATCAGCGGAATGTTTCGCAAGGTTTTACATGGCTGGAAAACTCGGAATCAAGCGTAAACTCAGAAACCGATATTATGGGGAAAATCCGGGACTTGATGGTTCAGGCCAAAAGTGATTCGAACGGTGAAACGGAATTAAAAGCAATCGGTACAGAAATCGGCCAGCTGAAAAAGCAGCTCGTTTCTGTCGCGAATACTCAGGTGAACGGGCGTTACCTGTTTAACGGAACCAATTCAGACGTCCCGCCGATTACTGAAAATGCTGACGGTACATATACGTACAACTATGAAAATTACACTAGTGCTTCGGATGTTAACATCAACATCTCGAACGGGGCAGTGCTGAAAGTGAATTCTGACCCGAATTCAGCTTTCGGGGGCGTCGCTCAAAATGGGGATAATGTATTTGAATTTCTCAACTCCTTAGAAGCTTCTTTAAGCAAAGGTACGCTTTCCGAAGCAGATTCAAAACAGATTCTGTCAGATATCGACGGTTTTACTGACAAAATGAATGCTGAAAAATCCAATATCGGTGCACGTACAAACCGTTTGGAACTCATTCAGACAAGGCTGGAATCACAAGCTGCTACCGCTGAAAAAGTATTGTCAGATAATGAAGATGTAGAAATGGAAGATGTGATTGTTGATTATTTATCTCAGCAGACGGTTCATAAAGCTGCGCTGTCAGTAAATGCGAATATTATTCAGCCGTCACTGATCGACTTTCTGAAATAATATAACTGACCGTCTTCAATATATAAAAAAAGCGACTCACAACAGGGAGATCGCTTTTTTTACTAGAACATTCTAAAGAGGAGGGATTTCTATGCAGATGCCGAGATTGATTATTGACAGTGTGCCTGCTAAAATCGGTATTACCTTTCAGAAGGAAGAAATCGAAATGGAACAGCCGCCCGCTGACCTGGAAATTGAGCAGCCGCCGGCAGAGCTGAACATTGAAAGCACGCCGGCCAAACTGACGATTGATCAGACGAGGGCTTGGGAGAACTTGAATCTCAAATCATTTGAAAAGCTGAACGCGGAAGCCGCCCAGAAAGGCGCGGAAGCATGCAGTGAGTTTATTGCAAAAACAGTCAGAGAAGGGAAGGAAATGGCGGCTATCGAAAAGAAAACCGGCAATGTGATGGCCCGGCAGGCAGCGGATGTCAGCCCGCCCGAGCCATTCGGCGAATTCAGCGACTTTCTCCCTGCACAGTTTCTCGTCGACATTGACTGCATTCCTTCAAAGCTGACGATTGATATTGAAGCCCGCAAACCTTCAATTGAAGCAGCCGCCCATAAACCGGTATGGAATTACACGCCGGGAAAAGTTCAGATTGATATGATGCAAGACCCTAAGGTGACGATTTCGGTTGACGACGGTAACACAGAATAAAAGATGAAAGTGGTAAAGGATTGTGAAGCATGATTATTAAAACAAAATATCATGGAGAAATCAGAATAGACGAAGGGCAGATCATCTCATTTGAAAACGGCCTGCCGGGATTTAATGACGAGACTCAATTTGTTGTTCTTCCTTTGTCGGAAGATTCACCGTTTTTGGCGCTGCAATCTGTCAAACAGGAGCACATCGCCTTTATTGTCGCCAGCCCGTTTATTTTCTTTAAAGGGTACGAATTTGACATTGACCATGCGACGCTTGAGCTTTTGCATATTGAAGATATAGAGGACGTCGAAGTGATGGCGATTTTAACGCTGGAAGAGCCTTTTGAAAACACGACCGCCAATTTAAAAGCGCCGATTATCGTCAATAAAAAGGAAATGAAGGCGAAACAAATCATTTTACATGATGCTTCCTATGAAACAAAACATCTGATAGGAGGAGGATCATGCTAGTTCTCTCAAGAAAAGTGAATGAGTCAATTCAGATCGGACCCGATATTGAAATAAAGGTGATTGCCATCGAAGGAGAGCAAGTGAAGCTGGGAATTGAAGCGCCTCAGCATGTGGATATTCACCGGAAAGAAATATACTTGTCGATCCTGGAAGAGAACAACAGAGCCGTATCTTTTAATACCGATTTATTACTTAATTTATCCTCACAAAAAAAGTGAGGATTTTTTTATTTTCATATAAACAATAGAAGCGGCCGTCCGATATATATAGTGTAGCCAATGAGAGGAAAAATTTTCTTCAGAATGACGCTGCGAAAAATGCACAAGGACGTGCGAAAAACAATTCAGGGAGGAAATACAAAATGAGAATCAACCACAATATCGCGGCTCTTAACACTAGCCGTCAGCTGAATGCAGGTTCAAACGCTGCTTCTAAAAACATGGAAAAATTATCTTCAGGTCTTCGCATCAACCGCGCTGGTGATGACGCTGCGGGTCTTGCGATCTCTGAAAAAATGCGTTCTCAAATCCGCGGTTTAGACATGGCGTCTAAAAACGCTCAAGACGGAATCTCTCTTATCCAAACATCTGAGGGTGCATTGAACGAAACTCACAGCATTCTTCAGCGTATGAGCGAGCTTGCTACACAAGCGGCTAACGATACAAACACAGATTCTGACCGTTCTGAGCTTCAAAAAGAGATGGACCAATTAGCGTCTGAAGTAACAAGAATCTCTACTGACACTGAGTTCAACACGAAAAAACTTCTTGACGGAACTGCAAAAGACCTTACGTTCCAAATCGGAGCTAACGAAGGCCAAACAATGAGCCTGTCTATCAATAAAATGGACTCTGAAAGCCTGAAAGTTGGTACGACTTATACAGCAAATACTGACGGGTCTAAGCTTGTAACTGCAGACGGAAAAGAAGCAACTCTCGTAACTGATGGTTCTAAAGGACCGAATGGCTACTATGACACTGATGATAAACTAGTTTATCAAGCTGACAGCGCATTGGCTGCAGATACAAAAGTAACCAAAGGTATCGACATCTCATCTTCTGCTAAAGCTGCGTCTTCAGCTCTTACAACAATCAAAACAGCTATCGACACAGTATCTAGCGAGCGCGCTAAACTTGGTGCGGTTCAAAACCGTTTAGAGCACACAATCAACAACCTTGGTACTTCTTCTGAGAACCTGACTTCTGCTGAATCACGTATCCGTGACGTAGACATGGCTTCTGAGATGATGGAGTACACGAAAAACAACATTCTTACTCAGGCTTCTCAAGCAATGCTTGCGCAAGCTAACCAACAGCCTCAGCAAGTTCTTCAATTGCTTAAAGGTTAATGACGGAAAGATCCTGGCTCTCCAGGGTCTTTTTTTATTTCCTCCGCTTTTTCCCTCATCATGCCAAGGAAACCCTATTGACAAAATGAAACATTATAATTTCAGTTAAAATATTGAAAACCTTTTAATATGACCGATATAAGAATAAGATCATACATTTATGGAGCTGCGATATGATAAACAGTCGGAAACTCACTGTTGTCATAGAGCCGTCTACGACTAAACGCTGAAAAGGAGAGGGTACATATGGTCACAAGAATCACAGGCCTTAATTCCGGTCTTGATGTAGATTCTCTGGTGAAAAAACTGATGGATGCCGAAAAGCAGCCGCTTAATAAATTGAACCAGCAAAAGCAGACGCTTGAATGGAAGCGCGATGCTTATCGGGAAATGAATACCCAGATTACCGACATGTATTCCACTACATTTAATAATATGCTGATGTCCACAAACTGGAATAAAAAAACAGTAACAAGTTCGGATTCCAGTGTCAGCGCGGTGGCCGTCAGTGCTGAGCAAAATATTTCAACAAGCATGTCCGTTCAGCAGCTGGCCACGCCGACGACGTATAAATCCTCAGGCGCCATCAATTTTACATCAGGCCAGAGCCAAACATTGAAATTCAATGTCACAAATCCGGGTGACACGAAGCCGACTGAGGTAAACGTCACGATCGCCGCGACTGATACGATTGATGATGTGATTTCCAAACTGAACAGCTCGGGCCTCGGGATGACGGCTTTAAGAGAGAAAATTTCCAATGGCACGGATTATGCGGACACGATTGCGTTCACTTCCAATAAAACGGGGGAAGGGTTTACCCTTGCCGCAGGTGATGACGCAACCAAAAGCTTTCTGAAAGATCAGCTCGGTTTTGCCGTTGATGATACAACGAATGAACTTACGGCCAATGCCGAAGGGAAAAACGCGAAGTTTACGTTCAACGGCCTTGAAATGACCAAAACGTCAAATAACTTTACGATCAACGGCATTAAATATACGCTGAACAGCGTGACGGATAGCAATAAAACGGTTACGATTCACAGCACGACTGATACGGACGGCATCTTTAACAACATTAAAGATTTTGTTGATAAATATAACACGTTAATTAAAAACGTAAACGCGAAGGTGACGGAATCAAAATACCGGGATTATACGCCGTTAACTGATGATCAAAGAGAAGCGATGACTGATAAGCAGGTTGAGCAGTGGGAGGCTAAAGCCAAAAGCGGTTTATTACGGAGCGACAGCACGCTGCAGAACGGTTTGGCGGAGATGCGGATTGATCTGTACTCAACGGTTACGATTGACGGGAAAAAATATCAGCTCGCGGATTTCGGAATTGAAACGTCTGATAACTACGCCGATCAAGGAAAGCTTGTCATTAAAGACGAAGCGAAACTGAAGCAGAAAATTACCGAGAATCCGTCTCTCGTGGCTAAGCTGTTTAATGCGGACAGCCCTGATACAGCGAAAACCAAAAACCCGGAAGAGCAGGGGATTGCCCGGAGATTAAAAGACACATTAAACAAAATGCAGACTCAAATTTCAAAACAAGCGGGCACGGAAAGCTCGGTATCAACCAGCTTTGCCATCGGAAAAAGCCTGAACGAAGTAGAAACAAATATTACTAATATGAAAACGAAGCTGGATGACATCGAAACGAGATATTATAAAAAGTTCAGCGCGTTGGATACGGCATTGGAGAAATTGAACAGCCAATCTTCATATCTCACGACAATGTTAGGATCTTCAACATCATAATCTTGGAGGTTTCACAAAAATGGCAATAAATAATCCTTTTGCTGCTTATCAGCAGACATCCGTCTTTACAGCCGCTCCGGAAGAGCTGACCCTTATGCTTTATAACGGCTGCCTGCGATTTATTAAGCTGGCCAGGCAGGCGATGAAGCAAAACAACCCTGAAGCCAAAAATGAAAATATCGTAAAGGCGCAAAACATCATTCAAGAGCTCAGCATCACGTTAAACCGGGAGATTGAGATTTCTGAGCAGATGTCATCAATCTATGATTACATCCGCCGCCGCCTGATCGAAGCGAACGTGCAGAATAACGAAGGATTTTTAGATGAAGCGGAAAAGCTCGTTACTGAATTTCGCGATACGTGGAAGCAGGCCATGCAGAGCGAACGGAAAAACAGCCATGGCACAGGCGGCCTTGCCTGATGAACAGCAATGTCTTTTCCTTGTATAACGAAACGAAGAACATGTACACCGAACTGAAGGATGCTCCGGAAAGCGACGGTCTCATCAGCAGCGTTACGGCATTTACGGAGAAAAGGGAAGAGATGCTTGCGGGCATAAAACCGCCTTTTTCCGAAGAAGAACAAACGCTGCTTCAGCAGGTGACCGCGCTTGACCGCCTGATTACCGGAGAAGTGAAACGGATCCAGGACGGCATCCGAAATGAAATAAAAACGCTCAAGAAAAAACGGGTGTACCATAATACGTATTTTAATCCGTATCATCAAACGACAAGTGACGGCCGTTATTACGACAAACGCAAATAGGTGAGTGTTTTGAGAAGTTTGAACGATTACCATTTGGTGTCAGCATACTACCAGCTTCTTTTTACGATTGATGAGGGGCTTTGCTACCTATTGGATACGCAGGATGATTTTTTTAAGACGGAGGGCGAACGGATTTACAACGATTTGATTCAGGCTTTTTTTCATCTCGACTCCTCTCATGCGCTTCTTTTGTCTATCGTTGAGTGCCGATGCGTGGAGACTGCGATTCGGTCATTTGACGAGATTTTTCAGGATTTCAGCATGTTAAATGATTATGATTTCCCGTCCGCTCCATTTCAGGAGTTTTTAAAAACCATCTTTCTGCCGCATTATAAGCTGTGGATGGAGCAGACGCACGACTGCATCAAACCGTATGTTCTTCATTAGACCTGCTGCAAGCGGCAGGTCTTTTGCCTGCGTTCTTTGCATATACTTTAATCCTGCCGGAAGCTGCCGGATAAAAAGCCGACACCATTCGTCATCGTTCACTGATTTTACACATTATTTTAACGTTTCAGCAGGGATCAGAAGGGGTAAAAGAGAAATAGATACATATCCTTAGATAAAGGGAGGCGTTCTTTGATGAACTACAATATCAGAGGAGAAAACATTGAGGTTACACCTGCGTTAAAGGATCATGTGGAGAGAAAAATCGGCAAGCTGGAACGATATTTCGAGCAGAGCGTCAATGCCGATGTGAACGTCAACTTAAAATTCTATAATGATAAGGAATCAAAAGTTGAGGTCACCATTCCGATGACTGATCTGGCGCTTCGTTCCGAAGTGCATAACGAGGATATGTACAATGCAATTGATCTCGCAACAAACAAGCTGGAACGTCAAATCCGAAAGCATAAAACAAAGGTCAACCGGAAATTCCGTGAGCAGGGTCTGCCGAAACATTACTTCGAGAACGGGAGCGCTGCTGACACGGTAGCGGTTCAGGATGAAATTGAAGATGACAGCCCGGAAATTGTCCGCCAAAAGCGTTTTAATTTAAAACCGATGGATAATGAAGAAGCGATTCTCCAAATGAATATGCTCGGACATAATTTCTTCGTATTCACCAATGCGGAGACGAATCTCACAAATGTCGTTTACCGCAGAAATGACGGCAAATACGGATTAATTGAACCGACTGAATAAACCCATCCAGCCTTCCGTGAACGCGCGGAAGGTTTTTCTCTATCTTTATCTGCAAATTCTTTGGAAATAACAAAAGGTATGTTATGATAATGAGAGGTATACATGGACAGAAAATTATCATTTATTCCATGCGAAATTTGCATGTGAACATAGAGGAGCGTTATAGATGCTTGGGATTTTAAATAAAATGTTTGATCCGACCAAACGTGCGCTGAACAAATACGAAAAAATTGCAAATGACATTGATGCTGTAAAAGGAGATTATGAAAATCTCTCTGACGATGCGCTTAAACATAAAACGGAAGAATTCAGAGAGCGGCTTGAAAAAGGAGAAACGACGGATGACCTTCTTGTCGAAGCGTTTGCCGTCGTTCGTGAAGCTTCCCGCCGCGTAACCGGCATGTTCCCGTTTAAAGTGCAGCTGATGGGGGGCCTTGCCCTTCATGAGGGGAATATCGCCGAAATGAAAACAGGGGAAGGGAAAACGCTGACGTCCACGCTTCCCGTATATTTAAATGCTTTGACGGGAAAAGGCGTTCACGTCGTAACAGTCAACGAATATCTGGCAAGCCGTGATGCTGAGCAAATGGGAGAAATTTTTACGTTTCTCGGGCTTACGGTCGGCCTGAACCTGAATTCGATGTCAAAAGACGAAAAACGCGAAGCTTACGCAGCCGATATCACGTATTCCACGAATAATGAACTCGGCTTTGATTATTTGCGTGACAATATGGTGCTTTATAAAGAACAAATGGTGCAGCGTCCGCTTCATTTTGCCGTTATTGATGAAGTCGATTCCATTTTAGTCGATGAAGCGAGAACGCCATTGATTATTTCCGGACAAGCTCAGAAGTCCACAAAACTGTACGTGCAGGCAAATGCGTTTGTCCGCACACTCAAGAAGGATCAGGATTATACGTATGACGTCAAAACGAAGGGCGTTCAGCTGACGGAAGAAGGAATGACGAAGGCTGAAAAAGCGTTCGGCATCGACAACCTGTTCGATGTCAAAAACGTCGCCTTAAACCACCATATCAACCAGGCTTTAAAAGCCCATGCAGCGATGCAGAAAGACGTGGATTATGTTGTTGAGGACGGCCAGGTCGTCATCGTTGATTCCTTCACCGGCCGTCTGATGAAAGGACGCCGCTACAGCGAAGGCCTTCACCAGGCGATTGAAGCAAAAGAAGGCTTGGAGATTCAAAATGAAAGCATGACGTTGGCTACGATTACGTTCCAAAACTATTTCCGTATGTACGAAAAGCTGGCCGGTATGACCGGTACCGCAAAAACGGAAGAGGAAGAATTCCGCAATATTTATAACATGCAGGTTGTGTCCATCCCGACCAACCAGCCGGTTATCCGTGACGACCGTCCGGACTTGATCTACCGCTCAATGGAAGGGAAATTCAAGGCGGTGGCGGAGGATGTCGCCCAGCGCTACATGACCGGACAGCCGGTTCTTGTCGGTACGGTTGCCGTTGAAACGTCTGAATTGATTTCAAAACTTCTGAAAAACAAAGGAATTCCGCATCAGGTGCTGAACGCGAAAAACCATGAGCGTGAAGCTCAGATCATTGAAGAAGCGGGACAAAAAGGCGCTGTCACGATTGCGACCAACATGGCAGGACGCGGAACCGACATTAAACTCGGCGAAGGCGTAAAAGAGCTTGGCGGCCTTGCAGTCGTCGGTACGGAACGCCACGAATCCCGCCGGATTGACAACCAGCTCCGCGGACGTTCAGGACGTCAGGGAGACCCGGGCATCACACAATTTTATCTTTCAATGGAAGATGAATTGATGCGCCGTTTCGGAGCTGAACGGACGATGGCGATGCTTGACCGGTTTGGTATGGATGACACCACGCCGATCCAGAGCAAAATGGTGTCACGCGCCGTGGAATCGTCTCAAAAACGCGTTGAAGGAAACAACTTCGATTCACGTAAACAGCTTCTTCAATATGACGACGTGCTCCGTCAGCAGCGCGAAGTCATTTACAAGCAGCGTTTTGAAGTCATTGATTCTGAAAACCTGCGTGACATTGTGGAAGGCATGATCAAGTCTTCTCTGGAGCGTGCGATTGCCGCTTATACACCGAGCGAGGAGCTTCCGGAAGAATGGAATCTTGACGGACTCGTGGAGCTGGTCAATACAACGTATCTTGATGAAGGCGCGCTTGAAAAGAGCGATATCTTCGGAAAAGAACCTGATGAAATGCATGAGATGATCATGGACCGCATCATGACGAAATATAATGAAAAAGAAGAGAATTTCGGCGCAGAGCAGATGCGTGAATTTGAAAAAGTAATCGTATTGCGTGCCGTCGATTCAAAATGGATGGATCATATTGATGCGATGGATCAGCTGCGTCAAGGGATTCACCTTCGCGCTTATGCGCAGACAAATCCGCTGCGTGAATACCAAATGGAAGGTTTCGCAATGTTTGAGCACATGATTGAGTCCATTGAGGACGAGGTCGCAAAATTCGTCATGAAGGCCGAGATTGAAAGCAATCTGGAACGCGAAGAAGTTGTTCAGGGCCAAACGACGGCTCATCAGCAGCAGGACGGCGATGAAGCCAAACAAGCGAAAAAAGCGCCGGTGCGCAAAGTCGTGGATATCGGACGCAACGCGCCTTGCCATTGCGGAAGCGGAAAAAAATATAAAAATTGCTGCGGCCGGACAGAATAGTCACGACTGCAGGAAGCGAACATGACCGGGTCTGCGTCTTATGACGCCCCGGATCTTTTAATGAGGTGAATGGAATGGAATTATCAGAAATCAGGGCAGAGCTCGAAAATATGGCTTCTCGTTTAGCGGACTTCAGGGGGTCTCTTTGACCTCGAATCAAAGGAAGCCCGCATTGCAGAATTAGATGAACAGATGGCGGAACCGGAATTCTGGAATGACCAGCAGAAGGCCCAAACCGTCATCAACGAAGCGAACGGTCTGAAAGACTACGTGAACTCCTATCATCAGCTGAGCGAGTCTCACGAAGAGCTGCAAATGACATATGAGCTTTTAAAAGAAGAACCTGATCAGGAACTTCAGCAAGAGCTTGAGAAAGAGCTGAAGTCATTAACGAAGGAATTGAATGAATTTGAGCTTCAGCTGCTGCTCAGTGAACCATATGACAAAAATAACGCGATTTTAGAGCTTCACCCGGGAGCCGGCGGTACGGAATCCCAAGACTGGGGTTCCATGCTGCTCAGAATGTATACCCGCTGGGCGGAAAGACGCGGATGCAAAGTTGAAACACTTGATTATCTGCCTGGGGATGAAGCCGGAATTAAGTCGGTCACACTGCTTATTAAAGGCCACAATGCATACGGCTATTTAAAAGCGGAAAAAGGCGTACACCGTCTCGTGCGGATTTCTCCATTTGATTCATCAGGCCGCCGTCACACGTCATTCGTGTCATGTGAAGTCATGCCTGAATTCAATGAAGAAATCGATATCGAAATCCGGACCGAAGACATTAAAGTTGATACGTACCGGGCAAGCGGCGCCGGCGGACAGCATGTCAATACGACTGATTCAGCCGTTCGGATCACCCACCTGCCGACAAATGTAGTCGTCACATGCCAGACGGAACGTTCACAAATCAAAAACCGCGACAGAGCGATGAAAATGCTCAAAGCGAAGCTGTATCAGCGCAGAATTGAAGAACAGCAGGCGGAGCTTGACGAAATCCGCGGCGAACAGAAAGAAATTGGCTGGGGCAGCCAAATCCGCTCGTACGTATTCCATCCGTACTCCATGGTGAAAGATCACCGGACAAATACGGAAATGGGGAACGTGCAGGCGGTCATGGACGGAGATATTGATATCTTCATTGATGCCTATTTACGCTCCAAACTGTCATAATCCGGGAACACACCTGCCAATGGCATGGTGTGTTTTTTTTATCGCTTCTCTTTTTCCGTTTTTCACAATAGCGCTTTAGCAAATTAATACGGTATTTGGCTGTTATTTACTTCTAAGCCGGGAAGACTTAAAATGCTATCGAGAGAAAATCGGAGAACGGAGGATTTTGCATGGATGTGAATCACAATAAACCGCTCCGTCTGATCAAAGATTACATATATATCATGATCGGCGCGGCGATTACAGGGGTCGTGTTTAACGTATTTTTGCTGCCGAACCGTATAGCAGCGGGAGGAGTAAGCGGAATCAGCACCATTTTAGAAACATTTGGTTTTGAACCGGCTTACGTGCAGTGGATTATTAACATTCCTTTGTTTATCGCTGGAGTGATCATTCTCGGCGGGAAATTCGGAATGAAGACGCTTGTCGGTTCCATCGTTCTGCCGCTTGCCGTCTTTTTAACAAGAGATCTCCCTGCCGCGACGACCCATGAATTGCTGGCGGCGATTTTCGGAGGCGTGGGGATCGGTACGGGGATCGGCATCGTTTATCTCGGCAAAGGCTCCACGGGAGGAACGGCTCTGGCGGCGCAGATCATTCACAAATACACGGGGCTTTCGTTAGGGACGTGTCTTGCCATCATGGACGGATTAATTGTGCTGAGCGCGATGCTCGTTTTCGGAGTGGAACAGGGACTGTATGCGATGCTCGGGGTATTTATTTCAAGCAAAACGATTGATGTCGTACAGGTCGGGTTCAACCGTTCCAAAATGGCTTTAATCATTACGCAGCATGAAGAAGCCGTCAGGTCGGCTGTGTTTACGCAAATCGACAGGGGTGTGACGAAGATTTCCGCAGTCGGCGGGTATACGGAACATGACCGGCCGATCTTAATGTGTGTCGTCGGCCAGACCGAATTCACAAAACTGAAACAAATCGTCAAACAAATTGATGAGTCAGCTTTTGTCATTGTCGCAGACGCAAGCGAGGTGCTCGGCGAGGGTTTCAAACGCGCATAAACGGAGTTATAATAGCGAAGGGGTGCATCTTACATATGAAATCAAAATGGGCGCTGCTGGCGCTGGTTCTGACCATGTCCGTCCTGCTGGCGGCATGCGGCGGATCCAATGAATCAAAAAAAGAAAGCTCTGACAGCTCAGGCGGATCAAAAGCTTCCGCGTCAGCAGGCGAAGAGCTTTATCAGCAAAGCTGTATCGGCTGCCACGGAAAAGACTTAGAAGGCGGCGGAGGTCCCAATCTGCAGGAAGTCGGCGGGAAATATGATGAAGCTAAAATTGAAAGCATCATTAAAAACGGCCGCGGCAATATGCCGAGCCATCTTGTAAGTGATGAGGACGCCACAAAGATCGCCAAATGGCTGTCACAGAAAAAATAACAGAAAAACCTTGCCTGTTATAAGGGGCAAGGTTTTTTCACGGCCTGGGAATGAAAAGAAACTGTAATAGTAATATGTCTAAATTTGACGTATAATGAAGTGTACTGAGGAAAAGGAACTTTCAGATTTTTCATCTGTTTCCTGGTAAATCGGCCATAAACCGCAGTATTTTTGCGAACCCTATGGCTGCAAGACATAAATAAAAGATTAGGTGATTTCATGATAGAGATGAAAGAAGTATATAAATCCTATCCGAACGGTGTAAAAGCGATTAACGGGCTGTCAGTCATGATTCATCCCGGAGAATTTGTATATGTCGTAGGACCGAGCGGAGCCGGTAAATCTACTTTTATCAAAATGATTTACAGAGAAGAAAAACCGACAAAAGGGCAAATATTGATTAATCATAAAGATCTCGCGGCTGTAAAAGAAAAAGAGATTCCTTTCGTGCGGCGTAAAATAGGTGTTGTTTTCCAAGATTTCAAACTCCTTCCGAAATTGACGGTATTTGAAAACGTTGCGTTTGCGCTTGAGGTTATCGGAGAGCAGCAGTCAGTCATTAAAAAACGCGTGCTTGAAGTGCTCGATCTGGTGCAGCTGAAGCATAAAGCGCGGCAGTTTCCCGACCAGCTTTCCGGAGGAGAACAGCAGCGTGTTTCCATCGCAAGATCCATCGTCAACAATCCTGACGTCGTTATAGCTGACGAACCGACGGGCAACCTTGATCCGGTAACATCATGGGAAGTCATGAAGACGCTGGAAGAGATTAACAACCGCGGAACGACTGTCGTGATGGCGACACACAATAAAGAAATAGTAAACACCATGAAGAAACGGGTCATCGCGATCGAAGACGGAATTATTGTGCGTGATGAGTCAAGAGGGGAGTATGGTTCTTATGATTAAAATTCTCGGGCGCCATTTGCGTGAGAGTTTTAAATCTCTCGGAAGAAACACATGGATGACATTTGCATCCATCAGTGCCGTTACCGTTACATTGATATTGGTCGGCGTGTTTTTAGTCATTATGCTGAACTTAAACAACATGGCTAAAAATGCTGAAAAAGAAGTGGAGATTAAAGTATTAATTGATTTGACGTCGAATAAGAAAACGCAGGATACGCTGCAGAATGAGATTAAGGACATCTCGGGAATCCAAAGCGTAGAGTTTTCATCTAAAGATAAAGAGCTTGATCAATTGGTCAAAAGCTTCGGCGACAGCGGAAAGGCCATGAAAATGCAAGATCAGGAAAACCCGCTGAACAACGCGTTTATCGTCAAAACGACAGATCCGCATGATACGCCGAAAGTCGCGAAAAAAATTGAGAAGCTTGATCATGTGTATAAAGTGACATACGGAAAAGAAGAAGTCAGCCGTCTGTTTAAGATCGTCGGCGTGTCACGCAACATCGGGATTGCGTTAATCATCGGCCTTCTGTTCACGGCGATGTTCTTAATTTCAAATACGATTAAAATCACGATTTTCGCAAGAAGAAAAGAGATTGAAATCATGAAGCTTGTCGGTGCGACAAACTGGTTTATCCGCTGGCCGTTTTTCCTTGAAGGTCTGCTGCTCGGGGTATTCGGTTCAGTCATACCGATCGCACTCGTGCTCAGTACGTACCAGTCGATGGTCGCTTGGGTGGCTCCGAAAGTTCAGGGTTCATTTGTTTCACTTCTGCCGTACAGTCCGTTTGTGTTCCAAGTATCACTTGTGCTCATTCTGATCGGCGCGGTTATCGGAGTATGGGGAAGCCTGACTTCCATCCGAAAATTCCTTCGTGTATAAATAAAAAAAGGCCAGTCTGATAAAGACTGGCTTTTTTTGATGGTTCCGTTACTGAATGACGGGCAGGGCCGGTGATCCGGGCTTTAATGTAAAGTCATAAGACGATTCGTCACGGTACATCGGGTCCGCATAAATCGAATTTGAATCGTTTGCCGTTCCTTTTTGGTAAGCTGTGAATGAGCGGTATTCTTTGTTTTTCCAATTCCAAATGCCGTCTTTTCCTGTTTCTTTGTGATAGACGTTATGGTTAACGGTATTGCTTTCGTTTTTCGTAAAATCATTTGCGATAAAAATCCGGGAACGGCTTGCCGTCATGATGTTTTTTTCGATGGTGTTCCCTTTTGTGTCGTACTGCAGCAGCAGCTGGCCGCCGTCAAGGTTCTTCGTGTCATTTCGGTACATGATGTTGTGAGCGATCACGGAATTAATTGTGCCGCCGCGCTTCGTGTCATAGCCCCCGATTGAAATACCCGTGTAAGCATTGTTATACACCTTGTTATCCGTAATCCGGATATCTTGTGCGTATTTCCCTTTATGCTCAGAAGTGGCTTCAATGCCGAGGTCATTGTTGTAAACGGTGTTTTTCCTAATGTCCACATGTTCTGCGCCGTCAACGTAAATACCGCCCGCTGAGTATTCATTGCCGTAGGCGGGATTTCCGTAAGAGGAATTATGGCTCACTGTATTGTTTTCAATGACGCCGTTTCGCGCATAATCATTTTCTTTGGACGTTCCTTCGTAGCCGATCACGTCAATCCCGATATTGTTATTGTCCCGGATGGTATTGCCGGCGATGTTAAATCCGTCAATATTTCCGTTCAGAACTACCGCCTCGCTTGCGCCCAGCGTCTGTTTTTCAACCGTATTATTTGTGATGCTGACATCCTTCATCGCGCCTGTGCCGTAAAACGCGATGCCGTGTGCATTTCCGTCATCAGCCGTTGTTTTAATGTTTTGGATGTGGTTGCCGTCAATGGTAATATGGCTGCTTGATCCGGTGACGTAGATTCCCATCGCTGTCGCATCTTCTGATGAAACGGAGAGATTTTCAAGCGTAATGCCGTGAATGGTAATGTACTGTTTATTGAGGATTTGAATTAATGGTGTTTCAGAATCGCCGTCTGACACAGATTTGCCGCTGATGGCGACATGCTCATTCTGATAGTTCTGAAATGTAATCGGCTTCTCAGACGTGCCGCTGTGCTTGACCTCAAATGTTTCATCGTACGTTCCTTCCCGAATCAATACGGTTGTTCCGGCCTCAGCCTTTTCCGCCGCATGCTTCAATGTGCGGAAAGGCTTTTCTTTCGTTCCATCATTTTGATCGCTGCCTGCGGGAGAAACATACAGGGCATCCGTCTGCGTTTTTTCATTGGCCTCTGTTTTTTGCCAGAAAAAGGCGGTTATGCCTGCGGCCAGCACCGCTGCGGATAAAATTGATAATTTTATTTTCATATCGTATTCTCCTGTATATTTAATGAATTATATACAGAATATTATACGTTACCCATTTATATGAAACAATTGCGTATTCATTTTTTTGTTGCCATTACATGAATTCTTTCCGGTTTACACATACTATCTCCAGGTTTTCGTAAAAGGACTAAGAGGAGGTAAACGATGAAACAGAAAATTATCACAGCGATAGCGGCCGTCAGCATCATGTGCGGCGGCGCCCATATTGCCGGGGCGGCACAGCCGAATTCATCAGAAGCAGAAAGAAGCCAGGCAATGGAAAAAATCGAAAAAGCATATGAGCTGATCTCGAACGAATACGTAGAAAATGTAGATAAAGAAAAGCTTCTTGAAGGAGCGATTCAGGGGATGCTGTCTACATTAAACGACCCTTATTCCGTTTATATGGACAAGCAGACCGCCAAGCAGTTTTCCGATTCTCTTGATTCTTCTTTTGAAGGTATCGGCGCTGAAGTCGGTATGGAAGATAATAAAATCATTATCGTTTCACCGTTTAAGCAATCTCCGGCTGAAAAAGCAGGCCTCAAGCCGAATGATGAAATCATCAGTATAAACGGCGAGTCAATGAACGGGAAAGATTTAAACGAAGCCGTGCTGAAAATCAGGGGGAAAAAAGGATCGAAAGTTTCTATTAAAATACAGCGTCCGGGCACTGAAAAACAGCTGTCATTCCGGATTAAAAGAGCGGAAATTCCGCTGGAAACCGTATTTGCTTCCCGCAAAGAATCAGGCGGGCATCATGTCGGCTATATCGGCATATCCACATTTTCCGAGCATACCGCTCAGGACTTCGCAGCGGCGCTGAAAAAGCTTGAGAAACAAGGGATTGACGGGCTCGTTCTTGACGTAAGGGGAAATCCCGGCGGATACCTTCAAAGCGTCGAACAAATTTTAAAGCATTTCGTCACAAAAGACATGCCGTATATTCAAATCGCGGAACGTAACGGGAATAAAAAACAATATTTCTCAACCTTAAAACATAAAAAGCCGTATCCTATCAATGTCATCACAGATAAAGGAAGCGCCTCCGCTTCGGAAATTCTTGCGGGCGCATTGAAAGAGGCGGGACATTATGACGTTGTCGGTGATACCTCCTTCGGTAAAGGAACGGTTCAGCAGGCCGTACCTATGGGAGACGGCAGCAACATTAAATTGACGCTGTACAAATGGCTCACACCGAAAGGCAATTGGATTCACAAAAAAGGCATTACCCCGACAATCGCCGTGAGCCAGCCGGATTATTTTGCAGCGGGGCCGCTTCAGCTGAAACAGCCGCTTCAGCCTGATATGAACAGTGCGGATGTCAAACACGCCCAAATCCTGCTGAAAGGCTTGGGCTTCGACCCGGGCAGGGCGGACGGCTATTTCAGCAAAACAATGAAAAAAGCCGTTCTGGCGTTTCAAGACCGGAACAAGCTTGATAAAACAGCTGTCATTGATAAAAAAACAGCGGAAAAAATGAATCAGCTGATGAACGAGAAGAAATCTGACGAAAAAAATGATTTACAGCTGCAAATGGCGTTAAAATCATTATTTGTAAAATAAATGAAAAGGAGGCGTTTTTTTCGCCTCCTGTTTCTTTTGTCCTTCGTCAAAAATGAATCGAAAGATATATAATTATGACGTTTTTGACAAGATATTTAAAAAATTTTCACATTTAAACATTTATAAAGGACAAACATTACCCGATATTTATAGGGAAGAGAGACTTTATGCCGAGTTAATATGTATTCAAAATGAAACTTTTGAAAGTTGCCTCAGTCAGTTTTAGTTCTTACAATAAAAGAAGGTTCTAATAGAGAACAGTTTTAGTCTGGCAGCTGCATTTCAGTATTGAAAGCAGAAGTGTTTGCGGCGCTTCAGCACGGCAGCTGTAATCACCCGTGCTTATCTGGATAAAAAAATGGGGGTTCACAATTGAAGAGGGCAAGTATTGTGCGTGAAAAAAAATATTATGAATTAGTGGAACAACTAAAAGACAGAACAAAAGACGTCACATTTTCATCAACAAAAGCACTAAGTCTTCTCATGCTGTTCAGCAGATACCTGGTCAATTACACAAATGTTGAAAGTGTTCACGAAATCAATGAAGAGTGTGCAAAGCATTATTTCACTTACTTAATGAAAAACCATAAACGTTTAGGAATCAATCTGACGGATATTAAGCGGTCCATGCTTCTGATCAGCGGCGTGATCGAGGTGGAGGTCGACCACTATCTGAAAGATTTCTCTCTCTCAAATGTAACACTGTGGATGACGGAAGAGAGATAGACGTTTGAGATATTCAAGCCAATGATTATTTGGTAGAATAGAATTAAAATGTTTGGCTTGAGGCGGTGAAAGCAGTGTCTGTTCAATGGGGAATTGAACTTCTGAAAAGTATCGGTCTGTTTTTTTTGCACCCGATGTTTTGGTTTTTTATCATCATAAGTCTCGCATGCGGATATTTGCGGATTAAACGTGAACGCCATACGTTTCATACAAAAATCGCAGATATGTATGACGAGCTTATCTTTACATACATAAAAGGGCTTATACCGGGGATTCTTCTCTCCATATTATTTTTTGGACTGGGAATTTCGATTCCATTCGGTCTTCTCGGCATCATTGCGGCCGTGACGGCTTTGGCTTCGCTGACGTTCCGTATGAATTGGCTGTCATCAGCTTATATTGTCAGCGCCGGTATGTTCATTGTGTTTGTCCTTCAATATACCCACACATTGCCGTTTGCGGATCGGTTTCCGCAGGCATTCGGCGTGAATTGGGCATCGGCGGCCGTGTTCATGGGCCTTTTGATCATCACAGAGGGAGCGGCTGCTTACCGTTCAGCGCATGAAAAAACATCTCCGGCGCTTGTCGTCAGCAGCAGAGGCCTGCCCATCGGCCGTCAATTGGCGAATCGCGCATGGCTGCTTCCGCTTTTCTTATTGGTGCCGGGCAGCGGGCTTGAAACACACCTTTCTTGGTGGCCTGTCTTTACCGTGCCGGGCGGCTCTTTCCATTTGATCTGGATTCCTTATATCGCGGGCTTCGGACAGCGTGTGCAGGGATCCCTTCCGGAGGTCAGCATAAGGATAACGGCGAAACGTGTCATGTATCTCGGAATGATCGTTACCGCGTTCGGGGCAGCGGCCCTTTGGTGGACTCCGCTTGCCGGTGCTGCCGTTTGTATCGCGGTGCTCGGACGCTTGTTTTTATCATTGAGACAGCGGTTGAACGATAATGCGGCTCCGTTTTATTTCTCTAAGCGGGATCAGGGCTTAATGGTGCTCGGTATCATTCCGAATACGCCCGCGGAAGATCTTAATCTGAAGATCGGTGAGATTATTACGAAAGTAAACGGCATACCCGTGAAGCATGTATCGGATTTTTATGAAGCACTTCAAAAAAATCGCGCATTTGTAAAAATGGAGATCATCGGCCTGAACGGTGAGATCCGGTTTGATCAGCGCGCGTCCTATGAAGGCGAACATCATGAATTAGGTATTTTATTCGTGCAGGATGAACATGAGCAAGAAGAAATGACAGCATTATAAAAAAAGCCCGGTGCCGTTAGAAACACGGCGGCCGGGCTTTTTTTACGGCCGGATTACAATGTCAGCCGGATACAATTCTGAGGTAATGGTGCCGACGACGGTATCGGACGCCGTGTCAATGACGGAAATCAGATTGCTGAAAAAGTTCGTGACGAAGATACGTGTTCCGTCAGTATCCGGTTTGGCGCCGTACGGATACTGACCGACAGGAATAATCGCTGTGATCGTGTTTGCAGCTGTATTGAGCACAGATACGGTGCCGCTGCTTGAATTTAAAATATACACTTTCGCTCCGTCAGGCGTTATCGTGACACCGAGCGGATTCAGCTCCGTGTTGACGGTAGCAATGATGGTGTTTGTGCCGGTATCAATAATGGAGAGATTGTTGCTGTTAAGGTTTGTAATATAAGCCTTGCTTCCGTCCGGCGAAAAGACGAGATCGGAAGGAGAACTGTACGGCAGAATAATGGTTGCCGTCACTGTATTGTCTGCCGTGCGGATGATGGAAACGGTGTTGGTATTGGTATTCAGCACATATACAAGCTGTCCGTTCGGCGATACGGCGATGCCTGTCGGCAGAAGGCCGACGGGAATGACTGAGATGACGGTATTGGTTTGTGTGTTAATCACATAAACATTGCTGCTTTGCTGGTTGGTGACGTATATAAAGTTTCCGTTTGGCGAAGCTGCGATTTTATAAGGAGACGCGCCTGTCGGAATTCTCTTGACCTCGCTGCTTGTCTCGGTTGAGATAACGGATACGCTGTTTTCTCCCGAATTACACACGTACAAAAATCTGCCGTCGGGCTTATTGTGATGCCAAGCGGCGCAGCCTCAACCGGAATGACACTGGAAACCGTGCCGGTGATTCTGTTGATAGCGCCGACATGGTTGCTCAAATAGTTGGTCACATAAGCAAAAGCTGCCGGATTCACAGTGAGATCAGCGGAGGCCGGCAGCAGAGAACCGATGATCAGCACCGTATTTTCTGCGGAAAAGGTATACGTGCCTGCCGCCGGGAGTGTTTTGTTTGTCAGCACAAGCGTGAACTGGGCAAGTCCGAGAAGATCGAGCGTCAATGGCAACGTGACTTTTCTGCCGCCTTCTGATATTTGTGAAGAAGTTAAATTATTGTTGTTGATGGTGTCATTCGTCGTTGCGGTAAACCCTTCAGGCAGCCGGAATACGACTCCGCCTAACGAAAGCACGGAATTCGGCGAATAGGTAAGAACGAGATCTGACGCTGTTCCTTCTGTGCTGTTTTGAACGGCGCTGACTGTAAGAGACGGCGCCAGCGGCCTAACTTGGTCTGAACTCTTAGCCATTTACATTCCCCTTTTCTCTTTTAACGAAAAGATTCTCATAGAGCAAACGGCGTTGCGATACTCTATGCATCGGGGGAGTGCGGTGACACTTTGAAAGAGAAAATGAAGAAGAAAAACTAGAAAAGGTTCCGGAAAGCAGATGCTTACGGAACCTTTTTCGTTTACGCCGAATGGCTTTTTTTCGTATGAACGGTTTCCCCGGACTTAATTCCAAGTGATACGAACATGCCGATCACAGAAACGCCGATCAATATGATAAACAGAATATGAAATCCGGAGATTAACCCGATCAGTGCTGAAGAAATAATGCTTCCGAAATAACGGAAGGTGGAAAAAATCCCGGACGCGATGCCTGACATGCCCGGTTCTACCGTCGCAAGAGAAGACACCTGCATGCTCGTCAGCCCCGCACCGGATGCGATGCCGCCGACAATAAGCGATGCCATAAGGAACGGGACGGAATGGGAATAAACCAAAAGCAGAAATAAGAGATTGGCTCCGGCCATCAGCATGAAGGACAGAAAAATCATTCTTCGCGCGCCCCATTTATGATGCAGCTGAGCCCCGCCCCAGTTGCTGGCGGACATAAAAATCGAAAAGACGGACAGCGCCATGCCGCTGTGCGACGTATTCATGCTGAAGTGGCCGGTCATAAAGAGCGGCATAATCAATAGCACGGCGTACATCATTAGATTGCTTAACAGAACCGACAAATTGGCGCTTGTAAATGTCGAGCTTTTAAACAGGTCAAAATCAATAATCGGATGTTTCGTGCGCAGCTCCCGCCTGAAAAATAACGGAACAAATACAAGAATGAGCAGCGCGTATACCCAATAGCCCATAGAGCTTTCGTTTTTCGTCAGAAGAATAATAGATACAATGCTTCCGGCAAGCAAAACAGATCCGATGATATCAAGCGGCGCGTCAGAAGTTTCTTCTTTATATTTAGGAAACATCATCAATGCCGTCCCGAGTGCGATCGCAAGAAACGGAATGTTGACCCAAAAGATAGAATGCCAGCTGAAGCTCTCGATTAGAAGAGAGCCGATAAACGGGCCGAGAGCCGCGCCCAGTCCGGCACCGAGGCCGAAAAAACCGAATACTTTCGGAAGCCGTTTTTCAGACACGACATGGCGGATGATGGCGATGCTGTTTGGCGTAAGCAAAGCGCCGCCGGCGGCCTGAAGCGCCCGGAAGAAAATCAATAAGAAAAGACTTGGCGAGAGGGCGCACCCCAATGATGCGATAAGAAAAAGGCCGACGCCCCATAAATACATTTTTTTGTTCCCGTACATATCACCGAGCTTGCCGGCAATGGGCTGTGTCACGGCCATCACGATTAAATACACCGTCACTACCCATGTGATGCTGGCAATTGATTCGCTGAATGAGCGGGAAATGGATGAAAGGGCGACTGCGATCATCGTAGAATTGATGGGAACGAGTATGGCTCCCAGCAAAAGCGAAACGATCAGCGCCCATTCTTTCTTTGAACCCATCCTTCATCCTCCTAGGAGCCGGAAAAATTACCGGCTGACGATTCCTTTGATAAAAATCTCAGTGCTGTGTTTCAGCATCGTTTCCTCAGAAAGAGTAATGACCCTTTTCCCCAGCTGCAGACGGTGCATAAAATAACCGAAGACCATTGTCATAAAGACGTCTGCATTTGCTTCTTCACTGCCGGGGCTTATGATGTTTTTCTTGGTCAGCTCCTTAAAGTAAACGATTAAATCCTTTTTCACAGATTGCGGATATACGATGATATCCTGCAGGACGTCTTCGAATAGTTCCGGTTCGCGCAGGCAAATACGGAACACCTCTTTTTTTTGTTCCAATTGCTGCAAAAGGGCCGTGGCGAAATGAAGAAGATCTTCATACAGGTCGCCTTCCGCCTTGGCGATCATGTTTTCCGGTGCGGGCGCCTGCTGCTCAATCATTGCTTTCATTAGTCCTTGTTTGTTTTTAAAATTACGGAAAATCGTTGCTTCGCTTACATTCGCTTTTTCTGCGATTTCCTTTGTTGTCGCGGCGCGGTATCCTTTTTGGATAATAAGATTCATCGCAGCGTCAAGAATTCTCTTGTTCGTCGTTCTCAACATGTTTCACCTCGCGAAAATACTGGCAGGACAAGTATACACCCGCCCTGCCCGTCAATAAAGAGGGAAACCTAGCATGAAGCGCGTTTGACAATCGTAATCTTGCCGTTTGTGCCGTCTACCGAGACGATATCTCCGTCGTTGAGCCTGTCAGTCGCGGCGCGAGTGCCGAGAACGGCGGGAAGCCCGTATTCTCTAGCTATGATGGCCGCGTGTGACAGGATGCCGCCCGTGTCCGTAATGACGGCTTTTGCGTCTTGAAACAGACTGGTCCAAAGCGGTGTCGTCATTTTGCAGACAAGCACATCTCCTGATGAAAAAAGGGAAAATTCACTTGCGTCACGAATGACTTTCACAGGGCCGCTTGCGATTCCGCTTGAAGCCGCAAGTCCGTATATATGATGTTCAGTGTTTTTTTCATCTTCTGTGATGGAACCGGTAATCTGCTCAGCCGCTTGCAGCTGTTCTGGAGTCGGAGTGCCGAGATAAGCGGGCGCTTCAAGAAGCTGATATTGCTGGAACAGCTGTTTACGTTCAGCCGCTTTTTCCTGCATCGGAACAGGCGACGCCAGCGCTTTCTCGACTTCATCGCTGTATAAGTACCACATATCCTCCCGGTCATCGATCACGCCTTGTTTTTCAAGCAGCTCGCCGATTTTCAAGAGGCAAAGGCGCGCTTTGGCGTCCAGCATCGCATCAATATAAAAATGGTGATCATCTTTGATGACGGAGGAAGACAGCGTCCACTGATAATAGCGGTCAAACTTCTCCCGGAAGCCGTCATCTTCGATTTTCTCCATGAAGGCGGCGTAAAGCTGTTTTCGTTTTTCTATCGTTTTATGAAACTCACTGTCAAAATCGTAGCCGTTCCGGACATAGTTCTGAATGTTAGCCAAAGCGAAATAAGGATTTTCCGCCCATGTTTCTTCGAGCAGGTCGTGGCTTTTCACGGATCTCCAGCCGTATTCCTGTAAAAATTCACCGACTTGTTCAAGAAAGCGCTTTCCTTCATTTGATTGCAGAAGCGTCTGATGAAGCTCATCGGCAGGAGAAACCGTAAAAACACGCCGCAGCTCAGGACTGTCTTTTACTTGTCCGGAAAGCAGCCAAAGCTGTCTGTCTGTTTCTAATGATTTATTCATGACACCCGCCAGCATTTCGTACAAGAGGGAGGTGTTTTCTTTCTCAATCTGTCCGTACATCGATTCCAGCATCATGTTTAACGCAACCTGCGGAAAGACAATGTTGAAATGTTCTTCGTATCCTTTCAAATAGAAGTCTTGCAGGTTTCGGAACGCATCGAGGGCAGTCTCCCGTGTATGGTTTGTATGCGCCAGTTCGTCCAGCTTTTGATAAAAAGGCAGAAAGGTTTCCTGAATAATATCGTACATGCGGTCAGCCAAGATGGGAAATAGCGCTTCTAACTGTTCTGCGGGCAGCTTGTCGTCCGTCTTATGCTGTCTGGAAAAAACACGGCCTTGATGAAGCTTGACACGCTCGATTTCGATGCCCATTACTGGGAATGTCTTTGTGCTCTCTTTGAGGCCGTATTCTAAAGCCGGCACAATGAGCGAGGCGAATAACGGGCTCACGGGGCCTTCTATATTGGACTCCATATTAAGCCAAAAATCTTTCTGATCCCGGGGCGTCATGATAAATTCCCGTTCTTCGTCCGACGCTTTCTGATCCTGCACGATCGTTGTAATCGGTCTGGCCTGAAGCAGATACAGCTTATTTTCGGCAAATCCGAATTCAAGATCCACGGGATAACCGTACAGTTCTTCTGTCTTGATCGTCAGCATGGCAAGCTCTTTGATATTCTCATCATCAAGGCAGAAGCGGTTTCTCATGTCAGCGGACGTCTCTTTTTCCGTCACGCCTTCCTCTTGAGAAACGATATATATTTCTTTTAAGCCGATTTCTTTGTCAATCTGAAATGTGCCTTTATTGACGATAAATGTGTCGGGCGTCACGCTGCCGGAAACGATTGCTTCTCCGAGGCCGTAGCTCGCGCTGATCATCAGTTCTCCGTCATCGTGTGTGACCGGGTTGCGGCTGAAAATGACCCCCGAAACCTCAGAATTGATCAGCCCTTGCACGACAACACCCATTAACGGCTCTGCGGTATCGTTGTTCATTTTCTCTTTATAGCCGCTGACCCGCGCCGAGAAGAAGGAAGCCCAGCATTCTTTCACTTTTCCTAGAAACTCTTCTTCTGTTTTGATATTTAAATAGGTTTCGTACTGGCCCGCGAAAGAAGCGCCTTCAAGATCTTCGGACGCGGATGAGGAACGTACGGCGACAGAGGCGTATGATTCTCTCAATTCATAAAATGACGCGGCCAGCTCATCTCGGAGCTCTTTTGAAAACGTGCCGTTCATAATGGCGCGCTCCATATGTGCGTCTGCTGCTTGAAGCCGGTTGTCTTCTATAAAACGTGTCAGAGCGTTCGTCTGAATGACAAAACCGTCGGGAACGGGCAGGCCGTTTTTCGTCAGTTTAATCAGGTTCATTCCTTTTGCTCCCGCTGAGCGGCTTGATTCTTCCGCTTTTTGAAATCGTACTGAATACATGAGTGATGCCCCCTTTTTTCTTCATCCAAGAAAATGATAGTGAACACTATCATTACATTGTAAAGAGGGAGGAAGAAACTGTCAAAGACACAAAGACCTAATCGTTCTCCGCCTTTCGGCTGAAGAAAGGCAATTTGATTCATTTTGTTAACGGTTCAATGGATTTACTTTTACATTTTTTCTGACAGATGATTGAAGAATGGTGAAAAAGGGTATTGTGATAGCAGGGGAACGATTGTCCGATTCTTCATTTTTTACTATAATCAGATGAGATGAAGAATTCCCGAGGAGGGTTTTTGTGATTACAAAAGCCGTTTTTGCATTATGTTTCCCTTTTATGCTGGTCGTCCTTTTTACGAGGGTCACTTTTAACCACTATGTGGCGATCGCTCTCACAGCCGCGCTGCTTTTCGCATCCTATTTAAAAGGCTACACCGAAACGTATTTTATCGTTGGATTGGATGTCGTCTCTCTGGTAGCCGGCGGGCTGTACATGGCTAAAAAAGAAGCAGACAAAAAGAAAGACAATGCCTGACATGGTGAATATGAAATAGAATGCCTGCTTTTACGCCATAAAAGCAGGTTTTTTATACAAAAATTGACTTGGTAAAAATAAACCATCGAACTTTAGTTCGTATTTTTAGTGATTTTGCCCGTCATTGTGTTACTATATCAATAGGAAGATTTCGTAAAGAAACGGAGGCTTTTTTGTGAAAGATCGTTTTGAGTTAGTCTCGAAATATCAGCCCCAGGGAGATCAGCCGCAAGCGATTGAGAAGCTTGTCAAAGGCATACAGGAAGGCAGAAAACACCAGACTCTCCTGGGCGCGACAGGGACGGGCAAAACCTTTACCGTGTCCAATTTGATTAAAGAAGTCAACAAGCCGACACTGGTCATTGCCCATAACAAAACCCTTGCCGGACAGCTGTACAGCGAGTTTAAGGAGTTTTTTCCGAACAACGCTGTCGAATACTTTGTCAGCTACTACGATTACTATCAGCCGGAGGCGTATGTGCCTCAGACGGATACATTTATAGAGAAAGACGCAAGCATTAACGATGAAATTGATAAACTGAGACACTCCGCCACATCCTCTCTGTTTGAACGGAGAGATGTCATTATTATCGCGAGTGTATCATGCATATACGGTCTCGGTTCGCCTGAAGAATACCGGGAAATGGTCGTGTCGCTCAGACCGGAAATGGAGATTGAGCGAAATGAGCTGCTGAGAAAGCTTGTGGATATCCAGTATGCCCGCAATGATATCGACTTTCAGCGGGGGACGTTCCGCGTGCGCGGAGACGTTGTGGAAATCTTCCCGGCTTCCCGTGACGAACATTGTATCAGAGTGGAATTTTTCGGTGATGAAATTGAGCGGATCAGAGAGGTTGACGCTTTGACCGGAGAAATTCTCGGCGACCGCGATCATGTCGCGATTTTCCCGGCTTCCCACTTCGTCACACGGGCGGAAAAGATGGAAAAAGCGATTCTGAATATTGAACAGGAGCTTGAGGAGCGCTTAAAAGTCATGCGCGAAAACGGCAAGCTTCTGGAAGCCCAGCGCCTTGAGCAGCGTACGAGATATGATCTTGAAATGATGCGGGAAATGGGTTTCTGCTCGGGGATCGAGAACTATTCAAGACACTTGACGCTCCGTCCTCCGGGCTCCACGCCGTATACGCTGCTTGATTATTTTCCGGATGATTTTATGATTGTCGTTGATGAATCACACGTGACGATTCCGCAGGTGCGCGGCATGTTCAACGGTGACCAGGCAAGAAAACAGGTGCTTGTCGATCACGGGTTCCGCCTGCCGTCAGCGCTTGACAACCGTCCGCTTCGATTCGAGGAATTTGAAAAGCACATGCACAATATCGTGTACGTCTCTGCTACCCCGGGACCGTATGAAATTGAGCATACGCCGGAAATGATCGAGCAGATCATCAGGCCGACGGGACTTCTCGATCCTCTCATTGATGTCCGTCCGATCGAAGGGCAGATTGATGATCTGATCGGTGAGATTCAGGCGAGGATTGAACGTAATGAACGCGTGCTCGTGACGACTTTAACAAAAAAAATGTCAGAGGACCTGACCGATTATCTGAAGGAAATCGGTATCAAGGTCAATTATCTTCATTCAGAGATTAAGACGCTTGAACGGATTGAAATCATCCGTGACCTCCGCCTCGGGAAACATGATGTGTTAATCGGCATCAACCTGCTGAGGGAAGGGCTTGATATTCCGGAAGTGTCACTTGTCGCCATTCTGGATGCGGATAAAGAAGGCTTCCTTCGTTCCGAGCGGTCGCTGATTCAGACGATCGGACGGGCGGCCCGGAACGCAGAGGGACGCGTCATCATGTATGCCGATAAAATCACGCATTCGATGGAAATTGCGATTAATGAAACGAAGCGCCGGCGGGAACAGCAGGAGCGCTTTAACGAAATCCACGGCATTACGCCGCAAACGATCAATAAGGAAATCCGCGATGTGATCCGCGCGACGCAGGCCGCTGAGGATAAAGAAGAATATAAAACAAAAGCCGCTCCTAAGCTGGCGAAGATGACGAAGAAAGAACGCCAGAAAGTCGTTGAGCAAATGGAGCACGAAATGAAAGAAGCGGCCAGAGCGCTTGATTTCGAACGGGCGGCAGAGCTTCGTGATTTACTGTTAGAGCTAAAAGCGGAAGGATGATGAACACATGGCAATTGACCGGATTGAGGTGAAAGGGGCAAGGGCGCATAATTTAAAAAACATTGATGTAACGATTCCGCGGGATCAGCTCGTCGTCGTGACGGGTCTGTCCGGATCGGGAAAATCATCCCTTGCTTTTGACACCATTTACGCGGAAGGACAGAGGCGGTATGTTGAATCGCTTTCCGCCTATGCGCGCCAATTTTTAGGGCAGATGGATAAGCCGGACGTTGATGCGATTGAAGGGCTTTCTCCGGCCATCAGCATTGACCAGAAAACGACAAGCCGCAATCCGCGGTCAACCGTCGGAACGGTAACGGAGATTTATGATTATCTGCGGCTGTTATACGCGAGAGTCGGGAAGCCGCACTGCCCGGAGCACGGGATCGAAATTACGTCTCAAACGATTGAACAGATGGTTGACCGGATTCTTGAATATCCGGAGCGGACGAAGCTTCAAGTGCTTGCGCCGATTATCTCCGGCAGAAAAGGCGCCCATGTCAAAGTGCTTGACCAAATCAGAAAGCAAGGTTACGTAAGAGTCCGGATTGACGGAGAAATGGCCGAGCTTTCCGACGAGATCGAACTTGAAAAAAATAAAAAGCATTCCATTGAAGTAGTCATTGACCGGATTGTCGTCAAGGAAGGTGTTGCCGCCCGGCTTTCCGACTCACTGGAAACCGCGCTCCGCTTAGGAGAAGGCCGAGTCATGATTGATGTCATCGGCCAGGAAGAGCTGATGTTCAGCGAGCATCACGCCTGTCCGATGTGCGGTTTTTCAATCGGTGAGCTTGAGCCCCGGCTGTTTTCGTTTAACTGCCCGTTCGGCGCCTGTCCGACTTGCGACGGTCTTGGCTTGAAGCTGGAAGTGGACCCTGAACTCGTCATTCCAAATCCTGAACTGTCATTAAAGGAACACGCCATCGCGCCGTGGACGCCGATCAGTTCACAATATTATCCGCAGCTGCTTCAGGCGGTCTGCACTCATTACGGCATTGATATGGAGACTCCGGTCAAAGACCTGCCGAATCATCAGCTTGATAAAGTGCTTTATGGCAGCGGCAATGAACGGATCTACTTTAAATACGAGAATGATTTCGGGCAAGTGCGGGAAAATGAAATTGAGTTTGAAGGTGTGCTGCGCAATATTGAGAGACGGTATAAAGAGACAAGCTCCGATTATATCCGTGAACAGATGGAGCAGTACATGTCACAGAAGCCGTGCCCGACGTGCAAAGGCTACCGGCTGAAGAAAGAAGCGCTGGCCGTTTTGGTCAACGGACGCCACATCGGAACCATTACCGAGCTTTCCGTCGGCAATGCGCTGGAATTTTTCAAAAACCTGACGCTGTCTGAGAAAGATATGCAGATTGCCGATTTAATTTTAAGAGAAATTGTGGAGCGGCTCAGTTTCTTAGATAAAGTCGGTCTAGATTATCTGACGCTTAGCCGGGCGGCAGGGACGCTGTCAGGCGGAGAAGCCCAGCGTATCAGGCTTGCGACGCAGATCGGCTCCCGTTTGTCAGGCGTCCTGTACATTTTGGATGAGCCGTCCATCGGCCTTCACCAGCGTGACAATGACCGTCTGATCAGCGCGCTGAAAAACATGAGAGATCTCGGGAATACACTGATCGTCGTTGAGCATGATGAAGATACGATGATGGCTGCCGATTATTTGATAGACATCGGCCCCGGCGCCGGCATTCACGGCGGCCGTGTCATATCCGCGGGCACGCCTGAAGAGGTGATGAATGATGCGGACTCTCTGACCGGACGTTATTTATCAGGGGCTCAATTCATCCCGATGCCTCCGGAGAGAAGAAAGCCTGACGGCCGATTCATTGAAATTAAAGGCGCTTCAGAAAACAACCTGAAAAAAGCGAACGCCAAATTCCCGCTCGGCACTTTTACGGCGGTGACAGGTGTGTCCGGTTCCGGAAAAAGCACGCTTGTGAACGAAATTCTGCATAAGGCGCTTGCGCAAAAACTTCATAAAGCCAAAGCGAAACCGGGAAGCCATAAAGAGATCAAAGGCCTCGATCATCTTGATAAGGTGATCGACATCGATCAGGCGCCGATCGGCCGGACACCGAGATCAAATCCGGCAACTTACACAGGCGTATTTGATGATATCCGCGATGTGTTCGCGCAGACAAATGAAGCGAAGGTGCGCGGCTACAAAAAAGGCCGATTCAGCTTTAATGTAAAAGGCGGGCGCTGTGAAGCCTGCCGCGGCGACGGCATCATCAAAATTGAGATGCACTTTCTTCCCGACGTGTACGTCCCGTGCGAAGTGTGCCACGGCAAACGTTACAACCGGGAGACGCTTGAGGTCACATACAAAGGAAAAAGCATTTCTGACGTTCTGGATATGACGGTGGAAGATGCTCTGTCTTTCTTTGAAAATATCCCGAAAATCAAACGCAAGCTTCAAACGCTTGCCGATGTCGGACTCGGGTATGTGACGCTCGGCCAGCCGGCGACGACGCTGTCAGGCGGAGAAGCGCAGCGCGTGAAGCTTGCTTCCGAACTGCATAAGCGCTCCACCGGACGGACGCTGTATATTTTGGACGAACCGACGACAGGCCTCCACGTCGATGATATCGCACGGCTTTTGGTCGTGCTTCAAAGACTCGTTGATAACGGGGATACCGTTTTGGTCATTGAACACAATCTCGATATCATAAAAACGGCGGACTACATCGTAGATCTGGGACCTGAAGGCGGCGCGGGCGGCGGCACGATCGTAGCCTCCGGGACACCTGAAGAAGTTGTTGAAGTGAAGGAATCATATACGGGCCGCTATCTGAAACCGGTAATGGAACGTGATAAAAAACGGATGAAAACATTGCTGGCCGAAAAAGAAACGGCAGCCACGTAATAGATCAATAAAAACAGCCCAAAACGTATCGGTTTTGGGCTGTTTTGTTACAGGCTTTTTTTCTGTCGGGGAAGCTGTTTGCTTAAATGCATCAAGTCCTGCAGAATATGGGTGCTGCTGCTGTCCAGCAGCACTTTTATATATTGAATATCATGGGAAATGGGAAGTGGGGCTGCCTTGATCTGTTCCAATTCAGCCAGCATTTCACTGTTCATTCTTTTCTGTTCGCGAATTAATTTTCGCAGACTTTCTTCCGTCACTTGGTCGTTTCCGGGATCTTTCTCCATTGTATGTCCTCCTTGCATACGGTCAGGCTTTGTTACATATTGTAATGGGTTCGGGGAAAAGATTCTATAGTGAGATCCCGGAAATCCAAAATTATGTATAACGAAGCATGTCCTTAGCATGAAAATGAAACCCGCCCATTCGTCATACGTATGTATAAGGAATGGTTTTTTACATGACAGCACAGGGAGTGTTTTTATTGAATCGAAACCAAGCGATTATCGCATCAATCTGTTATTTCAGCGTGTTTCTCGCGCCGCTCATTCTTCCGATTGTGGCTTACTTTGTCGTTGATGAAAAAGAGACGAAGCGGCATGCCATGCGCGCCCTGATTTCTCACATCATTCCGTTTGCGGGATTGTTGATTGTGATCGCCGGCGTTGTCGGCGGAGTGATTACGGCTCAGGGGGAGAGTATGGTTCCGTTTTTTGTTATGATAACAGGAGCTGCTGTTTATTTTCTGATCCTCATCGCAATGGTCATTTGGAATATCGTGCAGGGAATTAAGGTATTACGCCAGGTGTAAGAAAAGTCGGGGGAGGAGTTTTGTATGAAGCAGGAAAAAGAACGGATTTTAAAGCTTGTGGAAGAAGGCAGGCTGACGGCGCAGGAAGCTCTGACGCTCATTGAAAAACTTGATCACGAATATAAAGAAAAAGAAGAACAGATCACCGCATTATCAACAGAGGTCCAGGAACCCGCGGAAGATTTCGAAAGCGGGACAAAAGGAAGCCAAAAACCCTCGATCGGGGCTAAGCTGTTCGATTGGATTGATTCGGCCGTCAAAAAAGTGAAGGAAGCGGATCTCGATCTGAATTTCGGCCATGCACACGAAGTCCAGCATATTTTTCAATTTAAAGACAGTGAGTTCTCGGCCATTGATATGCAGATCGCAAACGGCAGCGTCAATATCGTGCCTTGGGCGGATGAAGATATCAGAGCCGAATGCCAGGCGAAAGTGTACCGGGCGGACAGTCAGGAGGCGGCACGCACCGCATTTCTTCAGCACATTGAATGTGAAGTGAAGGGCAATAAGTTTTTTGTCCGCACAGAAAAGAAAACGATGAAAACCAATGTGACGCTTTATGTTCCTCAGAAAGAGTACGATAAGATAAGAGTGAAGCTGTTTAACGGACCGATCAGAGGGGAACATTTACATGTAAAAGAATTCTCAGCGAAAACGACAAACGGCGTTCTGTCATTCTCTCATTTGACGGCTGAGAAAGCGTCGGCGGAAACGGCTAACGGACAAATCAAGCTGGCCGGACACCAATGCGGCACGATTGAAGCGGAAACGATTAACGGCTTGATTGATTTGCGCGGATCGAGTGAATCCATTGACGTCCAAAGTTTTAACGGCAATATCATGCTTACCGTGACTGCGCCGCATTGCCGCTCCATCTACACGAAAACGACTACCGGAAACGTGGAAATCGCCCTGCCTGATGACGCGGCGGTGAAAGCGGAGCTGAAAAGCAATCTCGGCTCTCTCAGCCATGAGCTGATTGATGCGGAGATTTTAAAGGAAAAGAATGATACCATTCAAAAAGAACTGATGCTGGCATCAAATCAAGGCCATGATCAGCATCTCTCGATTTTCTCAGAATCGTTAACAGGGGCCATTAAGCTCAAGCATACTCAGAGGTGATTTGGATGAAAAGACTTTACCGTTCAGAAAAAAACCGTAAAATCGCCGGTGTCGTCGGCGGGTTGGCGGAGTACATCAATATGGATGCATCGCTTTTGCGCATCATAACCGTTGTATTAGCGCTTGTCACGAGCGGAATCGTGCCGATTGTATATATTATCTGGTGTTTTGTTGTACCTTTAGAAGGAGATTTGAAATAAATGATCAAATGGGCAGTCAGCATTTTAGTAAATGCTTTATTATTAATCGTTATTGCGGGATATTTTGATTCCGTTCATATCAGCAGTATCGGCGCGGCTGTCATCGCAAGTGTGATTCTTTCTGTGTTAAATGTGCTGATCAAGCCGATCATCATTATATTGACATTGCCCGTCACGGTTGTAACCCTCGGCCTCTTTCTGTTTGTCATCAACGCCATCACGCTGATGATGACCGCTGCCTTGATGGGAGACAGCTTTCAGATTGACGGGTTCGGCACCGCCATTTGGGCATCCGTCGTGCTGTCCGTTTTCCACTTGCTGATTCAAAAAGGCATATTGGAGCCGCTTAGAAAAAGATAAAAAAAGAAGCTGTCCCCAAGGGGGGCAGCTTTTTTATGTGCGGTACATAAGCGGCCGCCTCCTGACGCAACATAATGCATAGGGAGGTAATGAGATGAAACTTGTGATGACGCTCTTTTTTCTGATTGGTTTGCTTTGTGTGAGTCCTTCTGCGGATGCGGCGCGCAAAGAATCGGCAATCCCCGTGAATCAGCAGGAATTCGGACAGCCGCCTCATTACATACCGCTTCTGGAGAATCCTCCCCAAATAGAAGTAAAGGCGGAAATGAAAAGAAACCTGTTCATACAGGCTCATGTAAAGAATGCCGACTATCAAGCATTTTCGGCGTTTCTTTTTTATAAACAAAGTAATGAGCTGGGATTTAAGATGGTGCCGATGGAGCCCGCTCCAGGTTCAATCCAGCTGTTTACGGCACAGGTTTCAAAACGGGATATCTGGAATGGAGAATTGGAATATTACCTCGTTTTCACCAATGGCAGACAGAGGGCGGAATCGGAGAAAAAGCGGCTGAAGCTTGACGGCTATCAAGCCGATTTGAATCATATTCCCGAGCTGATGATTACGGAACTTGCCGTTGATACGAAAAATGAAGACGGCGCGGATGCCTATGAATTTATCGAGGTGTATAACACGACGGACAGACCCATCCATTTTAAGGATTATCACATCCGCTACCGCTATCCGAAGGAAGGGCCGGAGTCAGATATGATATGGAGGCCGAAAGAAGATACGGTCATTCCGTCAGGCGGCGCTTATGTGTTTTGGCTGAGACGCGCCGCATCAGAACTGACGATAGATGATTTCAACCGCTACTACGGAACACAGCTGAAGGAGGGAAAACATCTCGCCGTCATCGAGGGGACGGACGGAATGTCCAACGACCGGCCGAGGACGGTGGTGCTGTCGGCAAATACCGGAAAAACCATCGCCTCAGCGCACTATCGAAAACACGCGTTCCGCCGGCTGACTTCTTTGCTTTATAAATATCCGCTGAACGGAACGGGAGAATTGCTGAAGATTTCCACGAGCGAACATAAGCCGTCACCGGGATTCGTTTTTCAGGCGCAGATTCCGCAGCAGAAAAGGGTGATCAAACCGGACAAGGAAAAACCGGTCATTGAAGACCTTACAGACAGAAAGCCGGTCCGGCCCGCTGAAAGCATCGAATTAAAGGCTGACATACGGGACAAAAACCTTGTCAAAACAGCCGCGTTTTATTACAGAACCAATGAGAAAAAACCATTTAAACGAATTCTGGCTGAAAAAGACCGCAACGACAGGTTATATCGTCACATTCTTTATTCCCCGGAACTGCTCGGCCAGGATCAGCTTGAGTATTACATCGCAGCCGGTGACGGAGAAAATGAAGCAAAAACGCCCGTCAAGATGATTGACATTAAACAGACGAGCAAATCACACGGACTCAGGATGAACATTGAACCCGAAGATACGATATCCGGCACCTATCTCCTCAAAGCGACATCCGACGTCAGCGCTGATAAGATCAAGCTGTGGATTGACGGCAAGCTGCAGGAGACCCGGCCTGCGCTGGAAAAAGAAGTTTACTTCGCTTTCGATGCCCGGAAAACGAATCTTTATTTCCAAAACACCGTCATGATGGAAAACGAGGTGCTGCACATTTTTGACGATCCGGCACACCGCTACAGAACGTACTCGGTGCTGCTGCCGGAACGTCTGCTGCAAAAAGGGGGCAAAACACAGAAAGTCTCCATCCGTTCGGGCTCCAAGGTTTCTCCGTATGACACAGGGGAGAATCGGGATGATTTTATCGTGAAAAATGCCCGCCTGGTGCTTTCAGACGGAACGGTGATCAAAAACGGGGAGCGGGATCCGGCTGAGCAGCTGTTTATCGGTGACGGCAAGCGGGCGAATCAGCGCATGACCTTCTCATTCAGCCTGCCGGATCATTTGTTTACGTCGCGGCTTCTGCCATGGAATACGGTGAAGCTTTCTGAAGGGCATCACCACATTTTTGTGAGCGACGGTGAAGAGCAGCTCAGTCAGTCTGTGCTGGTGGACAATACGGGGCCGAAGATTGTTCCGGGAATCAAAGAAGGCGCGACACTGAAAGGTAACTTTGAGCTGAAAGCGGACATCCGTGATAAATGGAGCAAAGTAGAAGAAGTGAAAGCGTTTTTGGACGGAGAAAGCATCACGCTCCCGCATCATACGTCATCAGCCGATCTTAAGCCCGGAAAGCACACCCTTACCATCACTGCGGCAGACCTTGCGGGAAATGAAACAACATCCGTCCGCACCTTCCACATCAAACGGGAGGAGCCGAATCAGCCGGAGTTTACCGGCCAAAAAACCGGCGCCCATAAAGCGAAGCTGTCCGTCCGGGTAAAAGATCCGACGAAGGATGAAATGAATTTATCATTTTACCGGGGCTTCCGTTATACCGCGCGGAATCCGGGCAGCGTGAAAGTGTATCAGCACGCCTCATTGACAGAACCGCCGAGAGGCATGAAAGAAAATGAAATGCCGTTTACACTGCCGGAAATGAACCGCATCTCGGCAAATGACGGAAAAACCGTCTCGACGGAAAACATGGAGCGTTTCCCTTATCACCGGTTTGAAGTGTCCGTTGACCCGTCTATTGACGAAACGGATCTGGCCGAGGCGGTCTGGAAAGGAAGCTCTCTGCCCGGCCGGAAGGTAACCATGTATATTTGGAATTACCGGACAAGCCGCTGGCAGGAGGCGGACAGCGTCCTTGCCAAAAATAAAAAGCCGTTTACGTTAAAAGCCGCCGTGTCCGCAGCCGATGCGGTGAAGAACTCAAAAATGAATGTCATCGTGCAGGATCAAATACCGGCGAAAGGCAATTACTCATTTGTCTGGATGTCGGATACACAGTATTACGCACAAGGTCACCCGAACATTTTTGACAAAATGACGGAGTGGATCAAAGAAAATAAGGAAAAGCACAATATTAAATATGTCTTTCATACCGGTGATATTGTCGATGATTCGATGGTTATGAAACAGTGGAAAAACGCCGATCACTCCATGCGGACACTCGACAAGGCGGGGATTCCGTACGGAGTGCTTGCCGGAAATCATGACGTCGGCCATAAAGACGGCACATACCGAACCTTCGGGGATTTCTTCGGGAGCCGCCGTTTTGAAAAGAAAATGCATTATGGCGGGTCATACAAAAATAACCGCGGGCATTATGATCTGCTGTCGGCAAGCGGGAACGATTTTATTATGATTTATATGGGCTGGGGCATTACGGATCAAGAGATTGACTGGATCAATCAAGTGCTAAAGCGGTATCCGGACCGAACCGCCATATTATGCTTTCATGAGTATTTGCTTGTAAGCGGAAACCGAAGCCCGATCGGGGAGACGATCTATCAAAAAGTCGTCAAGCCGAATCGCAATGTGGCGATGGTATTAAGCGGCCATTACCATAATGCCATGAAAAAAAACGATGCCCTTGACGATGACGGAGACGGAAAACCGGACCGCCTCGTTCATCAAATTCTGACCGATTATCAGGACGGCCCTGAAGGGGGGCAAGGCTATATGCGCATTATGCAATTCGATCAGGCCGCCAATCAGGTTCACATGTTCTCCTACTCGCCGTATACGGATGACATCAATTACTATGACACCGATCTGTTCGCGGATAAAGATGAATTCTCGGCTGAAATGGATTTACAGCCGAAAATGAAAAAGGTAGCGACCGATTATTTTGAATGCAACGTCTATACGAATGAACTGCTCGGTCATAAAAAACACGTGAAAAGCGGAAAAACCGCGCATTGGGTCTGGGACGGCCTGCAGCCAGATTCCGTTTATTACTGGTACACCGTCGTCAAGGATCCGTACAACGGAAAAACAATATCGCCGATCTGGATGTTCAAAACGGGAAAAACGCCGTATCACCCGGCTCCGGATCAATTTGATTTTAAGCATGCTTCCAGCCCATAATGCGAATACCGCCTGCTGATTGCTCAGAACAAAATCTGACGGTCAGCAGGATTTTTTCTGTAACGCGAATGGCGGCGCACAACGGTGATAAGTGTTTTTGACTTTTTTATGTCCCTTTTCTATACTTAAAACCGATTGGTTTTCTTAATATGCAGGAGGAAACATAATGAACAGCAAAACCGGGACAAAAGAAAGAATTATTCAAGCCTCTGCATACCTTTTTCAAATTCAGGGATACCATGCGACAGGTTTGAATCAAATCATAAAAGAGAGCGGAGCGCCCAGAGGGTCTGTATATCATCACTTTCCGAACGGAAAAGAAGAACTCGCCATTGCAGCGATCAAACATACGGGAAGGTGCGTTGAAAAGCAAATACAGAATAGTATGACTCAATTCGCGGATCCTGTCGAAGCCATTCAGCACTTTATTCATGTAACGGCTGAACAGTTTAATGATCCGCAGAATATTGAGGGAGTGCCGGTTGGTTTGTTAGCGGGTGAGACAGCTCTGATAAATGAAACGTTAAGATGCACATGTGTTGAGGTGTTTAAACAGTGGACGGATGTGTTCGCGGAAAAATTTCTTCAGCACGGATTTGAGCAAGAGGAAGCGGAGAAGCTTGGAATGACAATCAACTCGATGATTGAAGGCGGGATTATGTTTTCACTGGCTCACAAAAACAAAGAACCGCTGCTGCTGATTTCAAAGCAGGTTCCATATCTTGTCCGAAACAGAGGGTAGCATTTTGTTACCCTTTTCTTTATAAAAATAGATACCAGAACCCCAGCCTCTCCGTTTTGACAGAGTCATAGAGAATTGATTTGAAAATGGCAGATCAAAAAAACATCTCCAACCCGAAACGGTTGGAGATGTTTCATTTCACCCTGTCCATATAATGCACGAATGTGTAGCGGTCGCCTCTGTATGCGGATTTGACGTGCTCAAAGGCAGTGCCGTCCTGCAGATAAGTGGTCCGCTTTATATAGAGGACGGGCGCGCCGGGCTGGATGCCGAGCAGTTCCGCTTCTTCTTCGGAAGCGGCACCCGGTTCAAGCTCTTGTTTGGCGCGTGAGATCGGCATCTGATTGTACGCTTCGATATGCTCATACATGGATGACTGAAAATGGGAGGCGTCCAGTTTTCCTGCCTTGTCAAACGGGATGTACGAGGCTTCAATCGCCATCGGGATATCATTCGCCAGCCGGACGCGGATGATTTTATGAAGCGTTGCCTGATGGCCGCATCCTAAAATAGAAGACAATTCTTCAGTCGCCTGAATCAGCTGGTATTCGGCAAGTCTGCTCCCCGGCTTCATGCCTCGGCTCCTCATATCTTCCGTAAAGCTTGTCAGCCCTTGGAGCGGCTGTTCCATCTTCAGTTTGCTGACGAACGTTCCCCGGCCTTTCTGCCTGTATAAAAATCCTTCATTCACCAAATTGGAAAGCGCCTGGCGCACCGTCATTCGGCTGATGCCGAATTGTTCAGCGTATTCCCGCTCCGACGGAAGCAGCGCATCCGCTTTCAGCTCGCCGTTTTTGATTTGTGTTTTCAACTGTTCCATAATCTGAAAATAAATCGGAACCGGAGATTGTTTATCAATCTGCATAGGTCAAATCCTTTCAATCGCCGCCCGCAGCCTCTTCATCAATCAAGACCGTCACATCCGGGTGTGCGTGCAGGGCAGAGGCGGGGAATGCTTCACTGACGCGTCCGTCCAGAAGCTGTTTCACCGCTTGGGCCTTGCTTTTTCCGGATGCCATGATCAAAATGCGTTTGCCGGACAAGATAGTCCCGATCCCCATTGTCACAGCTTTTTCAGGGACTTGATCGATTGACGGAAAGTACCGCGCATTCGCCTGTCTTGTCTCTTCATTCAGCTCAACGACATGGGTTCTGGATTCAAATGGCGTCCCGGGCTCATTAAAGCCGATATGGCCGTTGTGTCCGATGCCTAAAAGCTGAATATCCGCTCCGCCGAGTGTTTGAATTAATCGGTCATAGCGTTCGCATTCAGCATCAAGATCGTCTGCCCGTCCGTCAGGGAGAAAGTGGCGGTCCTTTCGGCTGTCGATATGTGCAAAAAAATGTGTATTCATATAATAATGATAGCTGTTTTTGTCCTCGGGAGAAAGTCCGGCGTATTCATCAAGATTGATCGTCGTGATATCCCGGAATGACAAACCTTCGGAGCGGTGCCTCCGCACAAGTTCTTTGTATACGCCTTCGGGGGTGCCTCCCGTCGCAAGGCCCAGGACGGCATCCGGCTTTTGTTTGACTGTTTCAGCGATAATCGCTGCGGCTTTTTCACTTAATTCTTCATAATGTCTGCATGTGATGATGTTCATGCCCAATCAGCCTCCTTTGAAATATATGCGGTGTTTCCGCGGCAAATGGATGCCAGCACGCCGCACTGTCCGTCCGTCAGTATAACGTCGGCGTCTTTTCCTTCCGCAATGCTTCCTTTGCGGTCAAATATGCCGAGGCGGCGGGCTGCATTTGCCGACGTCATATTTGCTATATCCAGCCATGAACAGTTTGTAAACCTGCGCATGAGCGCTGCGCCTTCATTCATTTTTAAAATGGAACCGGCCAGCGTCCCGTCAGGAAGAAGCGCCGTGTTCCCGCGAACGGTGACTTTTTGTCCGCCGAATTCGTATTCTCCGTCCTTCAGCCCTTTTGCCCGCATGGAGTCTGTAATCATCACCAGGTTTTGGCTTCCTTTCGCCAAAAAGGCAAGCTTTACGGCTAAAGGATGGGAATGAATACCGTCAGTGATCAGCTCCGCCGTGATGCGGCCGCAGGCGAGAGCCGTACCGATGCCCCCCGGCTCACGGTGATGAAAGCAGCTCATGGCGTTGAAGAGATGCGTCATATGCAGCGCTCCGGCATCCGCCGCTTTTTCTAAAAGATCGGCTCCCGCGTTTGTATGTCCCATTGAGGGGATGATGTTCCGGTCTTTTAAATAACGGATCAGGCTGAAATCAGGATCTTCTTCCGGCGCAAGCGTCACAATTTTGATCAGCCCTCCAGAAAGATGTTCCCATTTCTGAAAGAGCCCGGTATCGGCCGGGGTAATCCATTGTTTCGGCTGTGCTCCCGCCTTTTCCGGAGAGACGAAAGGCCCTTCTAAATGAATCCCGATCAACTCAGCGCCTTTATGCGCCTGAGGTGAAGATGCCGTCCATTCTTTGGCGTTTTCGAGCGCTTTTTCAATATTTTCGTGCTGCTGTGTAATTGTTGTCGCTAAAAAAGAGGTTGTTCCTTCTTCGGGCAGCCGGGCGGCCATTGTATCAAGCGCCGCGAAATCGGCATCCATCGTATCCGCGCCGTATCCGCCGTGAATATGGATATCAATCATTCCGGGAAGCGCATACGTGCCCTCGGGCGCCTTCCATTCCTTCTCATACGTTTCTTGCGGTCTTGTTTTACCCGCGTAAGAAATGATGCCGTCTTTTATGCCGAGAAATCCGTTTTGGATGATTTCATCTTCTGTTACGATGTCCGCACCGCTGATTAACAAGCTTTCAGCCACTTTAAAACACGCCTTTCTGGTTAGTTGTTAGTTTTATTTTACTCCTTTTCAGACTAGTTATCTAGACCAGTTATCCCGGAATTGTATAAATCTGTTTTGGTTCAGACGGTAAAGTGATAAAATATAACTGTTCAAAGCTCGGAACATCCCAGAACAGGAGGAACATATCTTGGCAAAGGTTCGGACCAAAGACGTAATGGAGCAGTTCCATTTAGAATTGATCAGCGGAGAAGAAGGAATTAACCGCCCGATTACGATGAGTGATTTATCACGGCCCGGTATTGAAATCGCCGGTTATTTTACATATTACCCGAGAGAACGGGTGCAGCTTTTAGGAAAAACGGAGCTGTCATTTTTCGATCAGCTTCCTGAGGAAGATAAAAAACAGCGGATGGAATCGCTGTGCACCGATGTGACGCCGGCTATCATACTTTCCAGAGATATGCCGATTCCGCCGGAGCTTGTAGAAGCGTCCGAGAAAAACGGTGTGCCGGTGCTCAGATCGCCTCTGAAAACAACCAGACTGTCAAGCCGGCTGACGAATTTTCTTGAGAGCCGTCTCGCGCCGACAACCGCCATTCACGGCGTGCTCGTGGATATTTACGGCGTCGGTGTGCTCATTACGGGAAAAAGCGGCGTCGGTAAAAGTGAAACGGCGCTGGAGCTCGTCAAACGCGGCCATCGCCTCGTCGCGGATGACTGCGTCGAAATCCGGCAGGAGGATCAGGACACGCTCGTCGGGAATGCGCCTGATCTGATTGAGCATCTGCTCGAAATCAGGGGGCTCGGCATTATAAATGTCATGACGCTGTTCGGAGCGGGCGCCGTCAGAAGCAACAAAAGAATCACAATCGTCATGGACCTTGAGCTTTGGGAGCAAGGGAAACAATACGACCGTCTCGGGCTGGAAGAAGAAAAAATGAAAATCATTGATACGGAAATTACAAAACTGACCATTCCCGTCCGCCCGGGGCGAAATCTCGCCGTTATTATCGAAGTTGCCGCGATGAACTTCAGATTGAAGCGGATGGGCTTAAATGCCGCCGAGCAATTTACGAATAAGCTGGCGGATGTCATTGAGGACGGCGAACAAGACGAATAGGAGTTGGCAATGATATGAACGAAGCAGGTACACCAATCAATCCGATTGCCTTGCAGCTCGGGCCTTTATCCGTGCACTGGTACGGAATCATTATCGGTGCGGGTGCGTTATTAGGGCTTTGGATGGCCATGAGGGAGAGTGAAAAGCGGGGGCTGAAAAAGGACATTTTTATTGATCTTGTTCTTTTCGCCATTCCGATCGCAATCATTTGCGCGCGGGCATACTATGTGCTTTTCGAGTGGAGTTATTACTCGGAACACCCCGGGGAAATCATTAAAATTTGGAAAGGCGGCATCGCCATTCACGGCGGATTAATCGGCGCGATCGCAACAGGCATCGTCTTTTCAAAAGTAAGAGGCATTTCATTCTGGAAGCTCGCGGATATTGCCGCACCGAGTATTTTGCTCGGCCAAGCCATCGGACGCTGGGGGAACTTTATCAACCAGGAGGCTCACGGCGAAGCGGTCAGCCGTTCATTTTTGGAAAGTCTGCACCTCCCGGATTTCATCATTAATCAGATGTACATAGACGGACAATATTATCACCCGACTTTTCTGTATGAATCGCTGTGGAGCTTTGCGGGAGTCGTGATTCTGCTTCTGCTCCGCCGCGTGAACCTGCGCAGGGGCGATCTGTTTTTGACGTATATTATCTGGTATTCGATCGGCAGATACTTTATTGAGGGAATGCGGACGGACAGCCTGATGCTCACGAGCCAGCTTCGGATCGCGCAGGTTATTTCCATTGTGCTGATTGTTCTTGCGATTATTTTAATGATTTTCAGACGTGTGAAAGGGTATGCCGAAAAGCGGTATGCGGATACAGACTGACGTCTGAAATCGGAAAGGACATAAGATGACTGATAAACGTTTAACCGCCATTTTATTCGATCTCGACGGCACGCTGGTTGACACGAATGAACTGATTATCGCTTCTTATCTTCATACGCTTGATCATTATTGCCCGGGGCAGTATAAACGGGAAGATGTGCTTCCGTTTATCGGCCCGCCTCTGTACGAAACGTTTTCAGGCATTAATGCCGAAAAGTGCGATGACATGATCAGCATGTACAGAGCATTCAACCATGAAAAGCACGATGAGCTCGTCACGGAGTACGAAACGGTTTATGAAACGCTTGATGAATTGAAAAAAGCGGGCTATCAGCTCGGTATTGTCACCACAAAGCTGAGGGATACAGTCAATATGGGATTGAAGCTGACAGGCATCGGGGCGTTTTTCGATACTGTCGTCACGCTTGATGATGTAAAGCACCCGAAGCCTGACCCCGAGCCTGTGAGGCTTGCGCTCAGCCGGCTGGGGTGCGATCCGTCGGAAGCCATGATGGTCGGTGACAATTATCACGATGTCATGGCGGGGAAAAACGCCGGCACGAAAACAGCCGGCGTCGCGTGGACGATTAAGGGCGCACAGGCGCTTTCCGCTTATGAACCCGATTATATGCTTGAGAAAATGAGTGATTTATTGCACATCACCGGAGTGAAGTAATCAGTGAGAAAAACAGACCGCCATCCGGTTTCAGGTGCAAATTCATTGTGGCATGTTTATCAGACGGTTCCCTTTCTGAAGGTGATGAAAAATTTCATCATCATTCAGATCGCAAGGTATACGCCGTTTCTAAGCGTGAAGAACTGGCTGTACCGCACCTTTTTGAAAATGAAGGTCGGAAAACAGACGTCATTCGCGCTGATGGTAATGCCGGATATCATGTTTCCCGAAAAAATCACTGTCGGAAAAAACAGCATCATTGGCTACAATACGACGATTTTGGCTCATGAATATTTAATACATGAGTACCGGACCGGTTTTGTCACAATCGGTGACGAGGTGATGATCGGGGCAAACACAACGATTCTGCCCGGCGTTACCATCGGGAACGGAGCCGTCGTATCGGCCGGCACGCTTGTACACAAAGATGTCCCGGCCGGGGCGTTTGTCGGAGGAAACCCGATGAAGCTGATTTATACGGACGAAGAAATGAAAAAACGAATGGGAAACCCCGCTGATTAACGTCAGCGGGGTTTTTTTAGGACTTGATCACAATGGCCTGGCTGCCCATCTGCTTCCAGGCTTTTTCGAATTCAGTCCGGTCAGTTTTTCTGTTTTTATAGCCATAAGGGTCATTGACGTATACATAATCGTGATCATAACCGGTGACGGCTACGCTGTGCATGCTGTACGTAATGTCGACTTTTCCGTTCGGCGTATTCCAAGTCTGCATATTATCAACCGGTTTGAAGGAAGTGGTGATAATCACCCAGACCGGCCGTCCTTTTTCAAGCTGCCGGTACACTGAAGAAATGTCTTTTCCCGTAAGGTCATATACTTTGTTTCCCGCGTACTTTTTGGCAAGTTTATCAATCGGCTCATGATAAACGCCTAAACCCGGGCCGTTCTCCATGTCTCCGGCGAATCCTTCGTTCGGATCTCCTTTCAGCCCGCTGCTGTATGTGAGCGGAACCGTATTGATTTGATCCGCCAATGTATTTTTTGATACATGATATCCGGCATTATTCAAAATCATAGCAAGGCTTGTTACCTCACAGCCATTGTACAGTCTGGGTGAATCCATCTGTCTGTACAGAACGACATTCAGTGGTGATGCGCTCCCTTTTAATGGTGTTTTCTCATCAGGCTCGTCAGACTGCTGATTGAAAAAATTCAAATGGATATCGTTTGTATAGATGTTGTACCCCAGATAGACAAGGACGGCTGTCAGAATCAGCACACATAATGTTCCAAGCGTCTTCATGATTACTCTCCCTTGTTTCTGATGAAGCTATTTAATGTATTATAGCATTTCTGTTCAACCTGATTGGATTGTTCCGATATGTTTACAGATTTATTCATGATTTAGTCATGATTATGGGAAAGAATAGGAGGACATTGGGCGTTGCAATCCGTTCTTTTATCTGCTAACATATTATCATATTAGCGAACTAAAGGATTCGGAATTTTTCTTCAGAAAAAGCGGGGGTGCTAAAGGGAATGTTTATGTTTGAGAAACCGCATGGCATGAGAGATACGCTGCCCGGTTTATACGAAGCAAAGAAGAAAGTCCGTTCCACACTAACGGATTTAATTGATAAATGGGGTTATCAGTTTATGGAGACACCGACTCTTGAATTCTATGAAACAGTGGGTGCCCAGTCAGCCATTGACGAACAGCAGCTGTTTAAGCTTCTCGATCAGGACGGAAAAACGCTTGTGCTTCGGCCTGACATGACCGGACCGATTGCCAGGGTGGCGGCGTCTAAGCTGCACAAAAACAATCATCCGCTCAGAGCGGGGTACGCGGCAAGCGTCTACCGCGCTCAGGAGCGGGAAGGCGGACGTCCGGCTGAATTCGAACAGGTCGGCGCGGAGCTGATCGGCGATGGATCAACAAGCGCGGATGCCGAGGTGATTGCGCTCGCGGCCGGCGCTTTGAAAAACGCGGGATTGCGCCAATTTAAAATCGCGATCGGCCATGCCGGGCTCGCAGATGAGCTGTTTGTCGAGGTTTTGGGAAATGCCGAGCGGGCGGATGTTCTGCGGCGCTTTCTCTTTGAAAAGAATTACGTGGGGTACAAAGAACATGTCAAGTCGCTTCCGCTTTCTTCAATAGACAAAAGCCGGCTGCTCGGACTTCTGGAATTGCGCGGCGGAAAAGAGATCTGCGCCAAAGCGGGGGAGATCATCGGCATCTCCGGGCAAAGCGTGATTCAGGAGCTGGGAGACCTGTGGGACATTCTTGAAGATTACGGGTGTGCCGAGCATATTCGCCTTGATCTGAACATGGTAAGCCATATGAGTTACTACACGGGGATTTTATTCGAGGTGTACGCGGCAAATGTCGGGTTTGTCATCGGAAGCGGCGGCCGTTATAACAATCTTCTCGGCCATTTCGGCAGCCCTGCTCCCGCCACGGGCTTCGGGCTCCGTATCGACAGGCTGATTGAAGCGCTCGGCATCCGGGGAGAAACAAGTGATGCGGACGCCGTTATTTTCAGCAAGGAGCAGCGGCCGCAGGCCATTTTATTCGCGGAGGAAGAAAGGGCAAGAGGCAGAAAAGTCGTCCTGCAGGATTTGGCGGGCATTGAAAATATCGATCATATGACAAAATCATTCGCAAACGTCACCTACTTTATCGGTGCCAGAAAGGAAGAGCAGAATGGGTAAGGTACTCACAATGGCTATGCCAAAAGGACGGATATTTGAGGAAGCGGCCGGATTGCTGAGGCAGGCCGGATACAGGCTGCCCGGGGAGTTTGAAGAATCGAGAAAATTGATCATCGACGTTCCGGAAGAAAATCTCCGCTTTATTCTGGCAAAGCCGATGGACGTCACGACATATGTCGAGCATGGCGTCGCTGATGCCGGTATCGCCGGAAAGGATGTCATGCTTGAAGAAGAGCGTGACGTATATGAGGTGCTCGATCTGAATATCAGCAAATGCCATCTCGCCGTTGCAGGGCTTCCGGGAGCGGATTGGAACGGAGTCGCTCCGAGGATTGCGACAAAATATCCGAATGTTGCGTCAAGTTATTTCAGAGAACAGGGCGAGCAGGTGGAAATCATTAAGCTGAACGGTTCCATTGAGTTGGCGCCTTTAATCGGGCTTGCTGACAGAATCGTGGATATCGTATCAACAGGGCGGACATTAAAGGAAAACGGTCTCGTAGAGTCGGAACATATTTGTGACATCACATCGCGTTTTATTGTCAACCCGGTCAGCTACCGCATGAAGGACGATGTAATCGACGAAATGGCGGCCAGGCTGGCAAGGGTTGTGGAAGGAGACACGGCAAAATGAAAATAACCGCAATAAAAAAAAGCGAGCGGTTTTCACTGAAGCGTTCTATTGACAGCGGAACCGAAGAGCAGCGAAAAACCGTCAGAGCGATTATTGAAGACGTCAGAAAAAACGGCGACAAAGCCGTTTTGGCCTATACAAAAACATTTGACGGGATCAGCCTGGACCAGATGGCGGTGAGCGGGGACGAAATCGCCGAGGCGTACCGTCTGCTTGATGATCAGCTGCTGGAAGTGATCAGGCAGGCAATTGCCAATATTAAAGAATATCACGAGCGCCAGCTGCAATCCTCTTGGTTTTACCACCGCAAAGACGGCACGATGCTCGGACAGAAAATAACGGCGCTCGATTCCGCGGGCGTATATGTGCCGGGCGGGACGGCCGCTTATCCGTCCTCCGTTTTAATGAATGTCATCCCCGCTCTTGCTGCGGGAGTGGAGCGGATCGTTCTCGTCAGCCCTCCGGGAAAAGACGGCCGCCTTTCGCCGGGCGTTCTGGTTGCGGCGTCTGAGCTCGGGATAAATGAAATTTACAAAGCGGGGGGCGCACAGGCGATTGCCGCGCTCGCTTACGGAACGGACACGATACAGCCTGTTGATAAGATTACGGGCCCCGGCAATATATTTGTGGCACTCGCGAAGCGCGAAGTCTTCGGTGATGTGGATATTGACATGATTGCCGGTCCCAGTGAAATCGTGGTCCTGGCAGACGATACGGCGGTGCCGCAAGAAGTCGCCGCTGACCTGCTTTCACAAGCCGAACACGATATGCTCAGCTCAAGCGTGCTTGTCACCGATTCAAGGAAGCTTGCCGAAGCGGTATCCGATGAGGTGGATAAACAGCTTCAGACGCTGCCGCGTAAAGAGATCGCCGAAGCGTCGATCATGGATCACGGGCGCATTTATATCTCGGAATCGATGGAGGATGCGATAGACACGGTGAACGCGCTGGCGCCCGAGCATTTAGAAATCATGACGCATTCGCCGGAGGCTTTGCTTGGAAGCATCAGACACGCGGGAGCGATTTTCTTAGGACGATACAGCGCTGAACCGGTGGGAGATTATTTTGCCGGACCGAATCACGTTCTGCCGACAAACGGCACGGCACGGTTTTCAAGCCCGCTGAATGTCACAGATTTTCAAAAGAAATCGAGCATCATCTCTTACAGCAGGAAGGCTTTTGAATCCCATGCGGACAGCATTGCCGCCTTCGCGAGACTGGAAGGGCTTGAAGCGCACGCAAAATCGATTGAAGCGAGAAACGGAGGAAGTGACCGATGAGAAAAGCGGAACGCGCCAGAAAAACAAATGAGACGGATATTAAGCTGGCTTTCGGGATAGACGGAGAAGGAAGAGCAGATATCAGCACGGATGTGCCGTTTATGACCCATATGCTTGATTTGTTTACAAAGCACGGGCAATTCAATTTAACCGTTGATGCAAAAGGCGATACGGAAATAGATGATCACCACACGACTGAAGATATCGGCATCTGCTTAGGGCAGGCTCTTTTGGAAGCGCTTGGTGATAAAAAAGGCATCAAACGGTACGGATCAGCGCTTGTGCCGATGGACGAAGCGCTCGCCCAAGTTGCCGTAGACCTGAGCAACCGGCCGCACCTTGAGATGCGCGCTGCATTTCCGCAAGCGAAAGTCGGCACGTTTGATACCGAGCTTGTACATGAATTTTTATGGAAACTGGCGCTCGAAGCGAGAATGAATCTGCACGTGATCGTTCATTACGGTACGAATACCCACCATATGATAGAAGCCGTGTTTAAGGCGCTTGGCAGAGCGCTGGATGAAGCGTCATCCATTGATCCGCGGGTTAAGGGTGTACCATCAACGAAAGGAATGCTGTAAATGATCGGTGTAATTGATTACGGAATGGGCAATTTATTCAGCGTGTCAAAGGCGCTGGAACGCGTCGGCGTCCCGTATCTCGTATCAGACCGGCCGGAAGAGCTGGAAAAAGCGGATGCTTTTATTCTTCCCGGTGTCGGATCGTTCAGTGACGCCATGGACAATTTACACAGCATGAAGCTTGATCGATTCATTCACCGCATGGTTGAGGAGGGGAAGCTGCTTCTCGGCATCTGCCTCGGCATGCAGCTTATTTTCGAAAAAAGCAGCGAAAACGGCACTGCAAAAGGACTTGGCTTATTAGCCGGAAAAGCAGTGAGACTAAAAGACAGGGACGCTGAAGGAAACAAGCTGAAGGTGCCGCATATGGGCTGGAATCGGCTGACGTTTCACCAAACGTCTCCTTTGCTTTCAAAAGCGGAAGAAGGCTTCGTTTACTTTGTCCATTCCTATTATATAGACGGGATGGAAGACGGAGATCTTCTGGCAAGTGCCGAGTACGGCGTTCGAGTACCCGCGGTCGTCGGGAAACGCAATGTCTTTGGGACGCAGTTTCACCCGGAAAAAAGCGGCTCGGCCGGAATGGCGATCCTAACACAATTTACAAAAATGGCAGCGGAACAGAAGGTGAAGAAATGAGCGCTTTTACATTATATCCGGCAATCGATATGAGAAACGGCAAATGCGTCCGGCTCATCCAAGGTGATTACGGCAAGGAAACAATATACGGAGACTCGCCTTTAGACATGGCGGCGCAATTTGCAAAAGAAGGTGCGGAATGGATTCATCTTGTGGATCTTGACGGCGCGAAAGCAGGCAAGAAAGTAAATGACCGGCATGTTCTTGACATCGTGCAGCAGCTTGATGTCAAAGTCGAGATCGGCGGCGGCATCCGTTCTGAAGCAGACGTGTACGGTTACTTATCACAAGGCGCCGATCGTGTCATTCTCGGCAGTTCGGCCGTTTCTGATCCGGCGTTTGTGAAAAGCATGCTGAAACAATACGGCGGGAAAATCGCCATCGGTCTCGATGCGAGGAACGGGTATGTCTCGACGGAAGGCTGGCTGGAAACATCCTCCGTAAGAGCGGCCGATCTGGGCCGTGAATTGGCTGTGGAAGAAGCGGAAACCTTCATTTTCACGGATATTGCAACTGACGGCATGCTGTCAGGACCGAACATTGAAAGCACCGTCCAGCTCGCAAAAGCAACGGGAAAAACCGTCATCGCTTCAGGCGGGGTCAGCTCAGTCGCTGATCTAAAAGCGCTGGCCCGCTACAAAGACGCCGGTGTATCGGGAGCGATTATCGGAAAAGCGCTGTATACTAAACAATTTACATTGGCCGAAGCGCTCAGCGGGGTGAGGGACGCATGATAACGAAACGAATCATTCCGTGTCTTGATGTGAAAGAAGGACGCGTGGTCAAAGGCATTCAATTTCTCGGGCTGAAAGATGCCGGCGATCCTGTCGAGCTGGCTGAAGCATATGACAGGGAGGGCGCTGACGAGCTCGTTTTTCTCGACATTTCCGCTTCTCATGAAGGCCGCAAGACGATGACAGACGTCGTTGAACAAGTTGCTGCAAAACTGGCAATTCCGTTTACGGTCGGCGGCGGAATCAATCAATTAAGCGATATGAAACGAATGCTTCGCGCCGGCGCTGATAAAGTATCCGTTAATACAGCGGCCGTCCTCCGGCCCGAGCTGATTACGGAAGGGGCGGACTTTTTCGGCTCGCAATGCATCGTAGCGGCGATCGACGCAAAGTATGACGAAGACTCGGGTTGCTATAAAGTGTACACACACGGCGGCAGAAAGAAAACCGAGTGGGAAGTCACAGCCTGGGCAAAAGAAGCCGTCAGCCGGGGTGCGGGTGAAATCTTGCTGACAAGCATGGACGCAGACGGAGAGAAAACGGGCTTTAACCATACGCTCACAAAGCTTGTTACACGTGCCGTCCCGGTGCCCGTCATTGCGTCAGGGGGAGCCGGCAGCGCGCGCCATATGCTTGAAGCGTTTACGATCGGTGAAGCGGACGCCGCGCTTGCAGCTTCAATATTTCATTACAAAGAAACATCGATAAAAGAAGTGAAAGATTATATGAAGAAACACGGGGTGAATGTGAGATGAAACGGGCAGATGAACTGCGGTTTGACGAGGCCGGACTGATTCCCGCCATCGTACAGGATGCGGCAAGCAAAGAAGTGCTGACACTGGCTTATATGAATCGTGAATCATATGAAAAAACGATAGAAACGAAAGAAACCTGGTTTTACAGCCGTTCACGGCAGGAGCTGTGGCATAAAGGAGCGACGTCGGGGAATACCCAAAAGGTAAAAGCTATCCGCTATGATTGTGATCAAGACGCCCTTGTCGTGCTGGCGGAGCCTTCAGGACCCGCATGCCACAAGGGAAGCTACAGCTGCTTTACTCCGGAAAAAGCGGACGTGCAGGATCGTTTCGGCATCTTAAATGAACTGGAAAGCGTAATCGCCAAACGGCAGACGGAGATGCCTGACGGGGCTTACACAACGTACCTGTTTCGGGAAGGTGTCGATAAAATCCTCAAAAAAGTCGGCGAAGAAGCCGCAGAGGTTATTATTGCCGCGAAAAACCGCGATCATGAAGAATTAAAATGGGAAGCGGCGGATTTGCTTTATCATTTGCTCGTTCTATTGCGAGAGCAGTCGCTTCCTCTGGACGACGTGCTTGCCGTCCTTGCGAAACGCCATTCGTCATCTGAGTAAAACAAACCTCACGGAGAGATTCGTGAGGTTTTTTACATGCCAAACCTAAACATTCATTAAAATATTCCTTATTTCTCAACCGGAGGCAGATGAATTTGATAATATTGACTAATAGAGTTTATTTTGGTTTTTATTAAAAATGTACGTTTTGTTCATATTCCGTTCATGCTCATCCGTTATAGTATAAACAGTGATATAGGAGGAAAACATATGCCGAATAAACAACCGAAACCAAAAGGGAAATTCAGTTCATTCTTTTCATTAGTCAAAAAAACAAAACCATCATACGGAATGCTGGCCTTCGCGCTGTCTCTCAGTATTGTGACAACGCTCGTCAGCCTGCTGATTCCGCTATTGACAAAGCAGCTCGTTGACGGTTTTTCCATGTCGTCGCTGTCAGGCATGCAAATCGGGATCATCGCAGCCGTATTTATCGTACAGGCCGCATTAAGCGCCTACGCCACATACGCCTTGAACTACAGCGGCCAGAAAATCATCTCGGGGCTGCGTGATATGTTATGGCAGAAATTAATTAAACTGCCCGTCTCTTATTTTGACAAAAACGCCACGGGCGAAACGATCAGCCGTGTCACCAATGACACGATGGTGGTAAAAGAGCTGATCACAAACAATATCAGCGGATTTATTACCGGAATCATTTCCGTTATCGGATCACTGACGATCTTATTTATCATGAACTGGAAGCTGACATTGCTCGTGCTGATCGTCGTGCCGCTGGCTGCGGTTATTTTAGTGCCGATCGGCCGGAAAATGTTTAAAATATCTCGGGAAACACAGGATGAAACAGCGAGATTCACCGGATTGTTGAACCACATCCTCCCGGAAATCAGGCTTGTGAAAGCGTCAAACGCTGAAGAAGCGGAATACGGCCGCGGAAAAGCGGGCATCATGGCGCTCTTTAAACTCGGTCTGCGTGAAGCGAAGGTGCAGTCACTTGTAGGCCCGCTTATCACACTCGTATTAATGGCGGCGCTGGTCGCTGTCATCGGGTACGGCGGAATGCAGGTATCATCAGGTGAACTGACAGCCGGCGCACTCGTTGCCTTTATCCTGTATTTGTTTCAGATCATTTTAAGCCGATGGGCCAGATTACTTCATTTTTCACACAGCTTCAAAAATCCGTCGGCGCAACAGAACGGATGATTCATATTCTTGCAGAAAAAGAAGAAGACATCCAGACCGGGAAAGCGATTGAAAACGCGGATCAGCCGATTAAGCTTGAACAAGTCTCATTCGGCTACAAAACAGATCAAACCATCTTAAAAGACATTACGGCAACGATTGAGGCCGGCAAAGTCACTGCGATTGTCGGACCGAGCGGCGGCGGAAAAACAACGTTATTTAAACTGCTTGAACGATTCTACAATCCGACGGCCGGCAGTATCCTGCTCGGGAATGAACCGATTGATACGTATTCCCTTGAATCATGGCGGGAGCATATCGGCTACGTGTCTCAAGAAAGTCCGTTAATGTCAGGCACCATCCGCGACAATATCTGCTACGGATTAAAACGCGAGGTGACCGATGAGGAACTGAGAAAAGCGGCCGACATGGCCTACGCCCTGCAATTTATTGAAGATTTACCGAAGAAATTTGAAACCGAGGTCGGTGAACGGGGGATTATGCTGTCAGGCGGACAGCGCCAGCGCATCGCCATTGCCAGAGCGCTTCTCCGCAATCCGAGCATTCTTATGCTTGATGAAGCGACATCAAGTCTGGACAGCCAATCTGAAAAATGGGTGCAACAGGCGCTGGAAGTCTTGATGGAAGGCCGCACCACCATCGTGATCGCCCACCGCTTATCCACGGTTGTGGATGCAGATCAGCTTCTCTTTGTCGAACAGGGTGAAATCACCGGACGGGGCACACACCATGAATTAATGGCATCCCATTCGCTGTACCGTGATTTTGCGGAGCAGCAGCTGAAGCTGAATGCCGACTTAGAAAACAAAGCTGTGTAAAGCAAGACTTTATGAAAAGAAAGCAGCTGAAAAGCTGCTTTTTATTTTACAGCTTAGCCGATATGGCACAGTGACGGACCGTTTTGAGAGTCTGCTGAAGATACAGGAGACTAAAAAATTTGAAAAAGCAGAAGGAGGGATTTTCATGGCTGTCATATTGGTTGCGGATGATGACCGCCATATCCGTGAGCTTGTCCGCCTTATGATGGAGCAGAGCGGATTTGACGTCGCAGAAGCGGAAGACGGGGAAGCGGCGGTGCAGCTGATAGAATCAACACATATTGATCTCATCATACTGGATGTGATGATGCCGAAAATGGACGGATTTGAAGTCAGTGAAGCCGTCCGCAGCTTTACGGATATTCCGATTTTGATGCTGACGGCAAAAGGCGAAACGCTGGATAAAGTGCAGGGTTTTACTTCCGGAGCGGACGATTATCTCGTCAAACCGTTTGAGCCGCTTGAGCTGGAAGCAAGGGTCAAAGCATTGCTGAAACGCTACCGGATCACCGCTGAAAAACTGCTGACCATCGGAACGGTCACATTAGATAAGCAATCCCGTACTGTAACGCGCGGCGGCGGTTCGGGAATGACGCTGCCCCGGCGTGAATTTGAGCTTTTATTTAAGCTCGCCGGTTATCCGAATAAGACGTTTTCAAGAGAGCATTTAATAGAAGATATTTGGGGCTTTGATTATGAAGGTGACGAGCGGACGGTTGACGTTCATATTAAAAGGCTGAGAGAACGGTTTCCTGAAAAGGACTATCCGTTTGCCATTCATACGGTGCGGGGTCTCGGCTACCGGTTTGTGGTGACAGAATGAAACGGATTCTCAGAACGGCGGGAAGAATCATCATCCTTCTCGTATTCACTGCATTTTTATGGCTTGCTGCCCACTTGATCGTTCAGGGCTTCGGTGTTATATGGCCAATTTTGCTGACGCCGTTCGTCGAGCAAATTCTGACACTTTGGCTTGTGTTCGGCCTGCTGTTTTTAACGATGTTTATTTTTTCAAAGTCAGCGCGTAAACGACATCATGCGATCTGGGATTCGCTCACCGCCACGATCAAGCAATGTCGAGCGGCAACTTCACCGCGGCCGCTTCCCGGAAAATGGAGAAAATTGAGCGGGATCACCCCGTGACGAAGTTGGCTGATGAACTGTCGACACTCGCCGCGGAACTGAGTGAAATGGAAAAACTGAAACAAGAATTTATTTCAAACGTTTCCCATGAAATTCAAACCCCGCTTACTTCATTAAAGGGCTATGCGCACCTCTTAAAAAAACCGGATTTATCATATGAGGAGCGGGGGCGCTACTTACACATCATCGAGACAGAAACAGAACGATTATCAAAAATCAGTGAAAATCTGCTGAAGCTCACCGCACTCGAACGTCAGACCGAACCGATACAAAAAAAACCGTTCCGCATTGACAAACAGCTGCGGCGCACCATATTGACTTGTGAGCCAGAGTGGTCCGCCAAACAGATTGAGTTTCTCATTGATTTACAGGAGTCGTATGTGTACGGAGATGAAGCGCTGCTCAGCCAAGTCTGGATGAATCTCATTCACAATGCTGTGAAATTTACCGGAGAAGGAGGCCGCATATCCGTTAAAATTACAGATTTGCCGGAGGCTGCGGCCATCGAAATCGCCGACAACGGAATCGGAATGGAGCCTGAGCAGGCAGAGCGCGTATTTGAACGGTTTTATAAAGCGGATAAAGCGAGAAACGCGGGGGGAAGCGGGCTCGGCCTGTCCATCGCCAAAAAAATCGCTGAGCTGCACGGCGGTTCGATAGAGGTTGAAAGCAAGCGCGGCGAAGGAACCCTTTTCCGCGTCATTCTTCCTGCCGACCCTCATGAAACAAACAGCTAAAATCTGGTCGAACCAGCCAGTAAAAAACGAAGCCGATCCTGTCTTTTGAACTATTGAGGCGAAACCGTTTTATGGTATACTACTGACGGTAATACGTATAAAACGGAGGGTATTTGTGGGAAAACACACTTCTGAACATAAAAAGCACGCACAAATTGTCCAGCTGCTTCAGGATGGACAATATTTTTTTCATAAAGGCTTAAAAGCATATAAAGAGCGGAATTTAAAACGGGCCAGCAAACTGATTCAGCGAGCCGTTCATCTCGAACCGAATGATTCCGAAATGCTGTCCCGGCTGGCCGTCATTTATTCTGAAATGGGGCACTACCAGCAGTCAAATGAGCTGTTCGACTTTATTTTGGTGAACCTGAAAGAAGAAATGCCCGAGTGTCATTATTTTAAAGCGAATAATTTCGCGCATTTGGGGCTCTTTCAGGAAGCATACAAAGAAGCGGCGGCTTATTCTGATGCCGATCCGGACGGAGAATTCAGCGAAGAGATTGAAAACCTGATGGAGCTTCTGGATTTCGGCGAAGCGGGTGAAAACGAATCGCTCTATGACCAAGATGAACTGCTGATCAGGCAGGACCGGGCAAAAGCGCTTCTTGAGAGCGGCCAGCTTCATGAAGCGGTTGTCATGCTTGAAGAGATTACAGCCGATTACCCCGAGCTTTGGTCCGCATACAACAACCTGGCGCTCGCTTATTTTTACTCAGGCAATGTAACAAAAGCGAAACAGACGGTATTTGAAGTGCTTGAGAAAAACGAAGGCAATCTCCACGCCCTGTGCAACTACCTTGTATTCTGCTATTACGAGAGGGAAGATGAAAAAGTCGGAGAATTGAGCGAAAGGCTCGCCAATGTGTATCCGATATTATTCGAACAGCGTTACAAGCTGGGGGCGACGCTTGCGCTTGTCGGCAGACATGATCTTGGCTATAAGTGGCTCCGTTCTCTATACAAAAGCGGATTTGAAGGCGACGACACGTTTTATTACTGGCTTGCCGCCTCAGCATACGGGACAGGCCGTACAGAATTTGCCGAAACCATTTGGAGAAAGGCCGAAACTGAATTTCCCGAATCAGACCGCCCCGCGCCTTGGGCGGAGCGGCAGGAACCGCTGCCTGCTTCACTTGAACAGCGGCTCGCCGCCTATTATATCAGCAGCGCTCAAGGAGAGCGGCACCAGCTTGAAAAAGTTCTGGCTGCAAAACGAGCCGCTACGCCGTTTGAACAGGAATTCGTCAGACTGCTGCTTTCCGGTGAAAAAGGCGCTTCAGGCGTCTCCCGTGATGCTTTGTTCACGTATCGGACGGTCAAGCTGCTGGAGAAAGCGGAAGCCGACAGTTTAAAGACTGACGTCATGAGCTGCTGGGTTTTTCACGTTATTCAGCACATCCGCGCTGCTGCTGCCGTACAGAATGAGCGGGCATGGGCCGCAGCCATTGCATACGTATGGAAGGAAGCAAACGGCGAAAAAACGACGAAAAAAGAAACCGCCGCCGTTTACGGTATATCCGCGGCAACACTCTCAAAATACATCAGACAAATAGATGATATATTAGAATAAAACCGATTCTTTCTATATAAAGAGTCGGTTCTTTTTTTATCAGAAAGTGATAAAACAGAACTTTACTGCCGAAAAAAGAGATTTTCATACGTATTTTTTTGCTTTTTGAATCAAAAACAGACCGCAATCATCATTTATTTTGCAAATGATGAATTTTGCAATCACATTGAAATATAACTGTAATAAAAATTGTCGAAACATGATGGTATAATGATTCTCGTACATAAGAGATTAGTTTTTTTTACATGTGCTGTATAATCTATACCAATTAACCAGTTTCAAAGATTCATACATAAAAATCATCAGCCTCACGGTATGTGAGGGAGCGTAACTTTGATGTTCATAATAGAATTCCAAATGAGAACAGGTTTTAAAGTAAAAGGGAGGAAAGAAAAAGTGAAAAAGAGTTTATTAACACTTGGTTTGGCTTCCGTCATCGGGACAAGCAGTTTTTTGATCCCGTTTACAAAAACTGCATCGGCGGAAACATTAGACAGCAAAAAAGCAAAAATCGAAAGCAAGCAATCTGAGGTGGCTTCAAGCCTCGAAGCGAAAGAAAAGGAATTATCTAAGCTTCAGGACAAGCAGGCTAAGATTGAAAAAGAACTGAAAGACATTAACGCCAAAGCGTTGGATACAAGTAATAAAATCGAAGATAAAAAAGCTGAAAACGAAAAAACGAAAAAGCAAATCGCTGATTTGAAAAAAGAAATCAAAGAAACAGAAGCGCGCATTGAAAAACGCAATGAAATCCTGAAAAAACGCGTTCGTTCTTTACAGGAAAACGGCGGTTCTCAAGGATACATTGACGTTCTTTTAGGAGCGACAAGCTTCGGAGATTTCATTTCCCGTGCGACTGCGGTATCTTCTATCGTTGATGCGGATAAAGACCTGATCAAACAGCAGGAGCAGGATAAAGCGAAACTCGAAGATGCTGAAGCTGAACTTAACGTGAAGCTTAAAAAAGTCCAAGATGATCTTGCGAAGTTAGAGTCTATGCAAAAAGACCTGAACAAACAGCTTGATCAGAAAGACAAGCTTTTCGACGAAGCGAAAAACGGTCAGAAAAAAGCGGCTTCCGCTATCTCTGATCTGAAAAAAGAAGCGTCACAGCTTGCAAACGAAAAAGCTGACACTGAAAAAGAACAGAAGCGCATTAAAGAAGAGCAGGCTGCAGCAGCTGCCCTGATCAAAAAACAGGAAGAAGCGCAAAAAGCCTCTGAAGACCAAAACCAAAAAGATGACAGCCAGCCGGCACCTGCGGTTAAAACTGTGAAAAAAGCGGCTGTTTCAACTGAAACATCCGATTCATCTGACAGCTCAAGCAAACCGAGCAATTCAGGCGGATCATCTCATAACAGCGGCGGTTCAGATGATTCTGACGGCGGATCTGTTATCTCAAATTCAGGCGGTATTGAAGGCGCGATCAGCGTAGGATCAAGCCTTGTGGGTCAATCTCCGTACAAATTCGGCGGCGGACGCACACAATCTGATATTAACAACCGTATCTTTGACTGCTCTTCATTTGTACGCTGGGCTTATGCTAACGCAGGCGTTAACCTCGGACCTGTAAGCGGCACAAGCACAGATACGCTAATCGGAAGAGGTGAGGCAGTCAGCGCGTCTGACATGAAACGCGGAGACTTAGTATTCTTCGATACGTATAAAACAAACGGTCACGTCGGCATCTACTTAGGTAATGGGACATTCCTGAACGATAATACATCTCATGGTGTATCCATCGATTCTATGAGCAACCCTTACTGGAAAAAAGTATTCAACGGCAATGTAAGACGTGTCGTGCAATAATGAATAAGACAAGGGCCTTCCATCCCGGAAGGCTCTTTCTTTATTTGTATACCCGCTCAGGAGATGCCTAATCACGTTTTCTCAGAAAAATGAGCAAAAAGATAGAGAATCGCCCTCAGATTTTATAGGATATGGGTAAGGAATACGATTGATGGGGATTCTTATTCATATAGGGTGCGCCCCATTTCGAAAAGGAGTGAATCATGGTGTCAGAAGAAAAAATTTATGATGTGATCATTATCGGCGCGGGTCCGGCGGGGATGACCGCTGCCGTTTACACATCACGAGCGAACTTATCCACATTAATGATCGAAAGAGGAATTCCGGGCGGCCAGATGGCCAACACAGAGGATGTTGAAAACTATCCGGGTTTTGAAAGCATTCTCGGCCCTGAACTTTCTAATAAAATGTTTGAACATGCGAAAAAATTCGGTGCGGAATATGCGTACGGCGATATTAAAGAAATTGTCGACGGTAAAGAATATAAAACGGTCAAAGCCGGTTCAAAAGAATATAAAGCGCGCGCCATCGTCATTTCTGCCGGAGCGGAATACAAAAAGATCGGCGTTCCCGGTGAAAAAGAACTTGGCGGCCGCGGCGTATCGTACTGTGCGGTATGTGACGGCGCATTCTTCAAAAATAAAGAGCTTGTCGTAGTCGGCGGCGGAGACTCGGCTGTGGAAGAAGGCGTCTATCTGACACGCTTCGCTTCAAAAGTCACCATCGTTCACAGACGTGATAAATTGCGTGCGCAAAGCATTCTTCAGGCGCGTGCCTTTGACAATGACAAAATTGATTTCGAATGGAATAAAACCGTAAAAGAAATCCATGAAGAAAACGGAAAAGTCGGCAGACTGACACTTGTGGATACTGTGACGGGAGAAGAGGAAGAATTCAAAGCTGACGGCGTCTTTATTTATATCGGCATGCTTCCGCTTTCTAAACCGTTCGAAAACTTGGGCATCACAAATGAAGAAGGCTACATTGAAACAAATGATCAAATGGAAACGAAAGTTCCCGGCATTTTCGCTGCGGGAGACATTCGTGAAAAATCACTCCGCCAGATCGTTACGGCGACAGGTGACGGAAGTATTGCGGCCCAAAGCGTTCAGCATTATGTGGAAGAGCTTCAGGAGACGCTCAAAACCGTTAAATAATCGCTGTAATGTTCAGTTTTTGAATCGTTACTGGCTTTTAATTCCGCTGTAACACGGGTGAAATACTGATGTTTTAAGATGAATGTAGTAATTGACCCCCTTTTTATATGAATACACCTTGGCACGGATTCCAGTATCCGTGCCCTTTTTTTGTAAATTTTTGTTTTCTGTCAAATAAAAGAAAAGGATGTCGGTGTCTCTGCATTGTGAGAGACATGCCGAAACGGTATAATGAAGAGACGATGATTTGTTGAGAAGGTTAGGTGACGTACTTGTGCAAAGAGTGACAAATTGTGTGCTGCAGACAGATGATCAGGTTCTCCTTCTCCAAAAGCCGAGACGGGGCTGGTGGGTCGCGCCCGGCGGGAAGATGGAGAGCGGTGAATCAGTCAGAGATTCCGTCATTAGAGAGTACAGAGAAGAGACGGGAATTTATATATTAAATCCGCAGTTAAAAGGCGTGTTTACCTTTATTATTAAGGAACAGGAACAAATCGTGTCAGAGTGGATGATGTTTACTTTTGTCGCCGATTCCTACACGGGGCGGAATGTCGCTGAATCAGAGGAAGGCATTCTGAAGTGGCATGACGTGAAAGATATCCACAGCCTTCCGATGGCGCCCGGAGACGGACATATCCTTGATTTTATGATCAAGGGCCAAGGGCTTTTGCACGGCACCTTTACGTATACGCCGGACTTCGAGCTGCTCAGCTATCGTTTAGATCCGCAGCTTATCAAATAAAAGAAAGACCTCAGGGGGGAGAGAGATGAGTGTGAATGAAAATCATGATATTCAGCTCGTCATCATAACGGGAATGTCTGGAGCGGGGAAAACCGTCGCCATTCAAAGCTTTGAGGATCTCGGCTATTTTTGCGTCGACAATCTGCCGCCTTCCTTGCTGCCGAAATTTTTGGAACTGATGAAAGAATCAAGTTCAAAAATGAGCAAGGTCGCGCTTGTCATGGATCTGCGGGGACGTGAATTTTTTGACAGGCTGATTGAGGCGCTGGATGAAATGGCGGAAAATCCGTGGATTACACCGCGCATTCTCTTTTTAGATGCGAAGGATTCCATCCTTGTGACGAGATACAAAGAAACGAGGCGTTCTCATCCGCTGGCCGCTACCGGGCTTCCTCTCGAAGGAATCGCACTGGAGCGCCAGCTGCTTGAAGAATTGAAAGGGCGCTCTCAGCTGATCTATGACACGTCGGATATGAAACCGCGTGATCTGCGTGAAAAAATCGTGGCGCATTTCGCCACGAACCAAGGTGAGACCTTTACAGTGAACGTGATGTCATTCGGTTTCAAATACGGTCTTCCGATAGATGCCGATCTCGTGTTTGATGTAAGGTTTCTGCCGAATCCGTTCTACATTGAAAGCATGAGGCCGCTTACGGGGAAAGATGAGGAAGTCTCATCTTATGTGATGAAGTGGAATGAAACAAAAAAGTTTATCGAAAAGCTTGTTGATCTGCTCGGCTTTATGCTTCCGTCTTATAAGCGGGAAGGAAAAAGCCAGCTTGTCATCGCGATCGGCTGTACGGGCGGCCAGCACCGCTCTGTTACACTCGCTGAGTATCTGGCTGATTACTTTAAAAAGGATTTCTATACTCATGTTACTCACCGGGACATTGAAAAGAGAAGCCGGAAATGAATAAGAAGCCGAAAATCGCAATCTTCGGAGGCGGAACGGGTTTGTCCGTGCTGCTCCGCGGATTAAAGCATAAGCCCGTTGATATTACGGCGATTGTGACCGTTGCCGATGACGGCGGAAGTTCAGGCCGTCTGCGGGATGAACTTCAAATTCCGCCGCCGGGTGACATCCGTAACGTACTGGCTGCTTTGTCAGATGTTGAGCCGCTTGTTGAAAACCTGTTTCAGCATCGTTTCAACAAAGGAAGCGACTTAACCGGACATTCGCTCGGCAATTTGATTTTGGCAGCGATGACGAATATAACCGGTGATTTCTTTCACGCTGTTACCGAAATGAGCAAAGTGCTGAATGTCCGCGGCAGAGTATTGCCGGCTGCCAACACCAGCGTCGTTCTTCATGCCGAAATGGAGGACGGGCAGGTCGTCTCCGGAGAATCGACCATTCCTTCTTACGGCCAGCGCATTAAACGGGTGTTTCTTACGCCTGAAAAAATTGATCCGCTGCCGGAGACGATTGACGTGATCCGCCAGGCCGACTTAATCATTATCGGCCCGGGAAGCCTGTATACAAGCATTCTCCCGAACCTGCTCGTGCCGAAAATCGGAGAGGAAGTCGTCAAGGCTGCGGCCAAAAAAGTATATATCTGTAATGTCATGACGCAGCCCGGCGAAACGCTTCAATACAGCGCAGCCGACCACGTTAAGGCGCTGAACGATCATATGGAGCAGCCGTTTATCGATACGATTTTAATCAATAATGAAGATATCCCTGACGAAATCAAAAGCAAATATGCGAAAGAGCTGGCCCGGCCCGTTGAATTTAACGTTGAAAAGCTGAAAGCCATGGGGCTTGAGGTCATCAGGGACCAGATTATCACGTATAAAAATGGCGTAATCCGTCACGATACACATAAAGTGGCTTCTCTTCTCGTTGATTTATTAAGGGACTAGAGGTCTTTTGAAATGAGGTGGCTCATATGTCATTTGCATCGGAAACAAAAAAAGAACTGACGAATCTGGAAGTAAAGGACTGCTGCGCCAAGGCGGAGCTGTCCGCTCTGATTCGGATGAACGGTTCACTGTCATTTTCAAACCGCCATCTCGTGCTTGACGTTCAAACCGAAAATGCGGCGATTGCCCGCCGCATTTATACATTGCTGAAGAAACAATATGATGTATCGGTCGAACTGTTAGTCAGAAAAAAAATGCGGCTGAAAAAAAACAATGTTTATATTGTACGCTTTTCTGAAAACGCAAAGCTGATTCTGGAGGAATTGAAAATCCTCGGAGAGAACTTTGTATTTGAACGGAATATTTCTGAGGAACTGGTGGCGAAACGGTGCTGCAAACGTTCTTATATGAGAGGGGCGTTTTTGGCGGGGGGATCTGTGAATAATCCCGAAACATCGTCATACCACTTGGAAATCTTTTCGCTTTATAAGGAACATAACGATTCATTATGCGCGCTGCTGAATGAATTTCATCTGAACAGCAAAACGCTTGAACGGAAAAAAGGCTATATTACGTACTTAAAAGAGGCGGAAAAAATCACCGAATTTCTGAATGTCATCGGCGCCCACAATTCACTGCTGCGCTTTGAAGATGTGCGGATTGTCAGAGATATGAGAAACTCAGTGAACCGCCTCGTAAATTGTGAAACAGCCAACTTAAACAAAACCATCGGGGCTTCGCTCAGACAGGTGGAAAATATTAAATACATTGATGAACGGATCGGTCTTGAAGCGCTGCCGGAAAAGCTTCGCGAAATTGCGCAGCTGCGGATTGATTATCAGGAAGTCACGCTGAAAGAACTTGGGGAAATGGTTGCAAGCGGGAAAATCAGCAAATCCGGCATCAATCACAGGCTGAGAAAGCTCGATGAAATCGCAGAACAGCTGCGTACAGGACAAAGCATCACTTTGAAATAACCGTACAGAAAAGGGGAGATCTTATGGTTCAGGAGAAAGTGGAAGTGCGTTTAAAGACGGGATTGCAGGCGCGTCCCGCTGCATTGTTTGTACAGGAGGCAAATCGCTTTACATCAGATGTGTTTCTTGAGAAAAACGGCAAGAAAGTGAATGCCAAAAGCATTATGGGGTTAATGAGCCTGGCGGTCAGCACGGGGACGGAAGTCACTCTGATCGCTGAAGGCGAGGATGAAAAGGAAGCGCTTGAAAAGCTGTCCGCTTACGTGCAGGAAGAAGTGTAAGCGCTTTGTAAGGAGGACGGAACGATGAATGAGTTCCTGAAAGATTGTTATCAAACGATAGGATGGGAAAAGGAGTCACTCGATTTCAGCACCCTGCCCGAATTTTTAAAAGCGCTCGCGTATCGGTTTCCGTTTGAAAATCGCGCGGTTTTGTCCAAAAAAGAATATGACGTCACGAAAGAAGGACTGTGGCGGCATATGGTGAAAGAGCCTCATGGCGGACTTTGTTATGACTTGAACGGACTGCTTTATTTCATACTGAAGGACGCCGGATTTGACGTCAAATTGATCCGCGGAACGGTTTGGAACAACGGATGGGAGCTGCCCGGCACACATGCGGCCGTGCTTCTTTCCGCCGAAGGAAATGAATATATCGCTGATACAGGCTTCGGCCTCAATCTCGCTATGCAGCCCGTTCCGCTGTCCGGCGCCGAGGCGGTATCTGCCGCCGGAGCGTTTCGTGTGAGAAAAGAACAAACGGAATTCGGGACACACGTGCTTGAAATGAACAAAGGGGACGGCTGGCAGACAGGTTACGCATTTTCACTTGAAGAAATCGGTGAAAAGGACCTCAAGGCCATGAAACAAACGATCTTTGAACATGAGCGGTCTCCATTCAATAAACGCCTGCTTGCTTCTAAGCGGACGCCGGAGGGGCACATGGTTCTGTCTGAACGCAATGTAACGATTCAAAAACACGATGGCCCGGCGGAAAAAAGTGAAATTGACCGATCAGAGTTTGAAGAAAAATTTATTACACACTTTATGTAAAGCTGAAAAAAACGGCCTCCCGCAGGGAAGCCGTTTTTTTCGTTATCTGATTTTTGTAAAGGTCTGATAATGGTCCGTTGTTTTGTAAATCAGCCAGTCGCTTGAGTAAAGAATCCGGTCTGAATTTCTGAAGCCTGATGTATAGTTAATATCCGCTTCACGCCATGTTCGTCCGCTTTTGCCCGGGAGTTTGCCTTCCCTGTTTGAGAAGATGTCTCCGCCGATGCTTTTCCCCGGAGCGACGTCTGCAAGGTTCCCTTTTGATGCCACCCAGCCGAGGGCTTGTGCTTCTGATTTTGTAATGTAATTATCAGGTAGCTTATGATATGTCTGAAGATAATCCGCAACCCCGTCAAACGTGTTGATAACCTGTGCTTCTGTGTGTGCCTTGTGAGAAGATGTTTCCGTTTTGGCAGCTGTTGAAAACAGCATCCCCGCCGCGGAGACAAGCACCAGTAAACAAACGGAAATCCACGATAATCGTTTTTTCAAAGCAATACCTCCCATTTTCATCATGTGAAGCTGATTCCTTTTCATTGTATCAGCAACGAAAGAAAGGAATAGAAAGAATTTAAAAATAGTACTTTTTATCTAGCGAAAAATAAACCCCGGCTGAACCAACCGGGATTTTTCTTCTTATTGAAATTCCTTAGTAAGGTTTTTCGGCGTTCTTCCGTATACGGCGTCAATCATGTTTTGAGCGGCTTGTGTGAACATATTCAAGCGGATTTTAGCCGTTGCTGACCCGATATGCGGAAGCAATGTGACGTTTTCCAGCTGTAAAAGCGGATTGTCTTCTGAGACCGGCTCTTTTTCAAACACATCTAAACCGGCGCCTTTTATCCAGCCCTCCTGCAATGCGCGGATGAGCGCTTTCTCATCAACCGTCTTTCCCCGGGAAATATTGACGAAAAATGCCGTATCTTTCATCAGTCTGAATTCCCGTTCTCCCATCATATGATACGTTTCGTCAGTAAGCGGCGTAATTAACAGCACAAAGTCTGACGTTTTCAGCAGTGTGTCTAAGTCGGCATATGTAACGCCAAGCTCTTTCTCAGCATCCGGTTTTCTGCTGCGGTTATAGTATAACACGTCCATATCAAAGCCGAATTTTGCCCGTTTGGCGGCTTGTTCACCGATTCTGCCCATGCCGATAATTCCTAACGTCTGATGGTGGACATCCATACCGAAAAGGGATTCTTCCTCAACAGTTCCCCATTTGCCGGCGCGGACGAATCGATCCAATTCGGCAACCCGTCTGGCGGAAGACAGGATTAATGAAAAAGCCAGATCAGCAACAGTGTCGTCCAAGGTGTATGGCGTATGCGTGCCGACGACCCCGCGTTTTTTCATTTCTTCTATATTAAAATTATCGTAGCCGACTGAATTATTGCTGACGACCTTCAGCTTCGGCGCGTGATCGAGTAAATCACTGTCAATCGCCGTTCCGGATGTCAGCAGGCCTTCAGCATCCTTCATTTTTTCGTACAGTTCTTCTTTTGAAATGGTATCTTCTTTCCAGATGTCATAGCGGCAATGTTCGCCTATCATTTGTTCGACTTCCGGCGGTATCGGTTTCGCGATGAATACATATGGTTTCAACGGGCTTCTCCTCCTTTGTCTTTCTTCTCTATTTTATTATAAAAGAGAAGCGGTAAAGTGAGAAATATTCAAACACATTTGAATAAATTTCTGGTTCTTTTGAACTTAAAATGAAAAGAGGAAAAGGTATTTCCCCCAAACCATAACAGAATCCGCCTATATTTCTGAAGGCAGAATGAGCGAAACGGCTGCTTTCAAAAGCTTTATAGGTTGGTATAAAGATAAATTTTATTATTTTTGAAAGATATAAATGAATATAATCTGAATTTACAGTTAAATTATCGTGTCTTTTTTTGAAAGCCTTTTCCACGCCTTTTTCTGTGCTATAATTCCTTACTGTAAGCTGGGTAAGAAGGCTTGCAATACAATCGGATGGGAGATGATTAGAAAAATGGTTTCTTTATCAAGCATTTTGGAGCACAACCAGCAGTTTGTCCAAGAAAGGAAATATGAGCCTTACCAAACGACAAAATTCCCGAAAAAAAAGCTTGTCATCGTATCCTGTATGGATACAAGGCTGACGGAGCTTCTGCCGCAGGCGATGGGACTCAGAAACGGTGATGCCAAAATCATAAAAAACGCGGGGGCCATTGTTTCTCACCCATTTGGAAGTGTCATGCGGAGTATTTTGGTTGCCGTTTATGAACTGGAAGCTGAGGAAGTCTGTATCGTAGGGCACCGCGAGTGCGGAATGTCGGGGTTAAATGCGGCTTCCATATTAAATAAAGCAAAAGATCGCGGCGTGGAGGAGAAATGTCTCAGCCTTCTTGAGCATGCGGGAGTCGACTTGGAAACATGGCTGACCGGTTTTCACAGCGTTGAAGAAAGCGTGGCACACAGCGTGAATATGGTCAGGCATCATCCGCTCTTGCCTGAAGAGGTGCCTGTGCACGGGCTTGTGATCGATCCGGGGACGGGGACGCTGGATGTTGTCGTTGACGGTTATGAAACGGTCAAAGGGGGATGCAGCTGACGATGCAATTTTCCGGCAGATATCAGGGATACAATTTGCAGAAATTTCAGAAAGACTTGATCGCGGGAATTGTGGTTGGGATTGTAGCAATTCCTCTGGGAATGGCTTTTGCCATCGCCTCGGGGGTCGGTCCGGAATACGGGCTTTATACCGTTATTGTGGCCGGAATTCTGATTTCACTGTTGGGCGGCTCTAAGTATCAGATCGGGGGGCCCACGGGGGCGTTTGTTCCCATTTTATTTGCCATTGTGATGCAGTATGGTTTTGAGAATTTACTTGTAGCCGGTTTTATGGCAGGCGTGATGCTCGTCCTGTTCGGCGTATTTAAACTCGGGAAGATTATGAAATTCGTGCCGAAGCCGGTGATCGTCGGATTTACGGCCGGAATCGCGGTGCTGATCTTCTCGGAGCAGATTGCCCATTTTCTCGGTCTGCGCAATGTTCAAAAGCATGAAAGCTTTATCCTCAACATTGCGGAGATCGGCAAGAAGCTCGAAACCTTTAATTTGTACAGCATTTTCATCGCCGGTATCGCTTTGGCCATTTTGCTGTTATCAGCAAGGCTGATGCCGAAGATTCCCGGCGCGCTTGTGGCGCTGCTTGTATCTACAGCCGCGGCGGTTGTGTTTTTTCCTGACAGGATGGCGACAATCGGTTCTGCTTACGGAGAAATTCCGAGGTCGCTCCCGGCTTTGCAGCTTCCGGATTTCTCCATTGATAACATGATTATGATGTTTCCGTCGGCTCTGATCATTGCGCTTCTCGGCGGACTTGAGTCCATCTTATCAGCGATGGTCGCGGATAATATGAAAGGATCACGGCATGACAGCAATAGGGAGCTTGTCGGGCAGGGCATCGCCAATATGGCCGCGCCGCTTTTCGGCGGCATACCGGCAACGGGAGCGATTGCGCGGACCGCCACAAATATTAAAAACGGCGCAGTTTCTCCGATTTCCGGTATTGTCCACGGAGTCACCGTCCTTCTCGTCCTGCTCGTCTTCGCACCGCTTGCCGTTCATGTACCGCTGGCAAGCATGGCGCCGGTGTTGATGGTTGTGGCTTGGAACATGAGCGAGCGGAGGGAAGTCGCCAATATGATGCGGCTGAAAAACACTGATTCATTCGTGCTGGCGGTTACCTTTTTGCTGACGGTTCTGTTTGATTTAATCATCGGCGTTTCCGCCGGTCTCGTGCTCGCTTTTGTTTTCTTTATCAGGAAAATGAGCGAATCGACAAGCATCAAAACACCGCATGCCGCCGTCAAATCGGTGAAAAATGATTCATCCGTCAGCACATATTCCATTGAAGGGCCGCTGTTTTTCGGTTCCATTGATTCATTGGAATCGTCATTGCTGGAGAGGCTTCAGGAAAAGCCGAAGACGCTTATTCTGCTGATGAATAATGTGCATTACATGGATACCTCCGCAGAAGCGGTGCTGGGGAATGTGATGAATCGGATCAAACGCCATAACGGCAGATTGATGATCGTCGGATTGCAATCACAGCCGAGGGAGCTGATCCGTAAAACGGGGCTGTTCCATAAAATCGGAAAACAGCACTTCTTTGAACATCAGGACGAGATAACGGGATAAATTCAGGCGCGGCCTGTCCAAGAAAAAAACGGACAGGCCGTGTTTTTATTTGGTTTCAAAGCGTTTGATCAGTTTTTCCTGATGGGCTTTCATCGCCTCTTCTAAGGTGATCCCGTACTTATCGGCGAGGATGGCGAGGTTTCCGAGGACATCACCCATTTCTTCAATCAGCTCCTGCCTGCGTTCAGCCTGTGTCGCGTCCTTTTCATCCGGCCGGTCTCTCCCGATTTCATATGCTCTTACCGCCCGGGCGAGCTCACCCGCTTCTTCCATTAAAAAGCCGATTCTGATAAATGGCCCGTATTCCGTCCATCCTCTTTTTTCGTAAAAGTCTTTCATCCATTGTTCCGTTTCAGCCATCTGCATGTGAAACACTCCTTATGTCCTGTATGATTCTTATTGATATTATCATATAGAGATGGGACAATATATAGTGTGTTTTGATTTTTGATGTACATATATAGATGCGGAGATGAAAAAATGAAAACCATTTGTGTATTTGCGGGGTCAAACCCGGGGGTAAATGAAGAGTACAAACGCAAAGCGGCCGAACTCGGTGAATATATGGCGGAGCAGGGAATCGGCCTTGTTTACGGCGGTTCACGGGTCGGTCTTATGGGAACCGTTGCCGATGCGTTAATGGCAGGCGGCGGAAAAGCTGTCGGTGTCATGCCGAGCGGACTGTTCAGCGGAGAGATTGTTCATCAGAATCTGACGGAGCTGATTGAAGTCAGCGGCATGCATGAGCGGAAAGCGAAAATGAGTGAGCTGGCTGACGGCTATATTGCCATGCCCGGCGGATTCGGAACATATGAAGAATTGTTTGAAGTGCTGTGCTGGACCCAGATCGGCATTCATCAAAAACCGATCGGACTTTATAATGTAAACGGCTATTTTGAACCGCTGATCAATATGGTCAAATACAGTATAAAAGAAGGCTTTTCCAATGAGTCTCATCTTCAATTGATTCATACATCATCACGTCCGGATGAGCTGATTGAACAGATGAATCAGTACACATACCCGATTTTAGATAAGAAATGGCGGGAAGTGTAAAGGGAGATTCTATAAGCAGTCATCAGGATCAATATGAATCTGCTCCCATTGGCCGGAGCTGTTTTTTCTCAGTTGTTTTGCTAACCTATCTGTATCATTCGTGAGCTGAAAATAGACAAAACGATAATGATGGCCGTCTGTTCCGTCAAAGTCAATTGTTTTGACATAACCATTCTGCCGGACAGGCCATCTTTTTTTAATAAGCTTGCACCATTTGCCGAATTTGATATCAAGGCTGCTTTCTGCATTGTGCTGCCACAAATGATAAGCGGCACACAAAAAATCTTCGCCATACCAAGTCATTCGTCCGATCTGAAATCGTCCATTATGTTTTTCCAGCTGGACAACGCCGTGATAATAAGCGAAAAACGTGACGTTTTGATTTGAACCTTGAATGGTTTCGATCTCAACGAAATATCGCAAGTCTTCAAGCCGGTTCAATTTAATCAGATGGGTCTGGCCAATACCTTCGAATGAGGCAAGAAAAGCTTTGTAGGAATGTTTCTTATGATAGGACGGGGTGAAAAAGGCATAGGCCAGCGGAAAGGGAATGTGTGCCTGGCCGACTGTACCGCATCCCCCGGCTTTTTCGCGCGTAAGATTTTCGGCTTCACGTAAAACACTAAAATAATGTAAGATCGTTTTGTCCGGAGCCAAAGAGAGGGATTGGGGCAGATGAATGCTTTTCACAGGCTTATCAATATAAGGATCAAAAAAGGAACTTTCAATTGCTGTGTTCAGGACAGGAAGACAAGAGGGCCTGAAATATGTTTCGGCATCAACTGCTCTGAAGGAAGATTGTTCGTAGCTTGCATCTAATCCATCCTGATCGGAAAGTTCTCCGCCCATAAAATACCTTTTCTTTCTGGGAAAAGACCGTCTTCTCCACTTCATTGCGCTCACGCCTTTCTTGATGATAAGACATATGTATGGGAATAAGATGAGAAAGAGACTGCGGATAGTTTTGAAAGAAGAACATCCATTTCCTCAGAGGAGATGGATGTTTTTTGCGGTTTGCATAGTGTATGCGTTTACAACTTTTGTTGCACGATTGTTTCTTCCGATATGATATCATCCTGCTCAATCGTTTGTTTTTTTGAACCGATTCCAAATATACCGACTGTCAGTGCACAAAGAAGCCAGCAGCCTGTAAAGAACAAGAAGACACTTAAAAATCCGTATCCCGAATACAGGAAACTGACGACAAAGGGACCGGCTACATTCGCAAGACGTCCCACGCCGTAAGTGAGGCCGTTTCCAGACGCCCTGGCTTCAACCGGATATAATTCCGGCGTATAGGCATATGCGATCGAACTGAAAGTACGTTCAAACATGTGCATGAGAAATCCGCATATGACAATGACCATCGGCAAAGGATTGATGCCGTAAAAGAATCCAAGCGCCATAATCATTAACGATAAAACAGAAATGGCCCATTTTCGTTCCACACGGTCTGAGATTTGCGACGCAATGAGAGCGCCCAGCGGGGCACCGATCGTACCGAGAGTGACGTATACGATAGACTCATCCATTGATACGCCTTCTTTTACCAAAAGGGTCGGAACCCACGTGCCGAAGCCTTGAATTGCAATCGTGGAAGCTGCCCACATCGTCATCAAAACAAAAGTCCTTCCTGCTAAAGGCTTTTGAAATAGCGTCCGTTATGGAACGGATTTTACAGGGGTTTGTCGGCCTTTTAGAGCCGGAGCTGGTTCAGGCAGTTCACCTTTTTCTTTTTCAGCCTTTGCCTCAAGCTCAAGCAGAATACGGTGTGCTTGTTCGCTTTTTCCTTTCGTATCCAGCCATTTCGGGGATTCATCCAGTTTTTTGGCGATCAGCGGAAAGAAAATACCGATTGCTCCGAAAAGAAAGATAAACCGCCAGCCATAAGGGGCGGCCGGCACGACCATTTTAGCCACCCAGCCGGCGGCAGGAATTCCGCATATGCCGATTGTAATACAGATGGCCTGGTATTTCCCCTTAGTTGCGGATGGGAAAAATTCGCTGATATACGTACTTGCCACAATCGTCGTGGCGCCGATGCCTAAACTCGTAAGAAATCTAAAAACACCGAGTATTTCAGGGCTCCAAGCCAGAGAAGAGAGGAGGGAGAAGGAAGAGAAAAAGGTGACAACCAGGATTAAGCCTTTTTTCCTTCCGAACCGGTCTGAAAACCATCCTCCGGCAGAGGCACCGATAAACATTCCGAAATAGGAGACAGACGTGATAAAAGCGATGGTATGAGTGGATATATTCCACTCCTTTAAAAGTGAAGGCGCCGCATATGAAAACGTATTTAAATCGATAAAATCAAAAAAGTAAGCGAATGAAAGGATAACGAGCACCGCTTGATGAGCTCTTGAAAAAGGCAGTCTGTTTAATCGATTAGACGCGTTTACATTGATCATCTCGTATTCCTCCGTTTATCTTTGACTTGTCTGAAGGCTTGTATTAACCAATGTGATTCAGCGTATTCATGTTGTAACTTTGCTTTGTAAACACATAGCCTTCAGAGATTTTTCTTGCTGTGCGTACTACTTTAATCGTTGTTCCAGCCGGATCAGCAACTGCTTCGGTTTTTAAAATGCCGCTTGGATGCCCTAAGCGGATCGTTTTGCCGGAGAATGAAAATTCAGATAATAATGTATCTTGCAATAGCATGCCGGCGGTCGTACATACCGCCCCTGTAATGGCTAAAGCTTGATGCGGTTTTTGCATGGACATCATACGAATGACAAGGTCCATCTCTTGAGCATGTCTCTTTATCCCTTTTGTATCAATATAATCCGCTGGAGATGAGATTAAAGTTAGTTTTGGCACGGCGGGTGATTTTGCCGCAGCCTCATGTCTTGAAGCGAATCTGCATTTCTCTGCTGCAATCGATCGGATCACTTCAAGTTTTTCAAGTATATCCGGTGTATATTCGTCCGGAAGTTCTATGCCGGTAAGCCCCGCGTCCTCTGCTTTTACAAAGACAAGCGGATTGGCGTAATCGATAATCGATACCGCGATATTTCCATACGGTGTATCGAGAACATCAATAGGCTGACCAGTCGGAAACAGCTTTCCGGTCACCGCTCCTTCAGCCTGGTGAAATGAAAGATAAATAGGAGAAGCTGTGCCCGGAACCCCCGGAATCGAGCAGTTCCCCTGGTAATGAAATGTTCCATTCTTGACTTCAACTTCTGCTATGAACACTTTTTGTGTGTTTGTGTTTAAAATTCTGACTTTTGTAACTGGCTCTTTCACTTGAACGAGCCCTTGCTCAATAGCATAAGGGCCTACGGCAGAAGAAATATTTCCGCAATTGCCTTTGAAGTCGGTAAATTTGTCAGTCAAGCTGACCTGAGCAAACGTATACTCAACATCTGCGTCCTTTCTGGCGGATTTATTAATAATGGCTGCCTTGCTTGTGAGAGAATGGCCGCCGCCGAGACCGTCAATTTGTCTCTCGTCAGGGCTCCCCATAATGTCTAAAAGAAAATCACTCCATAGGTTTGTATCGTTTGGCATGTCTTTTTGATGAATAAAAACGCCTTTGCTGGTGCCGCCTCTCATGACGGTTACAGGAACTTTTTCCATGCTGTCTCATCCTTACATCATTTTGTGTGGAAAAAAGGTACCGGTCCCTTGGGAAATATCGTATGATAAATGAGGATTATAAGTAAAACATATAATTTTTATAAAGTTGAATAAAAAACTTTTATAATAGGAGAAAATTCTATAGCAGAAAAATATTTGAGGGGATTTCATATGGATGAAAAGGATTGGGTTGTACTCATAACATTATTCGAAGAAAAAAATATGACAAAGGCAGCAGAGCGGTTATATATGACGCAGCCGGCGTTAAGTTATCGTCTCAAAAACTTGGAAGCGCAATTCGGAGTGCGCCTTTTTTATAAAAAAAAAAAGGGATGGAATTCACTTCAGAAGGTGAATATCTCGTTGAATATGCGAAAGAGATGCTGCGGGAATTCAGAAAAATGAAGGATGATATCCTCAATATGAGCCATGAAGTCAGCGGGGTTCTCAGATTAGGAGTCTCGAGCAATTTTGCTCAGTATAAGCTCCCGGCGATTCTGAAACGGTTTTCTGATCAGTATCCGTCTGTTCAATTCCACGTCAATACGGGATGGAGTGCAAAGGTTATGGATCTGCTTCATCATTCCGGTGTACACCTTGGGATTATGAGGGGAAATTATGATTGGCAAGGGGAAAAACAACTGTTAAATGAAGAGAGGCTGTACCTTATTTCGAAAACTGAAATCAACAGTGAGGACCTTCCCAAATTGCCGATGATTTATTATCAAACAGATGCTTCTTTGAAAAGTTTGATTCAAAAATGGTGGAATAATCAATTTTCCGAGCCGCCTTTCATTGCAATGGAGGTAGACAGGCAGGAAACCTGTAAAGAGATGGTGAAAAACGGCCTCGGTTATTCTGTTGTGCCGGAAATCTGTCTTCAGCCTTCTGATGAATTATACACCTTGGCGCTTTCCTATAAAAATAACGAGCCTGTGATACGCGATACGTGGCTCATGTATGATTCTTCAGTGTTAGAATTGTCTGTCGTAAAAGCATTCATTACTTTTTTGAATGAAGAGAAAGCATAAAAAAAACCTGCAAGAGGTTGAGTCTCTCTTGCAGGCGGGATATTACTTCTGGTCTTCCGTATTGCGTGTCAGCACTTTATCGATTAAGCCGTATTCTAAAGCTTCATCAGCTGATTTGAAGTTGTCGCGGTCCGTGTCGCGCTCGATCACTTCAAGCGGCTGGCCGGTACGTTCAGCAAGCACTTTGTTTAATTTATCGCGAAGCAAGAGAATGCGTTTAGCAGCGATTTCAATTTCAGTCGCCTGTCCTTGCGCTCCGCCAAGCGGCTGGTGAATCATGACTTCACTGTTAGGAAGCGCGTAACGTTTGCCTTTTTCTCCGGCAGCAAGTAAGAATGCTCCCATAGAAGCGGCCATACCGATGCAGATCGTGGATACTTTCGGTTTAATGAACTGCATTGTATCATAGATTGCCATACCGGCAGTGATTGATCCGCCAGGGCTGTTAATGTAAATGGAAATATCTTTTTCAGGGTCTTCCGCTTCAAGGAATAAAAGCTGTGACACGATGGAGTTTGCAACGTTGTCATCAATCGCAGATCCAAGCATGATAATACGGTCCTTCAAAAGACGGGAGTAAATGTCATAAGCTCTTTCTCCGCGGTTCGTTTGTTCAATGACTGTAGGTATTAAATTCATAATGCTCCTCCTTCACCTTTTAGGTAAGTATGTATTTACATGATACATTTTTGGTCAATAAAGGTCAAACAAAACGCTGACCAAAATGCCAACCTTTTCTTCTAAAACCATTTTTCCCAGAAAACAAAAAGTTCAAACAGCAAAGTGAAAATGGAAGTGATCAATGGTCAATAGGCTGCTGTATGCCGAGCTGCCCTATACCGCGCCCCCGGAGCTTGAGAAAATTATATGGCCGGGGCATTCGAAATAGACCGCAGACGCGTCAGCACCGCACCTGATTAAGTTGTCCGTCCTTCCAAAAGCCGTACCGGCAAATACGTTTCCGGCGGAATATCATCAAATTCGCCTTCAATTTCTTTAGCTAAAATCTCGATGGCTGTTTTGGAAATCAATTCGATCGGCTGCTGGATGATTGTCAATTCCGGCAGAATTGATTGAACGGTCTCGGTGCCGTCATAACCGATCACTTTTAATTGATTGGGGATGTCTTTTCCCCGTTTTTTAGCCTCGGTCATAACTGCGGCTGCCATGATATCATCGCTGGCAAAAATTCCATCGGTGTCAGGCTGTTCATCAAATAATGTTGAAATGATGTCATGGTAATCTTGATAAAAGGGCACTTCGTATGTAATGGGCTGCCGTCCGTGTTTATGCATGACATCTTCGTATGCTTTTCTTCTGAGGTTTGCCGGTGTAGTGAGTTCAATCGGACCGTTGATATGGACGATGTGCCGGCACTCTTTTTCGATCAGCAGTTCCGCCGCTTTTTTTCCGCCGTCATAATTGTCTGAGCCGACGACGGGAATCGAGTCCGATAAGTAATGGTCAATGGCGACAATCGGCAGATTTTGCTTGTGGTAATTGAGAATTCCCCGGTTATAAGTCACGGCGATGACGCCGTCCACTTGGTTTCTAATCAGCATTTCCAAATATTTTTCTTCTTTGTCTTTCCGATGTAAACTGTTGCAAAGCAGCAGTTTGTAGCCCATGGACGTACAAATGCTTTCAATATGAAAGGCGAGTTCGCCGAAAAACGGGTTGCTGGAGTTCGGAATGATAAGCCCTATTAAATTGGTTCGTTTTCGGAATAAGGAGCGGGCCAGATCGTTTGGAAAGTAATTGATTTCTTCCATCGCCCTGTACACTTTTTCTTTTGTTTTTTCGCTGATATAGCCGCGGTTATTTAATACCCGCGAAACGGTTGTAGAGGAAACTCCCGCTATTTTTGCAACATCATGAATGTTAGGCTTCATTCCCTTGCCCTCCTGCTTTACTGAAATGGCTTACAATTCTCGTCACGCACTTATTTTAGAGAATCGGGCTGACATGTGCAAGGAAACTCCATGTGTCTGTTTTCATGTGAGCAGGATTAGTTTTAATAATCAGAAAAATATATGTCAACCGATTGACATATGAAACCGGTTGACATACAATTCTTTTTGAAAGTGCTTTACAAAAAAGGATATTGCTGCCGCAAAAGTGAAAGGGGCGAACAGCGGCAAAAAAGAAAGCGCTTACCAAACACTCGCATGAATCTGCTGAAAAAGAAGTAGGAAGTACGTGGCTCAGCAAGCAGTTCGGGAACGGAGATTAAGAAATATCCATGTCCGATCAAAGGAGCGGTGAACATGAAAAGCGCAAAAAGTCTGTATTGGCAACTGAGTGCTTATTTTTTCTTTTTCTTTTTTACTTGGTCTTCCAGCTATTCTTTATTTGCGATTTGGTTAGGGCAAGAAATCAATTTAAACGGATCAGCGACAGGCATTATCTTTTCTGTAAATGCCGTATTTGCCCTGTGCATGCAGCCTCTTTACGGTTTTATCTCTGACAAATTGGGGCTGAAGAAAAAGATATTGTTTATGATCAGCTTTCTTCTCCTATTTACAGGTCCGTTTTATATTTTCATCTATGGACCGCTCCTGCAGTACAACGTCTTCCTTGGCGCGGCTGTCGGAGGCTTGTATTTGGGTGCCGCTTTTTTAGCGGGGATAGGCGCGATTGAAACTTACATTGAAAAGGTCAGCCGGAAATATCAATTCGAGTATGGAAAATCAAGAATGTGGGGCTCGCTGGGCTGGGCGGCCGCTGCATTTTTTGCAGGGCAGCTTTTCAATATCAATCCCAATATCAACTTCTGGATTGCGTCTGTATCAGCCGTCATTTTAACGGCCATTATCATGTCTGTGAAAATCGAAATGACCGACCATGAGAAAAACAGAGCGGATTCGGTCCGGTTAAAAGATGTGGGTCGTCTCTTTTTAATAAAGGATTTTTGGTTTTTTATGATGTACATTATCGGCGTGACCTGCATTTACGGCGTATATGATCAGCAGTTCCCGATCTACTATGCGTCTTTATTTCCTTCAGTGGCGATAGGCAACCAAGTATTCGGCTATCTTAATTCGTTCCAGGTATTTTTGGAGGCCGGCATGATGTTTCTTGCGCCTTTTATCGTCAATAAGTTCGGAGCGAAAAACAGTTTGATTTTAGCGGGGTTTTTAATGGCTTTCCGCATCGTCGGGTCCGGAATTGCAGTTGAGCCAGTAGGAATTTCATCAATGAAACTCATCCACGCACTGGAACTGCCGATTATGCTGATCGCCGTTTTTAAATATTTGGCGGCCAATTTTGATACGCGTCTGTCGTCCGTCCTTTATCTCGTCGGTTTCCAATTCGCATCTCAGGCAGGCGCGTCGATTCTGTCGCCGCTGGCGGGAGGATTATATGACAGTGCGGGGTTCCGGCAAACCTATCTCATCATGGGAATCGTCGTCTTTGGTTTTACCGTCATCTCCATATTTACTTTATTGGGCCCGAAACAAAATAGCAGGCGCGTGCAGCATTTACAAAAAATCGGATAGAGAGGATGTCGCAAATGGATAGAATTCAGCAGGCGGAAGAAGCCTTGAAGAAAGCCGAGGGTAAAGTGAAACAAAGATATCGGCTGGGGTACCATATTATGCCCCGGGCGAATTGGATCAATGATCCGAACGGACTTATTCAGTTTAAGAGAGAATACCACGTTTTTTTTCAGCATCATCCGTTTGATGAGAACTGGGGGCCGATGCATTGGGGGCATGTAAAGAGTAAAGACCTCATTCATTGGGAGCACTTGCCGATTGCCTTAGCGCCGGGCGACGCATTTGATCAAAGCGGCTGTTTTTCGGGAAGCGCGGTCGATGATCGTGGAAGACTTGTCTTAATCTATACCGGGCATAACATGATTGACCCCGAGAAAGACCTTTTCTATCAAACTCAAAATATCGCTGTCAGCCAAGATGGTGCAGTGTTTGAAAAGCTTCAAGATAACCCTGTTATTGCGGAACCGCCGGAAGACAGCTCCCGCCATTTTCGCGACCCGAAAGTGTGGAAGCATCGCGGAGACTGGTATATGGTAGTCGGCAATTCCACAAAAGAAAACGTCGGGCGGGTCATTTTATACCGTTCATCTGATTTGCGTAATTGGGAATACGCAGGTGTTCTCGCCCAAAGTGACGGTCATCTCGGCTATATGTGGGAATGTCCTGATTTCTTTGAATTAGGCGGCAAACATGTCCTGCTAATTTCGCCACAGGGTATTGAAGCCGACGGTGATTCCTATAAAAATTTACATCAAACCGGTTATTTAATTGGTGACTATAATGATGAAACAAATAAATTTACACACGGCGCTTTTAAAGAACTGGATCACGGCCATGACTTTTACGCCGTTCAAACATTACTGGATGATAAAGGACGCAGAATTGCCGTCGGCTGGATGGATATGTGGGAATCCGAGATGCCGACAAAAGCGGACGGATGGTGCGGTGCTTTGACACTGCCGCGGGAACTGACATTGCGTGATGATCATAAACTTTTGATGAATCCCGTGGAAGAAACCAAGCAGCTGCGAAAAATGAAATATCGGGAATGTGCCGGCCGGTCCGTTTCAGGCAGTTACTTGGCAAAGACATCCGAAGAGCTGCTGGAAGTCCAAGTCGTGTATGATGTAAACGATTGCGATGCCGAAACGGCAGGTATTAAAATTCGCGGCCTTGATGAAGAGGAACTTGTGCTTAAGTACAATCTAACGGATAAAAAATTGACACTTGATTGCACCAAGATGGGGAAAGCGAAAGACGGTGTGAGAAGAGTGCGGATGGATGCAAGCGGCAAGCTGGCGCTGCGAATATTTATTGACAGGTCTTCGATTGAAGTATTCGCCAATCATGGAGAAGCAACGATGACAAGCCGTATCTATCCGAAAGAGGGCAGATTGGGGCTTGAGCTGTTTTCTGAGAAAGGCGCTGTAAAGGTTGAGGAATTCACCTATTGGACGTTAAAAGACATTTGGAAAAAAAGCTGAAACATTGCAGCGTTTCGGCGGCGTGTCTGCTCGCAAACCAATAGCCGTTATATGATGCGGGATTATGCTGCATGAGAACGCTGCATAATCCTGTCACGATACGCCGTAAATCACGTTTCATTGAAAAAGTATTGCTTTCTGCACGTTTCTTTATTATAATATAAAGGTATCTGATTGAAATAACGTGCGCTCGTAGCTCAGTTGGATAGAGCGGTGGTTTCCGGTACCACGTCTGTCGGGGGTTCGAATCCCTCCGAGCGCGTAACAGTTAAAAACCTCGCAGATGAATCAATCTGTGAGGTTTTTTTGTTTACCTTGTTTTGAAGCTGTTAATGAATGTGTCTCTGTTATTTTCAGCTCCGGCAATCAGCTGCGCACTTTCACTGATCCGCTGTGCGAGAGCTTTTTGCGCCTTGCCTTCGAAGCTGTTCAATAGGGCTGAATAAACTTCAGTTAATTCATCTTTCAATGTGTTTAAATCGAATTTTGGCTGAAGCGTTCGGCGCACTGTTTCCAGTTTTGTCCCCGCTGCCTGCGTCATGGCGGTTTTCAGCATCTGCCGCTGCAGCATTTTCCTCATGGGATCATCTTTTTGTTCCAGAAGCTTGTCTAATGTCGTCATAAAAATCATCTCCTATAAACGTAACCAGTTTGCCAGCATGTGATCTTTTTCTTTAAAGTCATCCGCTATTGTATGTAAGAATCCGCCGATCTCTTCAAGATCCGTGATCGCCGTCTGCAAAGAATCAATAAACGCCTGCTCAGCCTGAGTGTCATAAAAAATCGGGCCTTTATCGTAGGATTGCGCAATATCTTCTATTGTATTGGTCACATCCTGTGCCTGAAGCTGATCAAACAAGCCGTGTCCGACTTGGCCGTAAAATTCCGTTTTCAGCTCGGCGATTTTTTCATCGTGCTCCTGATAGGCGTTCTGCGCTTCTTTTTTCATTGTCCGCAAATCCTCGGTCATGGCCTGCACCTTTTCAGCCAGCTTTTTGGCGATCGCGGGCGTTACTTTAATCGCGTCTCCGCTTCCGATCGCACCGGCCGGGAGGAGAGCTCCGAGGTTTTTATCGAAGACTAATTCATCTCCGTTCGGATTTGCGATGTTTCCGTTTCGGTCAAACATAAAATTTGCTTCATTTAAGCCGTGTGTATCCGGATTTCTCAGAATGACGGTAGTGAAGAAATAAGCGAGATTCTTGCCGATCTGCTCGCTCAAGCTCCCATCAAGCCGCAGCTTTCGGCTGAACTGTGAGAGTGAGGGGTTTTTCGTATAAATCGTTGTCCCGTTATGCCGGTCATATTCGTTCCAATAACCTGCCCCGACCATGTCGTCCGGATTGATGATTGATCGTATGTAAGGATCGTATAAGCCGCTGTTGATGTCTTTCTGTGTTTCTTTATCATGCAGTTTTACGACAGAAGGACTGTTAAAAGCGACTGCGTAAATATCATTGTTGACCGCACTGTATTCCGCTTCTGCGCCTCCCAGTGAATGGCCGGTTGTTGAAACGATTGTTGATGTTCCGTATTTGCGTTTGACTTGTTTCACGAGCTGATCTGCCTGATCAATTTGCGATGTTTTCGTCAGCAGCTTATAGTTTCCCGTTGTAAGCATGGCGTCTTGAGTAGGTGTTCCATTATATTTTCCGAGTGTTTTAGATGTGTCTTTGGCGCCTTTTTTAACAATATAATGGGCTTCTTTTTTCGGATCATTTCCGAAAACAATGTTCCCGCCGTCTGCTTTTACGCCGTCATTGATCGGATCTTTTCCGATATCGGTTCCCGCAAAGGCGATGACGACGTTTTCGGGGTTATCAGACTTCGCCCACTTGCCGTCTTTTGTCTTTACACCTTTTGAGAATACAAAGGCATCAAGACCCGTATCAGAATCCTGCTCAACTTTCTCAATGTACCAATATGACGTCTTACTGATTTTATAGGGGGTTTTATATTTCATGTGCAGGGCTAACATTTTATAGTGGTAGGCCGCCTGACTCAAACGGTAATATTCTTTATCTGTAACATTTGAGACGGTTATTTCTTTTCCTTTTGGCATATATACATCACCTTTCATATATTGTAAAATAAGTTCGAAAGGATGATACGCATGAGAAAATACATTATTATCCTAATTGTTATAATTATAGCAGTGGGAGGTTTTTTCGTGAAGCATCAATATGACAAACATAAGAACGAAGAGAAACTTGTGAATGAGGCGCAAGATCATATGAAGAATTACTTAAAAAAAGACTATAAAAATGTGCAGGAAGTTCACTTTTCCAAAGACTACAATATCGATCCGACAGGCGGAGTCGAAGTTTCAGGTTACATAAATAATAATAAAGAAAAAGAATTTTCCGGTATATACGATCCAACGAACAAAGAGATAGGTATTTCAGTGGTCAATGCCGAAGAAAGATAAAATACCCACCTCAGGATGAGTGGGTATTTATTTTGTTTAATTATCTTACAAAATTCGTGATATGTTTCTCATACAGTTCAAACCTATTCCTGAGATCAATCGCCTCTACCGTCTCATTTGTCGAGGTATCCCCGATAATTAACGGTAACTGCGTACAAATATCATGACAACTCAACGATAGGAAAAACGTCAGATAGCATTTTACTCGCTTTAAGTTCCAATCTTAACTTGTCAGCAACAATCGCGATGAATTCTGAATTGGTTAGCTTTGCTTTTGGCATGCTGAAAGTATATTCATATCAAGTTTTCGCTCATTTCGTTTACTTAAAAACGACAGTTATTTATAGGAAAGGGTTGATTTCCAAATGAAAAAGAAAAAGTACATAATTATCCTTATTTTAATAATTATAGCAGTTGGGGGTCTTTTTATGAAGCATCAGTATGATCAAAAGAAAAAAGAGATTGCGTTATTCGAAGAAGCCCAGAATCATATGGAAAAGTTTTTAACAACGAACTATAAAAATGTGGATGATATCCATTTTTCTGAGGATTACTATATTAATCCAATGGGTGGTATTAGTGTTAAGGGTTATACTAACGGAAAAAAAGAGTTTGAAGGTCTATATGATCCAAGTAATAAAGAAATATTGTCATATACGGTTGATGCCGAACCCAAAGAAGAATGTAAAGATAAGCTTTGTACAAGATAAATTAGCCCGCTCAAATCGAGCTGGGCTAATTTTGTTTTATTGCCTACCCTCTATCTCCTCGATATAAAACAAATCTTCCATAGGCACATTTAATCCTCTGTTAATAATGAATAGTGTTGTGATATCATATCTTGATATTTGTTTTAAATCTGCTTATCGCAGCCTCATAGAGCTAACCTAACTCAGCCAATTCTTTCTGGCTTTGAATTCCCTTCCTCTTCATAACTTCATTTAACCTAGATCTAACTATAAGATTTTTTAGAAATTCACACACCCTTTAGGCAAGTGTAACTAACGCTTATATAAAAGTATTCTCGACTTTTGATACATTCATGTTTTTTAGACATGTACAACACCCCAAAAGTAGATATAAATTTAATATAAGAAAGGATGAGTTTGTGAATAAATACATAATTATCCTGGTGTTTGTAATGGTTATAGCGTCAGGAGGTACCTACTTGAAGTACCAACATGATAAAAAAGAAGCAGAACAAGAACTTTTTAACCAAGCGAAAGATAAAATGGAAAGCTATATAAAAGCTAATTACAAAAATATAAAGCACATTACATACGATAACGATTACAAAATAGATCCTATGGGGGGAATTTCCATCGAGGGTTACTTGAATGGTAATAAGGAAAAAGAATTTTTCGGACTTTATGACAAAACGAATGATGAAATAGGGATATCTTTAGTCGATGCTGAAGAGAAACCTGAGTGTCAAGAAAAAGAATGTGAATACTAAAAGGCGCTGGAATAGAGAAAACCTCTTTATGATTCCTTTCTAGTTCGCGAGCCGCATGTGAGCATGGACCTAAGGAGCGCCAGAGTAAATGAAAAAGACAAGGGTTTCGGCATTTGCCGTCCTTGTCTTTTTTATTAAACACCTTTTTACCGGGTGAAGCATCTCATCATTTGACAGTCCATTTTAACAGCGTTACAATTAATCATGTAAATAGTTACATGTATATATAAACATAATGTCTTGGGAGGTGATACGTCCTGAATGAACCTTCTTTAAAAAAAGTGATGTCTCTGCAAATTAAAGTGGATGAACCGATCGTTGCTGGGCAGACTGGATTAGGGAAAAGGCAGCTGATCCTGATTCGGGGCGGAACGGTCAGCGGCGCCGTAAAGGGGCGTGTTCTCCCGGGCGGGGCAGACGCCCAGATCATCCGTCCGAACGGCCGGGTTGATCTTTCTGCTAGGTACGCGCTGGAAACCGAAGAGCACGAAGTCATTTATGTTGAGAACAACGGCATCCGCCAAGTCAGTGAACCGTTCCGCCAGCAGGCTGCAGAGGGGCGCATCATTGATCACGAGCACGTGTATTTCCGCACTGTGCCTGTGTTTAAAACAAGCAGTAAGGCATATCAGCATCTGCAGGACCGGATGTTTATCGGGGCTGCGGTCAGATTGCCGGATGACATTCGGTTGGATATTTATGAAGTTCAATAATAATAATATGGAGAGTGAGTTAGCATGGAAAACTTTATCGGAAGCCATATGATTTACACGTATGAAAACGGCTGGGAGTATGAAATTTATATTAAAAATGATCATACGATCGACTATCGGATTCATAGCGGAATGGTAGGCGGCCGCTGGGTGCGCGACCAAGAAGTGAATATCGTAAAGCTGACAGAAGGCGTATATAAAGTGTCATGGACTGAACCGACAGGCACAGACGTTTCATTAAACTTTATGCCGAATGAAAAACGGATGCACGGGATTATTTTCTTCCCGAAATGGGTTCATGAGCATCCGGAAATCACGGTGTGCTACCAAAATGATTACATTGATGTGATGAAAGAGTCACGTGAGAAATATGACACGTACCCGAAATATGTCGTTCCCGAGTTTGCGGATATTACGTATCTCAACAATGCGGGAATCAATAACGAAGCATTGATTTCAGAAGCGCCGTACGAAGGAATGACTGATGATATTCGCGCGGGAAAATTAAAATAATAGAAAAAACCCGGCAGCTTGGCCGGGTTTTTTTGTATGAGTCAATCCGGCGGCTTTTACGACAGGTTTTTCGTCATGATAAAGTCGATTTGTTTATCATTCCCCATATAAAAAGAGTGTTCTCCGGTGTGAATAAACCCCATTTTTTGATAAAAGGCGATTGCATTTTCGTTTTTTTCCCATACGCCCAGCCAGATGTTCTTTTTATTGTGTTCAGTTGCGATTTTTACAGCATGATTCAGCAGAAATTTTCCAAGTCCGTGTTTCTGATAGTTCTTTCTTATATAAATTCTCTCAATTTCTAGAGAATCTTCACTCATTTTTTCTGATTGAGCTTCGTTCATGTTGACTTTTACATATCCGGCAAGGTCATCGTCATAATAAACAAAATAGAATTTCGAAGAGGGATTGGATAATTCCGTTTTCAGCTGTTCAGAGCGAAATGCAGTTTCCAAATAAGCTTTCATATTTTCAGGTGAATTTTGATCTTTAAATGTATCATTGAATGTTTCAATGCTTATCTCTCGGAGTGCTGTTATATCGTTAAGGCTGCACTTTTTTATTTTGATACTCATCTTCATACATCTCCTTTCTTCAGTTGATTTATGTTGTATTTGCAATGAAAATACCGTATAGTAAACATAACGTAATTTTATTGTATTTGCAACATAAAATTATAAAATGAGGCTGATCAAGTGAAATACGTTTTTTATGTTTTGGGAATCATCATATTGACCTTTGGTATTTCTGTCACTATTCAATCAGATCTTGGAACATCGCCTTTTGATGCGCTTATCGTGGGACTATCTGTAAATGCAGGCCTTACCGTGGGAAGCTGGGAAGTCATTATAGCTTTCCTGTTAATTTGCTGTAATTCAATGTTAAAAAGACAAAGACCGGAATTTTCAGGAATGATTACCGCGTTTATCACGGGAATCGGGATTGATTTGTGGCTTTTTTTCCTGCATCGAATCATCACGCCTGAACTATGGTACGGAAAAGCGGGGTGTTTTGCAATCGGTTTGGTTGTGATAGGGATAGGCACCGCGACTTATCTGCACACAAATTTCGCACCGATCCCGGTTGACCGGTTAACGTTAATTATCCGCGAATTAACCGGAAGAAGCATCTTTTTTTCAAGAACGGTCATTTACTTCGTATTTTTCATATTGGCATTGATCTTAAAAGGACCGGTAGGCGTTGGAACGTTTTTCACCGTTTGTTTAGGAGGAATGATCCTTCATTTCTTTATGCCGATTACCGGAAGATGGATAGACAGCATCTTAACAGTATCTCAAAAGCAGGAAGAAACTAAAACCCGGTGACGGCCGGGTTTTTTGCTGTTATTCCTTATTTTTAAGAGGAGGCCCTGCTGCGGCAATCTGTGCGATTTTGCGGTTAACGTCTCTATCGTATAGTCCGCCGTGATAGCAGATGACCTTTTCGATATCATAGGATGCCAGTTTTGCGACGGACCGATAGGCTTCTTCCATGTCAGGAGTTTGAGGCGGATTCGGCCCTTGAAGCTCCCCGCCTCTGACGATCAGGGCGTCTCCGGCGATAAGCGTTTTCGAGGCCGAATGATACAGGCTGATATGCCCCGGTGTATGCCCGGGTGTATGGATCACGGTCAGCCCGCCGGCCAGTTGATCTCCGTCTGTAACGGTATGAGTGACGGTCAGTCCGGACGTCTGCTTGCCGTCGGAAGACATTTGCGCAGCGAGGGAATTCGGAAGTGTTTTAAGGAGGGGAAGTTCTCCCTGTATATAAGGTTTATCAGCGTCATGGGCATAAATTTCAATGTCCGGAAATTTCGTTTTCAGCTGTGCGGCGCTTCCGATATGATCAATGTCCTGGTGGGTGAGCAAGATGCCGTTTAATTCCCCGGGTGAAAATCCCGCAGCTTCCAGCTGCATTACGATGTTTTTCACCATACCGGGCATTCCCGTGTCAACGAGAATCAAATCATTGTCTGTATGAAACAGTGTCGGTGTCATCGTGAATTGTCCATCCGGCATTGCCGGGATCGGGATGTGTAAATGAATAGGGATACATTTCGCTTTTTCTGTCATTTGTTTGCCGAAAGCTTTACTTTCAGCGCACCTCCAGTTCATATATCAGATTTAAAATGCATTCATCATGGCGCCTATCTTCTGTGCGGCGCTCTCTGAGAAGAATGTTTTCATGTGTGAGCCGGTCTCAGCTGCCGTTTCTTCCGCATAAGCAAACATTTTTTCTTCATATTGTTTTACCGCTTTGTCTGTATCAGCATTGTGTAAGATAGAAAGCCCGAGTTCCGCCGCATCCAGCATAGTCAGATTGGCTCCCGCCCCGGCAAACGGCGTCATGAGATGGGCGGCATCACCGATCAGCGTGACACCTTGTTTGTGCTCCCACTTATGCTGCACGGGCAGGCTGTACAGTCTTCGCGGCAGAATGGTTTCTCCTGCGTATTGGATGTAATGTTTCAGGTCGTCGCTCCAGTCCTCAAAAAGCTCCAGAAGTTTCTGCTTCGCTTCCTCGGGCTGATCATAATCTATGTCGTTTTCATCTATCCAATACCTGCCGGCGGCAAAGCATAAATAGACCCGGACTGTGCCGTCTCCATTGAGCTGGGCCATAATCGCTTTCCGGTCATCAAGGGCATACATGCTTCCCGTGCCGTGAAAACCGGCGAGGTCAGGGAAGTCAGCCGCCGCATTCATAATATGAAGCTCAATCATGCTGATTCCGGAGTATTCAACAGGCGCATCGCTGAGAAGGGGACGAACCCGGGAAAAGGCGCCGTCCGCCGCAATGATAAGATCAAAGACGTCTGTATGTCCGTTTTCAAATTCGAGCTTATGACCTCCTTTCTCAAGCGGAACGGCATGAGAAAGCTTATGTCCCCATTTGATCGTGTCCGTTTTCAGCGATTGCAGCAGCAGTCTGCGAAGTTCGGTTCGGTCAATTTCAGGCCGCCCATGATCCGTCAGTTTTTCAGGTTCTGTCTCAGCAAAAACGGTTCCTTTTTTATCTGTGATTTTCAGCGCCTGCCCTTCATAACGGCAGATCGACCGGAAGGAGCCGAGAAGGCCGGCCGCCTGCAGCGCTTTTTGTCCGGTTTGTTCATCTAAATCAAGCGTTCCGCCCTGCTGCCGCTCAGCCGGTGATGTCTCCTGCTCATAAATGACCGGGGCGAGCCCTCCCTGCTGCAGAATGCGCGCCAGTGTCAGACCGCCGGGCCCTGCACCGATAATCGCAATTCGTTTTTCTTGGCTGTTCATATTTATACTCACCTCAATTTTTTAACTGCCGGTTTATCCGGCTTCTTGCAGTATAATAGGTTTGTATGAACTCAATATGAACTTGTAAAAAGGGGAGGGGTTTTCATGAGCGGTCAAAGAAAGCTCGTTTTTTACGGAGCTGTCAGCGCAGATGGCTATCTTGCGCGGGAAAATCATTCTTTGGATTGGCTGATCGGAACTGAAGGTGAAGAAGACACCGATTATGCAGACTTCTATGAATCTGTCGATACGATCATCATGGGCAGAAAAACATATGAGGAAATATTGGTTTTATTCCCTGATGAATTTCCATATAAGGGGAAAGAATGCTATGTGTTTTCACGGACATTGACCGGGCGTACTGAAGATGTGCGGTTTATTCATGAAGAACCTGCCGATTTTATACAAGCGTTGAAACGCCAAGATGGCAAGCGGATTTGGATTGTCGGCGGGGGCGATCTGCTGCAGCCGATATTGAAAGAGGAGCTTGTCGATGAGTTTATCATTCAGGTCGCTCCCGTTCTGCTTGGCCGGGGTATTCCGTTATTCAGACCGGGAGAGACGGAGACCGCATTGAAGCTTACGGATGTCCGGCGCTACAAGCAATTTGCGGAATTGCGTTATGAAGTGAGATAGAATGAAATATATGAAAGAAACCCAGTAAGGTTACCGGGTTTCTTTTTCATGTTTGTTTTTATTTTTTGAAATTGTGTGGGCCGGCCCGCATGAAAATCCTGCAACCATGATCACAGCCCCTATCCACCTCACGGCATAGAAATCAGTGCCGCGCAGGAAGAGATAAGAAACTAAGAGCATAAGCGCTCCGATAATAACGGCAGCTGTGCCGATAATATTTGATTTCTCCATATAAAAACTCCTTTATGAATGGTTAGATTATTAGTTGTAATAGAATATAACATATAAGGATTAATATGGAAATGGGTATTCTGCGAAACCGAATGACCAGGTTGAAGCTGACTGATGTCTGAAGTGGGATGAAAACGAAACCCCAAGGGAACCGATCCCTTGGGGGTTTTTTTATGCTTGAAACAGAATGCGGCGTTTGGCTGAATCGGGATCGCTTTCCGTCGAGACGGATGTGTTGAAAATGATGGTCTCACGCGAACCTGTTTCATACTGAGGCCAATGGAGCTGATCAGTGTCCGGTTTTCCGGTTTTTGCAAAAGCGATCCATGCGGATTGAATCAGCTTGGAGAGCTGTTTTACATCTTCGCTGAGCGGTTCCTTCAGCGTCTTTTTCAAAGAATCAAAGTTTCCGAACACAAACGGCAATTCCAGAGCGTGAACCGCTTTATGAAACGGCGGTGTTTCGCCATGCCAATCAAAGCGGTACATCCAGACGGGCGCGTATTGCGATTGTTCTTGTGCAAAGGCAACGGCAGGCCGCCAGAATTTCAGATCCGTCATCATATCAATTTGTCCTGTTAAAGAATGCGGATATAAATCTGCCGCTAGCTTGGCGCTGTTCTCTCCGAGATGATAAAGCAAATATTCTTGCTGTTTTTTCTCGGAATGAATGTCTGTATCAGGGGTGAAAAACAAATATGCTTCATCACGATTGGTTCCAATGATCATTGGTATGCCTTCCGCGGCCCCGTCTGCTATGGCTTTGGCCGGTTCCGCAGGCAATGTGGCCGGATCGATGGCGGGCTGAAACAAAAGATGAAAAATGCTTTGATCTATTGTATTCCGCAACTTATCCGCAGTCTTGAGAATGTCATTAACGGAAAGCTCCTGCAATTGATCAGTGCCGGCTTCTTGAATAAATGCTGTTGTGATCTCTTTTGCCACGTCCGCCGTCATCGTCTGAGAGGCGCCGCTTTCCAGTATGGCTTTATGAAACAGGCCTTTTGCGTCAGGCATGGCCATAAGTGAGGCGATGCTCATGCCGCCAGCCGATTCACCGAATACCGTGACATTATCAGGGTCTCCTCCGAATGCGGAGATATTGTCCTTCACCCAGCGCAGCGCGGCGATCTGATCGAGCATGCCGATATTGCCGGGATATGTGTCATCAATAGAAAACAAATGTAAAAAACCGAACGGCCCGAGTCTGTAATTAAGTGTCACCACAATGACATCTCCGTCAGCGGCAAGAGCAGATGCGTCGTAAGTCGGTTCGCTTCCGGCACCTAGGAAAAATGCGCCGCCATGAATCCATACCATGACAGGCCGTTTCCCGCCCTCTGAATCGGGAGCGAACACATTGAGGTAAAGGCAATCTTCAGATTGAGGCGGTACATCTCCGGAAAATGACATCGACAGCAAATCAGCCGGCTGCGGGCAAACCGGCCCGAACGAGTCGGCATTTTTTACGCCGTCCCAAGGTACGGGCGGCTCCGGCGCTTTAAATCTCAGCTCTCCCACGGGCGGCTTTGCATACGGTATGCTCTTCCATGTGCGGACACCGTGACCGGCAGTTCCCTTCAATGCGCCGCAGCGGGTTTGAACAGTAAGTTCTGTCATTATTTCATCCCCCTTTTTCATTTCATTATAAACGGAGATGATGACAAGATGGAAATAAAAGCCCTTTCATCAGCATATGATTAGTAACGCTTCCGTTCTAAAAATGATCTGACTTCCTGAACGGACAAGCCGAGTTCTTTCGCTTCCTGCATCAGCGCTTTCCACTCCTCAATATTGGATTCAGTCAGTTTTCTGTTGCGGTAGGGTGCGGGCTCCGGCCGTTTTTCAGTCAGTTTGTTCGTAAAGGTGAACAGTTCTTCTTTCGGCATGCCTGACTGCACGGCCTGCACAAGATGGATGCGCCACTCATCTTCCGTGTCTCCCATGTGATGCAGCATCGTCTCGGCATCAAAAAGCTCCGTCAGATCGACCTGCAGGGTGGCGGACACTTTTTTTAGAAATTGAATAGACGGATTTGAATGAACCCCCCGTTCTATCTTGCTTAAATAAGATTTAGAGACACCTGCTTCGACTGCTAGCTGATTAATTGAGTAGCCTTTTCTTCTGCGGTATAAACGTATTATTCTTCCAATCATTATGCTGAATTCTCCCCTGTATACTGGCATTTTTTTGTTCATTATAAGAAATTTTTTGTTCTTTATAAAATTTAAAATTATAAGGTAAGTGCAGTAAATAAGAGGAAAATCATGATAACGTTCTCTAAAAAGAACTAAATGGCTTAATTTGAAATTTTCAAATTTCGAGCTTTTCTTTTATAATCCAATCATTAACAGAAGGGGGCGTTTAAGCCTGATGCATCAAGGATGAGGCTGTATATTACATGAATGAGAATATGAGTTTTAAAGAATTATTTGACATTATTAAGCGCAGATTTTTACTGATTTTTATCATGACAGCAGTAGTGACGCTGGTGACGGGATACATCCAATTTCGAGTGATTTCGCCCGTTTATCAGGCGTCAACCCAGGTGCTCATTCATGAAACAAGCGGTGAAAAAAAATCAAATCTCAGCGACATCCAGCTGAATCTCCATTACAACAACACGTTTCAAACGATAATGAAAAGCCCGGTTGTGATTGAGAAAGTGAAGCGGAAGCTCCATCTTTCCGAGACGGCATCCGCTTTGAAAGCAAAGATCACGACAAGCAGCGAAACCGATTCAGAAATCATCACCGCAGCGGTGCAGGATGAGAATCCGAAACAGGCCGCCGCAATAGCGAACACGCTGATGAAAACATTTAAAAAAGAAGTCCGCGACAGGATGAATATAAAAGGCGTCATCGTTTTGTCTGAGGCAAAAGCATCGGAAAGCCCGATGGTCAAGCCTTCGCGCATCCGGAATATCATGATGGCATTCGGTGCGGCCCTTATGGCCGGTGTGACGCTTGCGTTTTTTCTCCACTTTCTTGATGAAACCGTTAAAAGCGAGCGGCAGCTCAGCGAAAAAACAGACTTGCCTGTTTTAGGGGTTGTGTATGATATCAAAAATCAGAAGACACGGTCTGATGAAAAACATTTCGGGGAGTGAGGCATTTGGGATTCAGAAAAAAGAAGTCAAGACGGGGATTGGCTCAAATATGCGTTTTACACCACAAATCATTGGTAGCTGAACAATACCGCACCATTCGGACAAATATTGAGTTTTCCTCTGTACAGACCCATTTGCGCTCTATTCTCGTCACTTCTTCCGTTCCGGGAGAAGGAAAATCATTCAGCGCCGCCAACCTTGCCGCGGTATTTGCGCAGCAGGAAAAAAAGGTGCTGCTCGTCGATGCGGATTTACGAAAACCGACGATACATGAGACCTATCAGCTTGAAAATGTACAAGGCCTTACGAATGTGTTAGTCGGAAACGCTTCCCTCGGCGAAACGGTGCAAAAAACACTGATAGATAATCTTTATGTCTTAACGAGCGGTCCGACGCCGCCGAATCCGGCTGAGCTTTTGTCCTCTAAAGCGATGGGAGAGCTGATTCAGGAGATGTACAGCCGATACAGTCTGGTCATTTTCGATTCACCTCCGCTTTTGGCGGTGGCGGACGGACAGATTTTAGCGAACCAGACGGATGGAAGCGTTCTCGTCGTTTTGAGCGGAAAAACAAAAATGGATACCGTCCAAAAGGCGAAAGACGCGCTTCAGCAGTCGAAGGCGAAGCTTTTGGGCGCGCTTTTGAATAAAAAGAAAATCAAAAAAACAGAACACTACTCGTATTGAGCGGTGAAGGTGATGTCTCCTTACCTTTATCAACGGAGGCACTCGGCTCTGCTGTGGGCAGCGATTTTCGCTGCCTTAGATGCTGGTCGTCGGTGGCGGGGTGTGAGGACGGGTTAAATGCCCAATTTATCTTAAAATGCCGCGTTTTTATCGGCTTAGCTGTTATGCCTGTTTTTTTGCGAAAACCGTATCAGCTAAACCGATAAATGAGGAGGGGAAAGATTGACTTACCGGAGAAGACTTTCAATGATTTTTGCATTGGATACGTATCTCGTTTTACTTTCCGTTGTTATAGGATATCAATTTTTTGAGGATTCTTATCACTTTTATGACTCCGGAGCGCTCCTGCTGACCGCGGTGAGCATGCTGATCAGCCACCATGTATGCGCTTTTATGTTTCACCAGTATAAGCAGGTATGGACGTATACGGGAATAGGGGAGCTGCTTGCCCTGCTGAAGGGGATCACTCTGTCCGCAGCGGTGACGGCCGCCGTTCAATATGGGGTGTTCCACACGATTTTGTTCCGGCTTTTAGCCGTCAGCTGGATGGTTCAGCTATTGTTTATCGGAGGCAGCCGGATGATTTCGCGCGTGCTGAAAGAAACGATCGGCAAGAAGCAAAATGACTCTTCACGGGCGCTGATTATCGGCGCTGGCGCGGGGGGGACGCTGCTCGCCCGTCAGCTTACGCAGAAAAACGATCTCGGAATCATGCCTGTGGCTTTTATTGATGATGACCAGACGAAGCATAAGCTCGAGATTATGGGGCTGCCCGTCATCGGCGGAAAAGAAAGCATTTTGCCGGCGGTGCAGAGGCTGAGAATTCACCATATCATCATCGCCATTCCGTCTCTGCGAACCCATGAGCTTCAGACTTTATACAAAGAATGTGTGCAGACGGGCGCCCATATTAAAATCATGCCGCAATTTGATGAGATCCTGCTCGGAACGCAGGCTGCCGGACACATCAGAGATGTAAACGCCGAAGATTTGCTCGGCAGAAAACCGGTCACTCTGGATACGAGCAAAATTTCTGACAGCATAAAGGGAAAAACGATTCTGGTCACGGGTGCCGGCGGCTCTATCGGTTCTGAGATCTGCCGCCAGATCAGCTCGTTTCGTCCGCGTGAAATCGTCCTTCTCGGCCACGGGGAAAACAGCATTTATTCCGTGCATGGCGAACTGTCAGCACGCTTTGGGAAAGAGGTGCTTTTTCACGCGGAGATCGCCGATATTCAGGATAGAGATAAAATCTTTACCTTGATGAAAAAATACGAGCCGCACGTCGTCTATCATGCGGCTGCCCATAAACATGTGCCGTTAATGGAACATAACCCGGAGGAAGCTGTCAAAAACAACATCCTCGGCACAAAAAATGTCGCCGAGGCCGCCGATATGTGCGGAACGGAAACGTTCGTGCTGATTTCTTCTGATAAAGCGGTCAATCCGGCCAATGTTATGGGGGCGACGAAGCGGTTTGCGGAAATGGTCATCATGAACCTCGGAAAAATCAGCCGCACCAAATTCGCCGCCGTCCGTTTCGGAAATGTGCTCGGAAGCCGGGGCAGCGTCATTCCGATTTTCAAAAAGCAGATTGCAAAAGGCGGACCCGTCACCGTCACGCATCCGGCGATGACAAGATATTTTATGACGATCCCCGAAGCGTCAAGACTCGTCATTCAGGCGGGGGCGCTTGCAAAAGGGCGGCAGATTTTCGTTCTGGATATGGGAGAACCCGTCAAAATCGTCGATCTGGCAAAAAACCTGATTCATTTATCAGGCTATACGACAGAACAGATTCCTATTGAATTCTCCGGCATCCGGCCGGGAGAAAAGATGTATGAAGAACTGCTGAATCATAATGAAGTACATACGGAACAGATTTTTCCGAAAATCCATATCGGAAAAGCGGTAGACGGGGATTGGGCCGTGCTTATCCGCTTTATGGAAGAATTCAGCCGTCTGCCTGAGGAAGAGCTGAGAAAACGGCTGTTTGAGGCAATCGAATCAGTACATGAAGAAGCGGCCGCGGGCGTGTGATGGGAGGTCAGAAAGATGACGAAAAAAGTATTATTCTGCGCCACTTTCGATTATCATTTTAAAGCCTTTCATCTTCCGTATTTTCAATGGTTTCAGGATATGGGCTGGGAGGTGCACGTCGCGGCAGGCGGTGATATGAATCTGCCGTTCGTGAATGAAAAGTTTTCCGTTCCGATCCGGCGCTCACCGTTTCATCCCGAAAACCTTTCTGTTTACAGACGGCTGAAACGGCTCATTCAGGATAACGGCTATGACATGATTCACTGCCATACGCCGGTCGGCGGCGTGCTCGCCCGCCTTGCCGCGAGACAAGCACGCCAAAAAGGGACAAAGGTGCTCTACACCGCGCATGGTTTTCACTTCTGTGAGGGAGCGCCTCTGAAAAATTGGCTTCTTTATTACCCGATCGAAAAATTTCTTTCTTCTTATACGGATTGCCTGATTACCATTAATGAAGAGGATTACGAACGGGCCAAGCAAATGAAAAAAACCGATTGCGACGCGAAAAAAATACACGGCATCGGCGTTGATACGGACAGGTTTCGGCCTGTAAGCCGGGCAGAGAGTGAACGTCTGAGAGAAAAACACGGCTTCACCGCCGGAGAATTTATCCTCGTTTATCCAGCTGAATTAAACAGCAATAAAAACCAGGGTATCCTCATTGAGGCTGCGGCATTGCTGAAGAACAGCATCCCTGAGCTGAAGCTTGTATTTGCGGGAGAAGGCGCGATGGAAGAGTCGTACAGAAAAAAGGCTGAATCACTCGGTGTATCCGATATTGTGCGGTTTTACGGTTTTTGCCGGGACATTCATGAACTCATTCAGCTTGCTGATCTGTCTGTCGCCTCAAGTATCCGGGAAGGGCTCGGCATGAATGTCCTTGAGGGAATGGCTGCCGAAAAGCCCGCCGTTGCCGCAGATAACAGGGGGCACCGTGAGATCATCGAAGACGGCGTGAACGGTTTTCTCGTGCCGGCCGGAGACAGCGCGGCGTTTGCCGATCGGATTGGAAAGCTGTACCGCTCCCCCGGCCTGCGAAAAGCAATGGGGCAAAAAGGGCGCCGTACGGCGGAATGCTTTTCAGAAACACGCACGGTAAAGGAAATGGCGCATATTTACGCCGGTTATATGGATAAAAAGGAGAAAAGCGTATGAATGCAGGAGCACAACCGAAAATTTCCGTCATCATGGGAATTTATAATTGCGAACAGACATTGGCGGAGAGTATTGAATCCATCCTGAGCCAATCTTATAAGAATTGGGAGCTGATTATGTGTGATGACGCGTCAACTGACGGAACGTATCAGATTGCGCGCCGTTACGCGGATCATTACAGCGACCGGATTACGCTGATTCAAAATAGGACAAATCAACGGCTTGCCGCTTCTTTGAACCGCTGTCTGACATACGCGTCGGGGGATTATATCGCCAGACAGGACGGAGACGATATCTCCGCCCCTAGGAGACTGGAAAAACAGGCCGCTTTCTTAAACAAGCACGCCCACTATCAAGTCGTAGGCACGGGTATGCTCGTATTTGACGAATTCGGCGTGAGGGGCGCCCGGCTTTTGCCGCCGGTGCCGAAACCGGAAATCATGGCGAAAGGCACACCGTTCTGCCACGGCACCATTATGATGCGGGCCGAAGCGTACAAAGCGCTCGGCGGCTACCGGTCAGTCAGGCGGACGCGGCGGATGGAGGATATCGATTTGTGGCTGCGCTTTTTTGAAGAGGGCTTCAGAGGGTACAATCTCCAAGAAACGCTGTATAAAGTGAGAGAGGACAGCGATGCGTTTAAACGGAGGTCGTTCACGTATTCCATTGATAATGCTGTGCTCGTTTTTCAGGCGTGCAGACGGCTGAAGCTGCCGTTTTCCCATTACGTGTATATCGCAAAGCCGCTCATCCGCGCCATTACGCCGCCCGCGGTCATGAACCGTTATCATAAAAACAGGGACATCCGCCAAAAAGAAGGGCTTGCCGAACATGACTGACACACCTGTGCGGGTGCTGCACATCTTCAGCGGGATGAACAGAGGCGGCGCAGAAACGATGATGATGAATTTGTACCGGAAGATGGACAGAACGAAGGTGCAGTTTGATTTTTTAACCCATAGGAACGATCCGTGCGCTTATGATGAGGAAATTCTTACTCTCGGCGGACGGCTTTTTTATGTGCCGAGCATCGGCAGCACAAATCCGATAACATTTGTGAAACAGGTCAAACGGGTGATTCAGGAAAAAGGCCCGTTTGCCGCCGTGCACGCCCATACCGATTTTCAATCGGGATTTATCGCGCTGGCTGCGCGTTTAGCCGGTGTCCCGGTGAGGATCTGCCATTCTCACAGCACGTCGTGGCGGGGGCGGTCGTCGCGGCTTGCCGGGATGCAGCTATTTGTATTCAGACGGATGATCACGGCAAACGCCACCGCGCTGTGCGCCTGCGGGGAAGAGGCGGGACGTTTCTTATTCGGTAAAGAAAAAGATGTGCATCTTTTGCCGAACGGCATTGATCTCGATTTATTTGCCGGCGGGCGTGCGGACACAGAATCGGAAAAAAGGAAGCGGGGCATTGCCGGCGGCCGTTTGGCAATCGGACATATCGGCCGCTTTACAGAGGAGAAAAACCACCAATTTCTGCTCCGGCTGGCCGCTGATATGAAAGAGCGGGGCATCGGCTTTCAGCTGATTCTCGCCGGAGACGGTCCGCTTCGCACCGATATGGAAAAACTGGCGGAGAAGCTGGGGCTTGATGATGATGTGCGTTTTATCGGCGTAGAGGAGCGCGTTCATGATCTGCTGAAAACGCTGGATGTATTAGTCATGCCGTCTCTATATGAGGGGCTGCCTGTCACGCTCGTTGAAGCGCAGGCCTCCGGGGTGCCGTGCGTGATATCAGACGGCATAACAGAAGAAGCCGATGCCGGGCTCGGACTGGTCAGCAGGCTCAGCCTCAAAGAGCCGCCCGAACAATGGGCAGCCGCAATTTTACGGGCAGCGGAGACGCCGGTGCCTGACAAGGCCCGCATTAAAGAAACCCTCGGACGGCTGGGATATGATGCGGGAGAAAATGCGGGGGCTGTTATGAAGCTTTACAATATGAATTGTGAAAAGGAACAGTAACGAATGATTGTATATGTAGTCAATATGGGAATTGTTTATATTTGGTCATGGTTCGCGAAAATGTGCGGCGGGCGTGATCAATCGCTTTCGACCGGGTACCGCCCGAATCAGCTCGTCATGCTGGTTCCGCTGCTATCGCTGGTATTGGTCTCCGGGTTACGCTACAGAGTCGGAACGGATTTTCAGACGTACGCGCTGATGTACAAACTGGCGGGCAATTACGGCAGCATATGGGAGATTTTCGGGTTCGGAGCGAAAAAAGCCGCTGTTGATCCGGGGTTTACCGCTTTCATCTGGCTCATGAATTTTATCACGAAAGATCCGCAAATCATGTATTTCACCGTAGCGGTCGTGACGTGCAGCTTTATTTTAAAAGGGCTCGCCGAGTTCGGGCGTCCGTTTGAGCTGAGTGTGTTTTTGTTTTTAGGCACGTATCATTATTACGCTTCTTTTAACGGCATCAGGCAGTATATGGTGGCGGCCGTGCTGTTTTGGGCCGTCCGCTACGTGATCAGCGGAAGCTGGAAGCGTTATTTTTTGATCGTGCTGATGTGCTCGCTCTTTCATTCCTCGGCCCTGATCATGATTCCGGTTTATTTTATCGTCAGAAGAAAGGCATGGTCGCCCGCGATTTTCGGGCTGTCGGCATTGTTTCTTCTCATGACGTTTCTGTATCAGAAGTTCATTTCGCTGTTTGTCGTCGTGCTGGAGAACAGCTCGTACGGCCATTATGAGAAATGGCTGATGACCAATACGAACGGGATGAACGTCGTAAAAATCGCGGTGCTGCTTCTGCCGCTGTTTTTGGCTTTCTGCTACCGGGAGCGGCTGCGGAAGCTCTGGCCTGGCATTGATGTCATCGTGAATTTCTGTCTGCTCGGCCTGCTGTTCGGTCTGCTGGCGACAAAGGATGTTATTTTTGCCCGGTTTAATATATATTTCGGCCTGTACCAAATGATCCTGATCCCTTATTTTGTGAGGATTTTTGATGAAAAATCGAATGCCCTGATTTATATCGCCATTATTGTCTGTTATTTTCTTTACAGCTATTTGCTTATGCCGGTCGATTCGTCTGTGCTTCCGTACAGAACGATTTTTTCCCGGTAATGGATACTGGAGGTTTATATGGAAACACCCGCGGTCAGTTTATTAATTGCTGTGTATAATACGGAAACCTATTTAGAAAAATGTTTAGATTCATTGCTCAATCAGTCGCTCGCCAATATCGAAATTATCGCCGTCAATGACGGGTCAACGGATCAAAGCCCGGCCATTCTTGAAACCTATCAAAAGCGGGATGAGAGAATACGGGTCATTCATCAGAAAAACCGGGGGCTCGGCGCGGTCCGCAACAAGGGCATTGAGGCGGCGCGCGGCGAATTTATCGCTTTTATTGATGCGGACGACTGGGTTGAACCGGATTATTGCCTGCGCATGTATGAAAAAGCGAAGGCTGATCAGGCTGATCTCGTCATTTGCGAATATGCGGCTGAATTTGCGGATACGGGGAAAACTGTCGTATCAACGATCGCTTCAGCGTATGAGGGCCGTCCGAAACAACTCTACCTGAAAGATTTATTTGAGGGAAGAGTCAGCGGATTTTCATGGAACAAGCTGTACAACAGAACCATGATCGAACATCATCGGCTGCGCTTTCCGCTTCGTGATGAGCTGGAACACGTGGAGGATCAGTACTTCAGCCTCCGGGCGCATGTATTCGCGGATGCGGTCTCGTACGTGGATCAGCCGCTCTATCATTATCGGATTCACTTGACTTCCATTGTGCAAAGCTATCAGAAAAAGCTGTTTGACTCAGGTCTGGTTCTCTATCGGCTGAACGAGGCTTTTTTGCGTGAAAACGGCTGCTTACAGGAATACCGGCAGGAGCTGGACTTTTTTATCGTCCAGCACGGAACAGTCTGCCTGCTTAATGAATGGAAGCGGAATAACGGCGGACGTTTTTCTGAGAAATGGCAGAATATCAGCCGGATATGCGCTGATCCCGTGTTCCGCCTGAGTCTTTCCAAAACAGGAACGGCGCCGTTTGACGCTAAACGCTCATGCCTTCTGCTTTTGGCGAAGCTGAAGCTGATTCCGTTCGTATCGCTGGCATCAGCCGCGTATCAGCGGGCAATCGAGTACAAAATGAAAATCAGAGGGTGAAGACATGTCGATACAATCTTTAAAAATCAATCTCGCGGAATGGCTTTTGCTTAAGGTGAAATACCCGTCTCAATTTCATTTCGGAACGGCAGCGGACGGGGCGGGGCATACAGCGGCAAGAAAAAAGATCATTCTGACGCTGCTTCCGTCCCACGATAATCTCGGCGATCACGCCATCGCCTACGCAAGCAAAACGTTTCTTGAACGGGAGTATCCCGATTTTGACATCATTGAGGTGGATATGAAGGATATATACAGATCCGCAAAAGCGCTGATCAAAAAACGCCACCCCGATGATATGGTATTCATCATCGGCGGCGGGAACATGGGTGATTTGTACCGTTATGAGGAATGGACGCGCCGTTTTATTATAAAAACATTCCATCAGTATCGGATCGTTCAGCTTCCGGCGACGGCTCACTTTTCTGATTCAAAAAAGGGGCGGAAGGAACTGAAACGCGCCCAAAAAGTGTATAATGCGCATCCCGACCTTTTGTTAATGGCAAGAGACGAGACGACGTATCAATGGATGAAGCGTCATTTTCCCGGAAAAACAGTGCTCAAACAGCCTGACATGGTCTTATATTTGGATAAAAGCGAACGGCGCCTCCCGCGGGAAGGGATCTACCTCTGCTTACGTGAGGACCGGGAGAGCGCGCTGACCGCTGAGGAAAGAACGATGGTAAAAGAAGCTTTGGCTGAAGAATACGGAGAGCTGCATTCCTTTACCACGACGGTCGGCCGGAGAGTCAGCCGCCATACACGGGAAGAAGAGCTGGAGGCGCTGTGGAATACACTGAAAGGCGCGGAAGCCGTCGTAACTGACAGGCTTCACGGGATGATTTTTTGTGCGCTGACGAAAACGCCTTGTGTCGTCATTCGTTCTTTTGACCATAAAGTGATGGAAGGCTTTCAATGGCTGAAACATATACCGAACATGACATTGCTTGAACGTCCGGAGCCTGAAGCCGTGACGGCCGCTGTAAACCGGCTGCTGAGCGGCAAGTATGAGGAAGGCGGTTCTATGCGCAGTGTTTATTTTGCCGGGCTGCGCTCGAAAATCAGCGGTGATGCCCAATGAACGCGCCGCTGGTAAGCGTAATCGTCCCGATGTATAAGACAGAGCCTTTTATTAAAGCATGCGCGGTATCTTTAACAAAACAGATGCTGAGAGACATCGAAATTATTTTCGTCAATGACGGCTCACCGGATCAGTCCGGCCGGATGGCCGAACAATTCGCCGCAGAAGATGCGAGAATCCGGGTGATTCATCAAGAAAACGGCGGTCTCAGCTCGGCCCGCAATGCCGGAATTAAAGCCGCCCGCGGCCGTTATATCGGCTTTGTGGACGGCGATGACTATGTGACGGAAACGATGTTCGAGCGGCTTTATGAAGAAGCGGAGAAGAACCGGCTGGATATCGCCGGATGCGGCTATTATAAGGAAACGCCGTCTAAGGAAAGAGCGTATATGCCGCCGTCCATTCCGCCGGGCCGCGTCTTCACAGCGGCTGAGATGACTGATCTGCTGACCTGCGCGCACGAACATCGGTTTATTTGGTACGTATGGCGTTATATATACCGGAGAGAAGTATTGCAAGGGCTGCTGTTTCATGAAGATATCCGATTTGCCGAGGACTCTCCGTTTAACTTGGCAGCGTTCCGCCATGCAGCACGTGTCAAAGTGATAGATGAAGGGCTTTATATTTACCGGGAAAACCCCACAAGCCTTACAGAAACTCCGTTTAAGCCACACTTAGATGACGAACTGCAAAAGCAATATGAAGCGAAAATGGCTTTTTATGAGGCGAACGGGCTGACGGACGCCTGCCAAAGCGATATCAATACGTATTTGTGTAAGCATCAGATCCCGATGCTGATCGCCAATGCATGCGCCGCCCCGCAGCCGTCACATGAGATTACGGCGCACATCGGCAGAATTTTAACGTATGACATGGTAAAAACGGCGGTGCGCAGCACGCCGTGCCGGCATAAACAGCTGCTGGCCGGGGAACGTGTGGTGCTCGGTCTGTGCAAAATGCGCCTTCCGCTGCTTCTGCATGCATTTTTCGATCGGAAAACGAAAGAGAAAGGCAGTGCGGAAGGAGCATGAAATTTGCCATTAATTTCGGCGCCAATGTGACGGCGTTTTTACTATCGGTGTTTTTATCAGTATGGATGACCCCCTTTATTGTCAAAACATTAGGTGTAGAGGCTTTTGGGTTTGTCCATCTGACACAGAATATCATTAACTATTTCTCTATTATTACCGTTGCGCTGAGCTCTGTCGTTGTGAGGTTTTTCTCCGTCGCCGCCCACAGGGGGAACAGGGATGAGGCCAATGCGTATGTAAGCAATTATTTAGCCGCGTCTGTCGTGATTTCGCTATTGCTCGCTGTGCCGCTCGCCGGGACGGCTTTTTTTATTGACCGCATCATGAATGTTCCGGCCGGGCTGTTAACGGATGTGAGGCTCTCTATCGTGATCGGCAGTGTGCTGTTTATGCTGACGTTTTTTATGGCAGGTTTCGCGACGGGGCCGTTTTTTGCCAACAAGCTTTATATCACAAGCTCCATTCAGGCCGTGCAAATGCTGGTCAGGGTGCTGTGTGTGCTCGCTCTGTTTACGTTCCTTCCCCCGAAGATCTGGCAGATCCAGCTCTCGGCTTTAGCCGGTGCCGTCTGCGCGGCCGTGCTGACGTTTTTCTTTTTTAAGAAATTGATTCCGTGGTTTTCTTTCAGGCGGAAAGCCTTGTCATTACAGACGAGCAAAGTGCTGTTTTCGGCCGGTGCATGGAGCTCTGTCAACCAGATCGGCGTGCTGCTGTTTCTGCAGATTGACCTGATGACGGCAAACCTTGTGCTGGGGCCGTCGGAAGCGGGCATTTATGCGGCGATTATCCAATTTCCGCTTCTGCTTAGAAGTCTTGCCGGGACGCTCGCTTCGCTGTTTGCGCCGGTTTTGACTTCCTGCTATTCAAAAGGCGATATGGAAGGTCTCCTGTCTTACGCCAATAAGGCCGTGCGGCTCAACGGGCTTCTGCTCGCGCTTCCCGCCGCCTTATTAGGAGGGCTTGCCGAACCGTTTCTGTCGATTTGGCTGGGCCCGTCGTTTGTGCAGACGGCGCCTATTTTATACATTCACGCCGCGTATTTGGCGGTCAGTCTCTCTGTCATGCCGCTATTTTACGTATGGACGGCTTTTAATAAACAAAAAACGCCCGCCGTCGTTACTTTATGCTTAGGCGGACTGAATGTTCTATTGGCCGTTGTTCTCAGCGGGCCGGCTCATCTCGGCCTGTACGGCATCACCATTGCCGGAGCTGTCTCTCTCATTTTGAAAAATGCCGTCTTCACGCCGCTGTATGTTTCGCATATTACCGGCTTTCAGAAAACCGCGTTTTACAAAGGCATGTTCGGTCCGTTGGCGGCGGCTGTATTTGCCTGGGCTGTCTGCCGGGGAATCCAGCTGTTTTCACCGCTTGACAGCTGGACCGGCCTGATTGCCGCAGGGCTTGCCGTATGCGTGAGCTATGCCGCATTCGCTTTTTTCTTCATTTGTACGAAGGAAGAAAGGCGGCTTGCTTTACAGAAATGCCGAAAAGTGAAAGGAGCTGTTCAGATTTGAAGGCGAAACGTGTATTTGATATAACGGCCGCGATTTTGTTATTGTGCGGCGCAAGTGTCATTCTTCTCTTCGCCATGGCCGCCGTCAGATTCGCCATCGGGTCGCCGGTGTTCTTTAAACAGACGAGACCCGGGTATAACGGGCGTCCGTTTACTTTGTATAAACTCAGGACGATGACGGATGCGCGTGACGAAAACGGTGCGCCGCTTCCGGATCATCTGCGTCTGACCAGAGCGGGAAAGCTGATCAGAAAACTGAGCATCGATGAGCTTCCCCAGCTTTTTAATGTGATCAAAGGCGATATCAGTCTGGTCGGCCCCCGCCCTTTGCTGATGGATTATCTGCCGCTTTACACGGCGGAGCAGGCGCGGCGGCATGAGGTGAAACCGGGCATTACGGGCTGGGCGCAGATTAATGGGAGAAATGCGATTTCCTGGGAAGAAAAATTCAAGCTCGACGTGTGGTATGTCGATAACCGCACATTCCTTCTCGACTTGAAAATACTGCTGTTAACTGTGAAAAAGGTTCTCGTGTCAGAGGGGATACATCAATCCGGCCATGCGACGGCAAAGCGCTTCACAGGCAGCGGAGATATGTCATCGTGAAAAAGGTCGTGCTGATCGGAAACGGCGGACACGGAAAAGTTGTAAAGGAAATCGTGAAGGCTCGTTCCGATATGGAGCTTGCGGGCATATTGGACGACGGATTCAGCGGTATTACCGTTCGGGACGGTTTGTATACGGGCCGAACGAAAGACGTGCACATGCTTCGGAAACTCGTCCCGGGAGCCGTATTCACGATATGCATCGGTCACAATGGTGTAAGAAAGCAGCTCGCTGAAACGCTTGGGCTTGAACATGATGATTACACCGCTCTCATTCACCCCGGGGCAATCGTCAGTGATACGGCTTCCGTCGGACACGGAACGGTTGTGATGGCGGGCGCCGTCATTCAGGCGGGCGCTGACATCGGCGCGCATTGCATCATCAATACAGGTGCGGTTGCCGATCATGACAATGCAATCGGAGATTACGTCCATCTTTCCCCGCGCGCTGCGCTTGCCGGCGGAGTGAAAGTCGGGGAAGGAGCGCACATCGGAATCGGCGCGTCTGTCATACCGCGGACAGACATCGGTCCTTGGTCGGTTATCGGCGCGGGGGCTGCCGTCATCAGCCGGATTCCCGATCATGTGACGGCGGTCGGCGTTCCGGCCCGCGTCATCTCCTCTATTCATAATGAAAAAGGATGATTTCATGCAAACAAACAAACGGATTTATTTGTCTCCGCCTCATATGAGCGGAAAAGAACAGGAATACATCGCGGAAGCCTTCCGTTCCAATTGGATTGCGCCGCTCGGTCCGCTCGTCAATTCGTTTGAAGCGCGGCTCGCGGAATATGCGGGGGTGAAAAGCGCGGCGGCCGTAAGCTCGGGAACGGCGGCCATCCATCTTGCCCTGCGGCTTGCGGGTGTGAAAAAAGGAGACGCTGTATTTTGTCCTTCCTTTACGTTTGTCGCCACGGCGAATCCGATTGTGTATGAGCAGGCAGAGCCCGTTTTCATTGATTCGGAATGGGAGACGTGGAACATGTCGCCCGCCGCGCTTGAGCGGGCGCTCCGGGATGCAAAACGGTGCGGCAGGCTCCCGAAAGCGGTGATCGCCGTCAATCTTTACGGCCAAAGCGCAAAAATGGATGAATTGTTACGCCTTTGCGACGCATACGGAGTTCGTCTGATTGAAGACGCAGCCGAGTCCTTAGGATCAACATATAAAGGCAGACAGAGCGGCACGTTCGGCCGTTTCGGCATTTATTCCTTTAACGGCAACAAAATCATTACAACATCGGGAGGCGGCATGCTCGTGTCTGACGATGAAGCAGCTATTGAAAAAGCGAAGTTTCTTGCGTCACAGGCGAGAGATGCCGCCGTTCATTACCAGCACAGTGAGCTCGGTTATAACTACAGGCTCAGCAACATTCTCGCAGGCGTCGGTATATCGCAGCTGGAAGTGCTCGAAGAACGCGTCCGGGCGAGGAGAGAAATCTTTCACAGGTATAAGGAAGCGCTGGAAACGTATCCGGGCATCCGCATGATGCCGGAGCTTGAAGGAACGGTTTCAAACCGATGGCTGACGGCTCTGACGCTTGATAACGGCGTGACGCCTGAGGAAGCCGTCGCCTGTCTTGCCGAACAAAATATTGAGGCCCGTCCGCTGTGGAAACCGCTGCATACGCAGCCGCTTTTCTCATCTTCCGTTTTTTATCCTCACAGCGATCATGAACGGGTCTCTGAGAACCTTTTCAGCCGGGGCATTTGTCTGCCGTCCGGGTCTGATTTGTCTATTGAAGAGCAGCAGCGTGTCATTGACGCACTAGCACAACTGTTTGAAACGAAAGGGGAGAAAACATGGACAGCCGCCATGTCATGAGCCGATTAAAAGAGACGCTGACAGGTCTGCTCAGCGTCATACCGCCCCAGTCTGACATCATTTATGCCGACTATCCCCTCTATGGAAATGTAGGGGATTTATTGATTATGAAAGGGACGGAGGCGTTTTTTAAAGCGCACGGCATCCGCGTGAAACAGCGCTGGAATCCTGACAATTTTCCGTTCGGGCGCAGGGCGGATAAAAAGACGATCATCGTCTGTCAGGGAGGCGGGAATTTCGGGGATCTCTATCCGTACTATCAGACGTTCAGAGAAAAAATCGTCAAAGCCTTTCCCGAAAACAGGATCGTCATTCTGCCCCAATCCATCTATTATCAGGATGAAACACGGCTGCGAAAGACAGCGGCGCTTTTTGCGGAGCACAAGGATCTGCACCTGTTTACGAGAGATCATGTGTCACACGAGACTGCGAAACGCTTTTTTTCGGCGAATCACATCGGACTTCTGCCTGATATGGCCCATCAGCTGTATCCGATCAAGACGGCAGCGGCTCCGTCACGCGGCAGGCTTCATTTTATCCGCACTGACGCGACTGGCAGCATGTGCTGTCAGCAAGCGACCGCCGGGGAATCGCTTTTTTCCAGACGCTGAATGTCCTGAATAAAAAAGCGGGAAACCTGCTGCCGATTGCGCGGTTTTGGAAATTCTATTCGGATTTCCTGACGAAAAAAGCGGTCCGGTTTTTCAGCAAGTACGAATCGGCGGAAACGTCAAGGCTTCACGGCCACATCCTGTCCTCGCTTCTTGGGAAACCGAATACTGTCATTGATAATTCATACGGGAAAAACGCCAACTATTATCACACCTGGACACACGAAGCGCCGGACGTCCGTCTGATCGAGACTGCAGGCACGAAGGAAAACCTTCCGCTTTGAATGAGCGGAAGGTTTATTTTGTTTCTCCCCGTTTTACTTTGTTATACGCCTCATCCAAATGCTGAATTCTTTTGAGCACAACCGAGTTTTTCGTCAGCTGATCCTGTACAAGGGTTGAGACGACGGAGCGGTAATAGCTGTTCATCGCATGAATTCGGTCTTCATTCGGATTCATTTCAATATGCTGTGTAAAGTTTTCAATAAAATAAGGAACAGAAAAAAGTTCTGACATCTATAAAGCAACTCCTTTTAATAAGTATATACGGTATGAAACCAATCATGTACAATGAAAAAAGGGGAGTGAGCATGATGGATATCAAACTTCAGCAAACACAAATTTTAAAGCCTCAATTGACTCAAGAGCTTAAACAGGCCATCACTTTACTCGGATACAATTCCGCGGAACTGGCCGGGTATATTGATGAGCTCTCTCTGGAAAACCCTCTGATTGAACGAAAGGAAACAGACACGCCGCCACTATCTTACCATAAAACAAATAAAAACAGGATGAAAGAACAGGACGTAAGCCAGCAGATCAGGCTTACGCGCAAAACGCTGCAGGATTCGCTCAAACAGCAGGCCATAGACATGAAGCTGTCCGATGCTGAAAAGAAAATTTTTAATTATCTGATATATTCCTTGGATTCTAACGGATATTTAAAAGAGGACATACAAGCTGCCGCCGACCATGTATCCGCTTCACTAGAGGAGACGGAAGCCGTTCTGGCAAAGCTTCAATCGCTTGAGCCCGCGGGAATCGGCGCCAGGTCTTTGCAGGAATGCATCCTTCTTCAGCTCCGCCGTCTGCCCGAGCGGAACGAACAGGCGGAATGGATTGCCGGCGCCTATTTTGAGCTTTTTGCAAGAAAGAACTGGAAAGCGCTTACATTGAAAACGGGCATTCCGCTCAAAGACATTCAGGACATCTTTGACATGATCAGCGCGCTTGACCCGAGGCCGGGGCTCCGTTATGCGCATGAGGAACCGGGTTTTTACGTTGAACCGGATATTTTCATCACGGTGAAAAACGGCATCATTCAAGCGCGGCTCAACAGCCGTTCGTTCCCGGATATCCAGCTTCATGCCCATTATCGGCCGATGCTGTCAGCCGCCGGATGCCGTGACACGAAAGATTATCTGTCGGCAAAATATCAGGAATGGCGCTGGCTGAACCGGGCTTTATCGCAAAGAAAACAAACGATCACGAGAATTATCGGCGTCCTGACTGAACGGCAGGCATCCTTTTTTCTCACAGGAAAAAGCGGCATGCAGCCGCTGACCTTAAGAGAGGTGGCGGAAACGCTGGAGCTCCATGAATCAACGATCAGCCGGGCCATCTAAGGAAAGTACGTGCAGACGCCGTACGGACTGTACGATATGAAAACATTTTTTTCGGCGAAAGCTGAATCATCGGGAGACGGCAGCGCCTCAAACTATGCCGTAAAAGCACACCTGGAAGCATTGGTCCGTAAAGAAGACAAAAAGAAACCTTTTTCAGACCAAAAGCTTGCCGACCTGCTGCTTGAACAATATGACATCCGAATTTCAAGACGCACCGTCGCCAAATACCGTGACCAATTAAATATCCCGCCGTCATCGGCGAGAAAACGATACAGCTGAAACCTCCCCGAGCCAATTCCCGGGGAGGTTCTCTTTGTTAGGGGATCATCCATGAAAACAGATGATGCTGTAAAAATGTAATGAGGCAGACGAGCAAAAGCAAAAACAGACTGTGCTTAATCGTGAAGCGGAAAAGCTCTGCTTCCTTGCCTGCCAGACCGACAGCGGCGCAGGCCACCGCAATGGATTGGGGAGAAATCATCTTTCCGGTGACGCCGCCTGATGAATTGGCGGCGACAGAGAGAACCGGATCCATCCCGACAGAGAGCGCCGTCACCTTTTGCAATCCGCCGAACAATAAATTGGCCGACGTATCAGAGCCGGTAATAAACACGCCGAGCCAGCCGAGCACCGGCGAAAAAAAGGTAAACATCGCGCCAGTCATGGCAAGCGCAAGACCGAGTGTCGCGCTCATGCCGGAAGCATTCGTGACATAAGCAAAGCCGACAACAGATACGATGGTGACGATCGGAAGCGCTAGTTCTTTTATGGTTTCTATAAATGCCCCGCCCCATGACTTCCACGGCATGCCGAGTGCGAACTTGGAGATGACGGCCGCAATCAGAATCGCCGTGCCCGCTGAACCGAAAAATTCAAGCTTGTACACGGCTTCAATCGGCGTGCCGTCAGCCTGAAGAATCTGCTGATTTACAAATGGGACGGGAGGCGTGAAGGTCAATGCTTTCCCGGCTGCATTCAGCCAGGAAAGCCATATTGACGTTCCTTCGTAATGACCGGTCAAGGCGGCCTTCACGCCGGGAATCCCCCAAACGGATATCATGGCCGTCAGAAGAAGGAAAGGAGACCATGCTTTAAAAACCGCAGCCCCCCCGTACACGGCCGGCGTGACGTCAGCGGCTGCGGCTGATTCCCGTTCTGCCGCGAAACGAAAGGCCGTTTTCGGTTTCCAAAATTTCAAAAACACGGTGAGCGCGGCCATGGACACAAGCGCCGACAGCACATCAGGCAGCTCAGGCCCTAAAAAGTTTGAGCTTGCGTACTGCACGGCCGCAAAGGAGACGCCGGAAACAAGAATGGCCGGCCAGACTTCAAAAGCCTTTTTAAATCCGCTCATCAAAATGATTAAATAAAGCGGAATAAATACGGATAAAAACGGCAGCTGCCGGCCGACCATTTGAGAAATTTCCATAGCCGGTATTCCGGTCGGACCTTCGACGGCGGTAATCGGAATGCCGATCGCGCCAAAGGCAACGGGCGCGGTATTGGCAATCAGGCAGATCCCCGCCGCATAAAGCGGCTGAAAACCAAGTCCGACGAGCAAAGCGGCCGAGATCGCGACGGGAGCGCCGAAACCGGCGGCGCCTTCTAAAAACGCTCCGAATGAAAAGGCGATGAGCAGCGCTTGTAAACGGCGGTCATCTGTAATCGCCAGCACCGAACTTCGGATAATCTCAAATTGTCCTGTTTTCACGGTGATTTTATACAAAAAGACGGACGTGATGATAATCCAGCCGATCGGAAGCAGCCCGTACACCGCTCCCTGCGAAGCGGACAGCACCGCTTTTTCCGCCGGCATTCCGTAAACAAATACAGCGATTAAAAGTGAAACGGCTAATGTCAAAAGACCCGCTATGTACCCCTTCATCCGTTTCACCGCCAGCGCCCAAAAAAAGAAGATAATCGGCACGAGCGCGCAAGCTGCCGATAAAAGCAAATTTCCCCCTAAAGGAGCATACCCCTGTGTCCATTGCATCCCTAAAAACCCCTCCTTATGACATGTAAACGATTACTTTTTATGATAAGGTCATCTGATGACCGGGTTAATTAGCATTATATTTTGAAGGTTTTGAAAATACAATACTTTTCTGAAACAAATTGTCTGAACCTGTCGGCGGCTCGAAAAAAGAAGTATAATAGACGATAAACATCAAGATTCACAAGTGACGGGGTGATCGCGTTGAAATATAAACAAATTAAAACGAAAAAAATCTACGAAGAAGTCGCTGATGCATTGCTTGAGAAGATAAAAGCGGGCGAGCTTAAGCCGGGTGAAAAGCTTGATTCCGTTCAGGCGCTTTCTGAGAGTTTTCAGGTCAGCCGCTCGGCAGTCAGAGAAGCGCTGTCAGCTTTGAAAGCGATGGGGCTCGTCGACATGAAACAGGGAGAAGGCACATACATAAAAGAATTTGAACCGGCCCATATTTCCCAGCCGCTTTCTTCCGCCCTCTTAATGAAAAAAGAGGACGTCAAACAGCTGCTCGAAGTCAGAAAGCTGCTTGAATTGGGTGTCGCCGCCATGGCCGCTGAAAAACGAACAGAAGAAGATTTACAGAAAATCCGCCAAGCTCTCATGGAGATGAAAGACATCGACGGAGACGAAGAATTGGGGGAAAAAGCAGATTTCTCCTTTCATATGGCGCTGGCGGAAGCATCACAAAACGGTCTGCTCAAGCATCTCATGAATCATGTCTCCGCGCTGCTTTTGGAAACGATGAGAGAAACGAGAAAGATTTGGCTGTTTTCTAAACAAACGAGCGTGAAAAGATTATATGAAGAGCATGAACGCATTTACAGCGCCGTCGCCGCCGGAGACGCGGATGAAGCGGAAGCCGCGATGACGGCGCACCTGACGAATGTGGAAGAAGTGCTGGGGGCTTATTTTGAAGAAAATGTATAAAAGCTGACTTGTGAAAGGGGATAAGATCACATGCAGGCCGAATCTTTTTTTTCTGACCATGTAAAGAAAGCCCTTACAAACGATCCTCCCGGGGAATGGATGCCGGATGTTCCGAAAGCGTGCATCCCTCTGCATTCCGGCTATCCCGATCCCGCACTCGTTCCTGATAAGGAGCTGAAAGAAGCTGCATCCCGTCTTCTCGATGAGGAACGCGATCTGCCGCTGCATTATATGGGAAGTCCGAGGCCGGCCGTTTTAAAAAAGCAGATTCAAAAACGATTAGCTGTCCGCGGCATTCACTGCCGGGACGATGAACTGATCGTGACCTCAGGCGCCTGTCAGGCGATAGATCTGGCTGCCCGGGTTTTTCTCGATGAACAAACCGCCGCTGCCGTTGAAGCTCCTGCCTACATGGAGGCGCTCGAGATTTTTAAAAATTACACACCGCATATGATGAGCGTTCCGGCAGATCAAGAGGGCCTGCAAACAGAAACATTAGCCCTCATGCTTGAGGAAAGAAAACGCAAAGGGCTTGTGCTTCCCCGTCTTCTGTACACGATACCCGCTTTTCAGAATCCTGCGGGAACTGTGATGTCAGCAAAGCGGAGAACCCGCCTGCTTCAGCTGGCCGAAACGTATGATTTTCTCATCTTGGAGGATGATGCATACGGAGAGCTGGGATTCACTGATATCCCGCCGCCTTTAAAGGCCATGGATCAGAACGGCCGGGTACTGTACGCCGGTTCATTATCAAAAGTCATCGCCCCGGGTATGAGGATCGGCTGGATTGCAGGGAACGCTTCTTTCATCAAGGCTTTGTCATGGTTTAAAAAAGACTTGGACCACCCATTTTCTCAAGCGGTGACCGCCGTCTATCTGGAACAAACGAATGTTGAAGAACGGCTCGCCGCCTTGCGGGAAGCATACCGGAGCAAACGTGACGTTTTACTCGCCGCATTAGAGCAATATCTTCCGGAATCCGCATCCTGGAACGTGCCGGACGGCGGTTATTTTGTTTGGGTGAGAGTGCCGGGTGCGGATACGTCCGCACTGCTGGCGCGGGCTCTTTCTTCAGGCGTTTCCTATGTACCCGGAAAATATTTTTTTCTGAACCAGAAAGACGGTGCGGAATATCTCCGCCTGTCGTTCAGTTATGCAGGTAAAGCTGCGATAAAAGAGGGTGTGCAAAAGCTGGGGCGCCTGCTGGAAAACGAGGTGTAAAGCAGCATGAGAAGCTTTCGGGCTTCTCTTTTTTTGTGCCCTTAGCGCATCGGACAACAGGATTTTTCAGAAAAACCTTCCAATCCATATTCAGAATAGTGTAGGATATTTATAGAGCTTTCCCAAAAACAGGTCATCAGATGACCGGATCAATATATTGAGGATGAAAGAGGGGTTCATCATGAAAGTCTCATTATTTGTCACGTGCCTTGTGGATATGTTCCAGACCAATGTCGGAAAGGCGACGGTTGAGTTGCTGGAACGGCTCGGGTGTGAGGTGGATTTTCCCGAGGGTCAGATTTGCTGCGGTCAGCCGGCATACAACAGCGGGTATGTGACGGATGCGAAAAAAGCGATGAAGCGGATGATTGCCGCGTTTGAGGAAGCGGAGTACGTCGTCAGTCCGTCAGGCTCCTGTACGACGATGTTCCGTGACTATCCGCATCTGTTTCAGGACGATCCGAAGTGGGCGGCAAAAGCGCAGCAGCTTGCAGACAAAACATATGAGTTAACAGATTTTATTGTCAATATTCTCGGGGTGGAGGATGTCGGTGCGGTGCTGCATAAAAAAGCGACATTACATACATCGTGCCACATGACAAGGCTGCTCGGCGTGTCGGAGGAGCCGATGAAGCTTTTGCGCCATGTGAAGGGGCTTGAGTTTACTCCGCTTCCCGGAAAACATCAATGCTGCGGGTTCGGCGGAACGTTTTCCGTGAAAATGGCGCAAATCTCCGAACAAATGGTGGATGAGAAGGTCGCCTGTGTGGAAGACACGGAGGCCGAGGTGCTGATCGGGGCGGATTGCGGCTGTCTGATGAATATCGGCGGGCGTCTTGACCGGAAAGAAAAAAACGTCAGAGTCATGCACATCGCCGAAGTGCTGAACAGCAGATAACGAGAAACAACAGGGGGGTAAAATCATGGCGATGAAAATCGGCACCGCCGCTTTTAAAGAGCGGGTATCAGAAGGAATAGATAATGAGTTTATGAGAGGAGCCGTCTCCGGAGCGCAGGAACGGCTCAGGACAAGAAGGCTTCAGGCGGCAGAGGAATTGGGAAACTGGGAGGATTGGCGTTCGCATGCGGAAGAAATCAGGCAGCATGTGCTGGACAATCTTGATTTCTATTTAGAACAGCTCGCCGAAAACGTCGCCAAAAGAGGCGGACACGTCTTTTTCGCCGAAACGGCGGAAGAAGCGTCCTCATATATCCGCGATGTCATTCGGCAGAAAAACGCCAAAAAAATCGTGAAATCCAAATCCATGGTGACAGAAGAAATCAATATGAACGAAGTGCTTGAGGAAGAGGGCTGTGAAGTCACAGAAACGGATCTGGGCGAATACATTCTCCAGATTGACGATCACGACCCGCCGTCACACATCGTTGCTCCCGCTCTTCACAAAAACAAAGAGCAGATCCGTGACGTGTTTAAAGAAAGACTCGGATACAAGCAGACGGAAAAACCGGAAGAGCTCGTTATGCACGCGCGCAGCGTTCTCCGGAAAAAATTTCTCGAAGCGGACGTCGGCATCACGGGCTGCAACTTTGCAATCGCGGATACTGGTTCAGTCAGTCTCGTGACAAACGAAGGAAACGGCCGCCTTGTGTCCGCGCTGCCGAAGACGCAGATTACCGTAATGGGAATGGAGCGGATCGTTCCTTCATTTTCTGAGTTTGAAGTGCTTGTCAGCATGCTGACGAGAAGCGCCGTCGGCCAGCGGCTTACAAGTTACATTACGGCGCTGACGGGCCCCCGGCGGGAGGGAGAAGCTGACGGACCGGAGGAATTCCATCTAGTGGTTGTGGACAATGGGCGTTCCCGCATACTCGGCACGGAATTTCAATCGGTGCTGCAATGTATCCGCTGCGCCGCCTGCATTAATGTCTGTCCCGTATACCGGCATGTCGGCGGACATTCGTACGGGTCCATCTATTCGGGCCCGATCGGCGCCGTCTTATCGCCGCTTCTCGGCGGATACGACGAGTATAAGGAGCTTCCGTACGCATCCTCCTTATGCGCGGCCTGTACGGAAGCGTGCCCCGTTAAAATTCCGCTGCACGAGCTCCTGCTCAAGCACCGGCAGAACATCGTGGAAAAAGAGGGCAAAGCGCCGTTCAGCGAAAAACTGGCCATGAAAGCCTTCGGGCTCGGCTCATCATCCCCGTCTCTTTATAAAATGGGATCAAAATGGGCGCCAGCCGCCATGATGCCGTTTACGGAAGATGACAAAATATCAAAAGGACCGGGACCGTTAAAGGGATGGACAACAGTCCGGGACTTCCCGGCGCCGCATAAATCGAGATTCCGAGATTGGTTTAAAGATCGGGAAACACAAAAGGAGGAAGAATGATGATGAAAGGGACGGTTAAACATCAGGAATCCTTTTTAAACCGGATTGCCGAAAGCCTGGGCAGAGAGCGCAGAAAATCAGGCGTGTCCCTGCCTGAATGGAAGTATCAGCCTCAATATGAAACGCACGCGGACTGTACGGAAGATGACCTTGTCATGATGCTGAAAGACCACTGTGTCAACATTCATACGGAGCTGATCGAAACGGATGCCGCCGGGCTTTACGCCGCTTTGCGCACGCAGGTGGAACGCTTTGAAGGGGGGCCTGTCATTATCCCGAAAGACAGCCGGTTTGAAACATACGGCCTGCAGAGCCTTATGACAGAAGAGTGGCCGGATGAAGGGATTCCGGTTTGGGAATGGGATGCGGAACAAGGAGCGAAAAATATTGAAAAAGCGGAACAGGCGAATGTGGGCATCACATTCAGCGAGATCACGCTTGCGGAATCAGCCACCGTCGTTTTGTATGCGTCAGAGCATGCCGGCCGTTCTGTCAGCCTGCTTCCGACCACCTATATCGCAATCATCCCGAAATCTTCCATTGTGCCGAGAATGACGCAGGCCAGTGATATATTGAAACAGCAGATCAGAGACGGCGTCACTGTTCCTTCCTGCATCAACTATATTACCGGACCGAGCAACTCGGCCGATATCGAAATGGATTTGGTTGTCGGCGTCCACGGACCCGTTAAAGCTGCTTATATCCTTGTGAATGACCGATAACAAAAACAACCCCCGGTTCAGTCCGGGGGCTGTTTTTATATAAACGCGTTAATGATCATGATAAAACAAATCGCACTGACAGAAATAATCGTTTCCATCGCCGTCCATGTCAGGAATGTTTCTTTCACCGTCATTCCGAAGTATTCTTTAATAAGCCAGAAACCGGAGTCGTTGACATGAGACAGAATCAAAGAACCCGCTCCTGTTGCTAAAACAAGAAGCTCGCTGCTGACGCCCGGCATGACAGATGCAATCGGTGCGACAATGCCGGCCGCCGTCATCATGGCGACAGTCGCTGAACCTGTGGCGACGCGTATGACTGCCGCGATCGTCCAGCTTAAAAGAACGGGAGAGAAGCTTGAATGCTTCGCCAGATCAGCGATATAAGTGCCGACGCCTGAATCAATCAGGACGTTGTTAAAAGCGCCGCCGGCTCCGATCACAAGCAGAATTGAAGCGATCGGTCCCAGACAGTCATTGCTGAATTTTAAAATGCTTTCTCTGTTAAAGCCCTGATAAAAACCAAGGCTGAAAAAGGAGTAAACCGTGGCGATCAAAAGCGCCGTGACAGGATCGCCGATAAATTTAAAAGTTTCATAGAGCGTGCTTTTTTCCGGAAGCGCAATTTCGGCAAGCGTTGCCATAAGCATCAGGATCACCGGTACCAATATCGTAAACAATGTATTTGCGAATCCAGGAAGCTTGTGTTTCTCATTCCGTTCAATAAATTGTTTTTTCAAAAGTTCGGGAACGGGTTTGTGAATGCGCTTACCAATCCATTTTCCGTAAAGCGGCCCCGCGATGATGGCAGTCGGAATGCCGACGATTAAAGAATACAAAATCGTTTTTCCGACATTTGCGTGATAAATGCCGACAGCCGCCATCGCCGCCGGGTGGGGCGGAACCAATCCGTGCACGACGGAAAGCCCCGCAAGGAGCGGAATCCCGATCGTCACTAATGAAACGCCGGTTTCAATCGCAATCGTAAACAAAAGCGGCACGAGCAGGACGAAGCCGACCTGGAAAAAGACCGGGATGCCTACGATAAAAGCAACGGCCATCATTGCCCAATGCACTTTCTTTTTGCCGAAGCGGCCGATCAGGGTGTGAGCGATCCGCTCCGCACCCCCTGATTCAGCCATCATTTTACCGAGCATCGTACCGAGAGCCAGCACGATCGCAAGCAGAGACAGCGTATTGCCGAGCCCGGTTTTCATCGAAGTGATAATGTCCGGAAGATGCATGCCCGTTGCGAAACCGACAAGGATGGATGTAATCAAAAGACTGATAAAAGGATTTAACTTAGCGACTGTAATCAATAAGAGTAAAACGATAATAGCGGCAATGACAATAAACAGTAACATGACCTTTTCACCCTTTCAAAGAAGAATTAACGGCTTTGTTTGAGCTGAAATTCACTGATGACGTCAAATTCATCTTTGAGCTTGTCATACAGCCGCTCGTATAAGTAAAACAGCTCAATATATGTTTCGCTGTTTTTGACATTTGGTTCATGGCGGTGAGAAATTCTGATCCAGTCCTGAACATCCTCAATCCGTTCCATTTCGCCAAGGCTGTGTAAAGCGAGGACGGCAGCTCCGAGCGCCGAGGCTTCATAACTTTCCGGTACGAGAACTTCCCGCCCCATCGTATCGGACAAAATCTGTCTCCACAGCGGCGACCTCGCAAATCCGCCTGATGCCCGCACGTCTTTTGCGGGACCCGCCAAATCTCTCAGTGCGACCCCGATTGAAAAGACGCTCATGATGACGCCTTCCAGCACCGCTCTGATAAAATGCTCCCGTTTATGGCGGAGGCTGATGCCGAAAAACGTTCCGCGGGCATTCGGATTCCAAAACGGCGCGCGCTCTCCTGATAAAAACGGCAGAAACAGCAATCCCTCAGAACCTGCGGGCACTTTATCCGCGATATCAATCATTAAATCGTACGGATCAACGCCCAGCCGCTTCGCCGTTTCGACTTCCGGAGAAGCGAATTCATCACGAAGCCAGCGCAGCATAATGCCTCCGTTATTCGTCGGGCCGCCGATGACCCAATGCTTGTCAGTCAACGCGTAACAGAACGTCCGCGCTTTTTCATCCGTAATCGGCGTATCCGTCACCGAACGCACGGCACCGCTTGTTCCGATCGTAACGGCTACCTCGCCTTTGCCGATCGCGCCTACTCCCAGGTTCGCGAGCACGCCGTCATTTGCGCCGATGACAAACGGGGTATCCGCATGAATGCCCATCCGTGCCGCGATTTCCGGCGCAAGGCCGCGCAGCTGATGAGTGGTCGGCACGATGTCCGACAGCTGATCTTCCCGGATTCCGGCAATCCGGAGCGCTTCTTCATCCCAGGAAAGCGTCTCTAAACGGAACAGCCCCGTTGCCGAAGCAATGGAATAATCGACGACATATGTCCCGAAAAACTCGTGCAGAATATATTCCTTAATACTGATGAATTTGGCGGTTTTCGCGAATGTCTCCTTATCCTGCTCTCTCATCCACACAATTTTGGAAAGCGGGGACATCGGGTGAATCGGTGTACCCGTCCTTTTATAAATATCGAAACCGTTCATCTCTTTTATAATCCGTTTTGATTGCTCAGCGCTGCGGTTGTCCGCCCAAATGATGCTTTTGGTCAGCAGGCCGCCGTGCTGATCGACAGCAATCAATGAGTGCATGGCGGTGCTGATACCGATTGCAAGCAGGTTGTCAGGACTCAGTCCGGCCTTTGTGACGGCGCCCCTGATGCTTCCGATAACCGCTTCCAAAATGTGCTCAGGATCCTGCTCGGCCCATGCCGGCTTTGGCTGTATTAAATCATAGTGAACCGAATGCTTGGCTAACACTTTGCCTCTTGGTCCGAACAGAACGGCTTTCGTACTGGTCGTGCCGATATCCAGACCGATAACAGCTTGGGTTTCCTTCATATATATCCCGCCTAATCTAATTGAATAATAAGATAGATTGATAATGTATGCCCTTACAAAGTCAATTATAGGAATAATTTTTTTATAAATCAACGATGAAGAAGAAAAATTTTTTCATAAAATTGCCTCATTTCCCGCTGTATCGGCATTTCTCTTTTGAAAAATAAATATTCAGAAAGCGATTACAAACGTTTGTGCGCGATCATTTTTCTGATTTTCTGCAAGTTGGCGAGCGTTTTCTCCTGCCGCAGACGGGCAGTTGCGAAATACAGTGTATCAATGACTGTCAGCTGGGCGAGTCTTGCGGACATCGCTTCCGTTCTGAAGGCCGTCTCCCTTGTTGATGTATACAGCACAACGTCGGAAATCTGGGTGAGCGGCGATTTTTGATAGCTTGTAATGCCGATCGTTCCTGCGCCGAGCGATTTGGCCGTTTTCACTGCGTCGAGCACATCTTTGTTGCTCCCCGAATGAGAAATGCCGATGACCGCGCTTCCGGGACCGAGAAGACCCGCTGACATCGCCTGAAAGTGAGAATCCGTATGCGCGATGCAGTTTATGCCCGTACGCATAAACTTATGATACGCGTCAGTGGCGATCAGCCCGGAGCCGCCGTTTCCGTAAAATTCGATTCTGTCTGCGCTGTGAATCATCTCTACCGCCTTTTCAACATCGGCCGGATCTAGTAAATGGAAGGTATCAGTCAGGCCGGAAATATTTGCGCGGAAAACTTTCTGAATGATGACTTCGATATCGTCATCGGGGCTCATTTCTTCATGAATGTGCTGTACCGGCTCCTGAACGATCTCCTGAGCAAGCGTGATTTTTAAATCCTGATAGCCGGTAAAACCGAGACGCTTGCACAGCCTGAAAATCGTCGCTTCAGAGCTTTTCGTTTTTTCCGCCAGCTGAATGATGGAGAGGTGAACCACGTCTTTCGGTTCCTTCACGATATGGTCTGCAATCGCTCTCAATTTTGGCGACAAGCCTTTGCTGGCAGCCTGAATCTTCCCGATGCTGCTTGAATTGACAGGGGTCATGCTATAACCTCCTTACTCGAATGTAAACGCATACTTTTATGATAAAGCAAGTTTCAATATAAGGAAAACAGAATTTTAAAATTGTTTTTTCGATTTAAAATATAAAAAAAAGAGAAAGGCCGCCGATGATAAAAAGTGAGGAGGAATCTGGATGAAAAAAGCATGGATTCTCGTCATTTCATTCGGCATTGCGCTTGCCCTGTTTTTATACGCAAATACAAAGGTAAAAGCGGAAAGCGCGGCACCCGGAAAGCAAAGCCCGGTTTCCGGATTTCTGCTGAGATTTTTAAATGACTTGGAAGGGCAATAAGCGGCAAAAATTATGTATTGACTTTGAAAATAGAAGACTGTATATTATGTTACTATATTCAGAAAATAAAAACTCAAGAGATTCATTTAACATAAAACACTGTGAACGGGAGCAGTAAAAGAATCCAGTCAGAAAAAGAGAGCCGCGGGGTGGTGCAACGCGGACTGATTGTTCTTTGAACTCGCCCGGAAGTGGCAGGGCGGAACGGAATTGTCGGAATATTCCCTATGTCCTAACGGCTGACCTTCGTTAAAAGGTTTAAAAGCTGGATTCCGGATATTCGGGATCAACAAGAGTGGTACCGCGGCTGCCTGAGGCACGCCGTCTCTTTTCTAAAAAGAGGCGGCGTGCTTTTTTATGTGATGAACAATTTTTTGCGAGAGGGCGTGTGATAGATGGAAAAGGACAAGCAAACGTTAAAACGGACGATGTCGTCCAGACACATTATGATGATGGCGCTTGGAGGCGCGATCGGAGCCGGGCTTTTTAAAGGCAGCAGCACGGCGATTGATGAAGCCGGGCCGTCCGTATTATTGGCCTATCTCCTCGGCGGAATTATTCTGCTGTTTATTATGCAGGGGCTGGCTGAAATGGCTGTCCGAAATAAAAATGCAAGGACGTTCCGTGATTTGGTTCAGCAGTCTCTCGGTTCGTACGCTGCATACTTTTTAGACTGGATTTATTGGAAAATGTGGGTGCTCAATATTGCCGCAGAAGCGGTAGTAGCCGCAATTTTTATTCAATATTGGCTGCCGGAATGTCCGATATGGATATTGGCTCTAATCATTTCCATCGTTGTTACGGTCGTTAATATGCTTTCTGTTAAGCTGTTTGCCGAGACAGAGTACTGGCTCGCGCTTATTAAAATTACGGTGATTGTCATCTTTATTTTATGCGGTATTCTGCTGTTATTTTTCTCATTCGGCAATCACACGGCACCGGGGCTGTCTCATCTAACGAACCACGGCGGGTTTTTCCCGCATGGAGCGGGGGGCGTCATTACGGCGATGCTCGTTGTGATCTACTCATACGGCGGAACGGAAATCATCGGCGTCACGCTGGCGGAGACAAAAAATCCTGAAAAGGTGATTCCGAAAGCTGTCCGCAGCACGTTAACGCGGATTGTCGCTTTTTACTTGCTGCCGTTTTTCATCATCGTCAGCCTGATTCCTTGGAATCAAGTTAACAGCGTTCCCGAAAGCCCGTTTGTCATCGTATTTAAGATGATCGGAATTCCGGGTGCCGACCATATTATGAACGCCGTCATTCTTCTTGCGATTATCTCGTCCATGAACTCGGGACTGTACGGATCATCCCGCGTCTTGTTTACGCAGGCTTCTGACGGCCGGGTGCCGAAAGTCTTTTCAAAACTATCAAAGAAAAAGGTCCCCGTTTATGCGATTCTTACATGTACGTCGTTTTTATATGTAGGCGTTCTGATTTCTTTATTTGCAGGAAGCCAGACGTTTAATTATTTGATGGGGTCACTAGGCTATACCGTGCTGTTCATTTGGCTGATTATCGGGTTCGCCCATCTGAAATCAAGAAAACATGCAGCGGAACAGCCCGCTTATTACGTAAAATGGTTCCCGTACACCACATGGTTCGCGGTGCTTGCGCTTTTGGCCATCCTGATCGGCGTGATTGCCACGACATCAATCGTCATTACATGCATCACGGCGGCCATCTATCTGCTCATTACGGCTGCGTATCTTGTGAAAGGGAGACGCCAATAAATAAAAAACTCTTGCCCCGCGGCAAGAGTTTTTTTAATGAACGGCCTTTTTTTCTGCGGCCAAAGCAGGTGTTTTCAGTTTCTTCGGTGTTATATTCACAAAACAGATGCTTGTGACGATCAGAAGCAGTCCGGCCAAAAGGCTGACGGTCAGCGGCTCATGCAGGAAAATCGAGCTGACGACAATGGAAATGAGCGGGATCAGGAAGGTGTAAGAGGCAACCTTGCTTGCTTCCCCTGAACCGACAAGCGTAAAAAAGACGAGCCAGCCGAGCGCGATGACAAATACCGAAATAAATAGAAGGCTGAGAATGAACGGAGCTTTCCATTGAATCGCTGAAAAGCTTTCCGAAAAACTGCCTGAGCTGACAAGCAGCCCGCCGCCGATCAGAAGCTGAAGAGCGACCATCCAGATGGAATCCACGCGTCCTCCCGTTCTTTTCATAAATACCGTGCCGAGCGCCCAGCTGACCGCAGAGCCTAATGCCAGAAGAATGCCGGCGATGGAAATATGGCCTCCGAAACCGGCTGCGCTGATGACGGCGACACCGGCGAAGCCCAGAATAAGACCGGCTATTTTCAAAGGAAACATCGGTTCCCCGAGCCACAGCCAAGAAAAAACGCCCATTAAGACCGGCTGGAAAAACACAATGGCTGAAAATAAGCCGGCGGGCAGGTAGTTCAAGCCGACCGTTTGCAGGCCGTAAAATAAAGTGATATTTAAAATAGCAGAAATAAGATAGATCGGCCACGTTTCTTTAAAACGCAGCTTTTTAAAACGGGGCACCGCAACCATTAACAGCAGCAGTCCGCCGATCAGCGTGCGGATTCCGGCAAACAGAAGGGGCGGCGAATAGGCGAGCGCTGCCTTTGTCAGCGGCCAGTTAATCCCCCATACCGTGACTAAAAACGCCAGCATGAGAGCCGTCTGTATTCTCGAAAGCTGTTTCACGTCGTTCACTCCTTGTAGAACAATTCCATCATATGATACGGTAATCAGTAAGATAAATAAAATGAATCTTTTTTATAAGGAGCATAAGTAAAACGTTATGACGATTACACAACTGCGGGTTTTTGTTCAAATTGCTGAAACGGGAAGTTTTACAAAAGCAGGGCAGGCGCTGAATATGACGCAGCCCGCCGTCAGTCATGCCATCTCGGCGCTTGAGACGGAGCTCGGCATCAAGCTGATCATCCGGGAACGCCGCAACGGCTTAAGGCTCACGGACACGGGCAAAAAAATTCTCGTACATATCAGAGAGGTGCTCAAAGGCATAGAAAAAGCGGAGCAGCTGGCGGCCGCGGAAAGAGGGCTTGAACAGGGAACGATTCACATCGGCACATTTCCGGCCGCTTCCGCTTATTTCATTCCAAAGCTGATCAGCGTGTTTAAAAAACGGTATCCGAAGCTTGAACTGGTGCTGCATGAAGGAACGGCGGACGAAGTGAAGGAGTGGCTGCAATCCCGGATGATTGATGCGGGCATTTTGCTTTTTCCGACAGAGGATATGGATTATTTCCTGTTGAAAAAAGACAAAATGGCAGCGGTTATGCATAGGGATCACCCTCTCGCCGCACGCTCAACCGTAACAATAAAGGATCTGGACGGCGAACCGATGGTGGTCTGCGACGGCGGTTACACGTCCCCTTTTTCCGGTTTGTTTAAACAAGCCGGTGCCGAACTTTGCGCGCCTTTACCGTTTTTAATGTCAGCACATCCATTAATATGGTGCGGGAGGGGTTAGGCATGGCAATCTTATCGGAAATGTCTATGGCCGGCAATCCTCTTCCGGAAGAAGTGGTGATTAAAGAGTTTACCCCGGATGTATTCAGGGAGGTGCAGCTGGCGGTTCCTTCTATAAAAGACGCCTCACTTGCCGCCAAGCTTTTTATTGAAATTGCCGAGGAGCTGTTCATCCGTAAGAAAACCGCCGCTGACTGATTGTTCGAAGATCATCGAATCAAATTGTTTAACTCACGGGAAAAGCTGTGGTAAGGTGTGTGGTAGAGACCTTGTTTAAGATCTGCTTACACTAAACCATAAAGGAGAAAACGATGGCTGAACATACATTGAAAGATACTGCGTTTTCCGTATTGAATTTATCGCCGGTCGTACAGGGGGGAACGGTTGCTGAATCGTTCCGCAACAGCATGGATTTAGCGCGCCGCGCCGAGGAGTGGGGCTATAACCGCTACTGGCTGGCGGAGCATCATAATATAGAAGGAGTTGCCAGCTCGGCAACGTCAGTGCTGATCGGCCACATTGCCGGCGGCACGAAAAAAATCCGCGTCGGTTCAGGCGGCATTATGCTGCCGAACCACTCGTCGCTTGTGATCGCGGAGCAATTCGGAACCCTTGAAACGTTATATCCGGGGCGGATTGACCTCGGGCTCGGACGCGCTCCGGGAACCGACCAATTAACGGCGAGAGCTTTAAGAAGAAATATAAACAGCGGAGAAGATTTTCCGGAGCAGCTTGAAGAATTGAGAAATTACTTTAAACCGTCAGGCAATGTGCGTAATCAAGTCCGCGCCATTCCAGGCGAAGGGCTGGACGTGCCGATCTGGCTTTTGGGCTCAAGCGGCTTCAGCGCGCGTCTTGCGGGTGAGCTCGGGCTTCCGTTCGCCTTTGCGGCTCACTTCTCACCGAAAAACACCGTGCCCGCCCTTGAGATGTACCGAAGCTCCTTCCGCCCGTCAGACGTACTGGATAAACCGTACGCGATGGTCGGCGTCACCGTCATTGCCGCGGATACGGATGAAAAGGCGGAGCATCTGGCGACATCGCATTATCAAAGATTTTTAGACCTCGTACGCGGTACACCGAATCAGCTGAAACCTCCTGTTGAAGACATGGATCAAATCTGGTCGCCGTATGAAAAAGCGATGGTCAATGAACAGCTCAGTTCAACGATCGTCGGCGGACCTGATCGTGTGAAGGAAAAGCTGGAAAGCTTCATCCGGACAACACAGGCGGATGAAATCATGGTGAATTCTGAAAGCTTTGAGCATGCCGACAGAATGCGGTCGTTTGAAATTATTGCTGAATTAAAAAACAGCTGAGCAAAAAAGCAATGTGCCGTGCACATTGCTTTTTTCATTCGCCGATCCGCCTGACGGAATTCCGGATGACGAGTTCCGGTTCATACACGACGTCATCTTGCTTCGGTTTTTTATGTTCTAAGCAGTCGATGACGTATTTTGCCGCCGCTTTCCCCATAATGGATTTCGGGTGCTTGACAGAGGTGAGCTTCACCTCGGAAATCTGGGCGAAATGTGAATCATCATAGCCCATGACTGACACGTCATCAGGCACCTTTAAGCTGAATTCTCTGAGAAGATTAATTGTCTTCAGCGCAATTTCATCATTATAACAAAGAATGGCCGTCGGGTATGATCCGCTGTTTTGCTCAAGGGTATCCTTAATCTTTTGGAGAAGCACGGTTTCTTTTTCCTCAGTCGTGTAAGTTACGATCATGTCCGGAGACGGGAAGATCCCGCGCTCCCGATGCGCCTGCAGATAGCCGTTCATCCGTTTGACGCCCTGCGTGTCATCCGCTTTAAAAATTCCCATAATGTGCGTGTGGCCGAGGGACATGACGTATTCGCAAGCCATCATGCCGCCTTTGACATCATTGACGGAAAAGCTCGGTGCGGCCAGCTCCGCATAAGAAGCGTTAATCATGGCAAACGGAATGCCGTTTTTCTCCAGATTGAGATAATAGCCGATGTTGGGCGTCTGCAGCGCGCTTTTCGTAGGCTCGACAATCAGCCCGTCTATATTTTTAGACAGCAGGTTTTCAAGGCCGCGTCGTTCACTTTCTGTATTGTTGTTGGTGCTCGTCAGCAGCATGGAATAGCCTTGTTCGCTTAAATAAGATTCGATTCCTCTGATGATGCTCGGGAAAATATAGTCTGATATGTACGTTGTAATGACGCCGATCGTTTTGTTTGAATGCATGGCTGATTTCGCCGTGCGTGAAGCGACAAAGGTGCCTCCGCCCTGAACGCTGTACAGCAGCCCCTGCGAGACCAAATCCCCGATCGCTTTTCTGATGGTATGGCGGCTGACGCCGAACTGCTGCATCAGCTCATTTTCCGTAGGCAGCTTTTGGTCAGGCTGTATTTTCCCTTGATTCAGCCATGAACAAATTTCTTCTTTTACTTGAGCATATTTCGGTAGCATATCAATTCCTCCAAAATGTATACGGACAAATTCCAGTATAACATAGTAAGCCCTTTCATCAAGTCGTAAAAACAATTGACAGATTCTGAAAAACTGCTTATTCTTTATTTCTACGTACTAATTTTCCTTATTTTTAGATAAAATTCTTTATAAGTACGTACAAATGTAATAGTGCTCTGATTTGTAAGCGTTTTTATTCTATTATTCGCGGGAGGGTAAAAATTCATGAAGAATCACCCGGCACCAATTGGCTCAAATGTACCTGTCACTCGGGAGCATTCGAAGTGGTTTGTCATTCTTATCTCATGCGCGGCCGGACTGGGAGGGCTTTTGTACGGTTATGACACGGCGGTTATTTCCGGCGCCATCGGTTTTCTGAAAGACTTGTACCGTTTAAGTCCTTTTATGGAAGGACTCGTGATTTCAAGCATTATGATCGGCGGTGTTTTCGGCGTCGGTATTTCCGGATTTTTGAGTGACCGTTTCGGACGGAGAAAGGTTCTGATGGCAGCGGCCCTTTTGTTTGCGGTGTCAGCGGTTGTCTCTGCGCTTTCTCAAAGTGTGTCTTCCTTAATTATCGCCAGAGTCATCGGCGGTCTGGAGATCGGAATGGGCTCCTCGCTTTCTGTCACCTATATTACCGAAGCCGCTCCTCCGGCCATACGCGGCAGTCTGTCCTCACTGTATCAGCTGTTTACGATATTAGGGATCTCCGGCACTTATTTTATTAACCTCGCCGTCCAGCAGTCCGGCTCATATGAATGGGGGGTGCACACCGGCTGGCGGTGGATGCTCGCTTACGGCATGATTCCGTCTGTCATCTTTTTTATCGTGCTGCTTATCGTGCCGGAAAGTCCGCGCTGGCTTGCAAAAGCGGGGCGCAGGAATGAAGCTCTCGCCGTGCTGACGCGCATTAACGGCGAGCAGACCGCGAAAGAAGAAATCAAACAAATCGAAACGTCTTTACAATTAGAAAAAATGGGTTCGTTGTCTCAGCTGTTTAAACCGGGGCTGAGAAAAGCGCTTGTGATCGGGATTCTGCTGGCTCTGTTCAATCAGGTCATCGGCATGAACGCGATTACGTATTACGGGCCGGAAATCTTCAAAATGATGGGCTTCGGGCAGAATGCGGGGTTTGTCACGACATGCATCGTCGGTGTCGTCGAAGTGATTTTCACCATTATCGCGGTTCTTTTAGTCGATAAAGTTGGCCGGAAAAAGCTGATGGGGGTCGGATCAGCCTTTATGGCGCTGTTCATGATCTTAATCGGGGCATCCTTTTATTTTCAGCTGGCAAGCGGTCCGGCTTTAGTCGTCATTATATTGGGATTCGTCGCCGCTTTCTGCGTTTCAGTCGGGCCGATTACGTGGATCATGATTTCAGAAATCTTCCCGAATCACCTCCGTGCACGCGCCTCGCCGGTATTGCAACAATATTCTTATGGGGGGCGAATTGGGCGATCGGCCAGTTTGTGCCGATGATGATCAGCGGGCTGGGTCTTGCGTACACCTTCTGGATATTCGCCGTCATTAATATTCTCTGTTTCTTGTTCGTCGTGACGATCTGCCCTGAGACGAAAAATAAATCATTAGAAGAAATAGAAAAGCTCTGGATAAAATGAAAGCGTTTTACGACAAAATCCCGCTCCGGCGGGCTTTTGTCTGTCACCTTCATTCCGTTTCTGTATATAATGACTGTATCAAGGAGATACTGGTAAATGTTGCGAAGAATGTCGAGGAATTGACCTTTAACAGTTGAATTAACAATGTCAGCCTGTTAAAATAATTAAAGAAAGCAGACATAATTTTTTTTGGCTATGATGGGACGTTTTTTGTCATAGCGGGACATTTTCTGTCCAGTATGAATAGGAAGGAACGTTTGAGTCATGAACCAGTTAATACAAGCTCAAAAAAAATTATTGCCTGATCTTTTGCTTGTGATGCAGAAAAGATTTGAAATCTTGCAGTATATCAGGCTTACTGAACCGATCGGCCGCAGAAGCCTTGCAGCCAGTCTCGGATTGACCGAGCGCGTTCTCAGAAGCGAGGTTCAGTTTTTGAAAGAACAGAATCTCATCGATATAAAAACAAACGGCATGACACTGACGGAAGAGGGCTATTCACTGCTTTCGATTCTGGAAGATACGATGAAGGATGTTTTAGGATTGACGCTTTTGGAAAAGACATTAAAGGAACGTCTTAATCTGAAAGACGCCATTATCGTTTCCGGAGACAGCGACCAATCTCCTTGGGTCAAAAAAGAATTAGGGAGAGCGGCCGTCGCATGTATGAAAAAGAGATTTTCAGGCAAAAATATCGTCGCTGTAACCGGCGGTACGACAATTGAAGCTGTCGCCGATATGATGACGCCGGATTCAAAAAACCGCGAGCTCCTGTTTGTGCCTGCAAGAGGCGGTTTAGGTGAAAACGTCAAAAATCAGGCGAACACCATATGCGCGCATATGGCGGAAAAAGCTTCAGGCACTTACCGGCTTTTGTTTGTTCCCGGACAGCTGTCACAAGGCGCCTACTCATCTATTATTGAAGAGCCTTCCGTAAAAGAGGTGCTTCACACGATTAAATCAGCGAGTATGCTCGTTCACGGAATCGGCGAAGCTAGAACAATGGCGGAACGAAGAAACACGCCTTTGGAAGATTTGAAGAAAATAGATGACAATCATGCGGTGACAGAGGCATTCGGCTACTACTTTAATGCGGACGGAGAAGTCGTTCACAAAGTGCATTCAGTCGGAATGCAGCTCGATGATCTCGGCGCCATTCCCGACATTATCGCAGTAGCGGGCGGATCATCAAAAGCAGAAGCAATTGAAGCTTATTTTAAAAAGCAGCGAAACACGGTTCTCGTCACGGACGAAGGAGCCGCAAAGAAGTTATTAAGGGATAAAAGTCCCTCAATATAAATATCTCTCACTTATTTAAAGGAGGAAACAATCATGGCAGTAAAAGTCGGTATTAACGGTTTTGGTCGTATTGGACGTAACGTATTCCGCGCAGCATTAAACAATCCTGAAGTTGAGGTAGTAGCGGTTAACGATTTAACAGACGCTAACATGCTTGCTCATCTTTTACAATATGATTCCGTACACGGAAAATTAGACGCAGAAGTTAAAGTTGACGGCAGCAACCTTGTTGTTAACGGCAAAACAATCGAAGTTTCTGCTGAGCGCGATCCTGCGAAACTCAGCTGGGGCAAACAAGGCGTTGAAATCGTAGTTGAATCTACTGGTTTCTTCACAAAACGCGCAGACGCTGCGAAACATTTAGAAGCTGGCGCGAAAAAAGTTATCATCTCTGCACCTGCTAACGAAGAAGATATCACAATCGTTATGGGTGTTAACGAAGACAAATACGATGCGGCTAACCACCATGTTATCTCTAACGCATCTTGCACAACAAACTGCCTTGCGCCGTTTGCAAAAGTACTTAACGACAAATTCGGCATCAAACGCGGTATGATGACAACTGTTCACTCTTACACAAACGATCAGCAAATTCTTGATCTTCCGCACAAAGACTACCGTCGTGCGCGTGCAGCAGCTGAAAACATCATTCCTACATCAACTGGTGCTGCTAAAGCAGTTTCCCTCGTTCTTCCTGAACTGAAAGGCAAACTGAACGGCGGAGCTATGCGTGTGCCGACTCCAAACGTTTCTCTTGTTGACTTAGTTGCTGAACTGAACAAAGACGTAACGGCTGAAGACGTAAACGCAGCTCTTAAAGAAGCGGCTGAAGGCGACCTTAAAGGAATCCTTGGCTACAGCGAAGAGCCATTAGTATCCGGAGACTACAACGGCAATGCTAACTCTTCTACAATCGATGCTCTTTCTACAATGGTTATGGAAGGCAGCATGGTAAAAGTAATCTCTTGGTACGATAACGAAAGCGGCTATTCTAACCGCGTTGTTGACCTTGCAGCTTACATCGCAAAACAAGGTCTTTAATTCATAGCTCCCGGAAAGGGCCGGACTTGGTTCTTTCGGACAGAAACGCTATAATGAAAGCGGACAAGGGAAGGGGACGGACTCCCTTTCCCTTTTTCCATGAGGACCGGCTTTCAGAAAGCGCCGGATTGCTGCAGAACGTCCGCGTTTTGCAGTTTCCGCGGCACTTTCGTTTTCGGGGCCGCCTGCCCTGGCTCAGAAGACGATCTGCCCCGTGCCGAGAAGCTGCAATCTGCCCCGCGGCGGAAGCATCATGAGGCGGTTTCACGTTTTTCGTGCTATGCAAACCATTTTGAAGGAGGATCTCCTAAGGCATGAATAAGAAAACAGTAAAAGACATCGACGTAAAAGGCAAAGTCGTATTCTGCCGCGTTGACTTTAACGTTCCAATGAAAGACGGGGAAGTAACAGACGATACTCGTATCCGCGCTGCGCTTCCAACAATCAAACACCTTGCAGACCAAGGCGCGAAAGTCCTTCTTGCGAGCCACCTAGGCCGCCCGAAAGGTGAAGTGGTTGAGGAGCTTCGTTTAACTCCTGTCGCTGCGCGCTTAGGCGAACTGCTTGGCAAAGAAGTGAAAAAAGCGGATGAAGCTTACGGAGATGCTGTAAAAGCACAAATTTCCGATATGAAGGACGGAGACGTTCTTGTATTGGAAAACGTACGTTTCTACCCTGGTGAAGAGAAAAATGATCCTGAGCTTGCAAAAGCATTTGCTGAGCTTGCGGATGTATATGTCAATGACGCATTCGGTGCTGCCCACCGTGCTCACGCATCTACAGCCGGAATTGCCGAGCATCTGCCGGCGGTTGCAGGATTCCTGATGGAAAAAGAGCTTGACGTTCTCGGCAAAGCCGTGACAAATCCTGAGCGCCCGTTTACGGCGATCATCGGCGGAGCGAAAGTAAAAGACAAAATCGGCGTAATCGAAAGTCTGCTTGATAAAGTGGACAACCTGATTATCGGCGGAGGTCTTGCTTACACATTCGTAAAAGCCCTTGGATACGAAATCGGTAAATCTTTGCTTGAAGAAGATAAAATCGAGCTTGCAAAATCATTCATGGACCGCGCGAAAGAAAAAGGCGTGAAATTCTATATGCCTGAAGATGTGCTCGTTGCAGACGATTTCTCTAACGATGCAAACGTGAAAATGGTGCCGATCTCTGAAATCCCTAGTGATTTAGAAGCAATCGACATTGGTACGAAAACACGCGAAACGTATGCTGACGTTATCAAAAACAGCAAACTTGTCGTGTGGAACGGACCGATGGGCGTATTCGAAATCGACTTGTTCGCTCAAGGAACAAAAGCGGTTGCGGAAGCATTGGCAGAGGCGAAAGATACATACTCTGTCATCGGCGGAGGAGACTCTGCGGCAGCCGTTGAAAAATTCGGCCTTGCTGATAAAATGAGCCATATCTCTACAGGCGGCGGCGCATCTCTTGAATTCATGGAAGGCAAAGAGCTTCCTGGTGTAGCTGCACTGAACGATAAATAAAAACTGCTATAAGGAAGTGGAACAGATGAGAAAACCAATTATAGCCGGTAACTGGAAAATGAACAAAACTCTCGGCGAGGCTGTCAGCTTCGTTGAAGAAGTGAAAAATTCCATTCCAGCAGCAGACAAAGCGGAAGCCGTTGTTTGCGCACCAGCTCTTTTCTTAGAAAAGCTGACTTCTGCTGTTAAAGGAACTGACTTAAAAGTCGGCGCCCAAAACATGCATTTTGAAGAAAACGGTGCGTTCACAGGCGAAATCAGCCCGGTCGCTCTGAAAGACCTTGGCGTGGATTACTGCGTCATCGGCCACTCTGAGCGCCGTGAAATGTTCGCTGAAACTGATGAAACAGTTAACAAAAAAGCGCATGCCGCTTTCAAACACGGCATTGTGCCGATCATTTGCGTAGGTGAAACGCTTGAAGAGCGCGAAGCCGGAAAAACAAATGATCTTGTTGCCGATCAAGTGAAAAAAGGTCTTGCGGGTCTTTCTGAAGAGCAAGTTGCAGCTTCCGTTATTGCGTACGAGCCAATCTGGGCAATCGGAACAGGCAAATCTTCTACAGCGAAAGATGCAAACGACGTCTGCGCGCATATCCGCAAAGTTGTTGCTGAAAGCTTCAGCCAAGAAGCTGCTGACAAGCTCCGCATTCAATACGGCGGCAGCGTAAAACCTGCAAATATTAAAGAATATATGGCAGAGTCCGATATTGACGGTGCTTTGGTCGGCGGCGCAAGCCTTGAACCGCAGTCATTCGTTCAATTATTGGAGGAAGGTCAATATGAGTAAAAAACCAGCTGCACTCATCATTCTTGATGGGTTCGGATTACGCAATGAAACAGTCGGAAACGCAGTCGCACAAGCGAAAAAACCGAATTTCGACCGTTATTGGAACCAATACCCTCATCAGACGCTGACGGCATCAGGCGAAGCAGTCGGACTGCCTGAAGGACAGATGGGGAACTCTGAAGTCGGACATTTGAATATCGGCGCCGGACGTATTGTGTACCAAAGCTTAACACGCGTGAACGTTGCCATCCGCGAAGGTGAATTCGAACGCAATCAAACGTTCCTTGACGCCATCAAAAACGCGAAGGACAACGACAAAGCGCTGCACCTGTTCGGTCTTCTTTCTGACGGAGGCGTACACAGTCATATCAATCATTTATTCGCGCTGCTGAAGCTTGCGAAAAGTGAAGGGCTGACGAAGGTGTATATTCACGGTTTCCTCGACGGCCGCGATGTAGGTCCGCAAACAGCGAAAACTTACATTCAGCAGCTGAATGAGCAAATCGAAGAAATCGGTGTCGGCGAAATCGCCAGCATTTCCGGACGCTACTACTCCATGGACCGCGACAAACGCTGGGACCGTGTGGAAAAAGCGTACCGCGCAATGGCTTACGGCGAAGGCCCGTCTTACAAGAGCGCAATGGATGTAGTGGACGATTCTTATGCGAACGGCATTCATGATGAATTCGTCATTCCGTCCGTCATCACAAAAGAAAACGGCGAACCTGTTGCGAAAATTCATGACGGCGATTCTGTAATTTTCTATAATTTCAGACCTGACCGCGCCATCCAGATTTCGAACACGTTTACCAACAAAGATTTCCGCGATTTCGACCGCGGTGAAAATCATCCGAAAAACCTGCATTTCGTCTGCCTGACTCACTTCAGTGAATCTGTTGACGGATATGTGGCTTTTAAACCGGTAAACCTTGATAATACGGTCGGTGAAGTATTAGCACAGCACGGGTTAAAACAGCTTCGCATTGCGGAAACTGAAAAGTATCCGCACGTTACGTTCTTTATGAGCGGCGGCCGCGAAGAAGAATTCCCGGGCGAAGAGCGCATCCTCATTAACTCGCCGAAGGTCGCAACATATGACCTGAAGCCTGAAATGAGCGCGTATGAAGTGAAGGATGCTCTTGTAAAAGAAATCGCGGCTGACAAGCACGACGCGATCATCCTGAACTTTGCAAACCCTGACATGGTCGGCCACTCCGGAATGGTCGAACCGACAATTAAAGCAATTGAAGCAGTGGACGAATGCTTAGGCGAAGTGGTTGACGCCATCATCGCTAAAGGCGGCCACGCCATCATTACCGCTGATCACGGTAATGCAGACATTCTGATTACAGAAACAGGCGAACCGCACACTGCCCATACGACAAACCCAGTCCCTGTCATTGTGACGAAAGAAGGCGTGACGCTGCGCGAAGGCGGAATCCTAGGCGACCTCGCACCAACGTTATTAGACCTTCTCGGTGTTGAAAAACCGAAAGAAATGACCGGAACATCTTTAATTCAAAAATAAGCGTAAATCAAAAGGAGAGACAAACTCATGCCATACATTGTTGATGTTTATGCACGCGAAGTCCTTGACTCCCGCGGCAACCCGACAGTTGAAGTTGAAGTATATACAGAAACAGGAGCTTTTGGCCGCGCATTAGTGCCAAGCGGAGCTTCTACAGGTGAATACGAAGCGGTTGAGCTTCGTGACGGCGACAAAGACCGTTACCTTGGAAAAGGCGTGTTAACTGCTGTTAACAACGTAAACGAAATCATTTCTCCAGAGCTTCTCGGCTTTGACGTAACAGAACAAAACGCAATCGATCAGCTTTTGATCGAGCTTGACGGAACTGAAAACAAAGGCAAACTCGGTGCGAACGCAATCCTTGGCGTATCTATGGCTTGTGCGCGCGCTGCTGCTGATTTCTTACAGATTCCTCTTTATCAGTACCTTGGAGGCTTCAACTCAAAAACGCTTCCTGTACCGATGATGAACATCGTAAACGGCGGAGAGCATGCTGACAACAACGTAGACATTCAAGAATTCATGATTATGCCTGTAGGCGCGCCTAACTTCCGTGAAGCGCTTCGCATGGGCGCTCAAATCTTCCACAGCCTGAAATCAGTTCTTTCTGCTAAAGGAATGAACACAGCTGTAGGTGACGAAGGCGGATTCGCTCCGAACCTTGGTTCTAACGAAGAAGCGCTTCAAACAATCGTTGAAGCAATCGAAAAAGCCGGCTTCAAACCTGGCGAAGAAGTGAAACTTGCTATGGATGCTGCATCTTCTGAGTTCTACAACAAAGAAGACGGCAAATACCATCTGTCTGGCGAAGGCGTTGTGAAAACATCTGCTGAAATGGTTGACTGGTATGAAGAAATGGTTTCTAAATACCCAATCATCTCTATCGAAGACGGACTTGACGAAAACGACTGGGAAGGACATAAACTTCTTACAGAGCGTCTTGGCAAAAAAGTTCAGCTTGTCGGTGACGACCTTTTCGTTACAAACACGAAAAAGCTTGCTGAAGGTATCAAAAACGGCGTAGGCAACTCTATCCTGATCAAAGTAAACCAAATCGGTACATTGACTGAAACATTCGATGCGATCGAAATGGCGAAACGCGCGGGCTACACTGCCGTTATCTCTCACCGTTCTGGTGAAACTGAAGACAGCACAATCGCTGACATCGCTGTGGCAACAAACGCAGGACAAATCAAAACAGGTGCTCCGTCACGTACGGACCGTGTTGCGAAATACAACCAGCTTCTTCGCATCGAAGATCAGTTGGCTGAAACTGCTCAATACCACGGTATCAACTCTTTCTATAACTTGAATAAGTAATGAAAGAATGCCGGGAGATATTCTCCCGGCTTTTTTTATGCCTTCGGACTTTTCCCTCCTTTTTCATCATTTTCATTTGGTTAATAATATTCATTTTTTTCCTTTTTAAAGGAATCATTGTCCATCAATCGAAAGGAAGAGGTGTAATAAGAGGAGGGATTTTGATGAAATTTTCATTTATATCAGCTGCGGTGGCAGCAAGTGTTATATGGGGCGCGTCTGCCGGACCGCTGTCCGAAACCCATGCTCATTCAACAGTGAAGGCGCCGGTTTTTGATACTGACGAGGCATTGGACACCATGCATGCTCTGAGTGAAACCATCGGGCCGAGGGAAACGGGAACTGCGAAAGAAAAGGAAGCGGCTGAATACATATCGAATCGCCTGAGGGCTCAAGGCGCCGCTGTCCAAGTACAGACATTTCAATTGAAAAAGTATTTTTCAGGTTCAGTCACAGCAGGAGAGCATGAATTCCCGCTTCGCTCCGCTGATCAATCTGCTGTTGAAAAAGAGCTGAGAATAGAGGGCGCGATCTTTGACGGCGGCCTCGGATTACGCGATGACGTAACGGGAGCAAAAGGAAAGATTGCAGTAATCCGTGAGGGGAAGATCCCCATTTCGCAAAAGATAAAACATGCCGAACAAGCGGGAGCCAATGCAGTTATTATTTATAATCAGGCAACAAAACCGCTTGCTGTCCGCCCGCATAGCGGGAAAGGAATAACAATACCGGCGGCCGGTATGAAAAAAGAAGACGGTGAAGCATTGCTGCGGGAAAAGCAGGCAGTCATTCAATTTAAGAATTATAAAAACCGTACCTCACAAAATATCATAGGAACTCGCAAAGCGGCACAGGCCAACCCTTCTGATGCTGATATTATTTATGTCACAGCGCATTATGACAGCGTAAAAGGAGCGCCCGGAGCGGACGATAACGCCTCAGGCACATCTGCCGTTCTGGAAATAAGCAAGCAGTTTACACACATACCGAAAGATAAAGAAATCCGCTTTATCCTGTTCGGTGCAGAAGAATTATGGTCTGCGGGTTCATCTTATTACGTCAGTACACTTACGAAAGATGAAAGAAAGCACAGCCAGGCCAATTTTAATGCCGATATGATTGCGACTGACTGGAAAGAAGCGAGCCAAATGTGTGTCACCACTCCTGACGGCAGGGAAAATCCGAGTGTCCGGTATGCTGAAAAAGCCGCTGAACAATCCCGGCTGGTCAAGCCAAGCCTGATTCAGCTCGGTTACTCAGACCACGTCTCTTTTTATGAAGCGGGAATTCCGTCGGCTAACTGGATTTGGCTCAGCCCCGATACACATGAGCCGGGGCCCTGGTATCACACCGAGAATGATAATATGAAACATATCAGCAAAGAACGATTAGAGAAAGCGGGAGCACTCGTTACCGGAGCTGTAACTGAGGCTGTGAAAGAATAAAAAAACAGGCTGCGGCCTGTTTTTTTATATTGTTTTCTGTATATTCTCTCAATTAGGGGAGATTTTCTCACTTGTTACCAAATATGTACCATTTAATAGGATTTTATTTTATGAATAAAGGAAAAATAAATATATAATACCTAATTTATAAAAGGATGTAAAACCCATTCAACAAATTTTAACTTTTGTTATAATTGCGATATCGATCGATATTTGTATTAAATTGTAAAAAATAATACTCTTTTCTATCTATTAGGGGGCGAAAAATGAATACTGTCACAAAAGAAGCCAGCAACCTTGGTCAAAAACGGCTGTTACATCTGATTGAAACGAAGCAGGCGATTGTAGGCGTGTTAGGCATGGGATATGTGGGATTTCCTCTTGCACTGGAATGTGTTGATAAAGGATACAATGTTATCGGATTCGACAAAAACAGTGAAAAGGTTTCCTTGTTAGCCGCCGGAAGCAGCCATATTCAAGATATAGAGGACGACAGACTGAACTCTGCTTTACAAACAAAACGATTTCAAGTCAGTGCCGACATGTCGCTTATCCAAAAATGTGACATCATTGTGATATGTGTGCCGACACCCCTGGACAAAAAAGACAAGATCCCCGATTTATCCTACATCGACAGTGCAGTTGACAGCATGATCGCTTATGGACGACAGCATCAGCTTTTAATTTTAGAAAGCACCACCTACCCTGGAACAACGAAAAAAAAGATTGCCGAAAGAATGGCATCAAGCCGCCGCATGGAAATAGGAACAGACTTTTTTACGGCTTATTCACCGGAAAGAATCGATCCGGGCAACAGTCAATATGAAGTATCAGATATTCCTAAAGTAGTCGGCGGGATTACACAGACTTGCACAGAACTCGCCTCAGCGTTTTACAGCACCATCGTTACCAGCATTCACCCGGTCACCTCACCCGAAGTAGCTGAAACAGCTAAACTCCTAGAGAATACCTATCGTTATGTCAATATAGCTCTCATCAATGAAATGGCGCTTAATTGCCGTGAACTCGACATTGATATATGGGAAGTCATCTGCGCGGCGGACACGAAGCCGTTCGGCTTTCAAAAATTTATCCCGGGCCCCGGGGTCGGAGGCCATTGTATCCCGATTGATCCTTTTTACTTCAAATGGATTGCGAATGAAAAAGGGCTGCAGACAAAATTAATTGATCTGGCAGACGAAATCAATTCTAACATGCCGATTTCTGTCTCTGACTATGCCCTGAAACTGGCGGGCAAAGACAAATGCAGCATTTTAATAATAGGAGCCGCCTATAAAAAAAATACAAATGATCCGCGTGAATCCTCAGTGTTTACGATAATGGAAGAATTGATGGGCAAGGGATGCACGATTGATTATCATGATCCGTTTATCAGCAAGATCAGCTTGAATGACGGAAGCCGCAAACAATCTGTCCCTTTCACAAAAGAACAAATCAATCAATACGACGTCATCATCATTCATACAGACCACGATGTGATTGACTACAGTATTTTGAAGGATGCCTCACCGATTATCTTTGACACAAGAAATGTATGCAGGGAAAAATCAGCCGACAATTGCAGAGTTGTCACTTTATAGGAGTGAACGGTCATTAGTAATCGATTTATCTCTTTTCACAGACCTGATATGACAAGCGAAGAAATCGCAAGCGTCACCGAAACAATTCAATCGGGATGGATTTCGAAAGGCCCGAAGGTAATAGATTTTGAAAAAAAGCTGGGAGAATGTATAGGAGCCGAACACGTCATCAGCTGTAATTCAGGAACCGCTGCATTACACATGGCTTTATTGGCGCTCGGTGTGGGAGAAGGCGATGAAGTCATCGTGCCGAGCTTCACGTTCTGTTCCAGTGTCAATGTCATCCTGCACGCCGGAGCCGTTCCTGTGTTTGCGGATATATGCGAGAAAAGTCTGTGTGCAGATCCTGAAGATGTCAGGAAGAAAATAACGCCGCGCACAAAAGCGGTAATTGCGGTTCATTTTGCCGGCTATCCGGCTGATCTGGAAAACTTGCAGTCCATTTGTAAAGAACACGGATTATACCTGATTGAAGACGCCGCTCATGCGCTCGGTACAAAATATAACGGAAGTATGATCGGCACCCACGGCGATGCGGTGTGCTTCAGCTTTTACGCTACCAAAAATATTACGACGGGGGAAGGCGGAGCCCTCGTCATGAAAGACGAACAGGCCGCAGAAAGAGCGAGGCTGTACGGCTGGCACGGCATCACAAAAAATGCCTGGAACCGGTACGGTGAAAAAGGCAGCTGGAGATACGACGTTTTACTGCCGGGTTTTAAATATAATATGACGGATATTCAGGCCGCACTCGGTCTGGTTCAATTGAAACGCGCAAATGAAATTCAAGAAAAACGGGAACAGATCGCTCAATTTTATGTCCGTGAACTGTCAGGCCAAGCTGACAAAGCAGCGCTTCCGCTTTCTGACATTCCAAACGGCATAACGCACTCATGGCATTTATTTATTTTACGGATTCGAGAAAACGGCGGCATGGACAGAGATCTGTTTATTGAGAAAATGAAAGAAAAACAAATCGGGCTGAGCGTGCACTTTATTCCCGTGCATATGCATCCTTACTATAAAAAACATTTTCCTGCTGAGCTTCCGGTAACTGAACGTGTTTTCCGGGAGATCGTATCACTGCCTCTTTACAGCCAGTTATCAGATGAGGATTGCAGCTATATTGTTAAGTCTATAAAAGAAGTTTTGACTATCAGCCAGGAGGTTGGATCATGAAGAATATTGCGATTATCGGAGGGGCCGGTTTTATCGGAAGCGAACTGGCGGCGTTATTACAGACTAAAGGGTATCACACCATTATTGCAGACCAAAAGAAGCCGGCTTTTGACACTGAATACCGCCACACGGATATTCTTGACCGGACGTCGCTGCGCGAATCACTGAGGGGAGCGGATGCGGTTGTCCATTTGGCGGCAATGGTCGGAGTGGACAGCTGCCGAAGCAATGAAGAAGACGTCATACGGGTCAATTTTGAAGGAACGAAAAACGTCGCCGAGGTATGCGGTGAATTGGGAATCAGCACACTTCTTTTCTCATCGAGCTCAGAAGTGTTCGGAGATTCACCTGATTTTCCTTATACCGAGACAAGCAGAAAGCTTCCGAAATCGGCTTACGGAAAAGCCAAACTGCAATCAGAGGAATATTTAAGAGAACAAGCTTCCGATAAACTTCATATTCGGGTCGTCCGGTACTTTAATGTATACGGACCGAAACAGCGCGAGGATTTTGTCATAAACAAGTTTTTCAGTCTGGCCGAGAATGGCTCAGAGCTGCCTCTTTACGGAGACGGCGGACAAATACGCTGCTTCAGCTATATCAGTGATATCGTCAACGGAACTTATCTCGCGCTCGTTCATGAAGGAGCCGTCTTTGAAGACTTCAATATCGGGAACGACCAGCCGATCACGATAAAAGAACTGGCTGAGAAAGTCAATGTGCTCTCAGGCAGAGAGAAGGATAACTATCTGTTTAAGAAGCTCGGTGAAGACGGCGTAAGAGGAAAAGACATCGAGATTTTTAAACGGGCGCCGTCAATCGAGAAGGCGAAACGTTTGCTTGGATATTCTCCGAAAGTAAGTCTGAATGAAGGCCTGGAGATCATTAAAGATGAAAGACAAAAGCACAAACTTTCACTTTCCTAAAAACCCGGAAGAGGTCAAATATCCAATTTATCCGGGCCAGTTTTCAGTCAGGAGCCGTCTGCGCGCAGTGAAACACTTGCTTTGGGCTGAACAAAGCGGACTGACTGAAAAACTGGAAAAACGTTACGGAAAAGGGGTTGTGCTGACCTCCAGCGGGAGTGCGGCACTGGTGCTCGCATTAACTTATTCGGGAGCTGGGCGGGGAAAAGAAGTGATTTTCTCATCCTTCAGCTGCCCGAATGTCATTGATGCCGTGCTGCAATCCGGTGCGGCGCCTGTTTTTGCGCAGCTGGATGAGCATCTTTCCTTATCGTTCGAGGATGTCAAAAAAAAAGCGACGCGACAGACTTGTGCGATTATCCTCACGCATGTATACGGCCGGAGAGAAAATACCGCAATCATTGACTGGGCGAAGGAAAACGGAATTGTTGTCATTGATGATGCCGCTCAAGCCATGTTTACAAAACAATCGGATACATTTGCCGGCGGTCTGGGTGATTTCGGCGTTTTAAGCTTTGGTCCGTCAAAGCCGCTTGCGAGTATCGGAGGCGGCGCGTTAATTGCGCCGAAAGAATTGCTGCAGCAAAACGCAAATCCCCCGATGGAACGGCGCAGCCAAGTGACGGCTGACTATCGCTTCTATATCAGAAATCAAAGAATACAAGCTGTTATGAAACGGAAACGGCATCATCCCATTTCATATCTTTATAGAAAAGCGGGCGTGATGCCTTCCATGAAAGCCACAAAGCTCGAAGCACTGCCGGATAAACCGGCTGTTGTACCGGTGCTGCGCATGCATCCGGCAAGGGAAGCCATAATTGACGATCAGCTTTCACGTATGGATCAGCTCGTAACAGCTTCACTCCAAAACGTGGAGGCGGCAGGAGAAATCTTTGCAAAGGCGGAAGAGACATACGGCATAAGAATGATCCAGCCTCAAGAAGGAGAACATCTGAATTATTTAACGATCGTATTTCCCCGGGATGAAGAGCGGTATGGGTGTTCCGTTTATTTAGCTGAAAGAGGCATCCAAACATGCTGGAACTATCTTCCTCTCGAACATATTCCGATTTATGAAACATATGCGGGAGATGGAGAGGAAGATCCGCTTTGGAAAAGAGTTCTTTCTCTGCCGTTTAAACCGCCTCTGCGCCAAGAGCAAATCAGATATATAGCCGAATCCGTTTTATCATATTGTGAACAAAAGAATAAGACTGAATAGTGGTGATAACTATGCAAAAAACAGCAGTATGCACGACCCGCGAGGCATGGGATCGAGCCGCTGACATGTATCAGGCGGGATTGTTTCAAAGCTATGATTGGGGAATTCTCATGGAAGAGCTTCCCGGCACGTCATTTCACCCTGTCAGACTGACAACGGACGGTGGACAAGTCATCTATCTTCCGCTTTTTGAACAGAAGGGCGTATTATCCGGCAATATGATCGGATACGGCGGCGTTATTTCAGACCGCCCCATCTCATTTGCATGGCTTCAAAGTGAAATCAAGGCCATATTCGGCCGGAACATATCCCGGATGCTGCTTCCGTACGGTCAGACTTCTTTTACAGAAGAAAGCGGAGAAGCGTGGACGGAGAAGGCGACACAGATCCTTACGCTTCCGGACACGTTTGACGAACTTTGGACGGGCATTTCCGGAAAAGCCCGGACGGCAGTCAGGTACGCTGAAAAAGAGAACACGGTCACCCGTCTGATCGGGCGAAAAGAACTTGGAGCGTTTTATGAACTCTACAAAGAACATACGGCGGCAATCGGCGCGGCTTATGTCCTGAGTGAAGGCTTTTTCCAAAAGCTGCTTGACCTATTTTCAGACCGGATGTTTTGGATAGGGGCATATCAGGAGGAAACACTGATCAGCAGCAGTATTTTTCTCTATGACCGCTCCCATTTCTATTATTGGCAGAATGTAAACAGCCCGGCGGGAAAAAAAGCGCAGGCCTCTTACTTATTGATGCGCGACGCCCTGCAATTCGCCATTTGCCGCAAGCTTCAATGGGCTGATTTTGGCTATTCACACAGTAAAGAAATCGCGAGACCGAAACGATATTGGGGAGCTGAAGAAAAACAATGCCGACTTTTTGCGAAAACGGAATGAAAACAATAAGCGGCCATCAATCCAGTTATCTGCCATGGTACGGTTTTTTTGAAAAAATGTATAAGTCGGATCTGTTTGCCATTCATGACACAGCTCAATTTGAAAAAAAAGGATTTCTCAACCGCAACAGAATCAAAACGCCGCAAGGCCCCAGATGGCTGACGGTGCCTTTACAGATGAAACAGTATAAAGACATAGAGCTTCGGAACATGAAAATCGATCAGACACAGGATTGGCAGAAAAAACATTGGATGGCAATTAAAATGAATTATGCGAAAGCCCCCTATTTTGAGCGCTACCAGCATTTTTTTCAGGATGTCTATCAGCGGGAGTGGGAATATCTCCATGATCTGAATATGCACATTATTGAATTTTTCCGAAAAGAGCTCCGTATTGAAACGCCGATGTGTTATGTTTCAGAGCTTGAATGCCGGAAGGAGAAAAAAAGCGATTTTGTTTTAGCGCTTTGTCAGGAGCTTGGGGCGGATCGTTATTATTCAGGCAGTCAGGGTTCCGACTATTTAATAGAAAGCGATTTTGAAAGAAACGGTATTGTCATTGAGTATCAGCAGATCAGACATTTTGGCTATCCTCAATTATTCGGGGAGCATATCCCTCACCTCTCCGTGCTTGATATGCTGATGAACTGCGGTGCGGATACAGCTGAAATGTTAGTCAAAGGAGGGCAATATGATGAAAGTAATGGTATTTGCAGCGCATCCCGACGATGAAATTATCGGCGTCGGCGGCACGCTCGCCAAACATGTCCGCCAGGGTGACAGCGTGTCGGCGGTCATTATGGCGGAAGGCAAATCATCAAGAAAAACCGATTATGAAAAGCCGGAAGAGTCCGTTATGGAGCATTCCCATCAAGAAACGGAACAGGCGCTCAGCACTCTGGGCATCCATGATTTTGTCAGGCTGAACCTTCCTGATAACAGAATGGATTCAATGGATTTGCTGGATGTCGTGAAGGAAGCGGAGAAACAAATCAGCCGTTTTCAGCCTGACATTGTGTATACCCAGTACGGGGGTGATATTAATATTGACCACTCCGTCGTATTCAGAGCGGTCATGACGGCAACCCGCCCGCTTCCCGGCCATACGGTAAAACGGGTTTTCGCCTATGAAACATTGTCTTCGACAGAATGGAATTATTGTCAGAAGGATCAGTTTCATGCCAATTTCTTCGTTAATATTGAAGACGAGCTTGAAACGAAATTGAAATCGATGGCGTGTTACGGCTCGGAGCTCAGAGACTTCCCTCATCCCCGTTCTTTGCAGGCGATAGAACATAATGCCCATGTGTGGGGAGCAAAATCGGGTTTTTCCGCTGCGGAAGCATTTATGCTTGTGAGAGGGACATGGTGACTGTCCTATGATTGCTCAAATTCCGTTTTTCGGACTTGATCCGAAGCAAATCGATGAAAAATGGGTGGAAGCGGGATACGGTCTGGAAGCGAATATTTTTGACGGCCATTCCTTTGAGGAAGCGGATTACAGCAAAACATTCAATCAGACGCTGGAATATGCAAAACAGCTTGATCCTTCATTATTGACGCTGCATTTCCCGACAGATCACGCCGATTATGTGCATGAAGAGCAAATTAAAAAACAGCTTTATCACTTTGCGGAGCTTGCTGTTAAATACGGCGCCAAAGGCATAACCGTCCATGCGAATCAATTTATGACGGTTGAAGAATTTCAAGTCTATGACCTGGAGGGCAACCGCAAAAAAATTGTTGAATTTTTCGCAGAGTTTGATGAGCAGCTGAAAGGAACGGACATTTGGATCGGTGTGGAAAACCTTCCGATCATCGGGAATCTGGGAGAGGATTTTGATCCGATTTTCATTTATCCTGAAGATTTTACAGAACTGGTTCAGCTGGATCTGAAGCATGTCGGTATTACGTGGGATCTGTGCCACTGGGCGATTACCTATCAGACTCACTTGTCTTCAGCGCTTATGTTCAGAAATGACCAGCTGAGATACCCGGATTTCTTTCAGTTTCTTTCGATAAAAGAGAGCATTAAGCATTATCACTTCAGCTCATTTCGCCAGCTGGCGTTCCCGCATGGTGATGTCCGCTGCTTGGAGGGCCGCCATCCGCGTGAAGGGACAATCGCTGAAGAGCTGCTCAGACGGGCTGCCGATACTTTGCAGGAGCTTTATCGGGATCAAGATACCGGCATTGTATTTGAGGTAATGGAAAAGGATTATACAAAAAGACGTGAATCATGGAGAACGCTGGAATGGTTCGGCGGTGTTTCTGATGAGGATCAAAAAAGGGCCTGATATGACGTATCGAACACCGAACTATGCAAAGCTTTGGTGTGCCCAGGTGTTTTCTTCAGCGGCGGACGGTGTCTGGCTCATTGCCCTGCCGCTGTTAGTATTAGAATTGACCGGCAGCAAAATTCTTGTCGGTGTTATCTCTTTTATCGAACTCGTGCCGTTGACATTCGGAGTGCTGGCCGGACCGCTGATTGATTTATTCCGAAAAAAGTCGATCTTGTATTTGTGCAACACGGGCCGTGCCGTCATTATGATCCTCTTGGCGGTGCTCAGCGCGAACGATTTATTAACCGTGTGGATTGCCGGGGTGTGCGCATTTTGTTTATCACTGCAATCGATGCTGTTTGCTCCGGCGAAAGTCGCCATCATTCCGCTGCTCGTCCGCAAACAGCATCTTGATCAGGCGACATCTCTGATCAATACGAGTGACTTGATCGGACTGATTGTCGGAAAATTGATCAGCGGTATCATGATTGCGGCTGTTCCGTTCGGACTTCTGTTTGCCATAAACGGAACTGCTTTTTTTATCTCCGCGGTATTGATCACATTCATTCGTATTTCAGAACAGCCCGGTGAAAAAAGCAGCGGCGCTGAAGATCTAAAAGCCGGATACAGAATGCTGAAAGGAAATACGGCATGGCTGACATCGGTCGGATACTTTTTCGTCGTGAACCTCGTCATTGCCGGTTTCATTTCAGTAATGGGGCCGATTCTTGCTGTGGAGCGTTTTCAGCAGAACTATTCTGTATGGTTTGCCGTCATGTATTCAATGTTTCAGGCGGGAATGCTTTTGGGCAATCTGGCCGTATTTTTCAAATGGAATACAAAACGCTTGAACCGGCTGTACCCGCGGACGTTAACGGCAGCGGGGCTGCTCATTATGCTCCTGTTTTTCCCCCTTCATGGGTTTGAGTGCATCATCTTCCTGGTGCTTGGCATCATCATCTCGTATATTGATGTGCAAACGGTGCTGTATTTCCAAAAGACGGTTCCGGCCGCATATTTCGGAAGAGTCTTTGCACTGATTTTTTCAATTGTAAAAATGGGAGAACCGCTGTCGGCCGCTGTCTACACAGGGCTTCTGCTGTTGATGAATGCGGACTATGTTTACGCAGCGGTCGGACTGACCCTTATAGTCGTTTTTGCTATTTTATCAGTCAGGCAAGGGAGTCAAAGAAATACAGAGAAACAAGCGGATCAATCTGTCTGAACTTTATACGAAGGGGCGCCGATATCAGCCGGCGCCCCTTTTTATCATAAGTCCATATAAAGCCTTATCATATCCCGGCATTGAATGCCGTTTTCAAAAATGTCTTCATCATAATGTCTGATAAAAAAATCATGGTCGACAGCCTGAATGCGGAATCCGCATTTTTGATAGAGTGACAGCTGATGAATACTCGAATTTCCAGTGCCGATTTCAATCGTGTCAGCTCCCGATTGTCTTGCTTTTTCAATGGCATCCCGCACCAGAAGCTTTCCGAATCCCCTGTTCTGCAGCGATTCTTTTACTGCGATGTTTACGATTTCTATCGTTTTAGGCCTTGTTTGCAATAAGACATAAACCCCTGCAAGCTCGTCTGATGCCCAAGCCGTATAGCACTCGCCTCTTGCAAGATAATCATCGACAATCTCCCGCGACGGATCGGCCAGCAGCAGTAATTCATACAGTGCTTCATCCGGCTCTCCGGCTTTTCGGATGCTCAATTTTTGCATGTCTGTTTCTCCTCCTTCATTGTGATCGACAGCTATTTTTTCAAAATAACTCCAAAATCATTCTACTTTATTATAAAATATGAAACATAGGAAAAGTTATACAAGTTTTGCAGATTGAATAGGAGGAAAGTCATGTTTTTTTGTAAGTATTGCGGCCAGCAGAACAATGAAGAGGCGCGTTTCTGTAAAGAATGCGGAAAGCCGATCGGGAAAGGAAGCCGACAGACGGCTGAAAAAGCGGCTGAACCTGCATCACAGCCGAGAAAGCCCATTCCTAAAAAAACGCTCTTCCTATGGGGAGGCATCGCTGCAGCGCTGATCTTATTGATTGCCGCATATAAAACCGGAGCCTGGCTGACATCTGAAAAAAGGCTCACGGATCAATTCGAACAGGCGGTTCATGACGGAGACACGAAAAAGCTCGCAGCCCTTCTCACCCCTTCAGACAAAAAACTGAAGCTGAATGAGACCAATGTCAAACCGCTCCTTGCATACGCAAAGAAACACGATGAACTGCTGGCATCGCTTCGCGGCGATTCGTCGGAAAAAGATGCCGTATACGTCAAAAAGGAGGGAAAAACCCTTCTCTTGTTTGACCATTACGAGCTGAAAGTAGACCCGGTTTATTTCCGCATCACAAGCAATTATAAAGGCGCCGATCTTTATATCAACAGCGAGAAAACAGGCACGGTCAAAAAAGCCGATGACACCCAAACATTCGGCCCCTACGCACCGGGTGTCTATACGGCGGAAGCCAAGCTGAAAAATGATACAGTTGATGTTGTCAAAAAGCAAGAGGCGGAGGCAGCCGGCAGCCGGAATGTTGAGTTTAACCTGCCGCTGGACGCCGAGGATGTGACGTTTACTCCGGCAGACAGCTTCAAAAACGCAAAAGGCGATCTGCTGATAAATGGCAAATCCGTTCATAAAGATCCTTTTACATCGGTTACATACGGCCCGCTCTTAACTGACGGTTCCATGACAGCAGCCGTGGAGGCTGATTTTCCTTGGGGGCAAACGAAAACCGCCGATGTTCCGATCAACAGTACTGATATGGAATTAACGCTTATCCCGGATCAAGATACACAAAAAACAATCATGGACACGATTGTCAAAACAACGAAGCAGTATACGAAAGCCATGGCAGACGGAAATACTGATCAGATGACCGAGGCCGGTTCAGCGTGGAAAGAGCAGACGAAAGAAGTGGTTTCAGGCATGAAGAGTTCCGGCACTTTTTTGAAAGATCAGTATAAAGAGACAAGCTTTGATCTTGATTCATTTGCGATTTCTCAAGAGAACGGCCGCTGGCAAGTAACCGTTACAGGTAAAGAGCTCCATCAGTCGGCGTATTTCGACGGGAATACGAAACCTGATATGGAAGAGGCGGAACCGAGCTTTCATTATGTACTCTCATATGATACAAAACATAAAAAATGGGTTTTTGAAAAAGCTGATCCAGCCTCAGATTCTTCTGGGACAAATGTGAAAAAAATAAAAAACGACCAGCCGAAGACCTACACATCCGCATGGGCATCATCCAAAGGAAACACAGCTTCAGGCAGCCTCACAAATGAACAAGTCACATCGTTTATGGTTGATTACCTGACAAACCAATCAAGCGCTGTCAGCCTTAACAATTTTGCCATCATGGCGGGTAATTTAGAAGAGGGAAGCCCTTTGTATGCTGATCAGCAGAAACTCGTCAAAAAACTGCACAGCGAGGGAACGACAGAAGTATTTAATGAAGTAAATGTAAAAAGCTTTTCGCAGAACGGTTCCCATCTGACGATTCATACGTACGAGGAGTTTTATATTACGAAAACCGGCGGCAGTCCAAAGCTCAGAACATACAATTGGACGTATGGCGGCGTTGTGAAAGACGGAAGAATTTATTTAACATCCATTCAATAAAAAAATCCCCGCGCCACTCAGGCAGCGGGGATTTCCGTTTTTAAAAGAAAAAATAATTCATGAGTTCTTTTATATAATGCTTGATCGTGAATTGAAAGGTTACGCAAATGATCAAATAGATGACGATAACAAAATAAGTGATATCCGCCTTAGCCGTAAGCTGATGCTGATAGCTCGCCAGCATGAGCGGGGGCACGGCAAACGCCGCTCCTAAAAGACCGACGACCAGAATGGTAAAGCAAACGGTTGTGTGCAGCAGCATAAAAATGAGTGCGAGAAGCAAAATAGCTGTAAACGGAATCAAAAATGCTCCGAATCTGGACAGCGAATCTTTAAACGACACCTGCGCGCCGCCTGCTTTTAAAGCGATAAAAATCAAAAGATATAAGCAGAAAACGCATAATGCAAAGGTAAGCGCCGGTTTGATCACAACTGCGGTAAAACTGACGTCACGAAAGCCGTCTGATAAAAGAATATACAGCATAATCGGCGGCACCAGGCAGAAAAGCACCATGTTGATGATGCTGCTGACAAGCTGTTCGCCGCCTGTCGTTTTACATGTCTGATACGGTTTCTTTAAAACATCAAGCACGAATAAGGCAAATTGCTTTGAAGCCTGCTTAGCGGCGGCCCCGGCCTGCGCGCCCTGGCCCTGCATCTGGCCTGCGCCTCCCTGTCCGGGCTGGGGCGCCCCGCACTTTTCACAAAACTTTCCGCCATCCGTTTGATGGCCGCATTGAGGACAATACATTATAAAACTCCTTTTACATGAAATATAGGGATTTTGTTCAATATTTACATTATAAAAGAAAATAGGACGGATGTAACGGAGATTTCTAAAGATATACAATTCAATGTCTTTGTTATTTGATAATAGAGAAAAAGTGCCCATTATGGTAGAATTTTAATGGAACTATTGATTCGGAGTGATAGAGGAAATTAACAGATGCTTAAAAAATTAAAAATGCTTTATCGGCTGTTGAAATTCGGCAAACATTTATGGAGATAGCACATGGAAAAAAACCGTCCTGATCAGGGCGGTTTTTTTCTTTTTCCGGATCGGCCGGCTGAGGTTACAAAAATCAGACCTCCGGGTAAGAATCATGCATAAGAAACAGCGGAAAACAAAACATAAACCAATAATGGCAAGCCATAAGGAGGTACGCATGTTTTCATTTATCATTCATGTCTTCATTTCCCTGTTTGCAGTGTCCAATCCCATCGGAAACGTGCCGATCTTTCTTTCGCTGACAGAGGGGTACCCGGAGAAAGAACGGACAGCGATCGCACGCAAGGCTTCCGTGCTGTCGTTTATCATCTTGGCGGCCTTTTTAATCTTCGGCCATCTGATCTTTAAACTGTTCGACATTAACATTCATGCTTTACGTATCGCGGGCGGCATTTTTATTTTCGGCATCGCTTATAATCTTTTGAACGCGAAACAATCCCATGTCCAGTCCCTTCACCATGAAGAGAAAGGGGAAAGCAAGGAGAAAGCCGATATTTCCGTGACGCCATTGTCGATTCCGATTATTGCCGGTCCCGGTACGATCGCAACGGTCATGAGCCTGTCGGCCGGCCATGGCGGCATCTTCCATTACATCAGCGTGCTTATCGGCATTGCGGCCGTCATCGCGATGACGTTCATATTCTTTCACTATTCATCCTTCATCAGCAACAAGCTCGGGAAAACCGAAATGAACGTCATTACCCGGCTGATGGGACTGATTTTGGCGGTGGTGGCGATCGGCATGATCGGCGCCGGCCTGAAAGGCATGTTTCCGATATTGGTTTCCTGAACTGAAAAAAGCAGCGCCCGGTTATGTTCGGGGGCTGCTTTTTTCTATTTTCGGCACATGCTGAAACACTTCTTCACTCTCAAAAAATTCTATCAAACGGCTCAGCCAGTCATAATAATGGAGCCAGTCCGTCAGTTCGTCCAACAGCTGACGGGCTTTTTCTTCAACGCCGGGACTGAGGTTTTCCGATTCCAGAAGCTCAGTCAGTTCGCGGTTCAGCTTTTTATACAGCATTTTGTTTTTGCTGACCGTCTTTGTCCAATTTGCCGTAAACAGGGAGATAAACGTCTGGTAATAATCACGCTCCACGTCGTAAAGATCTTTCCGAACGCCTTTTTCAAACACTTTTTCAGCCAGATTGGCATCGGTCATCTCACGGACTACCTGGCTCATTCTCGTTTTGCTCATTCCGGTCGCCTCTGACAGCTCATTTAACGTCATCGGCTTGCGGTTCATATAAATAATACCGAGCACACGCCCGAGGGTGGCCGGCATTCCGAATGTATGCATATTCTCGGCGATTCTCTCAATGAGATGCTCTTCAGCATGCCTGATGATATCAAGAGCGTTTTTTTCCACAGCTGATCATCCCTTCACTGGCTTTTCATGGAGACAATATATCATATTTTTTACAGTTGTTGAAAAAGACAATGCGGCAGGATATGCGAGCTATCGGGAGAGATTGTAAGAACGTCCGCATTGTCAGCGGGATAACATGAAATAATACGTATATTATATATAATTTCAACACATTGTAAACTTTTTATTTTATAAATTTCATCTTATAATAAAGATTATACTTTTCAGAAAAATAACGGAACCCTTCGGAGGTGCACGGATTGCTGAGATTAGAAAATGTTTCAAAAGTCTATAAAGGCGGTAAAAAAGCTGTCAACAGCATTGATTTAACGATCGAAAAAGGCGAGTTTATTTGTTTTATCGGGCCGAGCGGCTGCGGTAAAACAACGACGATGAAAATGATTAACAGACTGATTGAGCCGTCATCAGGAAAGATTTTCATCGATGGCGAAAATATCATGGAGCAAGATCCTGTGGAGCTGAGACGGAAAATCGGCTACGTCATTCAGCAGATCGGACTTTTCCCCCATATGACCATTCAGCAGAACATTTCCCTCGTGCCGAAACTGCTGAAATGGCCGGAACAAAAGCGGAAGGAACGGGCGCGTGAGCTATTGAAGCTCGTCGATATGGGCCCGGAATATTTAGACCGCTATCCTCACGAACTGAGCGGCGGACAGCAGCAGAGAATCGGCGTGCTGCGCGCCCTGGCGGCGGAACCGCCTCTTATTCTCATGGATGAACCGTTCGGAGCGCTTGATCCGATTACGCGTGATTCGCTTCAGGAAGAATTCAAAAAACTGCAAAGAACGTTGAATAAAACGATTGTGTTTGTGACCCACGATATGGATGAAGCGATTAAGCTGGCTGACCGGATTGTCATTTTAAAAGCGGGAGAGATCGTTCAGGCCGGCACGCCTGATGACATTCTCAGAAATCCGGCTAATGAGTTTGTCGAAGAATTTATCGGCAAAGAACGGTTATTGCAATCAAGACCGGACATTGAACGCGTCGAGCAGATGATGAACAAAAAGCCTGTCACCGTTACGGCGGACAAAACGCTTTCGCACGCGATACAGGTGATGCGGGAACACCGTGTCGATTCCCTGCTTGTCGTTGATGACCTGAATGTGCTGCAAGGATATGTTGATGTCGAAATCATCGATCAGAACCGGAAAAAAGCGAGCCTCGTCGGCGACGTGCTCCGCTCTGATCTGTATACGGTCGAGCAGGGTACACTGCTTCGCGATACCGTACGCAAAATTTTAAAGCGGGGAATGAAATATGTACCCGTTGTTGATGAACAAAGGCATTTAGTCGGGATTGTCACGAGAGCGAGCCTTGTCGACATCGTTTACGATTCAATCTGGGGCGAGGAAGACCAGCTGGTGACAGGCTGACAGGGGAGGAACTCTTACAATGAATGAAATGATCAAGTTTTTGCAGACGAACGGCGGAGAACTGTTATATAAAACGTGGGAGCATTTATACATTTCGATCATCGCCGTCATATTAGGCATTCTCGTCGCCGTACCGCTCGGAGTGGCGCTGACGAGGATGAAAAAGGGCGCAGGCGCCGTCATCGGCGCCGTCAACATTGTGCAGACCTTGCCGAGTCTTGCGATACTGGCGTTTTTTATCCCGCTGTTAGGGGTGGGAAAGATGCCGGCGATCGTCGCGCTGTTTTTCTATTCGGTGCTGCCGATTCTCCGAAACACATACACCGGCATTCAAGGCGTAAACAAAAATCTATTAGAATCGGGAAAGGGCATTGGGATGACCGTCTGGGAGCAGATCAGGCTTGTGGAACTGCCGCTTGCCATTCCGGTGATCATGGCGGGCATCCGCACATCCACCATTTATCTGATCGGCTGGGCGACGCTTGCTTCTTTTATCGGAGGCGGCGGACTCGGAGACTATATTTTTATCGGCCTGAACCTCTATCAGCCTGAATATATTATAGGCGGCGCCGTGCCTGTCACCATTTTAGCCATTATCATTGATTATCTGCTTGCGGTGACGGAACGGAAGGTGACGCCGAAAGGGCTGAAAGGATTGAAGGAAGTATCATAAGGAGTTGGCTGTTTTGAAAAGAAAACAAACGAGATGGATGTGCGCGCTGGCGCTTTCGGCTGCTCTGCTTTTAGGCGGCTGTTCTCTGCCGGGGCTTAGCGGAGCCTCCGATGATACGATCAAAATCGGGGCGCAAAGCATAACGGAATCCGAAATTATCGCCAATATGCTTGCACAGATGATTGAGCATAATACAGACTTAAATACGGCATTAATTAAAAACCTCGGATCGAACTATGTCCAGCAGCAGGCGATGCTCGGCGGTGAAATCGATATCGCTGCGACGCGCTACTCAGGAACAGATTTGACAAGCACCCTCGGCATGGAAGCGGAAAAAGACCCGAAAAAAGCGTTATCTATCGTTCAGAAAGAATTTGAGAAACGCTTCCATTACAAATGGTTTGATTCTTACGGATTTGAAAACACATACGCTTTTACCGTCTCGAAAGAGCTTGCGGAAAAAGACCATTTAGACAAAGTGTCTGACATTAAAAAGTATGCGGATCAATTTAAGCTCGGCGTAGACAATGCGTGGCTGAAACGGAAGGGCGACGGCTATAAGGGCTTTACCGACACGTACGGCTTCGAATTCGGCACAACCTATCCGATGCAGATCGGACTTGTATACGATGCCGTGAAAAACGGAAAAATGGACGCCGTCCTCGCCTATTCAACGGACGGACGGATTAAAGCGTACGATCTGAAAATTTTAAAAGACGACAAGCAATTTTTCCCGCCGTATGACTGTTCGCCGGTCATTCCCGACAGCGTGCTGAAACAGCATCCGGAACTGAAGGGCATTGTGAATAAACTGATCGGCAAAATCGATACGGAAACGATGCAGGAATTGAATTACGAGGTGGACGGCAAGCTGAAAGAACCGTCCGTCGTGGCTAAAGAATTTTTGGAGAAACATCATTATTTTGAATAAGAAATGAGGTGGGGCAAATGGAAGTGCTGCAGCAGCTCGGCACTTATTATTCTCAAAACGGCGCCTATGTGCTTCAGGAGTTTTACCGCCATTTTCTCATGTCGGTATACGGCGTTTTATTTGCGGCGATCGTTGGGATTCCGCTTGGCATCTTCATTGCCAGATACAGAAAATTAAGCGGCTGGGTATTCGCGGTGACAAACGTGATTCAGACCGTGCCGGCGCTTGCGATGCTTGCGGTGCTGATGCTCGTCATGGGGCTAGGTGCCAATACGGTGATTTTGTCGCTGTTTTTATATTCGCTTCTTCCGATCATCCGGAATACGTACACGGGAATCGCCAGCATTGAACACGCTTATCTTGAATCGGGAAAAGCGATGGGCATGACCAAATTTCAAGTGCTCCGCATGGTGGAGCTTCCCCTTGCGCTTTCCGTCATTATGGCGGGGCTGCGGACGGCGCTTGTGATCGCGATCGGCATTACGGCAATCGGAACGTTTGTCGGCGCGGGCGGACTCGGTGACATCATTGTCAGGGGATCAAACGCCACGAACGGCACCGCGATTATTTTAGCCGGCGCCATTCCGACGGCGCTGATGGCCGTTATCGCAGATCTTGTGATGGCGTGGCTGGAGCGGTCGCTTAGCCCGGTGAAGAAGAAAAAACGAACCAAAGCGCCGAATGCGGCATAAGAAAAAAACGCCTTGCGGGTCAGGGCGTTTTTTCTTATGGCTTCGGAACGTGCTTGAAAATTTCTTCGCTTTCGAAAAACTCGATCAGACGGCTGATCCAATTGTAGTAATCAAGCCAATCCTTTAATTCTTTCAGCAGTTCGTTGATTTTTTCCTCAGCTTCTTCCGGCACGCCGTTTTCAAGGGCGGCTGTCAGTTCGCGGTTCAGCTTTTTATGCATCATTTTATTTTTGCTGACGACCTTGCTCCATGTGGCCGTAAACAGCGTAATAAAGGTTTGGTAATAATCCTGCTCGACATCGTATAAATCTTTGCGGACGCCTTTTTCAAACACTTTTTCCGCCAGATTGACATCAAGCATTTCTCGGACTGCCTGGCTCATTCTCGTTTTGCTCATGCCGGTCGCTTCTGATAATTCAGTTAAGGTCATCGGCTTGCGGTTCATATAAATAATGCCTAAAATGCGCCCCACTGTCGCGGGCATCCCGAATGTATGCATATTTTCAGCGATTCGTTCGATCAAATGATCTTCAGCTTGTTCGATTACATGTAACGGATCTTTCTCCAACAGTTTCAATCCTTTCAGTCAGCAATTCCGATGTCAATATACCATATTTTTAAACCGGCGGAAATGCTCTTACGAGAGAATTTGGAAGTAATTCGAAGCAATAAGAAGAACTTTGCCGGTCAATACGGGTAAATCAGCGCTTACACATACTTTATATATAATATGGACAAATTGTAAACTTTTTATTTTATAAAGTTTAATTTATAATGGGAAACGTTCAATTGTCTGAAAAGTTAAATACGAATTTAACAAATTGAATAAACTTAATTGTGGAGGTGTGGGTATTTGCTGACATTAGAAAATGTCTCCAAAACGTATAAAGGCGGAAAAAAAGCAGTCAACAGCATCAATCTGAATATCGATAAGGGCGAATTTATTTGTTTTATCGGACCGAGCGGCTGCGGCAAAACGACGACGATGAAAATGATTAACCGCTTAATTGAACCGTCCGAAGGCAGAATCTTGATTGAAGGCCGGAACATTATGGAACAAGACCCGGTGGAACTCAGAAGAAGCATCGGCTATGTCATTCAGCAGATCGGGCTGTTTCCGCATATGACCATTCAGCAGAACATTACTCTCGTTCCGAAGCTTTTAAAGCATCCTGCCGACAAACGGAAGGAACGGGCGCGGGAGCTTCTAAAGCTCGTTGATATGGGGCCTGAATATTTAGACCGTTACCCTCATGAACTGAGCGGAGGACAGCAGCAGCGAATAGGTGTATTACGGGCACTTGCCGCAGAGCCGCCGCTTATCTTAATGGATGAACCGTTCGGGGCGCTTGACCCGATTACGAGGGATTCCCTTCAGGAAGAATTTAAAAAACTGCAAAAAACCTTACATAAAACCATCGTATTTGTTACCCATGATATGGACGAAGCCATCAAGCTTGCGGATAGAATCGTCATTTTGAAAGCGGGAGAAATCGTCCAGGCCGGAACGCCCGATGAAATTCTCAGATTTCCGGCGAATGAATTTGTAGAGGAGTTTATCGGCAAGGAACGGCTGATCCAATCATCCAGCCCTGATATTGAACGGGTGGAGCAGATCATGAATCCCGATCCTGTAACGATAACACCTGAGAAAACGCTGTCAGCCGCCATTCAGCTGATGCGCGCCGAGCGGGTGGATTCGCTGCTCGTCATTGATGAGAAGAACGTTCTCCAAGGTTATGTCGATGTGGAAATGATTGACCGCAAACGAAAACAGGCGGCACTCGTCGCGGAAGTGCTTGAGCGGGACCTGTACACGGTCAGAAGCGGCACCCTGCTTCGCGACGCCGTTCATAAAATTTTAAAAAGAGGCATGAAATTTGTGCCCGTCATTGATGACGCCGGCCGTTTAACGGGAATCGTGACAAGGGCCAGCCTCGTTGACATCGTCTATGACTCCATTTGGGGAGAAGAGAATCAGCTTGCGGTAATGTCATGAGGAGGATTAATTTTTATGAATGAGACCGTGCAATTTTTACAGGCAAACGGCGGAGAGCTGCTTTATAAAACATGGGAGCACCTGTACATCTCATTAATCGCCGTCATGGCGGGCATTCTCGCCGCCGTGCCGCTCGGCGTACTGCTGACGAGGATGAAAAGAGGCGCCGGCGCCGTCATCGGCATCGTCAACATCATTCAAACCTTGCCGAGTCTGGCCATTCTCGCGTTTTTTATTCCGCTTTTAGGGGTAGGAAAGGTCCCGGCCGTTGCGGCGCTGTTTTTCTATTCAGTGCTGCCGATTCTCAGAAACACGTATACGGGGATTCTCGGCGTCAACCGGCATCTTCTTGAATCGGGTAAAGGGATCGGCATGGCCGCATGGGAGCAGATCAGGCTTGTAGAGCTCCCGCTTGCCGCCCCGGTCATCATGGCGGGCATTCGGACATCCTCGATTTATTTAATCGGCTGGGCGACGCTCGCCTCCTTTATCGGCGGAGGCGGACTTGGAGATTACATTTTTATCGGCTTGAACCTTTACCAGCCGGAGTATATTATCGCAGGCGCCGTTCCGGTCACGATTTTGGCGGCCGCCGTCGATTACGCGCTGGGGATGACGGAACGGAAAGTTACGCCTGACGGGCTGAAGGACTTAAAGAACGCTTCATAAGGAGGAGGTCTCTATGGGAAAAAGATGCAAAAAACGGCTGCTCGCATTCGCCTGTATCGGCATGCTGCTCCTTGGCGGATGCTCGCTCCCGGGATTGAGCGCCGCATCGGAGGATACCATTAAAATCGGCGCCCAAAGCATGACCGAATCGGAAATCATCGCGAGCATGCTCGGACAGATGATTGAACATCACAGCGGTTTGAAGACAACCGTTATTAAAAACCTCGGCTCAAATGCCGTACAGCAGCAATCTTTGCAGAACGGTGATATTGATATCGCCGCTACGCGCTATACAGGAGACGCGCTGACGGGCACGCTGCGCATGGAGCCGGAAAAAGACCCGGACAAAGCGCTGCGGCTCGTTCAGCGTGAATTTCACAGCAGATATGATATGAAATGGTTTGATTCCTACGGCTTTGATAATACATACGTTTTTACCGTTTCCAAACAGCTTGCCCGCAAATACCATTTAGAAACGGTATCCGATGTCAAAAAAGAAGCGTCTCATCTGAAATTCGGCGTTGATAACTATTGGATGAAGCTGAGAGGCAACGGATACCAGGATTTTATGAAAACATACGGAATGGCATTTGAAGGCACGTATCCGATGCAGATCGGCCTCGTGTATGACGCGCTGAAAAGCAGGAAAATGGATATCGCGCTCGCGTATTCCACCGACGGAAGAATCATTGCTTATGGACTGAAAACGCTGAAGGATGATAAGCGGTTCTTTCCTCCATACGACTGTTCACCCGTCGTACCGGATCGTGTATTAAAAGAGCATCCCGAACTGGAAGGCGTGATCAATCAAATGATCGGCGCGATTGATACAAAGATGATGCAGAAAATGAATTACGAAGTTGACGGACAATTAAAAGAGCCGTCCATCGTGGCCAAGGAATATTTAGAAAAACATCATTACTTTGAATAACGGAAAGGAGATGTGCGGATGGACACGCTGAGAGAGCTGTTTACGTATTACGTTCAAAACGGCAGCTATGTTCTGTATGAGTGTTGGAGGCATTTTCTCATGTCGGCGTACGGCGTCGTTTTCGCAGCCGTTTTCGCCATTCCGGCGGGAATTGTGACAGCCAGGCACGGGCGTCTCTCCGGCTGGGTGTTTGCTGTGGCAAACGTGATTCAAACCGTTCCGGCGCTGGCGATGCTCGCAGTTCTGATGCTTGTCATGGGACTCGGCGCCAATACGGTCATTACGGCCTTGTTTTTGTATTCCCTTCTGCCGATTCTCAGAAATACGCACACGGGCATTATCAATATTGAGCACGCTTATCTTGAGTCGGGAAAAGCGATGGGTATGACGAAATATCAAGTACTTCGCATGGTGGAGCTGCCGCTTGCGCTTTCCGTCATTATGGCGGGTCTTCGAACGGCGCTCGTCATTGCCATCGGCATCACGGCAATCGGCACCTTCTTCGGCGCAGGCGGCCTCGGGGATATGATCGTCAGAGGCTCGAACGCGACAAACGGTACCGCCATTATTTTGGCGGGCGCCATTCCGACCGCGCTGATGGCGGTGGCCGCAGATCTGTTGATGGCGTGGCTGGAACGAGCCCTCAGCCCCGTGAAAAAACAAAAAAGAAAGCTGCTTGTACGCTCAGCCTCATGAAAAAAAGCATTCTTCCGCGTGAAGGATGCTTTTTTTGATTTCTTGATTAAATTTTGATAACTGCGCTGTAAAGTCTTACATATCAAATAACAAAGCAGAGGGGTAATCATATGAGCAACATCTTAGAAACGAGACAGCTGCAAAAATCATTCGGCAGACAACAGGCAGTGGCTGATGTGTCTCTATCGGTTAAGCGCAACAGTATATACGGCCTGCTCGGTCCGAACGGGGCCGGAAAATCAACAACTCTTAAAATATTGACCGGCATCTTGCGGCAAACATCCGGCGAGGTTCTGTTCGACGGGCATCCATGGAAGCGCGAAGATTTGAAAAAGACCGGTTCCCTGATTGAAGCGCCGCCGCTTTACAGCAACCTGACAGCCGCCGAAAATCTGAAAGTCCGCTGCGTGATGCTCGGGCTTCCTGATTCAAGAATTGCGGAGGTGCTGGAAATCACGGGATTAACGGGGACCGGAAAAAAGCGCGCCGGACAATTTTCCATGGGAATGAAACAGCGGCTCGGCATTGCGTTAGCATTAGTCAACCGTCCGTCGCTCTTAATTCTTGACGAGCCGACAAACGGATTGGACCCGATGGGGATTCAGGATTTGCGGGAATTTATCCGCTCCCTGCCCGCACGGGGAATGACGGTGATTTTATCAAGCCACCTGTTATCTGAAGTCGAGCAGATCGCAGACCATATCGGAATCATCAGTGACGGTATTTTGGGATATCAGGGAGAAATCAGCCGGGAAGACGATCTGGAGCGGCTGTTTCTGGAGGTAGTCAAATCAACACGGGAGAAAGCGGGGACAGGAAAATGATTCAGTACATGCAGGCGGAACACCTTACATCTAAAAGAACATTTATCAGAAAGCTGATCATTCTGATTCCGCTTCTGAACACGGCTTTTTCTTTTCTGCTGAATGCCGCCTATTTTATGACGGGCACGTTCAATTGGTGGGCGGTTATTTTCATGCCGCTCATGATTGCTCTAATGTGCGGTTTATCTGTTAAAAAAGAGAAAAAATCTGCGCATGACCGCGCGGTGTACTCATTGCCGGCAGATTTAAAAAGCATATGGCTCTCAAAAATAAGCTTGATCGCGCTGTATTCACTCCTGTCGCAAATCGTCTTTTTCATCATCATGTTTTTACTTGGCCTTGTGTTTCCGGGAATTGCTGCGCTGCAGCTGAAAGGCGTTGAAGCAGGCTCCCTTTTGTGGCTGACGACGCTTTGGGAAATCCCATTGTGCTTATGGATTGCCAGACAGTTCGGGTTTACGGCAGTCATTCTCGTGAATATGATCGCCGCCTTTGTTGTGGGTATTGTGCCGGCGTCCGGTTCATTGTGGTGGCTGAGTCCGTGGAGCTGGTCAGTCCGGGTGATGTCACCGATTCTCGGGATTCATCCGAACGGAATTCCGCTTCCCGCAGACAGCGGCTTATTGAACGGAAACGTGATATTTCCGGCTATTATTCTTTCGATCCTTTCTTTTATCGCAATAAGTTTGATTTCCGCAGTGCCTTTTGCAAAAGGGGGAAACCGGTCATGACCGTGCTTTTGAGATCTATGTGGGCCGATGTATTAAAAATGAAGCGCACGCCGCTCATATGGATGCATGCGGCGGTGCCGGCCGTATGCGCGGGATTTTTCCTGTTGTATATGATGTATGGAAGGATTCAGGAGCCTTATGTGCTGTACAGCGGCTTCTTCAGCGCGATTGCCGTTTTATACCCTTTCATCATCAGTATTGTCTGCGGCATGTCTGCCTCCGTTGAGGAACAGGCGGGCCATTTTCAGATGATGCTGGCGGTGCCTCATTCTAAAATCGTTAGTTTTGCGGGCAAGCTGCTGCTGTTGCTGCTGTTGAATGTATTATCGATAGGTCTCGCCATCTGTCTTTATTTGGCGGGGATGAAATTTATTCTTCAGATCAATGACCTTCCGTACTTTCTCTTTTTAAAGGGAGGGGCGTGGCTGATTGCCGGCAGTATTCCGCTTTACATGATGTCTTTTTTTGTCGGTATAAAGTACGGCATGGGACCTTCCGGGCTTTTAGGGGGAGCGGGTTTATTAATGGCTGCGCTGATGAATACGGGATTGGGCGATGTCATCTGGCGTTTCTTCCCGTGGGCATGGAGCGTGCGGCTGTCGGGCCTTGAAGGACTGCTGCATTTTGACAAAGTCAAAAAAGAGTTCCTCCCTTATGTGAGATACGATATGAGATTCGGAGAAATAATGTTATATTTTTCTATAGTGATATTATGTCTGGCCGGCCTCCATTGGTGCAGAAGATGGGAAGGGCGGCGTTCATATGAATAAAGGCAAGGAGCGATTCGGCCGGTGGCAAACATTTTAGCGGTAGATGATGAAAAAGATATTCTCGTTCTGATCAGAAACATTTTACAGCGTGATCAGCATACAGTAACGATTCTGGAAAAAGCGGAAGATCAGTCATTGGATTTTTTTCAAGGCTATGATTTGATTCTTCTTGATGTCATGATGCCCGGAACGGATGGTATCGAACTCTGCCGGAGGATTCGGCCGCTGGTGGACAGCCCGATCCTGTTTTTAACGGCAAAGTCTGACGAAGAATCCATTGTGAAAGGACTCATGACAGGCGCTGATGATTACATCACAAAGCCGTTCGGCGTAAAAGAATTGATGGCAAGGGTAAACGCGCATGTCAGAAGGGAAAGTCGGGAAAAGCGTCAGACGAAACGTCTGATATCAGGCTTCATGTTTGATTTTGACAATAAAGAAGTATGGTTGGATGACCGGAAACTGCCTCTTACGAAAAACGAATATAAAATCGTAGAATTTCTGGCACAGCATAAAAACAGAACATTCTCACGGGAGCAGATTTACGAGGAAGTGTACGGCTTGGACGGCGATGCGCTCTATTCAACCATTACGGAGTTTATCAGAACCATCCGGAAAAAATGTAAAGAACACGGGGCTGATCCGATCAAAACGGTGTGGGGTGTCGGATACAAATGGGAATAGCAAAAGGAAAATCCAGCATCCGCAAAGAGCTTGTCAAATTTACCATCACGCTGTGTCTGAGCACGATGGGAGTGGCGGCATTATGCGTCGCCTTAAATGCCATTGCCCTGAATGCCGGAGCGATCCTGCCGGCAAATTACAGCGAGCATGAGGCGGAACAAATCAAGCCCCGCCTGAAATCGGCGGAAAAGATAACAGAAGACATGATCCCTGAAGGTATGACATACGCCGTTTTTGATAAAAAAACAAAGCGGATGACGAAAGGAACGATGACGGAAAAAGACGCGGCCAACGCCAGAAAAAAGATCCAGCATCAGCCGTATTTTAATTATGCTCAAAAAGGATTCATGGTGGTTGATCGGAAAAATGAATATTGCGTTCTCCAATATTCACTCAGGTCGGAATTTCAGTCGCCGCTACTAAGGCGCTATCTGCCGAATTATGAATGGACGGGTCTTGCCATTCTGATCACTTTGCTTCTGTTAACCGTATTTATCGTGACGACGCGATTCGCCAATCAGCTGAGACGGCATTTCAGCACACTCAGTTCCATCACGGCAAGCATTCAAAAACAGAATTTAAATATCAATCCAAAAAGGCCGCGGATAAAGGAATTTGACGATGTCATTGACTCTCTGCTGAAAATGAAAGACGCGCTTCAGGCATCTCTGGCGGCACAATGGGAGGCGGAGCGGATAAAAAAGGAACAGATCGGCGCGCTTGCGCATGATATTAAAATTCCGGCAACGATTATTAAAGGAAATGCCGAGCTGCTTCAGTTAACAGAACCTGATGAGGAGCAGACGGAATACACGCAGTATATCCTTGATGCCGGAAACAAAATCGAGCAATATGTCGGGCAGCTGATTCAGCTTTCCAAAGCGGAGGAGGCAGTTGCTGTTCATCTGGAATATACCGATCTCAAAGAGTGGGCTAAAAACATATATCGTGACGCGGCGGCGCTTGCGGGGCCGAAACAGATTGATCTCGTCCTCAGTGAGCGGGGCATTGACCGAAAAGAAGCGCCGATTGATCAAGAACTGCTCCGCAGGGCGGTCATGAATATCGCGGCGAATGCCGTCGACTACACGCCGGAAAGAGGAGAAATCCGTGTGGACGTCCTATGCACCGATAACGCACTCAGTATTGCCGTATCCGACAGCGGAAGCGGGTTCTCGCAGGAAGCGCTGAAAAAAGCGACACAGCTTTTTTACACGGAAGATAAAAGCAGACATTCGGCGGGGCATCACGGCATGGGGCTTACATTCGCCCATCATGTCGTACATCTTCATCACGGGGAATTGATACTTGAAAATAAGAAGTCTGGAGGTGCCCGGGCGGAGATCCGAATTCCGCTGGAAGGCATCAGACAAAAACAAGCCCTGCACGCATGAGGGCTTGTTTTCCTGTTTAAGAAAGGAAAAAATAAAAACGGCTGTCCGTTTGAGAGACCAGCCGCTTATGCGGAAAAGATTTTATCAGGAAGGATCAATCCATTGTGAAGACCACTTGGAAATTTCCTCTAAAATAGGGGCTAATGCGCAGCCTTTTTCCGTTAAAGAATACTCAATGCGGACAGGCGTTTCCGGAATGACTTCCCGTTTGATCACACCTTCTGTTTCAAGTTCTTTCAGCCTTTCTGACAGAACTCTGCCGCTTAAATTCGGAAGCGCTGCCTCAATCTCACTGAAGCGCTGCTGTCCGTTCAATAGCTGAAAGACGATAAGAGCGACCCAGCGTTTACTCAAGATGTCGACTGCCTTTTCAAATCTGGGGCACATTTCTGATTGCTTCATGCTTTTTCACCTCGTCTTCTGCTATTATACCGCAAAATCCGAGGGAACGTATGTCTGGCGTTTGTTAAGTTGGGGAGGGTTTCAAAAAGAGGATGAGGAATCCGGGGAGCGCTTTTTCGCTTCAGCCGCAATAAAATCAAAGTATTTGCTGACGCTTTCAATATCTTCTTTTGTGAAGTGCTGCCATTTTTTGCTATCAAACAGCGGCAGATGCTCCGCGCCTCTGGCAACGGCCGTCTGATAGATTGCGTATATGGATTGATAGCTCTCAGGGGCCTCGCGGATTTCCTCCTGAAATGACTTGATGTGTCCGGCCCGCGCCATTAACTCCTCGTACGGAATTTTTAATGTGTCCGCCAATTTTTTAATGGTCGCGGGTTTAGGAATGCCGCGGTGCCCGTTCTCAATTCTTGAAATGGTCGCCGAGCTGACGCCGGAATAGACGGCAAGCTGATTAACGGTAAGCGGCGCAGCTCTCTTAATTGCTTTCCGAATGTGTTCATTAGGATCGCCTCACATGTGCAAAGTCATGAGTCTTCATTTGTTCTTTTTTTGGCTTCCGCGGATAAGAACGCAAAGTATTTATCTAGCAGAACCAGGTCTTCTTTCGACAGGTGCCGCCAGTTCTCCCGCTCCAAAAGGGATAAATCATGCAACTCATACGTTTCGGCTTTTTCCAGCAAGGTGCAGCCCGTGTCGTACGAGACTCCCGTTTCCTGAACGGTCTCTATGTATCCCGCCGTCTGCATCAGTTCCTCGTACGGGATTTTTAACGCATCTGCGAGCTTTTTAATGGTTGCAGGTTTCGGCACCCCGCGTTTGCCGTTTTCAATCCGCGAGATTCCCGCGGCACTGACGCCTGAATACGTTGCCAGCTGGTTCACTGTCAGATGCCGTTTTTCCCGCAATGTCCGTAATTGTTTCCCGAAGCTTTCCACAATCTCTCCCCCTCCCGCGGTCTATTTATATTCTAGTATGTTTATTGACTAAAGGGAATAGGAAGGCTGGAAAAGTATTGACAAAAGTTAACAAAAGCCGTATGGTTATGTATAAGAAAGAAAGTATTTGACAGAACGGAAGGTGAAGAAAGTGGTCGAAAAGATACAGATCAGAAGAGATTATGTGCTGCAATATATGGTCAATAATGACTACTCGTTAAACCAGCTCGCCCTGGAGATCGGAATATCTCCCGCCACACTGAGCCGTGTACTGAATGGAGAGCGGAGGCCGGGCCAGCTGGTCATCGGAAAAATGCTCTATTACTTTGACATGAAATTTGAAGATCTTTTTTACTACGACTTTGTTGACAAAAGTCAATAACAATTGAAAGACAAACACATTTCCGTTTTTTCTGACATGATGTGTACCGATACGGCGTGACATGCCTTTGCTTTTCATGTAAAATAGAAGCAATGTAGGCCAGTCAGTCTGGAGGTGTATGGGATGCACACATTATTGATTACTTTATTGGTTATCGTCAGTATTGCACTTATTATTGTCGTATTGCTTCAATCCAGCAAAAGCGCCGGTTTATCGGGTGCGATTTCAGGCGGGGCGGAGCAGCTTTTCGGAAAACAGAAAGCAAGGGGCCTTGATCTGATTCTTCACCGCACAACCGTTGTGCTGGCAGTCTTGTTTTTCGTGTTAACGATTTCGCTTGCGTATATCGTATAAGGCAATGTTTGTATAAGGTCTGATTAATATCAGGCCTTTTTCTTGTTGAGAGACCGCGTTTGTTTCTCGCAAAACTGTGGAAAACTAAATTGAATGTGCAAAAAAGGGGTTATGAGCATGAAAATTGTGACACCAAAACCATTTACATTTAAAGGCGGAGACAAAGCGGTGCTTCTGCTGCACGGATTTACGGGAAATACGGCAGATGTCAGAATGCTTGGCCGCTACTTGAATGAGCGCGGCTACACTTGCCACGCGCCTCAATATAAAGGGCACGGCGTTCCGCCGGAAGAGCTGGTACATACGGGACCAAAAGATTGGTGGAAAGACGTCATGGACGGTTATGAGTATTTACGGTCTGAAGGCTATGAAAACATTGCGGCCTGCGGACTGTCGCTTGGCGGGGTTTTTTCATTGAAATTGGGTTACACTGTACCCATAAAGGGAATTGTACCTATGTGTGCGCCAATGCACATTAAAAGTGAAGAGGTTATGTACGAAGGAGTTCTCTCCTACGCGCGCAATTATAAGAAATTCGAAGGAAAACAGCCGGAGCAGATTGAAAAAGAAATGAAGGAGTTTGAAAAAACGCCGATGAATACGCTCAAATCGCTTCAGGAGCTGATTGCCGATGTGCGCAAAAACGTCGACATGATCTATTCCCCGACATTTGTGGTTCAGGCACGGCATGACCATATGATTAATACAGAAAGTGCAAACATCATTTACAACGAGGTGGAAACGGACGACAAACAGCTGAAATGGTATGAAGAGTCAGGACATGTCATTACGCTGGACAAAGAACGGGACCTCGTTCATCAGGATGTGTACGAATTTTTAGAGAAACTCGATTGGTAACAAACAGGAGGTCGGATAATGGAAAAAGAAGCGTTTATGGACCGTCTTCTCTCGTTCATGAAGGAAGAGGCGTACAAGCCCCTTACCGTTCAGGAACTTGAGGAGATGCTGAACATCACGGAAGCCGAAGAATTTAAAGAGCTGGTAAAAGCGCTGGTGGCGCTCGAGGAGACGGGTCAGATCGTCCGCACCAGAAGCAACCGCTACGGGCTTCCGGAAAAAATGAATTTAGTAAAAGGAAAAATTTCCGCGCATGCCAAGGGCTTCGCGTTTCTGCTGCCGGAAGATACCTCATTAAGCGACGTGTTTATTCCGCCGAATGAGCTGAATACGGCCATGAACGGCGATATCGTCATGGTGCGGCTCAACTCCCAGTCAAGCGGATCGAGACAGGAAGGCACTGTCATCCGAATTCTGGAAAGAAGCATAGACCGCGTCGTGGGCACATACACAGAAACGAAAAGCTTCGGCTTTGTCATTCCGGATGATAAAAAAATCACGAGCGATATTTTTATTCCGAAACATGCCAATAACGGCGCTGCGGAAGGCCATAAAGTCGTCGTGAAACTGACAAGCTATCCTGAAGGCAGAATGAACGCCGAAGGAGAAATCGTTGAAATACTCGGCCATAAAAATGACCCGGGCATTGATATTTTATCAATCATCCATAAGCACGGCCTGCCGGGAGACTTTCCGGCCGAAGCGATGGAGCAGGCAACAAGTACGCCCGACACCATCGATGAAAAAGACATAAAAGACCGCCGTGATCTCCGTGATCAGGTCATTGTCACCATTGACGGCGCGGATGCGAAGGATCTCGATGACGCCGTCACCGTGACAAAGCTTGATAACGGCAGCTACAAGCTCGGCGTCCATATTGCCGACGTTAGCCATTACGTCACGGAGAATTCCCCGATTGATAAAGAAGCGCTGGAAAGAGGGACAAGCGTGTACTTGGTAGACCGGGTCATCCCGATGATCCCGCACAGGCTGTCTAACGGAATCTGTTCTTTAAATCCGAAGGTCGACCGCCTGACGCTTTCCTGCGAAATGACAATCAACCAGCAGGGACAGGTGACGGAGCACGAGATCTTCCAAAGCGTCATCAAAACGACGGAAAGAATGACCTATTCAGATGTCAACCGAATCCTCACAGAAGACGACGCTGAGCTGAAAGAAAGATATGAGCCGCTCGTCCCGATGTTTAAAGACATGGAACGCCTGGCGGAAATTCTCCGGGCGAAACGGATGAACCGCGGCGCCGTGGATTTTGATTTTAAAGAAGCGAAGGTGCTCGTCGATGAGGAAGGCGCCGTAAAGGACGTCGTCATCAGAGAACGCTCAGTAGCCGAAAAGCTGATTGAGGAATTCATGCTTGTCGCAAACGAAACGGTGGCCGAACACTTCCATTGGATGAACGTGCCGTTTATTTACCGGATTCACGAAGAGCCGAACGCTGAAAAACTGCAAAAGTTCCTGGAGTTCGTCACGACATTCGGTTATATCGTCAAAGGGACAGCCGGAGACATTCATCCGCGCGCATTGCAAAGCATTCTTGACGAAGTCCGGGACCGTCCGGAAGAAACAGTGATCTCAACAGTCATGCTCCGTTCCATGAAGCAGGCGAAATACGACCCGCAAAGCTTGGGCCATTTCGGGCTGGCGACTGAATTTTATACACACTTCACATCGCCGATCCGCCGTTATCCTGACTTAATCGTTCACAGACTGATCAGAACGTATTTGATCAACGGACAATCGGACGAAGCAACTCAAGAAAAATGGGCCGAACGCCTCCCGGAAATCGCTGACCATACGTCAACGATGGAACGGCGCGCCGTTGACGCAGAGCGGGAAACGGACGATCTGAAAAAAGCGGAATATATGCTTGATAAAATCGGCGAGGAGTTTGACGGCATGATCAGTTCCGTCACGAATTTCGGAATGTTCGTCGAGCTGCCGAATACGATTGAAGGGCTTGTGCACGTCAGCTTTATGACGGATGATTATTACCGTTTTGATGAACAGCATTTCGCCATGATCGGCGAACGCACGGGCAACGTTTACCGGATCGGGGATGAAATCACGGTCAAGGTCGTGGACGTCAATAAAGATGAGAGAAACATCGACTTTGAAATTGTCGGCATGAAAGGCACCCGCCGTCCGAGAGAAACAACAGGCGACCGCAGAAAACGCGGCAGACCGGCGCGGAAACGTGTATTAAACAGCAATACCCCGGCTTCACCGCCGAAATCGGAGGAAAAAGGGGAATGGTTTACAAAACCGAAGAAGAAAAAGAAAAAACGCGGTTTCCAAAACGCGCCGAAACAAAAACGCAAAAAGAAGAAGTAAATGCGAAAAGCAAATGGGGCAAAATGCTCTGTTTGCTTTCTTTCGCAAGCCGCATTTTCATTGTCGCGGAACGCTCCATTTGCTAAAATAAAGCGTATCGCACACAGAACGGTTTTTGCGGAGAGAGGAGGATAAGGCATGCCAAAAGGATCAGGCAAAGTATTATCACAAAACAAAAAAGCAAATCATGATTACTTTATAGAAGAAACCTATGAAACAGGCATCGTGCTGCAGGGGACGGAGATTAAGTCCATCCGCGCCGGCCGCGTGAACATGAAGGATTCCTTTGCGAAAATCGAGCGCGGCGAAGTGTTCCTCCACAATATGCACATCAGCCCGTACGAGCAGGGAAACCGCTATAACCACGACCCGCTCCGGACGAGAAAGCTTTTGATGCACCGGAAAGAAATCAATAAGCTGATCGGCCTGACTAAAGAGAAGGGCTATTCCCTCGTGCCACTGAAGCTGTACTTGAAAAACGGCTTTGCCAAAGTATTAATCGGCCTCGGTAAAGGGAAGAAAACATACGATAAACGCGAAGATTTAAAACGAAAAGACGCTAAAAGAGAAATCGAAAGAGCGTTCAGAGACAGACAAAAAGGCTTCTGATGCGTGAGCCTTGATGTGATGACTGCCCTATGCTATACTGTTCACACATCAGATTCACAGGCTGTTTATTGAAGTAATTCCCAATTGAATTTGTCTGTGGTCATGATATAATAACAGTACAGCCAGTTGCGCAAGAGCTTGATAGATCTCCCGTATACCCTTAACAAGGGGACGTTACGGATTCGACAGGGATGGATCGAGCTTGAGCTGCGAGCCGAGAGGCGATCTCGTTAACACGCACCTAAATATAACTGGCAAAACTAAAAGTTTTAACCAAAACTTAGCACTAGCTGCCTAATAAACGCAGCGAGCTCTTCCTGACATTGCCTATGTGTCCGTGAAGAGCACATCTAAGTAGGCTACGCTTGCGTTCCCGTCTGAGAACGTAAGAAGAGACTGACAGACTAGCTCTCGGAAGGCCCGCCCGCAGGCACGAAGACGAGTGAAACACGAAATATGCAGGCTACGCTCGTAGACGCTTAAGTAATCGATGTTTCTGGACGTGGGTTCGACTCCCACCGTCTCCATACATAACGCCAAAACCGCAGTGTTATCAAGGCTTTCAAAGCTTTCGATGGCACTGCGGTAACATTTTGGTAACACTTTTTAAAATTCTTCGTTTTCCATGTGGTCTACAATTTCCCTCTGTGCTGAAGGGTAAAGGTGACTGTATGTGTTTAAAGTTTCTGCCACATTTTTGTGACCTAACCTCTGAGCAATGATGAGCGGGTTGCTTTTTTTATGGATTAAATAAGATGCATGAGAATGTCTGAATTCATGAATCAGAATTCTTTTAACACCAGACAGTTTTATGTATTTTTCATACCGTCTATCTATGGTGCTGGTTGCGATGCTATCATAGAATGAACCGAAAACTCGATAATCTGGTTTGACTGGCGCTGTTTCTTCCGCGCTTTTTTTTATGTCCTTTAATAAGTCCATGACTTTTTGAGGCATCATAATTATTCTGATAGATGATTTTGTTTTAGGCTTGGTAACCTCTCGGTTATATTCTGTTTTATTTATGTCGATCAAATTGTTTTCGAAATCAACGTCGGCCCAGTTCAATGCCAACAATTCACCTTTTCGCGCCCCGCTGAAATATAAAGTCGAGAAAAAGGCTTTATATAAGTTGTCGTCAACTACAGAAATAAACCTTTTAAATTCATCGAATTCCCAATAATTAAACCGTTTGTTTACTTCCATTTCAAAATTCCCGGCGACCTTTGCGGGATTGTTTTTTGTATTATGGAACTTGATCGAGAAATTGAATACCGCCGAAAGTGTTGAATGAATTTTTTTTAGAAAGTCCGGGGAATATAAATCAATAATTTTGTTTTGATATAGCATCACTTTTTTAGGTGTGATTGATTCGATTTTAGTATTTCCAAATTCTTTGATCAGGTGATTGAATAAAATGTTCTTGATTACGTTAATGGATGATGTTTTTCGTCTCGCTTTGTACCATGTGAAATATGTTTCAGCAGCTTCTGAAAATGTAATTGATGAACCCTGTTCTTCATAGCTTACCAACATTTTTCTTTCTGCATCTTTTGCTGCCTTTTTCGTTTTAAAACCACGCCGTTTTACTTGTTTAAGAGAACCATCGTTCTGTGGTACACGGCATACAAAATAAAACGTCTTCTTATTTTCTTCTGGATAAACAGGCATACATTCCCTCCTTACCGTAGGACAAATGAACTCAGTTTTACTTTATAAGATAGCATGTGATCCTTTCTTTGAAAAGAATATGAGGTGAAATATCATGCTAAAAAGGTATGAATACTTATACTTTAATATACATTTATGGTATAATTAAGTATCAGAAGAATAATTTTCTTTAGAAATATTGCAAAATTCTAAATTTTACTGCCACCGTTCGACAAAATTCTCTTTGTGATTATGTTAAATTTAAGTTGAAAAGGTGATCATATGGGAACAGTAGCAACTAGAGATATAAGTATTCATATAAAAGAATTGATAAAGTCATCCGATGAAAAGCAGAATATGATTGCTGCTAAAATCGGCATAAGCGAAGGGTATTTAAGTAAGTTTCTCAGCGGGAAAGAAATAAATTTTTGGATGGTCCGTGAGATCATAAGGTATCTTGACCCAGATAATGAAACTGAATTGATAAAGCAATATTGTTTAAGCGGAGTGAAGAAGAAGAATTACCCAGCAGCTTTAGAATATTGTTATGCAAAACGGCTTTTTTCGGTCGTTGAATCGTTGATTAAAAATCAGATAGCCCGAGATGGAAAATCTGACTTACGGTCAAAAATCTATAGATTCATCCTTGATTTTCGATTATCTGATGGAAATATAGAGTACATTGAAAACCTTAAAGAACTAAAATCAAATTCGGATGAAACAAAGGTGTTACTATATATCTTAGAGATGTACGGTAATTTTTATAATGGCAGGTTTGAGATAACTCTATATCAAATAGAATCTATTAAAATCTTGATTTCTGAGTTGAGTGATCCATTCTTAAAAATGGCTTATTCGGCCCGCGTTGAAGAAGTTTTAGTTAATATCTATTTGAAACAGAAAAACAATGTTAATAAGGCGAGGGAAGTAGCTCACTCGCTTTTGGAAAAGAATCTTAGTGTCAATCTAAATATGACGGCGTTATACATATTGGCATTATCATATATTTGCGAATCCTATTCTGCCTCCTATCACTACTACATGGAAGTCATAAAGTTGCTTGGGAAATTCCCTGACAGAGAAGACGAATTAATTCAGAATAAAGAAGAAATAGCAATACTTCAGTGTTACTGGGACAAAGAAATATCAGAGGATTTTCGTGTCACTAAATTTGCAAAAGCATTGGCAAAAAAGAAGGCTCTTAATAAATTTTATAAACATGACAATTACAAAAAATATGCTTTATTGTTTGATGGTAAGGAAGAGGCATCATCGGAGAAACTACTGTTATCTCTTTATTTTTTTTCACAGCAACAAGACCAATTCAGAGCAACACTTCCAAAAATACACTTGATAAAATTAGGATTTAATTTTAATATTTAGTATCAGGAGGTGTTGCAAATGAGAAAAATGCTATTAACTCTATCCCTAGTGTTCGGTATACTGGCTCTTTCTTATACCAATGTGAGTTTTACTCATACAGCAAAAGGCGAATTTCAAACTGCCGAGATTAGAGTAGGAGCATAAATCATTGCCACCTGAAAAGTATATAATTTTTTAAAAAAAGACGCTGCCGTAACGGGCAACGTCTTTCGTACTTTTCGGGGATATTTCCTGTTTTCAAAAAAAACGAAAACAGGAAATTCTTGAAAAAGTGTTTATTTTGAAATTGATATTAAGTATAATGGGAACAAGCGTTCTTTTTGAAAGGGGAAACATCATGCACATTTCATTTGAAAACATCATCGGGAATTTGAAAAAGGAAATTGAAAAGTAGAAAAATGCAGACACAAAAAAACTTAAAGTTGGTTAATCTAGGTCTTTCAAATGCCGTTCTTTTAATTCCCTTAATTCTTTCAAATAGTTTATAACCATTTGTAATTCTTCTTCTGTAATCTTACTTCCGTTATCATGAACAATATTTAACTTTTTAAGGTCATCTATCGTGATACTCTTTTGAGCGAGAAGTTGCTTTTCAGGTTCTGAATATTTTTTCAGACTCTCTTCATCAAAAAACAAGTATGATTTATGAACGCCTAAATAATCAGCGATATTTTCTATAACCTGCATTGATGGTTGTTGTATATTTCTTTCAATGCGTGAAAGATAACTTTGCGTAATTCCTATTGAAGCAGCCATTTCTTCTATGGTTCTCTTCTTCTCTTTTCTAAGGCGACGTATAGCTTCCCCTAATTTTAGATTTTCCATAACAAACACCCGCTTTTTTTTTTAAAATAACCCTCTTACCTATAGGTAATTATATCACAGGGTATTCCTCACAAGAAATTTTTTTTGGAAAACTCTTGTATAAAAAATTCCTCTGTGGTAACCTAAAAATATACCTGACAGGAATTAAAAAGGGTGTGATTGAAATATTTCGTCTTAATGAATTTGGACAAATGATTAAGGAATTAAGAAAAAAACGTAAAATGACACAAAATGATTTTGCTCAATTACTTGGATTTACTGCTTCTTATATCTCTCGTATAGAGAGCGGGAAAGCAAATCCAACGTTAAAGGCTATTGAACAAATGGAAAAAAAGTTATGTATAAGAATTTTTTTTGAGTATTAATAGTCCTGTCAGGTATATTTTATAGGGAGGTAATAATTTTGTATCTGAATCTTTTTATCGCTCGCAAAGAAAAACGAAAATCGCAAAATGATGTAGCTCAATATCTAAACATTAACAAGCAGACCTATTACCTGAAAGAAAAGGGAGTCAGTGATTTTACAATCACAGAAGGTCAAAAATTAGCTGTTTACTTTGGCCGGACCTTGGATGAGTTATTTCAGAAATCATAAGGGGGACGCAAGAGTTGTTTTTAGTTAGTCAAATATGGATGTATAACCAGTTTCAGGTCATTATCAGTGAATCTGCTTCTGTACACCAAAAAGCCGTGGATAAATTGGTGGGACTTGGCGGGGTTGTAGTTGCAAACAATCGTCAAGACAACGCTCTGGGTTCAGTAATTGTAAATGGCAAGCGGTCTGTCTGGCCGTTGACGAAATCAGAAGGGGTTGGGCTAAATGAGCGAAATTAAATTCGTAAAGCTCAGCACTCATATGTTTGATGACGAAAAGATCAAGCTTATTGAACAGATGCCTGAAGCTGACACTTTGTTAATTATATGGGTTAAATTACTTGCTCAAGCTGGTAAAACCAATGCCTCCGGATACATCTTCCTTAGTGAAAATGTTCCATATACCGATGAAATGTTGGCAGCTATTTTCTCGCGACCGTTAGGGGTTGTAAGAATGGCCTTGGATACATTTAGACGGTTCGGAATGATCGAGATTAACGATCAGAACTATATCAGTATTTGCAATTGGGAAAAGCATCAGAACGTGGATGCGATGGATAAAATCAGGGAAGATACACGCAAAAGAGTTGCTAAATATCGGGAAAAGCAAAAGGCTTTACAGCTATCTCAACCTAGTAACGTTACAGGTAACGTTACAGTAACGCAAGGTAACGAACAAGAAGAAGAAAGAAGAAAGAAGAAGAAGAATTAAAAGATATATTGTCGGGTAAACCCGACGACGCATCTTCTTCCAAAAACGAAAAGGACGAGATTCCTTACAAACTGATCATTGGTCTGCTGAACAAAGTAGCGGGCAAACGATACCGACCTACTACACCAAAAACAAAAAAAGACATCAAGGCACGCTGGAACGAAGGTTTTCGCTTTGAAGATTTTAAACATGTCATTCTAGTAAAAACTGAGGAATGGCTCAATGATCCTGCTATGAATAGATTTTTGCGCCCTGAAACATTGTTCGGGACAAAATTTGAATCATACCTAAACCAAAAAGGAGGATCAGCGAATGAAGGATTTTACAAAAGAACAAGCGGCCGCAGTCCAGAGCGAAATATCTCGCAGGATGACATTCCATACTGATGAGCACGGTAACCCCGTCTACTGCGATAAACACACCCGGATAATAGGTGGAGAAGAAAAGCCGTATCCAGTGCAGTTCATTAAACTGCGGGACGGTTCCGCAAAGTGTCCCATGTGCGAAAGGGAGAAACGCAACAACGAAGTCGAGCGAGAGGCTGAGGAATGGCGCCGCCAGATGGATCAACAGGTTTTATCTATGTATTCATTAATAGCTGATCCCACACTCAAAGAAGCGACATTCTCAACATTTCAAAGTTATAACCATGAAGACGAGCGGAACAAGCGCCGAATGATGGAGCTTGTTAAGCAAGTGAAGGCGGGAGCCGTCATGAACATCTTCTTAACAGGTGAATCTAACGCAGGAAAAAGCCATCTTGCCATGTCAGCCATTAAAGAGCTGAACAAAAGGGACACGGAAGGATACGCTAAATCAGCGTTGTTTGTAAACAGTGACGCCCTTATGAGGCGAATAAAGAACTCATTCAAGGACAGCTCTGAAAGGCTTACCGAAGCTTTTGCGATCGAACTGCTGACAAGGGTTGATTATCTTGTCATTGACGACCTCGGGGCCGAGGTGGGCGACACAGACAACGAAAACAGGGCGGCAAATGATTTTATTCATCGCGTATGGTATGGCGTCTCTACGGGGCGGCAAGGCAAACTGACAATCGTTACAACTAATCTATCAGGCATAGCTCTGACTAAACTTTATGACAAAAAAGTTGTCAGCCGGCTCACGGCTCACTTGGAAACAGTCAAATTTGAAGAGAAACAGAAGGAAAGAAAAGGCCGCACTGCGCCCGCCCTGTCCTTTTAAGGAGGTGAAAACAGTTGATACAGGCAATCATGCCCGGCGTGCTGCAGATCGTCCCTGAACGCAAATTAACGGATGACCAGCGCAAAAAAGAAATAGACGAGCTTATCAAGGTTCTTGATCAAAAAATAGCAGACTATCAGAACTTTAGGGGGGATGCAGTGTGAGACGTGGTAAATCTCCGACGCGTGCACAAAAGGCAATCATTAAGGCAAACGGCCTGACCATTGAGAACTGGCTTGTCTTAGAGCACTTACAGCACGAGCACCGTCTCATACTGGTTCACCGCTATATGAATTACAAAAGGGAGTGTTTAGCATGAGTCAGGCGGTCAATGCCGAACGGTTCGAACTGGCTTTGGAAGATATGAATTATGAATGGTCAATGGTCCAGCTAAAAAAGGTCGTTCAATACTGGCATGACGGGAAATCAATTCTTGATATGTCGGAATTATTAAACAGGGATTCGGATGAAATCATTTTGCTGGTCATGGACTTTGCAAGAAAAAACGTCCTGCCCGCCCGTAAGAACGGTTTACGCGCTAACAAAAGAATTAGAATATCCGAGAAAACCATGAAAGATAAAATGTACCGACTACGCTATTTGTTTGAAGAAAGCCCGGTGTATATCCCTTTTCAGGACCTAAACTTCATGTTTTATGACAGCGAAATCAGGCGTTTCCGGGAGCTATGGGCGGCAGATGAGTCTTACCTCAACATAGCAAAAGAGCTGAAACGGAATGAAGACGAAACGTTATTTCTTATCATCGACCAAGCAAAAAAAGACCTCATAGAGCCTCGGGAATCCGGCTTGCTCGGAAAGGAAGCGTCAGAAGATGAACGCAACAAGCAAAAGCTTCCGTTTTGAAAAAGCAACGGTCCAGCAACTTATGGTCATCGTGCGTTATGAAGACTGCGCCCCGGAGGTACGGAACGCAGCTTTACAAATGCTGATTATGAAGGGAGTGGCAGACGTTTGGGACAGGCAGAACGAGAGCATTTAATTGAATGGCTTTTGCTTATCGGCTCTTTTGGCAGAGCTTTTCTAAACCGCCAGACAGATGAAGAGCTTGAGCGCTTATATAATCTTCAAATCAAAGGCATGAACAAAGAATAGGAGGACAGCACCATGACAGAAAATAAAAACTTGCGTCGGCACGGCGAAGTTACAACACGGGTGATGAGCGAAGAAGAACGCCTTGAGTATATAAAAAAACACCCAATCATTCCGACGGAAAAACCAAAGGTTGGCATACAGCTATTCCCGTCAAACTATTGGATGTAAGGACGGCCGCTAAAGCAACCGCCACCGTATGGTAAATAAAAACTCGACACTTTTATTATACCATACGGAGGCTTTGAACATGCAGCCAAAACATATATCACTCAATCAAAATACAAGTGTTTCTCAATTTATTGAGCCGGGGAAGGTGTCTGTCATCGTGTTAGACGGCAATCAAAACGCCGCGTATGTCGTTGAGGCACCCGAACACGGTAAAACAATCATTCAAACAGTAAAAGGCGGCCTGGCTCGTTGTGATTACGAGATCGGCCATAAATTCAATTAGCAGGGGTTTTCCCCTGCGGGGGAGGAACGGAACATGTATCAAAATGAAATTGCCCGCAAGTGTGAACGTTGCGGAAAAATATATTATTCAGCTCAATGGGTTGTATGCAAAACATGTCTTTTAGACCGGGAGGCCCGGGCATGAAAGAATTCAAAATCAATTTGTCAAAAGGTGAGGTTTTATATACCGGCTCTTACATTTGCACCCTTTCGAAAACGACAGCCAGTACACCGGAGCAAATCTCTTTGGAAGCAGCAGCCGAAAAGCTCGCGGAAGAGTTAATCATGCAGCAGGCTATGAATCGGGAGCACCAGCGCCAGCAGGATGTCACGGTCATTCAGTTTCGGCAGGCTCAGGAAGAGATCAGCCGGCTACGAGGGGAATTAAAACAAGCTCATGAGAAATCCAGCAACCATCTCGATGAATGGCGGAGAGCCGAAACCCAGACCGCGAAAATATCGGATGAACTAATGAATATGAAAGTCTTACTGCGAATGGAACAGGGGAAGGTTCGGCAACAGAAGACTAAAAACGAGCAGATGAAAGAAGCGTTGACTTTTTATGCGAAGGAGACGAATTACACAAAAGAATTCGAGGACTGTCCACCAGCTGTCGAACTCGACGGAGGGCAAACGGCCAGAAAAGCATTGGAGGGGGCTGCGGAGTGATGCCATTACAAGTCGAACTACAACGGAATGTGAAGGCCACGAAGGACGAAGCAATGACCGTCGAGCAGGCGGCCGAGCTTTTAAAGGTTCACCCGGATTACATCCCGACGCTTGTCGCTCGGTCTGACGATCTAAAAATGATCGGCGACCATACCATTATCGCTAAACGGGATAAAACTAATATCTGGCTGGTCGGGGCATGCGTGGGGCTTTTCTTCTTCGCTGTTTGTGTCCTGCCGGGCTTGATGGGGTGACGGGATGATCAAACAACAACTGGGACTTTTCAGAGAAATCATTGTTGATAACTTCGCGGGCGGAGGCGGAGCCAGTACCGGAATTGAATTGGCTACCGGGCTTTCGGTGGACATTGCGATTAACCATGATCCGGCGGCCATCGCCATGCACCAAGTAAACCACCCTGATACAGAACATTATTGTGAGTCTGTTTGGGAAGTAGACCCGAGGGAAGCAGCCAAGGGGCGGCCGATTGGTTTAGCCTGGTTCTCCCCGGACTGCAAGCATTTTTCAAAAGCCAAAGGCGGAAAACCCGTTGAGAAGAGCATCCGGGGGCTTGCATGGGTAGCGGTCAGGTGGGCGGCAACGGTAAGTCCGCGGGTAATCATTCTTGAAAACGTCGAAGAATTTAAAACGTGGGGGCCTCTTGGGAAAGATGGAAGGCCGGACCCGGACAAAAAAGGATATACGTTCCGTTCCTTTGTCAGAGCGTTAAACAGACACGGATATAAAGTCGAATGGAAAGAGCTGAAGGCGTGCGACTACGGCGCCCCGACAATACGGAAAAGGCTGTTCTTAATCGCTCGGCGTGACGGGCGGCCGATCATATGGCCCGAGCCGACACATGGCGATCCAAAAAGTGCGACAGTGAAGTCCGGAAAGCTTAAACCGTGGCGGACTGCCTCCGAGATTATGGACTGGTCACTGGAAACGCCGTCAATTTTCAACAGGAAAAAGCCTCTTTCAGAAAATACAATGCGGCGCATCGCTCGAGGTATACAACGTTTTGTCATTGACAGTAAAAAACCTTTTGTTATAGGGGAGCGCGGTAATTCACTCATTCAAATGGGATACGGCGATCCGGAAGGCCGGCGGGTGCTCGATCTGAAAAAACCACTCGGCACCATAACGGCCGGCGGCAATAAATTCGCCATTGCCACAAGTCACTTGATCAAGCTCCGCGGCACATGCAGAGACGGCCAAACGGTGACGAACCCAATGCCAACAATAACGGCGGGTGGCCTGCACGTTGGCGAAGTCAGGGCTTTCCTGACGAAATATTACGGGTCAGATACGGGGCAGGCTCTCAGTGACCCTCTGCATACAGTCACCACAAAAGACAGATTCGGCCTGGTCACGATTAAAGGTGAAAACTATCAGATCGCCGACATTGGGATGAGGATGCTTCAGCCTCATGAATTATTTGCGGCTCAGGGATTCCCGACTAATTACGTGATTGATAGAGATATAAACGGTGTAGCGTATTCGAAAAAGAAACAGATTGAGCGATGTGGTAACGCAGTTCCGCCGCCCTTCGCCGAGCAGCTTGTCAGGGCAAACCTTCCTGAATTCTGCGTAAGTGAACATATGACCAAGTTTACAAGACTAAAGGCTAATTAGGAGGGAATAGTGTGACTTTACTTGATGACATCGGCTTCACAGAGGAGCAATATCGAGAGCTTCGTGAACGCGGTATGTCTGATACGGAAATAGCGAGAGAGGAACTCCATTGCTCTCCATCCACTCTTTCCGTCTGGAAAAAGGCTAACGGGATAGTAATCCAGAAACCGTATCGCCTGTTTACTCTGGCAGAATGGACGGAGCTTCGTAACCAGAATTGGACACACTTCCAAATTGCACAGCATTTCGGTTTCAAATGTATTGATACTTATTTCTATCATGCAAGAAAAATAGGCATTCCGCGTAAACGGAGAAGGGAGAAAGTTGAATCATGAATCTACAAAAAATGTTTGAAATGCAAAAGGTGCTTGACGATCGGATCATCAAAGAAAAGGGGCTTGAGGGGCAGGACTTGCTCCCAAACCTCATTCTTGCTCTACAGGTGGAGCTGGCCGAGTGTGCGAATGAATGGCGCGGCTTTAAGCATTGGAGTAATAACCAAAAGCCAAGAACAAAAGTATCAACAAATGTTGGTGCGAATCCTGAAAACGCAGCCTTTTTCCGATGTGAAAATCACTATTGCGGAGAAAATTTAAACAAAGATGATTTTAAACACTTATTAGATCCGGATTATGAAATATGTCCTGTTTGTAACGTGGGTGATGTAACGGCTTTTCGTGATAAAAACCCACTGCTTGAGGAATACGTGGACTGCCTGCATTTTATCTTGAGCATCGGGAACCGGCTTGGCTGGAATGACACTGACACCATAGATGATGTAGTCGCGCAGCATTTAATTTCTAAAAAAGGGTTTGGTACAGCAAAAACATTCTCTTGCTTGCTATCCATTGCTTACGGATTCCATTTCAGCAATGTAGAAAAGCGGACATATATCAGTTTATTTACGACTTTCTTTGAATTAGGCAGCAAGCTCGGTTTTAAATGGGAGCAAATCGAAGCGGCTTACATGGACAAAAACGCCATCAATCACCAGCGGCAGCAGGAGGGGTATTGATGAACCACACCGACAACCCGATCATTTCAGCCGTCATCAGCAAATTAAACGCACAACAGGAAAAGGGGCTTGCCAAGTACGGCCAGCCCGTCCAAGTTAATGCCTATGATCTGCGCGGCTGGTTGCAGCACGCACTTGAAGAAACTCTTGACCAGGCAGTCTATCTGGAAGCGGCTATCCAAACGATCCAAGCGTTTGACGACAATCCAAAGATCAAACAAGTTGTCAAAGGATTCAATGAAATGAAGGCTGCGCGTGAAACCACGTAAAAGATTATAGGTTTTATTCTAGTACCGGAGAAATTGCATTGCTGACTACTGATAAAGCCAAAGATGCGCTTCTATGGGATGAACCCGCCGATGACACAGCTAATTCACTTGCAGAAATGATTGGCGGACGAATGATACCAGTAATTTAGCTCAGAAAATTAAATAAGTCCAAGACGGAGAGCCTGCGGACCTGATCATTGCACAGAATCACTGTGCTCTGATTGGTGTCCGTTTTTTATTTGAACGGAGGGACGGCATGAAAACGAAGAAAAACGCCACGCTGAGCATTGATTTTAAAGAAAAACAGCCATCGTCACACAAAAGTATCGAAAAAAAGCCGCAGAAGCTTACTGAGAGAGAGTTGGAGTACCTCATGGGTGTAAACAGGCCTACATATAAAAGAGGCCGTGGTGGAGCTTTTAGACAGAAATAATAACGGGAGGGATTTTTGATGAATCAAATGACACTGAACATACCTCAAATTGACGAAGAAGCTACGAGAATGAAAGCTGAAAAGCTGCTCGAACAATATCGCATGTACTTACTACAAGTGCCGGAAGATTTTTTGCCGAAAGTGACCGCAACATACAGCCTTGTTCCGCCCAGCTTTTCGAATGAATTTCATTCCTCCACAGAAGACGCAGCATTAAAACGCATGGATTGGGAGATTGAGAGGGAACGGTTTTTAAAGAGAATGCAAAGAGCGGTTAACCGGCTTTCCCAAAAGGAGCGGCAAATACTTGTCATGCTCTACATGCAGAATGAAGAAATGTATGATTATGAAGTCTATGCAGAAATGAGACTCAGTCAGCGGAGCTACTACCGGACGAAAGCAAAAGCATTTTACCGGCTGGCCTTTGCTCTTCGCGTGGAAGTCTATAAGGACGGGGGCGCGCCGGAATGAATTTTGTTCAGCCGATAAGGGACCCGGAATGCATTTTCTATATCAAACGGTTTCTAAAAGAACAGAGCGAGCGGAATTACATGCTATTTGTCACCGGGATAAATTCAGGTCTCCGCATATCAGATATATTGGAACTGAGAGTAAGGGACGCCAAACGGCCGTATTTCAACCTTATAGAGAAGAAAACCAAAAAGAAAAAGAGAATTGAAATGACGCCGGAACTTCAAAGAGAATTAAAAGCATATATTGAGGGGAAAGAAGATCACGAATATCTTTTCAAAAGCCGCGAAGGGATCAACAAGCCCATTTCCCGGTCGATGGCTTATAAGATTCTGAGGGCTGCTGCTGAGTATGTCAATTTGGATGATATAGGCACGCACACGCTGAGGAAAACATTCGGATACCATTTTTACAAGCAAACAAAAGACGTTGCCATGCTGCAGGAGATTTTTAATCACTCTGACCAGCGGACAACCCTTCGATACATCGGGATTAATCAGGATGCCATGAACAATGCCATGAAGAAATTCAAAATATAAGCAGACTCATCTAATCGACAAGATGAGTCTTTTTTTCTGCTTATTTTTATTGATTCTCTTCAAAAAGTGAGTGTGGAATTCATTTTAGGGATATGGCTTGAAAACAGCAGGGGCAAGGGTTGGCGGCACTTCGGGCAGTTGCACAGTATATAACATATGGGTAATTCGTGGATTGTGTGGATAAATGGAAAATTTGGGCGTTTTTCGTGGTATTATCGTGTTACAGGAGGTGAGCGGCATGAGTAGAGGCGCAACAGGTTCAGCGTTAGAAGAGAAAGGCATGGTTTGATAGAACAACACAAAGTAATGAAGGGGTGAGCGGGATGACTGCTGCAGAGCAAAAAGGAATGTACTAAAACGATTTTGGCAGAAAGATGGCACGATAACGGCACACCATTTTGTTTTAGATAAGGTATTATGGTAATAGGTAATAAACAGGCAGGCGCTTTCCCAATCGGGAGGGCGCTTTTTCTATTGGAGGGATAATATGAGCGGCATCGGAAAACCGTCTTACGAAGAAGTAAAACAATGGGTAATGCTTGATCCATGCGGAAACGGAATAATGTCTATGTCTATCTTGCAATGGCGGTTCAGAATCGGTTATGTGAATGCTGCAACACTTATGGAGCGGCTTGAGGAGGATGGGGTCGTTTCACCTTGGGACGGCTCGAAACCCAGAACAATCATAAAACAAGGATAATAACTAATAGAAATATGTACTAAATATTCAGTGTCGTCTTATAGAATGACGCTTTTATATTGTGGGAGGTGAGAGTTGTGACTAAGGACAAACCGTCTAAGGATGATCTTATCTGGTATAAAGAATTAGGCATTTATATTCTCCCAAAAAATAAATGATGCTGAGAGCGGTTTCCGATGGAGGTCGCTTTTTATATTCTCTGTAAACTGCTTCCGGTAAATCAGTCGTTGATATTTACTGATTTTGTTTCCATGTAGTTAATAAGAATCATTTATTATGCTCTACCATTTTTCCGCCTCTAATAATGTGTTAACATGTTTTTAATAAATCATTATCTTTACAGCTAGTACAAGAAAAAAACAAATTGTTAGAAAGTTGCAAGTAGAAAAAATATTTCATATAATGTGGGTGTACTTAAAAACAAGCACCCGGAATTATGCAGATTGGAGAAATCAAAATGACTAATAAGAAAATTATCTTTGACATTATTATGTACATTATTTTCGGTGGGGTAAGTGTTTACTTATTTTCGCAAACTAATTTTGGAACAGGTGCGTTGATTTGTATTATCGTAATTTATCTTGCTGTTATCGCGTATAAAGTCAAACAGTTAGTCAGTCGGGCTGATTCTTAGGGTGCGTTAAGGGGGATTAGTAAGTGAAAAGGAAAAAATTTTTGGCCGGGGTTTTGGCTGCGTCAATCGCTTCAGGTACAGTTTTACCAACAAGTTCTGCGTTTGCTGAAAGCATTCAAGCACCTTCCTATGAACAGTTAAATAAGGATTTTAAAATCACAAGTGAAGTAATTAAGGATGACGGCAAACTAGTGGAGATTCAATACGCTAAACAAGGTGAGAAACACAAAGCTGTGCTTAATGCAAAAGATCATACTGTTAAAGTGGACGGTGAAGTACAAAAAGGTTTGAACTATGATTTTGATGAAAAGAAAGCAGAGATAGCAAATGGCACTCAAAATTCATCAGCGACAGATACATTCACAACAATGGCCGCGAAACCAAAGGCAGGATATAAGTATGTTGGAACGGTGTCTGGTCATACAAAAGAGTCTAAAAATGCAGTCACCTTAGTGGGATCTTTATTTGGAACAATTCCTGGGCTTGGATGGGGTGCTAAGGCTGCAGGTGTCTTGTTTGCTTACTGGACCAAAGAACGAATCCCTGATGCTTATTACAAATATGATTTGTATGAAAAAGGTGCAATGACTAACTCATGGTATCAATATACTACAACTCAATTTTTTGAAGATAAAGCACATAAAAAGCCGATGGGTAAACCTTGGACAAGTAGCCCAACAAAAATCGACTTGCCTAATAGCTAACTGGGAAAGCAGGTGTTTAAGCCTGCTTTTTTATATTCTCTGCAAACTGCTTCCAATAAATCTCGGAAATACGAATGGCGGTTAACAGTCTGAGGACGGGGGGCAGTTTAGAAAGAATATGATTGGAGGGATTACATGAAAACAATTAATTAAGCCTTTGAGGAATTAGGAAAGAATCTAAGGTGTGCGGCTGAAAGGATGCGAACGCCCAAACCGCTATCCATAGAAGCTTTTTATGTTGGTAGAGCATGGAAACAATTTATGCGCATCCATTTGAGACGTCATGGTTTATTTCGCTCACGTTCTTCTGCTTGTCGTGTGTAGTCTGTTCAGGTAAATCAGAAAAGGAATAAGTATGGCAAGGCAACGTGACGAATTAGACAAAATCTATAATACAGCACGCTGGAAGCGAGTAAGGAAAGTCGTTCTGATAAGGGACGGCTATTTGTGTTGTGAGTGCCGTCGTCGTGGATTGATAACGGAGGCAAATACGGTTCACCATATCACTGCATTAAGGGATGATCCGAGCCGGGCGTTTGATCTTGATAATCTTGAAACGATCTGTATAGAGTGCCACAACAGGGAGCACCCGGAAAGAAGTGGTGGGGAGAAGAAGAAAAAACGCAACGAAAATGTTTTCAAATTCTACGGGAACAACGAAATCAGTTAAAAAAACGCTGAAACATACCCCCCTACCCTTTAAACATGGGGCAATGCGCTTTTCAAACAACGGTATGCCCCTTCCTATACAATAAATTCGATTTTGAAGATTTTTCGCCCCGGAAAAACAGAAGAGAGCATCCCGGCCGAAGCCTTGATGCTCTTGGGTTTATCGTATATCGGGGGCCGCAATTTGTAAAGGGTGAAAATGAATTTTTTTCGAAAGAGGGTGAAAACGGTGGCTATGCCTGCAAAAAGTGCCAAACTTACATTATTAGACGGCAATAAAAGCCGCTATACGAAAGCCGAATTAGAAAAACGTATTGAAAATGAAGAGAAAATGAAAATGAGGGCCGAAAATATCGAACCGCCTTCCTGGTTGTCTGCTACTGCAAAAAAGGAATTTAAGCGGCTGACTGAGCTTCTTTTAGAAGTGGAATTGATCAATGAGGCCGATATCACACATTTAGCCTTTTATTGTGACGCGTATTCTCAATACATTTCATTTGAAAGGCAAATTAAAAAATATGGGTTGTGGGTTGATGGAAAACCCAACCCTTTTATTATGCGTAAAAAAGATATGGCGGCGCAACTACGGACGTATGGTTCGGATTTAGGCTTGTCGCCGGCAGCGCGTGCAAAATTAGCAATTAACTTGGAGAGCGGGGAAGAAGAGGAAGAAGATGACTTCTAAACCCTTGCTTGACATGAGTTATTCGGAGCTTACCAAGTGGTGGGCTGATTATCAAGCAGAACAACAATCATGGGGCGGCATCCTTGTAGAGCCTTATCCCGAATTACTAACAACATGGTACGCAGAGCGGCTTATAGATGGGTCAATCCCGGCATCAAAGGAAAATATCTTAGCTGCTAAACGACACATGAGAGATTTAGAGCGGCAGGGTACAGATGATTTTCCTTGGATTTTTGATGAAGAGAAAGGGCATCGCCCTGTCAGGTTTATCGAAAAGAAGTGCAGGCCATCGAAAGGTGACTACGATCAACTTGTTCTGCAGCCATGGCAACATTTTGTCATCGGCTCCATTTTTGGATGGGTTCATAAAGATACAGGAATTCGGAAATACCGTGAGGCCGTGGATTTTGTTGGCCGGAAGAACGGGAAAACAACGATTATCTCAGGTACTTCTAATTATATGTTGGGTTTTGACGGAGAGCGCGGGGCCAATGTTTACGTTCTGGCTAATTCACAAAAACAATCATCTATTCTGTTCAATGAATCAAAGGCAATGATTGAGAATTCCCCATATTTAGACAAACGTTTTAAGGCATTAAGAAGTGAGATTCGTTACGAAACTATGAAATGCACAATGCAAGCCATGTCAGCGGAAAAGAATAATAAAGATGGGGAAAATCTTCATTTTGCTGTATTTGATGAAATTCACGAATATGTGGATTATGCACTAATCAATGTCATGAAAAAGTCAAGGGGTATGAGGAAGCAGCCATTAATTATTTATATCACGACTGCCGGCTACGTTTTAGATGGGCCGTTAATGAATTTCTTTGAGGCGGGAAAAGAATGCCTTGAAAACCTTGAAGATGATTTAGACGAACGGACTTTTTATTATCTGGCGAAGCTGGACAAGCCGGAAGAGGCGGACGATCCGCGGATGTGGATAAAAGCCAATCCAAACATTGGCCTTATGGACTTTGTAAACCTCGTGACAGACTACAAAAAGGATAGGAAAAACCCGCAGGAGCTGGCCGACTGGTTAACAAAGCAATTTAATATTTTCAGTGATGTGGATGAACTGTCATTTGTTGATGTTGCTACGATCAATAAAAATAACAAAGAAATTGACATTGACTTGCTGAAGGGCCGGGAATGTGTCGGCGGTTATGACTTGTCCGAAACTGAGGATTTTACCAGCGCTTGTTTAGAATTTCCGCTTGATAACGGGGAGATATTCTTTTTAACTCATTCATGGATACCAGAAGCCCGATATAACCGGGACAATAATCAACAGCGGTTAGATGAATGGAGGAAAAAAGGATATCTGACCATTATCCCGGAGGCTGAATACGTCAATTACGAGGTTGTTTTGGATTGGTTTATTGAGAAATCTAAGCTGTACAAGATAAAGAAAATTGGTTACGACAAGTCCAAAGCGTTATTTTTAAACGCAGCTCTTGAAGAACATGGGTTTGAAACGGAAATAGTAATTCAAGGCTTTAAAACGCTTGGTGGCCCAATGCAGAACTTTAAAGAACTGATGTTAGACGGGAAGGTTATTTTTAACAATAACAAGCTTTTCCGTTGGTATCTGAACAATGTAAGAATGGTCAAAGATCGCAATAATAACTGGATGCCTACGAAACAATCCAAGAATCGCAAAATAGACGGGGTGGCCGCGGCATTAACGGCCCATACGTTTGTAATTCCTATGATAATCAAGCCGAAAAAGTCCGGGAAAGTGAAATATTATTCCGTTGCCGATTTAAAAAACATGTAGGGGGTGAGGCTTTGGGATTAAAGGAGATTTTTAAACGTTTTTTTAACCGGGTTACGTTTCAAAAACCGGTTACGCATCACATGAGTTTCCAAGGTGACTATTTTAGCAGCGCTTCAGATATGAACGAAGCGATATTCAGTGCAGTGAGCCGATTGGGAAATACGTTTGCTAGTCTGCCGTTAAAATTATTTGATGACAATTTTCAGCAGCCGTCTGATTGTGCCGGCTTTAATTTGCTGAGGGATGGGCCGCGATACTTTACCCGATTCGATTTTTTTAGAGACATTGAAACAATCCGGAATTTAAAGGGGAATGCTTTTGTTCAGTTATTCCGCAATGTGAACGGGCAAATTGTTGATATGGCCCTTGTAAAGCCGGGATGTTGTGAGCCAGTGCTTGATATAACGTCTGGTGAGTTGTATTACGCCGTTTCCTCCGTTGATAATGCACCGAATCAACAAACAATGTATGTCCATTATAGTGAAATGCTCCATTTTAAACATGCGCGGTTCGGTCAAGTTATGGGGATGAACCCAATTGACTTGTTAAAGAACACGATTGACTATGATCACGAAGTAAGAAAAATATCTATGAATCAATTAAACGGCACAAATGAGGGGCTTATTGTAAGGTTTGATGGAAGCTTAGATGAAGAGCAAAAGGAAGCACATATCAAAGCAATAGCGGGATTTTATCGAGATAATGGCGGTTTGCTGGTCGAGGAAAGCGGGATCACAATTACACGGGTTGAGCGTCAAGTTGTAGACCCGAAATTGATTGATATTGATAAAGTGACAAGATCGCGTGTTGCCATGGTGTACAACGTGCCTGAGCATTTCTTAGGTGATAATACATCTAGCTTTTCATCATTAGAGCAGCTTAATTTAGAATTTGTAACAAACAATCTGATGCCTACCCTCAAACAATATGAAGAAGAGCTGAACAAAAAGATTTTGACACCGGATCAAAAGCGAAGAGGCTATAAGTTTACTTTTATTGTCAACTCACTGCTGCGCGGTGATACAGAGACCCGACAAAAATACTATCAAGCGGCAGTGAGAAATTCGTGGATGCGCCCCAATGAGGTGAGATTAGAGGAAGGGCAGCCACCCGATCCTGATGAAAACGCTAATAAATTATGGATTAGCGGCGACCTGTACCCAATCGAAACGCCGGTTTCTGAACGTAAAGGGGGTGAAAGCAAAAATGAAAAAAAATCAGGCGAAAAATAAGTATTGGAGTATGAAGGCATCCGGTGACAGCAGCGCGGATGTTTTTATTTTTGGCGAAGTGGTCACAAGCGGTTATGAATGGGATGAAATAGATACCTCAGCCGCCTCATTCAAGCAGGATTTAGACCTTTTGGGAGATATGAGTGTTTTAAATGTACACATTAATTCGCCCGGTGGCTCTGTATTTGAAGGCGTGGCCATCTGCTCCATGCTCAAACAGCATAAAGCATTCGTTAACGTATATATTGATGGGTTAGCTGCTTCAATCGCAAGTGTCATCGCAATGGCGGGTGACGCTATTTTTATGCCCTCAAACGCTATGATGATGGTTCATAATCCGTGGACAATAGCGATGGGAAATGCGAATGAAATGAGAAAGCAGGCTGATGTCCTTGACAAAATTTCCGAGTCTATGAAAGCGTCCTATCTTGAAAAAGCGGGCGACAAATTGACAAAGGAAACACTAGATTCTTTGATGGATAACGAAACGTGGTTATCTGCTAGTGAAGCCGTTTCTTACGGCCTTGCGGATGAAATTACAGCAGCAAACCAAGCGGCAGCTTGCGTTTCCTCTGCATTATTTTCTCGTTATCGAAATGTGCCGCACGCACTCAAAGAACCTGAATCTATAGACGCGAAACAACCAAAATTACTGAATAAGAAATTACAGATTCTTAAAGGAGAGTTTAAACGATGACATATGAAGACCTAAAAAATACTTGGATTAATGCGGGGCAGCGGGTTTCTGATGCACAACACAATTTACAGCTTGCACTTGTTGACGATGAAGTAACCGCGGAGGAAGTCGAGGGCTTAAAGGCAAAGCTACAAGCAGCTCAGGCGAAACGAGACATTGCAAAAGAACAGATGGAAGAAGCCGAAAAAGCGGCTATTAAACAAGCGAAACAGGCCCCGTCTATCCCTTCTACGGCAGCGGATGTAAAAGACCAATTTATAAAGGATTTTAAAGACCTATTAAGCGGCAGACCGAGCGCGGCCGTGACTACCAAACTGGATGAAAACGGGGAAGGGATTGGCTTGACGATCCCGCAAGATATCCAAACTGCGGTCAACAAACTAAAACGTCAGTTTGATGCCCTGGAACAATACGTTAATGTGGTGCCGGTAACGTCCCTTTCAGGAAGCCGAAATATTGAAAAATTAAGCGATGTAACACCGTTTAAAAATATCGACAATGAAAGCGATGAAATAAACGAGAATGACGATCCATCTGCAAGCATTCTGAGATACTTAATTCAGCGGTATGCGGGCATTTCAACCATTACTAACACATTATTAAAAGAGTCGGCAGAACAAATTATCGCGTGGATTACTGATTGGTTGGCGAAAAAATCAACAGCAACGCGGAACGCAAAAATTATCCAAGTATTAAACGGCCTGCCTGATGCACAGAAAAAGACCGTTGCAAATGTGGATGATATCAAAGACGTTATGAATGTGGAACTCGATCCAGCTATCAAACTGACTTCATCTTTTATTACAAATCAAAGCGGCTTTAATGTTTTGGACAAGGTTAAAGATGCATTCGGCCGTTATTTGCTGCAGCCGAACCCGCAGAACCCAACAGAATTAATGTTATTGAATAAGCCAGTCAAGGTTATTTCAGACAAATATTTACCAAACGGTGGAACAGATAAAGCGCCTGTTTACCCTCTATTTGCTGGTGATTTAAAAGAGGCTGTGGTTTTATTTGACCGGGAACAGCTTTCTATCATGATGACAAATATCGGCGCCGGCGCTTTTGAAAAAGATCAAACCAAAATCCGCGCTATTGACCGGTTCGACGTGAAATTGTGGGATGAGGAAGCGGTTGTTTTTGCGAGCTTTAAAGGTATTGCCGATGAAACGCCAGCAGCATCCGCAACAACAGCAGGGTAAGGGAGTGAGATAAATGGCAGTATCTCTGTCCGAGGTGAAAGCGGCGGTAAGGATCGATACTGACGCTGATGACAAATTATTGGAGAAATATATTAAGGCTGCGGCTGACACCCTTATTTCTGCTGTAGGGGATAAGGTTGCTGGTTTTTACGATGATAACCCTATTTTTGACGTGGCGGTTATGAGACTGGTGGATCACTATTATAAAAACCGGTCTGCTACTTCAAACGGCGTAGAGGTGCGTGATATCCCATTTGGAATTACGCCCTCTATCATACAGTTGAAAGGCAAGTATTTACGTCAATTGCAAGAACAAGAAGAGAGGTAAAAAACGGTGCCAATCGCGAAAACAGGTGACTTAAACGAGCGAATTACGTTTAATGTTCAAAAATCAATCAAAATTAACGGAGTGCCGAAAATGGGACCTGTTGAGGTTGCTACGGTTTGGGCCGCGGTGTGGCGGCAACGCTTAAAAGATCGAATTAATAACCTGGGGGAAGGCATTGCCAACAAAATAACATTTGTTGTCCGTCAAAATCTTCCTTTTAAAATTACAAATGATATGACGATCACCCATAAAGGAACAGAATACAAAATCGTAGACATTGAACCGGATACCGTTAATTACGAATGGAAAACCATCATTTGTGAGGCGATAACATGAGTGTGGAAGTAGATATGACCGGTTTAGATGCTCAACTCCGTAAAGTGGCTTACCGGACAAAAAGTGGAGGCGTAAAAGCGACATTAGCGGGCGCTATGATCGTTAAAGAAGCTTTAAAGGTAAATACCCCTTACGAGAATGAATCTGACCGGAAATGGAAAGCACAGCGGCAAATTGAGGCTAAAACAGGGGAATCCCATGAGTTTAAACATATGCGTGACGATATCGTAATTTCAAAGCCTGACAAATTGGGCGAGGTAACGGTTGGCTATGGAAAGGATACGGCTTGGAGATCCCATTTTGTAAATGACGGCACAATTCATCAGCCGCCGCAGCATTTCGCAGAGAAAACCGTGGCAGAAACAAGGGAGACGGTAACGGCAACCATGCAGCACGTCATTGACACGGAGGTTGCCGGTTTATGAGCTTACTGACTGAAGCTTATGACCTTCTCACTGTTCAGGACAACCCGTTAATGATTAATGAGGATTACGTGTTTATGCATACGGTTCCGGTTGTCCTCCCGGACGGCACGGGTTTAAAAGACGCAAAGAACGCCATTGTGAAAATAAGTCATATTCTCAACAAAAGGGCGGGATATGCAAGTAATTTTAGTCGAGAAATTCAAACGTCTGTGCAAATACAAATTTGGTATGAGTATGACGATAGTTTGGCTGAACAATATGACGACTTACTAAATGGTTACTTTGAGTCAAACGGCTTTTATTCTTTCGAGAGTTACATATCCGTTGATCCGGATATTGAAAAGCTCTATTTAACGGCAAAATTCAAAAAAACAAGTGTGAATTAGTCACTGTCAGCCAGTGGCTTTTTTTAATACAAAAAAAAGGAATGATGATGAATGGCAACGGTGGGTTTTGAATCTATTGTTATTACCGTCTTGGATGAAAACGAAAAAGCAACAGATAAAAAATATGTGTTGGATGGGAAGCAAGACAAAAACGGGGTTGTTGAGGCAAATATCACGGGGCTGGCACCGACTAAAACGAAAAACTACGCGTCAAATATGGCGATTGATGTTTCAGCAAAAGGCACCGGAGATGTGAAATGCGAGCTGTCTATTTATAATTTACCGGATGACTGCATGGCGGAAATTACCGGTATGAAAAAAGTAAACGGCATCTATCAGCTTGGAAAGGATACGCAGCCGCCGTTTGTGTCTGTGGAATGCTTATCATCTGATATAAACGGAAATAAGCTCCATGTTGGTCTGTTAAAAGGAATGTTCGGCGCGCCGGATTCCGATCTAAAGACAAATGATGCAAACGTACAAACGGCGCAAGATAAAATTTCAGGGGAATTTATTGCCCGATCTTCTGACGGGCTGGTTTATGGTAAAGCAAACGAGGGGGATAAAGATTTTTCACAGGAAGCATGGGAAAAATTTATCCGTCCTTCTGATACACAAGCTGCATAAAATCACACTTTGCAGGGCCGGAAATCCCGGCCTCTTTTTAATCCGAAAAATTGAAACCGAAAAGGAGAAATGAACATGTTAAGAATCGAATTACTCAATCAAAAAGGTGAAAAAGTAGTCTATGAACAGGGGTTTATATCTAGTCGTAAAGTACGTGAAGCGTTGGCATTGCAGGATGAAATGGATAAAAATGAAAATCTGTCAGAGGCGGTACGTTTAGATAAAATGGTCACGTTCGTTGCCGATGTTTTCAGTGATGAAAAAGTAACGATGGATTCTATTTATGATGGAATAGACGCACGTAAACTTATGCGAACAATTGAGGGGATTATGGATATCGTCATGGGAAACGAGGAAGAGGGCTTAAAGGAAGTGGTACTAAAGGCACAGGAGTAACAGCAGCCGAGGCCCTCAGAAACTTTAAAAAAATGTATAGAAATTTGATGGAGGCCGGATGGTCGTTTCGTGATATCGACGAAGCAGATTATTACGGCCTTTTAGATGTGCTATCGGAAGACGCGCATGTGATGACGGGGGAAGAATTCTTTAATTCGATTACGTAAGAAAGGAGGGAGAACATGGCCGAGGGTGTTGTCATTAAAGTTGGTTTAGATGGAACAAAAGTAACGCAAAGTTTAACGGCTATTAAAAACACTGTTGCGGCATCTACCAGCCAATGGAAAGCTGAGTTTCAAATTTTTAAAAATGCCGGGGATCAATTAGGCATGTTGGGCGCAAAGTATGACGGATTAAGCCGGACGATCAAGATACAAGACGTACAAGTTAAAAAGCTGACAGAATCGTATAACAAGGCCGTTGAAAAGTATGGGAAGAATAGCGAAGCGGCTATGCGTTACGCAAATCAAATCAACAATACAACCCGGAGGCAGGCGCTTTACCGTCAAGAATTGAAAGATACTGAGATCGCTATGAATGATCAAAAGAGAGGGACAAGCCTTGTACGGGAAAACCTGTCTTTATTAACAAGGGAAACAACGGCAGCGATCAACAAATTCAAATCCCAGGGCAAAGCGCTCCGGGCCAATAAAGAAGAATACAAGGGCCTTGGAAATCAGATTAAGGAACGTAACCAGCTTATTGAAAAAGAAAAGCTGAAACTACAGGAATTAATAGAGAAAAAAGGCGCCGACAATATCGCAACCAAAAAGCAACGCACAGCCATTTTGGAATTGGAAGCGGCACAAGCATCTGCTGTCAGCCGGTATAAAACACTCAATCGGCAAGTAGGCAGCTCTTCAAAACTCAGTTTAACGTTTCGCGATAATGTCAACAAATTAAGGGATTCTGTGAACCGGGCCAGTGATAAATTAACGAGTGCCGGCCATTCAATGACAACAGCCACATTTGGCATTGGAGGGGCATTTGTTTACGGAACAAAGCAGGCCGTTGAATTTGAACGGAAAATGACGGACATTAAGTCCTTGCTTGAATCTGATGGAGAATCTGCGAAAGAAGCCGGCGAGATTACAAAAGACATGGAAAAGCAAGCGACGGAGCTTTCCGGAAAATACGGTATTTCTGTTCAAAAAATCGGTGATGCGTATGAAACCATGATCCGTAAAGGCGATACAGGCCGGCAGGCCATTGCTGCGGTTGAAAAAATGATTAAAGCGTCAACGGCTGCGGGATCTGAATTTAAAGAAACAACAAAAGTTTCTATGAACGTCATGGAGCAATTTTTTGACAAGTCAAAGTCAGCGGCAAAGACGGCCGAGAACACGACGAGAGTTACAAACGCCATGACTTACGCGGCGGATCATGGATCGGCTAAATTCACAGAATTGGGCTATTCCATGAACTATGTAGGGGATTATGCTAAATCCGTCGGCTACTCAATGGAAGATATGGCGGCATACCTTGAAGTCATGTCAAGGCGCGGCGTGGAAGGGACGTCCGCCGGTACTGGCCTGCGTGGAGTTATGGCAAGCCTTGTTAAGCCGTCAAAACAGGCAGCCGGAGCAATGGCACAGATTGGGCTAAAAACAAGCGATTCACACGGGAACTTGTTAAGATTGTCCCAAGTTGTGGAACAGTTGCGCGAAAAAACAAAAGGAATGGGAACCGAGGAAAAAGGGAATTTACTTTCCCGCATGTTTGGCCGGACTTCTCTTCCTACTATTACCGCCTTAATGACGGAATCAGGGGAGCACCTGGACAAGTTTTCTGCGAAAATCAAGAATGCCGAAAAGACGGATTATGCCGGAACCGTTACAAACCGCATGATGAAGTCAGGGAAAAAACAGCTTGATATTTTCAAAGAAACATCCAAAAACTTTGCTATGGAAGTATCAGCAACCCTGCTGCCGTCTGTGACATCGCTTGTAAAGCATCTTAATAAATTACTTGTGAAATTTGAAAATCTGTCACCCAAAACAAAGAAAACAATTGGTACCGTTGCGGCTCTGACTGCAGTATTCGCGCCTCTTGCTATTGGTTTAGGGGCTGTGTTTAAAGCTATCAGCATTACAACGTCCGGCCTCATGGGTTTAGGTCGGGCCGTCTCCTTTGTTGCGAAATCACCTTTTACCTTCTTCAAAAATGCAAGATTGGAAGGAACGAAGACCAACAAAGTTTTAAAAGGGATCGGCAAGGGTTTTAAATGGACTGGAAAACTGGCATGGGGCGGCGTAAAGAAGACCGGTTCAGCTATTAAAATATTTGGCAAAGGGATCGGAAAAGCCTTCAAATGGACGGGCAAGCTGGTATGGAGCGGTGTGAAGAAAACCGGCTCATTAATTAAGATTTTCGGAAAAGGAATCGGCAAAGCGTTTAAGTGGACTGGAAAACTGGCGTGGTCAGGTGTTAAGGCTGCGGGCCGGGGGATTACTGCCTCCGGTAAGGCCATCGGAAAATCTTTTAAATGGACGGCTCGTCTTGCTGCTACTGGTATCAAAAAAACAATTGTCGGTATTGGTGTAGCTTCAAAAGCTACAGCAAAAGGCATAAAAACAATGACAAAAGCGTCTCTATCCTTTGCGAAAACAGGGGGTATTTGGGTTGCACAAAAAGTGAAAATACTTGCAGTGGCAACAGCTCAAAGGGTCGCGGCAGCGTCAACAAAAGCATGGGCGGTCGCTCAAAGAGTATTAAATGTTGCTTTAAAAGCGAATCCCATCGGGCTTGTTATTACGGCTATTGGCCTGCTTGTAGCTGCAGTTATCTATTCGTATAAACACTTTAAGGGATTCCGAAAAGTGGTTGACTCTGTTTGGTCGGGCGTGAAGAAAGCTTTTTCTTCATCGGTCAAATACTGCAAAAAGCTTTTTACAAGATTGTCTAAGCATTTTGGCGATACATGGGGGGATATAAAGGACGAATTTAACAGCGCAACAAAATTGATTAAGAGCATTCTAAAAACCTTTTCTGATTTTTTTCATGGCCGATGGGACAAACTTTGGGACGATGTAAAAGATATTGTTAAAAAGGGCGTGAAGCTTGTTAAATCACATTTCAAGGCCGGATTTAATTTCTTGAATAAAATAACAGGCGGAACGCTAGGGAAGATGTGGAAAAAGGTTTCTAAAGTCGGCGGGGATATTATTTCTTTTTTTAAGAAACTGCCCGGAAAAATGGCTGACGGGATTAAAAGCGGAGCTAAAGCGCTTGGAAACGCCGGGATTTTTGTCGGGAACAAACTGATTGATGGCGTAGAAAGTGTAACAAACGGCGTCATTGGCGGTGTAAACTGGGTTCTTAAAAAGGTAGATATGCCAACAATCGACGACGTTAAAATGAAACACATTCCTTACTTCGCAAAAGGAACATGGCAGGGTGATCCGAACGCATTCGCTGGCGGGCTTGCTCATGTTGGTGATGGCGGTAAACATGAACTAATGCGTTTTCCCAATGGAGAAATGGCCTTATCTCCAAACACAGATACCATCGTAAACCTACCGCAAGGCACGTCAATTTTAGGCGGTGATAAAACCGAACAATTGATGAAAAGCGGGGCATTGCCGAAATTTTCAATTGGTACATGGCTTGGTTCTGCAAAAGACTTTATTAAGGGCGGCTGGAGCAAACTTAAAGACATTGGATCAAATATCTATGATTATTTATCCGATCCGACGAAATTATTAAATACGGTTGTTTCTAAATTCGCCGGCTCCGCGCTTGGGAAGCTGGGCGGCTCCGTCCTTGATATGGGAAAAGGGATAATTAAAAAGATTATCAGCGGCGTGAAAGACAAACTGACTGACATTGTATCTGGCGGAGTTGATACCGGCGATGTGAAGGTTTCCGGCTCCCTGAAATCATGGGTCAAAAAAGGAATGAAAATTGCAGGCGTAAGCGGCGCCGCATGGGAAAAAGGTTTAGAGACAATAGCGATACATGAATCCGGTGGGACGGCTGGTTCTCATATAAACAAATGGGATTCAAACTGGCGAGCCGGTCATCCGTCAGCAGGGTTAATGCAGATGATTGAAACAACGTTTGCATCTTATGCCAAGGCTGGTCATAAACAATGGCTTAACCCGATAGATCAGGTAGCGTCAGCAATCGGATATATTGAATCAAGGTATCACGGGATCGCGAATGTACCCGGCATTAAGGCGCTGGCTCATGGACGTAAATACATCGGATATGCTACCGGTACGGATCATCATAACGGCGGCCCGGCAGTTTTGGGCGACGGCGGGCAGCGTGAACCATATTTAACGCCACAGGGCCGGTTTGGTGTAAGTCCGAACGTGCCGACTCTTTTCGCAAACCTACCAAAAGGCACGAAAGTATGGCCGTCTATTAAAGCGTTTAAAGAGCAAGTGGGGCACTTTGCGAAAGGGACAAATGAGGTTTGGGTTGATGGCTATTACCGAGATAACGGAACCTACGTAAAAGAATATTGGCGGAAAAAACCCAAAAGTCATTCAACAAAATCGGGTTCCTCAAAGAAAACAAAAACGAGAACCATTATAAAGTATGTGACACGGCCGGCGGCCAACAACAAAACACTGAGTAAGGAGGCAAAAAAACAAAAGGCTGCAGCAGCGGCAAAGAAAAAAGCGGCTGAACTCAGTAAGAAAATTTCTGACAGCATTTCAACGATCATTACAGATTACAGGGCCGGGAAAATTTCAGCCAAAACCGAAAGGGCACGACTTGAAGCCATTCAAAAGAATCATAAATTAACAGCGACACAACGTAACCGCATTGTTGCGGCAATTGGTGCGTCAAGTAAAGCCATTGCAAAGCAAATCAGCTCCTATAATAACGCGATAGGCAACGCAATTAATAAGTTTGACAGCACAATGAAAACAATCAGAACAACATATAACAATGCGGTGGCAGATGCGAAAAAAACGTATCAATCGGCTTTGAATGAAAACAGAAACACGGCGTACACGACTTTTGCAATGTTTGATAAGGCAGAACAATCGAAAGTATCCGGGGTGGGCCTGCTGCGTAATCTTAAATCACAAAATTCTCTTTATAAAAAATTCACAGCGAATATAAAGAAATTACAGCGGCGTGGCGCCTCTAAAAAAATGATTAATGAATTGCTGCAGCAAGGGCCATCCGCAAATGCAGATGTAGAGGCTTTATTGAGCCTGTCCGCAAGTGATTGGAAGTCTTACAAAGGAGCGTACTCAGAAAAGACCAAGACAGCAAATGCTTTGGGTGATCTCACAACCTCATACGGTGGTGCAAAAACTGATCTTAACAAGGCTTTAAAAACAGCAAAGGCTAAATATCAATCAAGCGTGAATGATGCCGTAAATACGTTGGGAAATGCCATGAAATCGGCCAATAAAAAATATAAAAGCACCGGGATAACACTCAGCGGCCATTTTGTAAGCGGAATTGTAAATGGGTTGAAAAAGAGTCAAAAGGATGTTTCATCTGCTGCCGAGAAAATCGCACACAATATCGAAAATTCAATCCGGAAGAGATTAGATATTCATTCGCCTTCTCGTGTTGCAGTGCGGCTTATGGGTTTCTTTGGTGATGGTCTTGTGAATGGTCTGACTGGCAGCATCAGCAACGTTTCGCGGGCGGCCCTTCACGTCTCGGATTCCATCACAAAAAATATTATCCCGATAGATGGAACGGCAGCTATAAACGGATTGCAAAAGATGGCAAATGCTTCAATTGAACAATTGCCTAATAAGAAGTCTGAGTCTAACACTAATAAGATTGAAGACCTTCTTACCAAGATACTGTTCTCTCAAGAAAGAACTAATCAATTGTTACAATCAGCCATAGGACAAAATATGAATACCAACGAAGGGAATATTCTTAAAACGTTGGCCAAATTCTTGAATGAAGTAAATGGAAATGCTCTAGGGATTAATTCTTACATGCAAGGGGGTTAAAGGTGAGTATACTTCAAGATTTAATAGTTGAGAAAAACGGAAAAGAGCAACTTTTATCTGAAACTGTAGACCTACGTGGTCTGCAGTTTTTAGATATGACAGTATCTGCTCCATCAATAACCCAGAATTATTTAACTAATCCGGGGCTAGATGGTCAAATTGAAGCCGGTAAAGCAACTTATGGTGCTCGTACAGTAAGCGCCAATTTTTTATTTAAAGGAAGGGATTTATTTGATTTTGAATTAGGATGTAAAGCTATTCATGCCTTCCTGTTTGAAAGAGAAGCATACCATATTAGAACATCGTTAATGCCTGGTATCCGATATAGAGTTTTGGCGAAACCATATGAAACGACCAGAATTAACATGGTTGATATGTCATTTACAGTTGAATTTGATTTGCCTTCGGGTTTTAGGGAAGCAGTGAAAACCACTCTTGAAGCACCATTTGTTTTTAATGATGGATCCTGGCAAATCGGTATGAATTTACCTTCAGATAAAGAACTGTCATATGTGTTTAACACAAGTGAGTTTTCAGTGTTCAATGCTTCGGATATTACAATTAATCCTTTGAAATACAACATGTTAGAAATTGCATTAACTTGTGTAGGTAAACCTGTTATCACAAACAAAACTACAGGCGATGTCTTTAAACTAAATAAAGAAATGAATGCTTCAGATGCTTTGTTGTTAGATGGGTTTGATCCCTATTTGAATAATTCGAGATGTGGACGTGACACAAATCATGGTGTCATTACTCTTGCTAAAGGTTGGAATCAATTTTTAATTACAGGTTGCTCAAACCCAGTAATAGCTTTTAATACAAGATTCCTTTACTTATAGGTGTTCTTTATGGAAATCCTTTTAGTTAAGACTAAAGATTATGAAGAAATTGTTACAGGGTTTTCAGACTTTGAACGGACTGTTGAAACCAATTTAACTAACTGGCAAGTAACATTCAACATAGTCCAAACAAAACACAACGAATTTGTGTTTAATCTTCTTCAAAGTGACGATGCGTCTTTAATTGTCAATGGACAAGAGTTTGTAATACAACAAATTAATCCAGTAGTAAACGGGAATTCTCAAACACTTAGTGTTACAGCAACTCATGTTTATTTTGAAATTCAAAAGAAAATAAGACCTAAAGATGTGTTGGATGCTGATTACGACGAAGAAAGTAAACCTGAGCACACGTTGGCTGAGTATCTTGATTACTTATTTAAAGGAAACAAGTATGGTTATACCTATGAAATCAAAGGCACGTTCAAGATTAAGAAAAAAATTACTGAATTCGGAAACTCTGATTCCGTAACTCTTATCAATACCCTAATAGATACCTTTGAATGTTTTATTAAGGCGGACAATAAAAAAGTAATCTTTATGGACGAAGCCAACTTTAAGCAATTGACACAAAAGCAATTTCGCTGGTTGTACAATACGGATGATATTAACTTGTCATTAGACAAAACAAATATACGCACAATGTGTTGGGTTTACCCTTATAAAGACCAACATGACAACTATTTCTTTGAACCTTACATATACACGTCACCCAATGTTTCAAGGTTTGGGGAATCGTTTAGTGAACCGGTTGATCTTTCAACGGACACAGATGCAACAACAAAAAAGTATACAGATCAGCAAGCTCTTAAGGCACTTCAAGATGTACCTGAAACCACATTCACCCTCAACTATTATGGGAAAGACACTCCGCAAATTGGGGAGGTTTGGATGGCTATAATAGAGCCTATGGCATTAGATGTCGATGTTCCGATTGTTGGGATCAAGGATAGTCCGTTTGATGATTCTAAACCAATTGAATTAACACTAAGTAATGCTAAAAAGGACATGTTATCCGTTCAACAACAAATTTCTAAAAAGGCTAACTTAGCATATCAGAAATCGAGTAAGACAAATACGATTATCAACAATATCCAAAATGCTGTATCAATCACTTGGAATTCCAGATTGATCTTGGAAAAAGTAGGTGAGGTAAATGACTGATATTGTGCAGTTGAGGGATTCGAAGAATGTTCCGTTTTACCCTAAAACACATATGAGCGCTGTAATTGGATTTAACCCCGATGATATCAACACGGCTACTCAATTAGCTTTAGATAGTAAAGTTGATAAAAAATCAGGATATACACTTTCTAAAAATGATTACACAGATGAAGACAAACAAAAGACTATGCAGCTCGGTGAACAATCATTGGAATTAAAGTCACCAAATGGGACAGCGTTTCTCATTGGTGTAAATGATGATGGTACATTGAGTGTGATGAAGAAAGGGGAAGATTTATGATTGAGTTAAATAAAGACTTACCAACAAGTCTTGGTGGTGAGTTTCGTGATGCGCTGGATAGCAATTTCACCAAGATTGAAGATGCTCTAAACAATTTTCAATCCGATAGTAATATGAAAGAAATTGAGCAAAAGATCAAAGAAAATAATGAAGAAATGTATAGAGAAATCAGGGCATTAATTGCTCCCGAAATGTCACCATTAGAGGTTACGGAGCAAGTGGAGCAGGCGAAGACAGACAGTAAAAACGTCAAACACGCCACGTTATCGGAACGAATCGCGGCGGAAACAGCATACTCACAAAATAGTAATGAGTTAAATCAGCTTTTAAATATCACCGACAGCGGCCATATCAGTGTTGATTTTATTAAGAAAAGCAATCTGCTCAACGCAAAGAAAATCGCTATTTTGGGGGATAGTGTGGCCCACGGGCTACGCGCTCAATACAGCTTTGGGGATATCTTGAAAGAACGGACGGGGGCCGAGGTCATAAACCTTTCTGTCAGTGGCGTTAACATGAGCAATAACGGAAACAACAATATCTATCAGCAGGCTCTTAAAACGTCCGGGAACGATGTTGTCATTGTACAGGGAACGGATGATGACTGGTGTAACAGCATTGATGTAGGGACAGACGAAAAAGACATTACAAAATTCTACGGCGGTTTTTATCAAGTCATTCAACAGCTCCGTATGAGAAATAAAGGCTGTAAGATCATCGTGATGACTGCCACACGACAAGCGAAGATTACAAACGGAAAAATAGTCCGCCGGGATACGGATAAAAACAAATTGGGCCTGACATTGGCCGACTATGTGGATGCACAAAAGGAAGTGTGTACGCTGCTTTCTGTCCCGTATGCTGACATGTTTTATACGGATTTAATTGATCCTTACAATCCTGCATTCAGAAAGATGTGTATGTCAGAAGGGCTGCACCCGAACGAGATCGGGCATCAAATTATTTTCCAAGAAATTTGCCGGAATTATTTTTACTACTACGGATAAGGGGAGCGTTTAAAACATGGCAAATCAAGATTTAGTTTTTGATATTAGCAAGGCGCATTTAGAGCAAATTAACCAGCAGCTTATCATTGGAAGAGTGGGGGACGGCGGTTTAAAAGCGGTGACGGTATCAGTCATATCAAACGGTACGCCTTATGATCTAACCGGGAAAACTGTCTCTTTCGAAGGGCTGAAGCCTGACGGTACGCATATTATTGATACAAACGGCGGTATTGTCCTTAATGCCCAGGGCGGTATTTTTCGTTATGTGTTCCCTTACCAAGCATTTGCAGCCATGGGGGAATATGAACAGGCATTCTTTAAAGTGAGCCGAGACAGTCAAACAGACACCACATTAGAATTTAAAATCAAGGTACTTGAAAATAAAGTGGAAATGGGTATCAATTCAGCATCTTTTATTTCTGATTTTGAAAATTTGAAGACGCAGCTTAAACAAGCCTATGACAACTTTTTAGAACAGATCAAATCAGATCAGGACGCAACACAAAATATCATAGAGGGCACTAAAACAACGATTCAATCATTGCAAGAGCAATTAAACACGCTTAATACTAAAATTCAAAACAGTGATATTGTCACCACCGGCCAATATGAAAATGATATGAGAACCCTCAATGATCAAATTAGTCAATTCAACAGCGTAGTTGATAATTTGGGAAAAAGCGTGTCCGCTGATCTTGGAGAAATGAAACAAAAGATTGATACAGCTATCGTTAACAAAATGGATACAACACCCGTTGTTTTAGCAGACATTCATGACATTATCAGTACCGGCGTTTATCGGTATAATTCCACAACTCAAAACCTGCCGCCTAAATTAAACGGCGACAATGCAAATGGATTTATTTTTGCCGTTTTCAGTGATCAGGATAATGGTTTAGTGACTTTGCAGGGATCTGATTGGCATATTGAAAAATATCAGGGAGCCTATCGTAATTGGGTGTCAAAATCACCGGTTCTATTGTTTTCAGGGAGCGCGAAAGCGGGGGATACTATTAAACTTGCTGCAGACATTTCGAATTTCAGTTATTTCCTTTTCGAAGTCCATTTTAAAACGGACTATTACTATGTTTCGACGCAGCGCCCCGTCCCGGTCGATACTGTTTTTTATATCAACAATGCCGGCCTAAAAAGCAACGGGAAAGGCATGTATCAAGATGAAATCAGACTGAAGTACACGGACGGAAAGACATTAGTTGTTACAGAATGTCTTTCGCTGGATACTGAAAAAATGGAAATCAGTAACCCCGAAATCTATATTTCGAGTATCAAGGGGGTCTTTTAATTGCAAATTGTCCTAAATGAAAACAACGAAGTAGCAGCTTATGCATTGGTGGGGGAACTGGATAAAGCAATTGAGATATCGGATGAATTTGCCACGGCTGAATTTATTTCCAATCCGTTCCGTTACAAATTATCTGATGGTGCACTGATTGTTAACCCGGATTATCAAAATCCCGTCATTAATGATTTGAATACGCCCGGCCCAATGGAGCAGGCCCAAGAGCAAATTGTTTCCCTTGTGCAGCAGCACATTACGGATAGTCAAACCATCAAGCAAATGCAAGATCAAATTATTCAATTGACTAAAGCAGTCATGACATTACAGAAAGGGGAATAGTAACACATGAATTTTCCAACATATGCAGATGCACAGGTTTATTATCAATGGGGTTTTGATATTTCATTTTGTGTGGAAGGCGGCGCCATTACTCCCGATCAATTTAAGGAGATTACCGGAAAGGATTACGGAGAAGAGTCAACGGAAACGGCAGGCGATGCCACACCCTCGGCCGGGTCTTCTGAGTCAACTGGCAGCACTACTGAGAGTGAACAAGTAAAGAACAATGAAACGGCACCTGTAACCGAATAGGTGTTTTTATTTTGTCAAAAAGGAGACGTCAACAATGGAAATGGATATCATGCAGTATTTGATGACTCAGGGGCCGTTTGCGGTGTTATTTTGCTCCCTGCTGTATTATGTCATGAAAACGAGCAGAGAGCGGGAGGCGAAGTTATACGGGCAAATTGATTCTCAAAATGAGCTTTTAGCAAGATTCAGTGATAAATATGAAATTGTCATTGATAAGCTGGACGAAATTCAAATGAAAATTGAAAAATAGGAGGATTCTTCATGTTGAATATGAGAGACAGAGGTACGGTCATTCGGACTGTGCTTCTTTTTATTGCATTAATTAACCAAACAATGCTGATGTTTGGAAAATCTCCGCTAGAGATTACAGACAGTCAGGTCACTCAACTTGTGAATGGATTGTATACCGTCGGATCGGCGGCTTTTACAATTGGTACAACGTTGACAGCGTGGTTTAAAAATAACTACGTGACTGAGAAAGGCCATAAACAGAAATCCATTCTGAAACACCACAAACTCATTAAATGAGGGGTTGCCGTTCGGCAGCCTCTTTTATATTTCAAAACAGAATAGGAGAGATTTTATGTCATCATTCAGAAACCAATATATTGATATTAACAAATGGACGCGGCCGGGAATCAAAAACAACGGCGTGAAGAAACTGGCCGTTCATTACACGGCAAACCCCGGCGCGTCTGCTGCCAATCATTATAGATACTTTGGTCAAACGCTCCCCGCACAGAACAGAAATCTATCTGAGAAAAAACAGACCTTTGCATCTGCACATATCTTTGTCGATCGTACAGAGGCTATTTGCATCATTCCGTTGAATGAGGTGGCCTATCATGCGAATGACGTTCAGCAATTCGTCAACGGGCAGCCATACCGGGGTGTCGCGGCGCTGAAGCCGAATGCGAATTTCTTGTCTGTAGGCGTGGAGCTTTGCATCGAAAAGGACGGAACTTTCCATCCTGATACCATTGCCCGCGCAGAACAAGTTTGTGCCGAGCTGTGCAAAATGTATAAACTTGATCCAATCAATGACATTGTGCGACATTACGACATTACACATAAAATCTGCCCGGCGCCATGGGTAAGCAACTCGCAGGGGTTTGCCGATTTTAAAACCCGTGTTAAAAAGCGAATGGGTGGTGTGGTTGTAACGGTGCCTGTATCAAATCCAGATGTTACCCATACAGACACAGGAAGATTTATCAAAAACACGGTGGTTTCAAGCGATGGCCTTGTTTTGCGTACGCAACGGAGCGCCTCTTCTTCTATGGTGCTTAACCTTCCGAATGGCACAGCTGTAAAATATCAGCTTGGATCAACTGTCAACGGATGGGGGTATGTTGAGTACACAAATTCTAAAGGCCGGACATTCCACGGATATGTGAATGTCTCCTATATTAAGAGTGATAATGAGCTGAAAAGCGGCGCACAAAAGAAGGCTGCAGCAAAGCCCAAAACAAACAATAAACCAAAATTTCCCCTGCCTGATGGTGTTTTCAAAGTCACAAACCCGTTAATCAGGGGCGCAGCCGTAAAACAAATACAGACAGCGTTGGCGGCTCTTTATTACTATCCGGACAAAGGAGCAAAGAACAACGGAATAGATGGCTATTACGGGGCCAAAACAGCAAATGCGGTCAAACGATTCCAGTCCATGTATGGCCTGTCTGCTGACGGCATCTATGGGCCGAAGACAAAGGCGAAGATCGAAGCCCTATTAAAATAAAAAGCCCTCTGAGAGGGCTTTTTTTATTGTCATGAGTTTTCATTGTTTCTTTTTTTTATAGTCTCATTAATCTTCATAATAATATAAATTGGAATAAACAAAAAAATGAATAGTAGCGGAAAACTCAAGGAACTACCATAATAAACAATAACACCACAAATTAAAGCAATAAGTATTGTCATGATCAACTCTCTCATTTTTCACACTCCTTTTTTCAAATAATAGCACATAAATTCTAAAAAAAGGTAGCGTTTACAAAAACGAACCTTTATACTGGTAATCGCAAGAAAAAATACCAAGTGGAGGGATTTTTTTGAAAGTTTATAAGTCTTTGACGGTCGGTATTCTTTCGTTGTCACTTGCGTTTAGTGGAATAACTTCGGCTTTTGCAACAGAAAAGAAAGAGGATCATAGGAAAGATATTGCTGTTTCCGAATCTTTGGACCCGAATTCAAGCATTGAGAATTTGATGGTATATCATACTGCTGGAATAGATTTATATGACTCAAGCAATGTCTTGAAAAACAAATCTGATGTACAAGCGAAATGGGACGGGCAATTCAAATCAGATTATACTATCCCGGCTTATGTAGTTGCTTCAGCGGCATCAGGTGGCATGTGGCATATTACAAGATATTTGACTGCAACCTTTAATTTAGGCGGAGCTGCGGCTGCTGCATTTACAAGCATGGTAACAGGTTATGTTGCTTCAAAGGGTGATATTCGTTTAAAATCCACAGAAAAATATAAATGGATCGTTAGGTACACGAAAGCGAAATACGAAGCAACAACAAAGATATATAAAAAAGGAAAATATAAGACAACTAAAACGAAGACATGGATTTCCGAAGCTGATCCGAATATTGATTCGGTTGAATAGACAAAAACCCCTCTCTTTTTGTGAGGGGTTTTATTTGACTCTACTTAAACAAATTTCTCATCATTTTATTTGTTGCTTTTCCTACAGCGCGACGGGCCATCCTTTTTCCGAGCGTGCCGTTTTTGGTTGCTTGAACATCGCCAAGAATACGCGCGAGCTTGCACAATAAACCCCTTGTTTTGTTAATGTTCATGATAAGCTTCTTTTATCGTCCCACTCTCACTTCCCGCCCGATACTCATTCCGACTGGCGGATCGTATTTCATCCCAATTGCAGGATCAAAGCATATACCTACTGGCGTATGATATTTGAAATTCATTGCTCTCACCCCTTTTATTACGTCCGAGTTCTCTTTGTTCAATTATACCCTGATAGCCGTTTTTTCGGTAACATTTTGGTAACAAAAAGATAAAAAAATAGTTTTATCCACTGAAATTAAAAACAACGAAAAACCTTATTTATCAACGTTTATCCACCTTTTTAAAAATATACAAATGCAGTATAATAGACTCCCACCGTCTCCATACATAACACAAAAACCGCAGTGCCGTCATATGACCGCACTGCGGTTTTTTCATGCTGAAATAAAGGAGCAATTGATATGAAAGTTATCATAGACGGAAAAGATGTTACAAGTATAGAAGTTTTACACCGAATCTTAAAAGATGAATTAGATTTCCCGGACTATTATGGTGAAAATCTGAATGCCTTATGGGATTGTCTGACAGGCTGGATAGAATTTCCACTGACTTTGGTGTGGAAGAATTTTGAGACCAGTCAGAAGGAATTGGGTTCGGATGCTGATGATGTATTAAGGATATTAAAAAAGGCTCAGGAAGAGTTAGATGGTGAATTTTTCATTCAAATTGAGCAGCCGTCAGCCGGGACAACGGACAGGCACTAAAAAGTGCGTACTTCCCCTCATCCATTTTTCTATCCGATAATAGGGACGGAAGGTTTCAGGCTTTCGATTTCTGACCATATATAAGAAGAACTTGTGATAGGGAGGAATGGATGATGGATTTGCAGTTGAAAGGGAAGACGGCGCTTGTGACGGGATCGACGTCAGGCATCGGGAAGGCGATTGCGGCTTCTCTGATTGCGGAAGGTGCGGCGGTGATCATTAACGGCCGCCGTGAAGAAAAGGTAAACGAAACAATTCGGGAATTAGAGAAACAGACGCCGGATGCCCGTCTCTACCCGGCCGCCTTCGATTTAGGCACGGCGGAAGGATGCGGCGAGATTTTTCAGCAGTATCCTGATGTGGATATTCTCGTGAACAATTTAGGAATCTTTGAACCCGCGGAATATTTTGATATTCCTGACGAGGAGTGGCTCCGGTTTTTCGAGGTGAATATCATGAGCGGCGTGCGGCTGACACGCCGGTATGCAAAGCGGATGATTGAACGGAAGGAAGGGCGGGTGATTTTTATCGCGAGTGAAGCGGCCGTCATGCCTTCTCAGGAAATGGCCCATTACAGCGCCACGAAAACGACGCAGCTGTCGCTGTCACGCAGTCTGGCCGAGCTCACGGAAGGGACGAATGTGACGGTGAATACGGTCATGCCGGGCTCCACGAAAACAGAGGGCGTCGAAACGATGCTGGAGTCGCTTTATCCCGGTGAAAACCTGACAGTGGCTGAAGCGGAGAGACGATTTATGAAGGAAAATCGTCCGACGTCGATCATTCAGCGATTGATCCGTCCGGAGGAGATCGCCCATTTTGTCGCCTTTTTAAGCAGCCCGCTGTCGTCAGCCATTAACGGATCTGCTTTGCGGATCGACGGCGGCTTAGTGCGGAGCATTATATAAGATGAATATACAAAAACCCCCGCAAAGTGGCGGGGGTTTTTAATGCGGATCACGTTGAAACCGGCTGATGATCCTGCTGATTAAATCTTTTGTGGCGGAGTCAAAATGCTCTTCTTTTTGGTTTGTCAACAGCCCGACCGGCGGTGAAATCGTTAAGTTACGGATCGGAATGACCTTCGTGCCTCCGATCGGCTCTGAGTGCGCCGTCGCCGTAAAGATCGAGACGCCGATATTTTCCCTGACATAATATTGGTGAGCCATGCTGCTGGTCAGCTCCATTTTTCGATAGCGGCTGCCGATGGCCCGCTGCAGGTGCTGTTCAATTTGAATCCGGATCGGGCAGTTGGCGGGCGTGAAAATCAGGCATTCATTTTCTAAGTCTTCGAGATTGATACTTGTTTTGGCTGCAAGGGGATGTCTGTCGGACACGATGACATTGAGCGAGTCATGGAAAAACGGATCGAAGTAATTTTCCAGAATCAGCTCCGGCTCGCCGCATACTGCAAAATCAATGGTACCCTCCAGCAGTTTGCGGCTGCATGTATTGGCGTCGTCCACGCTGACATTGACCGACATGTCCGGATAATCATTTAAGAAACCCCGCAGCACGGCAGGGAAGATCAGGCTTGCCGTCGGTTCGGATATGCCGATCTGAATAAGGCCGGCCTGGCCCTGTCTGATATCGGCCAGAGTATGGTCAAGCACCTCATACTGTGCGAGAAGCTGCCCGGCCCGCTCATGAAACAGCCGTCCCGCTCTTGTCAGTTTCAGCTTCTTTCCCCGTTCAAAAAGCTGCGCGCCTACATCCTGCTCCAGCTGTTTAATCCGCATTGAAATCGTCGGCTGTGAATAGTTCAGAATTTCGGCGGCCTTATAAAAGCTGCCTGACTGTACGATGGTATGAAACGTTTTAATGGTGCGTAATTCCAACGAAATCCCCTCCCGGCTGTTCATTAATTTTCTTGAACTTTCCCTTTAATTTTTTTGATTAGTCAAACAAATCAGTTTGCTTTATAGTATAAACAATCAAAGCTCAGTAAACAAATTGGAATTATATATATTTGCGGGGGAGAGTGAACGGAATGAGTGAAGACATATTTCGATTGGCTGAGAAAAAGGATGCGCCCGAGTTTTTAGAACTGCTGTACAGCGCGTTTCAGCCGATCCGCAATTTGGAGATTGACTGGCCGTCGGCGCGGGCTGACCTTGATATGGTAACAGAAAATATTGAAAATCATTCAGCCGTCGTGCTGGAACGGGACGGACGGCTTCTTTCAACCATTACGATCCGTTTTCCGTGGGAGAGTGACACACCTCCGTCAAAATATCCGTTTGTCTGGTGGTTTGCGACGCTTCCTGAGCTGAAGGGGCAGGGCATCGGCAGCAAACTTTTGACTTATGTGGAGGAACACGTGCTGCGGGATACGCTGAAGGCCCCGGCCATCACGCTCGGCACCTCGGCGCGCAAGCATCCCTGGCTATTGGATATGTACAGACGGAGGGGCTATGAAGTGTATTTTGAGCAGGAGAAAGACGGAGACATCGGGGTCATGATGAGAAAGGTGCTCATACCGGAGCGGTTTGACGCGTCGCTGTTAGGCACACCGACCTGGGCGCAATAATGAAAAAGCGGATCAGAGCCGGCTGTCTGCTTCTGCTGCTCGGCGCGCTGGCCGGGTGCGGACAAGGAGAAAGCACGAAAGCGGGGAGCGGCGTGCAGACCGTCATTGTCGGCACGGGAACTGATTTTCCGAACATTGCTTTTATGGATGAAAAAGGCGAACTGACCGGCTATGACATTGAAGTGATGAAAGCCATTGATAAACAGCTGCCGCAATACAAATTTGTCTTTAAGACGATGGATTTTTCGAATCTGCTCACAAGTCTCGGAAACCGGAAAATTGACGTGATCGCGCACAATATGGCGAAAAACAAGGAACGGGAGAAACGCTTTTTGTATCACAAAATCCCGTATAACTACTCGCCGATGTACATCGCGGTGAAGGCGGATAATGCCGCGATACACACGCTCCGGGATTTAAAAGGAAAAACCGTCATCGTCGGCGCGACGTCAAACGCGGCGGATTATATGACGGCATACAACAAAGCCCACGGCAGCCCGATACATTTGAAATACGCCGGGCAGGGCAGCAATGATACAGCGAACCAAATTGAGACAGGACGCGCTGACGCCACCGTATCTACGCCGTTTGCCGTCGATTTTCAAAATAAGACGCACGCGTTCAAACAAAAGACGGTCGGTGATGTGCTGCTGGATACAGAAGTGTATTTTATGTTCAATAAAAACAGCCAAACCCTGGCGGACGATACGGATCGGGCGATTCAAAAGCTTGAGAAGGACGGTACATTGAAAAGGCTGAGTGAAAAATGGCTCGGCGCGGATTATTCAAAATCAAGTTTCACGAAATAATTGAAGCAGAAAACGGGGCGATCACATGAAAATAAAACTGGCGGTCATGTCATTAACAATTGCCGCAATGGCGGCGTTATCAGCCTGCGGCGCGGGCGGAGAGGCGGCATCAGGCAATCAGAAAAACGTGAAGAACATCACGGTCGGCACTGGAACTCAATTTCCGAATATTTGCTTTATTGATGATAAAGGAAAATTGACGGGCTATGATGTTGAGCTGGTGAAAGAGCTTGACAGGCGCCTGCCGGACTATCGTTTCACTTTTAAAACGATGGATTTCTCCAATTTGCTTGTCAGCCTCGGCCAGCATAAAGTCGATATCGTGGCTCATCAAATGGAGAAAAGCGCCGAACGGGAGAAAAAGTTTCTGTTCAATCAAGTCGCGTATAACAACTTCCCGCTAAAAATCACGGTGCTCCAAGAGAACGGGAACATTCACGGCATTGATGACTTGAAAGGAAAGCGGGTCATTACGAGTCCGACGTCAAACGGCGCGCTTGTGCTGAAGAAATGGAATGAAAAACACGGCAGTCCGTTTGAAATCGCCTATGCCGGCCAAGGTTCAAACGATGCGGCCAACCAGCTGAAATCCGGCCGCGCCGATGCAACGATTTCCACGCCGTTTGCTGTCGATTTCCAAAACAAAACGAGCACGGTCAAAGAAAAAACGGTCGGCGGGGTGCTGTCAAATGCCAAAGTGTTCTTTATGTTTAACAAAAATGAGCAAACGCTGAGTGATGACATTGATAAAGCGCTCAAGGAAATCATTGATGACGGCACGCTCAAAAAGCTGAGTGAAAAGTGGCTCGGCGCGGATTATTCAAAGGAGCAATATTAAGTGAAAAAGAGAGGGATCGGCAATGGAAAAAGCGTTTGATATCAGTATGATCGAATCCTTTGTGCCGACATTGCTCGGGTATTTGCCCATCACGCTGTATATATTGGCGGTGTCTTTGCTGTTCGGCTTTCTATTGGGGCTGCTTTTGGCCCTGCCCCGCATCTATCGCATTCCCGTGCTGAATCAGATCGCGAAGCTGTATATCTCTTTTTTCAGAGGAACGCCCATTATGGTGCAGTTGTTTATTGTATTTTACGGCATTCCGGCGCTCACGGCGCTCGCCGGAATTGACACTTCCAAAATGGACCCTTTGTATGCGGCCATCGCCACGTACGTGCTGAGCAGCGCGGCTAGAGCGGCGGAAATCATCAGGGGAGGTGTGAACAGTGTCGACCGCGGACAGGCGGAGGCGGCGTTCAGCATCGGGCTGAACGGGGTGCAGACATTCCGGCGCATCATTCTGCCGCAGGCGCTCGTGCAGGCTTTTCCTAACATCGGGAATATGGTGATCGGTTTTTTAAAAGATACGTCACTCGCTTTTTCAATCGGAGTGATGGATATGTCGGGCAGAGGTCAGACATTGATAACGTCGAGCAATCATTCTCTTGAAGTGTATATCTCGCTTTCTGTTTTGTATTACGCGGCCGCCCTTTTATTTGAATGTGTCTTCAGATGGTGTGAAAAACGAATCAAGAAAGATGAGACGCGCCTTGTGACGGTTTTTGACATGAGCGCGCACAGCTGAAAAGGAGGGAGAACATTGGAGCTGGACATTCCGTTTATCGGCACTGCGATAAAACAAATGATGAAAACCGTTCCGCTTACACTGGCAATGACGGTCATTCCGATTATTGCCGGATTTTTCATAGCTCTCGGCAATATCACGGTGCGTATATTCCGCATCAAATGGCTGCTTGCCTTCTCAGCGTTTTACGTGTCTTTTTTTCGAAGCACCCCGGCGATTCTCCATATTATGCTGATTTATTTAGGCGTTCCGCTGATTGCCGATCATTTCAGCCGCACCTTTCATCTCGGCTGGTCGGCCAATCAGATTCCGGTCGCCGTGTTTGTCATCATGGCACTGTCATTAACGGCAGGCGCCTATATGACGGAAATTCTCCGATCAGGGATCATGGCCGTCGATACGGGGCAGGCGGAAGCGGCTTATTCAATCGGCCTGACACGGGGCCAGATGATTCGGCGCGTGATTCTGCCGCAGGCGTTCATGATATCACTGCCGAATTTCACCAACATAGGCATCGGTTTTTTGCATACCACTTCAATCGCGGCAATCGTTGCAGTGCCTGAAATTACAGGAACGGCGACGATTGCGGCATCCGATAACTATGCGTTTTTGGAAGCATTTATCGGGGCGGCCGTCATCTATTGGGGATTAACGCTGATTCTCGAGGCCGTAAACACTTTGGCGGAAAAAAGAGCGGCCAGATATCAAGGAGGCGCAGTATGATCGAAATCCGAAACATTCAGAAACACTTTGGCAGTCATCACGTGCTAAAAGGGATCAATTTAAGTGTCCGGAAAGGGGAAGTCGTGACCATCATCGGTCCGAGCGGCTCGGGGAAAACAACGTTTCTGCGCTGCCTTAATTTACTTGAGCGGCCGGATGAGGGCGCCATTTCCGTACATGGTGAAGTCATTAACTGCAAAAAGCCGGCCAAAAAAGACATTCTTAGATTGAGGAAACAGACGGCGATGGTTTTTCAGCAATATCATTTGTTTTCGCATAAAACGGCAATTCAAAAAGTCATGGAAGGCCTGACGGTCGCAAGGAAAATGAAAAAAACAGATGCGTACGCCATTGCGGAGCGTGAACTGGCCAAGGTGGGGCTTCAGGACAAATTGCACGCCTATCCGAATCAGCTGTCGGGAGGCCAAAAGCAGCGGGTCGGAATTGCCAGGGCGCTTGCCATTCATCCTGATGTGATGCTGTTTGATGAACCGACCGCAGCCCTCGATCCGGAGCTTGTCGGCGAAGTGCTTGAGGTGATGCTTAACATTGTGCGGACCGGCGCCACCATGATCATTGTTACTCATGAAATGGAATTCGCCAGAAGAGTGTCCGACCAAATTGTGTTTATGGAAGAAGGAGCAATCGTGGAACAAGGAACGCCTGAAGAGGTCTTTTACAAGACGAAAAAAGAAAGAACGAAGAAGTTCCTCCGCCGCGTTCTTCCTGATTACGGTTATGACATAAAAGAACACATAAAGGAGCCTGTCGTATGATTCGTTTAAGCATTTTAGACCAAAGTGTCACCGCGGAAAACCAAACCGCAGAAGAAGCTTTGCGGCAAACGGTGAGATTGGCTCAAGAGGCCGAACAATACGGATATGACCGTTTCTGGGCGGCGGAGCATCATAACAATGAAGAGATAGCGGGATCAGCACCGGAAATTGTCCTGGGGTATCTGGCCGCCAGTACGAAAAAAATCCGCCTCGCATCCGGCGGGGTGATGCTGCAGCATTACAGCCCTTATAAAGTGGCGGAGCAGTTCCGGGTTTTGTCCGCCCTTGCCCCCGGCCGTATAGCGCTCGGTGTCGGCAAAGCGCCCGGCGGATTTCAGCTGTCAACCGATGCGCTGCAGCGCGAGCTTATTCAGCCCGCCCGTTTATTTGAAGAAAAGCTTGAGGAGCTGACTCATTTCATCCGCAATGATTTTCCGGACTCGCATCGCTACGCGTCATTGCGGCCGGCTCCGCATACTGAGTATGCGCCTGACATCTTTTTGCTCGGCGGCAGCACAGAAAGCGCGATCACAGCGGCCAAACTCGGCATTTCCTTCGTTTTCGCCTATTTCATAAACGGTGAAGACGCTGCGTTAGAAAAAGCGCGCCAAGCCTTTGACGAACATCTGCCGAAAGGGGCAAAAGCGGAATTCCACCTTGCGCCGATGGTCTTTACCGCGCATACAAAAGCGGAAGCGGAAAAACACGTCGTATCGCGTGAATCGGTCAAAATCATTCTCGAAGACGGCAAAAAGGTGAATGTCGCTTCCCGAAAACAAGCGGATGCGTTTCTTGAACAAGTTACGCAGCCATATAAGCTGATCACACAAAAGACGGGTGTGATTGCCGGGACAAAACAAGAGATCGCTTCCGAGCTGAGACGGTTATCGGTTCAATACAGCATTACCGATTTTGTGATTTTGTCGCCTATCAAAAATGCTGAAGAAAAACGGCTGTCTTATCGGCTGTTAAGTGAAGCGGTGCAGCCGGCCGCACAATTACAGGAGGGATGAACATGAGTCATGAAGCAAATGTAGTGGTTTGGAGCAAAAAGGGCTGTGCGTATTGCGATGAAGTGAAAGGATATTTGCGGGAAAAGGCCATTGCGTACGAAACAATTGATGTGACGGAGCGGGATGAATTGCGTGACGTGCTTCAGACTAAGTACGGCATCCGCCATGTCCCCGTCGTTGAAATCGGCAGCGGTGACAGGCGGGTGTATCAGGCCGTTACTCAAGTCGGCATTGAACACGTAGAACGGGCGCTTGCCGATTACGAGGGGAAAAAGGGGGAGAGAAAATGAGCCGGACGGATCTTATTCAATTCGGAGCCATGATTCACGGTGTCGGCGGTACAACGGACGGGTGGCGTCATCCCGACGTCGATCCGTCAGCAAGCACGAATGCGGCGTTTTACAGGCAAAAAGCGCAGACCGCTGAAAGAGGGCTGTTCAGCTTTGCTTTTATTGCGGACGGCTTGTTCATTTCTGAAAAGTCCATCCCGCATTTCTTAAATCGGTTTGAGCCGATCACCATTTTATCGGCGCTTGCCGCTTCTACAACCCATCTTGGTTTAATCGGCACATTTTCCACATCGTTCACTGAGCCGTTCACCATCGCAAGACAGCTCATGTCTCTTGACCATATCAGCGGCGGCCGGGCGGGCTGGAATCTCGTCACTTCTCCGCAGGCGGGGGCTGCGCGCAATCACAGCAAGGAAAGCCTTCCCGACCACAGCCGGCGTTACGCCATCGCCCAAGAACATGTGGACGTGGTGCGCGGTCTGTGGAATTCCTGGGAAGAAGATGCCTTCGTCCGCAACAAAGAAACCGGACAGTTTTTTGATCCTGACAAACTGCATCGTCTGTATCACAAAGGCGAGTATTTTCAAGTGGAGGGCCCGCTGAATATCGGCCGGTCCAAACAGGGAGAGCCGGTCGTTTTCCAAGCGGGGTCTTCAGAAACCGGCCGGTCGTTTGCCGCGCGGAATGCCGATGCAGTCTTTACGCACTCCAATTCACTTGAGGAAACGAAAGCTTTTTATGATGATGTGAAGAAGCGGGCGGCGGATTACGGCCGGGACGCTTCCAAACTGCGGATCTTTCCGGGAATCAGTCCGATTATAGCCGGCTCACAAGAAGAAGCGGAAGCGAAATATCAGGAATTCGCCGAGCTGATTCCGATAGAGAACGCCGTTAAATATGTGGCCAGATTTTTTGACGATTATGATCTGAGCCGTTTTCCGCTGGATGAGCCGTTCCCTGATTTGGGCGACATCGGGAAAAACGCGTTTCAAAGCACGACAGACCGCATCAAAAGAGATGCGAAAGCCCGGAATCTTACGCTGCGTCAAGTGGCGCGCGAAGCCGCGTTTCCGCGAACCCTCTTTATCGGCACACCGGAAGGGGTGGCGTCGTTAATTGAAACATGGTTTCAGGCAGAGGCCGCGGACGGCTTTATCATTCAATCTGACATCCCGGGCACACTTGAAGCCTTGTGGATCATGTCATACCGATCCTTCAGGAAAAGGGGCTGTACCGAAAAAGCTATCCGGCGGATACACTGCGGGGGAATCTCGGATTGGATATTCCGGTCTGCAAACCAAATCCGATTTTGAGCAGAAACTAAATGTTTCTGCTTTTTCTGCTGCTTCCAACCCCCGTCATTAAAGCATTTCAAAAAAAATATACTGATTTCGAGATATTATTGTTGCTAAAAGATTTTTTTGTAACTATAATTATTACAGAACTGATCAGTATAAAAAACATTCATATTTCATAATAAATATGTGTGTAATCTGAAAACGAAAGGGCTGTTTACAATGGCAAAAGTACTTTATATCACTGCTCATCCTCATGATGAAAAGACATCTTACAGCATGGCGACAGGAAAAGCGTTTATCGATTCTTATAAAGAATCAAACCCGAATGATGAGGTTGTACATATCGACCTTTACAAAGAAAACATTCCTCATATCGACGCGGATGTATTCAGCGGCTGGGGAAAACTTCAATCCGGCACAGGTTTTGAAGAGCTTTCTGAAAATGAAAAAGCGAAAGTCGGCCGTCTGAACGAGCTGAGCGATCAATTCGCATCTGCTGACAAATACGTATTCGTTACACCGCTTTGGAACTTCTCATTCCCGCCTGTTATGAAAGCGTACCTTGATTCTGTAGCTGTAGCCGGAAAATCATTCAAATATACAGAACAAGGCCCGATCGGTCTGTTGACAGACAAAAAAGCGCTCCACATTCAGGCGCGCGGAGGCTATTACTCTGAAGGCCCGGCGGCTGACATGGAAATGGGCCACCGTTACATCGGCATCATGATGAACTTCTTCGGCGTTCCTTCTTTTGACGGTTTAATCGTTGAAGGCCATAATGCTGAACCGAATAAAGCACAGCAAATTAAAGAAGATGCGATTGCCCGCGCGAAAGAAGCCGGAAAATCATTCTAATCTAAAAAAACCTCCCAGCTGATACGGCTGGGGGGTTTTTTATATTAAAGGGCAATCGTCCGTTTTTGTTCGCTGCTTTTCATCACCGCTTCAATGACACGGATGACATCGATGCCTTCTTCCGCCGTAACAGGAAGCGGTTTTCCGTTTAAGATGCTGTCTGCCAGCCGTTTGTAGTACGTAAGGTAAGATCCGTTCTCAGAGGGGATTGTTTCTGTATGTCTTTTTTCATCCGCTGCGGTTGTCAGCTCACCGAAGCTGTCAGGGTCATCGGCGCCCCAGTTCTCGTCAATCGGCTTTTGGCCGGCTGAAAGCGCAGCTTCCTGTCCGTCCTTTCCGTATTTGATAAAGCTTGCATTCCGTCCGTGAATCTGATAGCGCGGGCCGCTTGCCGCATTCATGGAGCCGGATTGAAGAATAACCTGAAGCTTGCCGTAATGGAGGGCGGCCAGAAACCAATCGGCCGTTTCACTGTTGTCCCGCTGTTTCATCACATGTGCGGTGACGGATTCCGGCATTCCGAAAAGCAGGAGTGTCTGGTCAATAATATGTGAACCGAGATCATACAGTGTTCCCGTGGCGGGTCCGCTTTTTTCGCGCCATCTTTCTTGTACAACCGGGTTGTATAGATCGTAGTTGACTTGATATGTATGAATGTCTTGAAGCGCCCCGTCCCGAATCAGCTTTTGAATCGTTAAAAAGTCATTGTCCCAGCGCCGGTTGTGATACACGCTAAGCAAGACGCCTTTATTTTCAGCCGTTCTTCTCAGCTCCTCCGCTTCTGCTGAAGTCGCCGTCATCGGCTTTTCCACGACGGTGTGTTTCCCCGCAAGGAGACATTTCATCGCTGATTCATAATGCATTCCGCTCGGTGTCGTAACGATGACGAGATCAATATCAGGGTCACCGGTGATGTCTTCAATCTTGCGCACGGCTTCAGCCCCCGGCAGATCACGTTTGACCTCATCCGTTCTGGAGGTCATGACTTTTTTGATCTGATAATCATCAAGGACGTCCAAAAGCGGCGCATGAAAGACTTTCCCCGACAGACCATATCCCAATATGCCAACCTGTATCGTTTTCAATGAACTTCCCCCTCTTGATATGTGATAACAATATATACCCCGCGGGTGTACTGGTAAAACTTGTGTGTTGAAAATTTTTTACACCGGTTTTTCAAGTCTGTATAATAAAGATAACGAAGAAAAAAACGAGGTGGAAAATGGACAAACATACCGAACATCAATCGTTAAATCATAAAAGCGCCAAGGAAAAAGACCAGATTCTGAACCGGCTGAAACGGATTGAAGGCCAAGTCAGGGGCATTCAGAACATGGTGGAAAACGAACGATATTGCGTGGATATTCTCGTGCAGATTTCAGCCGTTCAGGCGGCCATGCAAAAAGTCGCGTTTCATCTGCTGGAAGATCACGCCCATCACTGCGTAGCCGGCGCCATTGAGAGCGGAAACGGGGAGCAGGCGATTGCCGAGCTGCTGGATGTCGTGAAAAAAATCGCGAAATCATGAAATAAAATGTTTTGAAATACCCTACAGGGGTATGGTAACATGAAGAAGAAAAAACAAGACGTGGAGGGAATCATCATGGAACAAAAAACACTGCAAGTCGAAGGCATGTCCTGTCAGCACTGCGTCAAAGCAGTAGAGACCGGAGTAGGAGAACTGAACGGAGTGACGGAGGTTCAGGTGAAATTGGAAGCCGGACAGGTGGATGTGACGTTTGATGAGAACAAAGTCTCCGTATCAGATATAAAAGACGCGATTGAAGATCAAGGTTATGACGTCGTATAAGGTTTATCGCGCTTCGGGAACGGGCGCGGTTTTCTTTTATGAAAATGATACCCCCTGGGGGTTTGTGAGAAGAGGTGAGGGCATTGAGTGAACCAAAAGAAATGACTATTCAAGTGGGAGGCATGACATGCGCCGCCTGCGCTTCAAGAATTGAAAAAGGACTGAAACGGATGGACGGCGTCAATGACGCTTCCGTCAATCTTGCGCTTGAGACCTCAAATATTTCCTATCAGCCTGACAAAATCGAAGCTGGCGCCATAAAGGATAAAATTGAAAAACTCGGCTATCACGTCGTGACGGAAAAAGCCGATTTTCAGATTGAAGGCATGACGTGCGCCGCCTGCGCCAATCGGATTGAAAAGCGCCTGAACAAAATAGAGGGCGTTGTGGGCGCGCCGGTGAATTTCGCCCTTGAAACGGTCTCCGTTGAATACAACCCTAAAGAAGTGACACCGAAAGAACTGAAAGAGACCGTGGCAAAACTCGGCTATCGATTAGAAGATAAGGAAGCGGACGGCCAAGACGGCGGATTATCTCAAAAGGAAAAAGAACAGCGTAAACAGCTGATCAGGCTGATATTTTCTGCCGTTCTCTCCTTTCCGCTTCTATGGTCGATGGTCAGCCATTTTTCTTTTACTTCTTTTATCTGGATGCCGGATATCCTGATGAATCCGTGGCTGCAATTCGCGCTTGCCACCCCGGTGCAGCTCGTCATCGGCTGGCCTTTTTATACGGGAGCGTACAAGGCGCTTAGAAATAAAAGCGCCAATATGGATGTTCTCGTTGCCCTCGGAACGACGGCCGCTTACGCGTACAGCCTGTACATGACGATTGCGTCTCTCGGGCGAAACGGCCATGCCGAGGGGCTTTATTATGAAACGAGCGCCATTTTGCTGACTTTGATTTTGCTTGGAAAGCTTTTAGAGATGAAAGCAAAAGGCCGCTCATCAGAAGCGATTAAAAAGTTAATGAAGCTTCAGGCGAGGATGGCGGCGGTCGAGCGGGAAGGGAAGGTACAGGTGATTCCGATTGACGAGGTCCGGACGGGGGACATCGTATACGTGAAACCGGGAGAACGCGTTCCTGTCGATGGCGAAGTGATTGAAGGCCATTCCGCGATTGATGAATCGATGATTACGGGAGAAAGCATGCCTGCAGATAAGTCTCCGGGGAGCACCGTCACTGGGGCGACGATCAATGCAAATGGCTTTCTCAAAATCAGAGCGGTGAATGTCGGGAAAGATACCGCGCTTGCACACATTATTAAAATCGTGGAAGAAGCCCAAGGATCAAAAGCGCCCATTCAGCGGCTCGCGGATCACATTTCAGGCATTTTCGTCCCGATTGTGCTGGGATTGGCCGTGATGACTTTTCTCATTTGGTATGTATGGGCGTCTCCGGGACAGTTTTCTGAAGCGATCGGCAAATTCATCGCCGTGCTTGTCATTGCCTGTCCGTGCGCACTCGGGCTCGCCACTCCGACGAGCATTATGGCGGGCTCCGGCCGCGCAGCTGAATTCGGCATTCTCTTTAAAGGCGGAGAGCACTTAGAAAAGACCCAGCGTCTGACGACAATCGTACTGGATAAAACCGGAACGGTGACAAACGGCAGACCGGTGCTGACAGACGCCGTACCGGCAGCGGGAATGAACGAAGAGGAGCTCCTGCGGCTTGCGGCCGCCGCTGAAGCGGGATCGGAGCACCCGCTTGGAGAAGCCATCGTTTCAGGAGCCGAAAAACGCGGGATTTCCATTCCGAAACTAACCCGTTTCCAAGCCCGGATCGGTTCCGGAATCTATGCAGAGGCTGACGGGAAAACGATTCTTGCCGGATCAAGACGGCTGATGGAATCGGAACACATTGAACATGAAGCATTGCTTCCGCACATGACCCGCTTGGAGGCGGAAGGAAAAACGGTGATGCTCATTAAGGCAGACGGCAAAGCGGCGGGGCTTATCGCAGTCGCCGATACGATCAAAGAAACATCTCAGGCTGCGGTGAAACGCCTGAAGGATATGGGCCTTGACGTCATCATGATGACCGGTGACAACCAAAAGACGGCGGAAGCCATTGCTAAAGCCGCAGGCATCGGCAGCGTGATTGCCGAAGTGCTTCCCGAACAAAAGGCAGCGGAGATTTCCCGGCTGCAAAAAGAAGGCCGGCGCGTGGCAATGGTCGGCGACGGCATCAATGATGCTCCGGCGCTGGCTGTGGCCGATATCGGGATGGCCATCGGCACCGGCACCGATATCGCAATGGAAGCAGCGGACATTACGCTGATTCGCGGAGACCTGAACGGCATTGCCGACGCCATCGGCATGAGCAGGCTGACTATGAGAAACATCAAGCAGAATTTAGGATGGGCATTGGGCTACAACACCATAGGCATTCCGATTGCGGCAGCCGGCTTTCTGGCTCCGTGGGTGGCAGGCGCCGCCATGGCGTTCAGCTCGGTATCGGTCGTCCTTAATGCTTTGCGTTTACAGAAGGTGAAAAAAGACAAAATCGGCTGATGCCGGTTTTGTCTTTTTTATTGACACTTTATTCAAAACTTGCATATAATATAGAAAACAACTATATGAACATATGCTCATATATATAATTTCGTTTAGCTGCATTGATATTATGGGAATCCTATTACGGAAAGTAGGGTGAGTCGAAAATGAAAGCGGCAAAAGGTGAATTTGTGTTAGACGGACTTGATTGCAGCAACTGTGCAAAAAAAATAGAAAACGGCGTAAAAGCCATTGACGGCATCGACGGCTGTGCTGTCAATTTTGCGGCAAGCACCATTACAGTTTCGGCCGGGGGCAAAGATGAGCAATGGATGAAAGATGAAGTTGCAAAAAAAGTAAAGTCCATTGATCCTCATGTGACCGTCCGTTCGAAGCATGAAGACAAACCTGGCGAGGATGAATACCGCAAAAAGCTGCAGCTGATGCTAGTGAGATTGGCGGCGGGCGCCGTTTTGGCCGTCATCGCTTACTTCGCGCACACAGGCGCCGTCCTTGAGTTTCTGCTCTTTTTTGCTTCATATTTGATCATCGGCGGCGATATCGTAGCCAGAGCGGGGAAAAATATTGTCCGCGGCCAGGTATTTGATGAGCATTTTCTGATGGCGCTTGCGACAATCGGCGCATTTATCATTCATCAGTATCCGGAAGGCGTCGCGGTCATGCTGTTCTACCAAATCGGTGAATTGTTTCAGGGGGCGGCCGTCAGCCGATCCAGAAAATCGATCAGCGCGTTATTGGACATCCGTCCTGAGTACGCCAATGTGAAAACGGAAAACGGCATGACTGCCGTTCCGCCGCAGGAGGTCAAAGTCGGACAGGTCATCGTCGTGAATCCCGGAGAACGGATTCCGCTGGACGGAAAGGTGCTGAGCGGCTCATCGATGGTTGATACATCCGCTTTAACGGGCGAATCCGTGCCGAGAAAAGCGGAGCCGGGCCAAGATGTGATGGCCGGATTTATGAACCAGAACGGCGTGCTTCATATTGAAACCTCTAAAGGATATGAAGACTCCGCCGTATCAAAAATATTGGATCTGGTCGAAAATGCGGCCGGACGCAAAGCGAAAACGGAAAACTTTATTACGAAGTTTGCCAAGTACTATACACCGGCCGTTGTCATTGTCGCGGTGCTTCTCGCCTTTTTACCGCCGCTTTTCGTGCCGTCAGCCGCGCTGTCCGACTGGGTGTACCGGGCGCTGATTTTCCTTGTGATTTCTTGTCCGTGCGCACTCGTCGTCTCCATTCCGCTCGGGTTTTTCGGCGGTATTGGAGCCGCGTCTAAAGCAGGGGTGCTCGTGAAAGGCAGCAACTATTTAGAAGCGCTCAATCAGGTGGCATACGCCGTGTTTGATAAAACGGGAACCTTAACGAAAGGCAATTTCGCCGTTACTGATATCAAACCGGCGGCAGGATTTACGCAAGACAGCCTGCTTCATGCGGCTGCGCTTGCCGAAGTCCATTCCAATCATCCGATTGCTTCATCCATCCGTGAGGCTTACAATCAACCGCTCGCGGCTGAGGAGATTGAAGAATATGAAGAAATACCCGGACACGGCATTCGGGTGAAAACCGGCGGATCAACGATTTTGGCCGGAAATCAAAAACTGATGGCAAAAGAACAAATCGCTTTCGGCACAGCTGAAAACAACGGAACCGTCGTTTACGTTGCCGTTGATCAGCAATATGCGGGGGCGATCGTGATCGCCGATGAAATCAAAGAGGACGCCAAACAGGCCATTGCCCGTTTAAAAGCGCTCGGCGTCAAACGGACAGTGATGCTGACGGGTGATTCAAAGCAGACCGGTGAAGCGGTCGGCCGCGAGCTCGGTATTGATGACGTGTATACAGAACTGCTGCCGGGAGACAAAGTAGACCGAGTCGAAGAACTCGAAGCGGCGCTTGCACCGAATGAAAAACTGATGTTTGTCGGTGATGGGATTAACGATACGCCTGTGCTTGCCAGAGCTGACATCGGAGCTGCCATGGGGGCTCTCGGTTCTGATGCCGCCGTCGAAGCGGCCGATGTCGTCCTGATGACAGACCAGCCGTCAAAAGCAGCCGAAGCCATCCGGATTGCACGCCGCACACGCCGGATCGTCTGGCAGAATATTGGATTTGCTTTAGGCGTAAAAATCATTTTTCTCCTGCTTGGCGCATTCGGATTCGCCACCATGTGGGAAGCGGTCTTTTCAGATGTAGGCGTCACGCTGATCGCCGTTGCCAACGCGATGCGCGTCATGAGAGTGAAAGCGGAATAATTGTCAAAGATAATTCGTTTTTCAGGGTTTTCTTAAACAAGGTTGTCTTGGTAAAATAGAGAAGCGGGCCATCCGGCATCCGCTTCTTTTTTATTTTAAAAACAATGAGGTGTCTGAGTGAAAAAGAAACAATCGTCTGCGAAATTTGCGGTGATTCTGACGTTAATCGTTGTCGTTTTATTTGCGGCCATCGTAATTATTAACAACCAAACGGAAAAAGCGGGCGAAACAGTCGCCGAACAGCCTTCCATTAAAGGACAGCCCGTGCTTGGCAAAGACAGCGCGCCTGTGACGGTAGTTGAATTCGGAGATTACAAATGTCCGTCATGCAAAGTATTTAACAGCGATATCTTTCCGAAAATCAAAAAAGATTTTATCGATAAAGGCGACGTGAAATTTTCATTTGTGAACGTCATGTTCCACGGAACCGGCTCGCGTCTGGCGGCACTTGCTTCAGAAGAGGTGTGGAAGGAAGACCCGGCATCATTCTGGGCTTTCCATGAAAAGCTGTTTGAAGAGCAGCCGTCAAGCGAACAGGAATGGGTCACGCCTGCATTGCTTGAAAAGACGGTCAAAAGCACCGCGAAAAAGGTTGATCCTGACAAGCTGAAGGAAAACCTTGATAAAGAAACCTTCGCAACAGAGCTGAAAGCTGACACTGACCTGAATGATAAATTAAATATCACGGCGACACCGACGATTTACGTAAATGACAAAGTGATTAAAGACTTCGCTAATTATGAGGAGATTTCAAAAACGATTAAGAAAGAGCTGAAAAATGAAAAATAGAATCGTATTTTTATATGCTTCTTGGGTAATAGCTCTTGTTGCCATGCTCGGCAGCCTATATTTCAGCGAGATCAGAAAATTCATACCGTGCGAGCTGTGCTGGTATCAAAGAATTCTCATGTACCCGCTTGTCCTGATTTTAGGAATCGCCACCTTTCAGGGTGACACGCGCGTGAAAAAATATGTGCTCCCGATGGCCGTCATCGGTGCGTTTATATCGATCATGCATTACCTTGAGCAGAAGGTGCCCGGTTTCAGCGGCATCAAGCCATGCGTCTACGGCGTACCTTGCTCATCTGAATATATTAACTGGTTCGGTTTTATTACCATTCCATTCTTAGCATTGACGGCATTTATTCTCATTATTGTCTGCATGTGTTTTGTCAAAGCGGAACGCACGGCAAAATAAAGAGCCTGCTCCATGGGAGCGGCTCTTTTTCTATTATCTGTACCAAGCTTTGTTTGTCTCAATCTGTCTGTTATGGGAACTGTCCCAAATATCTACGGAATAGGCATAATCATAATTCATGACGCAGCGGATGCCGCTGCCTTGGGCGTCATGCTGAAGTCCGAAATTATGGGAAAACTCGTGCTGGGCCGCTTTCGCCGTGTTGGCCGTTCCTTGATCTAGGTTCACGCTGAAGGCCGGGCCGCTCGGTTTGCCGTTATATACATACGCGATACCGCCGGCGTCAAAACTCGATTTTGCGGTAAAACCGACGACAAAATGATAATTTTGATTTCTGAAGCTGCTTTGGAGATTCGATAAAATCTGAGAACTGTTTGAGCCGGAGGAATTCCAGGCTTGCACGGCCTGTACGACAAAATCAATGTTATGATCACGGTTGAAGGCGACATCAGCCTGCTCCACGATCTGGACGATTCGCGTTTGCCAGTCGCTGTATTTGGCGCGGTATTCAGCGTCCGCCACCGCCAGTACTCTGACCTTCTGAGAGCCCGTGCTGGCTTTAGTTGAGGCTTTATCCTGATTGACATTGGCATCGAATCGTTTCGTGCCGACCTGCTTACCGTTTTCATCCAGAATTTTTGTATCAACCGTCTGTTCAATCTGAACCGGGCCTTTCAGATCTTTAAAATGATCGGCTTTCGGAAGCGGGTCCGTATACACCGTTTTGGCCGGCTCCGCATGAGTGTGCGAATGCGTATGGTTTTCGGCTGACGGCAGGCCGGGAATTAATCCGGCGGCCAATAAAACTGGAAAAACAAGTGAACTGATTTTCATCTTATAACCCCCCTTTTTTGTTAAGAGAAAGTATTCAATGTAACTTCCAATAAACCTCCTAATATAGTATAAAATAGGAAAATATTCTCACCTCCAGATATGATGAATGCAGTTGTCCCGATTTTGGAATCAGAATCTTTCAAAAATAAGGTTGATTTTAAGAGAAAGCGATTATAAAATCTAATGGTCGTCAGAAAATTTAACAAATAAAAAGGAGCATATGGAATGGCCTGGGAGCTGCTTAGTGTAATCGGCATCATTGCGTTTGCGGTCAGCGGAGCGATTGTTGCGATGGAAGAGGAGTATGATATTTTAGGCGTGTATATCTTGGGGATTGTAACAGCGTTCGGCGGCGGAGCCATCCGAAACCTGCTGATCGGTGTTCCGGTCTCCGCCTTGTGGGAGCAAGGCGCGTTTTTTCAAATCGCTCTCGCATCAGTTACGATTGTCTTTTTATTTCCGAAGCTGCTGTTAAGACATTGGAGTAAATGGGGAAACGTATCCGATGCCATCGGGCTTTCGGCGTTTGCCATCCAAGGCGCTTTGTATGCCGTAAAAATGGGCCATCCGCTCAGTGCAGTGGTTGCGGCCGCGGTGCTGACCGGAAGCGGGGGCGGCATCATACGGGATCTGCTCGCGGGCAGGAAGCCCCTTGTGCTCAAGTCGGAAATTTATGCAGTCTGGGCCGCACTCGGAGGATTAATCGTGGGCCTCGGCTGGGCCGGGAATGCCGCAGGTTTGTATGTGCTGTTCCTAGTGCTTGTGGCATGCCGCATCTGCAGTTATGTTTTCAGGTGGCGCCTGCCGATTCGTTCCTATCATATAGATCAGTAAAAAACCGATTTCATAAAAGAAATCGGTTTTTTTGCATAACGGATAAAAAAGACGCCCGATATGATAAGAAAAAGGGTATTTGACTATAATGATGAATAATATGTTTGTGTAAAGAAAGCCGGATTTGTCAGCTTGATGTCGGAGGTGCCGCTGATGGCAAAACGTGATGAAGAATGGAAAGAAGAGCAGGGACGAATCAATTTTGTAATGAAAGAACTGGATCAGAAAGAAACGCGTCTTGAAGCATCATCGGGCGGATTGAAGCAGGATATTGTCGGCCTGAGAAAAACGTTCTGGGATGATGTCACCGTGAATTTGGATGACGCCCATGAAGCGGCGGAAACATTTTCAAGCATCAAACAGCAGGCGGAAATGCTTTCAGAACGTGAACGGACGCATCGGCTTCAATATCGGCAGCTTCAAAAAATCCAAAAGCTGAAAGCCTCTCCCTACTTCGGCCGTGTCGATTTTACGGAAAAAGGGGAATCTTCTTCCGAGCGGATTTATATCGGGCTGACTTCTTTGATGGACGAAAACAATGAGCAATTTCTCATTTACGATTGGCGGGCGCCCATCTCATCTCTTTACTATCAATATTCCCCGGGAAAAGCCCGCTACGAAGTTCCGGATGAAATCATAGAAGGCGACATCACACTGAAGCGGCAGTTTATCATTAAAAACGGGACGCTTAAAGCGATGTTCAACACGGATATGACGATTGGTGACGAAATGCTGCAAGAGGTGCTGAGCGAACATTCCGGCCGGCATATGAAAAATATCGTGTCAACCATTCAAAAAGAACAAAATGAAATCATCCGGGATGAAAAAAGCAAATATCTCATCGTTCAGGGAGCCGCCGGAAGCGGGAAAACATCCGCGGCGCTTCAGCGGGCCGCTTATTTGCTATACCGGGGGCGCGGTGTGCTTGATGCCCGTCAGATTGTGCTGTTTTCCCCAAACATTTTGTTCAACAGTTACGTTTCCGCCGTATTGCCGGAATTGGGAGAAGAGAATATGGAGCAGGCCACCTTTCAGGAATATATCGCCCGCCGGCTCGGACGAAAGTTTGATTGTGAAAGCCCGTACGAGCAGCTCGAATATTGCCTGACTGAGCAAAATCAGGACGCGCTTTTCGTAAGGCTCACAGCCATCGCCTACAAAGCGTCATCAGCTTTCCGGACCATGATTGACCGTTACGCCGGATCGCTTTCCGTCTCCGGCCTGATGTGTAAACAGGTCAGCTTCCGGGGAGAAATGCTGATTTCAAAAGAGCGGATTGAAGATTACTTTTACTCACTTGATCAGCAGCTGCCGATTCCGAACAGAGCGGAGCTGACGGCAGAATGGCTTCTTGCGGAAATCAGCGCACTCGAAAAAAAGGAACGTAAGAAGGAATGGGTTCTGCAGGAGAGTGAGCTGCTTGATAAGGAAGACTATGCTCAGGTTTATCAAAAACTCAAGAAGCAAGAGGCGGATGATGAACCTGCTTTTGACGACCATCAGCGCGAACAGCGGCTGCTTGGCGCCATCATTGTGGGGAAAGCTTTTAAGCCGATTAAGCAGGCCGTCAGACAGCTTGGCTTTCTCGATATAAACCGGATGTATCTCCGGCTGTTTTCAGACTGGGGATCATATGAAAAGCCTGATCAATGGCAGAGCATCGGCGCTTTGACCCGGAAAGCGTTCGCAGAGCAGTCACTCCCTTATGAAGATGCAGCTCCGTATCTTTATTTGCAGGATCTAATAGAAGGAAAAAGAAAAAACACACAAATGAAGCACGTATTCATTGATGAAGCGCAGGATTATTCCCCATTTCAGCTGACGTATATTCAAAGCATCTTCCCAGCCGCGAAGATGACGGTGCTCGGTGATATCATCCAGTCGATTTATGCCCACACCATCACAGGCCCTTCTTCACTTGCCGGCTGCTTTCGCAACGGCGCAGAAAAGTATGTCAGCCTGAAGCGGACTTACAGATCGACGCGGCAGATTGTTGAATTTACAAAAGCGCTGCTCGATGACGGCGATGACATTGAGCCTTTTAACCGGAACGGGGAAAAACCGCGTGTCCTGCGGGCGGATACAGAAAAAGCGCGGCAGGAGCAATTGACGGAAACAATACGGGAGCTCAGGAAAAAAGGCTGGGAAACGATCGCCGTCATCTGCAAAACTGCCGCGGAAGCAAAAAAAGTATTTCAGGCGGCCAGCGTCGCAAGCGATGTCCGTTTGATCAATAAAGAAAATCAGCCTTTCCAAAAAGGGGTATGCGTCATTCCCGTGTATTTGGCAAAAGGCATTGAGTTTGACGCCGTCATTGTCGCTGACGCCTCTGTTACCCAGTACAAAAGCCAGCATGACCGCAAGCTGTTATATACGGCCTGCACGCGGGCGATGCATCATCTGACCGTGCTGTCTCCCGGAGAAACTTCTCCTTTTATAAAAGAAGTGCCCGCCGGCTTATTCGTGTAAGCCCTTTGCCGAGTGCAAAGGGCTTTTTATCATTAGTAATCTTAATCATTATCATCATGATTATATATTTTACTTACATACAAATTTTCGGTAAAGTTTCAATTAGAATATTATTTTGACAATTCCTATAGAAATAACGTACGTTACGTTTAATTCCTTGTGAGGTGGATATCGTTGCAACTTCAGGTCATGAACAGTCCGTTTAATCAGGAGCAGGCAGAGCTCCTTAACCGCCTTCTGCCGACCTTGACAGAATCACAGAAAATCTGGCTGAGCGGCTACTTGGCTGCGGCCCGGTCCGAGTCTGGTGAAACAGCCGCACCCGCTCCCCAGGTTCCGGCAGAAAGCCCGGCAGTCTCAAGAGAGGTGACCGTCTTATACGGATCGCAAACGGGAAATGCGGAAGGTCTTGCGAAACAGACGGTAAAGACGCTTGAGGAACGGGGATTCCAGGTCACCATCGCGTCGATGAACGATTTTAAGCCGAATAGTCTGAAAAAAATAAACAATTTACTGATCGTGGTGAGTACGCACGGAGAAGGAGATCCGCCGGATAATGCGCTGGCTTTTCATGAATTTCTTCACGGCAGACGCGCGCCGAAGCTTGAAGCGCTCCGTTTTTCCGTTTTGGCGCTCGGAGACAGCTCGTATGAATTTTTCTGCCAAACAGGCAAAGAATTTGATGAGCGTCTTCAAGAGCTCGGCGGCACGCAGCTTGCGCCCCGGGTTGATTGCGATCTCGATTATGATGAGCCGTTTTCGGAATGGCTTGACGCTGTCATCGGCGGTTTGAACGAAGGAGCCGGAAACCAAACAGCCGAAGCGCCTGCCGAAACGCACGCTCTCGGTGAATCCGTTTATTCCAGAACAAATCCGTTTCGGGCTGAGGTTCTTGAGAACATCAATCTGAACGGACGCGGTTCGAATAAAGAAACGCGCCATCTCGAGCTTTCGCTTGAAGGCTCGGGTCTCGCGTATCAGCCCGGAGACAGCCTCGGCATCTATCCCGAAAATGATCCGGCGCTCGTTGATGAGCTGATCAATGAGCTGAAATGGGACCCGAAACAGGAAGTGGCGGTGAATAAACAAGGAGAGCTCCGTCCGCTGAAAGACGCGCTGACTTCTCATTTTGAAATCACCGTCCTGACAAAACCGCTCCTGCAAAAGGCCGCACAGTTTACGGCTGACAAAAAGCTGAGTGAACTTCTGGCCGAAGGGAACGAAGAGCTGGTGAAAGCGTACATCAATGGCCGTGACCTGCTTGATCTCGTCCGTGATTTCGGCCCGTGGGAAGCGTCCGCGGAAGACTTTCTTTCCATCCTGCGTAAAATGCCGGCCCGGCTCTATTCGATCGCAAGCAGTTTAGAAGCGAATCCGGAAGAAGTGCATCTGACAATCGGAGCGGTCAGATATGACGCGCACGGCAGGGAACGAAAAGGCGTCTGCAGCATTCTGTGTGCAGAACGGCTCCAGCCGGGAGATACGCTTCCGATTTACATTCAGCATAACCAAAACTTCAAGCTGCCGGAAAATCCGGATACACCGATCATTATGGTCGGGCCGGGGACAGGCATCGCGCCTTTCCGTTCCTTTATGCAGGAGCGTGAAGAAACCGGAGCCGAAGGGAAAACATGGCTGTTTTTCGGAGATCAGCACTTTGTCACTGATTTTCTGTATCAGACGGAATGGCAAAAATGGCTGCAAAACGGTGTTCTCACAAAAATGGACGTCGCTTTTTCCCGGGATTCGGAGGAAAAAGTATATGTGCAGCACCGCATGAAAGAACAAAGCAAAGAGCTGTATGAATGGCTGCAGCAGGGAGCCGCTGTATACATCTGCGGTGATGAACAGCATATGGCGCATGACGTGCACCAGGCGCTTCTCGATATTATTCAGGAAGAAGGCGGCATGAGCCGTGAAAAAGCGGAAAGCTTCCTGACAGACATGCAGCAGAAAAAACGCTATCAGCGTGACGTATATTGATTTTGGTTTGAAAGGAGCTTATTCAGCATGGTGAACAACATTTTAAAAGCGCCGGAAGGCCCTCCAAGTGATGTTGAGGATATTAAAGAAAAAAGTGATTATTTGCGCGGCACATTGAAAGAAGTCATGCTTGACCGGATTTCAGCCGGCATCCCGGACGATGACAACCGGCTGATGAAGCATCACGGAAGCTACTTGCAGGATGACCGCGACCTCCGCAATGAACGCCAGAAACAAAAGCTTGAACCGGCGTATCAGTTCATGCTGCGCGTCCGGATGCCCGGCGGCGTTTCAACTCCGGAACAATGGCTTGTCATGGATGAACTGGCGCAAAAATACGGAAATCAAACATTAAAGCTGACAACCCGTGAAACATTCCAAATGCACGGAATTTTAAAATGGAACATGAAAAAAACGATTCAGAAAATCAATGCGGCGCTGCTTGATACCATTGCGGCCTGCGGAGATGTCAACCGAAACGTCATGTGCGCTTCAAATCCGTATCAGTCGGAAATTCATGCCGAAGTATACGAATGGTCGAAAAAACTGAGCGACGACCTTCTTCCGCGCACGAGAGCCTATCATGAAATCTGGCTTGATGAAGAACGTGTGGCGGGCACTCCTGACACGGAAACGGAACCGATGTACGGGCCGCTGTATCTGCCGCGGAAATTCAAAATCGGAATCGCCGTGCCTCCGTCCAATGATATCGATGTCTTTTCTCAAGATCTTGGCTTCATTGCCATTGTAGAAGAAGGCAAGCTTATCGGCTTTAATGTAGCGATCGGCGGCGGGATGGGAATGACGCACGGCGATACGGCCACTTATCCGCAGCTTTCAAAAGTTATCGGCTTCTGCAAGCCGGAGCAGCTGTATGATATAGCGGAAAAAGTTATTACGATTCAGCGTGATTACGGAAACCGTTCCGTCAGAAAGAATGCCAGATTCAAATATACCGTTGACCGTCTCGGGCTTAACAACGTAAAAAACGAGCTGGAAAACCGCCTCGGCTGGCAGCTGGATGAAGCGAAACCTTATCATTTTGACCATAACGGCGACCGTTACGGATGGGTGAAGGGCGTAAAAGGAAAATGGCACTTTACGATGTTTATCGAAGGCGGCCGTGTCACGGACTATGAGGATTACAAGCTGATGACGGGAATGCGTGAAATCGCCAAAGTCCATACGGGGGATTTCCGTCTCACCTCTAATCAAAACCTGATTATCGGCAATGTCTCGAGCCAGAAAAAGCAACAAATCAGCGAATTAATCGAACAATACGGTCTGACAGACGGCCGGCAGCATTCCGCCCTGCGCCGCAGTTCAATGGCTTGCGTCGCGCTTCCGACATGCGGGCTCGCCATGGCCGAAGCGGAGCGGTATCTGCCGAAGCTGATTGATAAAATTGAAGAAATTGTTGACGAAAACGGGCTGCGGGATGAAGAAATCACCATCCGTATGACAGGATGCCCGAATGGCTGCGCCCGCCATGCGCTCGGCGAAATCGGTTTTATCGGAAAGGCGCCGGGAAAATATAATATGTATTTAGGGGCGGCGTTTGACGGCAGCCGTTTAAGCAAAATGTACCGGGAAAATATCGGTGAAGAGGAAATTCTGAGTGAGCTTCGCACCATTCTGCCGCGCTACGCGAAAGAGAGGGAGGAAGGCGAACACTTCGGAGATTTCGTCATCCGCGCGGGCATCATTAAAGCGACAACAGACGGAACGAATTTTCACGAATAAAATAGAGCTGCTGACAAGAATGCAGCCTGCGAAAAGCTTGTTTTCACAGAAAACAAGCTTTTTTCTTTTGTGAAAAAATATAGACATAGGAAAAAAGTTCGCTGTGAGCACGTTATGAGAAATTTTAAATAAAAACGGGTAAAATAAAAGAAGACTGGTTGTGTGCGGAAAATATATCAGGCCTGCCCGATGATTGGCTTCGGCCTTTGATCAAGGAAGAGAACAGGCAATAATGATACAATGCAGCAGATGAAGGAGGTCATGCTTTGGACATATTTTTAGTCGTACTCGTACTTTTAACCATCATTGCGATCTCAAATATTATAAATCGGTTTGTCCCCTTTATCCCGGTGCCTCTGATTCAGGTGGCGCTCGGTATCATTGCGGCGTCATTTCCGCAGGGGCTTCATTTTGAACTGAATACCGAATTGTTTTTTGTTTTGTTTATTGCTCCGCTGCTTTTTAACGATGGAAAACGAACGCCGCGTGCGGAACTTTGGAATTTAAGAGCGCCGATTCTGCTTCTTGCGCTCGGGCTCGTGTTTGCCACGGTGATTGTCGGCGGTTACACCATTCATTGGATGATTCCGGGTATTCCGCTGGCCGCCGCGTTTGGGCTCGCGGCGATTCTGTCACCGACTGACGTTGTTGCGGTGAGTGCTCTGTCAGGACGTGTGAAGATGCCAAAAGGCATTCTCCGTCTCCTTGAAGGAGAAGGGCTGATGAATGACGCATCCGGCCTGGTCGCTTTTAAATTTGCGATTGCGGCTGCCGTGACGGGGGCATTTTCGCTGGCGCAGGCCGCGTTCAGCTTCGTTCTGATTTCAGCCGGAGGTTTACTCAGCGGTGTCGTCATTTCTTTTTTGATTATCCGTTTCCGGTTATTTTTGCGCCGCCTCGGCATGCAGGATGTCACGATGCATATGCTCATTCAAATTCTGACGCCGTTTGTCATCTATCTGGCGGCTGAAGAAATCGGCGTTTCCGGCATTTTAGCGGTTGTGGCCGGCGGCATCACGCATGCGGTGGAGCAGGATCGTCTGGAATCAACGATGGTCAAACTGCAAATCGTCTCTTCAAGTACGTGGAATATTATTTTGTTCATTCTTAACGGTCTTGTTTTCGTTATTTTAGGAACGCAAATACCCGATGTGGTTTCTGTCATTTTTAATGACACCGCGTTTAACAATATGATGGTCATCGGGTACATTATCGTCATTACGCTGACGTTAATGATTCTCAGGTTTTTGTGGGTGCTGTTTTTTTGGAACGGGAAGTGGTTTTTTAACAAGGACCAGAGCATTTATAAGCCCGGCTTGCGCTCCACCCTGCTGATTTCAGTTTCAGGCGTCAGGGGAGCGGTCACGCTTGCGGGTTCCTTTTCCATTCCGTACGTGATCTCCGACGGCTCGCCGTTTCCTGAACGGAATTTGATTCTCTTTTTAGCCGCGGGCGTTATTTTGTGCACATTGGTGCTGGCGACAATCGTACTGCCGATTCTGACTGAAAAGCCGGAAGACAATGTGAAAGAAAAGAAAGTCAAATTGCTGACAGCGAGACGGAAGCTGATAAAGGCTGCCTTAACAGCCATTAAAGAAAATATGAATGAGACAAACAAAACGGCTTCTTTTGCGGTCATTGCCGAGTACAATGAGAAAATGAAAAATCTCAGGTTCCAGCAGTTCACGGTAAAAAACCGCACGAAAAAAGATGAGCGGAAGGTTCGCGCCCAAGGGATACAGGCTGAACAGGAAGAACTGCTGCGGCTGATTGAGCGGGGCGACATACCGGAAGAAACGGCTGACAGCCTACAGGAACGGTTCGATGAGCTGGAAGTGCTTTATACCAATCCGTTTAAAGTCGGCTTGTCTAAGAAAAAGCTGAAACGGCTGATGTACTGGATCTTTTTCGGCGAACATAAAAAGCCGGAAATGTCGATTTTAAATGAAGAAGGCCTTATTCGTGCCACAAGGGTTAAAACGGCAAAAGCGGCTATTGAAAGCCTGAAAAAACACATGACCGAAGAAAATAAAGACGTGACGCTTGCCGTCATTTCCTTTTACAATCACTTGATTTTCAGGCTGGAGCACTCGTATCACGAACAGAGTCCGAGCCGCCGTTTTGAAAATCAAAAGCTCGAAATCAAACTGCGGGCCGTGCAGGCCATCCGCAACGAAATCCAAACATTATTCGAAGAACGGGAGATTTCCCGCGACATGTCGCATGAGCTTCGCCAATACATCAATGATGTTGAAGCGGCCATGCTTGACGGAGATGAATAAATGAAAAAAGTCCGGCGTATGTGCGCCGGACTTTTTTATATTACGGGCGATGGAATTCGACGTGATTGCCGTCGCGGTCAAACCAGCCTCTGAAGGCCCAGTTGATCCAGCCGCCATCGCCTTTATTGGTGAAGCTTCCGTCTTCAAACACCCAAATGCCGTACGTAATGCCGTCATAAACGGCCGAACCGTAAAACTGAACGCCGTTAAAATGATCTTCATATTCCTGACTTAAATTAAACACCATGACGTTATATTTTTGTCCGGAAGAGTAGAATGAAGATTCCATTAAATTTTTGACGAAGCCGTCACGGTTTTTTGCGGACTTAATCGCGTCAGCAATTTGATTGCCGATTCCGAGCAGGTCAACGTCAATATTTAATCCTACATCTTTTGCTGAGACATCTGATGTTTGCTGTGCCATGTTTTGAGGGACCGGGTTTTCTTTTGCGGATACAAAGGACAGAGGAGTCAGAGACAAAGCGGCGCCAAGGGCAACGGACATAGGGATACGCATACGTTTCATAATATTTCCTCCTTCAATTGTTTGGTGGCTACAGTAGCCATTTACCCGGACAGTTACCCATTTAACCTTAATTATTCAAAAATAGGAAAATAATAACGTTAGTGGTACTTGGGGACTAAAGATGGTTTCTGTTAGAACGTTGAGCGTATAATTGGTTTCTTACTGCGGAAATATGAGATAATAATAACCGTTTACATAAAGACTAGAAAGGATGGTTCAACGTGGCAAAAAGCTTAAAAGATACTGTAAAGCTTCATAATGGCGTTGAAATGCCGTGGTTCGGCCTTGGCGTGTTCAAGGTGGAAAACGGAAGCGTAGCGGCAAACGCTGTCGAAGCGGCTATCAGAAACGGCTACCGCAGCATTGATACGGCGGCTATTTACAAAAATGAAGAAGGTGTCGGCGAAGGCATCAGAGCTGCAGGCGTTGCCAGAGAAGAGCTGTTCATCACGTCAAAAGTGTGGAATGAAGATCAAGGATACGAAACGACACTTGACGCATTTGAGAAAAGCCTTGAGCGCCTCGGCCTCGATTACCTCGATCTTTATTTGATTCATTGGCCCGGCAAGGATAAATATAAAGACACATGGCGTGCTCTTGAAAAGCTGTACAAAGACGGCAAAATCCGCGCAATCGGCGTCAGCAACTTCCAAGTGCATCATTTAGAGGAACTGCTGAAAGATGCTGAAATCAAGCCGATGGTCAACCAGATTGAATTCCATCCGCGCCTGACTCAAAAAGAAGTAAGAGATTTCTGCAAAGCGCAGGGCATTCAAGTGGAAGCATGGTCTCCATTGATGCAGGGACAGCTCTTGGATAACGATGTGCTGTCACAAATTGCGGAAAAACATAACAAATCGGTTGCTCAAGTGATTTTGCGCTGGGATCTTCAAAACGAAGTCGTTACAATTCCGAAATCCATTAAAGAGCACCGCATTATAGAAAATGCCGATATTTTTGATTTCGAACTGTCACAGGAAGAAATGGAAAATATCAGCGCATTAAACAAAGACGAGCGTGTCGGCCCGAATCCGGACGAGCTTCTGTTCTAAGAAAAAACAGCCCTTTACGGGGCTGTTTTTCTTTTACATAAATGTCTGTGACTGCCGTTTTACACTGAACCTGTATGCGGCAATTAATAAAAAGGCGGCGGCGAAGGCTCCTAAAATAGTGATATTCAGTGTCAGGCTTTGGAGCGAACGGCCGTGCTGCAGTTGATCCACCGTATCGAGCACCCAATGCTGAGGCAGAAATTCGGCGATTGTCTGCACCGTTTTCGGCATAATATTGCCGGGAAAGAAGCAGCCTGCCAGCAAACATGTCGGTACGACGATTAAATTCAAAAGCGCCGACGCCGAAGCGCTGCTGTTGGAAAAACCGACGGTAATAAAGGCGATCCCGATCGCGCTTAAGGCAAACAGCATCATCAGGGCGAACAGCTGCCACAGCGGGAATGACGGCTGAATATGAAAAGCTGCGCCCATAAAGAGAACGGCGAATATAATTTGGACGGCCATGATAATCATATTCACCGCCGCGTTCGCCAATACATACTGTTTTGACGTGATCGGCGTTGACAGCAGCCTGTAGTACGTTCTGTTTTCTCTCTCTTTAATCATCAGTTCTGTCAGGTTGCCGGCGGAATAGAGCATAATAATGATGAGATATCCAATGACTGAGTAAGTCATTTCTTTATGGTTCGATGTATCTTGTAAAACAGCGGATTCCGTTTGAATGGGAGAATGCTTGAAATCGGCGTACATCGCCTGAAAAGCTTTCGCGTCTCCGCCGGAAGATTTGCCGATTGAGGCGGCGCTGTTAATATAATTGTACAGATAAGAGCTGACATACCCGGTGACCTGGGCGCCTTTCAGCGAGGTCATGCCGATATGAGACGGTCTCCCGTCTTTTACGCTTTGCGAAAAGCCTTTTTCAAACGTAATCAGCGCCTCCATTTTCCCTGACGCGATCTTTGATGAGGCAGACGCAGCCGTTTCCTCCGAAATCCTCACATGATCCAGCCCTTTTAAAAACGATACCGTATCCTGGGACACTTCTCCTCCGTCTTGGTTGAGAATGCCGATATTGAGCGTTTCGGCTCCGCCATTGGCATTGGTCATGAAGGAGAGAAAGACGCCGATCAGCGGTGCGCCGATATAAAGGATGAGCTGTTTTTTGCTTTTTGTAATCCCTTTGAGAGCATGTGTAAACAGCCACCAGAAGTTTTTCATATTACAGTCCCTCCCGTCTTTGAAACGTAACCGCGGCGATCAGCAAAAAGAGCGCCGCTAATGCTGTATTTAAACCAATTGCAGGCCAGGCGGCTGATACGTCATTGGCGTATATAATTTTATTAATCGCCTTATTGATCCAAGTTAATGGCGACAGGACGGAAATTCCTCCGTCTTCATATTTATAATAGGCGCCGCCGATAATGGCCATCACCTGAACGATGATGACAGTGATTAATCTGGCGCTTTCGGGTTTTCTGGTCAAATAGCTCATGCTGAGACCGAAGCTGACGGCCAAAAGAATTTCAGAGACGAGAATCAAAAGCACAAGTCCCATATGGCTGCCCCAATTCGCTTTTAAGATAAATTTGCTGAAGGCGACAACGGCAAGGATCGTCAGAAAGTTCACAGCCAAAATGCCGAGCATTTTTCCAAGAAAGATATCGCTTTTCGAAAGGGGCGCGGCGATCAGGCGATCCGCAGTGTGCCGTATTCGTTCCCCGCGGAACAAGGTGCTTGCAAAAATTGAGGCGTACAGCCCGATCATTGTCGTCATGGAAACCGCGTAAAAATCTTTCGCTTTCGGTTCTTTCGCTTTGTTTAAAGACGTCTGCTTAATATAATCACTTTTTATTTCGCCGGCGGCAGGTGCCTTATGTGCCTTGTAAGCGGCGGCGCCTGCTTTGTATTGGTTGGTAAAAGCGGTCAGCATGCCTTGGACGATCGTGCCGTTCATGCCGCTCCGGTCATTTGTATAGACTTGAAAACCGCTGTTTTTTACAGTGACGAAAGCATCCGCCTGATTTTCACGAACATCGTTTTTGCCTTTTGCCTCAGTGTCCGCTTTTTGAAAATAGACATGCTCTTTTTTGGCCGCTTTCATAAACTCAGTAAAATAATGAGAAAGAGGGCCGTTTGACTGGTCCGTATAAACCACCTTGATGTTCCCGACCGTCACCTCTGAGTCAAAGGCGTTTGATAATGCCGCAGTGAAAATCAGCATAAAGACGATCGGAAAAGCAAGCATGAAAATAAAGGTCCGTCTGTCACGGAAACTGATTTTGATTTCTTTCCCGGCGATGTGCAGAATACGCATTTGCAATCCTCCTTTCAGTTTGGTCAGTCGCGCAGGCTTCTGCCTGTCAGAGTGAGAAATACCGTTTCTAAGTCAGGGGCCTGTTCCTGTAAGGAGCGGATCTCAATTCCTTTGTCCATGAAGTATCGGATCAGGCGGTTTAAATTGTTGACCCCTGTGTCAGAGCTGATTTTTACGCTGTTTTCTTCCAGTGCCGCGGCTCTGACGCCGGGAATCTCCTGAATATCGCCGAGACTGATGCCGTTTCCGGATGACAGCTCAATCACGACATCTTTTGTGTCGGTAATGATGGAGGTCAGCTGTTCCTTTGTGCCTTCCGCGATGACTTTTCCGTGGTCAATGATAGCGATGCGCGTGCATATTTCTTCAACTTCCTCCATGTAATGGCTCGTATAGATGATCGTGCAGCCCATTTCATTCAGTTTTTTCACTGATTGCAGAATATAATTTCTTGATTGCGGGTCAATGCCGACCGTCGGTTCATCCATGATGATCAGTTTCGGCCGATGGGCAAGGGCGCAGGCAATATTGAGCCGGCGTTTCATTCCGCCGGAAAAATGCTTCGGCAAATATTTGTGTTTATCGCTCAAACCGACGAATGTCAGTGCTTCCTCGACCCGTTCTTTCAGAGCCGCCCCTCTCAGGCCGTATAACCCGGCGAAGAATTTCACATTTTCATAGGCGTTTAATTCTTCATAAATGGCGAGGTCCTGCGGGACGATGCCGATATTCATTTTCGTTGCTTTGCTGTGCTTGAAAATATCTTTGCCGAGAAACAAAATGTCTCCGTCTGAGGGTTTTAAAAGGCCTGAAATCATGTTGATGGTTGTGCTTTTTCCGGCTCCGTTTGCGCCGAGAAACCCGAAAATCTCACCTTCTTTTACGGCAAGTGACATCTGGTCAACGGCGGCGTAATCGCCGAATTTCTTACTCAGCTGTTTGAGCTCCAAAATGTTCATGTTTCCACCTCTATGTCTTATGATGCTCTTATTATAAAAAAAAGAATGAACGGCCGTTAGTGCAGCTGTTCATTCCTTTGACATGAGAATCTTCATATTTTTCACATGAAAACATTCACTTATTCAATCGGCAGCAAGGTTGTGACGGAAAAACCCGCCGTGCCGTCAAAAATGACGGTTCCGCGGAGAACGGCGGCCCGTTCTTCCATACCGAGCATCCCGAGGCCTTTTTTAAAGCGGACGGCGCCGTTTCCGTTATCTTTCACTTCCGCTTTCACGGCTTTATTCAAAACGTGAATATCAATGGAGATCTGCGTGGCATCGGCGTATTTCATCGTGTTGGTCAGGGCTTCGGTTACGTTTTCCTGAATGACTCTCCAATGCATTTGCGTCAGCCTGTCCAAATCACCTCTGTACGTAAACGGAACCGGCAGGCCGTTTTTGGCCGAAAATTCATCAATAAATGTTCTTAATCTGTGAATGCCCATTTGTTCAGCGGGCGGTTTCATATTTTTCAGCGTAATCCGGATATCCTCTATGCCTTCTTTAGAAATGGTAATGGCGTTTTGAAGCAGGTCTGCCGCTTTTTCAGGATGGGAGCTGAGCATCCGCTTTGCCGCTTCCATCTGAATGAGCGCGCCGGTCATGGAATGGCCGATTTTGTCATGGATGGCCTGGGACAATCTGTTTCTTTCTTCGAGTTTGCCGGTGTACTCCGATTGTTTGATGTATTCGGTGCTGCTGTGCAGCTGTTTCGTCAGCTTTTCGATGCTCGACCGCATACTGTCTGACTGCTCCTCATATTTCTTCAGCCGATCGTTTGACCGGGCGGCCAATACGAAAATCGCCAGGCAGAACAGGGTTATGACGGTATAGGCGGGAAGATCGCCGTACGGAATAAATAAAAACGGCAAAAACACAAACAGGCAGAACATATAGCGGTGAACCGGGTATTCGGCAAGGACGGCGAAAATGGCGGGCGGCAAAAGAAACAGAAACGCCGGATGGCCCCGTACGGAAAGCCAGACGGTCAATGCCAGCGCGAGCAGGGTGATTCCGCGTCTCCAGGCGGGCGGCCTGATCATGCAGACCGCAATGCCCAAAGACAGATAAAGCAGCAGAAACAAGACGGCGTACGGCGTGTAAAGGCGGTCTGCCGATACGAACAAAAAGGCCGTGTAAAAAATGACGATCAGTCTGCTTATCAGCATCCAGAAATCCATACCGTTCAACGCCCGTTATCCACCTTCCCGGTAATATAATAAATCGCGATCTGCGTTCTGTGCTCAAGTCCCGTTTTCCCTAAAATAGATGAAATATAATTGGCCGTCGTCCCTTCAGAAATGAAAAGCTGTTTTGAAATTTCCCTGTTTGAGAACCCTTTCGCAATGAGCGACATGATGCTGAGCTCTCTTTCAGTAAACTGGCTTTCATCAATCTGATGCGCTGCTTCCGCCGGACGGAAAAGGCTGTCTTTTATTTTATCCAGCACGGTGTCCTGAAGGATGCTGTGCCCGTTGAAGACGCTTTTGATCGCATCGCGGATCCGTTCCGGTTCGGTATTTTTTAATAAATATCCTTTCGCGCCGTTTTTAATCGCTTCTAAAATATACTCATCGTCGTCAAATGTCGTCAGGATCATCGGCTTCGTATCCGTTTCCTCCGCGATCCGCTTTGCGGCTTCGACGCCGTTCATTACCGGCATGCGGACGTCCAATAAGGCGATATCGACGGGATTGTTTTTACAATACTCTGCCGCCTCAAGTCCGTTTTCCAAAGTTGCCGATACAGTAAATTCCTCATATGTATGCAAAATGATTTTCATTCCTTCTCTGATGAAAGAATTATCATCCGCGATAATGACATTAATCTTCATAGCCGCACCCTTTGTGTGTTTTTGTTTCATTATATACCATCCGATTTTAAATCAAAAAGCCTCCCGGCGAAATCTGCGCGGAAGGCGGATGGTCAAGCTGGTTTTTTCAATTGGATGAAAAACAGCATCAGAAAAGAAATGATCATAATACAGATCACCCATACCCAGGCGAGTGTTTCATTGCCGGAATCCATCGCGACGTAAATCGCTGTCGGCAGCGTTTGGGTGACGCCCGGGATATTTCCCGCAAACATTAAAGTCGCCCCGAATTCACCGAGCGCTCTTGCGATACTGAGAATGCTTCCGGTCAAGAGGGAGGGAAAGGCAAGCGGCACGGAAATGCGGGTAAATACCTGCCATCTGCCGGCCCCGTCTACTTTCGCCGCCCCCTCGATGTCAGAATCAACCGCGGCGAAACCCGTTTTGGCGGACTGATACATAAGCGGGAAAGCGACGATGGCCGAAGCGATCACCGCGGCCCACCACGTGAAGATGACGGACTGGTGAAAAACCTGTTCAATCGCCCGGCCGATAACGCTGTGTTTCCCGAAAATGATAATCAGAATGAAACCGACAACGGTAGGAGGAAGAACGAGCGGGAGCATAAACAGGGTTTCCACGGCCGTTTTTCCGGGAAATCTCGCTTTCGCCATCCAGGCGCCGGCGAGCGTCCCGAGAATGATGACGGCGATGCCCGATGCCAAAGCCACCTCAAAAGACAGTACGACGGGAGTGAAAAACTCCGAAGCCGTAATATTACTTGGCAGTAAATCCATATTTCTTAAACACTTTCATCGCTTCATCTGACTGCAGATACTGATAAAACGCTTCCGCTTCTTTACGGTGCTTTGTATCCTTGACGATGCCGAGCGGATACACGATCGGATCGTGGGTTTTCGCAGGCGCTTCATCGGTGATTTTCACCTTCTTTGAAATCAGCGCGTCTGTTTTATAGACAAGCCCGGCATCAACATTTCCGGTTTCAACATAAGAAAGCACCTGGCGGACGTCTTTTGCATAGACGACTTTATCTTTTACCTTGTCCCATAGGTCTAATTTCGTCAATGACTGTTTGGCGTATTGTCCGGCCGGAACGGATTCAGGCGTGCCGAGCGCGATTTTATCTGTACTGTCTTTTTTCAGGTCATTCAGATGTGTAAGGTGTGCGCTGTTTTTCTCAGGCACGATCATGACGAGGTCGTTTTTCAAAAGATCCGTGCTGTCCTTTTTGTCGATATCTCCGTCATCAACGAGCTTTTGGAATTTATCTTCGGTTGCCGAGAAGAATAAATCAGCTCCCGCGCCTTGTGAGATTTGTTTTTGCAATGTGCCCGATGATCCGAAGTTGTCTTGAATGGTCACGTTTGAATGGGACTTTTCATAGTTGGTTTGGATTTCTTCAAGCGCATCCTGAGCGCTGGCAGCCGCGGAAACGGTCAGCGTCACTTTTTCGTTTTGTCCGCCTTTGGACGATTGCCCGGATGAGCAGCCCGCCGTTGCCAGGAAAACGGCCATGGCCGCAGTTGTGATTAGTGTCGCTTTCTTTTTCAAAATGGTGCACCCCTTATAGCTAAATATCATTAGATCATACTAATTATAACGTAATTGTACGTTGTGGTGCGGTTTTTTTTCAATAACTTAACAGTTATAATAAAAACGGAGCGTGATATTATGGCAGAAGCCACTTCCTATACAATAGAAGAAGTTGCGGGCCTTTTGAAGGTCTCAAAACTGACGGTATATGATTTGATAAAAAAAGGGCTCATTCCTGCGTACAAGGTCGGGAGACAGATGAGAGTCGATGAAGAAGACTTAAAACAATATAAAGCAAACATGAGGATGTCAAAAAAGCCATCCGCAGCCGATGCGGCTGACTCGCCCCGCAGGCGGGACCCGGAAAAAAGGGAGTCCGTTATCATCAGCGGGCAGGATGTGTCGATGGACCTCCTCAGCAAACAGCTGGAACGAACGATACAGGCGGCTCCGCTTCGCAAGTACAGCGGCAGTTTAAACAGCCTGATCGAGATGTACCGGGGGGCTTGCGATATCGTCAGTCTTCATTTGTACGATGGGGAGACGGGGCAGTATAACATTCCGTATGTGAAGCGCATTCTTTCAGGAGAGCCGTTTGCGCTTTTTCATGTCGTGCTTCGGCAGGCCGGATTATATGTGAAAAAAGGCAATCCGCTGAACATTCAGGGCTTTCAGGACGTGAGCAGAAAGGACGTCCGCATCGTCAATCGCGAAAAAGGATCAGGCGCGAGGGTGCTGCTGGATGAACAGCTCAGATCATTCGGCATCACGCCGTCTGATGTCGCCGGCTACCATGACATTGTCACGGATCATCTGTCAGCGGCTTCACAAGTATCCGGCGGAAAAGCGGATATAGGAGTCGGGTCGCAGCATGCGGCGCATATGGCAGGCACGGATTTTATCCCGGTGATCAGTGAGCAGTACGATGTTGTCGTCTTAAAACAAAACCCGGAGCTTGTTCAAAGCGTGCGGGACATTCTCAATTCCGCGGAATTCAAGTCTCAGCTTTCTCAATTATCCGGATATGATACGAAAATGACCGGACGGCTGATATATGAAACATAAAAAACCCCTCCATAAAACGGAGGGATTTTTTTATTGCTTATAAAACCGCAGCAGGTCGCCGTTTAATATTTTATCGGAGAGCATCAGCTCTTGTTCCGCTTTTTCTTTCTCATCACTGCACGCGCTCACGTCAGAAAGCGGTTCGCCCGTTTTGCGGCTGCTGTAACACGTATTTTTCGTATAGATATGATCGTCCGTGATAAAGCTGCCGTTTCTCAGTACAGCAAACGGAGTCCGCTCTTTGGAAAACAGATCATTGCCGAACTGAATGCTGCCTTTCGTTTCAATGCCGAGAAGGTGAAGCAGCGTCGGTTTTACATCAACCTGTCCCGCAGCGGAAGCAACCGTTTCCGGCGCACGGTCGGTCACCCCGGGAATATGAATGATAAACGGCACGCGCTGGAGCTGAACCGTATCAAACGGAGTGATTTCCTCTTTTCCTAAGAACTCGGCAAGTCCTTTATTATGGGCTTCGGATATGCCGTAATGATCTCCCATCAGGACGATCATCGAGTTGTCATACAGTCCTGCTTTTTTCAGCTTCTTGAAAAAGTGTTTTAAGGCCTCATCTTCATAGCGGACCGTTGTCACATAGCGGTTTAATAAATCGCTGCTTGTGTCCGGTTCATCAATATGCTGATCTTGTTTTTCAATTTCAAAAGGAAAATGGTTGGTCAAGGTCAGCAGGCTTGCGTAAAACGGCTGCGGCAGCTTCTTTAATTTTTCCGCTGACTGCTCGAGAAACTCTTTGTCCTTCAGGCCCCAGCCCGTTGAATTTTCCTGTGTCACCTGAAATTCATCGGCGTCAAAAAAACGGTCGATTCCGAAGGCGCCGTACATCTCATCCCGGTTCCAAAAGGCCTTATGGTTGGCATGCAGAACGGCTGAATAGTATTGATGGTCTTTTAACGTATGGTACATCGTATTGAACCGGTGGCCGCTTTTTGTAAAAAAAAACGGCGCCGCTGGAAGACGGGTACAGCGAATTCGCGGTGATGAATTCTGAATCTGAGGTTTTACCCTGTTCGGTCTGCTGATAAAAATGAGTGAAATCATAACTTTTTTTCCGCAGCTTATTCATAAACGGGGTAATCTCCCGCCCGTTGACCCGTTCGTCCATCACAAAACGCTGTGTTGATTCGAGCGTCACAAAAATCACATTGCGCCCCTTTGCAAGCCCGAACTTTGAATCGGACGGGCTGCTGTAGTCGGCTTGAGTGTAATTCGCCACCGCCGCAAGGCTGTCTTCATCTGCAAACGCTTTAGCCCCTGCATTCAGCGTCTGCGAAATGGTGTCATACAAATGAAAGTGGAACAGGCCGATTCCTTTTACGAGCGCTTCACGATCAAAAGGATGCTTGAACAGCTTCGGCTGCTCGGCCTCAGACAGCGCAAGGTTGCACAGCATGAGGCCGGCTGATGCCCACGCATACGCTTTAACGGTTCGTGCGCCTGCTTTTCCCTTACCGGCTGTATCCCTTTTCGCAAGATAAAACAGAACCGCAATATCCAAGAATAAAGCGATATAAAGCGGGTGAAACAGCTCTTGGACGCTGCTTCCCATATCGCCCATATTGCTCGCCTGAAACAAAACCGGTATGGTGATAAAATCAATATAAAACCCGTAAAACACCGTGTTTGCGATTAAAATCCCCGTCAATATCACATTCGCCGAAAGCAAAAAGATCCGCTGTTTTTTTTCCGTCAGGAGCAGGGCGATGCCGAACAGCGGCACAATGAAGCTCAGCGGATTAATGAGAAGCAGACATTCCTCAAGAACAGAATTGTTCTGCAGATCAAAACCGAGCTTATAAACGACATATGTTTTTATCCACATGAACAGAATGGACAAGCATAAAAACCGATGATTTTTGAAAAAGGATTTCTTCATATGTATGACTCCTCACCCTAAAAGCGAAAAGACGCTTTTTGTTTAAGAGATGCGGCCGTGAACCAGTTCGTATAAATAATAGCAGGATACAATCGTTAAGCCGGCCAGCACAAGCTGCTCCGAAAAGCTCCCCGTCCTCATATAAAGGGGAAGACGGAAGCGGATCGCGGACGGAAACAGCAGTTTAATCCCGTTGACGGTCCATGCGTCAAGCACAAGATGGCTTGCCATTCCGATCATCAGTCCGGCGGAAATGCTTGGATTCGGAATGTAGGTTGCCGTGATGAAAAACATAATAAGCATAAACAGCAGGCTGTGTGTAAATGTTCTGTGTCCGAACACCGTGCTTACGATTTTGGACAGAACGGGCAGCGTCCTGCCGATTTTGCTTTTCGTATGGCATATATCGGGAATCAGCGCCCCGATGGCACCGGCTGAGGTCATCAGAACCGGATCATACCCGTAGTAATAAGCAATTGCGGAACAAGAAGCGATGCCTCCCATGATGTGTGTTTTTCCTGTCATTTTTCGCTTCTCCTTTTTATTTTTGCCAAAATCCCCTGAATTACAAATATATCAAGAGAATGCATGTTTGATCAACAAACTTTACCTGTAACACCAAAAGGAAGGAGACGCGGATTCCGCATATTCTGCCGCGTAAAAAGACACATTATAGGTGTACCTATATTTGATAAAGAGGTGATACAGATGGCTTTCTTTAACAAAGAAAAAGGAAAAAACAGCGATAAAAACAAAAACGTCATTCAAGGTGCGCTTGACGACGCCAGTGCAGCTCTGAAAGACGATCCGCTTCAAGAAGCTGTTCAAAAGAAAAAAAACAACCGCTGACCATATAAAACGGGTAGGGCGAATGCTCTATCCGTTTTCCGTCTAATTTTTCCCTTTGACAGATCTTTTTATCTCTGATAACCTCTGAGTAGAATTGAATGATAAAAATCCTCACTCTTTCTCGGTGAGGTAGAGGTTGCGCTTGATGATGAGTCGCACATGCCAGGCTGACAGGGGCCGCAAAACATGTGTTAAAGGCATCAGCGCCGAAGTGTAAAGAAAGCCGATCCTTCTTTATGCTGGGACTGTATCTGAATAAGTGCAGGACTGCCGCGTGCTTTTTCGCGGAGGGCTATCCGGAGATCAAGGGTGTGTGTTTCTTTAAGCATGGACTTTTGTTCAGGCTTTTTTTGTGTGTAAATATGGTCTCGGGGTCTGGTCCGTACGAATGAACAACCAGGAGGTACAGGAATGGAACAGACGAAAAAATGGGGTTTTTGGTTACTGACGGCATTTGTCGTAGGAAATATGGTAGGATCGGGCATCTTTTCCCTTCCGAGCACGCTCGCAAAAATCGCGAGTCCGTTCGGCGCTACATCGGCATGGCTTTTAACGGGAGCCGGTGTTTTAATGATCGCGCTTGTTTTCGGCCACTTATCCATCCGTAAGCCTGAGCTGACGGCGGGGCCGCAAAGCTATGCGAGAGCGCTGTTCAGCGATCGGAAGAAAGGGAATGCAGCCGGATTCACGATGGTGTGGGGCTACTGGGTGGCGAGCTGGATCAGCAACGTGGCGATCATCACAAGCCTTGCCGGATATTTAACATCATTTTTCCCGATTTTAACGGATAAGCGTGAAATGTTTTCGATCGGCGGTCAGGCGGTTACGCTCGGCCAGCTGCTGACGTTTGCCGTATGTACGGTTTTATTATGGGGCACTCACACGATTCTCGTCTCCAGCATTAACGGTGCGAGTAAATTAAATTTCGTCACGACGTTTTCAAAAGTATTAGGATTTATCTTTTTTATCATTGCAGGTTTGTTTGTGTTTCAAACGTCGTTTTTCGATCATTTTTATTTTCCGGTTCAAACTGGGCCTCACACAGTTGAGGGAATCGGCGGGCAGATCCACAATGCGGCGATTTCAACATTATGGGCGTTCGTCGGAATTGAATCTGCGGTCATTTTATCCGGGCGCGCCCGTTCGCAGCGCGATGTGAAACGCGCCACCATTACCGGCTTATTGATCGCGCTCAGCATTTATATTATCGTGACATTGATTACGATGGGCGTGCTTCCACATGATAAGCTTGTCGGCTCGGAGAAACCGTTTGTTGACGTCTTGTACGCGATTGTCGGCAATGCGGGAAGCATCATCATGGCGATTCTGGCGATCCTGTGTCTGTTCGGAACGATGCTCGGCTGGATTCTTCTCGGCTCTGAAGTTCCGTATCAAGCGGCGAAATCAGGGGACTTTCCCGCTGCTTTTGCAAAAACGAATAAACAGGGCAGTCCGGTTGTGTCGTTAATCGTCACGAACGTCATGTCACAAATCTTTATCTTTTCGGTTATTTCCCGGACGATCAGTGACGCGTTTACGTTTTTAACAACAGCGGCGACGCTCGCTTATCTGATTCCGTATCTCGTATCAGCATTTTACAGTCTGAAGCTTGTTTGGACGGGTGAAACATATGACGAGATCAAGGGTTCAAGAGTGCGGGACGGTTTCATCGCCATCTTAGCCTGCATTTATTCTTTTTACGTCATTATCACCGGAACGGCCGATTTAACGACCTTTATTCTCGGTATCGGGCTGTTTTTCGTCGGTTTGCTGTTATATCCTTTCGTCTCAAAGAAATTTGCAAACAACAGACAATCGGTTTGAAAAAAAGACATCTCACGACTGTGAGATGTCTTTTTTGTTTGCGGCAGCGGATTACTTTTTGACGGCGTGTATAAAATGAATGGTCTCGAAAGCGGTTAAATAGTCAGTGCGTCCGCTGAAAAAACGCTCATTGACGGCCGCTGGAGATAAGTGTTCATAAATAAGCAGACCTGATGATTCTAACACCTTTTCAATTTCTTCATAGCTGAAACACGATAGCATCGGCTCTCCGCTGGCTGCAGCCATTTTCACCATGTTTTCCACTCTGTTTGACAGTCCTTTATCTTCAAAGAGCGACTGATCTGCATAATCAAAGACGATAGAGCTTCCTGGAGGGACTTGGTCAAATAATTGAGTAAGCAGGCGGGCAAGATGCTTTTTCGTAAGATAGTATGAAACGCCGAGCAGACTGAAAAAGGTTTTTTGGCGGGAAAAACCTTCTTGGTACAGACGGCTGAAAGAAAGTGAAGCGGCAAAGTCCATCGGTACAAAATGAAGATGACTCGGAATATCGAAATCCAGGCGTTTCAATCTGTTTATTTTGTCTTCCTGTGAAGCGTAATGATCGATTTCAAAGATATCTAAGCCATTTGTTACCTCAGGATGCCTGAAACAGAAAGTATCCAGCCCCGCCCCAAGGATGACATATTGTTTAACCCCGAGCATCATTTCATTCAGAAGCACTTTTTCACAATACGCGGCACGTGCTAACGGTGTAGGAGACAGCTGGACTTGAATCACCCATTTTAAGATATCATCCGGTTTATCTTGAAGTTCCTGAGCCATGTCTTTGCTGAAGAATGATATACCTTGAATCAAATGATCACAAATGTCTGAATGCTCTTTTTCAGAAATAAGATCTTGTGCCAGAAAATCATCAAACATAACCGGCTTGCCGTATTTACTGTGGTACGCTCTTCCGAAAGCGGACAGCAGGGAAGTCATACTTGCCTTGTTTTCTTTCATATTAAGAATCCTCCGTCATTCACATCAATCTCCGGCCGGGAGAATCTTATTATACACGCTAATCCAAAATTGTAAATTTTAGCATAAATAAATTTTTTTGTCAAGTTTTAGGAATCATAAAAGCCGCTGTGTCAGCGGCTTCAGGGTTACTTCGTTAAGCTTTTTGTAATATAGTCCAGCTGGCCTTCAAGTGAGATCGGGTCTGAGAAATAGAAGCCGATCGGATCAATGCGGTAGACATGGTTTTGCTTGACGGCATCGAGGTTTTTCCAGATTGAACTGTCAAGGACGCCTTTGTCGTCACCGCCGGCCTGCCATGGTCCCATAAAAATATAGTCTCCTGCGAAGTCAGGCAGTTTTTCAAGTGAAATGCTGGCATAGCCCGGGCCTTGATTAATGGCTTTTTCCTGCGTTAGTTTTGTGGCTTTCAGCCCGAGTTTGTCATAAATGATGCTTCCCCCGCGACCGAAGTCTTTACCGAATACATAGATGTCTTTACCGTTTGTCTGCATGATGGAGATGGTTTTTGAGCCGACTGCTTTTTGAACTTTTGTTTTAGCGGCAGCTGTTTTCTTATCCCATTCGGCAAGCCATTTGTCTGCTTTATCTTCAGTGCCTGTCATTTTCGCAAACTCTTTGAATTGCTCAATGTTGCTGAGCTTGTCATATTTAATAGCGATTGTCGGCGCGATTTTCTCCAGTTTTTCAATATCGGCCCCTTGTGTCGTCCAGACAACGATTAAATCAGGCTTCAGGTCAATGATTTTTTCAACGGATGTGCCGTCGCCGATGTTTGTCACACCTTTTGTTTTCCCTTTGTAATAAGGGTTTTTAAATACGTTTTGCGGCGCGCCGACAACATTGATGCCGAGCTGTTTGAAGTCGCCGTAGTAGCCGTCAGCCATAACGACGACCCGTTTCGGGTGCTTCGGAATTTTAATATTGCCGTTTTCGGCTTTATACGTGACGGTTTCTTCTTTTTCAGAAGAACCTTTCGTGTCTGAAGAATTTCCGCATGCGGCCAAAGCGGCAATGAGCAGTACGGCAATCAGCGCTGCGCCGATTTTCTTGTATGTATGGAACATCTGGCATTCCTTCTTTCATAAAAAATAGTGATAAAGAGAATCATTATCAGTGTGATTATATCACTGCTTTCATAGAGAAGCACGCTCTTTTTTAAGAAAAACTTTCTTTTTTTATATGAAATTAGGTCTATTAAAAGAGAAGAAAATAGTGCTATACTGAAACAAGTCATTGATAATCATTATCATTAACATTCTTGTCTTGGAGAAAGGAAGAACGAGTGTTGGGTCTATTAAAAAAGAAACAGACAATGACGGCTCAAGGAGCGTCAGGGAGCGAAATCCAGTGGACGGCGCGTTCATTCAGAGCGGCTGTGCTGCTTTTTGCCGGTATTGCGGTTTTATTGATCGGCGCAGTTTTGTCTGTTTCCATCGGAGCCGCTGATATTCATCTGCGGACGGTGTGGAACGCTCTCTTTCACTTTCAGCCGCAAAATACATCTCATCAAATCATACGCGATCTGAGGCTGCCGAGAACCGCCGCCGCAGCGCTCGTCGGGGCTTTTTTAGCTGTGTCCGGGGCAATCATGCAGGGGCTGACGCGGAACCCGCTTGCTGAGCCTTCCATTATGGGGGTGACTTCGGGGTCCGGCTTTGCGATCGCTTGTGCATTTGCTTTTTTTCCGGGGCTGTCTGCAGCGGGGCTTGTCTTGTGGTCCTTTGCGGGAGCGGGAATCGGGGCGCTTATTGTTTTTGGCATCGGCCTGTTTTCAAAAGGCGGGCTGACACCTGTGAAGCTCGCGCTGGCCGGTACGGCAGTCGGCTATTTCTTGACTGGGCTTTCAAGCGCGATTGCGATCCGGTTTGACGTCGCCCAGGATGTGAAGTTCTGGTATGCCGGGGGAGTCGCGTCCGTGAAATGGGAAGGCGTGCAGCTGCTATTGGCAGTCGGGGTCATCGGCCTTTTGCTTGCCTTTTTGATTGCGCGCTCAGTGACAGTGCTGAGCTTGGGTGAGGAGCTGGCCAAAGGGCTCGGGCAGTATACGGCGCTTGTGAAAGTAATCGGAATGTTTGTCGTTGTCCTGCTGACAGGGGCTTCAGTCTCAGTCGCCGGAGCCATTTCTTTTATCGGCTTGGTGATTCCGCATATCACCCGATTTTTAGTCGGGGTCGATTATAGGTGGATTATTCCTTGTTCCGCGGTATTCGGCGCCGTTCTGTTAGTCTTCAGTGATATTGCCGCAAGACTCGTCAATGCGCCGTTTGAAACACCGGTCGGCGCTTTAACCGCCCTTATCGGCGTTCCCTTTTTCTTTTATTTGGCGCGCAGGGAAAGGAGAGGGCTGTAATGAATGTGAAATCGAAAAAACCGCTGGCGGTCGCGGCCGTTACGTTATTGCTCATATGCATCGTCTTTTTTATCAGCTTAAATATGGGTGTGATCCGGATTGCGCCTCTCGATACGTTACGAGTCTTTTTCGGACAAGGCGATGCCCGGGATCAGCTTGTTTTATTTGAATTCAGACTCCCGCGCATGGTGCTGTCATTGCTGGTCGGCGCCGGGATCGCGGTTGCAGGCGCGATTTTTCAAAGCGTGTCTCAAAATGACTTGGCGGAGCCGGGCATTCTCGGTATTAACGCCGGAGCATCATTGGCGGTCGTTCTGTTTATTTTCTTTTTCCAAGGGTCCGCTGTTGATTTAAGCATGTTCAGTACATGGCTGCTTCCAGTGAGCGCTTTGGCGGGAGCTTTTCTGGCTGCGTTTCTCATCTACGTGCTGGCTTGGAAAAAAGGTGTCTCACCCGTCCGGCTCATTTTGGTCGGGATTGGCGTTAATGCGGGGTTTAATGCGCTGCTCTTGATTTTTCAGCTGAAAATGGACCCGCGGGATTTCATGCAGGCGCTTGTATGGATTTCCGGTTCGATTTGGAACGCCAATTGGAAAATGGTGCTGTCGATTTTGCCGTGGCTGCTGGTTCTTCTGCCGTTCAGTCTGTATAAAGCGAGGTATTTAAATGTGCTGCAGCTTGGTGACCAGCTGGCTGTGGGACTTGGCACCCGGGTTGAAAAGGAGCGGCGCGTTCTGCTGATTTCCGCTGTCGCCCTGACGGCGTCATGTGTTGCGGCAGCCGGCGGAATCGCTTTTCTCGGACTGATTGCGCCGCATTTGGCCAGAAGGCTTACCGGGCCGCGCCACCAGACGCTTATTCCGGTTTCAGCTTTGATCGGCGCATTTTTATTTCTCCTTGCCGATACGCTGGCGAGAAATGTCCTTGTGACGTTCGAAGTTCCCGTCGGCTTGGTGATTTCCGTACTCGGCGCGCCGTATTTTATATATTTGCTGATGAAAGCGAAATAAAGGAGGGAGACTGCCGCGATGAACTCATTATCGGCGGAACAGCTTACTGTCGGTTATGGTGACCGTCTGATAGCGAAAGAATTGGATATCGCCATACCGAAAGGGAAAATTACAACGCTGATCGGTCCAAACGGCTGCGGAAAATCGACGGTTCTTAAGACGATGTCAAGAATCATGAAACCGAAATCCGGCGCCGTCTATTTAAACGGACAGGCGATCATGAAAAAATCAACGAAGGACATCGCCAAGGAAATGGCAATCCTTCCGCAGACGCCTGAAGCGCCGAGCGGGCTGACTGTATACGAACTTGTTTCTTACGGCAGATTTCCGCATCAGTCCGGAATGGGCCGCTTGAGTGATAAAGATCGTGACATGGTCAAATGGGCGCTTGAAGAGACGGGGATGGCCGAATTTTACGACCGGCCGATCGAAGCGCTTTCCGGCGGGCAGCGGCAGCGTGTGTGGATCGCAATGGCGCTCGCTCAAGAAACGGAGCTGCTGCTTCTTGATGAACCGACTACTTACTTAGATCTTGCCCATCAGCTGGAAATTCTGCAGCTGCTGGACAAATTAAACAAAGAGCAGGGACGAACCATTTTAATGGTCATTCATGATCTGAACCATGCCGCCCGTTTTTCCCATTATATGATCGCGCTGAAAAAAGGACGCGTCATCAAGGAAGGGACGGCGGAGGAAGTCATGACGCCCGGCATATTGGAAGACGTGTTTCAGATTGACGCACAGATCGTAAAAGACCCGCGCACGAACAAACCCGTCTGCTTAACCTACGATTTAATCCAGCATGAAAACGCCTCGGTATGACGGTAAAAACGCAGAGCCATTTCGGCCTGCGTTTTTTTATTGCGCCTGAGTTTGTTTCTGCACGGAGACGCATTTATCCAACACGAAAAAAACCCCAGCCACAATCAGCTCCTCGGTCGTTGACAGCCAAATCTTTTCAATCAGTTTATCCGTCGTATACGCGGTCATCCAAAGAAACAGCAGCTGAACGGTGCTGGCTAAAAGAAGAAAAGGCAGCCTGCCCGTCCTGAAAAAGGTAAAACTATGTACCATCAGCCGCTCAAGCGGTTCAAAACATAACCCGAGAAGAATAAAAAGCACAGAAAAAAGCAGGACGTACGCCATCGATCCGTAGCTCGTCCCGGCTAATGAAAATACGGTCATCATCACGATGAAATACCCGAATAATACAGCGGCCGCTGCCAGGGCATACGTGAGCACCCGGAAAAAAAACAATTTCGGCCCGTTTTGATTGATCATCTGCTCAGCTCCTTTTCACATAGAGGAGACTTGCAGAGATGAACTCTGCAAGTCAATGTGTGTCTTCAGCATTTCTTTTTGACGACTGGATGTTTCTCTTTCGAAAGAATGTCGGTAAAGTCTTTGCCCAGTTCAAGATGCTGCTGGACGAATTTCTCAGGAAGCATGGCGAGCCATTGGTTCAGAGACACATCGGCATAATGGTCATCTTTGAAGATTTCCAAGAAGACGAGCGGCTCATCTCCCAGGTTCTCCACATAGTGGCCCATTGCGAACGGAACGTAACCGACATCCCCGGCCTGATAGTTAAATGTTCTCGCATGGCCGTCCGAAGCAAAAACCGTCATCCGGCCTTTCCCGGAAATATAATACTGCCATTCATGCGTATTCGGATGCCAGTGCAGCTCTCTCATTGCGCCCGGTTCGACCACGACAAGCGCTGAAGCGATCGTTTTGGACACTTTGAAGTTTGTGGAATCCGCGATATATACTTTGCCGCCGTCCGTCTCAGCAGTCGGGCCTTCATCCAGCAGACGGTAAGTGAACGGGTAAGGCACTTCGCCGTTCGGCCCTTCCACAATGTCATCTTTCAGCTTTCCGGGAACAGGCTCTTCAAAGATATATTTTTCTTTCCGCGGCAGGCCGGCAAGGTCTTTTTCTGAAACCCCGAAGTTGTTGGCGATGACATCAAGCGGCGTGTGGGCAAGCCAGTCAGTCACTTGGAATGTGCTGTTTTCTGAGAATGAGCCGTCATCAAAGACTAAGAGGAATTCACAGCCTTCTTTCAGCGCCTGAATGGAGTGCGGCAGACCTGACGGGAAGTACCACAGATCTCCTTCCTTCACGTCATCGATAAAACTGCGCCCCTGCTCATCGACAATCGTGATCCGCGCTTTGCCCGTCAGCATATAAGCCCATTCCGCTTCTTTATGCCAGTGCAGCTCACGGATGGCGCCCGGTTTTAAACGCATGTTGACAGATGCGAGATTTTTAGAAATCGGCAGCTCGCGAACGGTCACCTCACGCGCGTATCCGCCCTTTTCCAGCCGGTTGTGCACATCTGAGAAAGAGAATTTCATATTATCCACTGTGCCGTGATCCGTTTCCGGCGGCACCAGCATATCCGGATTTTGGCGGTCTCTTTCAAGGTTGCGCGGAATCGTGACGGTCGCCCCTTTATCTCCTCTGATCGGCTGCGGGATATTGCAGTTGTTTTCTTTTGACATGTAAATCGTCTCCTCTCAAGCTTTGTTTTTTTCAGAAAGAGAATGTGAAAGGCCTTTCGTTTTCCCTTCTGCTTTGTTAAGTGATGCGTTCCGATGAAAAGTCAACTTCGTTTGAAAATTAATTTTTCATCTTCTGGTCTTTCAGTTCCGTCATCAGCTCGATCAGGGCGTCAAATTTCTTCTCAAACCGGGTGAGAAGGTACATGGCAATCAGAGCCGGAAAGCCGAGATTGCCGATCTGTCTGACTGCTTCTTCTATAAAAACCTGATCCATTATCAGCCACCTCCTGACTTGACCTGCAGTCATGTATATAAGTGAAAGAAAGAGCGGCTCTTGTAAACCTGATATCCGGGCTGAGAGTCTTTTTTTGTTCCGGAAAAACCGGGACATAAGGAGTGTAAAACCTTAGTCGGAAAGGAGTAGTTTACTTTTTTTTGCTTTCTTTCATTTAATTTAAATAGGAGGCGGTTTTATGGACTATCAAGTTCTTTTACGGTCAAAATGCAAGGAAATCATGAAACATCCGATCGTCAAACATTTTTTAAGTGACCCCAAGCATTACGAGAAATTTAAAAATGTGCTGGAACATTCAGACGAGAAAGATGCAAAATCACTGGACGAACATTTTAAGCAGTTTTATAAGGAAATCCGGATCATCAAATATATGAACTCTATGATCCGGATTTTCTCCATCGACTTTGACAAGCGCATCCGCAAAAATCAGAAGCGCTATCCGCTGACGGTTGATCAGCCGGAAGGAGGTGAAACGCTTCCCTATGAAATGGGAAAAGACGCGTATGAAGAGTTTCTGCGGCAGCAGGGAGATTTGAGCCAGCATGTCCAAAACCGGGATTTATATGAAGCGCTTCAGACATTAACCGATAAACAAAAAAGTGTGCTGACGAATATTTACCTTCACGGAGCGACGATGAAGGAGATTGCCGAGTCGCTGGGGGAATCCCGGCAGAACATTTCCAATATTCATAAAAAAGGGCTCGGCAATCTGAGAAAGCAGCTGGACAAGCAAAAAAAGGGGGAAAATAAGCAGTGAACGGGCCATTTGATTTCAACAAAGAGAAAACAGATATCGACGAAATGGAACTCTTGATATCACGTTTTTCGCCAATGATAAAAAAAAAACTGAGCAATACGTCTTACCAGGAAAGAGAAGATTTGGAACAAGAATTAAAGATTAAAATAGTTGAAAAAGCGGACATGCTGTTATGCCAGGAAGTGCCTGGATTTTGGGAATTTATTCTACATCTTATAAATGAAAACTCCTGACAAAAGGGCGGGATGACTGATATACCGCTCTGCCCACCGCGAGAAAAACGAGAGAAGATATCCGGTCTCGTTTTTCTTTTCTGTCTCCCCGCAAGACCTCCGCACTAAAAAAGTACCAAATCTTAACCATATAATGATATGATGAAAAAAACAAAGAGAAAGGAACGTCCAAGGTGGAAAATGCGTCAATTTTAATTGTAGACGATGAGAAGGCGATCGTTGATATGGTCAAACGCGTTCTCGTCAAAGAAGGCTATCACAACATTAAGACAGCCGGCAGCGCCGAGGAAGCGATTGAATTTGTTAAACATGAAACCGCGGATCTGCTCGTGCTGGATGTGATGATGGAAGGCATGTCCGGTTTTGAAGCATGCACCGAAATCCGGAACTATACCGATGCTCCGATCTTTTTTCTGACTGCCCGGTCTTCTGATGCGGATAAGCTGTCAGGATTTGCATTGGGAGCTGATGATTATATAACAAAGCCGTTTAATCCGCTCGAATTGGCGGCGCGGATCAGGGCGACGTTAAAAAGAACCTATAAGCGCGAAGAGAAAACGGCGGTGAAGACGTATTCATACAGCCATTTTTCCTATTCGCCGCAAAACGCCGAGCTGATTGTCGGGGGCGAGCCCGTCAGCTGCTCCGCACAGCTTTTGCAATTGCTGCAATATTTCTGCGAACACCCTGATGTGGTGCTCTCAAAAGACCAGATCTATGAAAAAGTGTGGGGATATCCGTCTTACGGCGACAACAACACCGTCATGGTGCACATCCGCAAGCTCAGAGAAAAGATTGAAAAAGACCCAAGCGATCCGTCCTATATTGTAACGGTGCGCGGCCTCGGCTATCGGTTTATTCCCGATCAAGGAGAAAAAGGAACCCGCCCATGAGAATGCGCGGAAAATTTCTGCTCCACTTTTTCGGGCAGCTGCTGCTTGTCATCCTGCTGATCTCTGTTTTGGCCGTCGCTTCTTTTTTCTATTTGGATTGGCGTTTCAGCGAAGCGGAAGCCAATGCGGGACTGACGAAAGCGACGGCTGACTCGTTTGAAGCGTGGCTTGATAAAAATGAAGACGGCACATGGGATGTCGATGAATTTTTAAAGATGTCAGTCAGAAAGCAGAAGGGCTGGCTGCAGATCATTAATGACAATGAAAAAACGGACTACGCGTACAGAGTGCCGAAAGACGTCCCGAGCCATTACAGCAGAAAAGATCTCTTATCCATTTATCAGTACCGGAATTTTGACAACTACAAGCTGAACTACTGGACGGTCACGATTAATAATGAGACCTATTTGATTCTGTTCGGCTGGAAATCCGCCAGCGAGCAGCTTCTCACTTACATCGAATCACAGGAGCCGTCCCTCGCTTCCCTTTCTCAATATAAAAAAAGCACGGTTGATTATATTAAACGGGAAAAAGGGGCGGTCTATCTTCTCGAGGACAGCGGCAGACTGCTCGGAGATATCAACAGCACCAAAAAAGAGCGGAACACCGTCAATGAGCTTGAATTGCTGAAATACAATTCCAAGCCGTGGAATTATAAGAGGGAAATTTCTTTTAAAAGACTCGATAAAACGAAATGGATGGTCGCGTCGGTGCCGAACCCCGTGTACATCCCCGATCATGAGTTTAATAAGTCATTTTTGAGAAATGTGATGAAAACCCTCTTTTTGCTGATCGGAATCTTGGTATTAATGATCTGTATTCTGACAATCTGGTACTCTTTCCGTTTCGGATGGCCGCTTTTTCATACCATCAAATGGCTTGTCAATTTATCAAAGGGCCGGCTTGAAGAGCCGAAGAACCGCAAAGGACAGCCGGTCAGCAAAAACAAAAAAGGCAAAACAAAGCAGCCGTTCCGCTTTTTCGCCGAGATTTTCGAATCGATGGACCAGCTGACCGATACGCTGAAGCGGGATAAGAAAAACAGAGAAAAAATCCAGGCGACTAGGGAAGAATGGATCGCCGGACTCAGCCATGATTTAAAAACACCGCTGAGCACGATTTACGGCTACAGCATGATGCTTGAATCGAAGCAATACGACTGGACCCCGGAGGAAGTCAAAGAAATGGGGCAGATCGTCCGGGAAAAATCAGAATATATGTCGAAGCTGATTGAGGACTTAAACTTGACATACCGGCTGAAAAACGCCGCCCTCCCGATTGAACGGCGGCTGATCAACGTCGTTCCGTTTATCAGAAACGTCACGAACGATTTCACGAAAAACACGTTCTCGGAAGGCTATGACATCGCCTTTGAAACCAAAAAGGAAGACATTCTTTTCGCCATTGATGAAGCATGGTTCCGCCGTATTCTGGAGAATCTGCTGGCAAATGCCGTAAAGCATAATAAGAAAGGGACCGCCATTCGGGTCGTGCTCGAGGAATCAGCCGAACAGCTGATTCTGAAGGTGAAAGATAACGGAAGAGGAATGGACGAAGAAACGATTCACCAGCTGTTTAACCGTTATTACCGGGGAACGAATACGAAGGGGCCGTCAGAAGGAACGGGGCTCGGACTCGCCATTGCCAAGGAACTGGTGCATCTTCATAACGGAACCATTCATGTCAACAGCAGAATCAGCGCCGGAACGGTTATTACGATTCTTTTTAAAAAAGATTGAGTTTGGACGCCGCTTTGTCGGGAATAACAATAGGAGACTGACAAGCAAAAGAGGTGTTCACACATGGAAGCAGCATTACGAGCAGATACGAGAGCGGTGATCGGAGAAGGCCCCTTATGGGATAAGGACAAGGAATGCCTGTACTGGGTGGATATACTGGGCAGCCAGCTCCATATCTTTACTCCGGCTGACGGAATCAACCGTTCCGTTAAATTCAAATCATTCGTAACGGCTCTGGCTTTGTATTCAAAGGAAGAGCTGGTGATGACGATGAAAGACGGTTTTTACCTGTACAATCTGCAGGAAGATACGTTGACGAAGATGAAGCAGCCGAAAGACATGCGGGAAGATATCCGTTTCAATGACGCCAAGTGCGACCCGTCCGGAAGATTATGGGCGGGAACGACGAGCATGGAAGGCAAAGAAGAGGAGGCTTCGCTGTACCGTCTGAATACGGACGGCAGCCTTGCCAAAATAAAAGACCAGGTCTCTACTTCGAACGGTCTGGATTGGGATCGAGACCGAAACCTGATGTATTATATCGATACTCCGACGCAGGAAATCGTCCGTTATTCATACGATCCGGAAACCGGAGCCGTATCAGATCCGAAAACGGTTTACCGATTTCCGAAGTCGCAAGGATCTCCCGACGGAATGACCATTGACCGGGACGGAATGCTGTGGGTGGCTCTGTTCGGAGGCGGCCGTGCCGTCCGGATTGACCCGTTTTCGCATAAGGAAATCGCATCTATTGAAGTTCCCGCAAAATACGTCACCTGCTGCGCGTTCGGAGGCAAAGAGCTTAACACATTATACATTACGACCGCGACGGAAAAATTGACGGAAGCCGAAAGACTTGAGCAGCCGCATGCGGGCGGCCTGTTTTCCGCAGAGCTTGAGACGGGCGGCTGGGAGCCGGTTCCGTTTGCAGGCATGATATAAAAAAAGCCCTGGCATATATGGGAGTTCCCATTGTGCCGGGCTTTTTTTGGTTAAATGGAGCGGATGATGCCGCCTTCAACCCGCTGTGCGATGCCGTTAATGGCAGATGCCGCATCTGAAGCGAGAAATACAATCGTATTGGCGACTTCTTCCGGCGTTGCGTAGCGCTGAATCAAGGACGTCGGTTCATTCACTTTAAAATAATCCCGGACGAAGCTGTCCGTATCTTCTCCGGCAGCCTTAGCGGCTCCTTCCATGTAAGAAGCGACGCCTTCGGTCCATGTCGGTCCGGGCAGCACGGAGTTTACCGTGACATTTGTGCCTTTCGTCATTTCCGCCATTCCCCGAGACAAGCTGATTAACGCCGTTTTCGTCATTGAATACGGAATCATTTGCGCAAGCGGTTTGACACCGGCTTCACTAGAGATGTTCAGAATCCGACCGCTGTTTCTTTCGAGCATTTGCGGCAGAAAACGCCGGCACAGGCGCACGGCGCTCATGACATTCACTTCAAAATACCGGGTCCATTCATCATCAGTCACCTCAGCGAAGTCTTTTACTTCAAAAAATCCGAGGTTATTGACGAGAATATCGACTTCTCCGATTCCGCCGGCGCGCTTCATCAGGTCATCCGCTTCATCCTGACGCGATAAATCAGCGGCGATGCCGTGAACCGTTCCGTAAGCGGAAAGCTCCTCAACCGTCCGTTCCACGGTTTCTTTTTTTCTTCCGTTTACAATCACCTCGGCGCCTTCGGCTAAAAAGCTTTTTGCCGCGGCTTTTCCGATGCCTGAAGTTGATCCTGTAATCAAAATGAGCTTTCGTTCAAGCTGTAATTCCATGATGATCCTCCTCTTAACATGATTGTGTAACAGTATACATGATGGGTTTTAGTGTTTACGAACAATTTGCTTTAATGCAAAAAAGGCCGGATATACAAGCCTGACAGACTTATAGTATAATTACTGCGAAAAAAGGATACGAATGTCAAAGAGACAATCGTTTACCATAACCAGGGGGAGTTAAAAGAATGAAGAAAATCACTGCCGTCTGGGCGGCGCTCTTTGTCACCGCCTTTATGGTCGCCGGCTGTTCCGGCGCACAAGAAGAAGGAAGCGCGGCAAAACAAAAAGCCGTCTCAGCCGAAGCATTTCCGGTAACCATTAAGGATGCCGCAAACGAAAAAGTAACCATAAAGCAGGCGCCGGAAAAAATCGTTTCCCTCATGCCGAGCAATACGGAAATTACATACGCGCTGGGGCTCGGAGATAAGGTCGCAGGCGTCACGACAAATGATACATATCCGAAAGAAGCGGTAAAAAAACCGAAAGTCGGAGATATGAATGTGAACGCTGAGAAAGTCATCGCGCTGAAGCCGGATCTCGTGCTTGCCCACGCGTCCTCTATGTCCGCTTCCGCCGATGCGATGAAGCAATTAAAAGATGCGGGCATCACCGTATTAACGGTCAATGACGCTCAATCGTTCCAAGAAGTGTACAAATCAATCAGCATGATCGGAAAAGCGGCCGGCAAAGAAAAGCAGGCGGACAAGCTGATCAAATCAATGAAATCCGACCTTTCCGCCATAGAAAAGAAAGCGGCGGCCATTTCTGAAAAAGATGAAAAGAAAGTATTCGTCGAAGTTTCTCCTGACGGATACACGACGGGAAAAGGCACGTTTATGAACGAAATGCTTGAAGATATACATGCGAAAAACGCCGCCGGCAGCCAGACCGGCTGGGTGCAGCTGACGGATGAAGCGATTGTCAAAATGAATCCGGATGTCATCATTACGACAGACGGCGTAAAGGCCGCTGAAGTGGAAAAACGCGCCGGCTGGGGTGCCGTCAATGCGGTCAAACACCACAACGTCTATTCTGTTGATCCTGACCTTGTCACACGCTCTGGCCCGCGTCTGGTAAAAGGGGTCGAGAAGCTTGCAGAAAGCGTTTATCCTGAAACGTTTAAAAAGTAACCGCCCGCTGGCCTACACGATCAGTCTGCTGTTTTTAGCCGTTTGTACGGCACTCGGCATTTCAATCGGCAGTCTGCATATCCCTTTATCCGACGTTTTTTTGATCGGGATCGGCCGGACCTCCTCTGTTGATCCCATGAATGTAAATATTATGATGAATATCCGTCTGCCGAGAGTCGTTCTGGCAGCCCTTGTCGGTGCCGCGTTATCCATTGCGGGAGCGGCGTTTCAGGGGCTTCTGAAAAATCCGCTCGCCGACCCTTATACACTCGGGGTATCTTCAGGAGCCTCGGCGGGAGCCGTTATCACTTTGTTTTTCGGCATTCAGATTCCCGTCATCGGCCGGTTCACACTTCCGGTCGTCAGCATTGCCGCAGCCATTGCGGTCATGGCGGCGGTTCTTTTTTTCAGCCGCCTCGTTCATGCGTCCATGTCGGTTTCGACGCTCATTTTGACAGGCATCATCATGAATTCTTTTCTCGGAGCCCTCATTTCGCTTGTGATCGCTTTAACGGGAAATGATCTGCTCCCGATTGTCCGCTGGCTGTTAGGCAGTGTGTCAATGAGGGGCTGGGGCTATGTCGCGCTGTTTCTGCCTTTTTTTCTGGCCGGGACGGCGCTTCTGCTTATCAACGGCAGAGAATTAAACATTATGACCTATGGAGAAGAAAAGGCAAGGCTTTTAGGCGTCAGTACGGGAAAGAGAAAACTGCTGATGATTACCGCCGGATCTCTGCTGACGGGAGGAGCGGTTGCCGTATCGGGGACGATCGGGTTTGTCGGCCTTGTCATTCCTCATGTGACGCGGCTTTTATGGGGAACGGATCATCGCCATTTACTGCCGCTGTCAGCACTGACGGGCGCCGGTTTTCTCATTTTGGCGGATTTGTTTTCCCGCACCGTTATTGAACCTGTCGAATTGCCGATCGGCATTATGACGGCATTGGCGGGAGCGCCTGTATTTGCCTTGATTCTGCTTCGTCAGCACCATGGAGGGAAACGCTTATGATCAGGGTGAGCAGCCTGTCCGGCGGGTACGGAGGGCGGATGATTGTAGAGGATGTCAGCTTTACCGCCGAAAAGGGTGAATTTGTCGGCATACTCGGTCCGAACGGCTCAGGAAAAACAACACTGATGAAACTGCTGACGGGGGTGCTCCCTCCCTCAAAAGGCGAGGTGCTCGCAGCAGGCAAGCCCATCGGAAGATACAAGCCGCGGGAGCTTGCGAAAATCATGGCCGTTTTGCCGCAGCATACGGAACAAGCCTTTACATTTACCGTCAAAAAAACGGTGTCCTTCGGCAGATATCCGTTTCAAAAAGGACTCTTCAGACAGACGGACCAAAACGACGAAGACATTATCCGGGAAGCGATGGAAATGGCGGGCATCGCCCGATATGCGCAGCAATCCGTCCGCAATCTGAGCGGCGGAGAAAGGCAGCGCGTCTATTTGGCGCAGGCGCTGGCTCAGCAGCCCGAGGTGCTTTGTCTGGATGAGCCGACGACATTTCTTGATCTCAAATATCAAAAAGACCTGCTCGATACGGTAAAGCGGCTGACGAGAGAAAGGGGTCTTACGGTCATCAGTATTTTTCACGACCTCAACGCCGCGGGACAATACTGTGATCAGCTCCTGATGATGAAGGACGGACGCGCTTTTTCGAAGCAGCCGCCGGAGCAGGCTTTGAAACAAGAGACGATTGAAGATATTTACGGCATCACCGTCAGCGCTGTTGACCAACAAGCGTCGCCGAAACCGCTGATCGCCTTCAAGCCGGAAGTGCGGGAAGAAAGAGAATCCGTCACCGTTCCGTTCGCCTCTCTGATAAACAAAAGCGGAAATACCGTAACGCTTCATACAGACCGGCCGTTTAGAATGTTGTCAACCGCATCTGACGGATCTGGTTTTTCATGGAGCCGCCGGCTTTCCGGCTCAGCGGCCGCTGGTTTGGTCTGCCGGACGTTTGATTCGGTTACGATTGCCGTGACGGCGCGGCACACAATTTGGGCACTCGTCAGCGGACGTTTATCTGAACAGGGATTTGTACGGCTCTTAACGGCAGCGGCAGAAGCGAGAATGCAGGCTCTTTCCGGAATGCAGGCAAATGGTGATATTGTCATCGCCGCTTTGCAGACGGGAGAGGCAGTGGACGCCCGTCATGCGGAAAAAGCCGTCAGAAGCGGGATCGCGGCATGTGTAAAAGCGGAGGAAGAAGGAGGAATAGATCGATGAAGCTCTATACGAAAACCGGCGATAAAGGACAGACAAGCCTGATCGGCGGCAGAACGGATAAAGACAGTCTGCGGGTTGAGAGCTACGGGACGATTGATGAGCTGAACAGTTTTATCGGGCTTGCGCTTGCGGAGCTTGCTGATTGTGAGAATTGCGGTGATCTGAAAGCCGAACTCCGAAACATTCAGCACGAGCTGTTTGACTGCGGCGGCGATTTGGCGACTGTCACTGAGCATAAGAACTATAAATTGAGAGAGAAATCTATTTCCGTATTGGAAGACTGCATAGACCGTTATACGGCTGAAGCGCCCCCGCTTGAGAAATTTATTCTTCCGGGCGGGCATAAGGCGGCTGCTCAGCTTCACATCGCGCGGACCGTCACAAGACGGGCGGAGCGTCTCACCGTGAAACTGGGCAAAACAGAAGAGATAAACGATACGGTGCTGCGTTACTTGAACCGCCTGTCTGATTATTTTTTTGCGGCGGCAAGAGCAATCAACACAAGACAAGGCGTTAAGGATATAGAGTATGAGAGAAGCGCCGCAGTATTCCGTGAGGATGAATAACGTTTCATTCAGCCGGCGGCAGCATGCCGGCTGTTTTTTTGTGGAGATACCCATCATTTGAACCCTTATTGCCAGTAGGAAAATGTATCTTATGCATTATTGACTGAAAAATTAAAAAATGAGATATTATAAGAAATGCTGTAAAATAATGGGTGATTTGATAGATGGATACATATAATAAGAGCGAGAGCATCTGGAATAAAAATTTCACCTTTCTGTTTATCTCAAGGCTTGTCAAATTGTCGGGAGACGGTTTTGCCTTTAATTCCATTCTATGGTTTTTGATTTTTGACGGAGAAGGCGCGATCGGCACGGCTCTGCTGATTGCGGTCACGTTCCTTCCGGAGGCGATGCTGGCGCCGATTACCGGGCCTTTTATGAAGCAGCATACGCTGAAATTCTGGATGTATTTTTCCGACCTCACGCGCGCGGCGGTCGTGTTAATCATTCCGGTCTGTTATTTTAACGGTTTCTCTCCTTTATGGTTTGTCATGCTCCTCATGATCGTGCATTCAGCCACGGGAGCCGCTTATAATCCTGCATCCATCTCGTTAATCCCCAATATTGTCGGAGAAAACAGCCTGCAGAAAGCGAATGCGGTCATCCAGTCATCCGGCCAGATCGTCAGGCTTGCCGCTATTACGCTGAGCGGGGTGTTTCTAACTTTTATCAGTCCCGCCTATTCTTTGTTTATCGCACTTATATTCTATCTTCTATCAGGTTTTCTCGTACTCTTTATTGCATACCAAGTTCATCAGGATAAACAGAAGACCGTCGCCGTTAAACAGCGCGGAACGTATTTCGGAAGACTCAAACGGGGTTTTGTGCTTGTCAGAAAACACCAGATTTTATACCCGCTCGCTATCTACTGTATCTTCATGAATTTTGCGGCCGCTCCATGGGAGGCGCTCTCTGCCGTTTATGTCGCTGAAGATTTACACATGCCGCCGATCATCTACTCGCTTCTGAAAGCGACAGGCACGGGCGGAGCCTTTTTAATGGGTTTTATTTTGGCAAAAGTGAAGGTGAACAAATACGGTCTCCTGTTTGTGTCGGCGGGAATCATAGAAGGGGCGGCATTTTTCATCACGGGCATCAACACTTTTCTGCCGCTCGTCTTCCTCGCCGCGTTTGCGTTCGGATCTGCCGTCAGTGCTATTAATGTGCCGGAATATACCATTATTCAGACGTCTGTGGACAATGATGACCAGCCGCAAGTTTATGCCGTCATCCATATGATCTCAAACATATCCATTCCGCTCGGTGCGGTTCTATGCGGATACGCGGCTAACGCTTTCGGTTCCGGAAAAGTCATCGCCGCCGGCGGTCTCGTCGAAGTCCTGTCCGGTCTCGGAATATTGTTTTTTACGAAGCTGGCCAAAGCGGAACGCTCCGATCTCATCAGGGAAAAAGAAGCGAGCGTCAGAATCTAGCATTTCCGTAAAACGCCCTGCGCCGTCTGGCGCAGCGGCGTTTTTTTATGTAAGGGTCCGGGGGCTTATACGACTCCGGTCTGATATGAAAATCAATCTCTGACTCGTTTTGCCGTCCGCGGGATTTGTTTATAGTAAAGACAAGGAAAACGAAAGGAGGATCTGCATGAATATAAATGTAAAAACGGCAGGCGGCTTCCTGCTGATTGTGTTCGGACTTTCTGTCTTTTTCGGAGGGGGCCACTTCGCATTTATCATCCCGCTGGCGATCGGAGGCCTGATGCTTTACTGGGGAATAAAACGGTTTTCAAAAGGCCGCGCCGTATCCGGTATCATCGCGGGCGTCATCGGGGCTATGATTCTCGTCGGCTCTCTTCCGTTTATCGTAGCTATCGGACTGGCTGGCGCCATGGTGTATTTCGGGTGGAAGATGATGAAGCAGGGCGGCTCAGACGCTGATTCCCGGCAGTATGAACCGGAAGCGGCATCACCGGGCTATCAATCCGGCTTTGATTCTGAATGGGAAGAATTTTTGAAGAAAAAATAAGGAGGAAAACAAAATGGTCTTAAAAAGAATAAGAGATATGTTCGTCGCATCTGTTAATGAAGGGCTTGATAAATTAGAAAATCCGAAAGTCATGCTGAATCAATATGTGCGTGACATGGAAAGTGACATCGCCAAGGCGAAACAAACGATTGTCAAACAGCACACAATCGTCCATCAGTTTAAGAAAAAACAAGAGGACGCCTCAGAAACGGCGGCCAAGCGGAAAAATCAAGCTCAGCTTGCCTTTGACGCAGGGGAAGAGGAGCTTGCGAAAAAGGCTCTGACTGAAATGAAGTACCTTGAGGGAAAAGCGGCCGAACATGAAAAAGCGTATGACCAGGCGAAAACACAGCTGGCAGAGCTGAAAGAGCAGCTGGAGACTCTGGAAACGCGTCTTCGCGACGTAAAGGATAAAAAACAGGCGCTCATCGCCCGTGCCAACGCGGCGAAAGCGAAGGAACATATGAACGCTTCTTTTGACAAAATTGACAGCGAAAGCGCCTACAGAGAGTTCCTTCGAATGGAAAACCGCATTGAAGAAATGGAAGTTCGCGTCAAATACGGCACTTCGGCTGAGGCGAACACAGAAGTCAGCCGTTCGCAATATTCGGACGAGGTCGAAGCTGAGCTTGAAAAAATGCGCTCGCTTTCTCTGGAAAAAACGGAGTATCAAAAAGCGGCTCATGAATAATGTGCACAAGGGAAGATCGGCGCTTTTACGCCTCTTCCCTATACGCACGTATCAATTATCAGGCTTTTCCTTTATAATAAAATGAATGAAAAAGGATGGAACGTAATGAAGCGTAAGATTGCCAAAGGGCTGATGGCGGCGTCCGTTCTGATCTGCTGTCTGTTTTTGGTGAAAGAAGTGGTTGCCGGGCGTTTTTTTCCGCTGTACGAAACAGAAACAGAATCGGTAAGCGTACCGCCCCGTGCCGTTAAAAGCTTATCCGTTTCATCTGAACAGACGGATGTGAAAATTATCGCGGAAGCGCGGAATGATATCTCGGCAAACGTGACGGGACCGGCGGGAAAAATGTTTGTCCGCAGCCGGGGGAAAACCCTCGATCTCAAAGCGAAGGAGAAAGGGTTCCAATTTCTGAATCTTTTTCAGCGTCCTCTGCTGATTGTCCGCATTCCGTATGATTACCATCAGGACATCACCGTCCGTTCATCAAGCGGCAGCATTGCAGTTGACGGAAACAGGGGGCTGTCTCTTTCACATCTCGGCGTCCATACTGTAAGCGGGAACATGTCGCTGAAGCATGTAAAGACGGATGTGTTTGAAGCGAAAGGGCTGTCGGGCGATCTCACAGCAGCCGGTCTTGCGGCAAAAACGGCGGATGTCCGCTTATCCTCCGGAAATGTCGGTCTTCATCATGTGTCAGGCCCTCTTGACGTGCGGGTCGCTTCCGGCAGTGTCGATGCCTCGCTTGAGACGGCAAGTGCCCCCGTATCCGTCAGGCTTGCGAGCGGCAGCGCAGCCATCAGCCTGCCGAAAGACGGGAGTTTTACGGTGAACGCCGAAACGGCAAGCGGGAGAATCCAGCCGTCCTATTCCTTTGAGAAAACGAGTAAGGAAGGCGGGGCTTTCACAGGCATTAAAGGCAGCGGCTCAAGAATGATTGATATAAAAGTGACGAGCGGCAATATTGCACTGCAATAGAAAAGGAAAGGAGGGGCAAGCAGCTGAAATGGCAAAAAAACAGATTCTCGGACTTATCATCGCCTTATTTGGCGTCAGCATGTTTTTACGTATTATCGGTATCGGCGACTTCTTGTTTTGGCCGCTCTTTTTTCTGATCACAGGCTATATTTTTAATAAATATTCCCGCGGCTGGCTCGGCTCCGTCCTGTATATCTTCGCCGCTTTTTTGTTTTTGAGAAACCTGTTCAGCGCCACCTTCAACCTGTTCGGCTATGCCTTTGCCGCCTTTCTCATTTACGCGGGCTACAGGCTTCTTAAAGGAAAGCGCGTGTTTGAACATAAAGAGAAGAAAATCAATCTTAAAAAAGAAGAGCAGCCAAAGCCTTCCGCCCAGCCGGAAAGCAGACAGCCGGATCTCCGCAGCTATTTTATCGGCGAGCTGCGCATGATGAAGGATCCGTTTGAGCTGAATGATTTAAATGTCTCCGGATTCATCGGAGATGTGAAAATCGATCTGTCAAAAGCGATGATTCCCGAAGGAGAAAGCACGATGACAATCAGCGGTGTCATCGGCAATGTTGATGTGTACGTCCCGCCCGATATCGAAGTGTCCGTCAGTTCGTCAGCTTTTATCGGCGATATGAATCTGCTCGGCTCTAAGAAAAGCGGCATGAGCACGAACCTGTATAAAGTGTCTCCCGAGTACGGCGACTCGCCGCGGCGCATTAAAATATCAATTTCGTTATTCATCGGCGATGTGGATGTGAAGTATTTATGAGGAAAAAATTACTCGCCAATATTCAGTGGCGCGCCATGAGGATGACCGCGGGGCTCAGTCTGCTTCTTTGCGCTGTGTTTATTACGCTGATGCTGTTATATTACGGGCTTGACCCGATGCTTTTGTTTTCTTCCGGCTGGTTCGGTATTCCGTTCGTGGTCATCCTGCTTTTGGCGTCCCTTTCGGCCGGACTGATCTCCGGTTATGTATACGGCGGCCGTCTGAAAACAAGAATGGATACATTGATTGAAGCGGTTTTGAAATTTGAAAACGGCAATTTCGCCTATCGGGTGCCGCCGCTCGGCGATGATGAAATCGGCCTGGCGGCAGACCAGCTCAACGAAATGGCCAAGCGGGTCGAGCTGCAGGTCACATCGCTCCAAAAGCTCTCCAACGAGCGGGCGGAATGGCAGGATCAAATGAAAAAATCAGTCATCACTGAAGAACGCCAGCGGCTGGCGCGCGATCTGCACGATGCCGTCAGCCAGCAGCTCTTTGCCATTTCAATGATGACATCCGCCGTCCTAGAGCAAGTGAAAGATGCAGATGACAAAATCGTTAAACGGATCCGCATGGTTGAACATATGGCGGGCGAAGCGCAAAATGAAATGAGAGCGCTGCTATTGCATTTGCGGCCCGTCACTTTAGAAGGAAAAGGTCTGAAAGAAGGGCTGATTGAGCTGTTAAAAGAGTTCAAAGCGAAGCAGCCGCTTGATATTGAGTGGGATATCAGCGACATGGGTGTGTCAAAAGGCGTTGAAGACCATCTGTTCCGAATCGTGCAGGAGGCGCTTTCCAACGTTTTCAGGCATTCAAAGGCGACCAAGGTCACCGTCAGGCTCGGCGCGAAACATCAAAAGCTGCAGCTTAAAGTCATTGATAACGGGGCGGGTTTTACGATGGATCAAGTCAAAGCATCCTCTTATGGCCTGCATTCCATCAAGGAAAGAGCGAGTGAAATCGGCGGCATAGCGGAAATTATCTCCGTGAAGGGAAAAGGCACGCAGATCGACGTGAAAGTCCCGATTTATCAGAAAACAAAAGGAGAGAACGACAGTGATTCGAGTGTTACTGATTGATGATCACGAAATGGTCAGGATGGGCCTGGCCGCATTTTTAGAAGCACAGCCGGACATTGAAGTCGCCGGTGAAGCGTCAGACGGACAGCAGGGCGTCGATCTGGCCGCAGAGCTTTTGCCGGATGTCATTTTAATGGATCTTGTCATGGACGGCATGGACGGCATCGAAGCGACAAAACAGATCTGTGCGAAACTCAATGATCCGAAAATCATCGTGCTGACGAGCTTTATTGATGACGACAAAGTGTATCCGGTGATCGAAGCGGGGGCGCTCAGCTATTTGCTGAAAACATCTAAAGCGGCAGAAATAGCCGAAGCCATCAGAGCGGCTGCCAAGGGCGAACCGAAGCTTGAATCGAAGGTGGCGGGAAAAGTGCTGTCAAGGCTGCGCCATTCAGAGAATCAGCTTCCGCATGAAACACTGACAAAAAGAGAACTGGAAATCCTCTGTCTCGTCGCGGAAGGCAAGACGAACAAAGAAATTGGAGAAGAGCTGTTCATAACGATTAAAACGGTGAAAACCCACATCACGAATATATTGTCAAAGCTTGATGTCAGTGACCGCACGCAGGCAGCCGTATATGCCCACCGCAATCATCTCGTGACATAAACAAAGGAGAGCGGCGCTATGCACACTCTCCCAAGGGACAGGTTATTGGGACATTCCCTTTGTTCCGAAATCTCTGATGGCGACTTTGACTTTGTATTCAATATCGGATTCACTGAAATGATGATCCCAATCTGACGACACCTTTTTCCACTTGTCAGGATAATGAATCCGGACCTGATTATCCAAACCGGTAATATCGACTTTTAAATCATGCTGCAGATAATCAATGAATGTCATAACATCTGAATGGATGCTGCGTTTTACCGTGTTTTTGATTTCATTTATATAGGACTCCTTAAAGGAATCTTCTTTCGGGTTCCAATCCTCAGACAGACGGCCTTCAACAAACCGGGTGACGATAAACTTGAATTTCCCGTTTTTATATTGTGTTTTCACATCATATTTGCTGGAAAATACCTCGAACGATAAATAATAATTATCATGCTTTGCAAATGTGACGCCTCCCTTTACCGTGCCTGTGAACAGGTTCATATTCTGGACTTGAAAAGGCGTTAAATCCGCATACCAGAATTTATTTTTTATAATGGATGCGCCCCAGATTTCCAGCCTGCTGCCCACTTTGCGCACTTGAGGAAGGACGAAGGTTTCGCCTTTTGTGATTTTCTCGGATATTTCCCCCAATGTCACGGGCTTCATCATTCGGATGGTGACCGCGTTATTCTCTGTTAAGTCATAGATCGTATTTGACGCAGGCTCCCCCTGATCACTGACATTGAAAATATCTTTCGTTTTGTCCGGCACTGTCATCACATTGCAGCTTCTTCTCGTTCCATTGTCCCTGACAAATTGGTTCATCAATGCGTCAAGCGGGATGCCGTCTTTTAACAGCGCTTCAGAAAACAGCATGATGCGCAAGTGCTGGGAGAATGCGGGGTGATTTTTTAATGATGCCGTCCTTAAGGCTTGATGGACGGTTTCCCCGGAAGTGGAAGTCACCTTTGTCGGGCTGCTTGATGACGACTGCTGTGAACTTGCTTTTTGCGGGATCAGAATCTGCTGAGTCACTTCCACGTTTTCTTCCTCAGGTTTATCGAGCCCGACTCCGATAACAAGGCTCAAATCTTCTATATTCCGGCTGTCCCAGCATCCGGCCAAAAGCAATGTAGAAAGGATGATGACGATATATTTCTTCATTGTGCTTTTTTCACCTTCCTTTTCACAGCGACGACTGCAAACATCAGTAAAGGCAGCAAAAAGAAACCTAAGAAGATGTAGCCGAGAATATCACTGAACAGCATCAGCTTGTTAGCGTCTTTTGGCATCAAGGACCCGAAGAATGTCGCGATGCCTACGAAGATGACACCTTTTTTCTGCTTCAGCCCGAAAATTTTATTAAGGCCTGACGTCGCGAAATATCCGTACGATACATAGGTGGTGAAAAATTGGATAATCCAGACCGCAAGCAAAAAGGACTCAAACCTTTCGATAAAAAGCCCTTTAATTTCAAATGACTGAAAGAGCGCGATTGTAGGCCAGATCATTGTTTTGACATCCTGGGTGGTTAAGGCGCCGACGACGAGGACGAAGGTAATAATATATAAAATAATCGGGATGCCGAAACCCGCAGCCGACATACGGAACGTGTGCTTTTTATTTTTGAGGTACTCGGGGAGAAACAGCATAACCTCAATGCCCAAAAAGGAAACAGAAACGACGGTCAAGGAGGCCATAACGGGAGAAAACCCCTGTCCGAGAACCGGCCGCAGATTGTCGATATCAAATATTTTAAAGCTGAAAGAAAACACCACCAGCAAAATAATAATCGTAATCGTTAAATAGAAAGGAAAGAGCCTGCCGATATCATTTATGCCGCCGATAATCAAATAAATAGAACAGGCGATAAAGATAAACAGCGTGACCGGCACGGGCGTTCTTTCCAATAAAAAGAATTTGACCATTTCCGCCATCGCCCGGGCTTCGAAGCTGGCGACTCCTATAAAATAGAGGCAGATCATGAGATTGACGATATTTCCCGCCCATTTGCCGAGACCTTCTTTCATATAATCAAAAAATGATTCGTACTGATGCTTTTTCATAATGAGCGTGTTGAGATAAATCAATAGGATAAAGATGATGCCTTCCAGACATAATGCGATCCAGCCGTCCGGCGAATTCGCCTTTGATGACAGCGCACGCGGCATGGTGAGGAGGCCCGCACCGAGCATCGTGTTGGAAATCAATGCTGTCCCTTGATAGCTTGTAAGCTTATTGTGAGTTGTTTTCTGGCTCATTTACGTTTTTCGCCTCTTTTGGTTGATTTTTAATAGGGAGACGGAGAATAGAATCGTTTGCGTTTTTTAAGCTGAAAAACCCATTCGGCGAGAAATACGGAGAACCGAAGCTTCGCTGTCTCGATAAATGAGTGTAGATCGCCAGCATAAATAAAATCATGCCGTACAACCCGAAAGCCGCGGCAGTAAACATCGAAATGAAACGGAGCACACGGAATGAAAGCCCCATCCCGTACTGCGGCACCGTAAATGAAGCGAGCGCGACAATACTGACCACGATCACCATGATAGAGCTGACAAGATTCGCCTCAACGGCCGCCTGACCGATGACGACTCCGCCCACCAATCCGATCGTCTGGCCGAGCGGGCTCGGAAGTCTCAAGCCCGCCTCTCTCAGCAGCTCTATCGTCATTTCCATTACCATCGCTTCGATGATAGGCGGGAAGGGGACGTTTTCTCTGTTCGCCGCGATGGTGACTGCAAGCGACGTCGGCAGAAGCCCTTGGTGAAATGAAACGAGCGCGATATAAATGGACGAAAAAAACAGCGTGATAAAAATAGATGTAAACCGCAGCGCCCGGATGAGCGAGGCGGAAATCCACCGTTCATAATAATCATCGGGAGACTGCATTAAAATTCCTAAAGAAGCCGGGACCACGAGCGCAAACGGTGAGTTGTCGACAAGGATGGCGACGCGGCCGTTAAACAAGGCGGAAGAGACTTTATCAGGCCGTTCGGTATTTTGTATTTGCGGAAACGGCGAATACTTATTATCCTCAATAAGCTCCTCAAGCGTTCCGGAATCCTGAATGTCATCCATCTTCACTTTGCTGAGACGCTTTAAAACATCATTGACGACAGATGGGTCCGCCTCATCATCGATGTACATGACAGTGGCGTATTTCAGCTTGTTTTCTCCGATCGGAACCTTTTTCGTTTTCAGCTTCGGATGGTTCGTCCGCTGCCTGATCATGGCGACGTTTGTATCAGAATCTTCTATGAAGGCGATTTTAGGCCCTCTTACGACCTTTTCAGATGTGGGTTCTGTTACGCTTCTTTTTTCTCTTTTTCCGGTGGACAGAATGTACACATGGTCAAGGCCGTTAATAAACATGGCACATTTCCCCCGCAGAATGGAGATGACGGCTTCCTTCGCCGTAAAGACGGGGCGGGCGTCAATCTTATCAAGACGTTTCGTCACCGTTTCCAGTGTTAAGGCGTCTTCTTCGTGAAGCAGCGTTTCAATCGCTTCTTTTATTTTGTCTTCATCGTTCATTTCACTCAGATACATATAATAAAAAACAAGCCCGTTCGGAAGCATCTTTTTATTTTGAACCAGGTCATCGTTCTGCTCTACATGGGGAAGTACCATAGCCAGATTAATGTGTATGTATTCCTTGAATTCCGATTGCGCCATCGACAGTCACCCGCCTTCCAATCCTTAATTGAGGTTATCTTTTCCTGTTAAAAAAATGATATACTATGATAAAGTATTTAATGGTACAAGTTTTTTTATGAAAGCGGAGGAGAGATGTGGCACAAGTCAGACTGGCAGGGAATGCCGAAGAAATAGAACAGCTCATCAAATCATTTGAAGCGCATTACGAAGTGGCTTACACGTCGAAGGAATACCGTAAAACAAATCCGAAGTACAAATACTCTAAGGATTCGCGCGTCTATCTTGAGCTGAAATTAAAAACGGCCAAGGCCGAAAAATAAAAAGGGTTTCATCTGTTACTGGCGAATAATACTCAGGGTGAAGCAACTGTTATGGAGGGATACATAAATGGACTACAGAATTGAAAAAGACACCATGGGAGAAGTTAAAGTTCCGGCAGATAAATTTTGGGGCGCTCAGACACAGCGCAGCAAAGAGAACTTCAAAATCGGTTCAGAAAAAATGCCTCAGCGTGTTGTGAAGGCGTTTGCAATTTTAAAAAGAAGCACGGCGATCGCTAACGAACGCCTCGGCAACTTAGAGTCTGAAAAAGCACAGGCTATTGCCGCTGTATGTGACGATGTGTTAAACGGCAAATATGACGATAACTTTCCGCTCGTTGTCTGGCAGACGGGAAGCGGCACACAAAGCAACATGAATATGAACGAAGTGGTGGCCAACCGCGCGACTGCTTTACTGAAAGAACAAAATTCCGAGCTGAAGATTCATCCGAATGATGACGTCAACCGCAGCCAAAGCTCAAACGATACATTCCCGACGGCGATGCACGTTGCGGCGGTTCTTGCCGTATATGAACAGCTTGTTCCGGCGCTTGATCAGCTCCGTACGACACTTGATGAAAAAGCGAAAGCGTATCAGGATATTGTGAAAATCGGACGTACGCATTTGCAGGATGCGACTCCGCTGACGCTCGGGCAGGAAATCAGCGGCTGGGTATACATGCTTGACCGTTCTAAAGAAATGATTCTTGAGTCAACGGAAAAAATGCGCGCGCTTGCCATCGGCGGCACGGCAGTCGGCACGGGCATCAATGCCCACCCGCAGTTCGGTGAATTCGTCGCTGAAGAAATCACAAAAGTAACGGGGCAGACATTCAAGAGCTCGCCTAATAAATTCCATGCGCTGACAAGCCATGATGAAATCACTCACGTTCACGGCGCGTTAAAAGCATTGGCTGCCGACCTGATGAAGATTGCCAACGATGTCAGATGGCTGGCAAGCGGCCCGCGCTGCGGAATCGGCGAAATCGTCATTCCTGAAAATGAGCCGGGAAGCTCTATCATGCCTGGCAAAGTCAACCCGACACAAAGTGAGGCGCTGACAATGATCGCCGCGCAAGTGATGGGAAATGACGCGACAATCGGATTTGCGGCCAGCCAAGGAAACTTCGAGCTGAATGTCTTCAAGCCGGTTATTATTTATAACTTCCTGCAGACAGTGCAGCTTCTCAGTGACGGAATGAATTCCTTCCATGACAAATGTGCTGTCGGTATTGAGCCGAACCAAGAGACGATTCAGGAAAATCTCTCTAACTCATTAATGCTTGTTACGGCGCTTAACCCGCACATCGGTTATGAAAACGCCGCAAAAATCGCCAAGCTTGCCCACAAAGAAGGCTTGACGCTGAAAGAAGCGGCATTACAGCTGAACCTTCTGACAGAAGAACAATTTAATGAAATGGTGCGTCCGGAAGATATGGTGCATCCGAAAGCATAAACAGAAAGAACGGCTGCAGTCACTGCGGCCGTTCTTCTAAATAAACTGCTGTTTCAGTAAAAATCTGAGCTGTTCTGCATCTTCAGCCAGCAGGTCAGATTCCTTCAAATTCAAAATCATTCCTTTGATGATTGCCGGTTTCGGCGACTTTTTCTTCATTTCCGCTTCCAGAATATCCAAGCTCTCGGTGAATTCAGATGCTTGCGGCTTGTCCATCGTGCTGATGCGCGCGCGGAGGGTCTCAAAGATCGATTGACTTAAAGGATCGGGCTGCCCGTTATGAAGGGGCCCAAACAGCGAGCTTGCCTCATCAAGAGAAATAAACGGTTCATCATGTCTGTCCGCCATTCCGTTTACGATGTCATCAATTCTGTGAATCACGGTATTTGCAAGAAGCGCAGGCTGTACGGACCGGCCGGTCAGAATGAGATATTCAAGATACATCTGACTGATTCCTTCTATTAAAAAGCAAAGTTCGGCTGTGTATGGTTCGGCTTTTTCTCCGTAAATAGCAAGAAGACTGTCGATATGAAACTGCAGGATCGACCGGCGGATTCTCTTTCCGCACTGCGCTACTTCTTCGGTATAAGGCAGTGAGCCGTCTTTCATCTGCACGGTAATAAAATCCTGATGCGCGAGAATCGATTCGTAAAAAACCGCAAGCTGTTTTTGGTAAGCGGCTCTCGGGCTGTCGCCCTCCGTTTGGATCGTCGTGATTCGGGTAAACGTTTTATCGTAGTAGTAATTCAGCATAGATAAAAGCAGTGCTTCTTTGGAAGGAAAGTAAAGGTAAAAAGCGCCTTTTGAGATTTTGCATTCATCGGCAATTTCCTGAACCGATGTTGATTTGTACCCTTTCCGGGCAAACAGTTTGATCGCTGCTTCAATAATCAGCTTTTCTTTTTCCTTCAATGGTTCCACCCTTTCGGAGCCAGGAGGCTGGCTTGTGCTTCTCATGTATGACTAAATGGTCATATTGATATTCCATAAATTTAACCTGATTGTAACTTGTTTTTTTGTTTTGTTTTATTTATATTATAAAGTGAGCTGACCGAATGGTCAAAGTTCTGGCGAAAGGGTGAATCTGAAAATGAAAGAATTAGATGAAATGATCAGCCGCTTGCGAAACAGAGGAATTAAAGTCGAAAAGGTGAAATATCCGAAAAAGACAATTTGTGAAAAGAAATGGGTTCATCAATGCCAAAAACCGCTGAAAACAAACTACAGAGATTTTAACGGCTACTCCTTCACATAAAAAAAGACTGCAATGAAACTACAGTCTACTTTGGTACGATAATCCGGTAGATTACACCCGATTGGTCATTTTCAATTGAAATTGATGCTTTATGCAGGGTTAAAATCCGTTTTACGATGCTGAGTCCTATGCCGAACTCGCCTTTCTTCCCTTTATTAAAAGGCTCGTACAAGCTGGATAGCATCTCATCCTCAATCGGAGGCCCGTCATTTTTAACCGTCATGACAATCTGCTGCTGATTTTGGCTGATCCGAATGTGAATCGCCGTTTCTGCGTAGCGGATTTGATTTTCAAGAATGTTTTCAAGGAGCTTGCTCCATTGTTCCGGATCACCGGGCATCATCATTACATCTTCTGTGTCAACGGTCCACGCTAATTCCTTCCGGGCCCATTTGAGCCGTTCAATGACTTCTTCCGTGACCTTCACAATGTCAAATGTCTCATGGTGCACCCGCTGCTTCATTAAGTAATCAAGCTTCGTTAAATATAATAGATCCTTAATTTTCTTCTCAAGCTTTTCTGCTTCGCCTTCAATTACATCAATTGTGTTTTCCAGATCCCCCTTAGGAAAAATCCCGTCCTTTATTGATTGAGTATAGCCCCTTATTACCATGACAGGCGTTTTTAAATCATGAGAGATATTTTGCAGGAGCGTTCTTTCCGTTTCATCCTTTTGCACCAGTTTGCTCCGCATGTCTTCAATGGTGTGGCCTAATTTTCCGATTTCGTCTTTTCTGTCGACGATGACCGGATCATCCCAATCCTGTTCCGAAATCCGTTTGACATGCTTTTCTAAGGAAACGAGCGGGCGCGAAAGATATTTGGCAAGCCAAATCGCCGGAATCCAGCTTAACAAAATCACCCCGGCAATGATAAAGAGCAGCTGCTTGAACAGGGTGTATGCCAGATCATCACGATAAGAATCAAGCGCATATGACAGCATCATGGCATTCTGACCGTTAATGGTGAGGCCTTTTTTAATGACGAAAAACACTTTTTCACCGCTGATGTCCGCGCTGTATCGTTTCGTGACGCTGTGCTGGCGGCCCGCGAGCTTGTACACCTTATGGATAAAAGAAGAAGAAAAATAGTTCAAGTCCTTGTCGCTGGCCGACTCCTCCCGTTCCGGCAAAAGAACGTGCTGAACGGATCGGAAAGTCGTCGGAGCGGTCGCATCTTCGCTGTAATATCCCCGCTCGATCGACCCGGGCAGCCGATACTCCGTCAGCACATGCTGTTCATTTTCAATGGTCGTGTACGTTTCATCCGTGAAAAAATTACGGAGCGTATTTGAGAACAGCACGAGAAGCAGAATCGAGATGGCTAAAAGGATGCCTGAGATGACCACCCATATTTGAAAAGCAAGCGGCTTATTTTTCATGACGTCATCATCCTGTAGCCGAATCCGTAAATGGTTTCAACCTTTAACCCGGGCATTTTTTTCCGCAGCCTCCGCACAAGATCATCGACCACCCGGTCAGTGCCGAAATAATCATGGCCCCATATTTTCAGCAGAATATCTTCCCTGGAGAAGGGGTGTCCCTTGTGATGAAGAAATAAAATCAGCAGATCAAATTCCTTAGACGTCAAATTGACAAGGCTGCCGTTTTCATCATAAACCTCTCTGGCCTCTTCGATCACATTGTAGGAGGAAACGGTGATCCCGCTTTTTTTGGGGGCGGGCTGTTCTTTATACACAAGCTCCAGAAGTTTCTGCACCCGTATAATCAGTTCTCTCGGCAAAAAAGGCTTGGCGATATAATCATTGCTTCCAAGCTCTAACCCGAGAACTCTGTCAATATCGGCATCCCGCGCGGAAATAAAAATGACCGGCACATCGGGATCTTTTTCTTTTATTTCTTTTATCAATGTATAGCCGTCCGTATCCGGAAGCATGATGTCAAGAATCCACAGGTGGGGAGACGGCTGCATCTGTTTTCTGGCCTCTTCGCCTTTTGTGAAAGATGTAATGTTCCAGCCTTCATTCTCTAAATATTTTGTGAGCAGTTCATTCAGGTTATCCTCATCTTCAACTAGATAAATGGTGTATGACAAGGCATTTCACATCCTTTCAACGTCATTATACTAGTTTTAACATACTCAAGCCGCATTTTCATAATTTCACATATTCTTTTCATTTTTATCCCACAATGTTTGTTTATGATGTGTATAAGGGAAGAAAGGAAGAAAAAAAGCGGGGAAGATAACATGTTCAAACACATTTTGTTTTGGAGCTTTGCTTTTCTCCTTATAATTGGGACAATAGAACTTGTACATGCGATGAATATGTAATCAATAGAATGAAAACATGCTAAAGGAGTGTGCGTGAATATGAACGATCAGCGAGATGACGGCATGAACCGCGATCAGTCAGATCTTTCACATACGGAGCAAAACAGAAATGCCCAGCAGCAGATCAGCCATCAGGAGACGGAGCTGCTCGAAGGCCCCGTCTCGAAAGAAGCAGAAAAAGAGACGGCTGCCGGCACGGAATTTGAAAAAACGGCTGCTGTGAAAAAAGAAAAAAAACGGAGAGCCGCTTGGCTGAGCCCGGTTTTGGGCGGTATCATCGGCGGCGGCCTCGTGCTTGGCATTGTGCCGAATCTGCCGAGTGAGCAGCATAAGACAGAAGCTGTTTCTGATACGAAACAAGTTCAGTCATCGAATTTCACGTCAACGCCATTAAAAAATACTTCAAGCGTAGCGGATATGGTAGAAGATTTGGAGCCTGCGATTGTCGGAGTGTCCAACTATCAGGCTTCGCAAAGCAGCCAGTTCGGATTTGACGGCAGTTCAAGCTCTGAAACGGAGAGCGGCACGGGGTCCGGCGTCATCTTCAAAAAAGACGGCGGAAAAGCGTACATCATCACGAACAACCATGTCGTAGAAGGAGCAAACAAACTGTCGGTAACTCTTTATAACGGGAAAACCGAAACGGCAAAGCTTGTCGGAAAGGATGCCATCAGTGACCTGGCCGTACTGGAAATCAGCTCGTCCAATGTCAAAAAAGCGGCCAGCTTCGGGGATTCTTCGCAGCTTCGCATTGCCGATAAAGTGATTGCCATCGGCAACCCGCTCGGCCAGCAGTTCTCCGGCACCGTCACACAAGGCGTCATCAGCGGACTGAACAGAACGGTAGACGCCGATACATCCCAAGGCACGGTGGAAATGAACGTGATTCAGACGGATGCGGCGATTAACCCCGGAAACAGCGGCGGGCCGTTAATCAATTCCAGCGGCCAGGTCATCGGCATCAACAGCATGAAAGTCAGTGAAAACGGCGTGGAATCACTCGGCTTCGCGATTCCGAGCAACGATGTAGAACCGATTGTCGACCAGCTTCTTGCAAAAGGAAAAGTCGAGCGCCCGTTTTTAGGTGTGCAGATGATTGATATGTCGCAAGTGCCGGAAACCTATCAGGAAAACACGCTCGGACTGTTCGGCGACCAGCTGTCTAAGGGCGTTTATGTAAAAGAAGTGCAGTCAGGCTCACCGGCTGCGAAAGCGGGCATCAAATCAAATGACGTCATTGTAAAATTGAACGGCAAAGATATTGAGAGCAGCGCCGATATCAGACAGATCCTATATAACCAGCTGAAAATCGGCGATAAAACGACTGTTCAAGTTCTCAGAGGCGGCAGCAAAAAGACGCTGAACATCACATTAACGAAACAAACTGAAAGCGCAAGCTGAACGCATAAAAAAAGCTGAACCTTCATTGGAGGTTCAGCTTTTTTCGTCATTCTCCCAAGTAGGCTGACAGCATCCACACGTGCTTGTCCGCTACTTCAGCCAATCCGACAAACAGGTCGGCAGTTGACGGGTCATTTTGTTCCTCAGCGACGCCGATGACAAATTTGGATTCGCGGCTGATTTGTTTGTAGTCTTGAATCAGTGATTCCACCATTTCAGAAGCTGTCTTTTCCTGGCCTTCATCTGTAATGGAAGCCTGTTCAAGGTAGCTGTGTAAAGTCGCTGCAGGCTGTCCGCCGATGGCCAGAAGCCGTTCGGCGATCGCATCAGCCGTTTCTGCCGCTTCGTTATACAGTTCTTCAAACTTTTCATGCAGCGTAAAGAAATGAGGGCCTTTTACATACCAATGAAAACGGTGCAATTTAGAGTAAAGGATAAACCAGTTTGATAATTGTGTGTTCATTGATTTCTCAACCAGATTTTCAGTTTTTTTCGCGTTTTGTGTATTCATATTCATCGTCCTCCCTGTGATTTGTTAATTTAATTATAACACGTATCAATTAAAAATCAATACTAAATTATAATAATTATAATTTAGGTTTAAGTAAACAGCTTTTTCTTTATAACAGATTCCCAGGCAGACCACGGGAAGAGTGAACGGAAAGCCAATGTCAGCTTAATGCCCCTGCCGATCGGATACCGCAGTTTCTTCAGGCGCTTTTTTTGTGCCAATTGATAAATCAGCTCTGCCACCTCATCGGGATCGCCGCTTTTTGATGCATTCGCTTTGACGTTAGCTTCAATGGGCTGAAAAAAGCGGTAATAGGGCGAGTCTTGACCGGGTGCCGTAATTTGATTGGAGAGAGACGTCTCCCAAATCGAAGTTTTATAGGATCCGGGTTCTATTAAAGCGGCATCAATCCCTAAAGGCAGGAGCTCAAGCCGCAGACACTCTGTAAACCCTTCAATCGCGAATTTGGAAGAGGCGTACGGAGAAAGCGCCGGAAAGCCGGTCAGTCCGCTGATGCTGCTGATATTGATGATTTTCGCCCCGCCGTTTTTTCTGATAGAAGGGAGGACGGTTTTTGTGACATGAATCAGGCCGAATACATTCGTTTCAAACTGCTGTCTGTAATGTTCCATCGGCACATCTTCAATAAATCCCCCGTACGCAGTGCCGGCGTTGTTCACGAGCAGGTCAACCGGCCCGAAACCGCTGACGGTTTTACCGAAGTCAGACACTGATTGCTCATCCGTCACATCTAAAGCAACGATCGTAATATGGGCGGATGCACCCGCTTGAGCGGCGGCTTCTTTCAGTGCATCAGCTTTCTCCGGCTGTCTGGCTGTTGCAATGACGTGATAAGACCGGGCAAGCTTCAGCGCTGTCAGCAGCCCGAATCCGCTCGTCGCGCCGGTTACAACGGCAATTTTTCTGTTCATCTCATCATCCCCCTCGTTTGTGCTATCTTTAGTGTACAACATCTTGCGGATAGAAGGAGAAATCGTTCGGAAATATGTCAGAATTGTTTTATAATGGAATCAGCTTCGTTAGAAAGGGGTAATGAAAAAGATGGCATTAGAGGGATTGAAGGAAACGTGGGATTTAAACTCCATTTTTGCGGGCGGGAGCAGGTCGGAAGATTTTCAGCAATACATACAGGAGCTTAAAAAGCAGCTCAGCGCTTTTCAAAAAGCGGCAGAGGCGTTTACAGTTCCGTCGCATGCTGATGAAGGTGGGGAGCTGGTCAATCTGATTGATAGGTTTGAACGGTCAGCGATCATGATCAGGCAGGCGGGAGCTTTCGTCAGCTGTCTTCAGGCTCAGAACACTGATGATCAGAAAGCGAATGAGTGGAGGGCGCGGATCAATCAGCTGAGCAGTGATTTTAAATCCGCTCTTGTCACGCTTGATGATACACTTGCCCGGATTGACGAGCGGGTTTGGGAGGAGCTGCTGCAAAAACCGGAACTTCAGGAACTCACATACGTTTTAAATGAAAGAAGAGACCGGATACGGGAGAAGCTCAGCGCTTCAGAAGAAAGACTGATTGAAGGTCTGGCGGTTGACGGCTATCACGCATGGGGCGACCTGTACAATGCGGCGGTCGGCAGAATGAAGATTCCGTTCGAGGATAAAGAGCTGTCGGTCGGCCAAGCGGAAAATATGATGGCGCACCCGGACCGCGGCATCAGGCGGCAAGTGTTTAAGGAGCTTAGCGAAGCGTGGAAGGGAGAAGAGGAGCTGTTCGGCAGTACGCTCAATCATCTGGCCGGCTTTCGAACGGAAATCTATAAAGCGCGGGGCTGGGAAAGCGCCTTGAAAGAGCCGCTTGCGATCAACCGGATGAAAAAAGAAACGCTAGATGTCATGTGGCAGGTGATTACTGATCATAAAAAGCCTTTTGCCGAATATCTGAATCGAAAGGCGTCTCTTTTAGGGCTTGAGCGGCTGAATTGGTATGATGTGAATGCGCCGATCAGTGAGGCACCGAAAGAATACACATATGATGAAGCGGCCAATCTGATCGTCAGCCAATTTTCGACGTTTGGCAAAAAGCTGTCCGCATTTACGGAAAAAGCGTTCCGCGATCGGTGGATTGAAGCGGAAGACCGGAGCGGCAAACGGGTCGGCGGTTTCTGCACCAGCTTTCCCGACAGCGGAGAATCCCGGATTTTCATGACGTTTTCAGGAAGCGCTTCAAACGTATCGACGCTCGCGCATGAGCTCGGGCACGCGTTTCACCAGGAGGCCATGCTCCAAGTGCGGCAGCTGAACAGAGCCTACGCCATGAATGTCGCTGAAACAGCTTCGACTTTTGCGGAAATGATCGTTGCCGACGCCGCTTTGAAACAAGCGGAGACAAAGGATGAAAAGCTGTTCTTGCTTGAAGATAAAATTCAAAAAAGCATAGATATGTTAATGGACATCCATGCGAGATTTTTATTTGAAACGCGGTTTTATGAAGAGCGGAAACAGGGCGTCGTTCCGGCTGAGAAACTGAATGAACTGATGGAAGCGGCGCAGAAAGAAGCATTTTGCGATTCATTAGGGGAATATCACCCTCATTTCTGGGCGTCAAAGCTTCATTTTCATATTACGGGAGTGCCGTTCTACAACTTTCCGTATACGTTCGGTTATTTATTTTCCCTTGGAATATACGCAAGAGCTTTACGGGAGAAAACGGACTTTGAAGAAAAATATATCGCGCTTTTATGTGACACGGCTTCGATGACCGTTGAGGATTTGGCGATGAAGCACCTTGGAGCGGATCTGACGGAACGGGCGTTTTGGGAAGATGCGATACGCCTTGCGGTCCGGGATGTGCAGGAGTTTTTAGAGCTGACTGAATGATGATAGATAGTTGAACCGCCCGGAGCTGTTACCGCTCCGGTTCTTTTTGTTCCATGAATGACAGCGGCCTCCCTTGGAAATACCTAAAAACGATCGGAATTGAATTGGAGTGAATCGCATGAAATGGATCAGGACGGCGGGCGTTTTATGTCTTACGCTGATGCTGATTGCCGGCTGCCGATTGAATGAAGAAAAACGGGAAGCGGAACAAGACAGCACACCCGTGTCATCCGCGAAGCCGGTTCCTTACAGCAGCTTTTCCCTGCGCGTCAACTACGGAGCCGGAGAGCATAACCGCTATGAGGGTTTGTATGAAAGAAAAGGCGGTCATGAAAAGGCAGACATCCAGGATAAGCTCTCAGGAGTTCACAGAGAGGGCGAGGAAGCGCTCGATGAAATGAAGATGATCCTCGGAGAACTTGCCGTTAACAGCCGGATGCAGGAAGGTGAAGTCGTCCGGCAGGTGCTCTCGGCTTTTAATTTAGACAGCCATTATGACCATTTTTATTTGAAACTGAAAAAAAGCGACGGAGAAATGACGGAAATAAAAAAATAACCTCCGTCCGCAGCTTTTTTGCCCAAAACTAATTGATAATGATATTCAGAGTCATTAATTTCTGTTACAATATAATCATTATCTCACGTTGAATGTGTAAGCAGTTTGTTTATATACATAGTGTTGGGAAACACAAAAAAGGAGCGGTTAGCGGTATGAGTGCAATTTCTACAGAGACGCTGAGCTTAGGGTACGGAGAGACTGTTATCATTGACGAATTGGATGTTGCGATTCCAAAAGGCGAAATAACTGTATTGATCGGAAGCAACGGCTGCGGAAAATCGACGCTTTTACGTTCATTGGCGCGGCTGATGAAACCGAGGGGCGGTTCTGTGCTTCTAGAAGGAAAAGCCATCGCTAAGCTTCCAACGAAGGAAGTCGCAAGAGAACTGGCTATCTTGCCGCAGAGTCCGTCAGCTCCCGAAGGCCTGACGGTTCATCAGCTTGTGAAGCAGGGAAGATACCCTTATCAAAGCTGGCTGAAGCAATGGTCCAAAGAGGACGAAGACGCCGTGGCAAAAGCGCTTAAAGCGACGAAGCTTGAGGAAATGGCCGACCGCCCGGTGGATTCCTTGTCAGGCGGACAGCGGCAGCGCGCATGGATTGCGATGACACTCGCTCAGGATACGGATATCATTCTGCTTGACGAGCCGACAACCTATCTCGACATGACGCATCAAATTGAAATACTTGATTTGCTGTTTGAATTAAATGAAAAAGAAAAACGGACGATCGTCATGGTGCTGCACGACCTCAATCTGGCATGCCGTTATGCTCATTATCTGGTAGCCATTAAGGATAAACAGATTTACGCAGAGGGGCGTCCCGAAGAAGTCATTACTTGTGAGCTTGTGCAGAATGTATTTGCGATGAACTGCCAGGTAACACAGGACCCGCTGTTCGGCACGCCGCTTTGCATTCCGCACGGACGCGGCAGATGTATCGTGCAGGAAGCGGCCCTCACCGCCCGATTGTCATAATCATGGAAAAGGGAAGGGAACGGTATGGAAGAGAAGCTACAGCAGCAGCTGGACGGCCTGCTTGAAAAATACACAGAACTATTGCTTGGAGAAACAAATCCGGATCTAAAGGAAGAAGTCAGGCAGTGGATTTTGTATACACATATCGCAAAAAGCATGCCTCCCCTCGTAAAACATTGGAATGAATCCTACCCGGACGCCAAAGAGGGCATCAAAGCTGCGATACAGCACATTAAACAGCTCAATGAAGATCACAGAAAAAAACAATAAAAAGCTTTCGGCATCAAAGAGAGGTGCCGGAAGCTATGACCGCTAACCCTTTAGACCAAGAAGGGGCTGATCTTTCAGAACGGATTTATTTAAAAGCCTAGGCTAAGGAAATTGACTCTTAAGTTTAGATTGTTAATTCCATGTTAGAAGAGCTGGGCGGACTAAAACAGAACTAAAATTAGAGTACGCTCCACTGTTTCAGCAAGCCCTAACAGAAGAAAAAACCTTAATGAATATGAAGCTTCCTTAATTCCGGGAAGATACCGATTTAATGCATACTGAGATAGTGGAGATCGGCAAGGAAATGCAAGGTCAATATAAGATTAATTTCCAATGACATTTATGTAGTGTTTGAAGATTCAAAAATAAGAGAAGAATTTTTACGAATAGATCATCTTTTTCCATGAGGATCGATCCATATAGACTAACTTACAATATAAAATGGACTTCTATTAGGAAGTCCATTCACCATTTTTTATCTGGTTTTTCCAATTCTTTAATGCAGTAAAAATCTCTCTAAAGTCCTTATCAAAAGTATATTTTTTTTTCAGTGAGTATTTAAATATCGACTTTTTTTAAAAGATAATTATCATTCTAGACTTAATGAAATTTGGTCATTGTTTTCGTTTTTTTTATCACCTTTAGAATTTCCCTCATGGTCTTGTCTAAAATCATCATCAATCCATAAACCATTTTTTTTACGTAATTCTTTAACCCTATTAGGGAACAGCTTGTTTTTTTCTTCATAAACTTTACCTAACAGCTTTTTATCTTTGTCTTTATTTTTAAGTCTCTCTTTGATAATTTCACAATTCCCCAACTCAAAACCAATCCATTTACGACCTAACATTTCACTTACAGCAAATGTTGTACCGCTTCCTCCAAACGGGTCTAAAACAACGTCACCTTCATTTGTACTCATAGTTATTATACGATCAAGTAATTTAACTGATAATTCATTGAACTTTCTATTTTTTGAACTACTATGTCTAACAGGGTAAATATCTGACCAAACATCAGAAAGAGTTACACCCTTTGGGTTCATTTTATTCTTGTAACCGCCATAGTCTTTTATTTCTCTACCACAATGAGGGCAAGTTTGTAGAGGTATCCTTTGAACATTAAATGTCTTAGGTTTATCACCTTTTACATAGTATAAAAGGCTGTAATTTGCTGGATATAATCTATTCTGAATTGGAAGTCCAAATTTCATATCTACAGTTATCCAGTTTCTAAAATTCAATTTCCTATTTAAGTACTCAGAAAGGTAAGTGTTCCATTTTGGAATATTATAAATGAATAAAGAACCGCCTGGTTTTAAAACTCTGATACACTCGTCTATCCATTTATAATACCAATCCAAATATCCGCTAAAGGAATTTTTATCTGTTACACCCTCATCATACTCTTTATCAAGGTTAAATGGTGGATCAGCAAAAATAGTGTCCACGTTTTCATCAGGAACTTGTTTAAACAGTTCTAAACAATCCCCATTGTATAATTTTCCAAGATCAGTATAAAAATAAGGTTTGATTTCTTGAATAGAATTAAATTCGTTTAGTTTAACACTATTTTTATTTTCGAGGATCTTGGCAATTTCTTTTGTGTTATTTAAGAACACATCCTCTAACCCAGCCGGTATCCTGCCTAATTTTAATTCTAATTCTACTTTAGTCATTCCAAGATAACTAAGTATTCCATTCAACACTTTATCTGTTGGAATAACTCCATTTTCTTTATAGGCGAGTAAATCCTTCTTATTCACATTGTAATTTTTCAATACAGCATACATTTCAGTTTCCGTATACCCTAACTGATTCGCTTTATTTTTAACAATGTCAAAAACAGAAAAAAAACGCAATATTATACACCTCGTGTAACTTATAGTCTGTAGACCTATAGTCTACTTGATTTTATCATTCCATTTAAACAAGCGTCAATTGTTATCAGGAGGTACTATGACTAACAATATCAGATTATTATTTGGTCAAAAAGTTCGTCAAATTAGATTGTCCAAAAGTAATATGTCACAAGAAAAACTAGCTTTTGAATGTGACCTACACAGAACCTACATTTCTGATATTGAACGAGGAACAAGAAATGTTTCCTTAGACAATATTGAAAAGATTTCTAAAGCACTCGGTGTTCAACCAAAGGACTTACTTGATTTTACTACAATCGGCAACTGTGAACAAAAGAAATAAGTGGGGGCAAATTAGAATGGAAGTAGAAAAAGAGTTTATTACTGATGAAGCAAAAGAATTACTATCTAAAGATAAGTTAATTCAACAAGCATACAATGAAGTTAAAACATCTATTTGTTCACCTATTTGGCCAGCAACCTCAAAAACCTTCACGATTAACAACACCGAAAAGAATTGTAACGGTGTAGTACCAATTAAAGAACTATGTTACACCTTACTTGAAGATACATATAACTGGTATAGAGAAAAAGCCCTTGATATACTTAAACTTGAAAAGAAAAAAGGTGGTCCGATTGATGTTTATAAAGAGTTCATAGAAAACAGTGAACTTAAACGTGTAGGTATGGAATTTGAAACAGGAAATATTAGTTCTGCCCACCGTTCAATGAACAAACTTCTATTAGGATTAAAACATGGCGAAATTGATTTGGCTATTATCCTTATGCCTATTAAACAATTGGCCTATTATCTTACAGATCGTGTTACCAATTTCGAGGAATTAGAACCTTATTTTGAACTTACTGAAGGACAACCATTTATTTTTATTGGATTTAATGCTGAGGCTTATAATTCTAATGTCCCTTTAATTCCCAAAGGTTCTGACGGTATGTCAAAACGCTCAATTAAGAAATGGAAAGATAAGTTGAAAACAAATAGTTTTTGGTAAAGAGGCTTCGATTTTTGGAGTCTTTTTTGTTATAAAAATCGCTGTTCCCATTATGAAAAAATTGCGGTTTATTTGATCATTTTCAATCTCCTTTATTTCTATTATTTCATTCTTCTATTAAAACATATATTTCCTAAGTAGCGATGGGGAGAAATAGATCTTCTCAAAAGTAACTTATTAAGAAAAAGTTACATTTACTTTCACTAAAATACAGATTAATTTAACAACGTTGCAACTGAAATAGTTAAAAATATGTTGCATTCAAAACGTTGATTTTTCTGCTAGAATATCTTCACAAGTCAATACACCGAGTTTATCGTCCTCTCGGGCAATGCGGCGGAAGACTGGTCTTTCGGAAACGGGATGGCCCAGATGATATAAAAAAAGCCCGCGGCATTCGCGGGCTTTTTCTCTATTAAACGGCTTTCGCTTTTTCTTCTTCTTTGCCTGTTTTTTTGTTTGTCAGCTTAATTGATTTGACAAACAGTGTCAGGACCAATCCGGCTGCGATAAAGGCCAGCCCTGTGAAAAACACGCTGTGAAGCGAATCCATCAGTGACGTTTTCAAAACCGGCACGATATGGGAAGAAAACGCGGCCGGAATCTGCTTAATCGATTCCTGACTGAACAGGGATTGAAGCAGTCCTTCAGGATTCTTGTCAATCATACCTTTAAACTGCTCGGCAAAGGCACTTGCCTGTTTCGGGAGTGAGTCTAAGTAAGGCACCAGTCTGTCGGATAAAAGGCTTCCGGATCTGGCATTCATGACAGCGCCTAGCACCGTAATGCCGAACGTTCCCCCGATCATCCGGAAAAATTGGCTTGAAGAAGTCACGACGCCAAGCTCTTCTTTTGAAAACGTTTCTTGCAGAGCGAGCGTGAGAAGCGGCATGACGAGTCCCATTCCCAGACCGATCACGGCCATATAGCACGTAGCCGCTAGTTTGCTGGTATCCAGCTGCAAAGTTGTCAATAAGAAGAAGCCGACGGCCATGATCAGCATACCGATCATGATTTGCGGTTTAATCCCGATTTTGTAAACCAGCTGGCCTCCGATAATACTTGTGATGATCATAGATACCATCATCGGCGTCATAATCGTTCCGGACGCGGTGGCGCTGACGCCGATAATTCCCTGCATAAAGAAAGGAACAAACGTGACGGCGCCGAACATGCCGATACTCATGAAAAAGCCGATCAGATTCAGTACGGTAAACGTTCTGTTTTTAAACAGATACATCGGAAGAATCGGCTCTTTTGCTTTGATTTCAGCGAACACGAATCCGACAATTCCGACAAGCGCAAGTACAAAGAGACCGATAATCTGCCATGATCCCCATGCGTAATCCTTTCCTCCGAAGCTGAGCGCGAGAAGGAGGCTGACGATTCCGACGATCATTGTGAAGATGCCGGCGATGTCAAAGTTAATCGGCCCAGTCTGTTTTCTGCCCTGAAGTCCTCTTGCGATAAAGATCACAGCTAAGATTCCGACAGGCAGGTTGATATAGAAAACCCATTTCCAATTTAAAGAGTCAACAATCCAGCCCCCGATTTGCGGGCCGATAACGGAAGCAAGACCGTAAATCGCCCCGAAAAGCCCTTGGAACTTGGCACGCTGTTTCCCTGTGAACAAATCCCCGATGACGATCATGGCCATCGGCATCATGACACCGCCGCCGATTCCCTGAAGGCCGCGGAAAATAATCAGTTCCGTCATGTTGCTGGCCATTCCGCACAGTGCGGAAGCTCCCATAAAAATCAATAAACCTGACACATATACGACGCGGCGCCCCAATAAATCTGCAAGTTTCCCCGCAATCGGAACGATAGTCGTCGAAGTTAAAAGATATGCCGTGGTCAGCCACGTCATCATGCTTAATCCCCCGAGGTCACCCACGATTTTAGGAATCGCCGTTCCTACGATGGTGCCGTCAAGGGCCGAGAAAAACATGGCGATAATTAAACCGGTTATTAATAATGCGCGTTTTGGATCTTTTTGTTCAATACTCATGTTTTGGCAGCTCCTCTTTTCTATTCATTTTCTTTTTTATCCGCCGCGTATTGCTCAGCGGCTTCCGCTACTTTGCGGATAATGTTCATGGACTGAAGCAGTTCCTCATCAGTCAGAACGGATAGGTTTCGCGCTAATATCGCTTTTCTTCCTTCCACGACATCTTCGAATTTTTTTTCGCCTTTTTTGGTAAGGCTGATGTCGATGACACGTCTGTCCTGCTGATTATGTTTGCGGACGATGAGTCCTTTTTGCTCGAGGCGGTCGGCCATCAGCGTCACTGCGCTCGGTTTTACTTCCATGCGTTCCGCGATTTCGGAAACTTTGCAGCTCCCGTGCTTTTTCAGGCTGGCTAAAACAAATAATTGGGCAGGCGTCACCTCATGCATCGCCATGCTTTCCATCATTTCCGGCTGTATGTTTTGCAGCAGCGTCTGAAGAGATTTTTGGATATCAGACACATATTGATCCGCGTTTTTCATAATTCCTCCTCATCTGGTTCCTTTGAAAAATAATTAACATTAGTTAAATATAAATAAGGATTAATGGTAAGTCAATCCTTTTGTGCAAAAATAAAAAAAGGATTGATGTTTGGCGAAAACATCAAATCCTTTTTCTTCATGTTACTGCTGGTAGGGTGACTGCTGCTGAATCGTCTGCTGGAACTTCTGATACGATTGCTGAAGCTTTTGGGTATCGGCTGCTTCAATGGAATACCAGCCATTCTGAAACATCACATCGTATAATCTTCTTTGCGCTTTTTGTGACTCATCGAAAATGGCCTGAATATCTTGATAAAGAGACTCATGGCTGAGCTCATGCAGGGCTGTGCAATATGAAGTTGTTATATACTTTTCCGTCGTCAGCAGCTCATTCACCAAGTCTCTGTCATTCATTTGCGCCGTATTGGGCACGGGCGTTTGCGGGTTAGTGATTTTTTGATTTTGCTGTTCCATGTATTGTCCTCCTATTGCATATAGCCTGTTGTTGTCTGTCCGCCTTGAGCAGGATTCAAGTGGCCCAATATGTTTTGATAATGCTTCTGATGCATCCGGCCGATTTGTTCAAGCTCTTGTTTTAACGTCTGATTCTGGCATTGTTCCGCCATAAAATGAGCTTTTTTCATGGCAAGCAGATTCCAGTTCAGCATGTCCTCAAGGTACAAATGGTCTTTCGTTGAGATGACGGCAGGCGGCAAGTTTCCGTGCTGCTCTTGGTTGTTCATTTAAACGCCTCCTTCAATTCTGTTCTTTTTAGCTTTCTCTGCGATCGGGATTTCATGCACGAAAAAAAGAAAAAGGAGGGAGTTCATCCATGCTGCGGAGCATATGTTTATTTTTGTCGAAAAATAAAATGCTTACGAAATTCGCCCAGGCTTACGGCCTCCGCTTCGGCGCGGGAAGATTTGTTGCGGGGGAAACACTCACAGAAGCCGTGAAAACGGTAAAGCGGCTGAACCAAAACGGGTTATCGGCTTCGATTGATTACCTTGGTGAATATGCAGGTTCAGAGAAAGATGCAAGAAGGACGGCCGAAGAATGTAAAAAAGCAATCAGGGCGATCGCCGATCATCAATTGGACTGTGAGCTGTCTCTTAAATTAACATCCATCGGTCTGGATATTTCCGAGAAACTCGCGGAACAGCATGTCAGAGACATATTGACGGAAGCGAAAGAACGCCGCGTTCCCGTAACGATTGACATGGAGGACTATTCCAGATGCGGCCGTACGCTTGATTTATATAAGCGGTGCAAGCCGGATTTTCCGATGCTAGGAACCGTCATTCAGGCTTATTTGTACCGCGCCGCTGAAGATATCAGCAGCCTGATGCCATACAAGCCGCGGCTCAGGCTTGTAAAAGGCGCTTATAAAGAATCGGCAGCCGTGGCGTTTCCCGATAAAAAAGGGACCGACCTTCATTTCCAGCAGCTGATTAAGCTGCAGCTTTTGAGCGGCCATGAAACAGCGGTGGCGACACATGATGATGACATCATTTCTTATACGAAAACACTCGTCAGCGACCATCAAATTCCCCGCGGGCAGTTCGAATTCCAAATGCTGTACGGTATCAGAACGGAGCGGCAGAAGGAGCTTGCCGAAGAAGGATACAGGATGAGGGTGTACGTCCCGTACGGAACCGATTGGTACGGCTACCTGATGAGAAGAATTGCCGAGCGCCCGGCAAATGCGGCGTTCGTGCTGAAAGGAATCTTCAAAAAATAACGGCTGCTTAAAAAGCAGCCGCAGTATGTTATTCCATGTTTTCTTTTTTATATTGCTGATTTTGGCTCGTCCGTTTGCCGCCGCCGTATTTTTGCTTCGGTCCCGCATTTCCTTTCATGCTGGCCGCGCTCACTGCGCCAGAAGACGGATCTTTTCTCCCTCTCACCATTCCCTTCACCTCCGCGTTTAAGTTTCCCGTCCCCGGCAGAGAACATGCGGAAGGCGAAAAATTTAAAAAAATTCCATATTTGCTATTGAAGTCATCCGGAAAATCTTTTAAGATGAAAGAAGAAAAGGGTTTCATTTTTTTTGCCGAAAAAATGAATGACTATTCATTCAAAGTTCAAGGGGGATGACTCATGCACAAGTTTATAAAGAAGGCAGCCGTTCTCGGATCAGGCGTCATGGGGTCCGGAATTGCCGCGCACTTGGCTAACATCGGAATTCCCGTCCTGCTGCTTGATATTGTGCCAAACGAGCTGACAAAGGATGAGGTGAAAAAAGGGCTGACATTAGAAAGCCCGGAGGTCCGCAGCAGACTGAGCCGATCGGCCATGAAAAAACTGCTGAAGCAAAAACCGGCGCCGCTGACTTCAGCTTCCAATCTCGACTATATAACGGCGGGGAATTTGGAAGATGACGCTGCTCAATTGAAGGATGCCGATTGGATTATTGAAGTCGTTGTAGAAAATCTTGACGTGAAAAAACAGATTTTCTCACTTGTTGATGAATACCGGAAACCTGGAAGCATCGTGTCCAGCAATACGTCCGGTATTTCCGTAACAAAGATGGCGGAAGGCAGATCTGCCGATTTTAAAGCTCATTTCTTAGGAACCCATTTCTTTAATCCGGCCCGTTACTTAAAGCTTCTGGAAATCATTCCGATTCAGGAAACAGATCCTGACGTGCTGAAGTTTATGACTTCATTTGCAGAAAACACGCTCGGGAAAGGTGTCGTTATCGCCAAAGACACGCCTAACTTTATCGCCAACCGCATCGGTACGTACGGCTTGTTAGTCACGGTAAGAGAAATGCTTTCTTCCGGCTGCGGCATCGGCGAGGTGGATACGGTGACCGGGCCTTTAATCGGCAGACCGAAAAGCGCGACCTTCAGAACCCTTGACGTTGTGGGGCTTGATACATTCGCTCATGTGGCAAAAAATGTTTATGATAAAGCCGACGGCGCTGAAAAAGACATGTTTAAGCTGCCGGAATTTATGAATGACATGCTGAAAAACAATTGGCTTGGCAGCAAATCAGGTCAAGGTTTTTACAAAAAAGAAGGTAAAACAATATATGAGCTCGATCCGCTAACCATGACATACGGCGAGCGCACGAAAATGAAAACACCCGCTTTAGAAGCCGCCAAACAGGCAAAGGGTGCCAAAGGCAAAATGAAAGCGCTTATTTATGCTGATGACCGCGCCGGACGACTGCTTTGGAATATTACGTCGCAAACCCTCTTATACTCAGCTCAGCTTCTTGGTGAGATCGCTGATGATATAAAAGCGATTGACGACGCCATGAAATGGGGCTTTGGTTGGGAGCTCGGCCCGTTTGAGGTGTGGGATGCCATCGGTGTCAGAAAATCAGCGGAGCGGCTTGAACAAGAAGGCGCAAAACTGCCCGGCTGGGTGAAAGAAATGCTTGATCAGGGTCATGAAACATTTTATATGAAGGAAAACGGAACACAATTTTACTATTCAGACGGCCAATACAGGGCAGTAAAAGAAAATCCGAAACGCGTCAGCCTGCAAACGTTAAAAGAAACAAAGGGCGTGATCAGCAAAAACAGCGGAGCAAGTTTGATTGATCTCGGCGATGATGTCGCGCTTCTGGAATTTCATACGAAAAGCAATGCGATCGGCTTAGACATTATTCAGATGATTGACAATGCGCTTGAGGAAACAGAGCGGAATTATAAAGGACTTGTCATCGGAAACCAAGGCAGACATTTCTGCGCGGGGGCAAACCTTGCGATGATTTTAATGGAAGCTCAGGATGATAACTTCATGGAAGTCGATTTTGTCATCCGCCGTTTTCAGCAGACGATGCTGAACATCAAATACAGCGCCAAACCTGTTGTGGCGGCGCCGTTTGGGATGACACTCGGCGGGGGAACGGAAGTCTGTCTCCCGGCGGCACGCGTTCAGGCGGCGAGCGAATCGTATATGGGTCTTGTTGAAACCGGCGTCGGTCTTATTCCGGGCGGCGGAGGAAATAAAGAGCTGTACATGAATTACTTGAACAGCGGAAGCGAACTGATGGACGCGGCCATTAAAACCTTTGAAACCATTGCGCTTGCCAAGGTGTCCGGTTCGGCGCACGAAGCGCGTGATATGCAGATTTTGTCCGCGGCTGACCGTGTCAGCATGAATCAGGATCACCTGCTGCACGATGCGAAACAGCTGGCCGCTTCCTTATATGACAGCGGATACCGCCCGCCAGCCCGCAAAAAAGTGAGAGTCACCGGGGAAACCGGCTGTGCGGCGTTACTGCTCGGAGCAGATCAAATGAGACGGTCGGGTTATTTATCAGATCACGATATGAAGATTGCGAAGAAGCTGGCTCATGTCATTGCCGGAGGAAGAGTTCCGTTCGGCACGGAGGTTTCAGAAGAATATTTACTCGAGATTGAAAGAGAAGCCTTTTTAAGCCTCGCTGGCGAGGCGAAGTCTCAAGCAAGAATGCAGCATATGCTGGTCAAAGGCAAACCTTTACGGAACTAGGAGGGTGTTTATGAGAGAAGCAGTCATTGTGGCCGGTGCGAGAACTCCGGTCGGTAAAGCGAAAAAAGGGTCGCTTGCAGCCGTTCGTCCTGATGATTTAGGCGCGCTTTGTGTGAAAGAAACGCTGAAACGGGCAGGCGGCTATGAAGGAAATATCGATGACTTAATTATCGGATGTGCAACACCTGAAGCCGAACAAGGATTAAATATGGCACGTAATATCGGTGCGCTGGCGGGGCTTCCTCATACGGTGCCGGCTATTACGGTGAACCGCTACTGCTCTTCCGGACTCCAATCCATCGCTTACGGAGCTGAAAAAATCATGCTCGGCGCTGGTGACACCGTAATTGCGGGCGGTGCCGAATCCATGTCGCAAGTACCGATGATGGGGCATGTGACCCGCCCGAATATCGCTTTGGCGGAGCATGCGCCTGAGTATTACATGAGCATGGGACACACAGCGGAACAGGTCGCCGAAACGTACGGCGTATCCAGAGAAGACCAGGATGCATTTGCCGTCCGGAGCCATCAGAATGCCGCAAAAGCCCTTAAAGAAGGGAAATTCAATGACGAAATCGTACCGGTTGAAGTGTCGCTGACAGAAATCGGTGATGACCATAAGCCTCGGAAAAAACAATTTATCTTTTCTCAAGATGAAGGCGTGCGTCCGGGCACATCGGCTGACGTTTTAGCGAAGCTCCGTCCGGCGTTTTCTAAAACGGGAACCGTGACGGCCGGGAACTCTTCACAAACAAGTGACGGCGCGGCGGCTGTCATGCTGATGGATCGCGAAAAAGCTTCGTCGCTCGGATTGGCGCCGCTTGTCAAATTCCGTTCCTTTGCCGTAGGCGGCGTTCCGCCAGAGGTAATGGGGATCGGACCGATTGAAGCCATTCCGCGGGCGCTCAAGCTTGCCGGACTCGAATTACAGGATATCGGGCTTTTTGAATTGAATGAGGCCTTTGCTTCACAGGCCATTCAAGTTATCAGATCGCTCGGAATAGATGAAGAAAAGGTGAACGTAAACGGAGGCGCCATCGCGCTCGGACATCCGCTCGGATGCACTGGGGCGAAGCTGACCCTTTCACTCATACATGAAATGAAACGGAGAAACGAGCAATTCGGCGTGGTGACGATGTGCATCGGAGGCGGCATGGGCGCTGCCGGCGTATTTGAGCTCATTTAAAAAAAGGGGGAAACGAACATGAAACAGGAAACGGTCAACGTCAAAAAAGGCGGCAGCTTTCTGATTGAAGAAACGGGATATGATCAAGTATTCACACCGGAGGATTTTACAGACGAACATAAAATGATCGGCAAAACGACAGAAGACTATGTCGTAAACGATGTTCTTCCTTATATTGATGAAATTGAAAACCATCAGTTTGAGCACTCAGTCAGACTGCTGAGAAAAGCCGGAGATCTTGGTCTCCTCGGAGCGGATGTGCCTGAAGAGTACGGCGGCATCGGTCTGGATAAAATCAGTTCAGCCTTCATTACGGAAAAGTTTTCACGTGCCGGCAGCTTTTCGCTTTCTTACGGCGCTCACGTCGGTATCGGTTCATTGCCGATCGTGTTCTTCGGCACGGAAGAGCAGAAGAAAACATATTTGCCGGACTTGGCTTCAGGACAAAGAATCGCGGCCTACGCCTTAACTGAGCCGGGTTCAGGTTCAGATGCCCTCGGCGCGAAAACAACGGCCGTTTTGAATGAAGCGGGCACACACTATATTCTCAATGGAGAAAAGCAATGGATTACAAACTCCGCCTTTGCAGATGTCTTTGTCGTCTATGCTAAAGTGGACGGAGATAAGTTTTCCGCATTTATCGTAGAAAAAAATTATCCTGGCGTGTCAACGGGCCCAGAAGAGAAAAAAATGGGGATTAAGGGTTCATCGACAAGAACGCTGATTTTAGATCAGGCGGAAGTGCCGAAAGAAAACCTTCTCGGCGAAATCGGAAAAGGCCATGTCATCGCCTTTAATATCCTGAATATCGGGCGTTACAAGCTTGCCGTCGGCACAATCGGCGCTTCTAAACGGGTGATTGAGCTGTCTGCCGCTTACGCAAACCAGCGCCGACAATTTAAAACGCCGATCTCAAGCTTCACGCTCACTCAGGAAAAGCTTGCGACGATGTCAGCAAGGCTGTACGCGATGGAGAGCTCTGTATACAGAACAGTGGGTCTGTTCGAAGATAATATGAGCAGACTGACGGAAGAAGCGCAAAAAGACGGACGCGAAGTCGCAAAGTCAATCGCCGAGTACGCGATTGAATGCTCGCTCAACAAAATGTGCGGGTCTGAAACACTTGACTACATTGCCGACGAAGGCGTTCAAATTCACGGCGGTTACGGGTTTATGCAGGAATATGAAGTGGAGCGCGCTTATCGTGACTCCAGAATCAACAGAATTTTCGAGGGCACAAATGAAATCAACCGCCTGATCGTAACGAGCACGTTCCTGAAAAAAGCCGTAAAAGGGCAGCTTCCGCTCTTTGAAAAAGCGAAAGCGCTCCAGGAAGAGCTCATGATGCTGATGCCTGAAGAGCCGGGCTCAGAGCCTCTTGAACAGGAGAAATACATTGTCAGACAGGCGAAAAAGATCGCCCTGCTGACAGCGGGACTTGCGGCGCAGAAATACGGAAAAGAGATCGAAGGCGAGCAGGAAATCATGGTGAACATTGCCGATATCGTCAGCGCGCTGTACGCTTTGGAATCTGCCGTCCTCAGAACGGAAAAAGCGATTGCGGCGGACGGTGCCGAAAAAGCTGCGCAGAAGCTGTTATATACGGAAATCTTTGCCCAGGAAGCCCTTCAGAACATTGAAGCGCACGCCAAAGAATCACTCATCGCCATGGAGGAAGGAGATTCCCTCCGCATGATGCTTTCTGTGCTGCGCAAACTGACGCGTTTGACACCGAAAAATCTCATTCAGAAAAAACGTGAAGCGGCTGCCGCTGTCTTCCGTGAAGAAAAATATACGGTTTGATCACATGCTGTAAGCGCTCCTTCATCCGGAGCGCTTTTTCATGAAGCAACGTTATAGGTTTTTACCAGTGATTGTGTTAAAATAACGACGATCATTTACGAGGGGTGAAGAAGATGTCGTTAAATTTTTACTGGTACCCTAAATGCGGAACGTGCCGTAATGCGAAAAAATGGCTGGAAGACCGCGGTAAGGAAATAAACGAAATACATATTGTGGAAGAAACACCGACGAAAGAAGAAATCAAAGACCTCTACGAAAAGAGCGGCCTTGAGCTCAGAAAGTTTTTCAACACGAGCGGCATGAAATACCGCGAGCTGAACTTAAAGGAAAAACTGTACCACATGTCAGAGGATGAACAGCTTGAACTCCTGGCATCAGACGGTATGCTCCTGAAGCGCCCGATTACGACAGACGGCGAAAAAGTCACTGTCGGCTTTAAAGAAGACCAATTCGAAAAATATTGGATGTAATGCCAGGTTCAAAGAATTATGGTATCTTCTTATTATAAGAAAAAAATGGAGGGATTTAGATGAGCACACCGAAAGATATGCGTTATTCCAAAGAGCACGAATGGGTAAAAGTTGAGGACGGAAAAGCCCGTATCGGGATTACACACTTCGCGCAATCCGAACTTGGCGACATCGTATTTGTCGAGCTTCCTGAAGTCGGCGCTGAAATTAAAGCGGACGAGCCATTCGGCAGCGTAGAATCTGTCAAAACCGTATCCGAACTGTACGCACCGATTAACGGAACCGTAACGGAAGTGAACGAAGACCTTGATGACAGTCCTGAATTCGTAAACGAGTCTCCGTATGAAAAAGCGTGGATGATCGTCGTGGAACCGGCTGATGCTGAAGAAATCGAAAACCTCATGACTTCCGAGCAATATGACGAAATGACACAGGAAGACTGATCGGATAGCAAAAGGGCCATTTGGACATTCTATCTGTAACGGGAGGTGTCCAATATGGCTTTTGATAAACAAAAGGTCGATGTCACGGAGAACATCACGGGCCGCTTTCAAAACGGCCGGTTTTCCTTGTTTCATGAAAATGAAGCCATCGGCGAGATGACAGGCATGAACCAGTACGAGCTCAAACAGGGCTTTCTATTTGAAAATCAAAAATTTTATAAAACAGCCGATGTCATAAACGGCAACGATCCGAAATATGTGGATTGCGATTATGAGAACGGCTGGTGTTAACTGTTGGCGGTGAATTTCACTGCCTTCTTTTTCAATTGAGCCTAAAACAATCGGCAGGTGATGCGCTTATGTTCAACGGAGATGAAAAGGTCATAATCGTAGAAGGAAAATCAGATAAAATCAAAGTCAGGGAAGTGCTCATCGAACCCGCGGAAATCATCTGTACAAACGGAACGATCGGCCAAACTGAACTGGAAGATTTGGCGGACCGCCTGTTTGACAGAGACGTGTTATTTTAACGGACGCAGACGACTCCGGAGAAAAATTAAGAAAACAGCTGAAACGGGAGCTGCCCGAAGCGCGCCATATCTGCATAGACAGAACATACAGGCAAGTCGAATCGTGCCCGGGCCATCATCTTGCATCTGTACTGATCAGAGCCGGCCTTGATGCAGACCCTGTATTTTTGAAAAAGAACGACCTGAGGTGGTAATCAAAATGAAAGAACTCCAAGAAAATGAACTCGAATCGATTCAGGATGACGTCTATCTCCTGTATTTGTACACCCCGTTTTGCGGCACATGCCAGCTGGCGTCCAAAATGCTTTCCGTCGTCGAAGAAATGCTGCCCGAAGCCGCCTTCTATAAAAACAACGTGAATTATTCCCCCGCATTCGCCAAAGCCTATCAGATTGAGAGCGTTCCGTGCTTTTTGCTGTTTAAAGGCGGAGAGCTTGTTGAGAAAGGATACGCCTTCCGCTCCGTTTCCTATTTATATGAGCTGATTAAACAAAAAACATCGCAAACGTTCCCGATGTGACAATTTTTACAGGAAAATGTCGTGCGGTTTATAAAGGGTTCTGTCCGTTAAAAAGAGAAATGTGTATGTATGGCCATTAAAACGGGAGGTTATACGAGTGGAGAAAATAGAAGTTTTAGAGAATGACGGACAGCATCTGTTTTTGAAACCGCTATTAAATGCCTCAACGCTGCTGATTACATTCCAAGGAGAAACAGAAGCCTTAACGGTCTCAATTAACGGACAGGGAGAAATGAGAAAAACGGCGGCTTCAAAGGAAAAATCTAATTTGACCTTTTACGGAAACCAGACGGAAATTATCCATCTTTTGCACGGTGATGTCTCTTTGCAGAAACTCATCCAAAGCGGAAAACTCAAAGTGAAGGGATCATTCCGGGCCCTGCTGAAGCTGGAGGCCATCCTCTGGCTGACAAATGGATTTTTTCAGGCGGTCAGCAAGCGGCCGTAACTGCCATTCTACTATGTGACAATAGCTCCCATTATTTATTTTATTGACTTTTTATCATTCGCCGTGCTATTCTACAGTAAGAATTTCCGGACGAAAATACAATATGTTTTCTCTTATCAAGAGAGGTGGAGGGAAGTGCCCTATGAAGCCCGGCAACCATCAACAATGTTGAAATGGTGCCAATTCACTCAAAGCGATCTGCTTTGGAAGATGAGAGAAAGGCCTTTTTCAATAAGCCTTTCTGCTCATTTTTGCAGAAAGGCTTTTCTTTTGCAGAGAAACCCGGAAGATTTCTTAGAATAGTGTAAGGCAGGTGATTGCTTTGATCCATCTTCAAAATGTTTCAAAAATTTACAAAGCGAAGCATGGGGATGTCAATGCTGTCCAAGATGTCACTCTTGATATCAAAAAGGGCGAAATATTTGGAATTATAGGATATAGCGGAGCTGGTAAAAGTTCCTTAATCCGTCTCCTGAACGGCCTTGAAAAGCCGACGTCGGGCACCGTGGAAGTCGCGGGGACGGAATTAAATAAAGTAAGCAGCCGCGGACTGAGAAAAGCGCGTCAGGAAATCAGCATGATCTTCCAGCATTTTAACCTTCTTTGGTCGCGCACCGTCCGGGAGAACATTATGTTTCCACTGGAAATCGCCGGCGTGAAAAAAAGCGAACGGGTCCGCCGCGCCGATGAATTGATTAAACTGGTCGGTTTAGAGGGTAAAGAAAAATCTTATCCGTCGCAGCTGAGCGGCGGTCAAAAGCAGCGTGTCGGCATCGCCCGGGCGCTCGCCAATAATCCGAAAGTCCTTCTATGTGATGAAGCGACATCAGCGCTAGACCCGCAGACGACCGATTCAATTTTAGATCTTTTATCCGATATAAATGACAAACTCGGCCTGACGATTGTGCTCATTACCCATGAAATGCACGTCATCAGAAAAATCTGCAACAGAGTCGCCGTCATGGAAAACGGGAAAGTCGTTGAAGAAGGCGAAGTGCTCCAAGTCTTCAGAAACCCGCGTGAGCCGATGACAAAGCGTTTCGTTCAGCAGGTGACAGAACCGGAGGAGACGAAAGAAACCATTCAGCATTTTCTGCAGGAAACCGCGACAGGAAAAACGATTCAGCTTTCATTTGTCGGGCAGGCTGCCGAACAGCCCCTCATTACGGAGATGATCCAAAACTTTGACGTGGACGTCAATATTCTGCAGGGGAAAATTTCACAGACGAAAGACGGAGCCTACGGTTCTTTATTCATCCACATTGACGGTCAGGAAAAAGAAGTAGAAAACGTGATCCGGTTCATCAAAGACAAACAGGTAGAAGCAGAGGTGATCACAAATGTTTGAAAAATGGTTCCCGAACGTTGATATAACCGAGCTGTGGACGGCCACATACGAGACCCTTTATATGACGGTCATTGCTTTAGCCTTTTCATTTGTCATCGGAGCGATTCTCGGTCTTCTGCTCTTTTTAACGGGCAAGGGAAGCTTATGGGAAAATAAAATCATTAACACCGTGATTGCGGCGGTTGTCAATATTTTCAGGTCTATTCCGTTTCTTATTTTAATTATTCTGCTTCTCGGCTTTACTAAGTTTTTGGTCGGATCGATTTTAGGGCCGAACGCTGCATTGCCCGCGCTGATTATCGGCTCTGCGCCGTTTTATGCCCGCCTTGTTGAAATCGCGCTCCGTGAAGTTAATAAAGGAGTCATCGAAGCTGCCAGATCAATGGGAGCAAAGACATCGACGATTATCTTCAAAGTGCTGATTCCTGAATCAATGCCTGCGTTAATCTCAGGCCTCACCGTTACGGCCATCGCTCTGATCGGATCTACCGCCATTGCCGGCGCCATCGGGTCAGGCGGACTCGGAAACCTTGCATATGTAGAAGGATACCAGTCCAATAATACAGATGTAACGTTTGTGGCAACTGTATTTATTCTCATCATCGTCTTTATCATTCAAATTATCGGTGATGTGATTACAAATATAATAGACAAAAGATAAGGGAGGATTTACATTGAAAAAGATTGTACTAAGTGCGCTGCTGCTTGTGTTCGCGGGAGTTTTGGCTGCCTGCGGATCAAACGGCTCAAATAAAAAGGAAATCGTCGTCGCTGCGACAAAAACACCGCATGCTGAAATTTTAAAAGAAGCGGAGCCGCTTCTGAAGGAAAAAGGCTACACATTAACAGTAAAAGTGCTGAACGATTACAAAATGTACAACAAAGCGTTAGCTGACAAAGAAGTGGATGCGAACTACTTCCAGCACGTTCCTTACCTTGAACAGGAAATGAAAGAAAATAAAGACTTCAAACTCGTAAATGCCGGAGCCGTTCACCTTGAGCCCTTCGGAATTTACACGAAAAAATACAAATCATTGAAAGACCTGCCTAAAGGCGCGACCATCATCATGACAAACAACGTCGCAGAACAAGGCCGTATGCTGGCGATGCTTCAAAAAGCCGGACTGATCACACTTGATCCGAAGGTGAAAACGATTGACGCCACTACGAAAAACATTACGAAAAACCCGAAAAACCTGATATTCAAAAAAATCGCCCCTGAATTAACGGCGAAAGCATATAATGAAGAAGAAGGCGACGCAGTCTTCATTAACGTCAACTATGCGATTCAAAACAAACTGAACCCGTTAAAAGATGCGATTGAAGTGGAATCAACGAAAAACAACCCGTACGCCAACATCATTGCCGTTCGTAAAGGTGACGAAAAATCAGCGAAAATCAAAGCGCTTATGGAAGTGCTTCACTCTAAGAAAATCAAAGACTTTATTGAGAAAAAATACGACGGAGCCGTACTTCCTGTATCTGAATAAAGCGAAAACCCCGGATGAATCGTCCGGGGTTTTTTTCGGGTATTAATCGGAGAACTGTCCATAATAAAAGGGAAGGTTAACAATTGGAGGGAATGGCAGTGGCTCAATATCAGGATAACGGCAAAAGCCTGCATGACGCATTAAAACAATACAAAGAAGGTTTAGGCATATTCGAGCAGAAAATGCCGATGATGGGACGGAAGTTTAATGAATTTACTGAACAGTGTTTCTCAGCGGATTCATTGACTGAAAAAGAGAAACAATTAATCGCTCTCGGCATCAGCATCAATGCTCAAGATGAATTTTGCATGATTTATCATACGAAGGGCTGCCTTGACCAGGGCGCGACAGAGGAAAACATCCTTGAGGTCATCAGCGTCGCGGCGGCATTCGGAGGAGGCGCAGCACTCAGTCAGGGAGTGACCCTCGTGCAGCAGTGCATTCAGGAATTCGGACATACGACGCATTAGAAAGAGCAATCGTGTGAATACCGCTTTTCACATAAAAACAGCGCCGGTTTCCGGCACATTCGAAAGGATTCAGGGGCACACTCTCTTTGGCCGGAGCAGCGGATCATTGTTACAATGGAAACAAACAAATGAAGGGATTGATTCATTATCTGCACCAGCCATGAAAGACTGGACCTTGACTATACGCCTGAAATGGAAAAAGCGATGCAGAAGTCACACGGCATCGGCTACGAGGAATATGGACGGCGTCTTTCAAAAAGGATGGAAGTCGAACGGCAGAGGGAGCTTGAATACCAAAAAAGCAAGTTCCTCGCAGCGCAGCTTAATGAGAAAATCGGTCAGTAAAAAAGGGCGGAATTCCGCCCTTTTTCTGTTTCAAACAGCTTTAATTACGCCTGGATCTTTGATAAACTTTAGGAATGTTCCGGGTAATATAAAAAGTTGTATTTACTTTTCATTTGTTATAAAATTAGAATGAGAATAAATTGAGAATAATGATTATATATTTTGGAGGTATAGATATGGCTGCTTCAACATTAACGATCAAGGATCTTCACGTTGAAATCGAAGGAAAAGAGATCTTAAAAGGTGTAAACCTTGAAATAAAAGGCGGCGAATTCCACGCTGTCATGGGGCCGAACGGTACCGGTAAATCCACGCTTTCAGCAGCGATTATGGGACACCCGAAATACGAAGTTACAAAAGGCAGCATCACGCTTGACGGCAAAGATGTACTGGAAATGGAAGTGGACGAGCGCGCTCAGGCGGGTCTTTTCCTTGCGATGCAGTACCCAAGTGAAATCAGCGGTGTGACAAATGCCGATTTCCTTCGCTCTGCGATTAACGCACGCCGCGAAGAAGGCGATGAAATTTCTCTTATGAAATTCATCCGCAAAATGGACGAAAACATGGAGTTCCTTGAAATGGACCCTGAAATGGCTCAGCGTTACCTGAACGAAGGCTTCTCCGGCGGGGAGAAAAAACGCAACGAAATCCTTCAGCTTATGATGATCGAGCCGAAAATCGCCATTCTTGACGAAATCGATTCAGGTCTTGATATCGATGCGCTTAAAGTCGTTTCTAAAGGAATCAACAAAATGCGCAGCGAAAACTTCGGCTGCTTAATGATCACTCACTATCAGCGCCTTCTGAACTACATCACGCCTGATGTCGTTCACGTTATGATGCAGGGACGCGTAGTGAAATCAGGCGGAGCGGAGCTTGCGCAGCGCCTTGAAGCGGAAGGCTATGACTGGATTAAACAAGAACTCGGCATTGAAGACGAAACTGTAGGCCAAGAAGCGTAAGCGTTAGGGGGATAAACATGACATTGGAAACGAAACTATCCGTAGATCAGGAATATGTCAAAGGCTTTTCCGAAAAGCATCAAGAACCTGCCTGGCTGAAAAACCTGCGCTTACAGGCTCTTGAAAAAGCTGAAGATCTGCCGCTGCCTAAGCCTGATAAAACAAAAATCACAAATTGGAACTTTACAAAGTTCAACAAGCATACAGTAGAAAACGCGCCGCTTGCTTCTTTAGAAGATTTAGCTGATGAAGCAAAAGCGCTGATCGACATCGAAAATGAAGACAAAACGTTATATGTGCAGCGTGACCAAACGCCTGCTTTCCTTTCTCTGTCTAAAGAGCTGAAAGACAAAGGCGTCATTTTCACGGACATCTTAACAGCTGCCCGTGAGCACAGCGACCTCGTTGAGAAATATTTCATGAAAGACGGCGTAAAGGTCGACGAGCATAAATTGACTGCGCTTCATGCGGCATTAATGAACGGCGGAGCATTCCTTTATGTTCCTAAAAACGTTCAGGTGGAAACGCCTGTTCAGGCTGTTTATGTTCATGAAAGCAATGACACGGCATTGTTTAACCACGTGCTGATCGTCGCTGAAGACCACAGCTCCGTCACTTACGTTGAGAACTACATCAGCACGGTGAATCCGAAAGAAGCTGTGTTCAACATTATCAGTGAAGTGATCACGGGTGATAACGCCAGTGTGACGTACGGTGCCGTTGACAACCTGTCAGCAGGTGTCACAACATACGTCAACCGCCGCGGAGCCGCGCGCGGACGCGACAGCAGAATCGAGTGGGCGCTCGGTCTGATGAACGACGGCGACACGATTTCTGAAAACACGACTAACCTCTATGGAGACGGCACATACGGCGATACGAAAACCGTAGTTGTCGGAAGAGGAGAACAGACGGAAAACTTTACGACGCAGATCATCCACTTCGGTAAGGCTTCCGAAGGTTATATCCTGAAGCACGGAGTCATGAAAGATGCCGCATCTTCCATCTTTAACGGGATCGGCAAAATTGAGCACGGCGCGTCTAAAGCAAACGCTGAACAGGAATCCCGCGTCCTGATGCTGAGTGAAAAAGCACGCGGTGACGCAAACCCGATTCTTTTAATTGATGAAGACGATGTAACTGCAGGACATGCGGCATCTGTCGGCCGCGTGGACCCGATTCAGCTTTACTACCTAATGAGCCGCGGAATTCCGAAAGAAGAAGCGGAACGCTTAGTCATTTACGGATTCCTTGCTCCGGTGGTAAAAGAGCTTCCGATTGAAGGAGTTAAGAAACAGCTCGTCTCCGTCATCGAAAGGAAAGTAAAATAATGAATATCACCGATATTCGTGAACAGTTCCCGATCCTTCATCAGCAAGTGAACGGACATGACCTCGTGTACCTTGACAGCGCGGCGACTTCTCAGAAGCCGCGGGCTGTCATTGAGGCAGTGGATCAGTATTACAACCGATACAATTCCAATGTCCACAGAGGCGTCCATACTCTTGGCACAAGAGCGACAGACGGCTATGAAGGAGCGCGTGAAAAAGTCCGTAAGTTTATCAATGCGAAGTCAATGACTGAGGTCATTTTCACAAAAGGCACGACAACTTCACTGAATATGGTGGCGCTGAGCTATGCCCGCGCCAACTTAAAACCCGGTGATGAAGTGGTCATCACCCAAATGGAGCATCATGCGAATATCATTCCGTGGCAGCAGGCTGTAAAAGCAACCGGCGCGACTTTAAAATATATTCCGATGCAGGAAGACGGCACGCTTTCGTTAGAAGACGTCCGGCAGACTGTCACAAGCCATACGAAGATCGTGGCGGTCGCTCATGTGTCAAACGTACTCGGCACGATCAACCCGATTAAAGAAATCGCTAAAATCGCTCATGACAATGGCGCGGTCATCGTGGTCGACGGAGCCCAGAGCACGCCTCACATGAAAATCGACGTCCAAGACTTGGATTGCGACTTCTTCGCGCTTTCTTCCCATAAAATGTGCGGCCCGACGGGAATCGGCGTGCTGTACGGCAAGAAAGAACTGCTTGAGAATATGGAGCCAGCCGAATTTGGCGGCGAGATGATCGACTTTGTAGGGCTTTATGAATCAACTTGGAAAGAGCTTCCGTGGAAATTTGAAGCAGGCACGCCGATTATTGCAGGCGCGATCGGATTGGGAGCCGCGATTGATTTTCTTGAAGAGATCGGTCTCGACGAGATTTCCCGGCATGAGCATAAGCTTGCTGCCTATGCGCTTGACTGTTTCGAACAGCTTGACGGCGTGACGGTATACGGTCCGAAAGAGCGGGCGGGCCTTGTGACATTTAATCTTGATGATGTTCACCCTCATGATGTCGCGACTGTCCTCGATGCAGAGGGCATTGCGGTCAGAGCGGGGCATCATTGCGCCCAGCCGCTCATGAAATGGCTGGATGTATCTGCTACTGCGAGAGCGAGCTTTTATCTGTATAATACAGAGGAAGAGATAGATAAGCTCGCGGAAGCTCTCCAAAAGACAAAGGAGTACTTTACAAATGTCTTTTAATGCAAATTTAGATACATTGTACAGACAAGTGATCATGGATCATTACAAAAATCCGCGCAACAAAGGGGTTTTGGATGACAGCATCGTCGTCGATATGAACAACCCGACTTGCGGCGACCGGATCAGACTGACAATGAAGCTTGACGGCGATACCGTTCAGGAAGCGAAATTTGAAGGGGAAGGCTGTTCCATCTCCATGGCTTCAGCTTCCATGATGACGCAGGCGATTAAAGGAAAAGATATTGATACCGCCCTTTCCATGTCTAAGATCTTCTCAGACATGATGCAAGGGAAAGAGTATGACGACTCAATAGATCTCGGGGATATTGAAGCCCTTCAAGGCGTTTCGAAATTCCCGGCCCGGATTAAATGTGCCACCCTTTCATGGAAAGCACTTGAAAAAGGAGTCGCTGGCGAAAAAGGCGGCAATTAAAAGATTGGAGTGAAAATGGATGGCTAAAAAAATGCCTGAAATTGGTGAATACAAGTACGGTTTTCACGATAAGGACGTTTCCATTTTCCGTTCAGAGCGCGGATTGACAAAAGAAATCGTAGAAGAAATTTCACGTATGAAAGAAGAGCCTCAATGGATGCTTGATTTCCGCCTGAAATCTCTTGAGCATTTCTACAACATGCCGATGCCGCAGTGGGGCGGGGATTTAAACTCTTTAAACTTTGACGAGATTACGTACTACGTAAAACCGTCTGAGCGTTCAGAGCGTTCTTGGGATGAAGTGCCTGAGGAAATTAAACAGACATTCGACAAACTCGGTATTCCTGAAGCTGAGCAAAAATACCTTGCGGGTGTTTCCGCACAGTACGAATCTGAGGTTGTTTATCACAACATGAAAGAAGATCTTGAAGCGCAAGGCATTGTCTTCAAAGATACAGACAGCGCGCTGAAAGAAAATGAAGACATTTTCCGTGAGCACTGGGCGAAAGTTATTCCGCCGACTGATAACAAGTTTGCGGCGCTGAACTCAGCTGTTTGGTCCGGCGGATCTTTCATCTACGTGCCAAAAGGCGTGAAGGTTGAAACACCGCTTCAAGCTTACTTCCGCATCAACTCAGAAAACATGGGTCAGTTCGAACGTACGCTGATCATTGTTGACGAAGAAGCAAGCGTTCATTACGTAGAAGGATGTACGGCTCCTGTCTACACAACAAACTCGCTTCACAGCGCGGTTGTTGAGATCATCGTGAAAAAAGGCGGCTACTGCCGTTATACAACGATCCAAAACTGGGCGAACAACGTTTACAACCTTGTTACGAAACGTACCGTTTGTGAAGAAAACGCGACGATGGAATGGGTAGACGGAAACATCGGTTCTAAATTGACGATGAAATATCCGGCTGTCATTCTGAAAGGTGAAGGCGCGCGCGGCATGACGCTTTCTATCGCTCTTGCGGGCAAAGGACAGCATCAGGACGCAGGTGCGAAAATGATTCACCTTGCACCGAATACGTCATCCACAATCGTATCAAAATCGATTTCTAAACAGGGCGGAAAAGTAACATACCGCGGTATCGTCCACTTCGGACGGAAAGCGGACGGCGCCCGTTCAAACATCGAGTGCGATACGCTCATCATGGATAACAAATCAACTTCTGATACGATCCCTTACAATGAAATCCTGAACGACAACATTTCATTGGAGCACGAAGCGAAAGTATCAAAGGTTTCTGAGGAACAGCTTTTCTACTTGATGAGCCGCGGTATTTCTGAAGAAGAAGCGACAGAAATGATCGTTATGGGCTTCATCGAGCCGTTCACAAAAGAACTTCCGATGGAATACGCAGTTGAAATGAACCGTTTGATCAAATTCGAAATGGAAGGCTCAATCGGTTAATAGTAAAACCCCGCCACATGGCGGGGTTTTTTTGTTTATTGAATTGTGAAATTTCCGTATTCGCTTGACCGGACATGAATCGGCCCGTCTAAATTATAGTTCTTCGCTTTTACGATATCACGGAAAACGTCGACACGGGCTACTGATTCTCTCCATTCATCCTGGGTATCCTCATCTGACGGATTCATCAGATCGTCATAGCGCACATCCAAAAATTTATTCAGCCATTTTTTCTCGTCTGTCCCGTCTTTCGGTGACCCGCCCATTTTTTTGTTCGTGCGTTTAATCAGGGCATAAAAGGAGTCTGGATCATCGCCGTCGCCATGCTGAATCACTGTATCGTACATCACTGCTTTTGCCAGTGCCGTTTTCAATCCGGCTTGATCTGAACGTTTCATCGCCGGCTGATAATATAAGCGGTCATTTACTTCATCCTGGGCAGCTCGGAAAGCCTTATCATTGCCAAGCGAACGCCAGGCAGAAGCGAATCCTTTCAGATTGCTTGTGTCATCGCTTTCGTCCTTCGCAAGACGGCGCAATTCAGGCAAATACTTTTTCAATTTGTTATTCGGGACCGCTTTCGTGTATACTTCCACTACTTCCAGCGCATCCCCGGTAGCCGTTGTAAAACCGGCCCGCCCGCAAGTGTAACCTCTTCCGTCATCCAACTCTTCAACATATCCGTATTGAATTTCCGTCTTTCCGTTTTCAAAGATGCTGGTCAGCTGTTCCGCCCGGCGCTTCTGATCCTTATTCAGCCCGGCCGCCAAAACCGTTCCGCTCATCATCATGGTAAAAAACATGGTGAAAATAAGTGATGAAACCGCCGTCTTCTTCCAAAAACCTGCTTTTTTCTTCAAACCGCTTCTCATTGTCATACCCCTTTCACATGTCTTATTACGCCATCAGTATACATGAGGGGGATGTCTTATTGTTGAAAACACACGAATTTGTCAATATTTTGAATCCTAAGCCCTATTTAGCGATTCATAAAAAGAACGCACTTTCACCAGACAGATAAACGCGTTCTCGCATCATTCTCATCTGTGACATAGTCAACATGGAGAAATCCGCATTGTACAGCCTGCTGATAAAGAGCTTCCAGCATGTCCGGATCTTTGCAGTATAAGGATACATATGAGCAATCTGCGATGAGAAGCACAAGCTCACAGGGACTCTTTAAATATTCTTCGTACGTATTGATTTCCGTTACCATCCCGCTTGGGAAAGCCTTCAATTCAGCAAAAATCATATAATAAGAGTTTCCTTCAAGACGCTGACGGAGCTCATGGCCCTCAATGATGCGCTGATTTTGCGGAAACAGGTCTGTATCGGTGTCTTCTTTGAAGTCGGTATATGCCTCCCCATCGCCGATAAACCACGTATAGGCGGAAATGGGGAATGGTTTTAATATGTCTGCCGCAAACTGTCCGAATGTGTTCGGGATGTCAAACGTAAGGCCTCGTTTCATATTGTCGTTTCTCCTTTCTGCTGCTGCCAGAATCATATGGTATACTATTTGGATAAATATTGAAAGGGCTGGACGATATGACAACACGATACGGCATTGATGCGCCTTACGGGGCGTTTGGATTTATCTTTGTTGCGTTCCTTTATGGCGCAGGTACTTTATGGGGAATTATTCTCCTTTCTGGGGCTGGCTGACGGGCGCCTTGTTTTTATTACTCGGTCTTTGGATGCTGCTGTATTCAATGACTATTAAACTTTCACACCGCCATCGCATTCTTGCGCTTTCCGGCTTAAAGCCGAACATGAAGGTGCTTGATGTCGGGACGGGGCGGGGGCTGTTAGCCATCGCCGCGGCGCAGAAAGGCGCGGATGTCTCAGCGATTGACAAGTGGTCTGGCTGGGATCTGGGCGGAAACGGACGAGAGGCGTTTGAACAAAACAGACTGGCTGAAGGAGCGCCGGGAATTGATCTGTATGACGGACTGGCGCAAGACATGCCATTTCCTGATGAAACGTTTGACCTTGTCATTTCACATTTTGTCGTACACAACATTTCAGGGAGAAAAGAGCGGGAACGGGCGATCGCGGAAATGGTGAGGGTGCTGAGGCCCGGCGGCACATTGGCCGTGTCAGATATAAAAAATATGTCTCAATACAGAAAGTTTCTTGAGGAAAACGGCTTTCAGACGAGGACTTATTCCTTTTATCATACGTTTCCGTTTTCGAAACTCATCATTGCCGTCAGGACTCCGGTAGGAACCGGGCGCTCCATTTGTTAAAATAAATAAGACAAAACAGATAGAAAAGGTGTTACACATGAAGTCTTATATCATTATCGGGGCCGGCATTCTCGGTGCGTCAGCGGCTTATCATCTTGCAAAGGCCGGCGCGGAAGTAACGGTCATTGACCGGAAACACCCGGGTCAGGCGACTGACGCAGCGGCGGGGATCGTTTGCCCGTGGCTGTCGCAGCGCCGCAATCAGGCATGGTATGCAATCGCAAAAGGCGGTGCCCGTTATTATGAACAATTGATCCAGCAGCTGGAAGCCGACGGAGAAACGGACACCGGTTATCAAAAGGTCGGTGCCGTCAGTCTCCATACGGATGAAAAAAAGCTCAGCCAGATGGAAGAAAGAGCTTATAAAAGAAGAGAGGACGCTCCTGAGATCGGCGGCATCACAAGACTGACTCCGGCAGAAACGAAGGCATTGTTTCCCGCGCTGTCGGAGGAATACGGAGCGGTTCATATCAGCGGTGCGGCCCGGGTGAACGGGAGGGCGCTTCGTAAGGCACTGTTAAACGCGGCCATAAAGCACGGTGCGGCAGTTTATCATGAAGAGGCGTCAATACTGACAGAGGACGGTGCCGTCACCGGTGTGAAAACGGAAGAACGCACGCTTCATGCCGACCAGGTTCTCGTAACGGCGGGAGCTTGGGCGAAGGAGCTGCTTCAGCCGCTGGGCATCCGCTTTTCAGTATCGTACCAAAAGGCGCAGATCGTTCATTTAGAGCTTCAGGGAGAGGATACGGGCGGATGGCCTGTGGTTATGCCGCCGAACGACCAGTACATCCTCGCATTTGACAGCGGCAGAATCGTAGCGGGCGCGACTCATGAAAACGATACCGGCATGGATTTGCGGGTGACGGCAGGCGGTCTCGGCGAGATTTTTGACAAAGCATTAACCGTCGCGCCGGGGCTTTCAGACAGTACCGTGATGGAGACAAGAGTCGGTTTCAGGCCGTTTACTCCCGGTTTTCTTCCCGTTATCGGCAGCCTGCCGAATATCAGCGGCCTCCTCGTGGCCAACGGGCTCGGCGCCTCGGGTCTGACGAGCGGACCGTATCTCGGAGCTGAACTGGCGAAACTCGCACTCGGCCGGCAGACCGAAATTGATTTGAGCCTCTATGATCCGGCCGGCGCGCTCGAATGAAAGAATGGCTTTTCGGGTATTCTTATGGTAGGATGGAGCTTTAATGAATAAGAGGACGTGACCTATTTTGATAAAAATAAAACTTCCTGCTCCTGATGTAACCATTACAGAACGGCAGCAGTCACCGTCGGAAAATGAACCGGCGATTAAAGCGATTTACGGTTTCATTGATTTTCACCAAATTCCGAGAGACAAAGGCGGCATATTTATGTTTTATAACATTCATGACGAGCTGCTGTTTGTCGGGAAAGCCCGTAAATTAAGACAAAGAATCAAAAAGCATTTTGAAGACAATGTGTCGCCTGTTAAACATCACAGGGACGAAGTGTATAAAATTGAGGTATGTGTCGTAAATGATCCGATGGAAAGAGATATTTACGAAACGTACGCGATCAATACCCTTCAGTCGAAATACAACATTGAGAAAGTATTTTATAAATAAGCAAAACCGGAGCCCTTTAAGCTTCGGTTTTATTTATGCTTACATTGCCAGCCACATCACTGCGATGTGCACGATCAGCAGGCAGTAAACGACGAGGAATAACTGGACGACCCGTTTTCTGAATAACATGCAGACAATCATAAGCACGGGAAAAATCAGGACGCCGGCCGTTTTATTGATGGCTGTATTCGGTCGGTTCGACGCGTCATAGTGAATAGCCATATCAGCAGGAAGAAACGGATAAAACACAATCGACAGAATAAAGGCGAGTGCCACCGCTCCCCACAGCACTTTATCATTCATCAAAAACATATGAACACTCCTTTTTACATATAATAGTATATTAGTCCAAAAAATCTAATTTCTCAATATTTTACCTGTTGAATGGTGTATAATCATGTCAATGAAATGTCCATTCGATAGGAGGGTTTCAATTGACTGACAAGAGACAAAACAGCATGTTTTCATTCTTTCTTTTTATAATGGCCGCCTGGATCATCGTTTTGTTTTTAACCGTCATCGCGGCACTGCCAAGCTCCGCCATCCAATTAACCAAGCATCAATCCAAAACCGTTTCCATGATTTATCCGCAAAGCTGGGGATTTTTCAGTAAAGATCCGAGAGAAGACAGTCTGAACATCTATCTCCTTGATGGCGATGAAAAGCTCAGATGGCCGAATAATTCACTGAAAAATGTGATCGGCTTAAACCGATACGGGCGGACGCAAGGGATAGAGCTCGGCCTTATGCTGGAAAAGCTGCCTTCCAAAGAGAAGTGGCACGATTTCACGGCTGGCCAGGACTTTAAGAATACCACATTTTTGAAAATGAAAAATGAGTCGCCCTCCCCAAGGCTGAAAGGGAAAATGATCATTACATATGAACGCATTACCCCATGGGCATGGAGCAAACATACCGAAACGAAACGAACCGTTGCTGTACTTTAACTCCGTCATTGCCAAGCTGATGGAAGAAGAATGGCAGAACGGAACCGCCGTTTATTACTATTTGAACGATCCGATGCTGGGGCTGCCGGATGCGCTTCACAGTCTGTTTGACTTTATCCTGCAGTCAAAGCTTGTCATCATCCCGACTTGGGGCACGCTCATTGTGCAAACCATTATGTTCTGCGCTTTGTTCGCTCCGAAAAAATATTGGCGTCTGATATTGTTTATATCCATTTTCATGCATGAAATCTTTGCTGTTATGCTGGGGCTTACCTCGTTCTCCATTACGGTAGCTGGTATTTTAGACCTGTTTTTGGTACCGGCAGAGAAAACAGTAGCTTTGAACCATTACAATCCGCTTTTTATCAGATACAATTTTCTCAATAAAAGGAAAAGGAAGAAATTATATGGTTAAAAGCAAAAAATCCGCTGCCGCCATGATGCTGGTGTTTGTTTTAATGATCGCATTAGTCGGCCCGCATGCCACAGCGAAAACTGAGGCATCCGTCTCTTATTCGGGTGAAGACATTTTTTCCGGCATCTTTTTCGGACAAGGTGAGGTCGCAAAGCTTCTTCCTGAAGTATGGGATACGAAAGCCGTCAAAAAGATTAATCAGGATGAATTAAAGCAAGTTTCCGATCAGGTGATCGCTGATATTAAAAAGTCATCGCCGGATTATTTTAAGAAGTTAAAAGCGGCGGTCTACAGCGGCGATTATGAGAAAGTGAACAGCGTCATCGATCAAGGCTCACAGATTATGGCGAAAGTGCTGAAAGAAGAGTTTGACAAAAAAAGCATGGACAAAGGAAAATCAACGGCCATCGGACAATGCGCAACGGCTGTATGGGTATTTTTAAACGCGGCGGCTGCCATAGAGACGATCGCTCTTGCCGTAGCGGCCATCATTTTGACGGTAGCAAGCGTTGACGAAGATTCCGACTTAGGAAAAGAGCAGCTCATCGCAAATGTCGTTGACCGCATTAATGCGCAGCACTGAAGCTGAAGAAAGAAAACGCTAAGGAAACGGGCCTTAGCGTTTTTTAATTTGCAGCATCTGATTTAAGTATGCCTCTGAATCAAAGCCGAGTTCCTCGTCGGCTTCCTTTTTCAGTTCTAGATGAAGCCGCACATATGTGTCATATTTCGGACTGAGCTTTTGAAGAAGATTGCTGAAAGGCGAGCCCGCTTTCAGCGCGGGCAGATCAGAAGCGGATTCCCCGATCTTGATCAGGCTTTCTCTGTATTCTTCATCCGTCTGCACTCTTTTCACAAGCTGAATGATTGTGTTTTTATGAGTGTCCCAAGTGGCTGGGTCTCTCTCCAAAATCCGCTCGATGAATTGATCATGCTGGGCTTTGTGCTGCTGGAGCTGAGCCGGGTCCTCCTTGCCGACAAGCTGCATCATCGGGTGTGCAGCCGGAACTTCATCCATATCATCCAATACTTTAATAAGCTCCGCCCATGCCGCTTTTTTCTCATCTGTATCAATAGAAAAGTCGAGGAAAGGTTCAAACAGCGCGGCAATAAATTCTCCGAAATCTCCCGGGAACAGTTTCTTCAGCTGAAGCCCCATATACTTTGGTTCATCTATTTTGACCTCGCCGATATCATGTAAAATCGAATCGACGTTTTCTGCATCCTCCACCCGTTTGAGCAGCATTTCGGTCAATTTCCGTTCCTGCTCAAGCTCTTCAATCTGCCGGCTGAGTTTTTCATGCTGCTGCCGCAGTATATCATGCAGGCTGGTGCCCTCTAAGAGGAACGCTTTAATATCACTTACGGACAGTGCCAGCATTCGGAGGGCGGCAATCATTTTCAGCGTATTCACGTCCTGAGCGGAATACTCACGGTATCCGTTATCAGGGTTTTTACTGACAGTGATTAAACCTTCCTGCTCATAATATTTGATGGCTTTTTTCGTGAGACCCGTCTGCCGGGCGGCTTCTTTGATATTCATTTCTGCATCACTCCCTGCTTTTCATTCTAAACGTGTCTCTAAGGGTCAGGTCAAGAGAGCGCGGGAATATTTTAGAAATTTCAGAAAATATGATTGACAACACGCCTTTATTGCGATTAATATAACGTTATATAATGTTATATAACATTATATAATAAAACACTGAGGAGTGAAGGATTTGAGTCAAACTGCCGCACAAGTGAATCACAAGGTTCAGGCTTTCTTGGATGATCTGAAAGGAAAAACGATTGATCATGTCTTTTTCGTTGCATGCGGAGGGTCTTCAGCCATTATGTATCCGAGCAAGTATGTGTTTGACAGAGAGGCGAAAGCCATCAGCTCTGATCTCTACAGTTCGAATGAGTTTATCCAGCGCAATCCCGTTCAGCTCGGAGAAAACACTCTCGTGATCCTATGCTCTCATTCAGGCAATACGCCGGAAACGGTGAAAGCCGCCGGTTTCGCCAGAAAAAAAGGCGCGCTTACGATTGCGATGACTTTTGAGCCTGACTCGCCGTTAGCGAAAGAAGCCGAATATGTCGCGGTTTATGACTGGGGTGAAAACGCACAGGCGATAAATACGAATTACGGAGTTCTGTATCAAATCGTATTCGGCGCTTTACACGTGCTGGAAAACCATCTCGCGTTTGAACAGGCGATCGACGGACTCAATAAGCTCCAGGCCGTTTATGACAAAGCGCTTAAACAAGAAGCGGATCACGCAAAGGCATTCGCGAAAGCCCACGAAAAAGAAGATATCATTTACACGATGGCAAGCGGTGCAAACTACGGCGTCGCTTACTCCTACAGCATCTGCATTCTCATGGAAATGCAATGGATTCATTCCCACGCCATTCATGCCGGAGAATATTTTCACGGACCGTTCGAAATCATTGATGAATCCGTTCCATTTATTATCCTTCTCGGCTTAGACGAAACAAGACCCCTTGAAGAGCGGGCGCTTTCCTTCTCCAAAAGATACGGCAAAAAACTGACTGTCCTTGATGCCGAAACATATGATTTTTCCGGAATTGACGATTCTGTAAAAGGATATCTGGCTCCGCTCGTATTAAATCGGGTGCTCAGAAGCTATGCGGATGAGCTGGCAGAAGCAAGGAACCATCCATTAAGCCAGCGGCGCTACATGTGGAAAGTCGAATATTAAGAACGCAGATTATATTTCACCGGACTATAATGATATATAACGTTATAGTCCGGTGACAAAGGAGGAAAAGCATCTGAAAAAGCTCATCTGCCTGTTCGTTCTGTTAGCCGTATGTCTGTCAGCAGCCGCCTGTTCAAGCCAAAGCAGTTCCTCTGCCGGAAAAGTGAACCTGAAGTTTTTTCACAGGTGGCCGAAAGAGCCGGAAAAAAGCTATTTTGAAGAAGCAGTCAAAGAATTTGAAGCCGCCCATCCGGACATTCACATCCAAACGGAAGCGGTATTAAACGATTCTTATAAAGACAAGGTGAAAGTCATGCTCGGAACAACGAGCCCTCCTGATATTTTCTTTTCATGGAGCGACCGGTTTGCTTACAAATTCATCAAAGGAGATAAAGCACTCGATCTGTCGTCTTACTATCAGAAAGATAAAGATTGGTCCTCACAGCTTGTACAGTCACAAGTCAAACCCTTTACGCATGACGGAAAAGAGTACGGTGTTCCGTGGCAAATGGACGCTAAATCATTCTTTTATAATAAAGACATTTTTAACAAATTACATTTGAAGCCCCCGGCGACATGGGATGAGCTGATCACAGTCTCTGAGAAATTGAAAGAGAACGGATATATTCCGATCAGTTTCGGCACAAAAGCGCCTTGGACCATTTCTCATTATATCGGCACGCTGAACCAGCGTATGGTCGATGAAAAAACGCGGGCCAAGGATTACAACCCGAAAACCGGGGCGTTTACGGATGAAGGCTATATCAAAGCGCTGGAAAAGCTTCAGGAGCTTCTCCCGTACTTTACAAAGCATGTGAATTCCGTGGATCACGAATATGTGCGTCAGCAGTTTACGAGCGGCAAAGCGGCGATGATTTATGCGGAAACGGCGGAAATTAAGCTCGTCGAACCGGTCAATCTGGGCTTGTTTCCTTTCCCTGAAATCAGCGGCGAAAAGGGATCTCCCCGTGCGCTGACCGGATCTCCGGAAGGATTTATGATTTCCTCAAAAACGAAGCACCCAAAAGAAGCCATGGAATTTCTTCAGTTTTTAACCTCGAAAAAAATGGGAGAGAAGCTGATAAAAGATGTCGGTAAATACAGTGCGGTTCAGGGAACGGCGACAGAAAACAATACCTCCCCGATCCAGCGCGAAGCCGTCCAGGATATTGTCCGCGCCGAATCCATGGTGCCGTGGTTTGACATGGACGTTGACGTTGAAATCGCCGATGTGTATGCTGCGGGCGTCCAGCAGATGCTCGGCGGCACAATGACACCGCGCGAAGTAATGAAATCCGTACAGAAAGCAGCCCGGCAAGTCAAAGCGTCATCTGCTGAATAGAACAGATTTCTTGGGAGAAAGGAGATGAGGATTTCCTTGGTCAGCCGAAAACGTTTCATTCCGTATCTGTTTCTCGCGCCCGCGCTGATTTTCTTGCTGTTCGTTTATATCCCGATTTTTGAGAATGTGTTTTTCAGTCTGTTTGAATGGAGCTCATTTCAACCCGAAAAGACGTTTATCGGTTTTAAAAATTATATTGATTTGTTTCACGATCCCGTGTTTTTTACAGCACTCCGCAACAATGTGCTGTATGCGGTCATATCGCTGATTTGCCAGGTAGGCGGCGGGTTGATTCTGGCGGCCGTGCTGGAAGACAGGCTGGTAAGAAAATGGTCGCCGTTTTTCCGTACGGTATTTTTTCTTCCGGTCGTCATTTCCATGACCGTCATTGCGCTTTTGTTTGATTTTATTTATAACCCGGAAATCGGGCTTTTGAATCAGCTGCTGGAAGCCGTGGGACTGGATGAACTGACCCGTGCGTGGCTGGGCGATGAAAATACCGCTATGCTGTCTGTCATTTTTGTGTCTCAATGGCAGTCCGTCGGTTACATCGCCATGCTGTACATTGTCTCGATTCAGAGCATTCCTGCTGAATTATATGAATCGGCGCAGCTGGACGGAGCCGGAAAAATCCAGCAGTTTTTTCACATTACGGTGCCGCAGACGAAAGAAATGTCGTTTGTTGCCGTGGTGATGACGCTGACCGGCGCGTTTACCGTATTTAATGAACCGTATATTCTGACCGGCGGCGGACCGGGCAACGCTTCGGAAGTGCTGAGCACATTTTTGTATAAGAGCGCTTTTACAAAAGATATGATGGGCTACGCTTCCGCGATTGCGACGGTGGTGCTTTTGCTGACGCTTGCCCTGTCGCTTATTCAGATGAAATTCTTTAAGACCGGAAAGGAGGAGTAGCCGATGCTTCCTGAAAGGACGGACTTGAGTCATCCGCGGCAGACTGTCAGAACAGCCGGAAAGCGGAGAAAATGGTATATCGGGGAAACGTCTGTATGGCTGTTTCTCTTTATCTACTTCATTGCCGTCGCTTATCCGCTGTTATGGATGGCGGTCAGCGCCTTTAAAAGCTCGGATGAAATTTTTGAGCACAGCTGGTCGCTGCCGTCTGTTTGGCATCCTGAAAACTTCGTCTCCGCATGGAACCAGGGGATTTCCGCTTATTTTATGAACAGCGTCATTGTGACCGTGCTGACTTGTCTCATAACCGTATTTGTGAGCGCCCTGGCGGCATACGGGCTGGCCCGTTTTCATTTTAAAGGAAAAGGGTTTGTGCTTATCATTTGTCTTGGCGGATTGATGCTGACGCCGCAGGTCAGTCTTGTGCCGCTGTACTCCATTATCCAGTCATTGGGGCTGTACAATACGTATTGGGCTTTGATCCTTCCGTACGCAGCCTATCGTATTCCGTTTACCGTTATTCTGATCCGTTCTTATTTTTTGTCGATTTCCAAAGAGCTTGAGGAAGCTGCCTATCTGGATGGATGTACAAGTCTGGGGGTATTTTTCAGAATATTCTTACCTATGAGTGTGCCGATTCTGGTGACATCGGGCATTTTGACGGCTTACCATACGTGGAATGAGTTTATGTTTGCGATTATTTTTATCGATGATGAAAATTTACGTACGATTCCGGCCGGACTGATGCAGTTCAGAGATGCGCTGCAGACGGATTGGGGCGTACTGCTGGCCGGGCTGACGATTTCGGCTGCGCCGATCATAGTGCTGTTTTTATTGATGCAGAGATATTTTATCCGCGGCATTGCAGCGGGAAGCGTGAAAGGATAAGGGGGATGAAAAGATGAAACTGATAGCGGCCGGAGATAATGTGGTGGATTATTATCAGGATCAGGAGACGTTTTACCCGGGCGGGAATGCGCTGAATGTAGCCGTGCTTGCGCGGCGCTTAGGCCACGACACTTCTTATATCGGGATACTCGGCAGTGATGAAGCGGCGGATCACGTATTGAACGTGCTGAAACTGGAAAAGGTGAATGCCGATTTGATCCGCCGGGCATACGGAGAAAACGGGATAGCTGTCGTCACTCTTGATGAAAGGGGAGACAGGATATTTGCCGGATCAAATAAAGGCGGCGTGCAATCGCGTCTGACGCTTGCTTTTCAGGAGAATGACATCTCATTTATCGCCGGACATGATCTGCTGCACACGAGCGTATACAGCAGGATAGAGCGTGACCTTCCGATGCTGAGCGGTCATGTGCCGATTTCCTTTGACTTCTCAACAAAACGTGACGAAGCCTATTTAGAGGCGGTCTGTCCGTACGTGACGTATGCGTTTTTTTCCGGGAGCGATTTGAGTGAAAGCGAATGTGTGCAGCTTGCCGAAAAAGCCCGCGGATACGGAGCGAGAATCGTCTGTCTGACAAGGGGAGAATATGGCGCGGTGTTATCAGATGGGGAGCGGGTCTATCATCAGCCTGTTGTTAGAGCTGATATAATAGATACATTGGGTGCGGGAGATTCTTTTATCGCCGGGTTTCTTACCGATTTTTTCGAGCATCAGGATATCCGGCGAGCGCTTGCTGCGGCTGCCGGGACGGCTGCCAAAACATGCGGGGGATTCGGTGCGTTCGGTTACGGGCATCCCTACAGGCCGGGCGGCGGGAAAAGCAATGAAAAAACGAGAATACGATAAGCATTGTCTCGTTTTTTATGCCTGTTACGTGTAGGGACTGTTAATGGTAAACGTGACGCGGTCGGTATGCATTAAAAACAGCGAGCTGTATATCGGCTGGTCTTTTGACATAAACGCGGTTTTATCAATTTCAAAAAGCGCATCCCCGATATCGCAAGCCAGATAGCGGCTTTCTTCCTGTTTGGCGTATACGACATTTAACAGCTTCGTATTATGGGTGGGCACCACCTGATAGTGCTGCTTCAGGATGTCATGCATCGACACGCCGTCTTTAATATGCTTGCCGATGTCGGGAAATAAACCGAGCGGATAGTGGGCGATTTCGAATGAGAGCGGCTGGTCGTCGTGAAATAAAATGCGTTTTAATTCAAGAACGGGACTTTCAGAAGCGACGCGAAGCTTTTGGGCGATGGATTTAGGCGCTTCAATGATTTCATGGGAAAGGACCTGGTGTTTCGGTTTTTTTCCTGTTGATTCCATAAATTCAGAGTAGCCATTGACCGCGATGAGCTCCCGCTTCAGTTTAGGGCTTTTAACGAACGTTCCCTTTCCCTGCTGCCGGACGAGCCAGCCCTCTTCCACAAGATCGAGGATGGCCTTTCTGACCGTGATGCGGCTGACATTGTACGTTTCGCAAAGCTCATTTTCAGTCGGCAGTTTCACGGACGGCGAATACACGCCCTTTTTGATATCGTCCGCGATAATTTGTTTCAGCTGAATATATAAAGGTTTTGAGCTCCCGTTATTTAACAATGGGACGGACCTCCTTATGTCGAGTAGTAGTACTATTATATGTATTATGACGTTATAATACAAATTTGCTTTTTTATGAATCTGTCAGAAACCCCGAACATTTTTAACATAACAGAAAGATGAGGCGGTTTCCAGTATTGGAGGAGGTTTCTAATGGCATCATTAACATTTGACCATGTCAAAAAAACATACGGCGCCCAATCGGCGGCAGTGAAGGATTTTCATTTGGATGTGAAGGATGAGGAACTGCTGGTGCTTGTCGGTCCGTCAGGCTGCGGCAAATCTACGACACTACGAATGATTGCCGGGCTTGAGAGCATTTCTGATGGGAAGCTTTATATCGATGGAGACGCGGTGAATGATCTTCCTCCGAAGGATCGCGACATCGCGATGGTTTTTCAGAATTACGCGCTGTATCCGCACATGACGGTGTTTGACAATATGGCGTTCGGTTTGAAGCTCAGAAAGCTGCCGAAAAAAGAAATCGCAGAGCGTGTCAGGGCGGCCGCTGATATTTTGGAAATCGGGCATCTGCTCAAGCGAAAACCGAAGGCTCTCTCAGGCGGGCAGCGGCAGCGGGTTGCGCTCGGCCGGTCGATCGTGCGGGAGCCGAAGGTATTTCTGATGGACGAGCCGCTTTCCAACTTAGATGCGAAATTACGTGTGACAATGCGCGCCGAAATCAGCAAGCTTCATCAGCGTCTGAAAGCGACCATCGTTTATGTCACGCATGATCAGACAGAAGCGATGACAATGGGCGACCGGATTGTCGTGATGAATGAAGGGGATATTCAGCAGGCCGCAAGCCCCCATGAGATATATCATTACCCGGCGAATATGTTTGTGGCGGGTTTTATCGGCTCTCCGAGTATGAATTTTATAAAAGGCATCATTGAGGAAAATGACGGACAATGGTATTTTGCCGGTTCGTCCGTTCGTTTGCCCATTCCGAAAGAAAAAGCGGCGGTTCTCGTACAAAAAGGATACAGCGGCAAAGAGATGACAGCGGGGCTGCGCCCGGAGCATTTGACGCTTGCGGGACAGTCAGACAATCCGGGTGAGGCGGGGTGCCGCGCTGTGGCGGAAGTGTGTGAAAACTTAGGCGCGGAGATGTATGTTCATGCATCAAGCGGAGACGAACGCCTGACGATCCGTCTTGACGGCGCTTCACAGGTGAGACCGGGCGACGCCATTCTGCTTGCGGTCAATATGGACAGGGCCGTCTTTTTTGATGCCGAGACCGAAGACGCCGTATATTAAAAAAGGGAGCCTGATGATCGGGCTCCCTTATCATTTCTGTGACACTATTTCCAGATTTCATCCGCCCATTCCGGGTGGTCGATAAACGGATTGCGGTTATGCTGATAGTCTTCGTAAATGAGTTCGTTCCGCCGTTTTTCCTTACTGTCGACGGGGTCCTGTTTATTCCATTTGAGCAAAACGGACAGTTTTCCCATGTAGGGAGCCGAACCGTTTCCTGTTTTATCATTCAGCTCAAGGTCAGGGTACCCGTCGTCTCCTTCATAACGCACCGCCATGTAAAACAGCATGCGCGCGACGTCTCCTTTGACCTCATCGCGCGGCTCCCACGAATCACCGTCGTAATAGTTGCCCGGCGCTTTCGGGTATTCTGAGCCGCCGTTATCAAAATCCATGTTACCTCTGGCGCTGTTCACCTGAACGTCTGCCGGGCGCAGATGATGAATGTCAGTGCCGGGGCCGGCAGATGTGCCGAAGTTTCCGTGTGACTTGGCCCACACATGTTCACGGTTCCAGTCCCCGACGCTTCCGCCGTTTTTACTTTTTGCCCGTGATTCCTGAGTATAGAGCAAGATGACATTGTTCGGATTTGCCGGATCTTCATCAGTTTCCTTCAACGCATCCCATACTTGGCTGTAAGACAGCTTTGTATTCCCGCTGATGATGCGGTGCAGAGCGCTTTTTAAGGATGTCCCGCTTTTTCCGGAAGCTTCTTTGTAATACGTGTCCGTGTCCGCAGACGGAGTGATGACCGATGAGGCGGTTTGCGGAAAAAAGGTGCCGGCAGTTGAAACCGCCAGCCGGCTGTACAGATTCGTGTCAGCCGGCGCGCCCGCAGAGGCTGACGGCGCGGCCCATCCAAAAATGAAATACAGGCAGACAATCGGCAGAAACCAAAGTTTTTTTGTCATGACTTGCCCTCCTTTACCTCTATTATCCAAAAAATAAATCTAATATTCTATCTTTTTTGAAAAATGGTTCCTTCGGCTTAGAGCGGAAGGTACGGCTTGTTGGACGAAGTGTCTGAAAAATGATCGATTTTTTAGAAGATATGATAATGAACTCATAAGGCGCTCCTTCTATAATGAAGATCATCTTGCCAGTTTGTCAGGTTAAAAGGAGGGTGCCTATGAAACATCAGCAGCTGTCGGCGGCGAGTATCGGAATTTCCGATGATATTCAATGGCTGTCTCAATTCGGGGCTTCCGCTGCCGGCGGAGTGACGAGGCTTTTATATACGAAAGAATGGATGGATGCCCAGCTTGCCGTCAAAAAGAAAATGGAGGCGTTCGGGCTTGAAACGGCATTTGACGATGTCGGAAACGTGTTCGGCAGGCTGAGCGGTTCAGAATCGCCGGATGAGGTGATTCTGACCGGGTCGCATATTGACACCGTTATTGACGGGGGCAAATATGACGGAGCATTCGGCGTGCTGGCGGGCATGCTGGCGATCCGTCATTTGTATGAGACGTTCGGGCGTCCGAAAAAAACACTGGAGGCTGTGTCGCTTTGTGAAGAGGAAGGAAGCCGTTTTCCCATCACCTATTGGGGATCGGGAAATATTACCGGGGCTTTCTCGCTTTCAGATGCGGAAACGCCGAGAGACGCTTCAGGCATTTCTCTAAAAGAAGCCATGCGGCAGAACGGCTTCGGTGCAGGCCGCTATCCCGCACCGCTACGGACCGACATCAAAGCTTTTCTGGAAGTTCATATTGAACAGGGACAAACGCTTGAACGATCGGGAAAGGATATCGGGATTGTCACCGGAATTGCCGGGCAGAGGCGCTATACCGTTACGCTTGACGGTGAATGCAACCATGCCGGAACCACTTCGATGAAATGGCGGAAAGACCCGCTCGCAGCGGCAAGCAGCATCATCCACGAGCTCATGCTCTCAGCAGAAAGACAGCCGGAAGAGCTTCGCCTGACGTGCGGGAAAATGACGGTGGAACCGAATATGGCGAATGTCATTCCGGGCCGTATCCAATTTTCCGTTGATATCCGCCATCAGCAGGAAGATGTGCTGACAGCCTTCCATCAGAAACTGGTTTCGATCATTGAAAAAATCAGCCGCAGCAAAGGGGTCCGGCACATTATTGATGAATATATGAAAATAGAGCCGGTTCAAATGGATGATACGCTGATACGAACGGCTGCAGAGGCTGCAAAAGAACAGGGGGCGGACTCGGAGCAGATCGTAAGCGGAGCGGGGCATGACGCCCAGATGCTCGGCAGAACCTTTCCGGCCTGCATGCTGTTTGTGCCGAGCCGGGGCGGAATCAGCCACTCTCCGCTTGAATTCACACCTGCGCATCAGCTGGAAACCGGCGTCCGTACGCTGGCGAATGTATTATATAAACTTGCCTATTAACGCAAAGGGGGAATCGGCGTGCCGACCAGAAAAGAATTGAGCATTCCGCAAAGAACAATTATGACACCGGGACCGACAGAAGCTGAACCGAGAGTGCTGAGGGCGATGGGCGCTCCGATCATCGGCCAGTTTGACCCGGCATTTACAGACATGATGAACGAAACGATGCAAATGCTCCGTGAATTGTTTCAAACGAAAAACCGCTGGGCCTATCCGATTGACGGCACATCAAGAGCCGGAATTGAGGCGGTTCTCGCAAGTGTGATAGAACCGGGCGACCGCGTGCTTGTTCCGATATACGGACGCTTCGGGTATTTGCTGACTGAAATCGCCGAGCGGTACGGGGCGGACGTCCATACGATCGAGTGTGAATGGGGAACGGTCTTTCAGCCTGAAGAGATTATCAGCGAAATGAAAAAGGTCTCCCCGAAAATTGTGGCCATGGTGCACGGAGAAACATCAACGGGACGGATTCACCCGCTGAAAGAAATCGGGGAAGCGTGCCGCGAACAAGACGCGCTCTTTATCGTAGATGCCGTGGCCACCATCGGAGGCTGCGCCGTAAAAACGGATGAATGGAACATTGACGCGGTTATCGGAGGAACGCAAAAATGCTTATCGGTACCTTCAGGAATGGCGCCGATTACATATAATGACCGGACGGCCGCGGTGATTGCCGGACGTAAAAAGGTAGAGCGGGGCATCGCGACGGCGGCTGACGGTCAAATGCTGTCTGATTATCGTCCGATTACGAGCAACTATTTTGATCTGAGCCAGCTCGAAGATTATTGGAGTGAGAGAAGGCTGAATCACCATACAGAAGCGACAACGATGCTCTATGCACTGCGGGAGGGGGTGCGTTTGGTCCTTGAAGAAGGACTTGAAGAACGGTTCCGCAGGCATCGTCGTCATGAAAAAGCGCTTATGGCCGGACTTTCAGCGATGGGCCTTGATTTATTCGGCGATCCGGAGGCGAAGCTGCCTGTCGTCACATGTGTGCAGATTCCGCAAGAAGCTGACGGCGAATCGATCAGGAGTATGCTTTTGTCTCAATTCGGAATTGAAATTGCCAGCTCGTTCGGTCCGCTGCAGGGGAAAATATGGAGAATCGGAACAATGGGCTACAGCTGCAGAAAGGAAAATGTGCTGTTTGTGCTGGCCGGTCTTGAAGCGGTTCTGATCAGGCACGGGGTTGCCGTTAAAGCCGGCGAAGCGCTGCAGGCGGCTCTCAACATATATGATCATCAGGCTGCAACCGGTGTGCTGTCATGAGACATAAAACCGAGCATTTAAATCATCTGGACTTTTTTCCCTTTCCCCAGTTATACTGAATGATATAAAAAATGACAAATATGGAATGGTTATCTGTTTGTCTGGGGAGAAGGTAAGAAATCATGGCGTATATGGGCCGATTGTCAATTTTAATGCTGAATATGTTTATTGCGATGCTTGGGATCGGGCTGATTATCCCGATTATGCCCGCATATATTACCGAATTCGGAGCGACGGGAAGCACGATGGGACTGCTTGTTGCTGCGGCGGGGCTTACACAGCTTCTATTTGCGCCTATTGCCGGGGAAATAACCGACAAATACGGACGGCGGAAACTGATTATTTTCGGCATCGCCGCCTTTGCGGTGTCACAATTGATCTTCGCCTTTGCCGGAAGCCTGTGGCAATTGTTCGCATCCCGCCTTTTGGGCGGAATGGGGGCGGCGTTTTTAATGCCGTCAATGTTCGCTTACATTGCGGATATTACGACGGAAAAAGAACGCGGGAAAGGAATGGGGCTGTTCAGCGCGGCGATGACGCTCGGTGTCGTCATCGGGCCCGGTGTCGGAGGCTATTTGGTTCATTACGGCATGGCTGTGCCGTTCATCGTCTCTGCAGGTCTCGCCTGCTTTTCAACCGTGCTTTCATTTTTCTTTCTGCCTGAGACGCTGGGACGCGAAAAGCAGCTGGAAGCCCGGGCAAAAATGGAAAAACGTGAGCATCTGTTTAAGCAAATGTCACGCGCGCTCAAATCACCGTTCGCGTTTATGCTGATTCTGGTTTTTGTGCTGAACTTCGGGATTATGAACTTTGAATCCGTCTTCGGCCTTTACGTTGACCATAAACACGGATTTAAAGCGTCTGATATTGCCTTTATTATTACGGCTGCGGGTCTCATCGGCGTCTTTGTGCAGGCGGTCGGTGTCAGTTATCTCGTCGGTAAGTTCGGGGAAAAGCGCGTCATTAACGTCACGCTGATCGGTGCGGCGGCAGGACTTGTATGGTGCAGGCTTGCAGGCTCATATTGGACCGTGTTTGCCGCGGCAATCTTTTTTCTCACGCTGACATCGCTGCTCCGGCCGGCGGTCAATACGATGCTGTCAAAGCTTGCGGGTGACCAGCAGGGGTTTGCCGGAGGGATGAACACCTCATTCATCAGTTTAGCGAATATCGCCGGACCGTCAGCAGCCGGTTTTCTCTTTGATGTGAATATGGAATTTCCGTATATGCTGGGGGCGGTCATTCTCGTCATCAGTTTTCTGGCCGCGCTTGGCTGGGGCAAAAAGACACAGACCCGGCCGTTCACGCAGCAAGGATAACCAGCTAAAGCCTCCGGGTTCCGGAGGCTTTTCGTTTTTTCTTCATATGAAAATTTCATTTATAAAACTGTCTCTCTCTTGTAGTATTTTCTGAAGGGAAGGGATATACGAAGCCGGCTGTCAGGTTTTATCACTTAATAAAGGAGGCTATGTGTGGCTCAATCTCCATTCATAATCCGGTCAACTGGACAAAAAAGTCGACACTACCACATGAATACCAAGGCCGGAGAGCCTGTTATTACTCTTCACCGAACAATTTTTTTATTACGGCGGATAAACTTTCAGGAACTGCGGTAGAAATAAAGAATACTGCTGAAGGAAATGTTCTCGATGTAGCACGCGCACAGCGGGCTAGTCTCCGAACATTTCTGATTTTTTCATATGTATCCGTCAGTCTCTTACCAAAGAGTCACCATGAATGCTGTCTCCTGCTTTAGCAGCTCCCTCATTTTTCTGAAATGATGACGTTTCTATAATGGAATCGGTTCGATATAAGCAAGGACGATTTTATTATAGCTCGCTGTGTAATGAGCATCTGATAACAACAGCCTGGCTCATCACAAATATATGTAAGCGAAAATACTAGAGGAAACGTTTCAGTTGCTTAAACATTTTCATTCGAACCAAATGTCTATCTGGCAACCTTGAAGATGTACAGAGGGGCGCCGATCTAGGTTTGCTTTACAAGTTGAAACTCCGTTCTTAAAAGTCGGACTATTATTTGAATTGGAGACTGCGGAAGGTCTTCTTTTGAGAAAATTAATAAAACTCACAATAATACACATATTTATTCCAAGACAAACCCGTACCATTATCGTTATTTTGAGTTAACGAATAGCCGCTTAGTGCTTGCGCTTTTACTTTATATAGAAAATTACCAGAAAAGAAAAATATCGATGGTTAATAATCAGAAATTTATCTCATGTTTTGTCTTTATACCAGAAAATTAGATGTTTCTCGGGCAATTATAATAATATATTTGTGAAATTTATAACATTACTTTAAAACTCAACGTATTCTAGTGTAGTTTTACAAATTAGGATATATGGGTTATAATGTATAATAGTCTTGTAATTTACAAGCATAATTATTAACGGAGGGATTTAACATGAAGAGTAAAACTAAGAATATCCTGGCAGCATTGTTAGCAGGTGTTATGGCTTTTGGCCTGATTTTTATAGGATCAAGTCAATCGGCGCAAGCAGTAAGTAAGACAACGAGCTTTAATTACAATACTGGATCTGTTATTGCAAAATCATATATACATACATCAGATAACTACAAAAATGTTTATGCAACAGTTGAATTAGGAAGATCAGGTACATGGGAAACTGCGGCTTATTGTAAATTATACCTTCAGCGGTATACAAGCGGTTCATGGAAGACTATTGATACTGCTTCGGGTAACGCAGCATACGGCAAAAAATTAAATGTTACTTTTATAAATATCGCCAAAAAATCCGCTTCAACCCGTGTGAAAGTGAAACTATATAATAACTGGGATCACACAGACCTAATTCAAACTGTATATTCAAGTAAATGGACACGCTAATATCTAATAATGGTTTCGAATTAGTAGTCATTCTTCTAAAATTCTTCTAAATTAATTAATGTTTTAGGGACTGAGAATTTTCTATAGTACTTAGGATGCAGGGAATACCTGCATCCTTTTCTTTGTCCGAGTATGAACCCCTAACTCCCTCTATACACTTGATAGCAGAATGGGGAGAGCAGGAGAGGAGGAATGTGATTATCCTTCGCTGAATCGGTGTGTGAAAATGAATCTGAATAAGATGGATCAAGGAAATGGGTAGTTTCAAGCAAGCCCAAAGGGGAGAAACAGGCATCCATAGAGCATTCCACCATATATTCTCAGAGTAGCATTTGTTCGCCGGGAAGAAGGGGATCTGTAAAATCGTCCGTCTTCGTTAGTGACGGCTACCTGCAAGAACGCCACACCCTGGCTTATCCGCATCTGCTGCCTCACAGAATCCATGCAAGCCTTTCTTTCATCTGAGCCAGGTATCTAGTCGACGACGGTTCCATGTATAATTTTGATTGGAAAGATGACTTGAAACTGCTGAGGAAATCCCAATTAAATTTCTGCGTCCGATTATTTAAAGCAGGTTCGCATTCGTTCGTAAATACGGAAGTGCCTATGTCATGAACCAGCTCTGCGGCAACGTAGCGTTCGAGCGGCTCTCCGTACGTATCCTCTTTGTTTTCATATATTCCGCCGATTTGTAAAGGGTAGCGGCCAGTTACTGTAATTCGGCATGGGTGTTTAATCATTAGGGATGAAGCCAACTTGATTGCCATCATCAGTGTGTGTCGGCAGCAAACGGGCTGCCGAGCATAACGGAGAAGCCGTAGTCGATGAATTGCCCCGCATGGTTTACAGCAAAGTGGTAAGAGCCCATGTCTGCAAATCAATCGCTAAAGGGCAAGAAAGCTCACCGGGCCTCAAAACTCATTGCGCGCCATGCCGAGTAAAAGCACTGTAATCACTCCTTCGTACATGATAGATATACACTGGAGGCTAAGTGTAAATACGGCCAATGATTCTGTTCTTCTCACTTTTCAATCTTTTCTTCTTCCGAATATGATGTTTAGTCACACGATAGTCGACGGAAGACGGGGTGTAATTTGGCGAAAATACTAATGAGAGTGAATTTCACGTTAAAAAAAGAAACGATTCCTTAACCAATCAGCCGCTGCATTCTCAGCGCAAGCCGCAGGCGCATCGTCGTCTCCGGGTCTTTTAAGCTTTTGCCGAGCAGTTCCTCGCATTTTTCTAACCGATAGATCACCGTATTTCGATGGACGTACAGGCGTTTAGCCGTTTCTGAGATCTGACAGTGTGTCTCAAGATATACAGACAGCGTATGAAGCAGGCTCTGGTCCTCCTGCTGCCGATCGGCCAGGCTTTGGAGGGTTACTTGGTAAAACTTCTTCAAATCCTCCGTCGGAAGCAGGCGGAGCAGCTCCGGGACGTCTTTGGCATGATAGATTTGAATAAACTCCGCGCTTCTGGACAAATGCCCGGATGAAAGGGCGTCAGAAGCCTCGGTAAACGCGTCAGGGACGTCGATCAGTTTTTGGCAGATGTTTGAGACGCCGAAGGAAACAGTCCGTTTAAACTGTGTCCGGACCTGCTTTTGAAACTGCTCCAAAAAGCTGATGACAGACGCGTGCATTTCATTCCAGCTGTCTGTCGCTTCAATTAAAAGAATACCCACATTTCCTTTAATGAAGAGATGAGGGGGAAACGGAAAGGATGACAGCTCACCTTCAAGCAGTTCAAACACATGATCAGAAGCGAGCTGATTTTCGGTAAAGCTGATTGTTTTTTCATCCCGGTCAAGCTTCCCGCAGATGCACATATATTTTTGATCCCAGCGGAGCCGGAATTCTTTGGCGCGGCTTTTGATTTCTTCATGGCCGGTAAACGAACGGTCGATGAAATTGCTGAAAAATTCATTGCGCGCCCGTCTGCCGAATTGTTTGACGGCATTTTCTTTCAGAAGTTCAAAGGCAATGACGTTGGCCGCCTGTTCGATGGTCAAAATCATGCCTTTATCAGCGGTCTGCACCAGCTCCGGTATCATGAGATAACCGCAGTTTTTTTCATCATTCAAAATCGGCAGGACAGAATACGCCTTTCGGTCGGACAGCATGGAAAAGCAGGTGAAATAAGGCCCGGAAAGGGAATAAAGGATGTTTTTCAATAAAGGTGTGTCAATGGATATGCGGTGGGACGATGATAAGAGTTTTGTATGCTGATTCAAAAGCACCACGGGAAGCCGGAGAATATCTGAGAGCTTTTTGAGCAAAGATTGCAGCCCTTTGCCGCTCATGATGTGATTTGTAAATTTTTTATGGGCGTAAATGGCCTGCTGCAGCTCATTTGAACGTATATCAAGAATATGGCTCAGCGTGGTGTTGACAATATCTCCGAGCCTGATGTCTTCCGGCAGCTCAATAATCGGAAATTCATACCGATCGGCAAGCTCCGCGGCATCTTTCGGAATGACATCAAGATAACGCTTCGTTTTGATCCCGAGTCCCGCGCAGCCCCGTTTTGCCATGAGGCGGATCAAGTCTTTCAACAGCTGCGGGCGGTCCTTCAAGTGATAAGCCGTGGTGACGAGCAGTTCATTTTTATGTAAAAAATCAGCGATATCAGGTGCATCCATCATGTTGACGTGCTCCACCTCCCTCCATCCGCCGGATTTGCCTGCGATTAATGCGGCCCGCTCATAAGCGGGAATCTTCATCACGTCATAAATATTCATCGGTCAATCTCCTTCCGGTTCTAAAGACAACCATTGGTTAATATGAATAAAAATCATCAAAAATTATAGCGGCTTTGCTGATGTATTACGATTATAGTAGCAGTAAACTGGCAATTATAGACGCATTTTGTGATAAAAACTGACAGAAAAATCGTCATCCTTACAAGGGAGGAATATGAAATGGCCTATGACGTAATTGTAAAGGGTGCGAAGGCTGTGCGAAAAGGCGGGACGAAGCAGGCTGATATCGCCGTTAAGGACGGGAAAATCGCAATGATCGGGCCCGGCATAGACGAAAAAGCGGAACAAGTGGTGCAAGCGGACGGCATGTATGTGTTTCCGGGCGCGGTCGATTGCCACGTGCATTTTAATGAACCCGGCCGAGAAGAATGGGAAGGCATTGAAACCGGCTCAAAGATGCTGGCTGCCGGCGGCTGTACGGCTTATTTTGATATGCCGCTTAATTGCATCCCCTCAACGGTGACTGCTGAAAACCTGCTGGCAAAGGCGGAAATCGCCAGCCGGAAGTCAGCGGTTGATTTTGCGCTTTGGGGCGGTTTGATGCCCGGATATACCGAACATATCCGGCCGATGGCGGAAGCGGGGGCGATCGGGTTTAAAGCATTCTTATCAAAATCAGGAACGGATGAATTTCAGTCAGCTGATGAACGGACACTTTTAAAAGGAATGAAAGAAATCGCGGCGTGCGGCAAGATTTTGGCCCTGCACGCAGAAAGCGACGCCCTCACCCGTTTCCTTGGCGCCGAGTACGCGCTCCAAGGGAAAATTGATGCCCGCGCTTACACTTCATCCCGTCCGGAAGAAGCTGAATGCGAGGCTGTGCAGCGGGCGATTGAATATGCGAAGGTGACGGGATGCGCGCTTCATTTTGTACATATCAGCACGAAACGGGCCGTGATGTCCATTCAGCAGGCGAAAAAAGACGGAATGGATGTCACCGTGGAAACGTGTCCGCACTACTTATTATTCAGTTTTGAGGACTTCCTTAAAAAAGGGTCTGCCGCCAAATGCGCGCCGCCGCTCCGGTCAGAGGCTGATAAAGAGGAATTGATCGGGGTGTTGGCAGAAGGCCTGATTGATATGGTGTCTTCGGATCATTCTCCCTGTCACCCGTCTTTAAAACGCGAGGATAATATGTTTCTGTCATGGGGCGGCATCAGCGGAGGCCAATTTACGCTTCTTGGCATGATTCAATTAGCGATCGAGCATCGGCTCCCGTTTGAACATGTTGCCCGATGGACGGCCGAAGCACCGGCAAAGCGCTTCGGCTTAATGAATAAAGGCCGGCTTGAAGCGGGATTTGACGCTGATTTTGTCATCGTACGGCCGGAATCCTTTACCGTCACAAAAGAAACGATGTTTTCCAGACATAAGCAAAGCCTGTATGAAGGCCATACCTTTCCATACCGCATTGCTGCGACCTACAGCAAGGGACGCTGTGTGTATCAGGATGACGGTGATAAGGAGAGCGGGGCTTTCGGAACATTTCTGAAGCCTACTGAAATGAAAGAGCCGATTCTCTGACGGGGAATCGGCTTTTTTTGTCGTTTGGAAAGCGGGTCTCGTGGTATCTTTTTATAAAAAGGAGTAAAACACATTGTATGATCAAATCTTGAACATATTAACGGCATCCTGGTCGCGCAAGACTAGTACAAAATGGACGGAAGAATGCCCGGCCAAAGGCCAGTGCGGCGTGACGGCTTTAGTCATCCAAGATGTGTGCGGCGGTGACATTCTCAAAACGAAAACCGGAACAAGCTGGCATTTTTATAACCGGATAGATGGGGAGATATATGACTTCACGAGCGGTCAGTTTTCAGAGCCGATCGTCTATCAGCATATCCCTTCTTCCAGAAGTGAGGCATTTTCGGACACCAATGAAAATCAATACGGGTATCTGACAAGAGCATTCAGAAAAAACATGGAAACGGAAAGAGAAAAACACCTGTGATAAACTAGAGTGAGAGGTGAAGGAATGTGATTTATATCGGACTGACGGGATGGGGGGATCATGACAGCATCTATCCGCCTAAAACAGCGGGCCCGCAAAAACTGCAGGCTTATTCCTCCCATTTTCCCATCGTTGAGCTTGACGCGAGCTTTTACGCGATACAGCCCGCCCGCAATAACGAAAGATGGGTCAAAGAGACGCCGGAATCCTTTCAATTTGTCGTTAAGGCATATCAAGGAATGACGGGCCATCAGCGCGGCGATATTCCTTTTGAAACGAAGGAAGAGATGTTTGAAGCGTTTAAGCTGTCATTGACGCCGTATATTGAACATGGAAAGCTTGCCATGGTGCTGTTCCAATTCCCGCCGTGGTTTGACTGCAAGAAAGAAAACGTCGCATATTTGAGATGGTGCAGGCAGCAGATGGGCGATATCCCGTGCGCCCTTGAATTCCGCAACCGGTCGTGGTTTTCCCCGCCATTTTACGAGCAGACGCTTTCCTTTATGAAGGCGGAAGGCTGGATTCACAGCATATGTGACGAGCCGCAAATTGGCGAGGGCAGCATTCCGACCGTCCTGAAAGCAACGGATGAAGAAAAAACGCTTATCCGTTTTCACGGGCGGAACAAGCAGGGCTGGATCAAACCTGACGGCGGTCAAAACTGGCGCGAGGTCAGATATTTATACCGCTATAACAAACAGGAGCTCAAAGATTGGAAAAACAATCTTCAGGAGCTGAAAAAACAGTCGCGCAATCTGTATGTGCTGTTCAACAATAACTCAGGCGGAGACGCCGCCGATAACGGCCTTGAGATGCTTGAAATGCTAGATATCTCATATACCGGGCTTGCTCCGAAGCAGCTCGACCTATTCAGCTAGAAAAGAGGTTTCAAGACACATGTCTTATCTTATTTTGATCATATTAGGATTTATTGCGGGAACGGTCGGCAGCCTGATCGGGCTTGGGGGAGGAATTATCATCGTGCCGGCGATGCTCTATTTAAGCACGATGACTTCGTTTTTCCATGACGTAACGCCGCAGACTGCCATCGGCACGTCCCTTTTGGTCATTATTTTCACGGGCCTGTCATCAACTCTGGCCTATATGAAATATAAAACCGTTGATTACAAAAGCGGGCTGATCTTTTTTATCGGTTCCGGCCCGGGAAGCATCATCGGCGCGTATTTGTCTAAACTTTTTAATGCGCATACGTTTTCCGTCTGGTTCGGACTTTTTATGATTTTGATTTCCATTACATTAATGCTGAAGGCGAAAGCAAAACCGGTCAATAAAGCCCATAAAGGCATAATCCGGACATATGAGGATGAATCGGGTGAGCTTTATACATATTCGTACCGTATTTTTACCGGTATCGCGATTGCCTTTTTCGTCGGCTTATTGGGCGGTCTCTTCGGCATTGGCGGCGGCTCTCTTATGGTTCCGGCCATGATGCTGTTATTTTTGTTCCCGCCGAAAGTGGCTGTGGCGACGTCAATGCTCATTATTTTCTTATCCTCCGTGACGGGTTCCGTGTCACATATCGCAGAGGGCCATGTCAATTGGTTGTATGCGCTGTGCCTTGTTCCGGGCGCTTGGTTCGGCGGCAAAATGGGCGCGTGGGTCAATAAGCGGGTCCGGACGAAAACGATCGTGCTTTTCATGCGGGTCGTATTGATTTTGATCGGCTGTGAATTGATTTATCAAGGGATATTCAGCTAAAAGGTAGGAGAGATGGTATGTTAGAGAAACTCCGTTTATATCATACGAATGATTTGCACAGCCATTTCGAAAATTGGCCGAAAATCGTACATTACATTGAGCAGAAGAAAAATGAGCATGAAAAAGACGGGGAGGAAACACTCGTATTCGATATCGGCGATCATATGGACCGATTTCAAATGATTACAGAAGCGACCTTCGGCAAAGCGAATGTCGACTTGTTAAACCGTCTTGAGATTGATGCGGCTGCCGTCGGGAATAATGAAGGAATTACGCTGCCTCACGATGAGCTGGCGGATTTATATCATCATGCCGCGTTTCCCGTCATTGTATCCAACCTGTTTGACGAGGACGGACAGCGGCCGAAATGGGCTGTGCCGTACGTGATCAAAACGCTGAAAAACGGGATGACCGCCGGCATACTCGGCGTCACGGTGCCGTATTATCCCGTCTATCAAAAGCTCGGCTGGACGGTGACGGATGCGGAAAAAAGCATTCAAGAATCACTCGACGATATCAAGGGCAAAGCGGATATCATCATTCTGCTTTCGCATCTAGGCCTCATAGATGACCGGGCCGCAGCGGAAACATTTCCGGACATCGATGTCATTCTTGAATCACATACGCACCACCTTCTTGAGGACGGGCAGGACATAAACGGCGTATTGCTTGCATGTGCGGAAAAATACGGAAACTATGTCGGCTGTGTCGAGCTGACGCTGGACAGTGAAACACGAACCATCGTCAGCAAACAGGCATCTGTGCAGAAAATGGCTGATTGGCACGGGGAATCTAAAGATACGGCGGCTTTTCTGAAAGAGAAAGAACGGGAAGCGGAAAATCTGCTCTCCGTACAGGTCGCCAATCTGAATGAAGAAGCCGGCGTGAAGTGGTTTGAGGAATCACCGCTCCCGCTTCTTTTAGCCGAGGCGCTGAAAAACTGGTGCGGCTGTGAAGTCAGCATGGTGAATTCAGGCGTCATTTTGGGGCCTCTAAAGAAGGGACCTGTCACAAAGCTTGATCTGCACCGCATCTGCCCTCATCCGATCAATCCGGTCGCCGTGCGTCTTTCAGGCAGGGAACTCCAGGAAACAATCGGCCAGGCTGCCTCAGAAAACATGGAGCAGCTGCGGATAAAAGGCCTCGGCTTCCGCGGGGAGGTCATGGGCAAGATGGTGTATGCCGGAGCCGAGGTGCAGACTGATATCCTTGAAGACGGTGTAACGCATCTCATCAATGTGAAAGTGAACGGAGAAGAGCTTGATTCGGACCGGATATACTCGGTTGCCGTTCTCGACATGTTTACACTCGGAAAGCTGTTCCCGTACATCCGCGATTCGAAAGAAAAGCAATACTTTATGCCGGAGTTTTTAAGGGATCTGCTCGCCTGGAAGCTTGCGCAGCAGTCATAATGCAATATAGCTGCCCCCAGTGAAAGCGGGACTTTTTAAGAGTGAAAATAAAATACTATGTCCCCCCTTACAAGCATACATTGTGATATGTAAGGGGGGATTTTTCTTGCCTAGATACCGGAGCGCTCTTCGCAAGAGAGGGCCTTTGCCTTTTCGATATGTGCTTCTTCTGTCGTTTGCTTTTTTTATCATATCGACGGTCATCAGCCTTTGGATGATCAATTCCTCAATTAAACCGGTGCTGATGAACATCGGGGAAATGGAAACGAAACGGGTGGCGACTGAAGTCATTACGGAATCCATTGAAGAATATATGTCTCACACAGATAATGTGAAAGATATGGTCGATATGAAAACGGATGAAAACGGAAAAGTCACAACGATGGATTTTAATACACAAATGGTCAACAGCATGAAGGCGAAAGTGACAAAGCAGCTTCAGGCTCACCTGAAGGAAGCGGAGTCGAACAATAAGCAGCATGAAACAGAAAAAGGCGCTAAAACGGCCGATGAAATTATGATTGATATTCCCTTAGGGCAGGTCACGGGAAACAGCATTCTCGGAAATCTGGGGCCGAAAATCCCGGTGCGCTTTAACCTGATCGGCGATGCGTTAACTGATGTGAAAACAAAAATAAAACCGTATGGCATCAACAATGCCCTGATTGATATCAGTATTTTTGTGGAAATTAAAGTGAAGGTCATTATTCCGTTTGCCAGCAAAACGTCGGTCGTTACGAATAATATTCCGGTCTCCATTAAAGCCATTCAAGGAGAGGTGCCACAGTTTTATAACGGAAGCGGCGGATCAGGCGTGACGCCTTCCGTTCAGCTGCCGAATGAAAAAAAGGAGAAAAACAAATAAAGACACACAGCCGCATTCTCTTCTGGCGGCTGTGTGTTTACTTTTTCTTGCGGATTTCTTTTCGCTCCCATGCCCTTAAATGAGGATACGGGTCAAAAGACCATTCCGACCTTCCGTTATCTTTATACATCCCGTAGTGAAGATGCGGCGGAAATTTTCCCGCGGTGCCCGGCGGTCCGTATCCGGAGCTTCCGACAGAACCGATCACCTCTCCGGGTTTGACGATCTGGCCTTTATGGACACCTTTTGCAAAGCCGTTCAGATGGGCGAAGTAGTGATACGTGTTATTGATATCCCTGATGCCGATTCTCCAGCCGCCGAAGCGGTTCCAGCCCTTCATTTCAACAATACCGTAGCAGGTCGATCTGACGGGGAGCCCATAATGAGCGAACAGATCCGTTCCTTCGTGAATCCGGCGTCCGCCGAAACCCCGTGCGGCGCCCCAAGTGCTGCGGTAGCTGTAATCCGTTTTTACGGGAAGCGGAAAAGCGTGTTCTCCGAGATCAAGGCGGCCGAACGTTTTGAACAGTGTCATGAATTCCGTGATAATGCCGACCGTCTGATCACGGCGATAATAATTCCAGAGGCCGATGCGGATATGGTCAAGATCCGTTCCGAATGCCGCCAAATACTGTGCAAATGTATAAAGGATATCCTCATCATTGCTTACTTCGGCTTTTCCGTCACCGTCACCGTCCAGACCGATCCCGTCAAATACTTTAATGCTGAGGGGCGCATCGTCCTTAGGATTTGGATTTTCAGGTCCGCTCCACAAATAATCCGGAATATAAATGCTGATGATTCCCGCTTTTTCAGGCAGGTCCTTTCGGTTTGAGCGGATATTTTCTTCATATTGATCAACCGCTGCAAGCACATACCAAGGAATCTGCGTGACCGCTTCGGCTTTGCGGTACAACTGCATCCGTTCGCTGTAAACAGAAGCCGATTGTTCTTTCCCGCTTGCAGCCGGACAGAAAACTGATAAAAGGAGAAGAGCAGATAACAGAACTTTCACAACATGATCTCCTTTCAGGATTGAATACAAATAGTTTGCGGCACAATTCCGAGAAAATGTAAGTAATTCTCTTCCCTTGTCGAGAAATTTTTCCTATGTTAAAGTGACTAATGAATAGAAATCCGCAAGTTTTATATCCATCGTGAAATAGAAATTTTTCGCACACGAACATGAATACAGGGATAATGGAGATGATGGGGAAATGGCAAAGAAAGACGAGCATCTGAGAAAGCCGGAATGGCTCAAAATAAAGCTGAACACGAATGAAAACTATACGGGCCTGAAAAAATTAATGCGTGAAAATAATCTGCATACCGTATGTGAAGAAGCAAAATGCCCGAACATCCATGAATGCTGGGCTGTAAGACGTACGGCGACATTCATGATTCTAGGTTCTGTCTGTACGAGAGCATGCCGATTCTGCGCTGTAAAAACGGGTCTGCCGACTGAGCTGGATCTGCAGGAGCCGGAACGCGTAGCTGATTCCGTCGCGCTGATGAATTTAAAACACGCCGTCATTACGGCCGTGGCGCGCGATGACCAGAAAGACGGCGGAGCAGGCGTCTTTGCGGAAACGGTCCGGGCGATCCGCAGAAAAAGCCCGTTCACGACGATTGAAGTGCTGCCATCCGACATGGGCGGAAATTACGACAACCTGAAAACATTAATGGATACCCGCCCTGATATTCTGAACCACAATATTGAAACCGTGCGCCGCCTGACACCGAGAGTCCGCGCCCGCGCAACATATGACCGTTCTTTGGAATTTTTGCGCCGTGCAAAAGAAATGCAGCCGGACATCCCGACCAAATCAAGCATTATGATCGGCCTCGGCGAAACGAAGGAAGAAATTATTGAAGTCATGGACGACCTGCTTGGGAACAATGTCGACATCATGGCGATCGGCCAATACCTGCAGCCGTCGAAAAAACATTTAAAAGTCCAAAAATATTATCATCCGGACGAATTTGCCGAACTGAAAGAAATCGCGATGCAAAAAGGCTTCAGCCACTGTGAAGCAGGCCCGCTTGTCCGTTCTTCCTACCATGCGGATGAACAGGTAAACGAAGCGTCTAAAAAACGCCAGGCCCAAGCATAATAAAAGCCGAAAAAACCCAAACCGCCGCAGGTTTTGGGTTTTTTGTGATGGAGCCGTTTTTTCTGGGGAAAAGTCATTCTTGAATAAGGATCGTCTGAACCGCTACACTGGATATAAAAGGGGAAAATTCTCCGGGCAATCCAAAGCGTCTCATTTTGCAATTGATGGACAGAAGTCAATGAATTATGATAGTAAAGAGTGATAAAAGAGGTGAAGACATGATTCTTATTCAAAATGCCGAGTTTGAACTCGTACATGATTTTAAAAACGGCTTTAATGAAGAAGCGTTCAAAGCCCGCTATTCAGACATATTAAATAAATATGATTACATTGTGGGAGACTGGGGATACAGTCAGCTGCGGCTCAAAGGCTTCTTTGATGACCAGAATCAAAAAGCAACCTTTGAAACGAAAATCAGCACATTGGACGAATATATTTATGAATACTGCAATTTCGGCTGCGCGTATTTTGTTTTAAAACGAATCAGAAAATAATTGATGCAGAAGGGGATGCTGTCACGTGTATTTTGTTGACAGAAATAAAATCGAACAAACACTCCGTTTTTTTGAGAACCAGCTGGCGCTGTTTGATAGCACGCCGGCATGGCAGAGCGAGATCGAAAAACGGGCGCTTGAGCGGATCAGCCATCTTATGATCGAATGCATTCTCGATGTCGGAAATGATATGATTGACGGCTTTATCATGCGCGATCCGGGCAGCTATGATGACATCATGGATATTCTGACGGATGAAAAGGTGGTAGCTGAAGAAGAAGGAAATAAGCTGAAGCAATTGATTTCTTCCAGAAAGCAGCTTGTCCAGGAATATCAGCACGCCGATCATCAGGAACTGTTTGCGTTGATCACGTCAAACAAGGACGTGCTGAAAGCCTTTCCGGTCCGAGTAAGAACCTACCTTGAAACAGAATTAGGTCCTGTTTCCGCATTTAAATAACAACAAGTGAGAAAATCCACAGGAGTGTTGAGTATGAAGGATTATAAAGGATATTTGATTGATTTGGACGGCACAATGTACAACGGGACGGAAAAAATCGAAGAAGCGTGTGAATTCGTGAGAACGCTTAAAGCGCGCGGCATTCCGTATTTATTTGTGACGAACAATTCTTCCCGGACGCCGAAGCAGGTGGCGGACAAGCTGATGAGCTTTGACATTCCGGCATCTGAAGAACAGGTCTTCACGACGAGCATGGCGACTGCGCAGCATATCGCCCAGCAGAAAAAAGATGCATCGGTATATGTAATCGGCGAAGAAGGCATCCGCCAGGCCATTGAAGAAAACGGGCTGAGCTTCGGAGAAGAAAACGCGGACTTTGTCGTTGTGGGAATCGACCGCGGCATTACATATGAAAAATTGGCAACGGGATGCCTTGCGATCAGAAACGGCGCCCGGTTTATTTCAACAAACGGCGACGTCGCCATTCCGACCGAAAGAGGGCTGTTGCCGGGGAACGGTTCACTGACGTCCGTTTTGACGGTGTCAACGGGCGTTGAGCCTGTCTTTATCGGCAAGCCTGAATCCATTATTATGGAACAGGCGATGCGTGTGCTCGGAACGGATATTTCCGAAACACTCATGGTCGGCGATAACTATGCAACGGATATTATGGCCGGCATCAACGCGGGGATGGACACGCTGCTGGTTCACACGGGTGTGACAAAGCGTGAACATATGGCCGGTTATGACCAGAAGCCGACATATGCGATTGATTCCTTAACCGAATGGATTGAACATCTATAAAAAAAGGACGGCCATTACGGCCGTCCTTATTCTGTATTTCTGGCGCTGTGAGCAAGCCGGCTTGAAGCCGCTGCTGCGATTGCGCCGACGATATCATCGAGAAATGTATGGCATTCGCCCGTTGATTTATCATTTAAACGCCCGAGAATGCCGGGTTTTTCTTTATCAATGTAACCGTAATTCGTAAAGCCGATCGAGCCGTATATGTTCACGATAGAGAAGGCGAGCACCTCGTCGACCCCATACAGGCTTTCATCAATCGCCAGAATGGTCTGAAGCGGTTCAGACAGCTTCTTTTGTTCGGCGAGCACATCTAATTCTATACCCGTTAAAATCGCGTTTTGCACCTCGCGTTTTGCGATGACACGGTCTACATTGAGCCTGCATTCCTCCATCGTCAAATCAGGATGATATTTTTTCTGGAGGAAATACACAAGATCGGCAATATCGTCCGTCTCAACCCCCCGTTCTTTTAAACGCGCTCTGGCGACAGCTTCCACCTGATTCAGTTGTTCCTTTTCTGACATTTGTTTCACCCAATCTTTTTTACTAGTTTATACAGCACCCTTCCGATGTGTACGATATTTCTCCTCTTCGTTCAAAGGAATACAATATGTATTCATAATTCCGCCGGCGTATGACTACGATGTGAATAGCTCTAATTTTTCAGGCAGGTGATTATGATGAAAAGCATCATTAAAGAAAAATACGGCATCCACGTCAGACAGCTTTCCGTTTATCAGAAATACCAATGCTTTCAGACGCCCAATTCCTTCTTTCTTATTATTCCCGTCTCCGGCTTTACGCAATCGGAGCTGACCGAGCTTTATTACATGAGTCAGTATTTACAAGAACAAAGTGACCCATACGTTTCCGTGTTTATCTTTACGAAGGAAGGAGAGCTGACCTTTGAGGACGAAGGCAAAACGTATGCGCTCTTAAAAGCGCCGATTCCAGTCTCAAACCGGCCGTTTTCTGTCGGCGGGGAGCTTGCCGAATTCCACAGAAAAGGGCGGGGCTTTCCGTATGAAGTGAAAGAAGCGGGCAGGATCGGCCAATGGAAGGACTTATGGGGGAAACGGGTGGATCAGCTGGAATCATTCTGGATGCAGAAAATTCATATGTCTCCGCTTGAACCGTTCGAAAAGAAAATGATCGAAGCATTTCCTTATTATTCAGGCTTAGCGGAAAACGCCATTCAATATTTAGTGGATACGGAGCTGGATGACAATCCCGGCGCGGAAGACTCGGGGACGATCTGCCATCAGCGGATGGAGCGGGATACCTGGTCTGCTGAATCATTGATCCGCATTCCGGGGGATTGGGTATTCGACCATGCAGCCCGTGATATTGCGGAATATATGCGCAGCACATATTTGTATCACCGTGACGACTTGCTTAATGACGGGTTTTTGTTTTTGCAGGAATATGAGCAAATTACGCCGTTATCCTCCTTTTCAAAACGCCTGTTTTACAGCCGGCTGCTGTTTCCGCTCCATTTTTTCGAGACGGTGGAGAGCTATTATATCTCTCATGATTCTGAAAAGCACTTTTACGAAGAGCAGCTTGACTACATTCTTGCTGACTGCACCCGTTATGAACAGTTTTTACAGACCTGTCACGACATGATGAATGTCAGATCGGCGCAGATTTTTGTCCCGCCTGTGGCTTGGCTCGGAAAAGGAAGAAATTCGTAAGAAGATATGACGTAAAAATATTTGGAAAATAGAGAATCTTGTCATATCAATGTGTTAAGCGTTTTCATGACCGTATAACCAATATTCAGCCGCTTGTCAAAACAAAAACAGGCTTATATAATATTTGTAACTTAAATGTCTGTGGAGGGTTAACAATTGTCCTTTTCTAGTGGACAAAAGGGAGAAAGGTGGAGTTTCTTTGGAAGCGATTCGTATTGGACTGTTAGGACTGGGAACCGTGGGAAGCGGTGTCGTCAAAATTATACAAGATCATCAGGATAAGCTTATGCACCAGGTCGGCTGTCCGGTGACGATAAAAAAAGTGCTAGTTAAAGATATTGATAAAAAACGAGAAGCAGACCTGCCGAAAGAAGTGCTGACGACAGAAGTCTATGATGTGATCGATGATCCTGAAGTCGATGTGATTATTGAGGTCATCGGCGGCGTCGAACAGACGAAGCAATACCTGCTCGACGCCTTGAGTGCGAAAAAGCATGTGGTGACCGCGAATAAAGATCTGATCGCTGTGTACGGCTCGGAGCTTTTAGCCGCCGCAAAGGAAAATGGCTGTGACTTGTATTATGAAGCGAGTGTCGCCGGCGGAATCCCAATTTTACGCACGCTCGAAGAAGGGCTTTCCTCTGACCGGATTACAAAAATGATGGGGATCGTCAACGGAACGACGAACTTCATCTTAACGAAAATGATTAAAGAAAAAAGCCCGTATGAAGAAGTGCTGAAGGAAGCGCAGGATCTCGGATTCGCGGAAGCGGACCCGACCGCCGATGTAGAAGGACTGGACGCCGCGCGCAAGATGGCAATTTTAGCCCGTCTCGGTTTCTCTATGAATGTCGATCTGGATGATGTCAAAGTAAAAGGGATTTCCCGCATTACGGATGAAGACATCAGTTTCAGCAAACGGCTCGGCTACACAATGAAGCTGATCGGCATCGCCCAGCGTGATGACAATAAAATCGAGGTCAGCGTTCAGCCGACACTGCTTCCGGATCATCATCCGCTCGCTGCGGTGCATAACGAGTACAATGCCGTTTACGTGTACGGAGAAGCCGTCGGCGAAACGATGTTTTACGGGCCCGGAGCAGGAAGCATGCCGACTGCGACTTCAGTCGTTTCCGATCTTGTCGCGGTTATGAAGAACATGCGTCTCGGCGTAAACGGAAACAGCTTTGTCGCGCCGCAGTTTGAAAGAAATCTGAAGCAGCCGTCAGATATCTACGCCCAGCAGTTTTTACGGATTCACGTCAAAGACCAAGTCGGCTCCTTTTCAAAAATCACATCCGCCTTCTCAGAGCGCGGCGTAAGCTTTGAAAAAATTCTGCAGCTGCCGATCAAAGGCCATGACGATCTCGCGGAAATCGTGATTGTCACGCATCACACGTCAGAAGAGGATTTCAGCGACATTCTGCAAAACTTAAATGATCTTGAAGTCGTACAAGAAGTCAAAAGCACATATCGCGTAGAAGGGAACGGTTGGAGCTAATGTGGAAAGGACTCATTCATCAATATAAAGAATTTCTGCCGGTAACGGATCAGACGCCGGCTCTGACATTGCATGAAGGCAACACGCCGCTCATTCACCTTCCGAAGCTTTCTGAAAAGCTCGGAGTTGAATTGCATGTGAAGACAGAGGGCGTTAATCCGACGGGCTCCTTTAAAGATCGCGGCATGGTCATGGCGGTCGCCAAAGCGAAAGAAGAAGGCAATGACACGATCATGTGCGCCTCAACGGGCAACACCTCTGCGGCGGCTGCGGCATACGCGGCGAGAGCCGGCATGAAATGCATCGTCATCATTCCGGACGGGAAAATCGCCTTCGGAAAGCTTGCGCAGGCCGTCATGTACGGAGCGGAAATCATCGCGATTGACGGAAACTTTGACGACGCGCTGGCCATCGTCAGGTCGATTTGTGAAAAAGCTCCGATTGCATTAGTGAATTCAGTAAACCCTTACCGGATTGAAGGGCAAAAAACAGCGGCCTTTGAAGTATGCGAACAGCTCGGCGGAGCGCCGGACATTCTGGCGATCCCGGTAGGAAACGCAGGGAATATCACGGCCTATTGGAAAGGGTTCAAAGAATATCATGAGAAAAACGGCACCGGACTTCCGAAGATGCGCGGCTTTGAGGCGGAAGGTTCTGCAGCTATCGTCCGCGGCGAGGTCATTAAAAATCCTGAAACCGTTGCAACGGCAATCCGGATCGGAAACCCGGCCAGCTGGGACAAAGCCGTTCTCGCAGCAAAAGAATCAGCCGGAAAAATTGATGAGGTCACAGATGAAGAAATTCTTCATGCCTATCAGCTGATTGCCCGTGAAGAAGGCGTATTTGCCGAGCCGGGCTCCTGTGCATCCATCGCCGGCGTTTTAAAACAGGTCAAATCCGGTGAAATTCCAAAAGGAAGCAAGGTTGTCGCAGTCTTGACCGGCAACGGCCTGAAAGATCCGAACACGGCTGTAGACGTATCTGAATTAAAACCGGTCACGCTGCCGACGAATGAAGACAATATTCTGGAATACTTAAATGGAGCGGCGCGTGTATGAATGAGGCGGAGATGCTGTTTTCCATTACGGTTCCGGGAAGCACCGCCAACTTAGGACCGGGGTTTGATTCCGTCGGGATGGCGCTCAGCAGATATTTGAAGCTATCGGTTTTCCGACATGATGAATGGAAGTTTTCGGCGGAAACCGAAACTGTCGCGGGCATCCCTCAAGGAACGGACAACCTCATCTACCAGGTCGCCAAACGGACGGCTGACCGCTGTCAGAAAGAGCTGCCTCCCGTACATGTCAAAGTATGGAGTGACATCCCCCTTGCGCGGGGACTCGGCAGCAGCGCGGCCGCTATCGTCGCCGCTATTGAGCTTGCGGATGAATTATGCGGCCTGCAGCTGTCAGAAGCCGACAAGCTGCACTTAGCCAGTCTTGAAGAGGGGCACCCTGATAATGCCGCTGCTTCCCTCGCAGGAGGGCTTGTGATCGGCCTCCACGAAGAAGATGAAACACATATCGTGCGTGTTGCCGAGGCGGATATCGACGTTGTTGCAGTCATTCCGTTTTACGAAGTTCTGACAAGGGACGCAAGAGACGTGCTCCCGAAAGAGCTGCCGTATCGCCGCGCCGTTAAAGCGAGCGCCGTCAGCAACCTCCTTGTTGCCGCAATCATGTCAAATGACTGGGCGCTTGCGGGGAAAATGATGAGAAAAGACATGCTGCATCAGCCGTACCGTGCCATGCTTGTTCCTGAGCTTTCGAAGGTGGAGCATGCGGCCGAAATGAAAGGCGCTTACGGGACGGCGCTGAGCGGAGCGGGCCCGACGATTCTTGTCCTGACTGCAAAAGGAAAGGGAGAAGAGCTGAGAAAACACCTTTCTCAACATTTTCCGCACTGCGAGATTGCAGCGCTTACCGTCCCGTCAGAAGGAAGCATAATTGAACGGAATCATTTAGAGCAGATCAAAAGTGTATAATGGTAAAAAGCGTTCTTCCCATAAGAGAAGGACGCTTTCTTTTTCTGGAGAAGGAATTTTATTTAGGGAAGCGAAATAAAAGAGAAAAGGAGGAGAAACAATTGAAAAAACTCATAACCGAGGAGGACATTGCGTCTCTCGTATCCGTGACGGATCCCCAATATGCCCCTGACGGCAGACGGGCCGCGTACGTCCGGACAAAAGTCAATGATAAACGGGACTCTTATTCATCAGCCATTATGGTATATGACACAGAATCCGGTACCTCAAACCCGTGGACATTCGGGGATAATAAAAATTCAAGTCCGCGGTGGTCGCCTGACGGACGGCGCCTTGCCTTTGTTTCTGACAGAGAGGATGGTGTCCCCCAGCTGTACATCATAGACGCTGCCGGGGGAGAGGCGGAACGGGCGGCTGATATTCCTTGGGGCGTGGCAGATCCGATATGGGCTCCCGACGGCAGATCCGTGCTTGTGTCCGTCAGTCTGACATCAGCGGAGCGCGCCGATGAGAAAGAAAAAAAGAAGCAAGACGAATATGAGCCGGTAAACATTCAGTCATTAACATATAAACGTGACGGGAAAGGCCTGCTGAACGGAAGCTGGACACAGCTTGTGCTGATTCATCTTGAAACGGGGGAGATTCAGCAGCTGACGGATCATGAAGCGGATCATTTTGACGCAGCCTTTTCACCGGACGGAAAGCAGCTTGCGTTTACCGCCAATTTATGCGAGCCGGGTGATGCCGGAAAGCCGAGGGATGTCTATCTGATGAATCTGGCGGACGGAGATCTCAAACAGATTACGCCGCACAGCGGTTCTTTCGGTTCCTGCGTGTTTTCACCGGACGGCTCTTATATCGCGTTGCTGGGCCATGAGAATGAATTTCGCAATGCTACTTTAGTAAAAGCGTGGCTGTACGACGTGAAAAATGAGCGGCTGTCCTGTCTGACCGACATGCTGGATGTTCATTTGAGCGATGCGCTTATTGCGGATTCACTTATAGGAGGAGTGACGCCCCGGCCGGTATGGACAAACGACGGACAGGGATTTTACGTCCTCGGCAGCGAGCAGGGAAGCACCGGGATTTATTATATCTCGATTGACGGCCTCGTATATCCGATCCGATTAGAAGAAGAGTACGTGAACGGTTTTGCTTTTCATCCGGATCAGAAAAGCTGTATCGCCGTAATTGTCAAACCCGAACGGCCTTCTGAGCTTTACAGCATTTCGCTTGAAGATGGGGAAGAGAAGCAATTGACAAACAACAATGATCGGTTTGCGGAGGAACATATCATATCCGTGCCGGAAAAGATGCAATATGAAACACAGGACGGACTGACGGTGCATGGCTGGTTTTTGAAGCCCGCAGCTTTTGAAGAGGATCAAACATATCCGCTCATTTTATACATACACGGCGGGCCTCACATGATGTACGGCCATACGTATTTTCACGAATTCCAAGTACTGGCCGCACAAGGATATGCCGTCGTGTATGTCAACCCGAGAGGAAGCCACGGCTATGGGCAGGATTTCGTCAATCGTGTCAGAGGGGATTACGGGGGCGGAGATTACCGTGATGTCATGCAGGCGGTGGATGAGGCCATTCAGGCGTATCCGTTTATTGACAGCGGCCGTCTCGGTGTGACGGGCGGAAGCTACGGAGGGTTTATGACCAATTGGATTGTGGGACAGACCGGCCGTTTTAAAGCAGCCGTCACACAGCGTTCCATCTCTAATTGGTTCAGTTTCCACGGTGTCAGTGATATCGGCTTCTTTTTCACTGACTGGCAGCTTGGGCATGATCTGTTTGAGGAAGCGGATAAGCTTTGGGATCGTTCACCTGTCAAATATGCGTCCCGCGTTTCGACACCGCTTCTGATCCTGCACGGTGAACGCGATGACCGCTGTCCGATAGAGCAGGCCGAGCAGCTCTTTACCGCATTGAAGAAACTAAACAAAACGACGGCGTTCATCCGGTTTCCGAAAGCCACGCACGAGCTGTCGAGAAGCGGCCATCCGGAACAGCGGATGAAACGCATCCGTTATATCCGTTCATGGTTTGATGACTATTTGCAAAAATAAAAAACCAGGCTGTATTCAGCCTGGTTTTATAATTAAAATACTTGTTCTACTTCAACGACACCCGGCACTTCTTCAAGAAGGGCGCGTTCGATTCCGGCTTTCAGCGTAATCGTTGAACTTGGGCAGCTGCCGCACGCGCCAAGGAGGCGAAGCTTTACAATGCCTTCGTCTATGTCAACAAGCTCACAGTCACCGCCGTCACGAAGCAGAAACGGGCGTAATTTATCCAATACTTCCTGTACTTGCTCTTTCATTTCAACCTCAGTCATGAGATTCGCTCCTTTCATATACATAAAACCATTATATTCACAGTAACGGTAAAAATCTAATGTTTGGTTTGCAAAGCTGCTTTCTCCATTATAGCATATTTAAACTTGAACATAAAAACCGTTTTTTATACAAAAGAAGCCCCGTCCTTTGTATACTGGTGTAAAGGGGATGATAAACATGACAAAGCCGGTTACACTCAGTGTTTACGGCGCTGAAACGCTCTGTACAAGCTGTGTAAATATGCCGAGCGCCAAAGATACATTTGAATGGCTGGAGGCGGCGCTGAAACGGAAATATCCGGAGCAGCCTTTTAACATGCGGTACATTGATATTGACACACCGCCCCGGCAAAAGGACACAGAAGAACTTGCGGAGCGAATCAGAAACGATGAATTTTTCTATCCGCTTGTGCTGGTGGAAGATGTCATTGTAGGGGAAGGGAATCCGCATTTAAAAGATATATATGAAGAAATGGAAAAGCGCGGCTATGTTGCGGGCTCATAAAATTGGCCGCTGATCGCAATCAGCGGCTTTCTTTTATCAGCCGTTATGATGCTTGTACATCCATAAAAGGCCAGATTTTAACAGGCGGGGCACACGCCCGATCAGCGGACGGTCGTTGACAAGACCAAATCCCGCTTTTTTTCCGAGTGAGCCGAGAACGCCTTTCAGCTTAAATTGCGGCATTGTTTCCGGCAGCTCTTCATTGTTCCATCGTTTCAGGAGGATCTGCACAATTTGTTCAGCTTGCGCTTCAGCCAGCTGGGCGCTCGGCGCATGCGGAAGGCTTGCGCAGTCACCAACGACATAAACATGTTCATCTCCCGGAAGGTTATGATACGGTGTTAAAACGATGCGGCCTTGCGGATCTTTCTCAGCGTCCAGTTCTCTGACGGCTTTATTCGGCTGAATTCCCGCCGTCCACACGACGGCATCGGCCGATATTGCTTCATCATGATTATAAACGATGCCGTCTTCCACTTTTGTAATATTCGCATTATTGATAATGGTGACACCGTGTTCTTCAAACCACTTCTGAACGTACTTGCTGAGCCTTTTCGGAAAGCTTGATAAAATCAGCTCGCCCCGGTCAAATAAAATAATCTTCAGATCGTCACGGCTTTCTCTTAATTCACTGGCAAGCTCCACGCCGCTTAATCCCGCTCCGACAATAGCGACAGATGCATTGGCGCCGAGGTTGTTCAGCTTTTGATAGGCTTCGCGTGACTGATCAATGGTCTGAATGCTGTAAGTATGTTCCGGCGCGCCGGGCACGTTATGATACTTATCCTCGCAGCCCAGTCCGATCACCGCGTCATCGTAAGAAATCGGTTCGCGGTCATGAAACAGAACTTGTTTGTTTTTCGTGTCAACGGAAGCCACCTCACCGTATTGAACATCCAGACTCGGATGCTCAGGAAAGGACACCCTGATATGATGATCAGAAATCGTGCCGGCAGCGAGCGCATAATATTCTGTTTTTAAGCAGTGATACGGGTTTCTGTCAATCAGCGTGATGGATATATCTGACGGAAGCTGGTTCGGCAATAAACGGTGCAGCACCCGCATGTTCCCGTAACCCCCGCCGATCAAGACCAATTTTTTCATAATGATTCCCCTTTTGCCCGAAAAATATGGTAGTCAATGTTGTTACAAAATAACGAACTATGTAAAATAACATCTAGAATTATATCGAATTTGATCTAAAACCACAATAATAGTTTTAAAATAACCTACAAATTGACCAGAAAATACGTAATAGTAAAACCTTTACCCTGAATTAATATGTTACGATAACATTGAGCGTGAAATCTGATCTTTGACGAATAGAGGAAATTCCGTTAGGATAAGGTACATATGTGAGGTGAAACCGCATGAATCCGATGATTGAATTCTGTGTCAGCAATTTAGCGCGCGGTTCCCAACAAGCACGGGAGATATTGGAGAAGGACCCGAATCTGGACGTGCTTGAATACGGCTGTTTAAGCTATTGCGGGAAATGCATGGAATCCCTGTTCGCCCTGGTTAACGGCGAAGTGGTCACGGGAGACACGCCTGCTGAACTGGTTGACAACATATATACATTCATAGAAGAAAATCCGATGTTTTAATCAGAGGCTCCGAACGGGGTCTCTTTTTTATAGCGCCCCGGGTTTCGGCAAAATAAAAAATTTGTAGACAGCAAAAATAAATATTGTTATCTTAATAAAGACTTTTTTTAAATAAAATTTTAGAGGTGTATTCATTGAATATCGTTTGGGGGCTGCTCGGGGCAGCGGCTATATTAGCCATTGCTTTTTTGTTGTCAGAAAAGAAAAGCAAAATTAACCTGCGAACCGTTATTGTCGGTTTATGTTTACAAATGGCCTTCGGATTCATCGTATTAAAGTGGGATGCCGGCCGGGCCGTATTTTTATGGTTCTCAAGCCGTGTGCAGCTTCTCATTGATTATGCGAACGAAGGCATCAGCTTTATTTTTGGACCGCTGTTAAAAGTGGGCAGCAGCCCGGCTTTTGCGCTGAGCGTTCTGCCGGTCATTATCTTTTTCTCAGCGCTGATTGCCGTTTTGTATCACCTGAAAATTATGCAGCTTATTTTTCGCGTCATCGGCGGCGGACTCTCAAAGCTTCTTGGGACAAGCAGAACGGAATCGCTTGCGGCGGCTGCGAATATTTTTGTCGGACAGTCTGAATCACCGCTTGCCATTAAACCGCTGATTGCGGGATTGACCCGCTCCGAGCTGTTTACGATTATGACGAGCGGCCTTTCGGCTGTAGCGGGTTCGACGCTTTTCGGTTACGCCCTGTTAGGCATTCCGATCGAATACTTGCTGGCGGCCAGCTTTATGGCGGCTCCCGCCGGTCTTGTCTTCGGAAAAATATTAATACCGGAAACGGAAAAAACGCAGACGATAAAAGGTGATTTTAATATGGACGAAGAAGGCGAAGGCGCCGCTAATGTGATTGATGCTGCGGCAAAAGGCGCGTCCACAGGCCTTCAGATTGCTTTAAATGTCGGCGCCATGCTGCTTGCGTTTGTCGCTCTCATCGCCGTATTGAACGGAATTCTCGGCGGAATCGGCGGCTGGTTCGGTTTCAAACATATTACATTAGAATCCATTCTCGGTTACGTGTTTTCACCGATCGCATTTGTTATCGGTGTTCCTTGGCATGAAGCACTCGGAGCGGGAAGCTATATCGGACAAAAGCTTGTGCTGAATGAGTTTGTCGCTTATTCAAACTTCGGTCCTCATATTGCGGACTTTTCTAAAAAAACGTCTACGATTATCAGCTTTGCGCTGTGCGGATTTGCCAACTTCTCTTCGATTGCGATTATGCTCGGCACACTGGGCGGTTTGGCCCCAAGCCGCCGTTCGGACATCGCGCGTCTCGGGTTACGGGCGGTTATTGCGGGAACACTCGCAAACCTTCTCAGCGCGGCGATTGCCGGCATGTTTATTTCGTAAACGATAAAAGCTCCCTGCATATGCAGGGAGCTTTTATGTATGAAAAACGGGGGATATTTGTATTGTGTCCGAGGGGAAGAGCTTTTATACTAAGTAAAAGAAAAAAAGTTGGAGGCCGATATGAATTCATTCCGTTTTACCAAGATGCACGGTCTTGGAAACAGTTATATATATGTAAACCAATTTGAAGAACAGCTGCCGGAAGAACGGCTCGCTGAGATTGCCGTTAAAGTGTCCAGCGTTTATACGGGTATCGGCTCTGACGGAATGATCCTCATCTGTCCGTCAGAAAAAGCGCCTGTCAAAATGCGGATTTTTAATAATGACGGCTCAGAAGGAAAAAATTGCGGCAACGGCCTTCGCTGTGTGGCAAAGTACGCATACGAACATAAGCTGACAGAAGAAACGTCCTTTTTCATTGAAACGCTCTCAGGCCTTGTAAAAGCAGACATTACTGTAGACAACGGAATTGTGAGTGAAGTTGCCGTCGATATGGGTGAACCGCGCCTGACCAAAAAGGAGCTGCCGATGCTCGGCAATGAAGATGAACGGACGATCAATGAAACCTTTGTTTTTGGAGAGACGGAGCTTTCAGGAACAGCCGTATCAATGGGAAATCCCCATATTGTCTTTCCGGTTGCCGATATCAGCCAAGCGCCTCTTACAACGCTCGGCCCCGTCATTGAAAAAGACCCGAGATTCCCGGAAGGCATCAATGTCGAGTTTGTGGAAACCGTCAGCGCCGATGAACTGCATTTCCGCGTATGGGAACGCGGCTCCGGCATTACACAGGCTTGCGGAACAGGCGCCTGTGCGGCGGCTGTCGCATCCGTATTGAACGGTGTTTCCGAACGAAACCGGGATATCACCGTTCATTTAGCCGGCGGCGACCTTGTGATTAATTGGCAGGACAACGGGCATGTGCTGATGACAGGCCCCGCCGAAACCGTATGCAGCGGCGTCTATTATTTGTAAACAGCTCGTTTGAGAATTGGGTCTTTCATGTTTATAATAGATAACAGCATTCGTTTTAAAAAGGAGGCCATACCATGAGTGTTCCCGTAACAATTACTGAAGCAGCGGCTTTGCACATAAAAGATATGATGAAAGAGCACGAAGAAGAAAACGCGTTTCTCCGTGTAGGCGTAAAAGGCGGCGGCTGCAGCGGCCTGTCTTACGGAATGGGTTTTGAGCATGAAAAAGGCGAAAAAGACAGCTTGTTCGAGCAGCACGGCATCAACGTTCTGGTCGACAGCGAAAGCCTTGATATTATGAACGGCACCATCATTGACTTCAAGCAGTCCATGATGGGCGGCGGTTTCACCATTGACAATCCGAATGCAATCGCTTCCTGCGGCTGCGGTTCTTCTTTCCGCACGGCCAAAAATGCCGGTACGCCGGAAGAGTGCTAAGGGCTCAACCGTTGGTATATCAACGTTTTCTACTCGATCCTATTTCCGAGATATGAATCGATCATCTAATCGGAAACTGAATCGGAGGATTACGGATTGCAGTGAAAAATCCGCGATTAATCGTTATTATTCGGAATAAAAACAACCCTGTTTTACGGTTGTTAGGATTGTTGATGACGCTTTTCTTAGCGATGTAACTTAAATCATCGTTAAGGGAGGCGTTTTTATTATGGCGTTAAATAAGAAACGACGAAGAGTCACGAATGTTTCGGCGGCCAAGAAAGACTACCCGCGGTTACTACTTAGCGAAGCATTAGAGATCGCTTTGGCCGGTAAAAGAACGGAAGGACTTCGCGAAAGAACACTCACAGATTATAAAAAGATGTGGCGGTATTTTACCGAATGGCTTAACGACAACTACGAAGTTACATATATCGATGAGATCACCACGGAGATTTTAAGGAACTATATTAACTACATGAAATACGATAAGCCGCGGTATCACGGGCACAAGTATATAAAATCAGACGATAATAAAGTCGGACTTTCAGATACGACGATAAATATTAATTTGCGGACAATTAAAGCGCTGTTTAATTACCTTGACCGCGAAGAGTTGATCGAGGTAAATCCGACCGCACGCGTTAAGCTGCTCCGGCAGGACATCGATCTTACAAACTGTTTTACTGATGATGAAATTAAAGACATATTGCGGCAACCGAATTTACGGGATTATGTGGGCTTTCGAGATTACTGCGCTATGAATTGCCTGCTAGATTCCGGGCTTCGCATCGAGGAGTTGTTGAGTCTACGCGAAAAGGATATAGATTTTTCAAGCCGATTCATAACGATTAACGCTGATGTTAGTAAAAACAGAAAGCATCGGTTAGTGCCTATATCTGCTCATTGCGTAAAGCTTTTGCTACAGCTTATCACAGAAAATAAATCACACTTTACGACTGATCGTATTTTTCTATCCAGTTATGGTGAGCCCTTGGGCGCAAATCATTTTAATAAGCGGCTGAAGTATTATGCGGAAAAAGCCGGGGTGAAAGATAAGAAGGTTACAGCGCACGTATACCGTCACACTTGGGCTAAAACGATGATACTAAACGGTTGTGATCCGTTCACGTTACAGAAGATCGGGGGATGGTCGGATATTAGAACAATGCGTCGTTATATACAAATGGATACGAGAGCAATGCGAAGAAGCCACGATGACTTTTCACCGTTGGCGACAATTAGAAAGAAAAAATCCTAAAAATACAAAAAAAAAGAACGCCATCCAACGGAAATAAATTCCGATAGATAGGACGCCCTAACCTACGTCTATCTTATCGGAAAAAAGCGTACTTGTCTACGTTTATTTAAGCGCGCTCATTTTTCCGACGGAACGGTGTCTCTTAACGAGGAGAAAGCCGTATGTACACGAAAGAAGCCTCTAAAATGGCGTCGTTCCGTTCAGTGGACGAGCTAAATGGCGCCGTCCGTACGCACATATACCGAAATAAATCTGATTTAACGCCTGCCGCAATCGAGGTTCTGAAGGCGCTGTCCCGTCATGCCGTGAAAACGCCGGGTGTGGCGTATCTGAAGCTCGCAACGATCGCGGAAATAATCGGCAAGCATCGCGTAACCGTTATTCGCTCCATTAAACGACTAATCAATCTCGGCATTATCCGCAAAGAAATTAAATACCGGCCAGTATCCGGCGGCAACGGCGCAAATATGTACGTTATCCTGCCGGCGGCCGATGTTACTCCGTCTGTGTTACCCCGCCAAGAAGCCGAAAAGCCAACGGAGACAAAGCCGGAAGCGCCGGAACGGGAAAACGAAGCTGTTATTTCTCAAAGTAAATTAAAGTTCTTACAGAATACGTATGCTGCGTTTAAGTCTGCGGTCAATATGTTTGTCAGCGATCAGAAATTAACGAGCAAGCTGTACGGTATATACCTTGCGCATACGTCGTATTTAAAAGGCGTGTATGCTGCCGATATTCTTCAAGGAATCGGACTGGAATCCGTTCGTCAAACGTTTATAGCGACTAAACGGAAGCCTATCCGCAACTTGGCCGGCTATTTTAACGGCGTACTGGATCGGATGCTCGATGGGCTATTTGCTGCACGATTTGATTCGTTAACGCCTCGTTAACGCCTTGTTAACGTCTTCGTGCGTTAATTCGTCGTTTTGTTAGCGGATATTTTCGTTCGTGTTTCGTTGGTATTTAAGGATTAATTACCTATTATAGTTCGGGTTTTATTGGGATATGTTTGTTTTTATTTAGTTAAATAGGGTTATTTTTCGTTATTACTCTTATGTTTAATGCCTGTTTTCGGTAATCTCAAAATGGGAGGCGATTTTTTATGCATTCAGAAAACCGAAAAGGTAAACGTGTAAAAAGAAAAATGAAAATGGAGCGTACAAATATTTATTCGTTAGAGGAATTATTTGAACGCTTAGTGCGTGCTAAACGCGCCGAAAACGTCATTCAGGAAACGATCGATAAGTACATGCGTGCTTGTCGGTATCTAACGAAGTACGCGGAGGAGATCGGAGTGTCCGCGGACATACGCCATATTGACGTTGACTTTGCGCGCGGGTTTGTCGCGTGGCTGATCAACGATAAAATAAAGTTCGACGGCCATAATTTCAAATTGGACGAGCATAAGACTCAAGGGTTATCACCGCGGTCAGTTAACGACTATATAAAGACCATACGGACTTTCTTTCGTTTTTTGATCGATGAGGATTTGGCTATGGAAAATCCTTTTTTGAAGTTGAAACTCCTTACGGAACCGCAAGATGTTATTGAGATATTGACCAAATCAGAACTTAGACAATTACTAGCTGCACCATACCTAAGGTCCTATCCAGAATTCCGAGACTTCGTAATTATGACTTGTTTAATCGATTCTTTGTGTAGGGTAGGCGAGATACTTTCGTTGAAAATTGAAAATGTAGACTTTTCTTCAAACTTTTTAATATTAGAAGGGACAAATACGAAAACCAGAAAAGGAAGACTAATACCTTTACAAGGTAGGACAGTGAGGCTTATAAAAGAACTAATTAAAGAGAACGAAGAATTCGATAGTGAGTATGTTTTTCTAGCAAACTACGGTGAGAAGATGACGACCAATAACTTTAGGCAGCGTTTGAACAACTATGCTGATCGGGCCGGCATCAAAAAGCGCGTGCATCCTCATTTGTTGCGTCATACAGGAGCGACAATGTTTTTAGAAGCCGGAGGGGACATTCGGCATTTACAGATGATACTTGGACATAATGATCTTCGAATGATCAAGAGGTATACGCATTTATCCGGAAAATCGTTGAAAGAACAGCACGATAAATTCTCGCCTCTTGTGCAAATCAGTAGTAAGGCTGGTCGTAAGAGAAAAGTTAACAACGATACGGATAAAAATTTTAGACAATTACCTTGAAAATTATAGTTTAATACGACGTCCCAGACGTTGAGGTATATCGGCATTACTGCGGAAGAATCCGAAGCAGCTTACGAGGCTATCGAAGTATAGGAGTTACAGTAACCAGCCGCACCTACCGAGGACGGCCGCCCCGAACTCATGGGGTGGCGGCATGTTACGCCAGCAATACGGCACAGAGTCGTAGGCATGCGGTAGGTAGCACAGGAATGAAGGCGCAACAAACCGCGTCAGATCAACGATTAGACGGATAATAGGCCGCAATATATTCGGGACATATTGCGTCCATGTGTATTACTGCATGTAACACTAACGCATAACCAGTATGCAGTATCTTATACATTGTATGCGGCATAGGGCATCCGGCATGACGTTGATACGGCGCGGTTTAAGCGTTGCATAAAATACGTAAGAAACAATGCGCGTTCGAAACGTCTTTAAACGTTGTTGTATCAATGATTGTCGATGATTGCGAATGTAACTCAAGTTCATTCTGTTAAATTCACTATTCAATTATATGAATGAAGTATACAGAACCATCCGCAAAGAATATTTTCAATCGCCCGCTCCCCAAAGCCCCCCAAACACGATCCCCGCAACTGCTGTTTTTAATTAGCGCATAATTTTTTAAACTCGGCGGGTTAGACCGATTAGGAAGGCGGCTTGGAAGGCGCGGTTAAATCGTGGTGAATCGTTTTAGGTCGACGTACCCCAGTTCGGACTTGCGGCGTAGTGCGTCCGTACGTACCTTAAACATAGCGCTAATTCCGGTCACTTCGTTCCCTACATACGCGCAGATATTAATAGATATATTGATTGCGTTAACCCCGGACGAAGGCGGAGCCGTAGTTCCGGAGGCTTGTGACTCACAAGACTAAGAAGTGATTGGCGGACTAAAACGGCTGTATCCCTTGCGGCTCTAAGCGTGAACCCACTTTTCGGGTGTACGAATAAAGTCGTGTTTTTGCCCGATTTGTACGAATAAAGTCGTGTTCATTATCATTTAGGCTATCGTAATTGAGAGTCGCGTGCATAAAAAAAGACGCCAACTAGCGTCTTAAAATCATTGAAACCTTTCTTTTTTATTTAGGAGTTCGTCGCGGATATCGTTATATTCTTTTCCCATCCGGATATAAGAGGCTATGATTTGCTCGACTTCAACGACTTTTTTGAGATCTTCGGTAGTCAATGAGTCTCGCAATGGTTCAGTTTTCTCAAGTTCATACGTTTCTCTAAGCCTAGTCGCATTACAGTCAAAAATCACTTTATATACAAGATTAGTGAAGTTTTTATATTCATGCCCTTTCATCGAAGGGCCTTCGTAAAAGGATTGTATCGAGTCTGTCAGTCGGCGTCTTTCTCTTTTGGATATCTCGCGTTCTACTGCCCATTCCCGAAGTTTTATGTCCGACCCTTCCTCAATATTTAAGAGGTAATTTCGAACAGATGCTGCGACTTCAGACTCAGTTAGAATCATTCCGAGCCTAAGTAATCCTCTTCTAGTTAACAAGTTTAAAGAGCTTGCACCCTTAAAGAGCGTTTCATCTTGAAACATGCTTTTGAATTCTTTCAATGCTTTTCCTTTTAAGATTCGTAGCTCACCGTACTGGTTAAACTCGGCTCGGTTCCTTGAAATTGCTGTTTTGATTGTGGCATATGGCACATTGTAATACTCTGCGGCCATTTCGAAGGTAACTTCTAAGGTGTCAGGAAGAGAAGGGACAACTTTAACTTTTTCTAATACATCATCACGGTATACATGCTCGTCTCTCATAGTTCTACTTTCGATAAGAACCATTTGATTACTATCGTTAACATTTGCTTCGAGTTGGGACATTTAACAACCTCCATATGGTTAAAATTTACTACACATTTTAATATTAAGACAATTCAGCATGTTAATCAATCAAAATAAAAAAGACGCCAACTATTTGTCAGCGCCTCCGGGTCTTTACATTGGATAACCTTTTATACATCAATTATTAATATATTTCCTCATGATAAGTGTAATAATGATATAAATTAAAATAATTAGAATAACTGAGATTATAATATTATGAACAATAAATGAAATTAAAAACAAGGTTATTAAAATAACTAGGCATAATAAAAATATTTTGAAAGAAATTCTTTTATCAAAGAAATTAAAAACTAATCCTACAACCATCATTATAAGAGATATTGTACAGAAAAATGCTGCGGCATCCGTTAGAGTGGTAGTATAGACTATTCCAAATAAAATGAAATACAAAATAATTGCCGTCTTCCATACAGGTTTAAATATTATCAATAAGTCTCCTATAAAATTGGAAAATTGATCCCCGATTTTTGTAGGTTTTGATGGACAGTGTTCTTTTTTAAGTCTATTTAAATTGTTTAGAGCAATCAATTTAAACTCGCTAATTGAGCGTGTATTCTTAGAAAGCGAATTTTGGAATTCAATAGAGGTGTCCTGATCTAAAGTTGAGAGGTACCCACTAACTGTAGCATAAAACTCTGAGTCACTGATTTCTTTTCCGAGTGCTAGTTCTGCATGTCTTAAAATATCGGCACAGGCTTCTTCAGAACGCTTAATAAGATCTTTGTACGATTTTAATTCTGAATTCTCACCATCTTTAATTTGTTTGTATAACCAAATTGATACTATAAATATCGAAGTTGCTACTAAAGTTGATACCGGATCTCCATCAAAGACACCTGTTATTTGTTTAATAATAGTATCCAAAAAAACTCCCCCTTATTTTTGAATAATACCTTTGATTGCGTCGGATATCGTGGACCATTTTTCTAGTCCGCGAGCTACATGCGTGCCTTTGCCTGCTATTGTCGCGTATGCTTCGTATGTATTATTGCCTTCAAAAACTCTAACCGATAGATCCCTCTCCTTAAAGAGTAGCCATTCTTGTTTTTCGCCTTCAAATAACATTTTATGATCAGTCCTCAATATCCAAGTTGTAAAGAATAATGTCATCGATGGTGTATGTCTTAGTTGGTGAGAGATTATTTAATACATATAAGATTTTCTCGATTGTTTCGAGTTCTATCCGTTTGGTTTTCCCTTCGCAAAGATCCCCGATGGTTGCCGGCCTTACTTTTGCTTCAACAGCTAGTTTGTTTTTTGTAATTCTTAGCTCGTCCAGTATATCGTTCAACTTAAATTCAAAAGGCATTTTCTCTAATCCTCCGTAATTTTATTTTAACCATATTATACAAGTAAAACGCCAGAAGTAAAATGTGTTTTTTAAAATTGAAAAAAACTCTTGACGTATTACTCCTGTAGTAATATTATTAACTCAACAAGTTATACTTCAGTAGTAAAAAGTGAAGGCATAGACAATCAGATCAGAAGCGAAAATTTTCTAGTCTACTAACCCTAAGTTACTTTTTGCACGATTTGCTTCTTATTGCAGTGTTGTGTCTTGATGAGAAATTAAAGGAGGTAATTGAAAATGAACATTTACTATAGAAAAACTGTTGTTGGTTGGTGGAATATTTATCCGGCAGGCTCGGTCACAAAGTTCGTAAATCTTTCACCAGAGGAATTCTTTACGCTATTGCCTCAAGTATCCCGAAAAGCAGTTGCTGGTTGCACAGAAATTAAGCCCGTGTTAGCACGAGAATTATTCGGTGAGGAGGTGCAGTCGGCATGACGGAAAAGTTTAGTCCTAAGAAGGTGAAACTTCACTGGCACGGAGTCGCTTTTGGTACGAGGCTGCCGATACATGAGGTATCTGACGCCTGGTTAATGAGGCACGACATCATCGGAAAATATATGGGAGTCGATGAACTCAGATGCGGATATTTCTAAAATTTTTTCCAGAACTCGCAAATATGTCATTTATGGATTTCATTCGGATTGGTTTCTCAATAGAAAGGGAGGGTTCACGATGAATAAATACAGTGTTTCTAAACCAGCGGTAAAAAATGCGGCAGATCGTCTCGGTCTTACAAAAACGCAAGCACAGAACATATTGCCGAAATATGCTCAAGGCGCAGCGTTCGTTTGGTCGCTCGAATCAACAAGCGGCAGCCAAGCGGTATATGACAACTACAAAGAAAAAGTCCGTCTTGTTATAGCTGAGAATGGCACCGTCTTGGACGTTTTCCCCGTTGATTACGCGCTACAGTCACCGCACAATTTATCGGAAGAAGTACGTCAATCGCTTAAGGATTCGACTAAAAAGACCCTGTTTGCGAGAAGAGACGAGATTCACCGCAAGTGGTGCGAAGCTGAACTCGCTTTCCACAAAAATAGTTACGAAATCGCTAAAGTGCGCTTCGAATTAATTGACGCAAGCGTCGAAGAAGCCGCGACGTTAAACAGTCGTTTAGCGAACCTTTGCACAGATAATAAGCGACTGCACGAAGATAGATCAGCATTCAGAAAAGAACGGACTGAATTAGAGCGTGCTCTTGTACCTTATATCTAAGATTGCGGATGGAACTAAAATCGAGGGGGAAACGAAATGGAAAAAGTAAAAGTAAATCATCTTTGGTTGGTCGAGGACGGGAAGCGTTTTGAAGAAGAAATTGACGCAGTTAATATCGGGAATGGTCACGTAATCACCATGACAAATGCTGAGGAAAACGAGCAACTAGTCTGCCTCTACTCACTGTATGAAGGCTTAAACGGACCAGAGATTGGATGGTCTTCGGAAGTTCACGAAGACCTAGCGTATACGGTGTCGGAAAGCGGATCTGTTCCGAGCTTAGAGGAGATCGCCGCCATGTCAGCGGTCGAGCTTATGCTGTTCTTAGCCGGTAAATATCGAAAGGAGGCGGCGTAAATGCAAGTTCGTTATGCACGCACAATTGTCGGATGGTTTAACGTGTATCCGGCAGGAGCTGACCGTTATGTCAATTTGAAGCCGGAGGACTTTTTCGCTCTTTTACCGCAAGTATCTCAGTGGGCACGTTCTGGTTGCGGAGAAATTAGTGTTGCTGCAGCATTTGAACTTTTTGGTGAGCAGGAGGAGCAACCGGCATGAGCCAGTTCCAACCACAGAAGGTGCATCTGGTCCGACACGGATCGGCGGATTTTCCCTATAAAGAAACCCACGACGCCTATTTAATCGCAGCGGATACGGTAGCATTGTGCGACTATGATGCGTGGGGCGGTGGTAGGTTTGCGTTTTACGACACGGGCGGCCTAACGCGTAAGAATGACGGATACCACTTATACGACGATGAGCACCCGGAATCATTCTCATTTGAGTTCGCTAAGGCTACGGCGGCTCTAAAGAAGCTCGACGGCCGCGAAATAGCAGATATGACCGTTGCGCAGTTCATGCGGATGTTTTTCACGGGAGGCGAAAACCGTGTATAAAGTAGGCGAAACTGTACGTTATTGGGGCGTTAAGGTGGGCGGCCTGACGTGGCTGTCGGCCGAAGCCATGATCGGCAGAATACTAAGCCAAAACACTGACGATAACACATACGTAATAGAAGGGCGGTCCGGGGCTGCGCAGGCGGTGCCGGAAAGACTAATCGAAGTAAGACGCTGAGAAGCAAAACATAGCGGCTCGCCTTCGCCACTTAAAAACCGTGGCTTTGGCGTCCGCAGTTATTTTATTTAAGTCCCTCTATCGCGATTATAAATATCTGCAACGACTGAACTTGAGGAAGTTGCTATGTTTTAAATGTCGGATTGTCTAGTACGTGGATTGCGTTATATTTAAAGACTGAATAAATACGACTGATTAAGATATGCCAGCAAGAAAGAAAACGGCTGAATTCCTTGTGGCTCTAAGTGTGGTCCTCATTATGTGCATCACCCGAAATGCAGGGTATTTGGTTAATTTCTCACCCGAAATGCAGGGTGTTTTAGAGTTGTCCCTGATATAGCGACTATATACACATTTTACCGGCTTAGCTGTCTATACATAATAGAGGGATTGGATATTGTATCAACTTTTCTCCGCGCAGATGTCTATACGTAATAGGAGGCGAAAATAATTACGTCTTAGTAACGATAATACGGTGTAATTTACCCCGTTAGTTGTCTATACGTAATAGAAGGACGTAACATACCGTATATTTTTTCGACGCAGTTGTCTATACGTATTAGAGAGCCCTACAAAATAAATAACGGGTGTCTAACGAAAAAGTACGATAAAATGTCGCCTTAGTTGTTTATACATCATGAGAGAGGCGTTAACCTAACGAAATAAATACCGTTAACAAAGCGTTTATTTAGTGACTTTTGCCGTCTTAGCTGTCTATGCGTAATAGAAGGACGTAAAGCTATGTAAAACTTAACGGAAATTATACCATTTTTGTTCGTTGGCTGTCCTTGCGTAATAGGAGAGCTGGATTTGTAGCGAGGAGATCCCTACAATTTACCTCGTTAGCTGTCTATACGTTATGAAAGTAATTAAATGCCACGCTTTAGTGATAGTACCGTATAATTTACCTCGATATGCTGTCTTACGTAATAGAAGATTAGTTTGTACCACTGGATTTAGAGTGGTGCTTTTTTATTTACTGAAAATGTTGCCAAATGAAAACAAAAATAGAGAGGAAGACGAAGATGACTCCAAAAACAATTCGGATGATTCGTCTTGCGTACGGGATGACGCAAAACGAATTTGCTGACCGTTTGGGCTGTTCACGACAACTTATCACAATGATCGAAAGAGGCGAGAGAAGCCTGTCCCGAAAGATGAGAGCACGGCTGGAATACGTGTTCAGTTTAGATGCGAACAAAATCGAAACAATTCAAAGATTGAGGGGGATGTTTGAGGATGGGGAATCGAATTGCTGAACAACGCCAGTGGATGAACCTATCGAATGGAGTCAAAAGAGATATCTTTGCAGTAAAAGAAAATGCGGTGATCGAGGACGGGAGAATCTACAATAAAAACGGAACTGACGTTTCTCATCTTGTAGAGGTGGTCACTAAAACAACTGAAGAACAAGTCAGAGCGCTTAAAGTAAAAGACGACTTAACAGCCCATGTATCCGAGAATGGCGGCTTTGTAACAGCTTTTTTTAACGCTAGAGTTACCATGGAGTCTCAATTTCAATCACTTAATCAATCTGACTTGGCACGTTTGATGTTTATCGGGACCTACACAGGATGGGGAGACGGCCAGTTAAAGTATGATAATGGAAAACCGATTGATAGATCTGGTCTTAAAAAGCTTGTAGGCATGAGCCCGAATAAATTTAAAGGATTCTATGAAAATCTTAAAAAAGAGGCCGTTCTTCGCGAGGAAGGCGACAGCATTTTTATGAATTCGGCAGTATTCTACCGTGGGAAGCATTCCGATATTAAGCGGGTAACGAGAGACATGCAATATACGCGATTGTTTCGCGATACGGTCCGAGACTTATACGAAATGTATAACGGGAGGACAATAAAACAGCTCGCAATTATTTACGCTGTTTTACCGTTTGTTAACTTTAACTTTAATATTATCGCGTACAATCCGAATGAATCGAACGAGGATATAGTCGAGCCTATACCACTTGACAAATTAGCGGCATTACTCGGGTACAAAGATACTAGCCGATTTAAGACAGCACTTAACAAGATCGAATACGATGGAAAACCGGTATTTGGTTTCTTTGAAATCAGCGGCGATCGCAGAAAGAAAAAGACGATACTTAATCCTCGAGTTGTGTATGCGGGTAAAGGGAATACATTAGCTGCAATCAAGGCGCTTTTTAACTAAATAAACTAGAGAAGGTCATCCGATGATGCTTGTTACCGGGCGGAGGATGGCTTTTTATATGGAGGTTTACGGATGGAACGCAATGAGCTATGGAAATTACGTAAAGGGTGGATCGCCGGATATACGGAGGACAAAGATCTTATACGACGCGTGAAGCGACATAAGAAGGACTGGAAGATTATTGCGGATTACATCAAGTACGGGCGGCTGATCGGCGTACACTTCAAAATACCGATTGAGCAGCGGCGGCCGGCGGAAAGAATGTTCGGTACGAGGTTATCAAATTCTTAACAAAATAAACGGCTACTAGCCTTTATTAAAGCGCCATTTCTGTTCCTATTCGAAAGTGAAAACGTCGTCTAATTTCGTGCGTTTTACAACAAAAATCTGTTCATTATGACCACTAATAAGGAGGCCTTCGCTTGTATGAAGTTTTCATCTATGTAAAGCCCGAAGAAGTGCTCACGGTAGATGCAGAAACCGGAGAAATTTTGCGGCGTGTGACCGGCTGTCATCGAGATTTACTAGTGTCACAAGCCATTCTTTACAGTCAAAGTGTCGATGAATTACCGAAAATCGTTTATCAAAAGGGGGATTCCGCATGTATTGCGTATCAAGAATGACCGAGTTTTGGGGTAGTTACGGAGAATCAGGCGGCTCATACATCCGAGAGGCAAAAGGCGGGAGCTTTACGGGATTGCTGCCCGGTCGTATCGCTCTTATTGAACTGGATACAGAAAGAGGAACCTATATTGTAACCGGTCGCGATGGCGGAATCATAGCGATGTCGACCATCAAAAGGAATGAGAAGGCCAGTGACACCGACTTCCGACGTGTACTCCTCGAAGCGGCCACCGACGGGGCAATACACTTCGGCGCCAAGAATGCGTTTGTGCTGCGCGGATCGGAAAGAGTGCCGTTAGATGAGTATGAGGCGGAATTATTTGCGGAAGAGAAGGCGGACATATGAAGCATACACTCTATATCGCGAAGGTGGGCGACGAGAAACGGGCGGCCTACGCTTACATCGTTACAAATTACGAGGGCATACAGGCCGCCGGACATTTCATCACTGCGGGCAAGCACAGGCACGACGGCCAGATGACCGATCATATCGCTTTTCAGCGCGCTTTACGAGCTGCATCGGCTTTAGCGGGCGTTGTCGACCTGACGATCGTCTTTGACCATTCGCTTATTGACTTGGCGTTCGAAATGGTCGCGGTTGAGCGTCCGAAATACCCATCCATCTATCAGAATTCTGTACGTTTGACCGGCCGGTTCCATTCATATGAATTTGCGTCGACAGATTTTAACGAAACGGGAGCGTGTCCGGAAGAAGTTTCCGTAATGGACGATGCGATGGAGGTTCTGGGTAATTGCCGGACGTTTAAGGGGCGTTTATTACTGCTGAAAAATTGCCTTTTCAACAATAAAATTATCATTTCTTAGGAGGGGTACGATGAAGTTTAAGTATTCAGATGAACTCAAAGAAAAATTTTCGGAGCTTGAGGGCCTAGAGGAGCAGAAGAAAAAAGCACTCGAAAGGCTTCAGGAACACGACGAAAAGTTAGCGAAGGAGCTTCAAAAGGCTGAGGAAGATTTGAAAGCGGCCACAATGGAACTAGCACTCGACGCATCTTCAGCAAAGAGAACGAAAGAGCGTAAGGCGAGGGAAACCGTTGCATCGCTGCGGCTGGAAGTTTCGGGTGGATACGAGAGGAAAACATCCGTTAAGCAGGCGCACGAACAAAAGATACATGCGGTCAAAGGAGACATCCTCCAGAAGTTATCAGATGAAGTAACCGCACATAAGAGCAAACATGAGCAGGCAGCGCTTGACCGCGTACGTAAAGCTAAGATGGAATACTTAGAAGCCGCAGCCAGTTACCACGATTTAATTAATATTCAATGCCGTCAAACGTACTTCGATGTAGGCCGACAGATAGGCGAAGCGCAATTCGCTACCTACGATGGGCTATTCGAAAGGTACAAACCGAGTATGCATGTCGCAGAGCCGACCTTCACGTATAGACCTAACGGGACAAACCCATACGGGATCATTGAGCCGGAAATACACCGGGCATGGTTAAAAGGAGAAATCCCCGCTGAATAAACAAGCAGCAAGACAAAATAAAGGAGGAATTTCATAATGAATAAATTTGAAAAGATGGGCCAGAGTTACGCGCAAATGGAACAAATTCGTGAATCAGTCAAAGGCTTGGTTAGGGAGGCTAAACAGGGTTTTGAGAAGCGCGAAACGGAGATTCTTCAAGATGTTACCCTTACACATGTAGGCCAAAAACAGCAACTAGATAAGGTGCGTGGCCAATATTTAAACCAACTATTAGGGCAACTTCAGAGTGCTAAAAAGGAATTCGATAAGACTTCCGATAATGCGGTCGCTTTTGCGGATGAAATCCTCCTCGCCGAGCTGGAAAAACCGTCCGCAGCAGCAGAAGCCGAATTTGAGCGACGTCTTACCGCCCTGAAAACGGATACTGTACTGGCGGCAAATACTAAATCAGGCTTGAGCAAACTAGAAACTTTCGTCAACACGATTGATAACCCGTATTTTGCTCGGAAAATGATGGCTGAGTTTCCGGCGTTGGCAGCCTCTTTTGTTAATAAAGACGTATCAAGCCAACTAAAGCTCGGCCATATAAATACGAAGCTGACAAATGTGGCGTCTACCGAAGAACAAAAACAAGCTCAACAGATTAAGGAGTCCACATTGAGTAAAAAAGATCAGCCACTTATTCCGGAATATGATCAGTATTATAATGTTGCGACTAAAACGTTCGGCCATCAGGTGGCTGACTATCTCCGTAATCCAGAATCGTATTCCGGCCAAGAGTAATTTAATAGAACACGAATCAAGCAAGGGTGTCCGAAATGGGCGCCCTTTTTATTTTACCTAAAAGGAGCGAATGAGATGGGAAAAGTAATTCCTTTTGTAACGAAAGAAGAAGCGGACAGAGTCGCATACGCAGTCGGTGTTATCGAATGGGTGACAGAAAAAGTCCTTAAAGGCGACGGGGATTTTACAGACGAGCAGGGAGAAAAAATAGTTGAAGCAACTAAGGTCTTAGATCAATACAGCGCGGAGGAAATTGTGCTTTTCTTCAATCGCTCGCAGGAAGGCGGTAAAGAATGAGCGGAACAACAGTCGGAGAAATCCGAGCGCGTATTGAATTAGACATGTCAAACTGGACGCGTAGGCAGGCACAGATTCGAAATGATATGGCGCAAATGGGCCGTTCATCAGCGAATCTGTCGAAACAAATGGGCCTCATCCAAAAGGCTTCGCTTGCGGTCGGCGGCGCAGTCGTAGCTGGTATCGGTGTTTCCGTCAAGAAAGCGGCTGACTTCGAGGAGGCCATGTCGCGAGTTAAAGCGATCAGTGGTGCGACCGGTCAGGACTTCGAAGATCTGAAGAACATAGCGGCTAAGATGGGCGCCGAAACAAAATATACCGCAGTCGAAGCGGCCGAGGGACTTCAATATCTTGCGATGGCGGGCTTCAGCGTAAAAGCGCAAGTCGGATCGTTGCCGGCCGTGCTCAACTTGGCGGCAGCTTCGGGCGAAGGGCTCGGACGTTCAGCGGATATCGTTTCGAATATCATGACCGGCTTTGGCATTAAAGCGGAAGACTCCGGGCATGCCGTTGACGTACTCGTAAAAGCGATGACGACGGCCAATACGGATTTGCCGCAATTGGGTAAACAAAATTGCCCGGCTGCTTGGGAACAAGCTGCGTAACACCACGTGAATTCGGTGAACTCTAAGTCACTTTCAAATGGTATGAGAATACCGAGCGAAGCCGCATAGGAAACTTGCGGAACGTGTAACGACTAGGTGAAGTAGTCTACGGCGTATTAGCTATGACGAAACACCCACGAGCGCGTGGCACCCTAACGTCTTTGGCGTGGGTGAAGATATAGTCTGAGCTTGCGGGAAACCGTAAGAACTACCGGATAAAGAGCCGGTAGGATAACAAACTGGATGCAATGAAATTCGTCGCCCCTGTCGCGCACTCTCTCGGATATTCAATCGAAGATACTGCGACAGCCGTTGCGAAAATGTCAGACGCCGGTATTCAGGGATCGATGGCGGGTACGGCGCTTCGTGCGTCACTCTTACACCTTACGAATCCGGTAGGCCAGTCGGCCAAGGCGATGAAAAAGTACGGAATCGAAGTAAAGGACGCACACGGAAATCTAAAGCCGATACCGGAGCTCGTCGGCCATATTTCGAAGAAGTTCGAAGGGATGACGTCGGCGCAGAAAACGGCAGCGGCGGCACAGCTCGTCGGAGTTGAAGCGGCTTCCGGATTCGTTACGCTTTTGGGCGTCGGAGAAAAGGGACTGCGCAATTATTCGAAGACGCTGAAGGAAGCCGGCGGGACCGCGGACAAAGTAGCGAAAACGCAGATGGATAACCTCAAAGGGTCATTCGAACAGTTTACGTCTGCGCTCGACGGTCTCGGAATCGCGATCGGTAACGAGTTTTTACCTACTTTCCGAAAAATTGTCGAAACCGGTACGAAGGTGGTCGAGTTCCTTAGCGAACTGAATCCGGGGATCATTACGACAGGCCTCGAAATGGCGGGTGCGGCGGCAGCGGTGGCGCTAGTTGCGTCGTCCATGGTGAAACTCGGAATCGCAGTGCGCGGTTTGTTCGTTGCGATGGGTCCAGCTGGATGGGTGATCGCCGGGCTTTCGATTCTTGGCGGCTTATTAGTCGGAGTAAAGTCCGGTTATGACGAAATGAATTCTGTGAGCTTGGAATCCGCCAAGGCTAAACAGAAGGAAATTGAATCGCTAAACGATTTAGCTGCGGAGTTTGAGAAACTTCAGAATAAGACGAAATTGACCGCGGACGAGTTTGCGCGTTATCTCGATTTGAATGACCAACTCAAGACCGAGAAGAATGCTGAAGCGATTAAACGTATGAAGGATGAGCAGGAAGGATTACGGAAAAAATCCGGTCTAACCAATGACGAATTCGATCAATTCCTCAAGCTGAATGACGAGGTTATTAAGAAATCGCCTGAGACAGAAGCCGCTATCAGCGGACAGGGTAACGCTGTCGCAAAGAACACAGACGCTCTTAAAAAGCTGAACGAGGAAAAAGCGAAAGAGTTGCGGATTGACCTAGAATCGAAGCAATCTGCGCTGGAAAGAGATATGTCAAAAAATATTCAGAAGGAAAGAGATCTCAAGACGGAGATTAACAGTCTCGATGAAAAGAGAAAGAGCCTTGAGTCGGATATCGCCTCTCAGCAAGATATCGTTAATCAAAAGCATCAGGAATATGCGAAAGCTATTGAGAGTGGCGATACGGCCCGCATAGGCAGAGTTTCGCAAGAAATGGTTCAAGAAGAATCGAAGTTACGGACGTTACGCGACCAACTTGCCACTAATATCGAAAATCTAAAGACCAAGAATGAGGATCTGACAACAACCCACGCAGAAATCGAGAAGCTAGGCGAGGTCCAGCAAAAATTGATTGATCTCGAACTCCGACAAGTCGGCTTAAACGCGAAAAAGGGCGAAGGCGTTAAGGTGATTAACGAAGAAATCGGTCGTCTACAAGCTGCGAGAGCGAACCTCGCCAATAACACAGACGCGGCGGACAAAAAGAAGAAGAAATATAAGGATGCCGTAAAAGCGATCGACGACGAAATTGCTAACCTCCGGACAGCTAAGGGACGCGTTCAAGATATCACCGAAGAAGCACAACGGATGAACAACGAGCTTGGCAAAGATGTACACAAAAAAGTGCTGGTCACGTATAATTCTGCCGGCGAAGAGATTAAGATTTCGAAGAAAACGTTTAAGAAAACGCATGGTCACGGAGGGCAGGAAGTAGCCAGCGCTTACCACACTGGCGGCGTCATCGGCCTCGGGCAGATCAATAAACTTCACATCGGCGGCCTAGCGTCTCAATTTGCTAATCCGATGAGCCACGAAGTCGATATCCGGGCCCTGCGTAATGAAATGGTGCTTACCGAAGCACAACAGGCGAATCTTATGCGAATGATTGACGCAGGCCACACGACGGGCCTTGGAGGAGATTCCGGCTTATCGTCGGATATGCTTCGAGCGCTTAGTTCGATTGAGCAGGCGATTAAGACGAAAGGTGGCGCTTCCATAATCGTAGATGGATACGAACTCGGCCATGTAATTGAGCCGCATATCAGCGCGATCCAACAAGACGGCCTCGATATAGAAAGTCTAAAGAGCGGGAGGTGATTTCGAATGGGAAATACGGACTTCATAAAGAAAATCGCCCCGGATGCACAGAAGATATTCGTAAATTATAAAATTCTCGCCAGCCTTGTAATCGCGCAGGGATGTCTCGAAAGTGCGTACGGAACCATAAAATAACGGAACTTTTTGCGGGCGCTTGCGTATGAATACGTAGGTGCCTGCGTACATAACGAACAGGTATTGCGGAAAAAGATGGTTGGATAGTATAATTTAACTACGAATAGGGGAGGCGTGGGATTTGGTTAAATTTATTCAATACGTTGGATTTGCTATACTTGCAGTAGGTATTATCGCGTTTTTGTATCTTGGATTCGGCTTGAAAACATATACACCGGGCTTATCGGAAGGCTATACGTATGCCGAACCGCATCCGCTACGATGGATTTACGCCACGGCCTCCTTTTTAGGGGCGGCTTTCTTCGGCAGCGTGCTCATCGGGCTGTCTCGTATTTTATATCACAAGGAATCCGACTCTAGTTACATTCGAGAAATACAAAATGACCTCCGCCTGATGAAAGCGCGCGAGGGAATTTCGAAATAATAAAAAGCCCTGTCCTTAACCGGATGGGGCGTTTTTTTTGTGCACATGTGGATAACAACGCTTGTCATTCGAGGAAAGTTTGGGTATTATGGTGTTAACGAGATTCGTCGCTAGGAATACGCGGCGTTAACAATCTAAACGAATAATAACAATCGTAAAATCGTACATAAACGTTGATATGATCGGGTTTTCATCTAACGTAAACTGATCGTATGATTCACCATTGACAATCCGAATGCAATCGCTTCCTGCGGCTGCGGTTCTTCTTTCCGCACGGCCAAAAATGCCGGTACGCCGGAAGAGTGCTAAGGGATTCATAGGATTAGTGATGACGTCTTTCTTTTCGATGGAACTTACACCGTCGTTAAGGAAGGCGTTTTTATTATAGCGGAAAATCAAATATGGCGGATAGTTGCGGGGCAGTCCATTCTGTTTAATAAAAAAACCCGCTTCTGTTGAGCGGGTTTCACTTTTTTCAAAGATGTTATTCAATTGTATGTTTCATTGCATTGTACATATTTTCCACGTGCTCATCAGCTTGATCCCGTGACATGCGCAGCCGTTCCACTGAAGAACCATAACCGATTTCTTGTTTGCCCTCTTTAAGTCCTTTAAAAATCCCATCAGCGAATTCATCTAGCGGTTCTCCTTGAGTATGCAGTCCTGCTCCTCCTAAATCCGTATTCACTGCCGGAGGCGCAACTTCAATAACTTCTACAGATGAATCAGAAAGCTGATGTCTCAGACTCATCGTAAATGAATGAAGTGCCGCTTTCGTTGCTGAATAGATCGGAGCAATGGCAAGCGGTGTAAAAGCTAATCCGGATGTGACGTTAATGACAGCCGCATTTTCTTTTCCGGCAAAAACCGGGGCGAACAGCATAGACAGATGGAAGGGAGCTTCAATGTTCGTGGTGATTTCTTTATTAAAATAATCCCAATTGTCCTTCGCATCTGCTTTTAATACATGAAACCGCTGCTGAATCCCCGCGTTGTTCACTAGCACATTCACTTCCGGATGGTTCTCTGTCACCCAATCAAACAATGATACACGTTCAGATGGAATGCTCAAATCACTGACATAGGTAATAAGTTCCGGACATTTTTCTTTTGCTTTTTGAAGAGCATGTTCACGACGTCCGGTAATGATGACTTTATTTCCCGCTTTGACAAAGCGTGCTGCGAAAGCCAATCCTATCCCGGCATTTCCGCCTGTAATCAGTATTGTATTTCCTGTTAGTTTCATTTTAACGCCTCTTTTCCAATTGTTTTTCATTTCTTTGACAAACATTCACCGCTTTTTAAGTCGAAGTTCAATTAACTACTATCCAATCAATATATTGCTAAAATAACCGTTTCAAGGATTGAATCATCACGCACAATCAACAGCAGCAGTGATTCTGTAAAATTGAATTTTGTGCATCATCGGAAAACCGCCAAAATTATTCTTTCCTTGTCACAGGATAATGATACGACTTTAAGTATGGTTTAAGTCAACAAAAAAAACTTGTGTTGCCGTTCCGATTAAAAAGGATAAAGTCTGGGATTTTTCTTGATTACCATATAACATTGGATAAGAGGTAGTGCTGATTATTATAAGCCATGTAAAAGGATGGGAGACTTATGCAGGAAGAAAACGCCATTGTTATCAGACCGCTCAGCCTGAATGATGCAGAGCGGGAACTGGTTCTGCAGACGGAAAACCGCATGTTTTTTGAACAGTTTGCCATGTCGAGACAAGAGGACTTTTATACGCTGGAAGGCCGGAAAAAACGAATTGAACAATCACTGAAAGATGCGGAAAATGATACAGAATACAGCTTCGGCATCTTTCTTCAGGATCAGACCCTGATTGGCACGATCAGTCTTTTTCAGGTTGTTCGAGGCTCCCTCCAAAGCGCTTTTATCGGTTACTTTTAGATGGAAAACATAATGGAAAAGGCTATGCGACGAAAGCTGTCAAGCTGATTGTTGATTATGCATTCAATGAGCTGAAACTGCATCGGATAGAAGCCGGTGTCATGCCGCACAATAAGGCGTCAATCCGAGTGCTCGAAAAAGCGGGCTTTCATAAAGAAGGTATTGCGAGAAAAAATGTAAAAATAAAAGGGAAATGGGAGGATCATCAGGTGCTGGCGATCATTCATCCGGAGGATAAATAACGATATCCTCCTTTTTTATCCGGCGTCTCATTCCCCAGGTATTCTTCCAATATCCTTAAATCAATTGTCCGAATATACTGTTTGTAAACTCGGATAAAAATAAAGGGTATATAGGACTAAAATTTCTGAATAATATCCTCTTTGACAACCGTTCCAAAGTCATATTTTCGTGAAAGTATGTTGATTTTTTCATAGAAATAAACTAAATTGTAAAAGTATAGAATAGTTATTTTATTTTGTAAGAAAAGGATGATAATATGATAGGTCAATTGAGCAATAAAAAAATATTTTTAAGTTCTTTTTTCATCATTTTGATCTGTTCATTACTCTTCCAATTTAGTATTTCAGATAAAGTGCTGCAGGCATATTACTCTTCTGTCGGTGAAAGTACCTACGATATCGGGGAGAAAAGTGTTCGTACTATTGTCATGTTCCTGCAAGGGTTTATGATCTTCACGACTTTTGTAGAAATTCTGATAGGCGGATTTCTGTTATTTGTTGCCGCTTTTATTCTTGGTTCAAAGAAACCGAAAAAAACATATTTGCTTCTATATACACTGACTTCTTTAATCTCGGCATTTAAAATGTTAATTCTATCAGTTGTTAACTATGTAACGGCTGATTCCTCACTTATATATTCTGCCGGCGGCTCCAAATTGAGTTTACAGCTGCTGGACCCGTTTCTGCTTCTATCAATCGCGGCTTTATATACTGCCGCAGGAAAACTTACCGATCTCAGCCAGAAAAAAAGAATCATTTTGACTGGATGTTTTGTTTTATTAAAACTCTTCACTATTTTCTTTAATTATTTTATGGCGGATAAAATTTAGCTCGGGAGAGAGTCAATGAAGCTGAATTTTATTATATATTAAAAAGCATAGTAGGGAGATGTTATGATGAACTTAGTAAAATCTAATAAAAAATCTTTCATTTTGTTTGGCGCGGCACTAGCTGCAGCAACTTTTGTTTATGCACTTTTATTAACGGGAACTGAATTAAATGTGGCGGCGGCTCATGCATTCTCAGCCAATGCTGAATTAGCTTCGACTCTTGGCATCTCTGCAGCAGCAGCTAAAAAAGCAATTGACATTATTGATGCGGCATCTACAATTGCTTCTATCATTTCTCTCATCGGTATCGTTACAGGCGCTGGTGCTATTTCTTATGCAATCGTTGCCACAGCAAAAACAATGATTAAAAAATACGGCAAAAAATACGCAGCTGCTTGGTAAAATCGATCAATAAATAATTGCTCTTTTTGTACAAGCTGCAAAAAGAGCCTCTCTCCCAAATACATATGTAAGGATTGAAAGTATGATAGTCAAACAAATTGCGGCTCTTATCAAATATAATACCCTGTCATCGTTTCGCAAAAGAAAGGAAGATTGGGGAATTCCTCAACTCAGCAGCAAACTGCTGTCTGCCATTATTATTTCTCTGTTATGTGTTTATCTCATTTTACTGGGATGCGGTGTCGTATTCGGGACAAAACTGATTCAGCTCCCTCTCAGCGCATGGGGACAATTTGTTTTAATCGCCGTTTCACTGGAGCAGCTTTTTTGGGCTGCCGGCTTCTTTAAAGAACATCAAAATGCCTTTCTGCTGGATACGCGCAAGGTCATTCATCAATTAAAAAAGGTTCGTTTTTTACAGCTGTTTTCTGTTTTTACCGGCCAGGCGATCAAAAAAACCATTTTCGTATGGTATCTTTTTGTTTTTCCGGTCTTTTTGTTTTTATCAAGCGCAGGCATGACTGGGTCTGCAGCGGTCATCGTATTTTTCCTGGGCTTCGTTTATTTTCTTCTCAATCTATTTTTATCTATGCTGTTTTCTTACGTTGTTTATCTTCTTACGAATATGTGGAGCAAACTATTTTACCTGAAAATCTTGAAGGGCATATTATTCAGCGTCAGTCTGCTGGTTCCGCTGGCAGTCGGGTATGCTGTTTATCTGCTCGTATTTGGGGAGTACACGGTAAAGGAAATCTCTGGATTTACGGAGTCACCGGCTTTCCGGAACATCCTCATGAATACGCCGTATGTATTGTTAGCATTCCGCTCCCATTCCGTGCTCGTCTTCGCCGCGGTATTTGCGGCAGCCGTCCTTTTAACGGCGGGGCTGTTTAAGCTGTGGTCGGCCACATTGAAGAAAATGGACCTTATCCCTTATATGTTTTTGACAAACGCTGATTTTGCGCCAAAACTGAAATTATATAGGAATAACAAAATATTTCATGCCGTTTTTCAAAAGGATCTGCTGTTCTTATCGAGAATTGACGGGTTTTTCATCAGAAATTTCGGCAGTATGCTTTATTTGTTCATGCTGTTTTTAGGTTTTTGTGTTCCGCTGCTCTCCCATCATTTCACCGGGTATTCGGCAGCGGCCATCGTATCCGCGGCGGTTATCATTGCGAACTTTTCGTATCAGCTCGTCGGGGATGCGCTCAAAACAGTATTATCAGTTGACGGAGAAATCAAAAATCAGCATCTGTTTCACCGGAATATTAAACATGCGTGGCAGCTTGTGTTTCCGAAAGTATGTATTTATAACCTTGCGGCTCTTATCTATTCGATCATCATCACCATTTTGATTACGGTGTTTTTTCCGTCTCCCGCTGCACTGACAATCTACTTGTTTATTGTATTTTTATGTTCTGGTTTTTTATACAGTCTTGTTCAGATTTCAAGCACCGCTCTGTATCCAAAGAAAAACTGGGAGCACCTGTACGAAATTGGAGAAGCGGGAAAAGCAAAGACGTACAACAACTTATACGGTTCTTTGATTTTCATTGTGTCGCTTCAAATCGCTGCGATCACGTCGTATTTTATCTATAAAAAGCCGGAAATTGAAACGATGCTTATTCATTCTGCATCAGGTATATTTGTCCTGTTCACACTATTAAACTATGGAGTCATGTTTCTGTTTCTTCGCAGAATCAATATGGCGGAAAGGTTTGCGAACAATGATTAAATTAGTAAATATACAAAAAAACTATAGTGAAAAACAGGTGTTAAAAGATATTTCTTTTGAAGTGAAGAAAGGCTCAATTTACGCTTTGCTGGGGACCAATGGGGTAGGGAAAACAACGACTTTAAAAATTATCTCGGGCCTGCTTAAACCGACTTCAGGCCGCGTTGTGATTGACGGCAAAGAAATGGATTCAGAAGAGGGGGGGCAAATATCGGCTGACATCGGTTTTGTGCCCGATCATACCTTTTTGTATGATTATTTAACGGGAGTCGAATACTTGCGTTTTACAGCTGAGATGTTTCAAGTGCCGTCCCAGCGGACAAATGATTATATAAAGAAAATGCTGGAGATGCTGAAGCTTTCTCAGGACGGTAATCAGTTGATTAAAACCTATTCGCACGGAATGAAACAGAAATTATCAATCGCGGCCGCGCTCATTCATCAGCCGAAGATTTTAATTCTTGACGAGCCGCTGACGGGCATTGATTTAATCAGCGGCAAAACGATACGGACGTTGTTAAAAGAGTACGTCAAACAGGGGAATACGGTTCTTTTATCGACTCACCTGCTGGAGCTGGCGCATTCGCTGTGCGATACGATCGGCATTATACACGAGGGCGTTTTTGCGGCGGAGTATCAGTCAGCCGAGCATTCATTAGAAGAGATTGAAGAAATGGCTGAGCGTATCTATACATGATGAATCGCATTTTGCCGGCAATCAGGACGTCCGCCATTCCGTTAACCGCGTCATTGCTGTTTTTTTCAGGCGGTGTAATCGCTGCGGTTTTTACTGATCACTTTGTTTCATCAGCGTCTTATAATGGCTCGTCAGGCGCGGTTGAACTGTTAAAAAATAATGCCATCGCTTGTCTGTTTTTAGCGGCAGGTTTTTTTACTTTCGGGTTAACCTCCATCTTTTATTTATTCACCAACGGTTTTATTTTAAGCGGCTCTATTATAGAAAATCTGCACAGCGGGATGCCTTTATATCAGATTATTTTACTGCTAATTCCTCATGGTATATTTGAAGTTCCTGCGTTATTATTAAGTGGCGCCATTGGTTTTAAAGGCGTTGAATTGATCATCAGACTGTGTTTTTCTAAGGAAAAAAAGATATTGAGATCAATGTTCAGGCATATCGGAATATTGGTGATGCTTATTATTTGTCTGCTGATCGCCGCTGCTATTATTGAAGCTTATATCACACCAATTTTTAAGTAAAAGGGGCAGAAATCATATGAGAAGCAAATTATCATTAATCGGTGTGCCGATTGTTATGATTATCGGTTATTTCATTTCTTTATCTTTTGAGTGGCTGTTCCCTGTCCTTACTTTTGGGGCGGCAGGGCTGTATCTCTTTATATTTGCCCCGGTGCAAAATAAATTCATTCGTTACATATTTCTGTTTATTTTTGTGATTAATCTGTTAGCCAGCGCGGCTCTTTATTTCCGCATTTAATAAAAAATGACATTCTTATTGAATGTCATTTTTTTATCTTTGAGCGGCTTTGCTGCGTGTTAAAATCTGTCGCCGTTGAAAATAGAGTTTTTCACGATCACGTAGTCGACATTGCGGATGGCTTCGAGTTTATTGCCGCCGGCGTAGGAGATGGAAGATTGCAGATCCTGCTCCATTTCAATCAGCGTGTCCTGCAGAGACCCTTTATGCTCGACATGCATTTTTTTGCCCTCTACATTTTTCTTTTCGCCTTTTTGAAATTCGGAAGCGGAGCCGAAATATTCTTTATAAAGCTTTCCGTCGATTTCGACCGTTTGTCCCGGTGATTCCTCGTGACCGGCGAATAATGATCCGATCATGACCATAGACGCGCCGAAACGGATGGACTTCGCAATATCCCCGTGCGTGCGGATGCCGCCGTCGGCAATGATCGGTTTGCTTGCCGCTTTTGCGCACCAGCGAAGCGCGGCTAATTGCCATCCGCCTGTTCCGAAGCCTGTTTTAATCTTTGTGATGCAGACTTTACCGGGGCCGATTCCCACCTTTGTCGCGTCAGCGCCGGCGCGTTCCAGCTCCCTTACGGCTTCAGGCGTCCCGACGTTCCCTGCAATGACAAAGCTTTCCGGAACATGTTCTTTAATAAATTGGATCATGCTGATCACGGCATTGGAATGACCGTGCGCGATATCGATGGTGATATAATCCGGCACAAGCTGCTGTGCTTTCAGCTCCCGAATGAATTCATAATCATTTTCCTTCACGCCGACACTGATGGAAGAAATCAGTCCGCGCGCTTTCATATCCTGAACAAAAGCCAGGCGTTTTTCCGGCTCGAAGCGGTGCATGATATAAAAATACCCGTTTTCCGCGAGCCAGGCAGCGATGTTTTCATCTATAACCGTCTGCATGTTGGCTGGCACGACCGGAAGTTTAAATGTGTGTCCGCCCAACGTAACTGATGTATCACATTCTGAACGGCTGTTCACAATGCATTTTGCGGGAATCAGCTGAATATCTTCGTAATCGAATACATTTTCCATACATAACACCCCTAAAAGCGAATAATAAAATTATATCAAAAATAAAACGTTCGTCTTTTTATAATGTACTTTGTTTTGTCAGGAATGTCAAATGATTTCATGCTGCCTTATATGCGGTCAGCTTGTCATCCAATTGCAGTTTGGTTATCATAGTAGTATTGATTGTTGTAAAACACTTGTCACGATAGATAGTTTTGCAGAGGAAGGGAGGGGCCGGTGTGGAAGAAAAACAGCCCGGGCACAGTCCGAAAGCCCAGAAAATTCAGGACCGGATTATTTTAGGCACGATTTGGGTCGTCTCAGCGCTTGTCATTGCGCTTGTTGTCGGAACTGTCATGAATTATATTTGGATGTTTAAATAAAAAAGAGTCTGTGCCGATATGACACAGACTCTTTTTTATATTATTTTTCAAACATGCTTGTAGAATGCAGAGGCTGGACGCGCGCTTTCGGGTCCATGTAAGCCTTCGCGTTGTTCACGGCTGTCGGAGCTTCGCCGAAACCGCTGGCAATCAGCTTGACTTTGCCTTCATATGTGCAGATATCTCCGGCGGCAAAGAAGCCTTCAATATTCGTTTCCATCGTGCTTTTGACGACGATGGAGTTTTTCTCGATTTCAAGGCCCCAGTTTTTAATCGGGCCGAGAGAAGAAACAAAGCCGTAGTTTACGATCAGGTCATCAATTTCAATGATTTCTTTGCGGTCGCCTTTCACTTCTTCAAGAACGATCTGTTCGATCCGGTCTTCACCGACAAGTTCAGTCGGAACAAACGGTGTCAGCACGTTGACTTTAGAATTGTGCAGGTTTTCTACACTGTGTTCATGCGCGCGGAATTTATCGCGGCGGTGGATGATGCTGACTTCTTTCGCGATCGGCTCAAGCATGAGCGCCCAGTCAACCGCGGAATCGCCGCCGCCCAAAACGGCAACGCGTCTGCCTGCGAATTGATTGAGGTCGTCAATGAAGTAGTGAAGGTTTTTGCCTTCATATTGCTCCGCTGATTCAAGCTCAAGCTTTCTCGGCTTAAACGCACCGTTTCCTGCGGTGATAATAACCGTTTTTGAATAGTGCGTTTCTGAATTTGTGACAAGCTTAAACACACCGTCCGCCTGTTTTTCAACAGATTCGACAGCCTGCTCTAAGCAGATGGTCTGCTCGAACTTTGCCATTTGCTCTTTTAAGTTGTCCACAAGTTCTTGGGCGCGGATTTTCGGGAATCCGGCTACATCATAAATATATTTTTCAGGGTACAGCGCGCTGAGCTGGCCGCCAAGCTGAGGCAGGCTCTCGATGATTTTAACGCTTGCCTGTCTCATTCCCCCGTAAAAAGCGGTAAACAGGCCGACCGGGCCGCCGCCGATGACCGTAATATCATAAACCTTTGAATCCTCTTGCATACCAAATTGCCTCCTAATTGAAAATTGTTATTAATTATAACATACAAATTGAAAGAATGACGAGTGCCGAAAACCGCCAGGCCGCTTCATTCTTGAAAAAAATCGCGGCCGCCGCTAAGATGGGGACAAATTCCATTCTGTTTTTTCCTGAATGTTTTCCGACTCTTCCGGATAGTATGGTGATATGCAGACATGTGCGGTTTTCTAAAAAATTTATAATTCATTTCATAAAATCCCGCCAATAAGCTGAAGCTAATACAAATGTTGATTTGATTATGCGTCTAACAGCAAAAAAAAGAAGGTGGATGTGATGGCATTGAATAAACCCAAAATCGTGGTTTTAGGTGCAGGTTATGGTGGATTAATGACAGTAACAAGGCTTCCGAAACATATCGGGACAAATGACGCCGACATTACTTTGGTCAATAAACACAATTATCATTATGAAACGACATGGATGCATGAAGCGAGCGCAGGAACGCTGCACCATGACCGCTGCAGATATCAAATAAAAGATGTAATCAATGAATCACGTGTCAAATTTGTGCAGGATACCGTAAAAGCGATAGATGTTCAAAATAAAAAGGTGACGCTTTCACAAGGGGACATCCCTTATGATTATCTCGTCATCGGGCTTGGCGCAGTCCCTGAAACATTCGGGATTAAAGGTTTAAAAGAATTCGCCTTTCCGATCGCAAATATTAATACGTCGCGCCAGCTGAAAGACCACATTGAGCTCCAATTTGCGACATACAATACGGAGGCCGAAAAACGCCCTGACCGTTTAACCATCGTCGTCGGCGGAGCGGGATTTACGGGAATTGAATTTCTCGGAGAACTCGCGAACCGCAAGCCGGAGTTATGCAGAAATTATGATATAGATGAAAGTCTCGTCCGGATCGTCTGCGTCGAGGCCGCACCGACGGTTTTGCCGGGATTTGATCCGGAGCTTGTCGATTATGCCGTTCAATACCTTGAGAGCAAGGGCGTTGAGTTTAAAATCGGCACCGCGGTTCAAGAATGCCGCGCTGACGGTGTCACAGTCGGCAAGAAAGATGAAGAGCCAGAGGAAATCAAATCGCAGACCGTAGTCTGGGCCGCAGGCGTGCGCGGACATCCGATCGTGGAGGAAGCGGGTTTTGAAAATATGCGCGGCCGTGTTAAGGTCAATCCTGATCTTCGGGCGCCCGGCCACGATAACGTTTTTATTCTCGGCGACAGCTCGCTCTTTATTAATGAAGAGACGGAACGGCCGTACCCGCCGACTGCTCAGATCGCGATGCAGCAAGGAGAAACAGTCGCCAAAAACCTGGGCCGTTTGATTAAAGGAGGCCAGCTTGAAGAGTTCAAGCCCGACATTAAAGGGACCGTCGCCTCTCTTGGTGAACATAACGCGGTCGGTGTCGTATACGGCAGGAAGCTCAAAGGCACGCCGGCGTCCTTTATGAAAAAGGTAATTGACAACCGCTCGTTATTTATGATTGGCGGACTCGGTCTGACATTGAAAAAAGGGAAGTTTAAATTCTTCTGAAAACCCGCGGCCGCGGGTTTTTTCTTCTCTCAAAAAAGAGCGCTGCGAAAAGCATGTAAGAGAAAAAAACGAATGTTTCCGCTTACATGAGTTGATTTGTTACATATTCTGACTTGGTGCTTGACAAGTAAATATGGTATATTATCAGAAAATTAAGAAAAAGGGTGATCCGCATGAAAACGACAGCAAAAAGCACTGCGGCATGTCCGTTCTGCTCAGGAAAAGGGTATTTTCAATTGCTTCTTGGCGGCTCCGAAACATGTCCCTCCTGCCGGGGAAGCGGCAAAGAGAGACGCTGATTTTTCCAGACGTTGACTTTTTTACCGCCCCCGAGGTACACTGAAAGTGCTGTAGGGGGTGGATGTTTGTGATTAGTTTGCCGGTCGTCCTGATCTCAATCGTACTATTTTTTGTACTGTTTTTCGGCATTGGCTTTCTGTTGAACATGCTGCTGAGAATGTCGTGGATTATGGCTGTTATCTATCCGATTGTATGCCTTTTCATTATCAGCAATAAAAAGATGATCAGTTACGTGCAGGCACCGGGGGAATCATTTCAAAGCCTGTTTCAGCGCATCATGTCATTGGCAGCCGCAGATGTCGTGATTTTGGCAGGCGGACTGGCGGGAGCCGTCATGTCAGGCATTGCCATAAAGGCGCTCAGAAAAAGAGGATATCAAATGTTTTAAGCCGCTTTCTTATTCAAGAAAGCTTTTTTTGTGTTTGTATAGCGCCTCATCGAGTTGGGAACACTGACTCGGAGGAGAGGTGATTTTAGAGTGACGATAATCAGACGCGTATTCATGATCGTGCTCTTTTTAGGCGCATGCCATGCGACATACTTTTCCATAACGGGTGTTGAAGCAAAGGATCTGTCAAATTGGATGACGGAACATCGCGGTGCCGCGTTGAAAAACATCGGTATTCCGTTTCAGTCATTACAGAATCAGCCGGAAAAGAAGGCATCAGGCAAGGTGAAACCCCTGGAAGAAGCTTTTGACTGGAACCGTTATCCGTCTCAAAAGGTGACGGCCACAGGTTATACCGCCGGAGCGGAATCTACGGGAAAATCTCCTGGGCATCCGCAATACGGAATTACATATTCAGGCGTGAAGGTCAAACGTGATTTATATTCAACGGTGGCGGCCGATCCGTCTGTTTTCCCGATCGGGACGATTCTGTTTATACCGAATTACGGATACGGGGTTGTCGCCGATACCGGTTCGAAAATTAAAGGCAGCCGCCTTGATCTCTACTTTGACACCGTAAAGGACGTCTATAACAACTGGGGTAAAAAAACACTTGAAGTCTACATCATTAAAAAAGGGAACGGCACGGTGACCGAGGACGAACTTGTAAAGCTGAACGAAACAAAGTCGCTGCAAGTGTTCAGAAACCAATACAAAACGGTAAAAGAATAAAAACGCTTCAGCATCCGCTGAAGCGTTTTTTACATAAAGAAATAATCTAAAATCAGAGTCAGCACAATACCGGTGACGCCGCCGAAGAACACTTCGATCGGCTGATGGCCGAGCAATTCTTTCAGTTTTTTCTGTTTTTCTTTCTCTTCCGCTTTCGGAAAGTCCTTCGCTTCGCTGACAAACCGGTTAAAATCGATAACCAGCTTATTAATGACCGTCGCCTGTTCACCCGCATGCCGCCTTACACCGGTAGCGTCAAACATCGTAATGACGGCGAAAATCGCGGCGACTGCAAACAGGGGGGAGTCCAGTCCCTGTTCCAAAGCGACTCCGGTTGACAGCGCGGTGACGGCGGCGGAATGGGAACTCGGCATGCCGCCGGTGCTCGTCACGAGAGTCCAGTCAAGTTTTTTGGATACGATAAATTGAATAGGCACTTTTACAACTTGGGCAAAAATAATGGCGGCAAAACTCGCCAGTAAAGGAAAATTCATAAGTACACCCATATGCGACATCCTTTCTGTATCTGCGAAGTCCGATCGTATCGAAAAACTGCAGAAAACGCCCTTAGTTTGGTAAAATAAAATCAATGGAAAAATGTTTTTTCATTATACCACTTTACATAACAAATACCCACATAAGGAGTGTGTACTCATGTTTTATGCATCTGATCAATTGCGGCATCCCGAAACACTTGTCATCGGTCTTTTTCAAAAAAGCACGCTGAGCGGATTTACGAAGGAATTGGATGATAAACTGGACGGACATCTGACACAGCTGTTAAAGGACGGTGATGTCTCTGCCAAACGCAATCGTGTATCAAAAGTATACCCCCCGGCCGCAACCGGTATGAAACGTATTTATTTTATCGGCATGGGAAGGGAAGCGGATTATTCGTTTGAAGATACGAAGGAATGCTTCGCACGCGTGTTTCAGCAGATTCATCAAGATAAGAAACAGGAAGTATCTGTTTTGCTTGATACATTCGTCTCCGGCGAAGTGCCTGCCGCCGATGCCGCTCATGCGCTTTCGGAAAGCTGTCTGCTTGCGGTTTATGAAGTGCAGGATTATAAACATAAATCAAATGAACCGGATCAGGAACTGACTTCAGTCTGCGCCGTGACCGAAGAAGACCTGAGGGAAGTGCAGGCCGGCCTGAATGTCGGCGCGGCATACGGTCAAGGGACGAATTCGGCCCGCACGCTCGTGAATATGCCGGGAAATATGCTGACGGCCACTGATCTTGCCTCATATGCCGCTGAACTTGCGGCAAAATATGATTTCGAGTGTGAAATTTTAGAAAAAGATGAAATGGAAGAGCTCGGCATGGGCGGGCTGCTTGCCGTTAACAAGGGCTCATCCGAACCGCCGAAAATGATCGTTCTGAAGTATCAGGGCAAAGATCAGTGGGAAGATGTCATCGGCCTGGTCGGCAAAGGAATTACCTTTGATACGGGCGGATATTCGATTAAACCGAAAACTGGCATCGTTGGCATGAAAAGCGATATGGGCGGGGCCGCTTCCGTACTGGGAGCAATGGAAATTATCGGCGAATTGCGGCCTGAACAAAACGTGCTTGCCGTCATTCCGTCTACGGACAACATGATTTCGTCCGATGCCATGAAGCCGGATGACGTCATCGTCTCACTCAGCGGAAAAACCATTGAAATCCTGAACACCGATGCGGAAGGGCGCCTCGTGCTTGCCGACGGCATTACATATGCCAAGCAGCACGGAGCTTCGGTCCTCGTAGACGTCGCCACATTAACGGGCGGTGTCATTGTCGCCTTAGGAAACGAAATGACGGGCGCCATGACCAATAACGCCGCGTTTTATGAACAGGTGGCAGAATCGGCGAAAGAATCCGGGGAACCGATCTGGCAGCTTCCGATAACAGAAAAGGATAAAAAACGGGTGAGAAACAGTCAGATGGCTGATTTGAACAATTCTCCCGGAAGAGAAGGCCATGCGATTATGGCGGGGACATTCCTTGGTGAATTTGCGGAAAACACCCCGTGGGTTCATCTCGATATCGCGGGAACCGCGACAGCCAATAAAGCGACATGCTTCGGACCTGCCGGCGCAACAGGCGTCATGGCAAGGACGTTGGCTGTTTTGACTGAACGGTTTACTCCAGAAAAATAACTGCAGCCCGCTGCCTTGATGCAGCGGGTTGTTCATTTCTAAAATCTTTAGTTGACTAAAGCGCAGAATATATGTTAACTTTAATTATCTACTACATTAGCAAACTAAAGGATTTTTGGAGGGACATATCACATGAACGCTGTTGTTGTCGCAGTACTGCTTATGCTCGTTTTAAGCCTGCTGCGTGTCAATATAATTATAGCTTTAATGATCGGAGCGCTTGCCGGCGGACTGACCGGAGGCTTAGGCCTCGGTGAGACGGTGAAGGCATTTACGGACGGTCTCGGCGGAAATGCCACCGTCGCGGTCAGCTACGCGCTGCTCGGAGCATTTGCTGCGGCGCTGACAAAGACGGGGCTTCCCGATGCGATGGTCGAAGCGTCTGTCAAATTAATCGGAAAAAAGGAAGATTCGCGGAAAAAAGCACTGTCTAAAGTGTTAATCGTACTCATTATTTTAATCATATCTTGTTTCTCGCAAAACGTGGTGCCCGTTCACATTGCGTTTATTCCGGTACTGATTCCGCCGCTTTTAAAAATATTTAATGAATTGGAAATGGACCGCAGGCTGATTGCGTGTGTGATGACATTCGGACTGACTGCGCCGTATATTGTTCTGCCTGTCGGGTTCGGACAGATTTTCCAGGGGATGCTGAGAGATAATATGGCGTCAGCAGGTTTAAAGGTGCCGCTCAGTGATATCCCGTATGCTTTAATCATTCCGACGGCGGGGATGGCAGTCGGTTTAATTTTAGCTGTCATCGTCTTTCGGAAACCGAAGAAATATGAGACGAAGGAAATTGCGGGATTATCGTCTTCTCCTTATACGAAAAAAAGCATCGCCATCGCCCTGATCTCCATTGGCGTATCGCTTGCCGTTCAGCTCTATCTGTCTCAGGTGCTCGGAGTGGAAGGCATGATCATGGGCGCGCTTGCCGGCTTGTTTACGCTGTTTATCAGCGGAGTCATGAAGCGCAATGAAGCGGATAAGCTGATTACGGACGGCATGATTCTGATGGCCTTTATCGGGTTTGTCATGCTCGTTGCGGCCGGTTTTTCAAATGTATTGAACAAAACGGGTGATGTGGCTTCCTTGGTCAAAGCATCAACAGGATTGATCGGCAACAGCCAATCATTGGGCGCACTCCTGATGCTCGTCGTCGGTTTGTTAATCACGATGGGAATCGGATCGTCATTTGCAACCGTACCCGTCATTACGACGATATTTGTTCCGCTGTGCGCTCAGCTCGGTTTCAGCCCAATGGCGACGATCGCCGTAATCGGAGCGGCCGCTGCGGTCGGTGATGCAGGTTCTCCTGCAAGTGACAGTACGCTCGGACCGACGTCAGGCCTCAGTGCCGACGGCCAGCACCACCACATATGGGATACGTGCGTACCGACATTTATTTTCTATAACATTCCGCTTGTGATATTCGGCTGGATTGCCGCACTTGTCCTGTAAAAAAAGGCTCCCGGAAAGGGGAGCCTTTTTTTGTATGTTCTAAAAATACTTACGCAGGATTTCGATTGAACCCCGTCGCTTTATGAACGGACCTGTAAACGGCAGGCGCGATAGATGCCAATAACAGTGCTAAAATGATATCTTTTATGAAAAACCAAATCATATAAAACCAGGCCATTCCGTAGCTGATCGGAGCATGAAGCCATAATTTCAGCGCAATATACGTATAGGTCGTGCCAATGATATAGATGACGGCGGTGCCGATCAAAGAGGCCCATGCATAATGCAGGCGGCCGGGTTCTTTTGTTTTTTCCAGCAGCCATCCGGCTGCAAATGCCGCCGGGATGTAGGCGAGAATAAATCCGCCGCTTTTTCCGATAAACGGCGCAAAGCCTGCTGAGAATTGAGCGAAAATAGGAGCCCCCGCGAGTCCGGCCAATGCGTATACCGTCATCGCAATGGCCGCCCGTCTTGCGCCGAGAAGCATCGCAGCTAACAGACAAAAGAAAGGCTGCAGTGATAACGGAATTCCCGCAACTTGCAAAAAGGGAGCCATTGATGTAATGTTGGCGCCGACGGCCATCAGTGCGGCAAACATGCCGATAAGCGCCATATCGCCCGCGCGAAGATTGCGTTGTTTCATTTGATTTTCCCCCTTACACTTGTACCAGATTAGCTTAATCGAAGGAAAATTAATTGTCAACACGAATTTTATATAGGTTTACTAAATGGAGGGAGCCATATGTTTTTCGGAAAAACGAAACAAACAAGGCAGTCGGATCGGATTCCGCCAAATCAAAATGTCACAACGAAGTTTCCCGTGCTTCACGCCGGAAATGTTCCTTATTATGAAGATATGTCAAAATGGAATCTGCAGGTGTACGGGCTTGTGGACCGTCCTATGCTGTTAAGCTTTGAAGATATCAAAGCCTTTCCGAAAGCCGAATTGAAAAATGACATTCATTGCGTTACGGGCTGGTCCCGACTTGATAACGTCTGGCAGGGAATACGCGCGAAAGATATCGCCGAGAAAGCGGGCGTGCATGAAGAAGCGGGTTTCGTCATTTTGCACGCTGAAGAGGGCTGGACGGCCAATCTGCCGCTTTCCGATTTTACGCGGGAGACATCCCTGCTGGCATATGCGCATAATGGAGAGCCGTTAACGCCGGAGCACGGCTATCCGCTCAGAGGCGTTTTTCCTCATCTTTATTTTTGGAAAAGCGCTAAATGGCTGCGCGGCATTCAGTTCACAAAGGAAAACCACCCCGGCTTTTGGGAGAAAAACGGCTATCATATGAGGGGAGACCCATGGAAGAATCAGCGCTTTACATGGGATTAAGCACATATCAACATATAGTTCTTAGGTACCTTATTAGAATAAGGTGCTTTTTTTATATCAAAAATCCATTGACTTTGTTTGGCAAAAAACCTATTATTTGAGGTGTCTTTTGATATTGAAAATCATTATCAATGAGAATAGATAAAGCAATTGTCACAGAGGGGATGAACTCATAATGGACGGAAATCAAACAAAGCGGGGTTCCGCGCCGGCCGGTCGATATGCGATGCCGGGCACAGAAGTAAGAGAAGTGCGTTCAAAAGGAGGCCGTACGTATCGTCTCTTTGTCTCTTTTCCTCAGGAAGAACCGCCTGCATCCGGTTTTCCCGTCATATACCTGCTCGATGCGAATTCCGTGTTCGGAACAATGGCTGAAGCTTTACGGGTGCAAAGCCGCCGGCCTGAAAAAACAGGCGTTGTCCCGGCGGTGATTGTGGGAATCGGCTATCCGACTGATCAGCCGTTTTCCGCCGAACGCCACAGTGATTTTACGATGCCGCTCTCTGAATCAGAACTGCCGGTGCATCCGCGCGGGGCGGCGTGGCCCGAGCAGGGAGGAGCGGAAGCGTTTCTGGCATTTATAGAAAAAGAAGTAAAGCCCGCGGTGGAGCGGGATTATCCGATCGACAGAGACAGGCAGACGATTTTCGGCCATTCGCTGGGCGGTCTTTTTGTGCTGCAAGTGCTTTTGACGAGGCCGGACATGTTCCGGACCTATGTTGCCGGGAGTCCGTCAATCCATTGGAACAAGCGCTTTATTCAGGAAGAAGCGGAGCGTTTGTCAGACCGGATCTCTGAGGGAAATCTTCAAGTCAGCGTACTGCTGGCAGCGGGAGAAATTGAAAAGACGCATAAAAGCAGGATTCCGCAGCACGCAGAGGCGCTGTACTCTGTATTATCTGCGTTTGAAGGTGACGGAGTCCGCGCTGAATACTGCGAGTTTGAAGGAGAAGGCCATATCTCTGTTCTGCCGGTTTTAATCAGCAGAGCCCTGCGTTTCTGCCTGAATCCGGGAGGGCCGCATACCCCGTATTCCCCTTCTTGAGAAAACAGGCCCTTCGAACTAAATGAGGCTGATTCTAATTTTCTAATTGACTGAGTGTTTTGATTTGGATATGATTGTCTTGAACCATAATTGATAATGATAATCATTATCAATAGAGAAAGGGAATGATAATATGACCGCATTGGGAATGAAAGGGAAAACGGCGGTTGTCACCGGCGCCGCTCAAGGCATCGGAGAAGCAACAGCGCTTGCCCTTGCTGAACAAGGAGTAAATGTGGCAGCTATAGATACGAATGAAGGCCTGCTTCTCGGTCTTACTGACAGGCTCCGGCAAAAAGGCGTCCAAGCGCAGGCTTTTGCCGCAGATGTATCAGACAGTGCGGCTGTCAATGATATCATCGCCGCCGTTGAACACGACATGGGCCCTATTGAAATATTGGCGAACGTTGCGGGCGTACTGCGGCCGGGTCCGGTGCATTCCCTCAGTGATGAAGATTGGGCTCAAACATTTTCAGTTAATACGACCGGCGTGTTTCATGTATCACGCGCCGTCAGCCGGTACATGATGGAGCGGAAAAAGGGCGCCATCGTTACGGTCGGTTCAAACGCGGCCGGCGTTCCGCGCGCTTCCATGGCGGCTTATGCGGCGTCAAAAGCGGCTGCCGTCATGTTTACGAAATGCCTTGGACTGGAGCTTTCGGCCTATCATATCCGCTGCAACATCGTATCTCCCGGTTCAACGGAAACCGAGATGCAGCGGGCGATGTGGCAGGATGAAAACGGAGCACGGGACGTCATCAGAGGTTCGCTTGATACATATAAAACGGGAATTCCGCTTCAAAAGCTGGCAAAGCCTTCTGATATTGCAAATGCTGTTTTGTTTCTGGCCTCTGAACAGGCAAACCATATCACGATGCATGACTTATGCGTTGATGGCGGCGCTACTTTAGGCGTGTGATTTACGAGAAGGAGGGACAAACATGACAAATCAATATTTATTGACGGAAGTATCTGCAAAAGAGGTGCTTGACGCTTACAAGCCCGGGGCGTTCTTTTTAGCTTCCCCGAAAAGTACGATGCTTGCGGAAGGAATTTTTTCAAAAGTGCCTGATGCGGGTGAGGAGAAACAGCTGGAATCGCTGCCTGAACGTGTGCGGCAGACGCTTCTTGAGGCAAAGCAGGCCGGCATCAAACATCCGATTGCGGCTGGCGCCATTCCGTTTGACGGAAGAAAAGCTTCCCGGCTTTTTGTACCGAAGGATGTCCATACGGCAGGCCCGCTTTCGTTTACAGAAGCTTCCGCAGAAAAACCGCAATCCAATACATATGACATCCGGCCTGTTCCGGAGCCTGAGGGCTTCATGAGCGGTGTGGAAAAAGGCGTTTTAAGCATTACGGACGGACCGCTCAGCAAGATTGTGCTGTCAAGGACGCTTCATCTGACCGCTGAAAAGGATATAGACATTCCCCAAGCCGTCAAGCATTTGGCGCAGCACAACCCGCGCGGCTATACATTCGCTGCGGATGTGACGGGAACGTCAGAAACAAGAAAAACGCTTTTCGGAGCAAGTCCTGAACTGCTGCTGTCGAAAAGCGGGACATCAATTTTGTCCAATCCGCTGGCTGGTTCCAGACCGCGCAGCACAGATCCCGCCGAGGATCAGAGAAGAGCGGAGGAACTGCTGCAATCACCCAAAGACCTGCATGAACATGCCGTAGTCGTTGCCGCCGTTGCCGCTGCTCTTAAACCGTTCTGCCGCGTGCTTGATGTGCCGGAAAAACCGTCACTCATTAAAACCGAGGCGATGTGGCACCTGTCAACCGAAGTCAAGGGAGAACTTGCTGATCCGTCAACGACATCGCTTGAATTGGCCATCGCTCTTCATCCGACTCCCGCTGTATGCGGAACGCCGACGGATGCGGCGAGAGAAGCGATTCAGGATATTGAGCCGTTTGACCGCAATTTCTACACGGGAATGGCAGGCTGGTGTGATGCTGAAGGTGATGGAGAGTGGATTATTGCACTCCGCTGCGCCGAGGCGGAAACAAGGTCTCTCAGGCTCTTTGCGGGTGCCGGGATTGTCACCGGATCAAAGCCGCAGGATGAATTGGACGAGACTTCGGCAAAATTCCGCACAATGCTCCGGGCGATGGGGCTATATCAAGATGAGATGTGAAAAAGGAGGATACGGATCGTGCTGACAGGATTTACGCCATGGCCGGAAGAATGGGCTGACAAATACCGCAAAGAAGGCTGCTGGAAGGGTGAAACTTTCGGAGGAATTCTGAAGGAGCGCGCGGCTTTATATGGAAATCAAACTGCCGTGACGTATAAAGATGTACATTGGACCTATAAAGAATTAGATGAAAGGGCCGATCGTTTAGCGGCGGGACTGCACAAGCTCGGGATTCAAAAGGAAGACCGCGTTGTTGTTCAGCTGCCGAATATCGCTGAGTTTTTTGAAGTGATTTTCGCGCTGTTCCGGCTCGGAGCGCTCCCCGTCTTCGCACTGCCTTCTCATAGAAGCAGTGAGATTACGTATTTCTGCGAGTTTGCAGAGGCGAAAGCATACATCATTCCTGATACGCATTCAGGCTTTGATTACAGAGAGCTTGCCAGACAGGTGAAAGATAAACTTCCGGCTTTGGCGCATGTCATTGTGGCCGGCGAGGCTGAAGAGTTTCTGGAACTGAGCAGCCTGCACAGAGAGCCTGTTCAGCTGGAAGACGTAAGCCCGGCGGAAGTCGCTTTTTTACAGCTTTCAGGAGGCAGTACGGGGCTGTCCAAGCTGATTCCGAGGACACATGATGATTACATATACAGCTTGCGCCTCAGCGCGGAAATATGCGGCTTGGATCATCACAGCGTTTATTTAGCCGCTTTGCCGACAGCGCATAATTATCCGCTCAGCTCACCCGGTGTGCTGGGAACTTTATATGCCGGGGGCCGGGTTGTTCTGTCACCGACGCCGAGTCCGGATGACTGCTTCCCGTTAATTGAAAAAGAACGTGTCACGATTACGGCGCTCGTCCCGCCGCTTGCCATGGTGTGGATGGAAGCATCTGGATCGCGAAGTGATGATTTATCAAGCCTTCAAGTGCTGCAGGTGGGAGGCGCCAAATTCAGCGCTGAAGCGGCCCGCCGCGTGAAGAGCGCTTTCGGATGCACCCTTCAGCAGGTTTTCGGAATGGCGGAAGGATTAGTGAATTATACGAGACTGGATGATCCTGAGGAGATTATTATCAATACGCAAGGCAGACCGATGTCACCATTTGATGAAGTGAGGGTTTTAGACGATGACGGGCGGAATGTGGCTCCCGGCGAAACCGGACATTTGTTTACACGCGGTCCTTACACGATTCACGGATATTATAAAGCGCCTGAGCATAATGCGAGATCTTTCACAGCCGACGGCTTTTATCAGACCGGCGATATCGTCAAACTGACGGAAGACGGTTATATTGTCGTCGAAGGACGGGCGAAAGATCAAATCAATCGGGGAGGCGAAAAGATTGCTGCTGAAGAGGTGGAAAATCACCTTCTTGCCCACCCTGCCGTTCATGATGCGGCCATGGTATCAATGCCGGATGATTTTCTCGGAGAGCGGTCCTGTGTGTTCGTCATTCCGAAAGGAGAAGCGCCGAAACCGGGAGAGCTGAAAGCATTTTTGCGTGAGCGCGGACTGGCGGCCTATAAAATTCCCGACCGGATTGAATTTACCGCTTCTTTCCCGAAAACCGGCGTCGGCAAGGTCAGCAAAAAGGACCTTCGCGAAACGATCGCCCAAAAATTGAAGCCTGCTGAAATCAAACAATCTTAAAAAAGGAAGTGTTTACATTGGCTATACCGGCTATTCCCGCATATGCGCTGCCGACAGCGTCAGATATGCCTGAAAATAAAGTATCGTGGACTCTGAACCCGAACCGCGCGGTGCTTTTAATCCATGACATGCAGAATTATTTCGTCGATGCGTTTACGAAAGGGGAGGCTCCGATCACGGAGGCGGCTCAGAATATCAAAAAAATAAAAGAGCAATGCAAAGCGCTCGGAATTCCGGTGGTGTACACCGCGCAGCCTGGCAGCCAAGACCTGGCGGACCGTGCGCTGCTGACGGATTTTTGGGGGCCGGGACTCAAAAGCGGGCCTTATGAGGAAAAGATCATTCCGGAACTTGCCCCTGATGATCAGGACATTGTCCTCACAAAGTGGAGATACAGCGCGTTTAAACGGACGAATCTCCTTGACATCATGCGTGAAAGCGGCAGGGACCAGCTCATGATTACGGGAATTTATGCACACATCGGCTGCCTCGTCACAGCCTGTGAAGCATTTATGGATGATATCCAAAGCTTCTTTATCGGAGACGCCGTTGCTGATTTTTCTTCAGAAAAACATAAGATGGCCATCGAATATGCGTCCCAGCGCTGTGCTTACACGGCTTTGACAAACGAAGTGCTGGAGCTCTTGGCAGGCTCTGCTGACGGAGAAGAGAAGACTTCAGCCGCATTGACAAAAGAACGGATGAGGGAGCAAATTGCGGCGATTCTTCAAGAATCACCGTCTGATATTCTGGATCAGGAAGACCTGCTGGATAGAGGCCTTGACTCTGTCAGAATCATGAGCCTTGTCGAACAATGGCGCCGTGACGGAGCTGAAGTGACGTTTGTGGAACTGGCGGAGAATCCGACGCTGGAAGAGTGGTGGAGACTGCTTTCTTCCCGATCTCAAAAAGTCTTGCCGAACGCAGATTATTTATAAGGGAGAGAATAGAATGCATGAAACACAACAGCTGCCTCTGACAGGCGCACAGGCCGGTATCTGGTTTGCGCAGCAGCTTGATCCTGATAATCCGATTTACAATACAGGCGAGTACGTTGAGATTAACGGCACAATTGATGTGAACATATTTAAAACGGCTGTTGAGCGCGTGCTGACGGAAGCCGCGTCATTACACGCCCGCTTCACAGAAGGAACTGACGGGCCGAGACAGATCATCAATCCTTCTTGTGAGGTGGCAATCGATGTCATGGATGTGAGCGCAGAACCTGATCCGATGCAGGCCGCTCTCAGAATCATGCAGTCGGATTTGGCTGAGCCCGTTGATATGGCGGCTGGGCCTTTGTTCCGCGACATTTTATTCGAAGCCGGGCCGGAACGCTTTTTCTGGTATCAGCGCATTCACCACATTGCGATAGACGGCTACGGTTTTTCACTGCTGGCACGGCGTACGGCGCAATTATACACCGCGATACGGGAGGGACGTCCGGATAACGGGCGCTCCTTCGGTTCTTTGGAGGAGCTGGTAAAAGAAGATCAAGAGTACCGAGCGTCTGATCAATTTCTGAAAGATCGGGAATTTTGGATGGAGAAATTTGCGGATGAACCTGATGTCGTCAGCTTGGCAGAAAGAGCGCCGAGAACGTCAACAAGTTTTCGGAGGAGCACGGCTTATCTTTCTGAAACGGTTTTACAGCATGTAAAAGCGATTCCAAACTGGCACGAGGCCGTAACGGCCGCAGTGGCGATATACGTCCACCGGATGACAAACGCCGGGGATATCGTGCTCGGTTTACCGATGATGGGACGAATTGGTTCGATTTCACTGAATATTCCGAGTATGACGATGAATCTTCTGCCTTTACGGCTTTCTCTCCGCCCGGATATGAATGTTCACGAGACCGTCAGCCAAGTGGCAAAAGAAATCCGAAGCATCCGGCGCCATCAGAAATACCGCCATGAAGACCTGCGCCGTGACCTTAAATTGTTAGGAGAAAACCGCAGGCTGTTCGGCCCGCAAGTCAATGTGATGCCGTTTGATTATGCGCTTGATTTCGCCGGAGTGCCGGGCACCGTCCATAACTTATCAGCGGGGCCCGTTGATGATTTGTCAATTAACGTTTACGACAGAGCGGACGGCCGCGGATTGCGTGTGGACTTTGATGCGAATCCGGAAGTCTACAGTGCCGAAGATATCGAAAACCATCAAAAACGCTTCTTGCTGCTGCTGGAGTCGGCTCTGAAAGACCAGACGCAAAAAATCGGCAGACTCAATCTTCTGCTTGAAAACGAACGTCTCCGCGTGCTGGAAAGCTGGAATGACACGCGCAAGGCCGAAAAGCAGAAAAGTCTCCCGGAGCTGTTTCATGATCAGGCTGCAAAAACACCTGACAGCCCGGCAATCATCACGGAAAACGGAGAGCTCAGCTATGCCGAATTGAACAGGCGCGCGAACCAGCTTGCCCGCATGTTAAAGAAAAAAGGGCTCGGGCCGGAACAATTTGCCGCCTTATTGCTTCCTCGGTCACAGGAACTGGTTGTGAGCATGCTGGCCGTTTTGAAAACAGGAGCCGCGTACCTGCCGCTTGATCCTGATTTTCCTTCTGAGCGGATCACATACATGCTCAAAGATGCACAGCCCGCCTGTCTGATTACAACGATGGAATTATCGGGCCGTATGCCGGAGGAAAGCGATGCACAAACGATTATTCTTGATCACCCGGATACGGTAAAAACCGTTGCCGGTCAAAATGCTGACTGTCCTGCTCACATGGAATATTCACCTATGCACCCTGCTTATATCATTTATACCTCAGGCTCAACGGGCAGACCGAAAGGCGTTGTCGTCACATTAAAAAGCGTAAGCAATTTCCTCCTATCCATGTGGGAAATGTTCCCGCTCGGCGCACAAGACCGCCTGCTTGCCGTTACGACTGCTGCGTTTGATATTTCCGGACTTGAGCTCTTCCTTCCGCTTATCAGCGGGGCGGGCTGCGTCATTGCCCGTAAAGAGACGATTCAGGAACCGCAGGCGCTTGCACACATGATTCACTCATACGGTATTTCAATCATGCAGGCAACGCCGACACTGTGGCATTCATTGGTCACAAATGAACCGGATTCACTCCGGGCGCTGCAGGTGCTTGTCGGAGGTGAAGCGCTTCCGAATGCGCTTATGCATGCTCTGCTTGAATTGGACTGTACGGTGACGAATCTGTACGGGCCGACTGAAACAACAATCTGGTCGGCAGCACAGCCGCTTGCAAAAGGCCATAAAGGGGCGCCTCCGATTGGAACGCCGATTTGGAACACGCGGGTATACGTGCTGGACGCCGCATTGCAGCTCGTCCCGCCGGGGGTTGCGGGCGAGCTTTATATCGCGGGCGAAGGACTTGCCAGAGGATATTATAACCGGCCTGATTTAACAGCCGAGAGGTTCATTGCCGATCCGTACGGGTCAGCAGGTGCGAGGATGTACAGGACGGGAGATCTTGTGCGCTGGCGTAAGGACGGCTCTCTTGATTATATCAGCAGAGCCGATCATCAAATTAAAATTCGCGGCTTCCGGATAGAATTAGGAGAAATTGAGACGGTGCTGTCGAACTATCCGGGTATTTTGCAGGCCGCTGTCATTGTCCGTGAAGATCAGCCGGGAGACAAGCGGCTGGCGGCTTATGCTGTCGCGGATCATCCCCTTGATATCGGCGGGCTCCGTGCATTTATGGGCGAAAGCCTGCCGGATTATATGGTGCCGGGCGCGTTTGTACAGCTGGAAGAATTGCCGCTGACACCGAATAAGAAGCTCGATCGCAGCGCTCTGCCTGCGCCGGATTTTTCCGCCGTTCTGTCTGACAGAGGGCCGCGGACGCCGCAGGAAGAAATATTATGCGATCTGTTTGCCGAGGTTCTCGGCCTCGCTCGGGTCGGAATTGATGACGGATTCTTTGAACTGGGCGGACATTCACTCTTAGCCGGACGCCTGATGAGCCGGATTCGGGAGACGATGGGCGCAGAGCTCGGCATTGGCCGCCTGTTTGATACACCGACCGTTACCGGGCTCGCCGCGCAGCTTGACACCGCAAAGAGTGCGCGCCCTAAGCTCAAGCCTTTTGACCGGCCGGAGCACATCCCGCTGTCATTTGCGCAGCTGCGTTTGTGGTTCCTTTACTGCCTTGAAGGTCCGAGCCCGACTTACAACATTCCGGTGATTGTCCGCATGTCAGGAAACCTTAACCAGTCAGCGCTGAAACACGCTTTTTACGATGTTGTCAGCCGTCATGAAAGCCTGCGCACCGTTTTTCCGGAAAATAAGGGATCATCTCATCAGCTCATTTTACCCGCTGAAGAAGCCCGGCCTGCGTTTACAGTGACACATGCAGACAAAAGTGAGCTTCAAGACATGATTGCCGCTGCAGCACGCTACCGGTTTGATTTGGCAAAAGAGCCGGCCGTCCGGGCTGAGCTGTTTGATCTTGGTGACGGTGAGTATACGCTGATGGTTCTCCTGCATCACATCGCAGGTGACGGCTGGTCCTTGAATCCGCTCATGCGTGACTTATCCGCAGCCTATACCGCCCGTCAAACAGGCGAAAAAGCAGAATGGACACCCCTGCCGATTCAATACGCGGATTATGCGCTCTGGCAGCAGCAGCTTTTAGGCAGTGTGTCTGATTCTGAGAGCTTAATAGCACGGCAGCTTGATTTTTGGAAGAAAACGCTTGAACATGTGCCGGATCAGCTGGAGCTGCCGTCTGATTTTCCGCGTCCCGCCGAATCAAGCTACAGAGGCGGCGTCATTCCGGTCAAAATCGGTCAGGAGCTTCACAGCCGTCTCCTCTCGCTAGCCAGAAATCAGCGCGTCAGTCTGTTTATGGTGCTTCAATCAGGGCTTTCGGCGCTGCTGACCCGGCTCGGGGCAGGAACCGATATTCCGATCGGCAGTCCGATAGCCGGCCGCAGTGATGACGCATTGGGCGATCTTGTGGGCATGTTCATCAATACACTGGTACTGAGAACCGATACCTCAGGCGATCCAAGCTTTAGTGAGCTTCTTGAGAGGGTGCGGGAGATGAATCTCGCGGCATATGAAAATCAGGACGTGCCGTTTGAACGTCTCGTGGAAGAATTGAATCCGGTTCGTTCCCGCTCAAGACATCCGCTGTTCCAAGTGATGCTCGCATTCCAAAATACGCCTGATCCTGTGCTCAGCCTTCCGGAAATGGAAACAAGCCTGCAAATCAGCAGCGTCGGAGCGTCCAAGTTTGATTTGACACTTGAATTGGCTGAACGGCGCCATGACGACGGCACGCCTGCCGGTATTGAAGGCCTGCTGGAATTCAGCACGGACTTATTTAAAAAAGAAACGGCTGAGGCACTTGCGGGACGTCTGCTTCTTCTGCTCGAAGATGCTGCGGCGGACCCGGATAAGCCGATCGGAAGCTTAACCATTCTTTCCGATGAAGAGCGCCGAAAGCTGTTGCCGGTTAAACGGACTGCACAGCACATTCAGCCTCAGCAGACACTGCCTGAACTGTTTGAAATACAGGCCGCTGAAAAACCTGATGAAACGGCAGCAGTATTTGAAGAGCGCCGACTCACTTACAAAGAGCTGAATCAAAGGGCTAATCAGCTTGCGCATATGATGATTGCCCGCGGCGTCGGCCCGGAGCAGTTTGTCGCGCTGGCTCTGCCTCGCTCTTTAGATATGATTGTCGGGCTGTTAGCCGTCCTGAAGACGGGAGCCGCGTATTTGCCGCTTGATCCTGATTATCCGGCGGACCGCATCGCTTTTATGTTACATGATGCCAAGCCCGTATATATGCTCACCAACCGTGAAGGCTCAAGTAAGCTCTCTGTCGGAAGCGGTATGCCCGCCTTCATCTTAGATGACCCGCAGAATAAAAAAATACTTGAGCAATATGCCGTCACGAACCCTGCGGATGCCGACCGGCTTTGTCCGCTGTCGCCGCTTCACCCGGCATACGTCATTTACACGTCGGGATCGACCGGTGTGCCGAAAGGCGTCATCATTCCGCACAGCAATGTCATCCGGCTGTTTGAGTCGACGCAGCACTGGTATCACTTCGATTCTGATGATGTATGGACGATGTTTCACTCTTACGCGTTCGATTTTTCTGTCTGGGAAATTTGGGGGCCGTTGCTTCACGGCGGACGTCTCGTCGTCGTGCCGCATGACACCAGCAGATCTCCGGAAGCGTTTCTGCATCTCCTCGTAAAAGAGCGAGTGACCGTGCTTAATCAAACGCCGTCAGCATTTTACCAGCTGATGCATGCGGAAAAAGAAAACAAAGAGCTGGGGCGTCAGCTCGCACTCAGATATATCATCTTCGGCGGCGAGGCGCTTGAGCTGAGCCGGCTTGAGGACTGGTACAGACGCCACCCGGATAATAAACCCGTGCTCGTGAATATGTACGGCATTACGGAAACGACGGTGCACGTCAGTTATCTTGAATTAGATAAAAACATTGCCGAACTGAAGGCAAACAGCCTCATCGGCTGCGGTATTCCTGACCTGAACGTATATGTGCTTGATGATCGGCTGGAGCCTGTGCCTCCGGGCATAACGGGCGAAATGTATGTTGCCGGAGGTGGCGTGGCCCGCGGTTACTTAGGGCGTCAAAGCCTGACCGCGGAACGCTTTGTGGCTGATCCGTACGGCCCGCCGGGAACAAGGATGTACAGGACGGGGGACTTAGCCCGTCTGCGGCCGGACGGTTCGCTTGATTATATGGGCAGGGCGGACCACCAGATTAAAATCCGCGGGTTCCGAATTGAACTGGGCGAAATCGAAGCGGTTCTCGTCAAACATCCGGGTGTCGAGGACGCTGCCGTGGTCGTTCGTGAAGATCTGCCGGGAGATAAACGGCTCGCCGCTTACCTTGTCCTTTCTGATCTCAGTACCTTGGATACGGGGGACATGCGCCGGTTTGCCGGAGAAAGCCTGCCGGATTACATGGTGCCGTCGGCTTTTGTCCAAATGGATGAACTGCCGCTGACCCCGAATGGCAAGCTTGACCGAAAAGCGCTCCCTGCGCCTGACTTCCAAATGGAGGTCTCCGGCCGGGGGCCGAGAACCCCGCAGGAAGAAATACTGTGTGAACTGTTCGCAGAGGTGCTTCACCTCCCGCGTGTCGGTATTGATGACAGGTTCTTTGATTTAGGCGGCCATTCTTTACTTGCGGTTCATTTAATGAGCCGTATTCGGGAAGCGACGGGGGCTGAGCTGAGTATCGGAACATTATTCGAAGCTCCTACTGTGGCAAGCCTTGCTGAAAGGCTTGAGACGGGCACGGGCACAAGCGCGCTTGATGTTCTGCTTCCGCTCAGAACGGCGGGAGAAGAAACACCGCTCTTCTGTGTCCATCCGGCCGGGGGTCTCAGCTGGTGTTATGCCGGGCTGATGTCTTCTTTAGAAGCTGATTATCCGATTTACGGCTTACAGGCGAGAGGCATCGGGAAAAAAGAAGCGCTTCCGCAAAGCTTAGATGACATGGCGGCGGATTATATTGAAAAAATCCGCACCGTGCAGCCGAAAGGGCCGTACCGTCTGCTGGGCTGGTCACTCGGAGGAAATGTCATTCAGGCCATGGCGACACAATTACAGAGCCGGGGCGAAGAGGTTTCCCTCTTGGTGATGCTTGATGCGTACCCGAATCATTTTCTTCCGATAAAAAATGCGCCTGATGATGAGGAAGCCGTCATTGCCCTGCTTGCCCTTGGAGGGTACGACCCGGACAGCCTCGGGGATCAGCCGCTTGATTTTGATACCGCGCTGACCATTCTCCGCCGTGAGGGAAGCGCATTAGCCAGCCTGGATGAGTCAGTGATGATGAATTTGAAAGACACATACGTTAATTCTGTCGGTCTGTTAGGAACATACAAGCCGAAGCCGTTCCATGGAGATGTTCTGTTCTTCAGATCCGCGATTATTCCCGAGTGGTTTGACCCCATTGAACCGGATACTTGGAAACCGTATATTACGGGGAAAATCGAGCGGTATGACTTAGACTGCCGCCATAAAGATATGTGCCAGCCGGGCCCGCTTGCCGAAATCGGCGCGATTCTGGCGGAGAAATTAAACGGACGGCGTACAGTCCGGTAAAGAAAGGAATGAGCTGATATGACAAATCCATTTGAACGGGAAGACGGCTTATATCATGTGCTCGTCAATGCTGAAGGCCAGTACTCGCTGTGGCCGGCCTATCTGGATGTGCCGGACGGGTGGGAAACCCGCCTGACAAATGAAAACCGTTCCGTTTGTCTCGAATATATTGAAACAAACTGGCGTGACATGAGGCCTGAAAGCCTGAAACGGGCTGAACCCGCTAAGATGTAATAAAAAAAAGCCTGCCGTTGATTCGGCAGGCTTTTTATGCGGAAATCAGCTGTTAAGCTGTGTGTGATCACAAAATTTATAAGGGTGGCCTTCTTCATTCGTGCACCATGACTGAGACAGAAAAGCCAAAAAGACCGCGGCCCACTGGTCTGCAAACTGGATTAAAATACCGCCGTCATGCCACGTTCCGTTATCCTTCTTCCAGCGTGTATCAATTGGATTTCCCTGATTCATATGAATATTATGCATGCCGTTTGTCGGTTTGAACCCGAAAATCTTATCAGCGTCCTGCTCCGGCCCGAATTTAGAGCCGTAAATATAGACGGTGGCTTTTTCTGTTTTTGCTTTTTGCATATACGTTTCAATAAAATCATTTAAGTCATTATCCGGACCGGTGACTTCATGCGGGAGCGGCACCATGTTCCGGGGATCAAACAATCCGCCGCGGACGTAATCCAGCGCCAGCTCACGGCTGGTTTCATCAATTGGGGTGTATCCATACGGTATGTTGGGCAGCAGGGTGATCGCGCTTGCGTCAAAATGATCGCGCGCCGCATACAGAACCTCTGATTCTTTTGAACTTGACATGACATTGATCGCACAGCGATAGTGCGTATCAGGCTCGCCTAGCACCTCGACTTGAAAATGCGGAGAATCATCATCTGTTTCCCTTCTCATATCTAACACAGTGCCTTTTAATACACCATAGTGCTGAACAGCCATATGAATCCTCCTTTTTCTTCCGGGATATGAATTGATATTCGAGATCGGAGGCCGTTTTTCCTTTTACGAGAAAGAAAAAAAGGACAGCCTGCTGATCAGGCCGTCCTCTTCATATCTATTAAGCTTTTGCAGCTGAACCTCGCATCGCTTTTTCAGCAGGCACATAGTCATAGCCTAAGTCTTTGGCTACCGCTTCATACGTGACGTGTCCGTTAGCCGTATTCAGGCCGGCTTTAAGCGCCGGGCTGTCTGCAATGGCTTTTGCCGCGCCTTTATTGGCGATTTCAAGCGCGTAAGGAACGGTCACATTCGTTAATGCGAGCGTAGATGTACGCGGTACGGCGCCAGGCATATTGGCGACAGCATAATGAACGACGCCGTGTTTTTCATAAGTCGGATTATCGTGTGTTGTAATATGATCAACGGTTTCCACAATGCCGCCCTGATCGATGGCAACATCAACAATGACGGAACCCGGTTTCATTTGTTTAACCATTTCTTCCGTAACGAGGGTCGGCGCTTTGGCTCCCGGGATGAGCACGGCACAGATCAGAAGATCCGCTTCCGCGACGGAGTCTGCAATATTTACAGGGTTTGAGATCAATGTTTTAATCTGATGCCCGAAAATATCATCAAGCTGACGCAGGCGGTCTGCGTTCAAGTCGATCATCGTCACATCGGCACCGAGTCCGACAGCCATTTTCGCGGCATTTGTTCCGACGCCGCCTCCTCCGATGATCGTGACTTTTCCGCGGGATACACCCGGTACGCCGGCTAATAAAATTCCTTTTCCGCCCTTTGGTTTTTCAAGGAACTGAGCTCCGATTTGAGCGGCCATTCTGCCGGCCACTTCAGACATCGGCGTAAGCAGCGGAAGTGAACGTCCGTCCGTTACCGTTTCGTACGCAATAGCTGTCACGCCTTTTTCTGTAAGCGCTTTAGCTAATTCCGGCTCTGCGGCTAAATGAAGGTAAGTGAATAAGATCAGGCCTTGACGGAAATACGCATACTCCTCAGCCAGCGGTTCTTTTACCTTCATGACCATTTCTGCATCCCAAACTTGCTTTCTGTCCTCCAGAATTTCCGCGCCTGCGGATACATAATCTTCATTTGTAAAGCCGCTTCCGAGTCCTGCTCCGGATTCCACAAGAACCCGATGGCCGTTTCCGATAAGCTGTGAAACGCCTCCAGGTGTTAATGACACTCGATTTTCATTGTTTTTGATTTCCTTTGGAACCCCGATAATCATGTCTGTTTCCCCCAATGTTTGTGTGATGCTTCAAGTGTAGCGCGATTGTTGCGAAAATTCTTTGTTTGAAACAGAAAATAAAAAAACACGGATTTGTGAAATTTCACGAATCCATACTGCGAAGCTTGATATCGAGGTAAATCGTAAACTTTTCATTCACATTTTTTAAGTCGATTTCTGCGATCTGGCTGATTCTTTTCAGCCTGTAATTCAATGTATTGACATGGATGTTAAGCGCTTTAGCGGCGGTGTTGACATTGCTGTCGGCATCGATAAAATGTTCGAGCGTTTTGACCATATCGGCCTGGTGCTCTCTGTCATACTGCTCAAGCTTTGACAGGGAATAGTTCATATAGCCGCTGTGCTTGCGTTTTTCATCCAAAACATCAAGGTACTGATAAATCCCCAGTTCAGAAAAGCTGAAAAGGTGTTTGGTTTCTCTCACAAACCGTTCTTTCGCTTTCAATACGGAGAGCGCTTCCTGATAGGAGCGGTAAACGTAAGAAATCGATTCGTAAATACCGCCGAAAGCAATCGACGCATCCTCAATTTTATATCGTTCTTTCAGCTGTTTTTGAACATAGAGGGCGAACTGCTTTAAATCTTTAAAAGGCTGATCGGATTTCGGCGCGGCTAATAAGATTAATTCATTTGAATCGACAGTCGCCAGCATGACATGAATCTGCTGTGTCGTTTCCTGCAAATATTGCAGCTGCTGTTCCGTCTTTTCAGTCAGCTCATCATGTAAACGGATGATCATGACGCTGAACACGGACGGCAGCGCCATTCCGAGCTTATGAAACCCTTCGGCCATCTCGGCTTCCTGATAAATATGGCCGGTCAGCATTTTCCAAAAAAACTCCTGGCCCCGCTCTTCGATTTTTGTTTTGCGGATCTGCAGGTGCAAAAGCTTGTTCCGCACCGCTTTGGCGGCCAGCTGAAGCGTCTTCAGGTCCTCGTCATTGAGCTTTTTTTTGATCTCAAGCGCCCATATAAATCCGAGAACCTGGCTGTTTTTCCAAATGGAAATCGCCACGCGGTTGCTCAGGCCCACCTCGTCGATTTCTTTCACTTTGATCGGCTGGTCTGTTTTTAAAAGCGCCGGAATGGTTCCGTCTTTCCACAGTTTGTTGATGACTTTTTCAGGCACCCTCCGTCCGATAATCGTCGACGTCCGGGCCGGATCTGTACAATCGCTGTGCGTGCTGTATGCAAGCAGTTTATGATTCACGTCTTCTATTGTAATAGGGCATTGAAGAACTTCACTGATATGGTCGGCAACATCTTCAAGCCTGTCGAAACTGTACTTAAATGGATCTTTTGGATTGGTCATCTGTATCCCTACTTTTTCATAGCTTCATATCTTGATCTTACCATCTTGCTTTTCAGACTGAAAGGCATCTTTGAACGGAAATAAAATAGGAAAATAAGATCATTTGACAAAATCAAAAAGAATAAGAAAATCATACTATTGTATTTACAAAATGTGTAAATTCGACGAAAAATCCAGTATATCATAAGACTCATTTTGTAAAATTAAAACAGATTTGTTTGACTGTGCCGAATTGTTGTTTTTATAATAATGACGTTCAAAAAATAAGTGAATTAGCCCATATTTAGGCTGATGACACAGGAGGGTATAAGGAATATGTCTGGATTAATTCGTGTCACACCCGAAGAGCTAAGAGCGATGGCTAAGCAATATGGCGTTGAAAGTCAGGAAGTCATGAATCAGGTTGACCGCCTGAACCGCATGATTTCTGATTTGAAAGGCATGTGGGACGGTGCTTCAAGTGAAGCATTTGCGGATCAATATGAGCAGCTGAAACCTTCATTTATTAAAATGTCTGAATTGCTGCAAGATGTGAATCATCAGCTCGAACAAACGGCAAATACGCTTGAGTCTACTGACCAAGATATCGCTAACCAAATTCGCGGATAATAAGATGAATGAAGAAACGGAGCGCCTGATTCAATCAAGAAGACGGCGCTCTTTCTATGTAAGGGTGATATGAAAATGTATATCGATATTACAATAGATTTAACACAATATAACGGCAGCGTCTTCGATCTCAGATTGTCAGATTACCATTCTGTGAAAAAAGTCATCGATATTGCCCGGCAGGCTCAGCACGTATCCGTTCCGCCGCGTGAAGGCTATTGGATCAGAGTGGTCAATAAAGAAACGGTTTTTTCCGGGGAACAAAAACTATCTGACTGCGGCATTACGAACGGAGACCGTCTTGAAATTTTATGAGAGGAAATGGTGGAATGACAGATCATAACAGATCTTATTTAGAAACTGAATTAGACGCCGTCCGGGCAGAAACCGAATCAGGCTTCACCTTCACCTTTCAGCGGGAAAAAGTCAAGCTTCTTGACGGGCTGGAAGCAAACGTGATTAAAGATGCTGATCCTTTTTTTCAAAAAGAGGTTTCGGTTTCAGAAGACGAAGTAACCATAACAATCAGACCCCCTTCTTCTTATCAGGCTTTCCGCTATATAAAAGGAAAAGATAAAAAAAGCAGATGGCAATTTGCCTACCGTCTCGTGCAAGCTGTGAAACAGCACAAGCTGAAACGCCTTAATCTGATTGCTGCGCCGGAAAATATCGTATTTGATAAAGCGCTGACGCCTTACTTTCTTCATTACGGCGTAAAGGAGAGTCTCCCGCCTTATGAAGAAGATAGACAAAGGGTGTGGAAAGAGCTCAAAGCCTGTGCGGCGCTTGCAGCTGACGGGGCGTACACCTTCGAAGAATATCTGAAGTATAAGGAGACGCTTCAATTCTCTCCTGAGGTGAAAAGCGTGTTAGAGGCTGAGACGTTTGAAGAACTGGAAGAAACAATTCAAACCACAATTGATTCCCTCGAAGCGAGGGACAAGACATACATAAAACTGCCGAAAAAGAAATGGAAAATCCAAAGATACACCGGTCTGGCGCTTGCAGTTCTCCTTGTGCCGGCGCTTCTGTATTCCTTGTACGTGTTGTTTTTCGCCCAGCCGAAGCAAGAGGCAATCACGGAAAGCAACCGCTATTTTCTCAATCAGCAGTACAGCAAAGTCATTGACACACTCGCTAAATACGATGCGGAAAGTCTCCCTGAATCTGTGCAGTACGAGCTTGCTTCCTCTTATGTGGCGGTTGAAAATCTGAGCGAAGAACAGCGGAAAAACATTGGGAATCTGGTCACGCTGCAATCAGATCCGAAGCACTTCCTTTATTGGATCGATATCGGCAGAGGGGAAAATGAAGAAGCCATCAATATCGGCCGCAATCTTGAGTACAACCCGTATATCTGGCTCGGGCTTACAAAATATAAACAGCAATTATTAGCGGACGACAGTATGAAAGACGATGAAAAGCAGAAAGAACTGGACGCCGTGGAAAGCGAGCTGGCGAAGGCGAAAAAAGAGCAGGAAGAGCAGAACAAAGAAGCGGAGGAAAACCGTGACACCGCCGAAGCTTCCGCCGGCCAGGATGAAGGCGGCAAACAGGACAAAGCGAAGGATAACAAAGAGAACGACAAGAAAGATGAGAAAAAAGATGAAAAAAAATAACAGCACACATCAAATGGCCGTAAGTAACGATCAGGCTGTCAGGAGGTTCGCCATATGAGTCTGTTATGGGTCTTTTACCGAGAGCACGTACAAAAGATTCAGCTGTCTGAACTCCCGCCGTCTCAGCCGATAACGATCGGCCCGGATATAAAGGATACGATCACGGTCGGCACACTGCCTTTACGGCAAACCGCCGCCACCCTTTATCGTAAAGAAACAGACCGTTATGATGTTTTCCTGGGAAATAACTGTGCCGGCGAATTGACAATAGGAAATGAAATGCCTTGCAGAATGGAAGAAGAGACGATGCGGCTTCTTCTCACTCCTGATCAGGAAGAATCCTCCGTTTATTTTGTCGGCAGAAAGGACGAGATCGTTTTCTCATCAGAAACAGAGGAAGCGGATATATACAAAGAGCCGTCGTCCGCTCAAAAAGGCGCTTTTTATCTCCGAAAAGCGGGAGGAAGCTGGTCTGTCATTCCTGATGGCCAGGAAGTTTATGTAAACGGAGAGCTCACAAAAGTCCCTGAAAGGCTTCGGATGGGAGATGAGCTGCTGTGGAATTTTCTGCGTCTGAGGCTGGCGGAGGACGACCTTTTAGAAGTCGTTCATCACGAGGAGTTTCAAACCGGCTTAATCAAAACGGTAAAGCCGAGCACCGAAATGAAAAAGAAATACCCGCAATATCGAAGAACGCCGCGGATGGTCTATGATCTTCCCGAAGACCGCGTTTCATTCAGCTTTCCCTCACAGGAAAGCGAGCAGAATAACAGGGGGCTCTGGCTCGTCATTCTGCCTCCTGTGGTCATGCTGATTGTAATGGGGGTTGTCGCCATTATACAGCCGAGGGGCATTTTCATTCTCGTTTCTTTAGCGATGTTTATGATGACTCTCATTACGTCCACCGTGCAATATTTCCGAGAAAAAAACCAGCGGAAAAAACGGGAGGAGAAGCGTGAGCGTGTGTACAAGCAGTATTTAGAGAGTAAACGGAAAGAACTTCAGACGCTGTCGGAAAAACAATTGCAAGTGCTGACGCACCATTTTCCCACGTTTGAAAAAATGAAATATTTAACCTCTGAAATCAGCGGCCGCATTTGGGAGAAATCGCTGGAAAGCAGGGATTTTCTGATGCTCCGGCTCGGAACGGGCACTGTCCCGGCAAGCTACGAGATCTCGATGAGCGGAGGGGACCTGGCGAACCGTGATGTGGATGACTTAATGGAACAGTCGCAGCACATGCAGCGTGTATATAAAGATATCCGCCATGCACCCGTGACCGTTGATTTACAAGAAGGGCCGATGGGGCTTGTCGGGAAACCCCAGATCGTCAAAAATGAAATTCACCAGCTGATCGGCCAGCTCGCTTTCTTCAACAGCTACCATGACCTGCGGTTTGTCTTTATCTTTCATGAAGATGAATATAAGGAATGGGAATGGATGAAGTGGCTGCCGCAATTTCAGCTGCCTCATATGTATGCGAAAGGGTTTATTTACAATGAACAGACCCGTGATCAATTGTTATCTTCCATTTACGAGCTGCTGCGGGAGCGGGATTTGGAAGAAGATAAAGAGAAAAAGATCTTCCAGCCGCATTTTGTCTTTGTCATCACGAATCAGCAGCTGATCGCAGAGCACGTCATTTTAGAATATATCGAAGGCCGGCATGAGCATCTCGGCATCTCAGCGATCATCGCCGCGGAAACGAAGGAAAGCCTGGCAGAAAACATTCACACCCTCGTCCGCTACATTAATGAAGATGAAGGAGACATCCTCATTCAGAAGAAAAAAGCGGTCCAGATCCCGTTTAGGCTGGACAGGCATGAACGGACAAACAACGAGCGGTTTTCCCGAACGCTTCGGACATTGCACCATCAGGTCGGGATGACGAATTCCATTCCCGAAACGGTCTCATTTTTGGAGCTGTTTCATGCGAAGGAAGTAAAAGAAATCGGCATCAGGCAGAAGTGGGAGACAAGTGAGTCGGCAAAATCACTGGCTGTTCCGATCGGCTACAAAGGTAAAGACGATATCGTGTATTTAAACCTGCATGAGAAAGCCCACGGGCCGCACGGATTGCTGGCGGGAACGACCGGCTCCGGGAAAAGTGAATTTCTGCAAACGTTTATCCTGTCATTGGCCGTTCATTTTCACCCTCATGAAGCGGCGTTTTTGCTGATTGACTATAAGGGCGGGGGAATGGCGCAGCCGTTTCGCAAAATGCCGCACCTTCTCGGAACCATTACGAATATCGAAGGAAGCAAAAACTTCAGTATCAGGGCGCTTGCCTCTATAAAAAGCGAGCTGAAAAAACGGCAGCGGCTGTTTGATCAATATCGCGTCAATCACATTAATGACTATACAAAGCTGTATAAACAGGGGGAAACGGATATTCCGATGCCGCACCTGTTTTTGATTTCAGATGAATTTGCCGAGCTCAAAAGCGAAGAGCCTGACTTTATCAGGGAGCTTGTCAGCGCGGCACGCATCGGGCGGAGCCTTGGTGTGCATTTAATCCTTGCCACGCAAAAACCGGGAGGCATCATTGACGACCAGATATGGAGCAACTCACGCTTTAAGGTCGCGCTGAAAGTCCAGGATGCAAGTGACAGTAAAGAAATTCTGAAAAACAGTGATGCGGCGAATATTACAGTCACCGGACGCGGCTATTTGCAAGTCGGAAATAATGAAGTGTATGAGCAGTTCCAGTCTGCCTGGAGCGGCGCCCCTTACATGGAAGATGTATACGGCACCGAGGATGACATTGCCATCGTTACCGATACCGGCTTAATTCCGCTGTCTGAAGTGGATGCGGACGACTTGGCGAAAAAAGACGCCCCGGCAGAAATAGAAGCCGTAGTCGAAGAAATCGAGCGGATTCAAAAAGAAATGGGCATTGAAAAGCTGCCGAGCCCATGGCTTCCGCCGCTTGCCGCACGTATTCCGCGCACGCTTTATCCCGCAAAGGAAAAAGACCGCTTCTTCATCGCCTGCGTGGATGAGCCTGATCAGCAAAGACAGGCGCCTCTCGCTTATACGATGATGGATGACGGCAACATCGGCATTTTCGGCTCATCCGGATACGGCAAGTCAGTGGCTGCCATCACTCTCCTGATGAACTTCGCGGAAGGGTACACGCCAAAAGAGCTTCATATGTACATCTTTGATTTCGGAAACGGCACGCTTCTGCCATTGGCAAAGCTTCCGCACACCGCAGACTATTTCTTAATGGATCAAATGAGAAAGATCGAAAAATTCATGATCCGCATCAAGGAGGAAATCGAGCGGCGGAAACGGCTGTTCAGAGAAAAAGAAGTCAGCCATATCAAAATGTACAATTCGCTCAGCGAAGAAGAGCTGCCGTTTATATTTATCACAATTGATAATTTCGACATCGTCAAAGACGAAATGCATGAATTGGAAACGGAATTTATCCAGATTTCACGCGACGGGCAAAGCTTAGGCATTTACTTCCTGCTGACCGCAACGAGGGTAAACGCCGTCCGTCAGTCATTGTTAAATAATATAAAAACGAAAATCGTCCATTATTTAATGGATCAGTCAGAAGGTTATTCCATTTACGGGCGCCCGCCGTTCAGTCTTGAACCGATTCCGGGCCGCGTCATGATTCAAAAAGAAGAACTGCATTTCGCGCAAATGTTTCTTCCGGCTGAAGCGGAAAATGACCTCGAGATGTTCCAAGCGCTGAAAGCCGATGTCAAAGCTTTAGCTGAGCGCCATTCCGGAACAGCCGGTCCACACCCGATTCCGATGCTCCCGGACATGCTGACGGCCGGCGAATTTTCGCTCCGTCTCGGCCCGGACCAAGAACCGTTCCGCATTCCTGTCGGGCTTCATGAGGAAAAGGTCAGCCCGGTATACTTTGATCTGGGCAAATATAAGCATTGCCTCATCTTAGGCCAGACACAGCGGGGAAAAACAAACATCCTGAAAGTCATGCTGAATCACCTGCTGCGTGAAAGCACGGAACGGATCGGACTGTTTGACTCGATTGACCGCGGATTGTCGCAGTATGCGCAGGAAACAAAGGTCAGCTATCTGGACACAAAAGAAGACATACAGAAGTGGATTGAAGCGGCTGAAGCCATTTTCACGGAGCGGGAAGCTCAGTATGCACAGGCCGTCAAAAATGGCGATGTGCACAAACTCAATTTCTCTCCGATCGTGTTAATGGCCGACGGCATTACAAGATTCCAGCAGACAATCGACACCGCCATTCAGGACAAGCTGGCGATGTTTATGAAATCTTACGCGCATGTAGGCTTCAGTTTTATCCCGGCGGGCAATCACAGCGAATTTTCAAAAGGCTATGATTCCTTAACGACGGAAATGAAACAGATCCGCCACGCGATGCTGCTTGTGAAAAAATCTGAACAAAATGTCATTCCGCTGCCTTACCAGAGACAGGAACCGGACATTCAGCCGGGCTTCGGCTATTTGGTTGAAAACGGCAAGGAGCAAAAAATCCAAATACCTTTATGTTCAGCGGAAAGGGAGGCCGTCAGATGACTGAACAACGAAAAAGCCTGATCAAATTAGTAGCCGCGATCGTCATTATTCTGCTGCTGCCGGTGCTGTTTTTCCGGTTTATCGGCGATGACCCGGGAAAACAAAAAATCAATGCCACCCGCCAAATCGCAGTCGTGAATGAAGACATGGGCTTACATGATGAAACAGATGAAAATGAGGATAGGGAATCGGTCCATTTCGGCAAAGAAGTAGCGGCGGCTCTCGGCGACCGTCCGGATTATTCCTGGACGGTCGTCAACAGGAGCGCGGCTGAAAACGGCCTGGCGGATAAGAAGTATGACGCAGTCGTTTACATTCCATCCGATTTTTCAAAAGACATTTTAAGCTATGACAAGGAGCGTCCGCAAAAAGCTACGCTGACATTCAATATTCAAAGCAACCTGAACGCCGTCAACAAAGAAAAAGTGCAGCGTGAGCTTGAAGACGCCCAAAAATCAATGAATAAAAAAATGTCGGCATTGTATTGGAATTTCGTCTCACAAAAAGTGAACAATGTCAGAGGCGATTTTGACAAGATCGTCAATAAAGAATCAGAATTTCAAAATGTCATGTACAACTTTTACAAGCCGAGCTCCAATGACTTGGCAGGTGAGATCAAACGGCAAAAAGACCTGATTGACGAACTGAAAAAATCAATGAACGAAGCGCAGGGCGCAGCAAAAGAAAAATTGACCTCGGCAGATGAAGCCAAAAACACGCTCAAAGACTTTGCCGATACAGTTGAGCGCTATAAACAATATCAGGAAAATCAGAAAAAACTGCTGCTGGCCGCGCAGGAACAAAATCAAAAGCAAATCACAACCGGACTGAACGCTATTAAAGCGCAGCAGGCCGCCAACCAGTTCAGCACCATGATGAGCGGGCTGTCTTCAGGCATAAACCGGGCGCAGACACAGCTTGACCAGACAGGATCGGCACTGGCAGCCGCCCAAAAGGTGAGAGAAGCGCAGGTCCCTGAGCAGGAACAAGGGATGGCAAATATTCAATCCAATTTACTTGACAATTATTTGACTCAATATAAAGCCCAAGCAAGATTTGAAACACTGAACAGCATTCAAGCCCTTATGAAAAGGGATCGCCAGAACTTAACCGTTCCGGAAAAAGACCCGGGGGATGACGGCTCGGATGAACCGAAAGAAGAAGAAAAACCGGAAGAAGAAAAACCCGGTGATCTGAAAATTGACCTTGACGATCAGCGTAACGAATTAAAACGCATCTCCGCTGAGATCAATTCTATTTCTGACGGTTTAAAAGAACCGGAAAAAGAAAATCCAGACCCTGAAAACCCGGGCCATGGGGATAATGGTGAAAACTCCGGCGGTACCGAACCGAATGACGGGACGGCTCCCGGAGAAGACGGAAAAACGGATGACGGCACAAAAGAACAGCAGTCTCCTTCCGATAACACAGGCGATCAGCAGACAAAAACAGCCGCAACCGCTAAAAACGTCACTCCGCTTGCTGATGACCCCGCGGACGATCCGAACGGCTCTGAAGGAGACGGCGGCACAGAAGTATCTAAGGCAAAAGAAAGGCTGAACCAAGCCGCAGAGCGCATTCAGCAAATTGAAAAAGAGCTTGAAGAGAAACAGCAGACACATAATGAAGAACTGAAAAAACGTCTCGATGCTCTTGATGAAGAAATCCAAGGCCTTAAAGACCAGATTGCCAAAGTTGAAAAACGTGCGGACAAATTACAAAAAAAGCTGGAACAATCAGAAGAAACGAGAAAACAAGACTTCAATACCGTTTACAGAATGATTTTAAAAACAGAACAGAACATTTTGAACTACCCGTCATTGGACGGCGGCCGCAAATCTGCTCTTGAACAGATATTTGCCGCTGACATCAATACAAAAGTGATATCCGATTTAATGAGTTACTATAATGATTTATCTTTGTATGAGGCAACACTTTATCATTCTCTCGACGCAGGCTCGCTGCCTGATGTGAAAAACAGGGTGCTGAAAGCCCAGCAAGGCGAAGTCCAAACCGTTCTCGCCATCAAACCGATTGAAACGGCAAGCTGGGAAAACCTGAAAAACAATAAGATGCAGACAGATGAAGACATCAGCAATTTCATTAAAGGCATGACCGAATTCTCGGATAACTACAGCTCATATATCAGAGATGAACAAGCCGGAGTGCTCGATGAGCTCGCCAGCATCGCAGACAGCGCGGCTAAAGCATCTGATCAGCTTGCTGAAGGCGCTGTGCAGGAAGCGGCAACGTTCAGCGGAGACAGATTAACCGGAACGATGGCGCTCGGCGCTCAGGATACCGTCGGCCGCGAAGTGCTGCAAATGTCTGACACGATGGGCCATCTGTCAGAACGCCAGTCCGGCATCATCAGCTATACCGACAATATGCAGCAAAGCGTAAATGACGTACAGCAGAAAGCGGACACCCTGAACAGCAATTGGGGCAAAAACGTCGATTCCACAAAATTGATCAGAAATGACGTGTACGGCATTTTAGGGAACGCGCTCGTTGACGGACAGGAAAACGGATACGTTTACGATTATCTCGCCAACCCGCTTAAAATCAGCGGAGAGGTGCCGGAAGACCGGGTTCAGAATGTTCCGCCGGTCGTCATTTTGGTGATCGTTTTGATCAGCAGTCTTCTGATCGGCTATTTCAGCTCGTATTATCAGCAGGCGCCGCTTCTCGTCAAAGGCGCGCTCTTTGGGATTTTAAACATTATGGTCGGACTGATGATCAGTCTGTTCGGTCTGAATATCTACTCGCTTCCGGACGATCAGACGATTAAATGGTCAATCTTTACGATTCTCTTGCTCGCGGCGAGTTCGGCTTTTATCCGGGCAGCCTTTGTCTTTGGCTCGATCACCGGATGGATCGCTTCGTCAGCGCTCATTCTCTTTTATGTGGCGCCTTTGATCGACTTGATTATGCCGAACTTTACCTTTGACAGCCCGGTTTCGAAAGTCTATATCGATATCCAATACGGTACGGGCCATCTGTTTGCGATGGGAATAACGGTTCTTGTGATTATTACGCTGATTGCGGCGGTGCTTCCGCTCATTATTCGGCTGTTTGCGGAAAAAACGGAGGAAAGTGATCAGTCTTATGAGGCGTAACACATTCATGGAAAAAGGGATCTTGCTGTTTGCTCTCTCCTTTTTCCTTTTCCTTCCTCAAGCCGCAGCCGCGAATGAGGACAATACTGATGTCAAGCCGAATGAATATGAAAAGAAAGACATTGAAATTCGTACGGATTACCTGCACGACGACGCCTACTCCGAAGAAAAAACGGCGCTTCCGAAAGAGCAGAAGGACATTACGTTTGATCAACCGGCCGAAAGCCCGGATGAAAAACTGATATCAAATTTGTTTACATCGTCAGACACTGAGCCGAATACGATCAAAGCGCAATCGAAAAAACTGGGGATCACTTTTGCCGAGCCGGCGGTGCGCCATACCTCGGCAGATATGGAAGCGGATGAGAAAAAGACTTCTTTTCTTTTGCCTGTCATTTATGCCGTCCTGATCCTCTTCGGCATTGCGGCGATGATTTATCTGATTCCGAAAGTCACGGCGCAGGAAAAGGCAAAGCGGTAAACAGATCGCTTGTGTTTGCGGGAAGACAGTCCGTAAAATAAGAAAAAAAAGGAGGAGTGTCATGCAGTTTTTTCTGATAACAGGCGCATCAAAAGGATTGGGGCGGGCGCTTGCGGAACAGGCGCTTCAAGAAGGAGCCGAAGTCGCCGCGCTTTCAAGAACGATAAGCGGAGAAAAGCGCGAGGGACTGACAGAATACAGTGTTGATTTAACCGATCTGTCAGACACCGAGCGGCAGATGAAGGCGATTCTTGATCAAGCTGATGAGAAGCGGTATTCCGCCGTCACACTGATCAATAATGCCGGAATGGTAGAACCGATCAAGCGGGCGAAAGAAGCTTCCGCAGAAGAATTGAACCGCCATTACACCCTTAATCTGACGGCGCCTGTTTTGCTCAGCCAAATGTTCACGAAGCGTTTCGAAGCGTTCACCGGCAGCAAAACCATTGTCAACATCACATCGGGCGCGGCGAAAAATCCTTATAAAGGCTGGAGTGCGTATTGCAGCTCAAAAGCTGGGCTTGATATGTTTACGAGAACATTCGGGTTTGAACAGGAAGATGAAGAGCTGCCGGTCCGCATGTTGTCATTCTCACCGGGAGTGATGGATACAGACATGCAGGCCGTCATTCGTTCTTCATCCAAAGAAGATTTTCACGACATCGATCGGTTCCGCAATCTGAAAGAAACGAACAGCCTCAGAAGTCCGGAATACATCGCTGGTGTCATCCGCTCACTGATCGCAGGAGAGCCGGAAAACGGACGGATATACGATATCAAAGAGTTTTTGTAGAGCAGCTTCCGCGCTGCTCTTTTTTATTTGTACAATCACTTCGCGGCCCGGCGGCATATTATGACTGAAACGCAATATAAGGGGTATAATAATGTATCGGATGAATTGAGTTTCTTCTCGATTTATGTTAGGATTCTAAAAATATAAATAAGGAGGGGTTTCCATGAGAAATGTAACGTTAATGGATGTCTTCACCCATCCAATCGCACAAAAGTATTTACAGCGTTCCGGCGTCGCCCATGCGGTTGCCTGCGCGTTTCATGCATACCGTCTTGCCGTAAAAGCAGGTGTCAGCCCGGATCTTGCGGCGAAAGCGGCTTTACTGCATGACATCGGCCATTACGAATGGTACACAGACGGCAAATGGGATTATGAAAAGTACAGAAGAAACGATATCCATGCCATTAAAGGCGCTGAACGGGCGCATAAGCTGCTCATCCGGCTCGGTGAAGAACCGAAAGCGGCGAAAGAGATTGCGCTGGCGATTCTGCTTCACACCGATTCCTATCTGCCTGAAGGCGAACTGGACAAGAATACGCTCCAGCAAATTGTGAAACAAGCGGATGAACTCGATGAAGAACCCGGCGGACATCACCATTACCGCCAAATGGACCATACGGCCGCGCTCAAACAAATCCAAAAGCTTGATCAGTTAATTGACCAAGCCCAATATCCCATAAGAAGCTCAGTCTAGGCCACTCATGCGGCCTTTTCCGCTTACATAACTCCGCATACTCACTAACCCTTTTCCCCTCCGATAGACGTACTGTGTCAAAGCCTTTGTCCGCTGCATATGCTGAAGGAAAACATAGTAAAGGGGATCAGCGAAAATGGCCCATCAAGGAAGCCCGCAAATCGTCTCGTTAGTAGATCCTTACGTTTATCAGACCATCCATAAGCTTATCGGCTCAAGGTTTATCATTCAAACCGTCAGACGCATTGTCAGGGGACGGCTGATTGATGCCACTCCAGATCATATCGCCATTGAAGAAACGCATGACCGCGTATTTTATATCAGAAACCGCCATGTGGTTTCTGTCATGCCTGATTATACCGAACGTGTGTAACAGCCCGATAAGGCGCAAACCGGAGGCCGTCCTTACAAAACCCCGGTGCGTCTTCTTTTTTGAGATACATAGATGCACGGCGGCTTTTTTTGGTACAATCACAGTACAAGTTCACATAACAATAGGAGGAAACCGCTTGTTGAAATCAAAGGTCCATTTTTGGACGCTGCAAATTTTGCTCGTTTTGCTCATAATTTACGTATCAACGAAAGTCTCGTTTATTTTTCAGCCGTTTTTCGGTTTTATCAGCACTCTGTTTTTTCCGATTCTGATCTCGGGCATTTTGTTTTTCATTTTTAATCCGATCGTGCGCCTGCTTGAGAAAAAAATCCCCCGGACATTGGCGATCCTGCTCATTTATCTCGTTTTCATCGGCCTGATAGCCTTTATGTTCACCGCAATCGGACCGATTGTGGCTTCCCAGGTCACGGGGCTGTTTAACAATTTCCCTGATTACATTAATCAGATTCAAAGCTTGACGACACAATTATCCCATTCCAAATGGTTTACGTGGATGATGACGCAGGATTATGTGTCGATAGAAAAAATTCAGCAGTCTCTGACGGGATTTTTACAAAGTCTTCCGCAAAATATTACCGCAAGCCTGTCCGCCGTGTTCGGCGTCGTTACGAATATAACGCTTGTCGTGATCACCGTTCCGTTCATCTTGTTTTATATGCTGAAGGACGGCCGGCGTTTTCCGCTCTTGGCGGTCAAAATCCTGCCTTCTTCCTACCGGGCGGAAGGTCGGAAAATATTCAATGACTTATATGTCACATTGGCCGCATATTTCCAAGGCCAGCTGCTGATCTGTCTCTTTGTCGGGACGGCATGCTTTATCGGATATTGGATTATCGGCCTGCCTTACGCGTTAATTCTCGGGATGGTGATTGCCGTCACCAATATCATTCCGTACCTCGGACCGTTTCTCGGGGCTGCGCCGGCGGTAATTATCGCGTTTATGGATTCTCCGGCTAAGGCGCTGTTTGCCGTTATTGTTGTCGTTGTCGTCCAGCAGCTTGACGGAAACCTGCTTTCTCCGCTTGTTATCGGGAAACGGCTCAATACCCACCCGCTCACCATTATTCTTCTGCTTGTCGGAGCGGGCAGTTTCGGCGGCATTCTCGCAATGATTCTGGCTGTGCCGGTTTACGCGGTCTTAAAAGCATTCGTCTTAAATATCGTCCGCCTTATCAAACTTCGTCAGCGGTCAAAACACGAAGACAACCGCAAGCCGAAATAAAAACGGGCACAACTCCGCACGCGCCGCATAAAATGCTGTAAAGAAAAGCGGAGGTGTGGGTATGCCTGCAATTGTGGGACCGATTTATATTATGAGCTTAGCCGGAGACGCTGCGGCGAGCTTCGGTGACGTGTTTGCCATTTCTCCCAAAGCCGTTGACCACTCAGGCGCGGGGGCAGGGGCGTTTCATTCCGGAGATTTTGTCAAAGTCACTAATAAATTCAGCAAAACGCTCTTTGAAGATATCGATCTGTTTGACGAACCTGATTGGTTTAACGCGTGACAGCCTCCCTTTAGGAGGCTGTCGCTTTTTTGTAGTATAATAGAATCAGTCTTTATAAAAGGGGAATTTTTATGAAAATCAGAAAAGCGAATATTACCGTGCAGTCCGGAATGATCGGCGATGTGTATCTGCATGAAAATAAAAAAGAACAGCATACCCTCGTAGCCGTTCCGGAACTTGAGTGGAGCACGATTATTTCCTATGAGGAAGAGAAAAAGGCGCTGGCGCAGCGGCTTTTACAATCATTCAGCAAACTGATTGATGAAGAGCCTGCCGGAGAGCTCGCCGGCAAGATCTCCCATTGGGTCGCTGAAATGTAACGAAACGGTTTACCGCGTCCATGCCGGGGCGATAATTGTAAAACAAGCTGAGGAGGGACAGGCCGATGAGCGACAAAACAGTTGACCTTTATTTACAGCAGGGTATGTATGGCCCTCTGCAGACGAAACCGGATGAACGCCATTTATTTTTAGGCTCGCTGCGTGAAAGAGTCATCATTGCCCTGACGAAGGGGCAGGTGCTGCAAAAGAAGCCGTATGAAGAAGTGAAACAGGCGCTGAAAAACCGAAAAGACGCGGTGCTGTATATAAACGGAAGGCTGCCGTATCATGCTTATTCACCATATATGAAGCTTGCCGCACTGGACGGTGTCCGAAGCTCAGTGATCTCGGACCTTCAATTTGAAACGCCGCTCGGCCTGGTTTTTGCCGCCGATCATGCTGTGAACCTGGACGGCATTTATGTTCAGGATGACATTTTTCAGCGTTCACTCCTGAAATAAATGTCATTTTACAATGCCAATTCACTTACAGGTGGAGATAGGATATAATGGTTTTCATATGAATGGCGGGGAGGCCGGCTATGAAAAAAGCATTTATATGCATTGATTATACGAATGATTTTGCAGCAGAGAACGGAGCATTGACGTGCGGAGAACCCGCAAGGCAAATTGAAGATACGATTGTCAGTTTGACGCAAGCTTTTATAGAAAACGGTGATTACGTTGTTTTTGCGGTGGATTCACATGATGCAGACGATGACTTTCATCCCGAAATACGCCTGTTTCCTCCGCATAATATCAACGGCACGGAGGGCAAGGAGCTGTACGGAAAGCTTTCGCCTCTTTATGAGAAACATAAAAACGCAAAAAACGTAAGCTATATGGAAAAAACGAGATATTCTGCTTTTGCGGGAACGGATTTAGAGCTGAAACTGCGGGAACGGCAGATCACTGAACTGCATCTTGCGGGCCTGTGCACCGACATCTGTGTTCTTCACACGGCGGTTGACGCCTACAACAAGGGCTTTCAGATCGTCATTCATCAAAACGCTGTGGCAAGCTTTAATCCTGAAGGGCATGAATGGGCCCTGTCCCATTTTAAGAACAGCATCGGAGCGCAAGTGGCAGAGTAAGGAAGGGGAAAATAATTTTGGTGGAGCATGGTTTTAAAGACGACAGTTTGTCTTTACATACAGATCTTTATCAAATTAATATGGCCGAAACGTACTGGAGAGACGGCATTCATGAGAAAAAAGCGATCTTTGAGCTTTTTTTCAGAAAGCTTCCCTTTGAAAACGGCTATGCGGTATTTGCGGGCTTAGAAAAAGCAATCGAATACTTGGAGAACTTCAAATTTACCGACAGCGATCTGAATTATTTAAAAACGGAATTGCACTATGATGATGATTTCATTGAGTATTTACGGGATCTTTCTTTTACCGGGTCTCTTTACAGCATGAAAGAAGGAGAGCTCGTTTTTAACAACGAACCGATTATGCGGGTCGAAGCGCCCCTCATTGAAGCGCAGCTGATTGAGACGGCTCTGCTTAACATTGTGAATTACCAAACATTAATCGCGACAAAAGCAGCCCGCATTAAAGGCGTTGTCGGTGATGAGGACGCCCTTGAATTCGGCACGCGGCGCGCCCATGAAATGGATGCGGCTATGTGGGGAGCGAGAGCGGCCCTGATCGGCGGCTTCAGCGCGACGAGTAATGTAAGAGCCGGAAAGCGCTTTAATATCCCGGTATCCGGCACGCACGCCCATGCGCTCGTGCAAGCGTACCGTGATGAATATACGGCTTTTAAGAAATATGCGGAGACGCACAGAGATTGCGTGTTTCTCGTAGATACGTACGATACGATCCGTTCAGGCATGCCGAATGCGATTAAAGTCGCGAAGGAATTCGGCGACCGGATCAACTTCATCGGCATCCGCCTGGACAGCGGGGACTTGGCGTACCTGTCAAAAAAAGCGCGTGAAATGCTTGATGAAGCGGGTTTCAAAGACGCAAAGGTTATCGCTTCAAGCGACCTTGATGAGCATACGATCTTAAATCTGAAATCGCAGGGAGCGAAAATCGATACGTGGGGAATCGGCACAAAACTGATTACCGCATACGATCAGCCGGCCCTCGGCGCGGTTTACAAGCTTGTGGCCATTGAAGAGGACGGCAAACTGACCGATACTATCAAAATTTCGTCAAACCCTGAAAAAGTGACAACGCCGGGAAGAAAGAAAGTATACCGGATTATCAACAAGCTGAATCATCACTCTGAAGGGGATTATATCGCTCTTTATGACGAGCGGGTAAACGACCAGAAACGCTTAAAAATGTTCCATCCCGTTCATACATTCGTCAGTAAATTCGTCACTGATTTCTATGCGAAAGACCTGCATGAGCCGATTTTTGAAAACGGCGTTTTATGTTATGATAATCCAGAAATTACCGATATCCAGCAATATGTCCAGGAAAACCTCAAACTTCTGTGGGAGGAATACAAACGGATCAGCAAGCCGGAAGAATATCCGGTCGATTTAAGTGAAGACTGCTGGAGCAACAAAATGCAGCGGATTCATGAGATCAAAAGCAAGCTGAAACGGGAGCTTGAATAGATGATAAAACGGCCTTTCCTTTCTCTGGAAAGGCTTTTTGTTTGTGATAATATTTTTCACATTTAGACAAATTTCGTCAAGTTATTTGATATACTTATGTTCGAAGGCCGCACCTAAGGGGGTAAATGAATGAAGGTGTTTGTTGCGAGACAGCCTATCTTCAACAGAAACGAACAGGTTGTTGCTTATGAACTTCTTTACCGGGAGAGTGAAGAGAACCGTTATTCGGCCGCGGACGGAGATAAAGCTACTACAGATCTCATTATAAACAGCTTTATCAACATCGGGATCGAAAAGCTGACAGAGGGGAAACGCTGCTTTGTGAATTTTACAGAAAGCCTGATGTTTTCAGATCTCCCTACCTCCTTTGATCCTGACCAGCTCATTATCGAAATTCTTGAAGACATACCGATCACTCCGGCACTGATCTCAAGATGCAGACAGCTGAAGAAATTAGGATATACATTAGCACTTGATGATTTTTACGCCATCAATCCGGCAAATGAAGAATTATTGGAACAGCTGATGAAATATATTGATATTTTAAAAATCGATTTCCTGCAATCTTCGCGTCTGGAACGCAAAAAAATCATTCAGACGTACAGCTGTAAAAATCTGATTTATTTAGCGGAGAAAGTGGAGACAAGAAAAGATTATAAACAGGCAGCCATAGACGGCTTTCACCTGTTTCAAGGATATTTTTTCAGTGAACCGCGTGTCATCAGCGGAAATGATCTGACGTTTCATTTTCATTCTTACTACCAGCTTTTAAACGAATTAAACCAAGACCAGCCCAATATAGAGCGCGTAACGGAATACATAGAGCGGGACGTTACATTATCGTATCAGATTCTGCGTTTTTTAAACGGATCGCAAACAAGGCTGAAAAAAAAGATAGACAGCATCCAGCAGGCCATCATGATGCTTGGGCTGAATGAGATTAAGCGTTTGATTTACATTCTTTCATTCAGAGATTTAACGGCGAAAAGCCACTCAAGCCAAAAAGAAATCATTAAGATTTCTTTAATCAGGGCCAAGCTGTGCGAACTGCTGGCGAAAAGAACCGGAAGACCGCAGCCTTCCTCTTACATGCTGATCGGCATGTTTTCACTCATCGATACGCTTCTCCAGAGAGAGCTTGAGGACATAGTCAAAGAACTGCCTTTAATTGATGAAGTCGGACAGGCGCTGCTCGGTTATGAAAACGATTATTACATGATGCTCGGGCTCGTCAAAGCCATTGAATGCAACAACTGGGACTGTGACGAGTGGGGAAAAGAACTGGACAAAGAAGAAGCATATGAATGTTACTTACAGGCGATCGAATGGTGCCGGCAGCTTATCGTGAATTGAGGCGCTTTAAGCCGACCACCTGAGGGCGATGATGAACCGGCTTTGCTCTCTGAACAGACTGACACGGATGCCGTCGGGATTAAATGTCACATCAAAATCATTTTTGATGCCGGTCTGCTTAATGAGCCGCTTGACCGCCGCGGCGTCAGATGATTGCGCTGCGGTGAGGATGCGGCGCGCAAGCTCTTTTGACGCCGACAGCCGCGCAAGGAGCAGGCGGGCGTCCTCCAGCATGCCCGCAGCCTCTTTTGCGGACGCTGTCAAAATATCTGCGTGAATCGTGGGAGCAGGCGCAGGATTGCGGTATGGCGCGGCGAAAACAGGACAGCATGGATACACATAAAGCATGCGGCGGCCTCCTTCTGAGATAACATTCGTTATACATGAGTATAGGCGGCGTGATAACGAGTTATGACATGCAAAAAGACCACAATGCGGGTGTTGCGGTCTTTTCGGTGTTTGTCGGTGGTTATGCGACGCTGTTCGCCCATTCTCTTTTGAAATTGCGACGTCAGGGACTATAGTCCTTAGCGGTTTGTCGGAAAACCGTTAAAAAACCAGCAGAACCACCAGATTGATCTGCTTCATCCCAAACGTCTGCCTTTATGGTAGTTATATAGTCCTGTTCGCCAAATGCTCTGTTCGGGACTATGGGATTACCGTGGTTTGCGGTGTCACGCAGATACTTTTACACATACTTTTCGGTGAAAAATCCCGCAAAAACGTTTACACTATTAGTAACAGATCAAATACCTAGGACTCGTTCACCATACACAATTCATTGATCTTTCAAAAAAAGGAGTGTGGAAACGGTGGAAAAGAAATTAGAAGAAGTAAAGCAATTATTATTCCGACTTGAAAATGATATCAGAGAAACAACCGACTCATTACGAAACATTAACAAAAGCATTGATCAGCTCGATAAATTCTCATATGCAATGAAAATTTCTTAAAAAGACTTGGAAACAAGTCTTTTTTTTGTGCATTTTTCACCCATTTCATGGATAAAGTATTATACGATTGTTAAAAAACGAAAAACCTGCTGTCTTTCATCACCTGCATTTAGTAAAATAGAATGGGAGGGTGAAGACAATTATTGAGCAAATGTGTTTAGATGCCGAAACGATTAAAGGGAAGATGAAGGAAATTGTTGGGGATAAAGTCGATAATCTACATTTAGAAGAGACTCTTTTGACCTTCATTAATGAAAAGAAGCACTTTTCATTCGGTGTCCTTGCTTTCCAGCATTATGTTGCTTTTAAGGGTACACATTCCTCGGAAATCACACTACTGGCCGCTGGAATTGAACTTTTAATTTTAGCTTTTGATATTTTTGACGATATTGAAGATGAAGATAACTTTAATAAGGCATGGATGCAAACTGACCATGCTATATCCCTGAATGCGGCTACTTCTCTGTATTCAATAAGCCTGCAAGCCATTTGTGAGCTTGAATCAAACATCGATTTTTCAAGACTTGCAATAAAATATGCCCTAAATGCAATGCAAGGTCAGCATAATGATCTAAGAAATTTCCCGGAGACTGAAGAAGAGTGTTTACATATGATAAAACAGAAATCAGGATCGTTAACTGCAATGTCAGCTGTTTTAGGGGCGATGCTTGCAAGTGGTGAATTTAACGCAACAATTGAGAATTATTCTTATAAAATTGGCGTTATTAAACAAATTGAAAATGACTATTATGGTTTATTTGATAAAAGCCGTAGTGATATAAAGAAGAAGAAAAGAACTTTGATAAACTTGTTTTTAAATCGTCAGTTTAATAGTGCCTCAAAAAAAGTTTTAAATATGATGAATTCTAAAAACAGCTATTACTCTCTCATATCGGACAGAAATTATTTTGAAGAATTGCTGTGTAAAGCAGGAGTCAGACAATATGTTTTAATGTTAATTAAAATATATGAAAATGAAATTTATAACGAAATGGAAAAGTTGAACATAAGAATTAAACTATGGTGAGAATTATGGGGGAGTAATATGAAGAAACAAGACATTGTGAATTATCTTATAGAAAATCCAAGAGTGATCCATCAATTGGAAGAGGGGGAAGTTTGCTTGATCGGAATTCCCCATTCAATTATCCCCGCGATTATAGAAATATTCAGTAACAGCACTTATAAGAAAAAACCTGAATTTACATTTTGGGATCAATAATTTTTAAGAGAGTTGTGATCCATTGAGGTATTTTATTAAGCATCTTTCAATCGCACTGTTGATATTTAGTTTTTTCTATATTGCACATATTATATACTTTACCCAGAATGGAATTTTAGTCGGAACCTATGTTGTTGAAACATCAAAACATGAGTTTGAAGTTGTTAAAATTACAAAATCTTCTTACGGAAGATACTTGAATTTAAAAGAAGGGGACAAAATTCTACAGATAAATGGGCACATGCCTTCTTCTCAAAATATCAAAAATGGTTATTTAGCAAAGGCTAATAACTTAAAGGTTGAGAGACGTAATCATGAAATTCAATTGCATGGTTCAGAGGATTTGTCTTTAAACAGTTCAGTTAGTTTCTTTATTTATATTGTCCCTTGTATATTATTTGCACTAAGCTTATTATGTATTTTCTATATATACAAAGTCAATCGTATAAAAAATACAGTTTCTGCTTATATTCTAATCTGCTTCTTAATTTTTATATCGATAGCTTATTTAAGTGCAGGCGGTGTAACAAGAGGATATGAGATAAATAGATATGTTAATCTTTTTACTTTTTTAAATGTGCCTGTACTATACCTGCATTTTTTATATCAATATTTTAAAGAATTAAAAATAAAATTTTCAGCAAAGAGTATAGTATATATTCTTTACTGTTTACCTGTCCTTAACATTGTTACAGAACTTTTTAGATATCGATATGATTTATACTTTGTTAGAGACATGAATTTATTGTCATTTTTTATCGAGATACTAATAGTGTATATGTATATTGTTTATTATGCCATTATTTATAGAAAGAGAGATCATGCTTATCTATTAAAAGTGTTACTAATATCTAACACAATAGCTTTTTTACCATTTACTGTTCTTTATCTTCTTTCTGAAGTTATTTTAGGACAGTATATTTATTCAGCTATAGTAACTGCTCCGTTTCTGCTCATTATTCCATTGGCATTGGTTTATCAATTTGTTGTCAACAAGATTTATGATATAGATTTTTTGTTGGGAAGAATTAGATACTATAGTTTTTTGTCTATTGTTCCTACAATAGGGGTTGTATGGCTGTCAATCTTATATGAAAGTAAAGGTAATCATTTTAACACCATTCAAATCACTTTATATGTGTTTTTGATTTTTTTGGCGGTCTTTTACACCAAAGAGGTTTTAGACTATAAATTCCGTTTGAAACGTTTTTCAGAAAAATACAATTATCAAGACAGCATTTATAAATATACACAGCTTCTTAAAAGTGTGTCAGCTTTAAATCAAGTGTTTATGAATCTGAAAAAGACTATATTGGATGTATTACCTGTAAGTAAGGCTTACATTTTTGAAATCAGTTCAGACGGAGATATTCTTTATTTTGATAAACAAAACATCGAACCGAATTGGCAGCCGTATAAAAAAGAATTTGATAAAGTCACATCAGAGATTGGGAAGATAATTGAAGTAAATCAAGGATTTCTGATGAAGATTGGAGAAAGAGGGGCAAATTCATACATTTTGCTCTGTTTATCCAGCATTAATACCCCAAGGCTGACAAGGGATGAAATCTCTTGGTTAAAGACATTGTCTTTTTATACAAGTGTTTCGATGGAAAACATTTTACAGATCGAAGAACTCATGAACCATTTACAAGATCTAAAACAACAAGGTTCAAACCCGGTCTGGCTCAAAAAGCTGATGTTTACGATTGAGGAAAAGCAGCGGTCGGATTTGGCCCGTGATCTGCATGATTCGGTGCTGCAGGATTTGATTTCTTTGAAACGCCAGTGTGAGCTGTTTCTGGCCGATTTTAAGAAAGAAGAGCCTTGTCACATAGAGGTGCAGGACAAGCTTCATCAGATGAATGAGCAGATGTCGGATGTGATTTTGATGACCCGGGAGACGTGTCATGAGCTTCGGCCTCAGCTGCTGTATGATTTGGGTCTGGTGAAGGCGGTATCCAAGCTTGCCGCTCAGCAGCAGGAGCGTGCGCCGTTTCATATCCGTCTGAATACGGGACGGTTTACGGCGGCGCTGGATTTGGATACGCAGCTGAATTTGTACCGCATCATTCAGGAATTTCTTTCGAATGCCATGAAGCATTCACAGGCGAATGAGGTGCTGATTATGCTGATCAGCATTCAAAATAAAGTGATTCTGCATTATGAAGATGACGGGGTCGGATGCAATCAGGAGGAAGGCAGCGGACAGGCGATGAGCATGGGGCTTTCGGGTATTAAGGAGCGCGTCCGGGCGCTTGACGGCCGGATGAAAATCGACACAAGTGAAGGAAATGGTTTTAAAGCGGATATTGAAATGGAATTGTAACCAATTTATCACTAAATCGACTTGGCAGAAGCCAAGTCTTTTTAATAAAATGGAAATGAATGAGTAAAAGGGAGGAAACCATGAAAAAGATACTAGTGATTGATGATCATCCGGCTGTCATGGAGGGCACCAAGACGATTCTGGAAACGGACACGAATCTTTCTGTCGATTGCCTTAGTCCCGATGCCAGTGAACAATTCGTTCTTCGGCATGATTTTTCAGCTTACGATCTCATATTAATGGATTTAAATCTGGGTGATGACCTCAGCGGCATAGAGCTTTCCAAGAAAATCTTAAAAGAGAATCCTCTCTGCAAAATCATTGTTTACACAGGTTATGAGGTTGAAGATTATTTTGAAGAATCCATCCGCGCGGGTCTGCACGGTGCCATCAGCAAAACCGAGTCTAAAGAGAAAATCATGCAATACATATATCACGTGCTTAACGGACAGATTTTAGTTGATTTCTCCTATTTCAAACAGCTGTTGACCCAGCAAAAAACAAAAACGTCTTCTTCCCCTCAAAGTGAGCAGGATCGGTTAACACCGAGAGAGCGCCATATTCTTCAAGAGGTCGAAAAAGGTTTGACCAATCAGGAAATCGCCGATGCGCTTCACTTAAGCAAGCGGTCGATTGAATACAGCCTGACATCCATTTTTAACAAGCTGAATGTCGGCTCCCGTACAGAAGCGGTGCTGATCGCCAAGTCAGATAACGTACTATAAACCTTGAAAGGAGAATGACCTATGAATCTGAAAAATACATTGCTCGGCGCACTCGGCATTGAAATCACTGAAAACACGGCGGGAAGATGCGTCGCGGTTATGCCGGTGGATAAGAGGACGGTGCAGCCTTTCGGATATCTGCACGGAGGCGCATCAGCAGCGCTGGCGGAGACCGCAGCCAGTGTCGGGGCCCAGCATTTTATCGATCAGTCGTCACAGGCGTGTGTCGGACTTGAGATTAACGCCAATCATTTAAAATCCGTGAAAGAGGGCGGTACGGTCACGGCGATTGCGCAACCCGTTCATACAGGCAGAACAACCATTGTTTACGAGATTAAAATTTTTGATGAAAGAGAAAGGCTGATCTGTGTTTCCCGCTGCACGCTGGCTGTTATAACAAAATAAACAAACAGCCGGAACCCTGAATCGTCCGGCTGTTTGTTTTTACAAATATGAATCTTTTTTTCGTTTGATCACAAAGTTTCTGATCCCTTTATAATCATCCTGAACGCTTCTTTTATCAAGCGCCGCTCCTGAATTGTACGCCGCCCTGCAGATGAGGTGCGCCCCGACCGGAGCCGTCAGCAGGATAAAAATCATCCCGAGCAGTATTTTTACAGAAATTTCTCCGGTCAGCATCCACAAGTAACCCAAAACGCCGAGCAATATCAAATTAACGCCGAGTGTCGAGCCTTTTGAGGAGGCGTGGGCGCGTGTATACACATCAGGAAGCCTGAGTGTGCCGAAAGACGCGACCAGACAGATCAGCGATCCCATCAGAATACAAACGGCGACGGCCCATTTAACGATATCGATCATTTTCGATAATCTCTCCTTTCTCCAAAAACTTAGCGAAGGCAATCGTACCGATAAATGATAAAATGCCGAGCAGCAGAATGATGTCCAAAAAGGCCGTTGTTTTTATGAGAATGGATACAAGCGCGGTCATGGCAATCAGATTAATGCCGATCCCATCAAGCGCGACGACCCGGTCCGGTATCGTAGGCCCTTTAATGACGCGAATGACGTACAGAAGAGTCGAAACCGCCATAATGCCGAGCGATAATTGCAGAATAAACGTAAACATCAGCGGCTCACCTCCTGAATGGCTTTCTCAAAAGAGACACGGATGTCATGAATCGCTTTCTCCGCATCTTCAATGTCCATGGCGTGTATATAGAGAATCGACCGATCATCGGAGATATCCATCACAAGCGTACCCGGTGTTAAAGTGATCAACAGCGAGAGCAGCGTGATCTCCCAATCCTCCGTCAATTCCGTCTTAAACGCGAAAATACCCGGGCGGATGTTCATTTTCGGAGACATAATGGTTTTCAGCACGCTGACATTGGCCAGATATAATTCTTTTATAAAGATCAGCATCAGTTTGATGACTGACCATATTTTCCAAATATAAAACGGCTGCGAGAAGAAGCGCCGGAAAAAAAACAGCGCCGCCAAGCCCGCGATAAATCCGGTAATAAATCCCGCCGTGCTGAGGCTGTTTGTGAGAAACATCCAGCAAACAGCGAGAAACACATTTAATAATAGTTGAAAAGCCATGCCATCTACTCCTTCAAAACAGCTTCAATGTATTTTTCCGGATTCAGCAGATTCTCAGCCGTCTGATTGACATACGGTGAAACCCATTCGGTTCCGAGTCCGAACAGAAGCGACAATAGGAGAAAAGCGGCTGCCGGATAAAGAAGTCCTTTTGCGGACCGTCTTGCGGTGCCCGGTATTTCTTTTTCTTCTCCCCAAAAAGCGGTCGTAAAAACCTTCAGCACGGAGTACAGCACTAGCAGGCTTGACAGCAGAATCAATACGGAAAACAATGTTTCCCCCTTATCGAAACCGCCTTCCGCGATCTTCAGCTTGCCTACAAATCCGCTGAACGGCGGGATGCCGGCCAGAGATATGGCGGAGATAAAGAACATCCAGCCTAAAACCGGATAACGGGTGATCAATCCGCCCATTTTGTGCAGACTGGCAGTGCCTGTCAACGCGATAAGCGTGCCCGCCAGCATAAACAGGGCTCCTTTAATCAGCATATCGTGAATCAAGTAATACACCGCTCCTTGAATGGAGGCAGGCGTGTTCATGGCAATGCCGAACAAAATCACGCCGACGGCTGTAATAATATTGTAGATGACGATTTTCATGACATCCGAAAAGGCGATAGATCCGATTACGCCGAATAACACCGTCAGCATCGCAAGCCACATCATCAATTGGTGGGTAAAGCCTGTATCGTGAATAAAAATCAGGGTGAATACTCTCAAAATGGCATACAGGCCGACTTTCGTCAAAAGAGATCCAAATAAGGCTGAAATCGCAGCCGGCGGGGCGTAATAAGAGCCCGGCATCCAAAAATACAGCGGGAATATCCCGCCCTTTAAACCGAAAACGACGATAAACAGGACGCCGATGACGGTTATCAACCCGGTCTGGCCCGATTCGCTTATTTTTACGCTCAGATCAGCCATATTCAGCGTGCCCGTCACCGCATATAAGTAACCGACACCGATGACAAAAAACGCGGATGACACAATGTTAAATACGATATACTTCAATGATTCTCTTAATTGAATTTTCGTTCCGCCAAGCACGATCAGCATGTAAGACGCGATCAGCAGTAACTCAAAAAAGACGTACATGTTGAACAGATCACCCGTCAAAAACGCTCCGCTTACACCGGCCAGAAGAAACTGCACCCCTGAATAATAGAAAGCGCGCTCCCGTTTTTCTCCGATGGAGCGGAAGGAGTACAAAATGACAAGCAATCCGATGACCGCGGTTGTCAAAACAAGCAGTGCGGCGAGCTGATCTGCGGCGAGCACAATGCCGTACGGCGCTTTCCAGCCGCCGAGCGTCAGCGTCTGAATCCCGTGTGTAAAAACCGTCTGAACGAGAATGGCGCTGATGACGATGGAGACAGCGGAAGCGGCGGTGCTGAATATCCGCATCAGCATAATGTGCCTGTTCATAAAAATCAGCAGCACCGCGGCAAGCAGCGGCACCAGGATAGGCAATATCACAAAGTTATTCATGTTGATCATTTCCCCTCATTCGATCCATATCGTCCGATTTCAGTTCCTGATAGGCGCGAAACGCCATTACGAGCAGGAAGGACGTGACGCCGAACGAAATAACGATCGCCGTCAGTATGAGTGCCTGCGGCAGCGGATCGACAAACAATGTGCTTTTCCCGCCCAGTATGGGAGGGGCGCCTTTTTTCAGTCCGCCCATGGTCAGAAGCAGCAAATGGACGCCGTGGCTTAAAAGCGCGGTGCCGATAATCACGCGCAGCAGACTTTTAGAAAGCAGCAGGTAGGTTGCCGCCATAAACAAAATACCGGCTATGACAGACATTAAGATTTCCACTATTCTTCCTCTCCAATCGTTTGAATAATGGTCATCGTAACGCCGACAACAACGAGATACACACCTAAATCAAACAAAGTGGCCGTCGCAAGCTCCGTATTCCCAAGCACCGGGAGATGAAAATGGCCGAATGTATGGGTGAGAAAGGGCGCCCCGAATAAGAACGAACCTGCACCCGTCGCAATTGCGATAAGCAGACCCACGGCCGCTACATAAATAAAATTGACGGGCAAAATCGATTTGACGGTTTTTAAATCAAAGGCCAAAAGCAAAAGCACGATGGCCGAAGACGTAATCAGCCCGCCGACAAATCCTCCGCCGGGAGCGTTATGCCCCGCTAAAAATAAATAGAAAGAGAAAAGCAGAATGATAAAAGATACAAGCTTCGTAGCCGTCTGAAGGATGATGTCGTTTGTTTTTTGCTGTCTCAACGCTCTTCTCCCTCCTCTTTTACTTTCGTTCTGATCATGCTGTAAATGCCGAGTGCGGCAATCGACAGCACTGTGATTTCAAACATCGTATCAAATCCCCTGAAATCAACGAGGATGACGTTGACGATATTGTTGCCTCCCCCGAGCTTATGGCTGTAAGCGGTGAAAAAGGAGGCGATGCTGTCTTTTGTTTTTTCGCTGGAAGACGCGATCCCGAGCATTGTCACGATGACGCCGACGCCGAGAGAAATGATAAAATTCGTCATCCGGAATGTTCTTGTCTTCTTTTTCCGCCGCATTTTCGGCAGATGATAAAAACAAAGAAGAAACAAGGCGACGGATATCGTCTCAATGACAAGCTGTGTGAGCGCCAGATCGGGCGCTCTGAAAATCACGAAAAACAGCGCGAGCGTGTACCCGACAACACCGAGTGAGATAATGGCCGTCAGCCGCGATTTGGCAAACACAGTCGCCGCCGTCGCGCTCACCATAACGAGGGAGAGCACGATTTCATACAGGCCGATTTCAGCCATTCCTTTCGTTGTCACGGAAAAGCCGCCTTTCATCACAAACGCCGTTCCGATGAGAATGATAAACGCCGCAAAAGTATACAGCAGATAATCCCGCAAGAATCCGGTCATATAAGATGACGTCAGCTGATAAGATCTTTTTTCCATATTGCCCGTCACCGCATCGTAAAGCCGGTTCAATGACAGTTTTTTCGGAAACAGTCCGTACAGCCGCTCCCATTTAGACAGCGTCACGTAACCGATTGTGCCGACAATGATGATCCCGAGGGTCATCAATAACTCAGCCGTCACCCCGTGCCACTGGGAAATATGGACGTGGAATGTATCTCCGCCGGTTAACAGAGCCGGATAAATGGAATTCATCGCCGGTTCAATCAGGCTGTAGGACAAAACGTTCGGTGCGAAAAACAGACTGACGGCGCAAGCGGCAAGAATTACCGGCGAAATCAGCATGCCGAGCGGAGCTTCATGCGGCGTCTTTTCAAGCTGATCAGGTTTGCGCGCGCCTCTGAACGTTCTGAAAAACAGCTTCATGCTGTAGATAAAAGTGAAGACACTGCCGATCCATGCGAGAACGGGGAACAGCACGCCCCACGTATCAAGATTGAAAATATCTGCATGAGCAATCCGCAGCATGCTTGTAAAGAACATTTCTTTACTTAAAAAGCCGTTAAAAGGAGGGAGGCCCGCCATGGAAAACGTTCCGATCAATGAAACGGTGAACGTTACCGGCATGAGCGCCATCAGTCCTCCGAGCCTGCGGATATCCCGTGTCCCCGTTTCATGGTCGATAATGCCGACCACCATAAATAAACTTCCTTTAAAAGTAGCATGGTTTATTAAGTGAAACACAGCCGCGGTCACAGCCAACGTAAAATACTCTGAATGCTGATAATGAAGCGCGGCGGCTCCTGCACCGAGCATAGATACAATCATACCGAGCTGGCTGACTGTGGAAAAAGCCAGAATCGCTTTTAAATCGGTTTGTCTGACCGCGTTGAAGGAAGCCCATACCATCGTGATGAGACCGACTGAGGCAACCGTCCAAAACCAGACGGGTGAAAATGCAAAAATCGGGCTGAATCTGGCAATCAGATAAATACCCGCTTTCACCATTGTAGCCGAGTGCAGATAGGCGCTGACAGGAGTCGGCGCCTCCATGGCATCAGGCAGCCAGATGTAAAACGGAAACTGCGCTGATTTCGTAAAGGCTCCCAGTAACAGGAGAATCATCGCCGGAATAAAGAACGGATGGCCGGCAATAATATGCACCTGGTTGACCATTTCTCTGATACTGAATGAGTCTGTCATCAGATACAGCAGGATAAAGCCGCCGAGCATACACAGTCCGCCGCCGACGGTAATCAATAGTGATTTTTCCGCCCCGTAGCGTGATTTCTCCCGCTTATACCAATACCCGATTAATAAGAAGGATGACAGGCTTGTCAGCTCCCAAAACATATAAAGCACAATGACATTATCGACGAGCACAACGCCGAGCATCGCGCCCATAAACATCAGCAGGTACACATAAAAGGGGCCGAGCTTTTCTTTGTCCTTCGATAAGTAAAAAATGCTGTAAAGAGTCACCAAAGAGCCGATTCCCGTAATCAATAAAGCGAATAACAGCCCGAGTCCGTCAATATAAACGGTATAGTTAATGCCGAGGGACGGAATCCATTCGGCCGCATACCGGACGGTCTCTCCGGCCATTGTAATAGGGAGCTTGCTGATAAAGTAAACAAACAGCACAACGGGCAATATCAGCACAAACCAGCCTGTATGGACCCGTTTTACCCGTTTATAGAGAAAGGGAACGATAAATGCAAATAAAAAAGGCGCCAAAATCGCGAAATGTAACAGCTGCAACAAAAGACCTCCTTTGCTTGTTTTTCATCAAGCAACTGCTTTATGTAAGAGTGAACCAATCAATTCACGGTCATAGGACCCAGTACAAATTATATCGCACTTTTTTTTACCCTGCTACGGCATAATGTATTCCTCTCTGTATTTTTGTGGTCTTTTGAACCCAAAATAAATTTATCAAATTTCCTGATCTTTGTATATACTTTTATCTTTCAGATCAAGCTTTAAAAAAGGAGCTGGTCAGATGAAGAGAAAGGCGGCGGCCTGTATTGGAATATTTTGCTCTATTATCGCAGGAACATTCATAGCGGACGGTTTTTGCAAAGGACGGCAGCAGACGGAGGCAGATGAATGGGAGAGTTTTTTTCTCGGTGCGGAATACGCACACGGCAAGCTGAGTGCGGCTGAATCAATACAAACACCGTTTCAGCCGCGTGAGTATATAAGAATCGTCTATAAATGAAAAGAGTTCCGGCACCAGGGCGCGGAACTCTTTTTTGTGTGATGATCAGCGTTTTCCTTTAATGTAAGGGATGCCGTTGGCTTTAGGCGCATCAGCGCGGCCGATGAAGCCGGCAAGCGCGAGAATGGTCAGGATGTAAGGGGCCATCAGCATGTATACATTCGGAATGTCTTTGAACAGGGGCAAAAGCGAGCCGATAATGCTTAAACTTTGCGCAAATCCGAAGAACAGCGCCGCTCCGAGCGCGCCGATCGGATGCCATTTGCCGAAAACAAGAGCGGCAAGAGCGATAAAGCCTTGCCCGGAAATGGTAGAGTGCGTGAAATCAAGCGCGATCGTGGAAGCATATACACCGCCGCCGAGCCCGCCGAACAGCCCGCTGATCATGACGCCGATATAGCGCATGCCAAACACATTGATTCCCATCGTATCGGCCGCCATCGGGTGTTCGCCGACAGAACGGATACGGAGGCCGAACGGCGTTTTGAATAAAATAAACCAGGAAACAAAGGCCAGTACGATAGCTAAAATCGACGTATAATATACGTCAGAAAAGAAAATCTTTCCTAAAACCGGAATATCGCTTAACCCGGGGATGTTCGCTTTGTAAAAGGGCACGGGAATTTTATCAGTCTGAGCTTTTCCGTAAATCAGCTTGACGATAAACAGTGTCGCTCCTAATGCGAGCATATTGATCGCCACACCGGTTACCGTCTGGTCGGCACGGAAAGAAACCGCGGCAGCCGCGTGAATCAGCGAGAACAGCCCGCCCGCAATCATGGCGGCAGCCAAGGCAAGCCACGGAGCAGCGGCACCGAGCTCGCGTCCGAAAAATAAGTTGAACATGACGCTTGTAAAGGCGCCGATAATCATCAGTCCTTCCAGACCGATATTGACAACCCCTGATCTTTCGGAAAACACGCCGCCGAGAGCGGTTAAAATAAGCGGAGCCGCATATACGAGTGTTGCCGGGACAATAATGGATAAAATCTGCAGGAAGTCCACTTACTTCGCCCCCTTATTCTTCAATTTATCAAGGATGAGCCGGATGGCGTAGCTTGATGCCACAAATAAAATAATAATGGCGATGACGATGTCAACGACTTCAGAAGGCACGCCGGATTCAATCGGCATATTTAAGGCGCCGACTTTAAGGCCGCCGAGAAGACATGCCGCAAGAACCACGCCGATTGCCGTGCTGCCGCCGAGAAGCGCAACCGCGATGCCGTCGAATCCGACTCCGGTAAACGCGCCTTTAACCGCCGCATATTGAAAGGTTCCGAGTCCTTCCATCGCACCGGCCAGCCCCGCGAATGCACCGGAAATCATCATGGCGTACATCATATTTTTTCTGACGCTCATTCCGGCGTATTGTGCGGCGTGCTGGTTAAATCCCACAGCCCGGAATTCGAATCCGCTTTTTGTTTTATGAATAATAAACCACATGAAGACTGCCATGAAGAGAGCGATCAGAATGCCCCAGTGAAGGCGGGAGTAATCTGTCAGCTGCTCTAAAAACGGCGAGCGGAGCGACGCGCTTTCATGAATTTTGCCTGTTTTGTCCCGGTGATCGGTCATGACATCGGAAATGAGATAATTGGTTAAATGAAGAGCGATATAATTCATCATGATCGTGACAATCACTTCATGGACAAAAAAACGGGCTTTTAAAAATCCGGGAATCAGCCCCCAAATGCCTCCCGCGGCAGCAGCCGCCAATAACGCAAGCGGAAGGTGGATGTAAGCGGGGGCGTCAAAGGAAGTACCGACCCAAACCGCGGCGGTCCAGCCGACAAGGAGCTGTCCTTCAACACCGATATTGAACAGGCCGGTCCGAAATGCGAACGCCACAGCCAATCCGGACAAAATATAAGGCGTAATCTGCCGGATCGTTTCCCCGATGTAATACACCTCGCCGAAAATGCCGTTCCAAAGAGCCGAATACCCGCTTGCGACATTGTAGCCGCTTGCGAGCATGATGACTGCGCCCGCAGCCAAACCAAGGATGATCGCAATCAGCGGCACAGCCAGATGAGAAAGTCGATTAATCATGTATTTTCCCTGCCTCCATTTGCTTACTTCCCGCCATTAAAAGTCCGAGCTCCTGCTCGCTTGTTTCAAGCGGATTGACGTTTGCGATGATGCTGCCTTCAAAGATGACGGCGATGCGATCGCTGAGATTCATGATTTCATCAAGCTCAAAAGACAATAGCAGCACCGCTTTACCGGCGTCACGCTGCTCAATGAGCTTTTTATGGACGAATTCAATCGCGCCGACATCGAGTCCCCGCGTCGGCTGGGCCGCAATTAAAAGATCCGGATTTCTGTCCACTTCCCGCCCGATAATGGCCTTTTGCTGATTTCCTCCCGACAGCGCGCGCGCAGGCGTATATTCATCAGGCGTTCTGACGTCGTATTCTTCAATCAGGCTTCGCGCTTTGTCATAAATCGCGTGTTTATTTAATATGCCGAAAGAAGAGTAGGGCTTTTGATAATAACTTTGCAGCACGATATTTTCTCCGATCGGAAAATCAAGGACGAGCCCGTGTTTATGCCTGTCCTGCGGTATATGCCCGATTCCGGCTTCAGTCATTTTCCGCGGCGGCATGTTTTGCAACTGTCTGCCGTTTAATGTGATCGTGCCGGCATGTGTTTTTCTGAGACCTGTAATCGCCTCAATTAATTCAGACTGGCCGTTTCCGTCAACGCCCGCAATGCCGACGATTTCACCGGCTCTGACAGAGAGGGAGAGCTGTTTGACTGCCTCAACTCCGCGCGCGTCTTTAACCGTTACATCAGAAAGCGAAAGCACTTCTTGTTTCGGATCAGCCGGTTGTTTATCCGTTTTGAATGAAACTTCGCGCCCGACCATAAGGCTTGCCAGTTCATCTTGATCCGTCTGTGCGACATCGAGTGTTGTAATGCCTTTTCCTTTCCGGATGATGGTGACACGGTCGCAGACTTCCATAATTTCTTTTAATTTGTGGGTGATGAGGATAATTGATTTTCCTTCATTGACCAGGTTTTTCATAATCTGAATCAGTTCTTGAATTTCGTGCGGGGTCAGCACCGCGGTCGGTTCATCAAAAATGAGAATGTCGGCACCTCTGTAGAGGGTCTTTAATATTTCCGCCCGCTGCTGCATGCCGACAGAAATATCGGCAACTTTGGCTTCGGGATCAATCTGCAGGCCGTAACGGCCGGAAATATCGCGCACGTCCCGGGCGGCGCGCTTTCTGTCAATCCGGCCCAATGTTTTCGGTTCTTTTCCGAGAATAATATTTTCTGAGACGGTAAAGGTATCCACAAGCATAAAATGCTGGTGCACCATTCCGATGCCGAGATCATTGGCTTTGTTCGGGCTGTTGATGTGAACGCGTTCACCCCGCACCCGGATCTCGCCTTTTTCCGGCTGATACAGGCCGAATAAAACGTTCATGAGTGTCGATTTTCCCGCGCCGTTTTCACCGAGCAGGGCGTGTATTTCGCCTTTTTTTACTTGAAGCGTGACGTCATCATTGGCGACGATTCCCGGAAATTCCTTGCGTATATTAAGCATTTCAATGATATAATCCACCGATTTGACGCTCCTTTTTAGAGATGCTTTGATGAAAAAGAGCTTGGCAAAAGAAAAGCTGCAAAAGATGCAGCTTTTCCTTCACCGCTCTTTTCAAAAAAGAGAGGGGATAAGCACGAAAGTCTCCTTATCCCCTGATTCTTACTCAGCCTTGAAGGATTTCAATTCTTTTTCAGTTGAAGGGATCTCGAGTCCGTCCGCGATTTTCTTCTTCCAATCGTCTGTTGCTTTGATGACATCGTCAGAAAGGTTTTCCTTGTGATCCGAGATGCCGACTGCATCTTGCGCCAAACCGTATGTTAATGTTTTGCCGCCAGGGAATTTTCCGTCACTTGCTTTTTTCGTTAAGTCCTTCACGGCTGTATCCACTTTTTTGACCATTGATGTAAGTGTGACATTGTCTTTTGTGCCTTCGACTTGACCTTCGGCGTACTGGTCTTTATCAACACCGATGACCCATACGTTCCGCTTCGGATCTTCTTTTTTAAGATTTTTGGCTTCAGTGAAGACGCCCGTTCCCGTTGCGCCGGCCGCGTGATAAATGACGTCAACGCCCGATTTGTACATGCTTTCAGCCGTCGCCTTGCCGACATCGGCTTTGTCAAATCCGCCCGCATATTTCACTTCGACGACCGCTTTCGGATTTGCGGCTTGTACACCGGCGCGGAAGCCGATTTCAAATTTTTTGATCAATTCAGACTCCATTCCGCCCACGAATCCGACTTTTCCCGTTTTGCTCGATAACGCAGCGGCTGCTCCCACGAGGAATGAACCTTCCTGCTCTTTAAATGTAAGGCTCGCCACGTTGTCTTTTTTGACAACGGCGTCAATAATCGCAAAATTCGTGTCTTTGCGCTGATCGGCGATTTCGCTGATGGAATCCTGCATCAAATACCCGACTCCGTATATCAGGTCAAAGTGTTCCCGCGCTAATTTATTTAAGTTCGTTGTATAATCCGCATCTGATTTTGATTGAAGATAGTCAAAACCGCTTTTGCCTTTTGTAAGCCCTTTGTCTTTTCCGAATGCCTGGATGCCTTCCCAGGCGGACTGGTTGAATGATTTGTCATCGACGCCGCCGATATCTGTGACCATGCCGACGGTAAAGTTTTTGCTTCCGGAGCCGTTTGCTTTGTCACTTGAACCGCATGCGCTTAATATGGTTCCGGCAGCCGCGATGAGCGCCATCGCCATTCCGATTTTGCGTTTTTTCAAAGATATAACCCCCCTGTAAAATATGGCTGATGCTGTTCCTTTCACACTCGATTCACCGTCCCGGATACAGAATCGAAAAAACTTTCTGATAATAATGATGAGACGATCTCTCTTTTTCCCGCCTAAGCGGCTGTCTCTTCCGGGTTCGGGACTTATGGCTTACCTGAAAAGATCAGCTAACCAATCATAATTATCATTTTACCCGCCATAAATAAATAGAAATTTGCTTATTTTTAAAAAATATCAATTTTACGAACCCATTTCCTCATCTGGATAAATTATAGGAGGTTCCGCCGGGTCATTATTCTTATATAGCATTTTGTCACGGGGGATGACAGTAAAAAAGCACCGTTCACGGCGGAACGGCGCTTTTTGACATTATAAATATTGTTTTATGCTGCTGACATTGCCGGTGTTGATATGGTATTGAAAGACCGGTCTGCCGATCGTGCCGTACGCCATCTCTACGTTCAGCACTTGAGTATCCTCCAAAAATTTAAGGTATTTCCGGATGGAAACTTGTGAGATTTCAGTATGCTTGGCGAGATCTTCAGTGGTAAAAGAGCTGTCTCCGAAAGATTCGATGCTTGCCCAGATGAGTTTAAGCGTGCTTTTTGTCAGGCCCTTCGGAAGGTGAACTTTTTCAGCCGCTTCTTTCTTTTGAAAAAGCTCCGCATCCAATTCTTTCTGTGTCATGCTTCTGTGTGATTGATAAACCTTCTGCTTGCGTCTGTAGTCGGAAAGGGCGGTTTGAAAACGGTCAAACTCAAATGGTTTGATTAAATAATCGACGGCGCCGTACCGAAGCGTTTTTTTGATGACATCCAGCTCGCTTGCGGCTGAAATGACGATGACATCGACCGATTCATTTTGTTTGCGGATTTCCGTTAAAAGCTCAAGCCCGTTTTTTCCCGGCATGTAAATGTCAAGAAGGATGAGATCGATATGATGCTCGCTTAACACGTGCAGCGCGCTTTGAAAGGATGAAGCGATCCCTTTCAGCTGAAAGCCTTCAATCTGGCTGAGATAGCGTTTATTTAATTCACCCACCATGGGGTCGTCTTCAACTATGAGTACATTAATCATCATTTTCCTCCTTCGGTTCATACGGAATGCGAAGACTGAAAGTCGTTCCTTCATTCTTTTCACTTGTCACAATCATGTGGCCTTTTAAATTTTCTGTTGCCTGCTGGGTAAAATAGAGGCCGAATCCCCGGTTTGTTCCTTTCGTGGAATACCCCTGTTCAAAAATGCGGGTTTGGTCTTCGGCAGACATTCCGGCCCCGGTGTCCGTAATTTCTATATTAAGCTGGCGATCCTGAAACCGCATCGAACACGTAATGTTTTTTTTCGGCATCTGCGCCACCGCGTCAAGCCCGTTGTTTAACAGATTTCCGATAATCGTAATGAGCTCATGGATGACGGCAGGATCCGCCGCATTCGGAATCAGGCTGCCAAGCTGAATGTCCAGATCAGCGCCCTGTTCGCGTATGTAGCTTTGTTTTCCTAAAAGAAACCCTGCGAGAACCGGGCTTTTGACATCGCTTATAATTTCGCTTGTTTCCGTCTTTTGCTGAATAGCGATATCTTTAATATAAGTGCCGAGGTCATCGTATTCTTTTAACTGTACAAGTCCTAAAATGACATGGAGCTTATTCATGAATTCATGGGACTGTGCTCTTAACGCGTTTGCATACATTTTAACACCGGACAGCTGTTCTGCTAAATGTTTGACCTCCGTTTTGTCCCTGAAAGTGGCGATTGCTCCGACGGTTTGCCCCTTCAGATGAATCGGAACCTCATTAAAGACCAGCTCTAGGCCGTTAATGCGGATATCTCTGTCCTGAAGCGGTTTTTTCGTTTCAATCACCTGCTTCAGCCGGCTTTTCGGAAGAATATCGTTCACATCTTGATCGACCGGATTAGTCGGAATACCCATTTTAATAAAAAGGCGTTTCGCTTCCGCATTGGCAAGCTTAATTTTTCCCCGCGCGTCAACCGCCAGGATGCCCTCCTTCGTGGATTCGAGCATGGCGCTCCGCTCTTCCAGCAGGGTGGCGATTTCATAAGGCTCAAGACCGTACATGATGTTTTTGACGGTGCGGGCGACAATCACAGCTCCTATGACGCCGACAAAAATACTTACGCAGATAATGAAATAAAGCGGTCTCAAACTGTGGCTTACGACATCCTGTATTTTGTTCAGCGAAATCCCGACTGAAACGACGCCCACTTGTTTTTTATCTTTTCCATAGATCGGAACGAAGGCTCTCATGGATTTCCCGAGCGTTCCCGCTGATGTGCTCGTTTTGATATGGCCGTGCATCGCCGGCTGCTCGTCTCCGCCGGTGAATTTCTTCCCGATTTTATTTGCGTCGGGGTGGGTGAGGCGGATGCTGTTCATATCCATAACCACGACAAATTCGGTTCCTGTCGTATGCTGGACGTCCAATGTATAATCCCGGAGCTCTTTCAGCCCTTTTCTTGTTTGCAATGCCTGTGCGACACCCGGTGTTTCTGCGACCAGTTTTGCGGTGCGCAGCGCGGTTGTCCGTTCTTCTTCTTTCACGCGGTCTGCGGTCTGGACGCTGATGGTGAAAAAAGTGATACAAAGTGCGATCAGAACGACAATACAGACGAATATCGTTAATCGGGTTTGCAATTTTAATGTTTTTTTCATAACAGCCTTCCTTACGTTTATCATTCCCGCGTTCTACTTTACTCCGAAAAAGCCGGTTTGTGAAGATCGGGCTCATATTTCGTAAAAGTGAGGAAAAATGGAATTTTTTATCTTGTCAATGTGTTTTAAGTCCTCCATAATAAGTGAGGTAGATTATAGAAAGGGACTTATTATATGAAAAATACTTATTGGACGGGTTATTTTCCGCTCGTTGCGATTCTGCTTTTTAGTTCGTCATTATCCATTTCTACCTCGCTTTATGCCATGAAGATGCTTCAGTCGCTCGGCATGTATCAGGGGATGCTAGATTATTTCTCCGAGAAAGGGATCAGACTGGCGCTTTTTGCAGCGTTCGCCCTTGTGTATTTTATGCTTTTTTCGGCTTTAAAGCTGATTGCAAACACAGTAACAGAGCTGTCTCTTTTGTTTTTCACAAATGACCCTGAAGGGGACAACCTGAAAAAAATCAGATTAGGCTCTTTAATTTATGTAGGCGGAGGAATTCTTTCCTTTGCGCTTGTGCAGAATGGTTTCTGGATTGCGGCGTTATTTGCCGTCGTCACGCTCGTATATTTGATCTTCATGGTGTACAGAATCTATTCAACGCTCTCGATCGTTTCCCTGATCGGTTTTATATTGTTTGAGATTCTGTTTTGGTTTACTTTTGTTATCGGTATTTTGTACATTTTTATCAAGCTTTATAATAGCATAATGGCTAGCTTACCTGTGTAAGCTAGCCATTTTTGTTAAGACAGAAATCTGTTTTTGATCTCAGGGGAGGGGAGCATGCATGCTTCCCTTTTTCCGAACCATTTGTAACGTCGCCGGGCGATGAAAGAATAGGCTCTGTCCCTGAGGGGGCGGGGCACTGCGAAAAAAACCGAAGACAGCCGCCAGGCTCCGCGGAGATGACGGGCAACTTTCAATACCGCTTGGGATTTTCTGTATATCCGCCCGTTTTCGATAAAAATCATGCTGTCAAATTGTTCTGTCGGAAGTCCTTCTGATGCCAAAAGCTCACGGGCGGTATCTGATTGCAATGAAGCAAATGAGATCAGGCCGGCCGGATCGCGTTTAATGATGAATTGAACGGCGCCGTTGCATAAGTTGCAGACGCCGTCAAACAATAGTACGCGGTCCGGAAGCTGAGCTGGTTTCAAGGTGGATCCCCTCCGTTATCTTTAATAGGCTGCTTGCAGCGTGTTTTTCCAGATCGAAAGCTGAGGGCTTGCGTCATGAAGATATTCGACGCTTGACGGTGTATCCTTGCCGACCCATACCCCCATTGTATATGCATCCGTCAGGCCGACAAACCACATGTCGTGATAGTCATTTGACGTACCTGATTTTCCGCCGACGTATGGAGCTTTAAAGTTCGCTTTTTTTCCTGTTCCGCTTTTAACGACGGCTTTCATCATTTCTTTGATCTGCATGTTGGTCCGTACGCTGAAAACCTGCGTCGGCTGGTCTTTCCATTTTAATATCGTTTTTCCTTTTAAATCAGTCACTTTAGTAATCGCGTGACTCGGCGTATAAACGCCGTTGTTGCCGAACGTGGTGTACGCATTGGTCATTTCAAGAGGCGTCATCCCGTTTGTAAAACCGCCCAGCGCCGCAGGCAGACGGTAATCCGCGCTGACCAGCTTCGCGAAATGAAACGGTTCAAGGTAGCTGAACGCCTTATTGACGCCCACGCGGTCCATAATTCTGATGGCCGGTGTGTTGTACGAGTATTTAAACGCCGTTTCCAGCGTTACCGTGCCGTACGTGCGGTTATTGTAGTTTTGCGGGCAGTAATCCGCACTGCAGAATTTGCTTGCGTCAATCTTGCTGTTTGGCGTGGCGCCGGTCTTTTCAATGTAAGGCCCGTAATCAAGCAGCGGCTTAATGGAAGAACCGGGCTGTCTGTAAGCTTGATAGGCACGGTTGAAATCATATTTATGATAATCTTTCCCGCCAGAAAGTGCGATAATCTGATGCGTCTGATGATTAATCACGGCCGCTCCGCCCTGAACGCCTGCATACGGCAGATTTTGATTCACTTGGGCGACGACCTGATTTTGCATATACGGATTCAGCGCCGTATAAATCTTCACACCGTCTTTCAACAGCGTGCTGACTCTTTCGGAAAGCTCGCTCTGAATTTTTTGTTTCGCCTTTCCGGAAGCTTTTTCAAGACGTTTGTCATAGCCTTCAGATGATGAAACAAGCTGTGTGAATTCATCATTTACATAGGAAACATAGTCAGGATATTTGTTTGTTTTTTCGTTTATATCAAGTTTGATATGTTCCTTTTCGGCTTTTTTAAGCTGTTTTCCGGATATGACGCCTGCTTTTTTTAATCCGTTAAGCAATCTGACTTGTCGTTTTTTCGTATAGTCAAAATGCTTGAGAGGATCATATAATGTAGGGTTATTAGGGATGGCGCAGATGAAAGCCATTTCTCCCAGGGTGAGAGATTTCAGCGGCTTGCTGAAATAAAATTGTGCCGCCGAACCGACACCGTATACCCCGTTATTAAAATAAATCGTATTTAAGTAGCCTTCTAAAATCTCATCTTTGCTGTATTTTTTCTCAAGCTGATAGGAATAGGCCAGCTCCGTCAGTTTTCGGCTGAAGGTGCGTTCATGGCTTAAATACACGTTCCTTGCCAGCTGCTGGGTGATGGTGCTGGCGCCCTGGTCAATTTTATGATCTTTGAAATTGGAGGCGGCTGCCCTGACCATCCCCATAAAATCAAACCCTTTATGCTCATAAAAATGACGGTCCTCAGAGGTCAAAAACAGCTGTTTTACCTCATTCGGTATTTTATTGAAGGGCACGATTACGCGGTTCTCATGATCGCTGACAATTTCAGAAACAAGGCTTCCGTCCCTGTCATACATGTAACTGTTTTGAACCAGATTGATTGCTTTTAAATCAATATGGTTATCGAGCACCTGATCAAAAGGCTTGATTTGTTTTACCTCTTTGCCGGAAGCAATAACTGTAAATGCAAACAACGGGATAATGCCAAGCAGCAAAATCCATCCGATTATTTTACGTACCATGGTCACTCTCTTTTCTCCTGATTTCTAGCCATATCGTATCATTCTTTTAAGAATACGAGAAGGTTAAATTTAGAAGAAATCGTGATTGCTGATCGGTCAGCCCGCATTTGACGCTGTATCCTTTTGCAGATGTCCGGCCATCCATAAAAGTCCCGCGCCTGCCAAAAAGAGAAAGGCGGTGACGTAGAAAGCAGCCGAAATGGAAAAACCGCTCGATACCGCGCCTCCGAGCAGAGGGCCGAGCACATTTCCGAGAAACCGAAAGCTGACGTTATAGCCGAGCACCTCACCCTGAATGCTGCCCGGCGCCCTGACGCGGATCGCTGCCGTAATGCAGGGCAGCGTGCCGCCCATGACCATGCCGAACAGAAATCTGAAGACTAAAAGGATGGAGAGAGAGGAGGCGAGCGCCTGCGGAATAAAAAACACCGCTGATGCGATCAAAAGCACGATTAAGATCCGGCTGTGGCCGAAGCGGTCGCCGAAGTCTCCCCATTTCCGGGCAAGCAATAAGCTTCCGAGTCCGGTAGCTGAAAACGCCATTCCGGAGAAAAAAGCTAAATTAACAGGCCCGTGCAGCTCATTGACATATAAAGCAAGCAGCGGCTGAATGCTGAAATTGCCGGTTTGCACGATCATGGTAAGCACCATCATCGCCCAAAGCGCGGGCTGGTGAAAAATATAGGAGAGCACCTGTTTTCTGGAATAGGTTTTCCGCTTGCTTTGTTTCTCGCCGAGCGGCTGCTCGTTGACCTGAAATAAAACGAGCAGCACGGATGCGAAAATGACAAAGGACGTAATAAAAAACGTGTACGTAAACCCGAAGCTGTCAGCGAGCAGCCCGCCCAGCATCGGTCCGAATAAAGTGCCTGACACCTGACCCATCTGCAAGGTGCCGAGTGTTTTCCCGGCAGTTTCTTTCGGCGTCTGCGCCGAAATCATGGCAAGCGATGTCGGAACAAAGCCTGTCACGAGGCCCATTAGCAGCCGCAGGACAAACAGCTGATAAACCGATGTCACAAACCCCATTAATAAAATGCTTGCGGCAATGCCGGTTCCTGTAATCAAAAGAATTTTTTTGTAGCCTTGCTTATCGCCGAATCTTCCCCAAAACGGAGAAATCACAAACGCCATTAAAAACGTGACGCCGAACACATACCCGCTCCATCTCTGCACATACCCGCCGGAGTGGGGGCTGATCGATTCGATATACAGCGAAAGAAACGGAACAATCATGGTCATGCTGGCGGAAACAAAGAAATTTGTAATCCAAATGACGACGAAGTTCTTCTTACGGACAGAAATAACATCACCTTCTTTACTTTTCGTGTGTCTAATAATAAGTATATAGGAATGAATTCGGTATTTGTATTTTTGATGCGGATATAGGAAAATTCATTATTTTTAGAAAATGAAGAAAGTTTCAGAGGGGAAACTGATATACTATCATAAAATATCATTTTTGATCGGAGGAAAGGCAGGTGTAAAAAAAGTGGATCAGCGCAGTCTGCTCATTATTGATTTCGAATTTACGATGCCTGACGGAAAATACAGCCCGCAAAATTTCTTTCCCGAGATTATTGAAGCGGGGATTGTCAAAACGGTGGATGACGAAGTGGCTGAAACGTTTTCAAGTTATATCAAACCGAAAAAATTTCCGAAGCTGACGAAACGGTGCAAAACCTTTCTGAACATCACTCAAGAAGACGTGGACGGCGGAATCACGTTTAATGAATTCATCCGCAAATTAAATGAGCTTGATCCTGATAAAAACTGCACGATCGTCACCTGGGGCAATATGGACATGAAAGTGTTAAAGCAAAATTGCATGTTTAACCACATCCCTTTTCCATTTAAAGGAGAACTCCGGGATCTGTCCCTTGAATACAAAAACTTCTTCGGTGACAGAACATTGACGGGCCTGTGGAAAGCGGCTGAAGAGTACGGCGATAAAGGGACGGGTACGCATCATAAAGCGCTGGATGATGCGATGACGACTCACAAGTTATTCAAGCTTGTCGAGCGCGATAAACAATATCTTGAAAAACCGCAACCTCCGACGATCGGCGATCGCGTCGATCTGACTGAACTGTTTCGCCGGGCCACATAAAAAAACCCAATCATGCCGACTGGGTCAAAGTTCTTTAAAATAGTCACGCTCTAACACGGCCAAGCTGGCGAGCGATCGTTTCGCCCATTCTGAGCCGTCCGCTGTGAGCTGATCTTTCAGCCGGGCAGCCGCAGCCTGTAAGGAAGCCGTATAATCAGGCACTTCACCTTCAAACGGTTTGACCATCTGGTGCGGTATGTTTGTCTGTTCCCCGTATGCAAGCGCTCTTCTTTCATGAAAAAACGGAACATCCGCCTGCTTCGGATGATGAAGATCTCCTTGAGCGGGATGCGTCAGAACGGCTTTAATTTTTACTAAATAGTGCTTAGGCCTGACGTCTGTCACTTCCCCTATGTATGCTCCTGTTTTATAAAACCCTTTTACGATTGTGCCGATTTCAAATGAATCCATAGCGTTCACCTCTCTGCTTATTCTATAAAAGATCAGCGCGATTGGCTAGTGAACAGCTGCCGGAAGCCTGACGGAGGCCGTTGTGCCCGAGTGCTCGCCGCTGGTGAAATAGACGGAGCCTTCATGATGCTGAATAATCGAGAATGTCACAGTAAGTCCGAGCCCGGTGCCGTTAGTCTTCAGTGTATAATACGGCTTGCCGAGTTTCTGAAGTTCGTCGTCGGACATGCCGATTCCGTTATCCGTAATCTGAATGAGAATCATCTGTTCCTGTTTTTGAACGGAGACCTCGATTCGGCCGTTTTCAGAAGGCACAGCTGTTTCAGTTTTTTTATGTCCCCGTACACATATAAATCCGGCTCGCTTCGAACCGTCACCGATTTAAAATTGGCGTATGACTCCATTAAGGAACTCGTTTCCTTCACGAGCAGAGAAATATCAAACCTTTCCTTTTCATAATCATCCTGCTTCGCCATATCCAGATAATTCGTTATGATCGTCTGAGCCCGGTCGAGTTCGGACAGCACAAGCTTCTGATACCCGGAGTGTGATTTGTCCTGAAGCTGTTCGCCGCTGAACAGCAGCTGCACAAAACCTCTGACGACTGTAAGCGGATTGCGGACTTCATGGGCGACGCTCGCTGCAAGCTCACTGACGACAGCCATTTTTTCTGAGTGTATCAGCCTTGCCCGCATGGACGCATTCTCATCAATGATCTCAATCAAATAAATGCACAGCACCAGGGCGCTGACCTGAAAAAATACGGATATTGCCGCCTCGTAATAAATAGAAGATAGATTTTGAAAATTGAAAATATTGGTTACGGAATAGATGAAGACAGCTGCGGTTAATAGGACGGCTTCAGTGCAGCCGATGAGAAGAGCGAAAAGCAGTTTCTTCCGCTTTGAAAAAAAAGGCCATTTCGATTGGAGCCGGATAGGAATGATGATTAAAAAAGGAATTAAGGATAAGAAAAAAAGAGCGGAAGGTTCAAACCATATGAGCTGAGAAAAAACGGATACTGCCCCTGCGGCAAGTCCTGCGGCAGTTCCGGAATAAAGCAGGCAGACGATAATGGGAATCAGCTGCAATCCGTAACGGACGGTATGAAGTTCCTGGATGGGAAATGCCGTACATAATAATGAAGATGACGCTGCAAATACGGCGACCAGCAGGCGGTTCGCTCTCGGCACAAGCAAATCAGGCTTGCTGAGCCAGAAGACTTGATAAAGAAAAATAGGGAATAGTATAAAAGAGAAGTGAAGCAGGTAATCCTTTACAATCTCCATTTATGCGAAATCCTTTCCTATGTAAATATGAATCTATTATAACATCTTTACCGGCAAAAAAAGTATATTTTTTCTCTAAAGAGAACGCCCTTATCTCTTCGGATAAAGGCGTTCTTTCGGCTGCTAAGCGAGCGCTGCTTTGATTCTCTCAAGCCCTTCTTTTACGGCGGCGGCCGAACAGCCGACATTGAGTCTCATAAATCCTTCGCCGCCGGGTCCGTATTTCGTTCCCGGTTCTAAAATGATTTTCCCTTTTTTGAGCATTCTTTCTCTGAGCTCTGCGTCCGAAAACCCGTATTCGCTGAAATCCATCCAGATCAAATAGGAGGCGTCAGGCTTCATCATGCGGACTTTCGGCAATTCTTTTCTTAAAAAGTCTTCAGCCAATTTCATATTTCCCTCAATGTAAGGGATCAGCGCATCGAGCCAAGGGCCCCCCTTTGTATAGGCGGCTTCGATTGCTGCAACCGCAAATGTGTTGAGGTTGGAAATTCCGTTCTGATGCAATGCGGCGGAGAATTTCACCCGCTTATACCGATCGGGAATGATAATGGCGGATGCCTGAATGCCGGCGATATTAAACGTCTTGCTCGGCGCGACACAAGTAACGGAAATCCGCGCAAAATCCTCAGACAGAGAAGCAAATGGCGTATGCGGCTTTCCGTACAGCATCAAGTCGGAATGTATTTCGTCAGAAACGACGGTGACGTTATGGGCGGCGCACAGCGATCCGAGCTTCAAAAGCTCATCCCGGCTCCACGCTCTCCCGGACGGATTGTGCGGATTGCAAAGAATCATCAGCTTAACCTCAGAATCGCTCAGCTTTTTCTCAATATCCTCAAAATCCATGCAGTAGATTCCGTTTTCTTCCCGTAATGGGTTATGTAAAACCCGCCGTTTGTTTTCCTCGATCATCTGATAAAAAGGCGTATACACGGGTGACTGGATCAAAACCGGATCTCCCGGTTCGGTAAAGGCCTGTACGGCCATGCTGATCGCCGTGACAACCCCGGAGCTGAACACGATGCTTGCGGGATCGGGCCGGTAGCCGTGCCGAGTATGAAGCCATGAAGCGACGGCTTCTCTTGTATTTTCGTCAGGAGACGTATAACCGAATATCCCGTGGTCAAGGCGGGCTTTTAAGGCTTCAGTGACCGCTTCGGGAGCTCGGAAATCCATATCGGCCACCCACATCGGAAGTGCGTCCGATACGCCGAATAACGCTTCTGCCGTGTCCCATTTCACCGATTGTGTGCCAAGCCGGTTTTCTCGAAGGTCAAAGTTCATGTATGTCACTCCTGTAGTATCATTATTTTCACAGTGTATCTATGGTAAAATAGATTTGCAAACTTTATTATAAGCGGTGATGAAAATGGAAGAAAGCCAAGCGGTCATGGGAATGATGAAAATCATTGCCAAGTGGGACCCGTTTAAATATGGAGAAGAATTTTATGAGACAGAAGCCGTCGATATCGTTCAGGCCGTCTATCGTGAAGATCGTGCCGACAAGCTGGCAGAAGCCATTCAGGATATCTTTGAAGCTTCATTTGAACAAAAACTTCCGATCGAAGGCTGCCAAAAGGTGGCCGAGCAGCTACTGTTCATAAAAGAAAGCAGCTCCTGCACCCCTTAAAAACCGGCGATATCGCCGGTTTTTGTTATTGGATAAATTCAAAAATCCGCTCCGAAACAAACTCCGGACGCTCTTCGGGGACGAGATGCCCCGTATCTTTAAGCGAATACAAAATGGAATCCGGGAGGTCGCGGTGAAGCCGTTCTCCGACTGAGACCGGCACGACCCGGTCTTCTTCCCCCCATATTAAAAGAGCGGGGTTTTGTACTCTCTTCAAATCTTCAGAGTCCAAATCGCCCTCCCTGTGCCTGATGAACCTTGTCATTGCTTTGAAAATCTGCCGGTCTGTAAATGGTTTTTCATAACCGTCAATCATTTCCTGGTCGATAAGCGTCCGGTCATGTACGACATTTAGCAGGTTTTTCAGCACGCCGTCTTTTGAAAGCCAATACTTAAGATACAAGTCAAAACAAGGGATATGCGTTCCGAATATAATCGACGGATGCGAGCGTTTTAAATACCCCGAGCTGCACAGCAGGACGATTTTAGAAAAAAGCTCTGGTTTAAGAAGAGACGCGGATAAGGAAATCTGGCCGCCCATCGAATGGCCGACGAGCGCGGCCCGGCTGATATTGAGCTTTTCAAGAAGTCCGATCAGAAGCTTGGCGAGGTTTGCATAAGTATATACGAACGTCCGTGATTTTTCCGATTGTCCGAAAGGAGGCAGGTCAACGGCGATAATATCATAATGGTTTCTGAGCAGCGGTATCAGTTTTCTGAAGCTGAATGCCGAAGATAAAAAACCGTGTACGCAGACGAGTGTGTCTCTGCCGGGATTTTCATAATGCTCGTAATACAGCTCAACTCCGTGTATCGCGGCCCGTTTAATCGGTGAAACAGCTTCCATAAAAGGCTTCGCCATCCTTTCTTTGTTGTGATGTAAAGGCTTTTTTGATTGTCAGATTTTAGCTCCGGTTTCTTTCGGGTTTTTCTTAGCATTTGTCGAAAATCGTGATATAATGTCATGAAGATTTTTGATAATGCAAAGGTGTGAAACATATGAAGCTGACCGAAAAAGAAACAGAAATATTAGAAATTTTAGACGAAAACAGCCGCGTTGACGCGGAAACGATTGCAAAAATGGCGAACATTCCCGCCGATGAAGTCAAAAGCATCATTGAAAAGCTTGAAAAGGAAAAAGTCATCATTGATTATGCAGCTATGATTGATTGGCGCAAAGTCGACGGTTTGGAAGGCGTCACGGCGATGATTGACGTAAAAGTCACTCCGAAACGAAATGTTGGCTTTGATGAAGTCGCTGAACGGATATACAGATTCCAGGAAGTTGAATCAGTATACCTGATGTCAGGGGTGTATGACCTATCTGTCGTTATTCGCGGCAACACGATGTCAGACGTTGCGAGCTTCGTGTCTGAAAAACTGTCCACCCTTGATTCCGTCGTTTCCACGACAACGCACTTTATTCTGAAAAAATATAAGCATGACGGCAAAGTCTTTGAAAGCGGAGACGATGACAAAAGAATCGTGGTGTCTCCGTAAATGGAAACGAAGACTTCTTATTTATCTGACTATGTGCAGCAGATTAAACCGTCAGGCATCCGCAAATTCTTTGATCTGGCCGCTACGATGGAAGGCGTCATTTCACTGGGAGTGGGGGAACCTGACTTTGTGACGGCCTGGAACGTGAGGGAAGCGAGTATTCTTTCTTTAGAACAGGGCTATACGGCTTATACGGCAAATGCGGGTCTTTATGAACTGAGAGAAGAAATCAGCCGCTATTTAGATCAGCGGTTCGGCCTGAATTATTCGCCTGACAGTGAACTGATTGTTACGGTAGGGGCAAGCCAGGCGCTTGATCTCGCTGTCCGCGCCATTATGAATCCGGGAGAGGAAATGTTAATTCCCGAACCGTGTTTTGTCGCCTATGAATCACTCGTGACACTGACGGGAGCGAAGCCGGTGCCGATTCAGACTACCGCTGAAAAAGGGTTCAAAGCATCAGCAGCCGATTTTGAAGCGGCTCTGACGGACAAAACAAAAGCGCTGCTTCTTTGTTCGCCGTCAAATCCGACAGGTTCCGTCTATTCAAAAGAAGAGCTTGAATCAATCGCTGCTTTCGCTGAAAAACACGACATCATTGTGCTCGCCGATGAAATTTATGCCGAATTGACGTATGACGAGCCATTCACGAGTATGGGGGCCATCCGCGGCATGAAGGAGCGGACGATTCTTATTTCAGGGTTCTCCAAAGCATTTGCCATGACGGGATGGAGACTCGGGTTTACGGCTGCGCCTCCCGTGATCAGGGACGCCATGCTCAAAATTCATCAGCACGCGATGATGTGCGCGCCTTCTATGGCGCAGTACGCGGCGCTTGAAGGGCTGAAAAACGGTCAGGAAGACGTGGAAAGAATGAAAAAAAGCTACCGGAGACGCCGAAATCTCATTGTGGAAACGCTGAACGAAATCGGACTCGGCTGCCACCACCCCGGCGGAGCATTTTACGCCTTTCCTTCCATTCAGTCGACCGGCATGAGTTCAGAAGAATTCGCAGAACAGCTGCTTCTTGAAGAAAAAGTAGCCGTCGTTCCGGGGAATGTGTTCGGCCCGAGCGGCGAAGGGTACATCAGATGCTCCTATGCAACATCCATTGAGCAGATTCAGGAAGCGCTCGTCAGAATCAAACGGTTTGTTGAAAAAAGGGCATAAAAAAAGATACGAACCCAGTTCGCATCCAAATAAAAGGGGGGGAATACTAGAAAGCCTTCGTAAACATAGTATACCCTCCTTTTTCCGTGCTTAAACATCCTCATAAAAAAAGTTCTCTTTGCGAAAAACAAACTTGTATGATATAATTTTAAATTGCGTATAAACTGTATTTAATTTAACTTAGGAGTTGTTATGAATGGCAGCAAAATTTGAAGTGGGCAGTGTTTACACTGGTAAAGTAACAGGATTACAAGCGTATGGTGCGTTTGTTGCATTAGATGAAGAAACTCAAGGACTTGTGCACATTTCTGAAGTCACTCACGGTTTCGTAAAAGACATCAATGAACATCTTTCAATCGGTGACGAAGTACAAGTAAAAGTACTTGCAGTTGACGAAGAAAAAGGTAAAATCAGCCTTTCTATCCGTGCGACTCAAGCTGCGCCTGAAAGAAAAGAAAGCAAACCAAGAAAACCAAAAGCGGCTCAAGTTTCTGAAGAAGCTTCTGCTCCGCAAGGTTTCAACACACTGAAAGATAAGCTTGAAGAGTGGATTGAACAGTCCAACCGCAAAGACCTTATTAAAAAATAAGCATCAAAAAAAAGCACCGGATATGTATGTTCGGTGCTTTTTTTATGTTTATCTGACTTCCGGATTTGTTGCTTCCTCGCGGGATGTTTCTTCGTTCGGCTTAAACAGCAGGCCGAGATTGATCAGACCGGCGATGCCGACAAGGCCGTAAATAATCCGCGACAGAGCTGATCCTTGGCCGCCGAAGATGGCTGCTACTAAATCAAATTGGAAAAATCCGATCAGTCCCCAGTTAATAGCGCCGATAATCGTTAAAACGAGACAGATACGCTGAATAACACTCATGTAAACAACCTCCTCTATGAATTCGTGAAACAGTTATAGATTGTGACAAAGCAAAGAATCTATGCATACTACATTCTCCGCCGTGAAAATCACACTGTTTCAAGCTATATCTGTGCCATTCCCGAGGTTACGACGTCTGTAAACCGTATGATGTGCCGTCAAAAAAGCGGATTGCTTTACATTGAACGTCATCTTTCTGCATAATATAAATCCAAAGGAGGAGATGTCATGCAAAACTTTACATATTGGAATCCGACGAAATTGATTTTCGGAAAGGGAGAGGTTGAAAAACTTCCTGAAGAAATCAAGCCGTACGGAAAAAACGTGCTGCTCGTATACGGAGGCGGCAGCATTAAGCGCAACGGTCTTTACGATCAAGTAACCGAGCTGCTGAAAAAAGCAGGAGTTACCGTACATGAATTGGCAGGCGTAGAGCCGAATCCGCGTGTCTCAACGGTAAACAAAGGTGTTGCGCTCTGTAAAGAAAACAACATCGATTTCTTATTGGCCGTCGGCGGCGGAAGTGTCATTGACTGCACGAAAGCCATCGCGGCGGGTGCTAAATATGATGGTGACGCATGGGATATCGTCACGAAAAAACACCAGCCGAAAGAAGCGCTGCCGTTCGGAACAGTGCTGACGCTTGCGGCGACCGGATCAGAGATGAACTCCGGATCAGTCATCACAAACTGGGAGACACAAGAGAAATACGGATGGGGAAGCCCGCTCGTTTATCCTAAATTCTCTATTCTTGATCCGGTAAACACATTTACCGTTCCAAAAGACCACACCATTTATGGCATGGTCGATATGATGAGCCACGTATTTGAACAATATTTCCACCACACGTCAAACACGCCGTATCAGGACCGGATGTGTGAATCGCTTCTGCGCACGGTGATTGAAACAGCGCCGAAGCTGATCAATGATCTGGAGAACTACGAGCTTCGTGAGACGATTTTATATACAGGCACAATCGCATTGAACGGAATGCTGTCAATGGGCGCAAGAGGGGATTGGGCCACACACAACATCGAGCATGCGGTGTCTGCGGTTTACGATATACCGCACGCGGGAGGTTTGGCGATTCTGTTCCCGAACTGGATGAGACATGTACTCAAAGAAAATCCGGCCCGCTTTAAACAGCTTGCCGTCCGTGTCTTTGATATTGCCGAGACAGGCAGATCAGATGAAGAGATCGCGCTTGAAGGGATCAGCAGGCTGTCTGCGTTCTGGACGAGCCTCGGCGCTCCGAACAGACTCGCTGATTATGACATTTCTGACGAGAAGCTGGATACGATTGCTGATAAAGCGATGGCAAACGGCGCATTCGGACAGTTCAAATCACTGCAAAAAGAAGATGTGCTTGCGATACTGAAAGCATCATTGTAATCAAATAAAGGGGGCGGCCGAATTGGCAGCTCCTTTTTTTCTGTGTTATAGTAATTCCCTTACGATTTTTTTGGAGGTTATTGTGAATGGAGAACTTTACGTACTACAATCCGACGAAACTGATTTTCGGAAAAGGTCAAATCGACCAATTGAAAAAAGAGCTGAAGCAATACGGGAAAAATGTACTGCTTGTATACGGAGGCGGCAGCATTAAGAGAAACGGCCTGTATGACCAAGTAACAGGCATCTTAAAAGAAGAAGGCGCATCTGTTCATGAGCTTGCGGGCGTTGAACCAAACCCGCGTCTGGCAACGGTGAATAAAGGAATTGAGCTGTGCAGACAGCATGAGATTGATTTTCTTCTCGCAGTCGGCGGCGGAAGTGTCATCGACTGTACAAAAGCGATTGCGGCCGGAGCGAAGTATGACGGCGACGCATGGGACATTTACAGCAAAAAAGTAACAGCGCAGGACGCGCTTCCGTTCGGCACGGTGCTGACGCTTGCGGCGACTGGCTCTGAAATGAACCCGGATTCCGTTATCACAAATTGGGAAACAAATGAAAAATTCGTATGGGGCAGCAATGTCACTCATCCGCGTTTCTCCATTTTAGACCCTGAGAATACATTCAGCGTACCTGAAAACCAAACCGTATACGGCATGGTGGATATGATGAGCCACGTATTTGAACAATATTTCCACAATGTTGAAAACCCGCCGCTTCAGGACAGAATGTGCTTTGCGGTACTTCAGACGGTAATTGAAACAGCGCCGAAGCTTTTGGAAGACCTCGGGAACTATAAGCACCGCGAAACGATTTTATACGCGGGTACGATCGCATTAAACGGCACGCTGCAGATGGGCTATTTCGGCGATTGGGCTTCCCACACGATGGAGCACGCCGTATCAGCCGTATATGACATCCCTCACGCGGGAGGACTCGCGATTTTGTTCCCGAACTGGATGAGATACACGCTTGATACAAATGTAGACCGTTTTAAAAACCTCATGCTCAACATGTTTGACATTGATACTGAAGGCAAAACGGATAAAGAAATTGCGCTCGAAGGTATCGATAAATTGTCAGCGTTCTGGTCAAGCCTCGGCGCGCCGTCCCGCCTTGCGGATTATGACATCGGCGAAGACAAGCTTGAACTGATCGCAGACATCGCCGCAAAAGAAATGGAACACGGCGGATTCGGCAATTTCCAAAAACTGAACAAAGATGACGTGCTTGCGATACTGAAGGCGTCTCTGTAAGATCAGGTTTCCGGCCGGAGTGATTGCGTAAATCCCGCAGTCACCCGGCCTTCTTCATGACTTGATTTAGCGGTGGAGTTCATATAAAGTGAAAGAGAAAACAATTCACCGTTATGGAGGGACAAGCAAATGACGCATGTACGCTTTGATTACTCAAGAGCGTTACCATTTTTCAATGAACATGAACTTACATACGCACGTGATTTCGTAAAAACGGCACACCATAATATCCATGAAAAAACAGGCGCCGGAAGCGACTTTTTAGGCTGGGTGGACCTCCCTGAAAACTACGATAAAGAAGAATTCGCGCGCATTAAAAAAAGCGCTGAAAAAATTAAATCAGATTCAGACGTGCTCCTCGTCGTCGGAATCGGCGGTTCATACTTAGGCGCCCGGGCGGCGATTGAAGCGCTCAATCATTCTTTCTATAATGTCCTGCCGAAAGATAAACGCAAAAACCCTCAAGTTATCTTTATCGGCAACAATATCAGCTCAACTTATATGAAAGACGTTATGGATCTTTTGGAAGACGCTGATTTCTCTATCAATGTAATTTCTAAATCCGGCACGACGACGGAGCCTGCGATCGCTTTCCGGATTTTCCGCAAACTTCTAGAAGAAAAATACGGAAAAGAAGAAGCGAAAGCGCGGATTTACGCGACGACAGATAAAGAGCGCGGCGCTTTAAAAACGCTTTCTAATGAAGAAGGCTTTGAATCATTCGTTATTCCTGATGATGTCGGCGGACGTTTCTCCGTTCTGACTGCGGTGGGCCTTCTGCCGATTGCGGTAAGCGGGGCTGATATCGATGAAATGATGAAGGGCGCTCTGGATGCAAGCAAAGACTTTTCCAGCTCGGAATTAGAAGAGAATGCGGCTTATCAATACGCCGTCGTCCGCAATGTTCTGTATAATAAAGGAAGAACCATTGAAATGCTCATCAACTACGAGCCTGCGCTGCAATACTTTGCAGAATGGTGGAAGCAGCTCTTCGGCGAAAGTGAAGGAAAAGACGAGAAAGGAATCTATCCTTCTTCCGCTAACTTCTCAACAGACCTTCACTCTCTCGGACAATACGTGCAGGAAGGCAGACGCGATCTGTTTGAAACTGTATTAAACGTTGAAAAACCGAAGCATGAGCTGACTATTGAAGAAGCGGAAAATGATCTTGACGGCTTAAATTATTTAGCCGGCAAAACGGTCGATTTCGTCAACAAAAAAGCGTTCCAAGGCACGATGCTTGCCCATACAGACGGAAAAGTGCCTAACTTAATTGTCAACATTCCGGAGCTTAACGCATATACATTTGGATATCTCGTCTATTTCTTTGAAAAAGCGGTGGCGATGAGCGGTTACCTGCTCGGAGTCAACCCGTTTGATCAGCCGGGTGTTGAAGCCTATAAGGTGAATATGTTCGCGCTTCTCGGCAAACCGGGATTTGAAGAGAAAAAAGCAGAGCTTGAAAAACGCCTTGAAAAATAAAAAGAATGGCTGGCCCGCCGCATGACGGGTCAGCCTTTTTTAAACCGTGAAAGGTGTGATGATGAATTGGCACGACTCTTATGGAAGCATGCCGTCATTTCCGTCTGTTCCGCCGTTATTGTCTATCCTGCGCTGAATCCTTCTTCCGCTGTCCTCTTACAAACCATCCTGTTTTTCGCTCTTCCACTCGGGTTTTTTACGGATATGGTCCGGCTGAAACTGAAGATTGGCCGGATGCATTCGCTGATTACGAAGTGCTGTCTCTATGCCGCCGTTTTCTTTATTTCACCTGAAGCCGCTGCGTCCGCAATTGTGACGTATTTTCTGATTGAATGCGCCGTTTTCTCTTTTCAGCGTCTGTCTGCGGCTCCTGATTCTTCCCGGAAGCCGTATGAAGATGCCGCAGAGCGGGGACGCTAAAGACTAAAAGGAGCATATTTACATGATCAGCATACCATCTTCACTTGAAGGGCAATCTTTTTTATTCCGCGAATTGGAACAGGTGCTGAAACCGATCGGTTATACCATCGGAGGCGGCTGGGAGTATGACCGGGGATTCTTTGATTATAAAATTTCCGATCAGGACGGCTATTTATTTCTCCGTATCCCTGTTGAAGCAAATAAAGGACGGCTGGATGAACGGGGGGCTGCCGTTACAATCGGCACGCCCTTTTTGCTGAGGCACGTCTATCAGCAGGAAACGGATGATACAGCAGGCGGCGGTGTTTTTGAATCATTATTCAACCAATTCTCCGAGCCGAAACGCCGGGATGCAGCAATTGACCGTTCATATATCGATATCGGCATTTCACTCGTGAAAGAGCTTGAAGATGTTCTGCTGCATTAAAGAGCCAAAAACAGATCAGTGCTGAGCACGTGGTATGACAAGGGAGGGGTAAGCATCGGCCCCTCTTCTTTTTGTATGCCGATGATCGTGGTATTCCGCTTGAGATAATAGAGCGCACAATCATAATAAGATAAGCCTTTTAATTCCTCGGGGACGGGAATGATGCGAACCTTTTTCTCCAGCGTCAGATCGGACAGCGTTTGCGGTTTGGCAAGCTGCAGCTTGACCCGGTAATGCTCAAACATCACCCGGCTCGACAGCCGTGATGTGCACAGAATCTTATTGGCTCCGGCGCGTTCGGCGTTTTTGACATACCGTTCCGTTAAAATTTCTACGATACAATACACGGACGGATGCAGCCCTTTGATGGCGAGCAGCGTTAATACCGACAGCATATCAGCTTCCGCTTCATTCTTCTGCTGGTCTGCTGTCAGAATGACGGTATCGGCTTCCGTAATATTCGCCTTATTGAGCGTGCCGTCGTCAGCAGCGTGTCCGCGGATGAAATGGACGTTCTCAATAAGCGGCCCTTCTCGTAATGAATCATCGATCAGGACGACGGTTTTTGATGGTGCGAAGTGCTGCAGCTCTTTCAGAAGCATATGTGATTTCTCATTCCATCCGACAAGAATGACGTGCCCCTTGCCTTTAAAGGCGACCCTTCCTTCGACATAGCGGTGCTGTTTGCTGAACACGGCTGAAGAAAGCGTGGCGAAATAGGCGGTCACAAAACTCGCTCCGCTTAATACAAGCACCATGCCGGCAATCTGCCCGAGCGGCGTCTGGGGCACGTAATCGCCGTAGCCGACCGTAGCCACTGTAATAACCGCCCACCAAATCCCTTCAAACACAGACGTGAATTGCTTCGGTTCAAGCATGTAAATCAATTGACCGAACAATAAGATCAAGGCGATAATGATCAATCCGATCCGAATATATAACGGCCATCTCAGCCAGGAAATAAAGATACGGTTTGATTTCATTCGTCCGGCTCTTCCTTCGACAGAGAAATGGACAAAATCTGCTTAATAATGGTATTTAATTTTTCGTTCAGCTGTTCCTGGCCGTATGAGTCACGCGCCTGTCTGATTAACTCGGCCGTCTCATCCTCGAACTGAATGAGAGGTTCGTCGTTTTCCGATTCATTATAGAGCTGGATAAAGACGTCAAGCCCCTCATTCATTCTGTCTATCGCATTGCTCAGCTGTTCTTTTTCGCCATTTGTCACTTTCATGATGGATCACACCTGTATCTTTTTTTTATACAGTATGTCCCAGTTCATTTGATGTCTTTCAAAAATCGGCGAAAACATATTCACCCGGTTTTTTTCATATGATAAAGAAACGGACCGAAAAAGGGTGAGTCAGATGACAGTCATTCAAAAAGTGCTGGCGGCGCTGGCCGGAGCGCAGCTGCTCGCTTCAGCGGCCGTATTGCTTATTTTCGATTTGAATGGATACAATCATATGTCCGGCGGCTTTTCATGGCTTGCTTTTGCAAAGGGGACCGTTGGCACGTTTCCGTTTTATACTGCAATGGCCGGGTGTTTTCTGATCATGCTCGCAGGTTTGATTCCTGTCAGAAAAAAGAAGCGGATTTCTGTACAGGAAAGCGGCCATTCATTAAAATAATATATAAGCAGTTCGTACGATATAAGAGAAAAAGGAAGAGGATAATATGCTGTTTGTCTTTTTAACAATTGCTGCATTGGGATTGTCGTTTTGGGCACAATTTAAAGTGAAAAGCAATTTTCAGAAATACTCAGACGTGGAAGCTTCCAGTCAGCGGACGGGGGCGGAAACGGCAAGACGGATTCTTGATATAAACGGTTTATATGATGTGCCGGTAGAACCGGTAAGAGGCACTTTAACAGACCATTACGACCCGACGGAACGGGTGGTGCGTTTATCTGAGCCGGTATATTACGGCCGCTCCATTTCCGCCATTTCCGTCGCTTCCCATGAAGTCGGACATGCTTTGCAGCATCAGGAATCATACGGCGCGCTTGTGCTGAGACACAAAATTTTTCCGGTCGTCAATTTTGCCTCCGGGGTCGCCCCTCTGCTTTTCTTGGGCGGGATGCTCCTGGGCAGCTTGAATTTAATCGGACTCGGCATTATTTTATTCTCTGCCGCTGTTTTTTTCCAGCTTGTCACGCTGCCTGTCGAGTTTAATGCCAGCGCGAGGGCGAAGCGGATTATCGTGTCGGAAGGATTCATTCGCAACAGTGAAGAACACGGCGTGAATAAAGTGCTGAACGCCGCCGCGCTGACGTATGTGGCTGCGGCGCTCGTTTCATTATTCGAGCTGCTTCGTTTTGTGATGATTTTCTTAAACGGTCGTAATGAGAATTAACACGAAGGAGGTGGCCCCTTACCGTTTGCGGTAGGGGTTTTTTTGCTTATATTAAAACTGATTCTCATTATGCTGTTAATCGGATTAACGGCCATCTTTGTGGCGGCGGAATTTGCGATCGTAAAAATCCGCGGATCAAAAATTGCGGAACTGGTTGAAACCGGAGACAGCCGGGCGCTTGCGGCGCACAGGGTTATTTCAAATCTCGATGAGTACTTATCAGCGTGCCAGCTCGGCATTACGATTACGGCGCTCGGACTCGGCTGGCTCGGTGAACCGACGATTCAGCGGATTCTTCTTCCTGTTTTCAGCCTGATCGGAATGCCGTCATCCATTACGCACGTCGTCACGTTTATTGCGGCGTTTATCGCCGTCACGTATCTGCACGTCGTCATCGGCGAACTTGCACCGAAAACGATATCCATTCAAAAAGCCGAAGCCGTCAGTCTGTGGACGGCGAAACCGCTCATTCTCTTTTATAAAGTGATGTATCCGTTTATCAAGCTGTTAAACGGCTCGGCCGGATTTTTGGTCAAACTGTTCGGCTTTCATTCAGTGAAAGAACATGAAGTCGTTGTCAGTGAAGAGGAATTGCGGGTGATTTTATCCGAAAGCTATAAAAAAGGTCAAATCAATCAATCTGAATTCCGTTACGTCAACAAAATATTTGAATTCGATAACCGGGTCGCCAGAGAAATTATGGTGCCGCGCACCGAAATCGCCGCCATCTCGCTTGACCAGTCAGTTGATGAAGCCATTCATTTGATCATCAACGAGCGGTATACGCGATATCCGGTTATTAAGGAAGACAAAGACCACATTCTCGGCATTATTAACAATAAGGATTTATTTAAGGCGTATTTTCTCGGCCGTTCCATTGAATTAAAAGAAATTATGCGTCCGGTCATCAGAGTGATTGAAAGCATCCCGGTCCAGGAACTTTTGATCCGCATGCAGAAGGAGCGGATTCATATGGCGATTCTCGTTGACGAATACGGCGGTACGGCGGGGCTTGTGACCGTCGAAGACATATTGGAGGAAATCGTCGGGGAAATTCGCGATGAATATGACCAGGATGAAATGCCGCACATCGTCAAAAAAGGCGAACACCATTATGTGATGGACGGCAAAGCGCTGATAGAAGAGGTGAATGACCTCCTTGATATCGCCATCGAAAATGAAGACATTGACACGATCGCGGGATGGCTCTTAACACAAAAAATGGAGCTGAAAAACGGCGACGTGTTTCATGCCGAAGGGTGTGAATTCAAGGTGCTGGAAGCTGAAGACCACCATATCCGCTTTGTTGAAATTAAAAAAACTGATTTCTGAGCCTCCTGCTTTTTGCAATGAGGCTTTTTTTCTGAAAAAAATGCTTCTTCATCCCGCTCCTTCATATGCTGTAATGAAAGGAGTGGCGGTATGAAAACGGATTGGTGGAAAACGGCGGCCGTCTATCAAATTTATCCCCGAAGCTTTATGGATTCGAACGGAGACGGAATCGGCGACATTAACGGGATCAGAGCAAAGCTTCATTACATAAAAGAGCTGGGGGCGGATGTGATCTGGCTTTGTCCCGTTTTTGACTCGCCGGGCGCGGACAATGGCTACGATATTCGGCATTATAAACAAATTGCCGGCGAATTCGGGACGATGAAGGATTTTGACCGGCTCCTCGCGGATATTCATGCGCTCGGCATGAAGCTGATTATAGACCTCGTCGTCAACCATACAAGTGATGAGCATCCTTGGTTTATCGAATCCCGCTCAGCGAAGGATTCCGAAAAACGGGACTGGTACATCTGGAGAGACGGAAAAAACGGCAAAGAGCCGAACAATTGGGAAAGTATTTTCGGCGGATCGGCATGGGAATATGATCAAGGGACAAATCAGTATTACCTTCACCTGTTTGACAAAAAACAGCCCGATTTAAATTGGGAAAACGAATCGATGAGGCAGTCTGTTTATGAAATGATCCGCTGGTGGCTTGATAAAGGCATAGACGGCTTCCGGGTGGATGCCATTTCTCATATTAAGAAAAAAGAAGGTCTCCCTGATATGCCGAATCCGGACGGTCTCCCGTATGTCCCGTCCTTCCCGTATCATATGAATGGGGAAGGCATCATGGATCTCCTGAAAGAGCTGAAGCGGGAAACATTTTCACGCTATCCGATCATGACGGTCGGCGAGGCGAACGGAGTGACGGCTGCGGAGGCGGCTGATTGGGCCGGTGAAGAAAACGGCGTCTTTCATATGATTTTTCAATTTGAACACCTCGGTCTCTGGGATACGGATGAGAATCAAAGTATCTGTATTCCGGCGCTTAAGCGCGTCTTGTCCGGCTGGCAGAACAGTCTGGAAGGTAAGGGCTGGAATGCGTTATTTATGGAGAATCACGACCAGCCCCGTTCCGTTTCGGTATGGGGTGACGAACGGCTTTTGAAAGAAAGCGCCAAGGCACTCGCGGCGATGTATATGCTGATGAAAGGCACGCCGTTTATTTACCAGGGGCAGGAACTCGGCATGACCAATGTTTCGTTCCCATCCATTGAAGATTACGACGACGTCGCAAGCAAACAGCTGTATGAAAAAGAGACGTCCCGCGGTGTTCCGCATGAAAAAGTGATGAAAATCATCTGGAAAAAGGGCCGGGATAATTCACGGACACCGATGCAATGGAGCGGCGCGGCGAACGGCGGGTTTTCTGATGCTTCCCCGTGGCTCGGGGTGAACCCGAATCACACATGGCTGAACGCTGCATCGCAAATGCAGGATGAAACATCCGTATACCATTTCTACAAACGGCTGATCGCCCTCAGAAAAAAACATGACGTATTGATCAGCGGAACATATGAATTGCTGCTTCCGGAGGACCGGCAGATTTATGCCTATGTAAGAAAAGACGGAACGGAAACCGCCCTGATCATCACCAATCTGTCCAAAACCCCCGCCTTATACAGGCATCCCGGTTATCCGCTTGATTCCGATTCGCTCGTGCTCGCAAACATGGAAACAACAGCGCATCGGCATGTGACATCTGTTCTATTAAAGCCTTATGAAGCCCGCGTATATGTATGGTGAAAAACTTCAGTTCCGAGACTGAAGTTTTTTGTGATCTGCGTTTATCATCGCGATCCGACAGGAAAAGACAAATACAGAAACGAATATGGGAAAGGAAGAGAAAAAAAGGAAGGGGCATTCATATGCTGAAAAAATTGCAGATTCAAACAAACAGACGGGATGAAATGATCGACATCACGCATGAAGCCGAAGTATTTCTCCGCGAAACAGGCGTAAAAAGCGGCTTGGCGCTAATATACTGTCCCCATACCACAGCCGGCATTACCATAAATGAAAATGCCGATCCGGATGTGAAAAGGGATATGCTCAGAAGGTTTGATGAAGTGTATCCGTGGGAGCATGAACTGGACCGGCATATGGAGGGAAATACGGCGGCGCATATGAAAGCGAGTACAACGGGCGCCTCCCAGCATGTCATCATTGAAGACGGGCGCCTGATTCTCGGAACGTGGCAGGGCATTTATTTTTGCGAATTTGACGGTCCGAGAAACAGAACATGTTATATCAAAATACAGGCTGAAACGGGGGAAATCACAATGAGTGAGTGGATGGACGCATTATCATTGACAAAGCCCGTCATCCAGGCGCCGATGGCCGGAGGGCTTGTCACACCGCGCCTGGCATCAGCGGTATCAAATGAAGGGGCGCTCGGAAGTCTCGCTTCAGGATACGTCAGTCCGCAGGCGCTTGAAAAACAGCTTATCGAGATGAAAGACCTGACGAACCGCTCCTTTCAAGTGAATCTTTTCGTCCCGGAAGAAAGGCAGATGCCTGAGGAGGAACTGGTTGAAAAATGGAAAGCGCGCATCCCGAGGGCAAATGACGCCAAGCCGTTCTCCGATTTGAAAGAAGAATGGAATGATTTTGAGGAAAAAGCGGAGCTTCTGATCCGTTACGGGGTCAAAGCGTGCTCATTCACCTTCGGCCTGCCGCCGGAAAAAACGGCAGAAAAGCTGAAGAAAAGCGGCTGTTTCCTTTTCGGCACCGCGACAACGCCGGAGGAAGCGAAGGCCTTTGAAGAGCGGGGAATGGACGCCGTTATCCTTCAAGGAATAGAAGCCGGCGGGCATCGCGGATCGTTTCTGCCGGTTAAAGGAGAACCGGCTCTCGGCCTTATGGCACTGATTCCGCAGGCTAAAGACGCGCTGAAAATCCCGGTCATTGCGGCTGGAGGCATTTTTGACCGCCGCGGGGTGCAGGCAGCCCGATGTTTGGGTGCGGACGGTGTTCAAGTGGGCACACCGTTTCTCCTTTGTGAAGAAAGCAGCGCCTCGCCGGCATATCAAAAAGCCATTGCCGAATCAAAAGGAGCCGACACGCGGCTGACCACATTGTTTTCGGGAAAACAGGCGCGGGGAATCGTGAATCAGTTCATGAAAACATATGAAGCTGATGAGGGGAAAACGCTGCCCTATCCGCTGCATAATACGCTGACAAAGCCGATGCGAGGGCATGCGGCTCAATCAGGAGACGCGGAGCATATGTCTTTATGGGCAGGCCAGTCCGCCGCAAAACTTGAAGGGCCGACAGACGTGAAAACCGTTTTGGACGCTTTGTGCTGATCATAATTACGATGCTGTGAGGTGATGGATGATGAAGATTCTTCAAATGTCCTATAAAAAAAGAGGGAATATTGAGTTTGTCTTTGAAGATTTTCCGCATTCCAAAGTCACCATGGCGCCGATTAAAGGGTATTACTTTGTCCGGACCATTAAATGGAGCAGACGGGACAGAGCCGTCACCCGCCATGACTTAGAGAAGTTTGAATGGGCGGCAAACCAAGCGCTCGGCACGACCGCTTTTTACCGAAAAAGAAAAGCATTTCACATCCCATCGTCACCATGACAGACGATGGGATTGTTTTAATGCATGATCTGATAAAGCGCGGGCGCATCAAGCCTTGTCGCCTGAGAAAGCAGATAAGCTGACTGCACGGCATTTTTTCTTCTTAAAGAATTCAATCTCTGGATGATTTGTTCAGCGGTCAGAATCCCGAGACCGTGGGCAAAATATTGATCATTCCCCATCACAATGACATTTTCTCCCCGCCACTGGGCCTTTGCGGGATTAAACTCAGGGTTTTTAAAATATAAACAATCTCCCCGTAAAAAGTGTCTGCCGGTTTCCGTGTAGATCGGCAGGTGCTCATAGTGCCAGTCATACAAAGTAATATCCCGGAAACGGCGGTCAAACCGTTCTTCACCGATCGTCTTTAAGACGGCCAGATAATAAATCACAACAATAGCGGTAGCGCATTCAAATGCATAAAACGCCCCGTTTTCAATAATATCCCGTATCGCTTTGGAAGCGGGGATTCTGTACTTCAGCTCCAGAGCTCCTTCCGGCGTCACTCTCCAATAAGCCGTATTTCCGTATGTTTTGGCGAAAGTTGCAAATTTTGCGCCTGATCCGTGCAGTTCTCTTGCAGCCTCCACGATATGGCGCCGCAGCCGTGCTTCAAACATCAGTTCAGTAATTGACCCGTAATCGAATTGTACGGGAGAATTGATCAGTTCATTTAAATACGGAACAAGGCTTTCTTCCGTCTGCCAGTTCGCGATGTCCTGGGGCCGAAGCACTTGGCCGGATATGATAATCATCTGCACGCCCCCTCTCTTTTTTTATAAGATATGCAGGAGGCTTGGGCAATGAAAATCAAGTCATAAAAAAGGGGGAAATGTTAACAAAATGTGAAGGAGGAGCCGATATATAAGGTATCACATATGAGGGAGCAAGCTTAATATGAAAAAATTCATCAATTGGTGTACAAAGGCATCGATTTCACGGAAATTAATCATTTCATTTATCGTGATCTTAATCATACCGATTCTCGTGTTGGAATTCAGTTCATACCATACGGCGAGCAATTCGCTGGATGATCAGATTTCAGGCAACGCGAAAAATAACATCGACTCTTTTAACTCGACCATTACAAATGATATCGGCGCAAAAGCAAAGGCGATTGAATTTTTCAGTGAAACCTTAAAAGGTTCATCATTCTCTAAAAAAAATAAAACCGAACTTGAAGAAAAGTTCGGGCAATACACGTCTATTCATAAGGACGCAGCTCGTATTTACGGAGGAACGGAAGACGGCAGCTACGTACAGGCGCCGAAGGAAAATGTTCCGGCCGATTACGATCCGAGAACACGCGCATGGTATAAAGACGCTGTGAAGGCTGGCGGCACGCTCGTTGTCACTGATCCTTACATCGCTGCAAACGACGGCAGCATGGTTGTCACCGTAGCAAAGCAGATGCAGGACGGAACGGACGTAGTGGCCATGGATATTACGATTGACCAGCTGCTGAAGCAAATGCAGGAAATCAAAATCGGGAAAAAAGGCTTCGTGTTTATAACATCTAAAAACAAGACTTACGTTGCGCATAAAGACCATAAACCGGGTGATAAAGTATCAACCCCGTGGCTGAATGAGGTATACAGCAAAGACAGCGGCATTATTTCATACAAGCTTGATAATCAAGATAAAAAAATGGCGTTTACGACAAATAAACTAACCGGATGGAAAATAGAGGGGAGTATGGAACTCACCGAAATTAAAGACGCCTCAAAACCGGTGCTGACGATGGGAATGATCGTGCTTGCAGCATCCATTATCATCGGGGGAATTTTAATTCTGCTGATTGTCAGATCCATTACATCACCGCTGAAACGGCTTGTCCGCTCGTCTAAACAAATCAGCGGCGGAGACCTGACCGAAACCATTGAAATCCGCTCGAAAGATGAATTGGGCGAACTCGGTGCAAGTTTTAATGAAATGGGAGAATCTCTGCGCGGACTTATAAGCGCGATCCAAAACTCTGTCGACAACGTTGCCGCTTCATCGGAAGAGCTGACCGCTTCAGCTTCGCAGACAAGCAAAGCGACGGAGCACATTACTATGGCAATTGAGCAGTTTTCAAACGGAAATGAAGAACAAAGCGAAAAAGTAGAATCAAGTTCAGCCAAGCTGAATCATATAAATGAAGGGCTCGCAGCCGTTTCCCGCACATCATCATCCATTACGGAAGCATCTAAACAATCGAAAGAAGCTGCCGGCACCGGGGAAGAATATGTGCAGCAAACCGTCGGGCAGATGAATCTCATCAATCAATCCGTTCAGCAGGCGGAAGCTGTTGTGAAAGGGCTTGAAGCCAAATCAAAAGACATCACTCATATACTAAGAGTCATTAACGGCATTGCCGATCAGACAAACCTGCTTGCATTAAATGCAGCCATTGAAGCGGCAAGAGCCGGTGAATACGGACGAGGCTTCTCAGTGGTCGCGGAAGAAGTGCGTAAGCTGGCCGTCCAATCTGCAGGTTCTGCCAAAGAGATAGAAAAACTCATTCAGGAAATTACAGCTGAGATTAATACATCGCTTCACATGTTTACATCCGTTAATGAAGAAGTTCAATCAGGACTTGCCGTGACGGACCGCACGAAAGAAAGCTTCCAGAATATCTTCGGCATGACAAACGACATCGCCGAGAAGCTTCAATCAATGAACGGCACGGTTGAACAGCTGTCAGACAGCTCTCAGCACGTCTCAGCCGCAGTGACCGATATTGCGGACGTATCAAGAGAAAGCGCGGCAAGTATTCAGGATATTGCCGCATCCGCAGAAGAACAGCTTGCATCTATGGAAGAAATCAGCACATCCGCCGATACGTTGGCGCAAATGGCCGAAGAACTGCGGGAATTAACGAAACAATTTAAAATCAACTAGTACAAAAGGACGCTTTCCGGATGGAAGGCGTCTTTTTTTATGGAGGCAGGCAGAGAATTAAATAAAAAGACTCACCTTAAAAGAGAGTATATAGAACTATTTTTCATTTATGACTAAATTTTCAATGTAATAAAAAGGGAGTCCGCCGATATAAACAGTAAATAATTGAAAGAGGTTTACAAAATTGAGAAAAACAGCAAAAAACATCGCAAAAAAATCAATAGCCAGAAAACTCATCTTGTCATTTTTACTGATCTTACTCATTCCGGTAGCAGTATTGGCTGCCAGTGCCTACCGTTCGGCGGCTTCATCCGTTGAAAATCAAATGATGGAAAGCGCTGAGGGGAATGTGCAAATCTTAAACAATATGATTGATGACCGGATCGGAACGTTTACAAAAAGCTCAGCATATTTCAGCGAATGGGCGACAAGCGCAAAATTTAAAGAAAAAAACCAAACGGAAATGAAAGAAAGATTCAAGCAGTTTATTGAAAGCAATGATAAAGCGGCAGCCATATTTTCAAGCAGCAAGGAAGGCGCGTTTACACGTTATCCGCATGCCGATATGCCGGCCGATTTCAATCCGCTTGAAAGAAGCTGGTATCAAGAAGCCATGGAGAATAAAGGCCAGACCATCATCACGGACCCTTATCAGTCCATCTCAAACAAAAAGATGGTCGTCACCATGGCCCGTGCCGCGCAAGACGGATCAGGCGTCGTCGCCATTGATATTAAAATCGACGATCTCATCACGATGACAAAAGAAGTCAATATCGGAAAAGAAGGATACGCCTTTATCCTCAGCAAAAATAAAAAAGCTGTTGCCTACAGTAATGAAAAAGCCGGCGCGGCGGTATCGGGAAAATGGGTTGATACATTATACAGCGGGGAAAAAGGCGATTTTGAATATACGCTGAACGGAAAAGCGAAAAAAATGGCTTACGTCACCAATAAAGCGACAGGCTGGAAGATCAGCGGAACCATGTCCGTTGATGAAATTAAGGATGCGGCCAGACCTGTTTTGACCATAGCCGTCATCATATTGGCGATAGCGGTTGCCGCAGGAATGATTTTCATTTATTTTGTCATCCGCTCTATTACAAAACCGCTGAAACGCCTCGTAGCTTCAGCGGAAAGAATCAGCAGCGGAGATCTGACGGAAACCATTGATGTCAGTTCCAAAGATGAGCTTGGTGTGCTCAGTAAAAGTTTTAATCATATGACAGATTCACTCCGGTCCCTTATTCAGGGAATTCAGGACTCTGTTGAACATGTCGCTTCTTCCTCAGAAGAGCTGACGGCTTCGGCTGAGCAGACGAGCAAAGCGACGGAACATATCACCCTTGCGATTGAACAGTTTTCTAATGGAACGGAAGACCAAAGTGACAGCATTGATAAAGCGACATCCCAAGTGAATGACATGAAAGACGGACTCAGCGATCTGGCGGAAGCAGCAGCCGTTGTGACGGAAACTTCAATTGAATCGGCGGAGATATCAGTCGCCGGAGAGCGGCTTGTCAAGAAAACAGCCGGGCAGATGGGCACCATTGATCACTCCGTCAGTAAAGCGGAACAAGTCGTAAAAGGGCTTGAGCTCAAGTCGCAAGACATCACCAGCATTTTGCGCGTCATTAATGGCATTGCCGATCAAACGAATCTTCTCGCCTTAAATGCGGCCATAGAAGCGGCAAGAGCGGGAGAATACGGACACGGTTTCTCAGTCGTCGCAGAGGAAGTGAGAAAGCTTGCCGTCCAATCAGCCGATTCAGCGAAAGAAATCGAATCCTTAATCCATGAAATTGTTAAAGAAATTCATACATCGCTCGGAATGCTGGAATCCGTCAATCACGAGGTGAAAAGCGGCCTGCAGCTAACGGACGAAACGGAAAAAAGCTTCCGGGACATCTCCGCCAAAACCAATCAGATTGCCGGTGAACTGCAAAATATGAATGCAACTGTGGAACAGCTTTCTGCCGGGTCTCAGGAAGTCTCAAACGCTTCAGAGGATATCGCGGCCGTCTCCAGACAAAGCGCGGCAAGCATACAGGACATTGCGGCTTCAGCTGAAGAGCAGCTTGCGTCTATGGAGGAGATCAGTTCATCCGCCGTCACGCTCGAAAAAATGGCTGAAGAATTGCGCGGGCTGACAAAACGTTTTAAGATAAACTCTTAATTAAGTCTAAAAGACTACTTTTAGATAGGTAAAAAGTATGCTTCGTTATATTTCTTCTTTTAGGATATGTATATTTACCTATAATTGCCGATATGAAGGGTAAACATGCAAGAGGAGATATAGCAGATGAAAAAAAATTGTGCAAATTATCAAGCAGAGATCGCTTACAAGAAAACTGCTCATTTCTTTTTTAGCCATTCTTATTCTTCCTATTTCAACGCTGGCTTTTATCGCTTATCAATCGGCGGTAAGCACGCTTGACAGGCAGATGATGGGAAGCGCATTAGATAATGTGCAGCAGATTAATGATATGATCAATACAAGCATCAGCCAGAAGGAAGACGGCGCGGCATATTTCAGCGATTGGCTCACCAAGGATCGGTACAAGCCGAAAAACCAATCGCAAATTACGGATAAATTCAGTGAGTATATAAAAATCAATAAAGACGTGGAATCCATCTATACGAGTGACACGGAAGGCCATTTCACCCGGTATCCCGACCTGCAGATGCCTAAAGGATATAATCCGATTGAAAGAGATTGGTATAAAAAAGCCGTGGAAAACAAAGGGAAAGTTGTTGTAACAGATCCTTACCGCACGGCTTCCACCAATACGATGGTCGTGACGATCGTGCAGCAGACGAAAGACGGCTCGGGAGTCATCGCCATCAATATGAAAATCGAAGAGCTTCTGAAAACGACAAAAAAAGTGAACATCGGAAAATCAGGCTATGCTTTTATCCTGACGAAAGACAAAAAAGTGGTCGCCCACCCGAACCGCACATCAGGAACAGTATTAAACGGGGATTGGGCTGAACAGCTGTACAGCAGTAAAAAAGGTGATTTTCAATACACCTACGACGGTCAGGAAAAGAAAATGGCTTATGATACGAACGGGCTGACAGGCTGGAAAATCAGCGGAACGATGTATCTGGACGAAATTCATGAAGCGGCGCTGCCGATCCTTCATCTGTCCCTGCTCGTTCTCGTATTAGCGATTGTCATCGGAACCATCGTCATGGTGCTGATTATCCGTTCCATCACAAAACCGCTCAAACAGCTTGTAACATCGTCGAAACAGATCAGTGAAGGGGATTTAACTGAAACGATCGAGATTCAATCAAAGGACGAATTAGGCGAGCTTGGAAAAAGTTTCAACAATATGGCCGCCTCGCTCAGGTCTCTGATCCATACCATTCAGGATTCCGTGAATAACGTCGCGTCTTCATCAGAGGAGCTGACGGCTTCAGCAGAGCAGACTAGCAAGGCAACCGAACATATCACACTGGCAATCGAACAATTTTCTAACGGAAATGAAAGCCAAAGTGAAAAAATTGAAAGCGCGGCGGAACATATTTATCAAATGAACAGCGGGCTTAAAGATATGGCGAAAGCATCTGCCGTCATTACCGAATCCTCCGTCACATCAGCGGAAGTCGCCAATTCAGGCGGGAAGCTCGTCCACCAGACGGTCGGCCAAATGAACGTCATTGACCGGTCAGTGAAAGAAGCTGAACAAGTAGTGCGCGGCCTTGAAACAAAATCAAAAGACATTACAAACATTCTCCGTGTCATTAACGGAATTGCTGATCAGACAAACCTTCTTGCGCTGAACGCGGCAATTGAAGCGGCCCGTGCGGGAGAATACGGCCGAGGCTTCTCAGTCGTAGCCGAAGAGGTCAGAAAACTTGCGGTGCAGTCTGCAGATTCAGCGAAAGAAATCGAAAGCTTGATTGTAGAGATCGTTAATGAAATCAATACATCTCTCGGCATGTTCCAATCCGTCAACAAAGAGGTGGAGAGCGGACTTGATATTACGAATCAGACCGAAACGAGCTTCAAACGGATTTCTGAAATGACGAACCAGATCGCCGGAGAAATTCAAAACATGAACGCGACGGTAGAACAGCTGACAGCCGGATCGCAGCAGATTTCAGGAGCCTCCGAGCAAATCGCGTCCATCGCAAAAGAAAGCTCCGCCAGCATTCAGGATATCGCCGCATCGGCCGAAGAACAGCTGGCTTCAATGGAAGAAATCAGTTCGTCTTCGGAAACGTTATCCCAAATGGCGGAAGAATTACGTGATATGACGAAACAATTTAAAATAGAATAATAGTAGAAAGACACCCAAATGTGCTGTTTGGGTGTTTTTTTTAGTTTTTTTAATAAATCTTTTGTCCTAGCTGACGATAATAGATTTAGCTTTCAAAGAAGGAGACTGAAAAAAATGAAACAACTGATACATTGGATCAAACAGCCATCCATCAGCAAGCCGCTTATCGCGGCATTTTTAGCCGTATTGGTGCTTCCGGTCGGCATACTCGCCTACTTCAGCTACCAAACGGCGGGGAGTTCATTAGAAAGCGAACTGACCCACAGCGCTCAAGGAAATGTCAACGAACTCAACAGCGTGCTTGAAAACATGCTCGACGGCAAGCTGAAAGCAATTGACTATTACAGTGAATCAATCACAAAGGAAAAAATGAAAACGAAAAATAAATCCGAACTGCTTGAAAACATGAAGCAGTATGTCACCGTAAATGACGATGTTGCATCAGTGTATGCCGCGTCTCGCGACAAAGCGTTCGTGAAATATCCGTCCGTTGACATGCCGTCCGATTACAATCCGCTCACACGAGAATGGTATACAAAAGCGGTTGAAAAAAACGGACAGCCGGTATTTACCGAGCCCTATAAAGACGCTTCAACCGGACAAACGGTCGTTACGATTGCTCAGCAGACAAAAGACGGATCAGGCGTAGTGGCGCTTGATATAAATCTGGGAGACCTGCTGAACGCTTCCGAACGCGTCCAGATCGGTCATAAAGGATTTGCTTTTATTACAACGGGAGATAAAAAATACATCGCCCATCCGACTATAAAAGCGGGAACAGAAGGCTCAGGGGAGTGGACAAAAGAAGTATTTTCAAAAACAAGCGGAACGTTTGAATACATCTTTGAAGGACAGCAAAAGAAAATGGCCTTCACGACAAACAAACTGACGGGCTGGAAAATCGCCGGCACATTTTTTGTCAGTGAGATACATGATGCAGCCCTGCCTGTTATGAGAATGGCGCTGATCATTCTTGCGGTGTCTCTTATCGTCGGCGGGATTTTAATCTTTTTTATCATTCGCGCGATTTCAAAACCGCTCAAAAAACTTGTCTCGACATCAGCTAAAATCAGTGACGGCGATTTAACGGAAGTCATTAACATCAGTTCGAAAAATGAATTCGGACAGCTCAGCCAAAACTTCAATGAGATGTCAGCATCACTCCGGTCTGTCATCGGTGTCATCCAATCATCCGTCGAACATGTCGCTTCTTCATCCGAAGAGCTGACGGCATCTGCCGGACAGACAAGCAAGGCGACAGAGCATATCACACTGGCGATTGAACAATTCTCAAACGGAAACGAATCACAAAGCGAAAAATTGGAAGAAAGTGCAGACCATCTTTCCCAAATGAATGCAGGCATTGCCGAGACGGCGAATGTATCGGCGGAAATCACTGAATCCGCCATCCAAACCTCTGATACGGCCGGAAGCGGAGAAGAATTAGTAGCGAAAACGGTCGGCCAGATGAAAACAATTGATCGTTCCGTACAGCAGGCGGAAGCAGTCGTAAAAGGGCTGGAAACAAAATCGCACGACATTAAGAGCATTTTGAACGTCATTAACGGCATTGCCGATCAGACAAACCTGCTTGCCTTAAACGCGGCCATCGAAGCGGCCAGAGCCGGCGAATACGGCCGGGGCTTCTCCGTCGTTGCGGAAGAAGTGAGAAAGCTTGCCGTGCAATCAGCCGACTCCGCCAAGGAAATCGAAACGCTGATTCAGGAAATCGTCAAAGAAATCGCCACATCGCTTTCTGTATTCCAAGCGGTGAATCAAGATGTGAAGGAAGGACTCGATATTACGGATCAAACGGCCGAAAGCTTCAAAAAAATCTCGGAAATGACGACTCAGATTTCAGGCGCTTTGCAGCACATGAACGGAACGCTTGAGCAGCTCGCGGCCGGGTCACAAAACGTGACAAACGCGGTTGAGGATATTACCGCAGTCGCCAAAGAAGGATCTGCCGGCATTCAAGACATCGCCGCGTCAGCCGAAGAGCAGCTTGCCTCCATGGAAGAAATCAGTTCATCAGCCGAAACACTTGCCCATATGGCGGAAGAATTGCAGCAGGTTACGCGGAAATTTACGATTCAGTCTGAAGACGAAGAGCAGCTGTAACGAGCTGTTTCTTTTCCTTCGCTGAAAAAAGCGATACACTTACATAAAAGAAGGGAGTGGCAGTGATGAGATTAGAAGGCAAGAAAGTCATAGCGCTTGTCAGTGACGACTTTGAAGACTTAGAGCTTTGGTACCCGGTCTACCGGCTGCGGGAGGAGGGCGCGATCGTTCATTTAATAGGAGAAGAAGCCGGCCGTTCATACAAAGGAAAATACGGCGTGCCCGCGACAGCGGATTACGATTTTAAGAGCCTGATTATCCAGGAGTATGATGCTGTGCTCGTGCCTGGCGGCTGGGCTCCTGACAAACTGAGAAGATATCCGGAAGTTTTGGACATCATCCGTACGATGAATGAGCAGAAAAAGCCGATCGGCCAGATCTGCCACGCGGGCTGGGTGCTCATATCGGCCGGAATTCTCGCAGGGAAAAAAGTAACGAGTACGCCCGGCATCAAAGATGACATGACAAACGCGGGGGCACAGTGGCTGGATGAAGCTGTCGTAACTGACGGCCACATTGTATCAAGCCGCCGTCCGCCTGACCTTCCGCATTATGCAAAAGCGTTCGCTGATCTCTTAGCATCCAAATAAAAAACCTCCGCCCGAAGCCGGGCGGAGGTTTTTAGTTTTGATCGGCAGGGAAGACAATTCCGATTTGTTTTCTTGCTTCTTCCATAATGCTTGCCGTAATGAAAGAACGCTCAAAGGTATTTTCGGAAGACTCCTGCTGTCCGTTTCGAAGAAGATTGATGAATTCTGCCGTTTCGTAATACATCGGCGGTTTCGAATCAGGGACGGAAATGTCCTCCGTGCGTCCGTCACGATAGCGGATTTCCGCCCGTTCCGGCCCGTGAATGCTGTCCAGTACGATTGTGCCGTCTTCACCCTGTATTTCCGCCGGGGCAAACGAATTTGAGATTTTTGAATGCATCAGCACCGCTTCAAATCCGTCATATGACAGAATAACCGTGCCTTCGCCGTCAACGCCGGATGATAATTTGTGACCGGTCGCAATGACGTCTTTCGGTTTGCCGAACAGGACGACGGCCGGATAAATACAGTACACGCCGATGTCCATTAACGATCCGTTCGATAGTTCAGGTTTAAACGCGTTAAGCACCGTTCCGTTTTTATATGCATCATATCGTGATGAATATTGGCAGTAGCTTGCCGTGAATCTTCTGATGGGCCCGATTTTATGTAAGTGGTTTTGAAGCATGCTGAAGTTCGGCAGGAACGTCGTTTTCATGGCTTCCATCAAAAGAACGCCGTTCGCTTTAGCTGCGTGAATCATGTCTTCCGTTTCCCTTGCGTTAGACGCAAACGGTTTTTCGCACAGCACATGCTTGCCGTGTTCCATAAAAAGGATCGCCTGTTCTTTATGAAATGCATTCGGGCTGGCGAGATACACCGCGTCATAAGCTTCGCTTTCTGCCATTTCTTTTAGGCTGGTGAAATAATGAGCAGCGCCGTGTTTGCCGGCAAACTCCGCCGCACGTTCCTCAGTTCTGGAATAAACCGCCGTTAATTGAAAATCATCAATAGCAGAAGCCGCCTCCAGAAATCGTTCTGTAATCCAATTCGTTCCGACTGTTGCAAATCGAATCATTGCTATCGCTCCTTCTATGTATTGGCTTACATTATAGCTGTTTTTCACAGAAACATAAATGAAAAAAGACTGCCCGGCAAAGATATAGGAAAAATTCCCATAGAGGCCGGTTATTATTTTTCATTACAGGAACGATAGTGTACAATTTAGGTAAAATACATATGATGGAGGAACAATAGTGGAAACATTGCAAACATGGGGCGGCAGATTTAAACAGTTTTTCTTGGACAATAAATTTGTCTTGTTTTTGCTTGTATTGCTGCTCATCGGTCTCAATATCCTTGTCTTTACGAAGACATCATTTATTTTCACACCCATTATCGTCCTGCTCAAAACAATTGCGCTCCCCGTCATTTTGACAGGAATTGTTTATTATCTGCTCAATCCGATCGTAGATATATTGGAAAAATTAAGAGTGAAAAGAGTGTATTCCATCCTGCTCCTTTACCTCATTATAATAGGTCTGATTTCGATTACGATCGTTTCAATTATTCCGTTTTTAAAGGAACAGATTATGAGCCTGATCGACAACCTGCCGAAATATGTGGATATTGTTGAAGATCAGACGAAAAGCCTGATCGGAAGCGATTTTGTAAATCAGGCGCAAAAGACGATGAATATCAACATTTCCGATCTTGCAAATAAAGTATCGGCGCAGGCGGCGACAATTGCAAACAGCACATTTACCGGGGTCGGGAATTTTATCGGCGCGCTGACGGAAGTGATCATTTCAATTGTGACTGTTCCGTTTATTCTGTTCTATTTGCTGAAAGACGGCAAAAAACTGCCGTTTTATATATTAAAGTTTGTGCCTACCCGTCTGAAAGAACAAACGTATACGATGCTGAGCGAAATGAACCACAGATTAAGCTCTTATATCAGAGGGCAGATCATCGTCAGCTTCTGCATCGGATTTTTATTATTTATCGGCTATCTGATTATCGGACTTGATTATGCATCCCTGCTTGCGGTCATTGCCGCTTGTACGAGCGTTGTTCCGTATTTAGGGCCGACCATTGCCATCACGCCGGCGATTATTATCGCTTTGGTCACGTCGCCCCTTATGCTGCTGAAGCTTGCGATTGTCTGGACCGTTGTCCAGCTCGTGGAAGGAAAATTAATCTCTCCGCAGATCATGGGGAAAAATCTTCACATTCACCCGATTACCATCATCTTTGTTCTTTTAACCGCCGGAAAGCTGTTCGGGGTTGTCGGCATTATTTTAGCCATCCCGGGGTATGCGGTCATCAAAGTGGTCACAACCCATCTGTTTGATTGGTTCAAAATGCGCTCGCATTTATATGAAGAAGAAAAAAATGATGCTGTATCGAAGTCATAAAATCGGAACGGACATGATATTTATTATAAGACAGGCTTTCCTTTAAAGGAGAGCTTCTCTTTTGTAAATGACGAATGAAGGGAAGAATAGGATGACACTATGGGAGATGTTCACAGCAGCCGTTTTGGGAATCGTGGAAGGGCTGACGGAATACGCGCCGGTTTCTTCCACGGGACATATGATCATAGCGGATGACATCTGGCTGAAATCCGGAAGCCTGATGAATCCGGAAGCCGCCAATTCCTTCAAAGTGGTGATCCAGCTCGGTTCGATCTTAGCGGTGGCTATTGTATTTAAGGATCGGATATTAAATTTACTCGGCCTCAAAAAAAACGTGACGCGCGATCAGCAGAAGGGATACAGGCTGACCATCGCGCAAATTGCTGTCGGTCTTGTTCCGGCGGCGGTTCTCGGCTTTTTATTTGAGGATTTCATTGACCGCTACTTATTTTCCGTCAGAACGGTCGCTTACGGATTAATTGCCGGAGCCGTGCTTATGCTGATTGCAGACTGGATCAATAAAAGGAAAGAAACGATCGATACAGTAGACAGAATTACCTACAAACAGGCTTTCTGTGTCGGGTTATTCCAATGTCTCGCCTTGTGGCCCGGCTTTTCCCGCTCAGGCTCAACAATTGCCGGAGGTGTCATTCTCGGCTTGAATCACCGGGCAGCCGCAGACTTCACATTTATTATGGCTATTCCGATTATGGCGGGCGCAAGCCTTCTGAAGCTGGTGAAATACTGGAGCAGTCTTTCTCCTGACATGATTCCGTTTTTTCTTGTCGGTTTTATCTGCGCCTTTGTCGTTGCTCTCTTAGTCGTCAAATTCTTTCTTCGGCTTATTAATCGGATTAAGCTTGTCCCGTTCGCCATTTACCGTGTTATCCTCGGCATTATTTTAATCATGTTGGTCCGATAACCGAAGAGGCCCCTCGAGGGTCTTTTTTTATGTTTGAAAAACATCTCATAAAAATGTAGGCAAACTGAATTTCCGGCTTGAAATTTAAAGAAAACTCGTCTATAATAAAACATGACGTTACCGCACGGGGCCATAGCTCAGCTGGGAGAGCGCTACGCTGGCAGCGTAGAGGTCAGGGGTTCGAGCCCCCTTGGCTCCATACCTTTAAACCCTTATTTTATAAGGGTTTTTTTATTTGTCTGGAACACAGCAGAGCCAATAACCCAAAAAAGTAGTTGGGGACAATTTGGGGACGAAAATTTATATCGACAAAAAAGATTATGACCATAAACTCAAAGCAAGAGTCGAAACCCCCCATGCTATTATGCCAAACATTACAGAGAACCTAAGACAAGCCTCAAATTTTGTAAGCCCTCGCTCTCTTTTTGCTTTACCTAATTTCCAATAAACAGCATAGCCGGAAAACACCAAAATGATTACTCCAAGTCGTGTCATATTCTCTAAAAATTCTATACCATCCATTGATTTTCACCTCGTTTATTTATGAGAAAAAAATAAAGTAGACTTGTAGAGAGTCTACTTATAAACGCCTAACCAAAGTACACATTTTCTTAGAGCTCAAAACATTTGAGTGATAAAGTAAGACTCATTTTAAAATGTCACATCCTTATCCCCTCCCTATTTATATTCCCCATACATTAGTTTTATTATCGCAAACAGAATGGTTATTTCAAACAGTTATGTAATAATAGGTAACCTATAACTTGTCTAATGGTATAAGAAACGAGTTTTTCTTTATCCAACAAAACTATGATCATATTCACGGTAAACCGAAACAAATTGCGGTTTTTTTTCGTTTAAACATAATTTGGAAATGTTAGAATATTATATAAAAGGAGGAGTGGCCTTGTGAGTCCTGTTTTACCATCATCGGAGGTTGGCGTTAAGATTAATGAATGGTACAAAATGATACGTCAGTTCAGTGTTCCGGATGCGGAGATTTTGAAAGCGGAAGTGGAACAAGAGATAAACGAGATGGAAGAAGACGAGTATTTACTAATATATTATTCTCTCATGAAATTCCGCCATCAACTCATGCTTGATTATTTAGAGCCGGTAACTGTCAGAGTCCGACCGACAATCGACGAGTTGCTGGAAAAAATCGAAGCATCAAATAAAGGCATTTCCGGCCTGCTGTGCTATTATTCTTTATTTTTTCGCGGCATGTATGAATTTGATCAGAAGCAGTATGTAAAGGCGATCGGCTTTTATAGAGAGGCTGAAAAACAACTCATTCATGTGCATGATGAAATTGAGAGAGCGGAGTTTCATTTTAAACTGGCTGAAGCATATTACGGTATGAAACAAAGCCACGTCTCCATGCATCACGTAAAGCAAGCGCTCGATATTTACGATCAGTATGAGTTGTATAAAGTCCGGAAAATTCAATGTCTGTTCGTCATATCTGGGAATTATGTTGACTTTAAACGTTATGAAAAAAGTTTGCCGCATTTAGAAAAAGCTTTAGAGTTGTCGAAACAAGTAAACAATAATGAAAGGCTGCTCAGTTCTGGTTATTACAACATAGGAAAGAATTACGGAGACTTAGAAGAATACAGTAAAGCTGAAATCTACTTAAAAAAAGCAGCGGAGATTTCTGAAAAGTATAAATTGGGCAACCTTCCGCATTCCTTGTTTACATACGCAAAGCTTCTATTTAAACAAGGGAAAACAAGCGAGGCGATTCAAATCAGCAAAAAAGGACTTTCATCAGCTATATATCAAGGGGATAAGCTGTTTGAATCTCTGCAAAAATATTTGGAGGCTTTATACATTAACGCAATAGACCAAATGGGAATCAAAAAAACAATTGATTACCTTGAGAAAAATAAAAACTATTCGTATGTAGAAGATATTGCTCTTGATACGGCTGCTGTTTATGCAGAGTCAAAGCAATATGACAAATCATATATTTATCATCAAAAAATGATTCAAACGCAAAAACAAATTCAGAGGGGAGAATGCCTGTATGAATTTTAGAAAAGGCGTATTTATCATTGTGTCGGCTGTTGTTTTAATGTCAGGGGTCGGTCTAACGGCATCGGCTGTTTCATTTGATGGATCATATCAAGTTTCATCTGATCGTAATCAAACCTAAGAAGGAGAGTGCCTGTATGAATTTTAAAAAGAGCGTCTTCGTCGTCCTGGGTCTGTCATTGACTTTAGTATGTGGGTTGGGTATGAACTCAGTAGAAAAACAAGCACAAGATACGATCCAAGTAGCTTCTGATCGCCTTCAAACATGAATATATTAGGCCTTTTCTTCGGAAAAGGCTTTTTTTCATTTGAAAACAGATCAAGCAAGATAACGTCTTCGATTTTTCCGCTTTTCAAATAATCGCCTTAGGGCATGGGAGAGTTCGTTAGATTGACCATCCGGCACGCGCGCGCTGCTTTGCGCAAGCAGGGGGTGTGCTTCGAAAAAACTGTCATGATTATATCCTTTCATAATGAATTCAGACTAAATGTTACCACGGAGGAAAGTGTAATCCGGTATAATAGTGTGAGGTTGGAAGGAAAAAAGAATTATTTAGTCTGTGTCTTTATTCTTTTTTTGCGGGTTTTAAGGAAGGGGGGAGAATGAAAAGCAACAGAAGCTGATTTAAGGTCTTCAACCCTCTGCAGCAGCCTCTATATACTTCTCCATTACGAAATAAAGGAATCAGAGAAAAATGAAAAAGAAAATCCATCTTATATTATCTCTTTCAGCAGTGCTGGCGCTTTTTTTTCTAACGGCGCTTCCGGTTCTTTCTCCTGTCGTCTTCACGTCTGCTTCAGAAAAAGGAGCAATCAGGCATGAAATTTATAAAAAAGGATATCCGTATCAAAGTTACTTTGCGATTCTTCATAAAGAAGAAGACGACAATGAGGCGGGGAATCTTTATTATGTAAATTGGTTCGATTGGAAAGATGAAACCGGGCAGACGCCGCAATTATGTTATTCGAAAAAATTACCCGAAGGTATGTACAAAGTAAGCTGCGGAACCGGACCGTAATGATCAAAAGCCCTTCTCTAATGAGAAGGGCTTTTTTGTCAAAGAGGGATGCGCCCCCCTTAATATCTCCAATATAACGGCTGAGGATAATATCGATACGGATCGTTCGGATAATGCGTATTTGGCTGATAAGGCTTATTCATATCGTAAATATCCGTGTTTTCAGATTGCCCGCAGTATTGATCCGGACCTATCACAGTTGATTTGCGGATCGGTGAAACGGCTTTTTCCCATTCATGCTCATTCAGACAGTACGTATGCGCCATAATCTCAGGCGGCGTCAGACGGAGAATATCCGAGCCGTAAATCACTTCAGGCGTATGGGCGTCAAATCTGGCTAAAAGATGGGTTTTGTCTGAAGTGGCGATCTCATAATGCCACCACCCCTGCGGAACATTCGCCACTTGTCCGGGGGTAATCGGGTAATTTTGTATTTTCTGGGTGAACGATTCAGCATCGACACCGTTGCGGAACCCGAAATACAGTACACCAATTCAGCGGCGTTTTGATGGGTATGCGGTTCAATCACATTTGTCTTGCTCAGAAAGATATCTAATAATGAAATATTTTCAAGCGTGTTTAACTGTTTAATCCCCAATACATTGATAAAGTTCCGATGATCTTTAGTAAAAAAACGGCTCTCATTCACATCGTAAGTGAACTGTGTATTAGGAGACGTGTAATCCATATAAGAAACCATGCGATCCCCTGCTTTCATCTTAAAACGTATATTTCCAAGTATATGTATCCCTGTTTCAGCGGGTGAAGAAAAGGAACCAGAACCCATAAATTCCAAATTGAACACAATATTGTGACGGCTTTTTTAAAGATTCATTTTAGATATATCTTTTTTCGAAATATCTCTTACTATAAAGATATATTAAAAATACATCTTTAGAAGGGTTGAGGATTAACATGCTGGATGAGAGAACGATAGACATCATCAAAAGCACAGTACCCGTATTAAAAACACATGGAGAAAACATCACCGGACGCTTTTATAACCTGATGTTTCAAGATCATCCCGAACTGTTAAATATGTTTAACCAAACTAACCAAAAGAAACAGACTCAGCGCGCGGCATTGGCAAATGCAGTCATTGCGGCTGCGGCGAATATTGATCAATTAGAGCAAATCATTCCGGCGGTCAGACAGATCGGCCATAAACATACAAGCATCGGGGTAAAGCCGGAACATTATCCGATTGTCGGAAAATATCTGCTTCTGGCGATTAAGGATGTGCTGCAGGATGCCGCAACTCCTGATATTATGCAGGCGTGGGAAAAAGCGTACGGCGTAATTGCGGAGGCTTTCATCGGCATTGAAAAGGATATGTACCATGAGGCCGGATGGCAGGGATATAAAGAATTTACGGTTATAAAGAAAACGAAAGAAAGCAAAGACATTACATCATTTTATATTAAACCGAGTGACGGTTCTTCGCTTCCTGAATATGAAGCGGGACAATATATCAGCATTAAAGTGCGCATTGCGGATTCTTCTTATACGCACATTCGCCAATACAGCCTGTCTGATGCTTCCCAAAAAGGCGAATATCGGATTTCTGTGAAAAAGGACGGAGCGGTTTCTTCTCATCTCCACAATGAAGTTCAAGAAGGAGATAAACTTGAAGTGAGCGCACCCGCCGGAGATTTCAAGCTGTCTTCCGCCAAAAAACCGGCTGTCCTTCTCAGTGCCGGTTCCGGAATCACGCCGATGATGAGCATGCTGAAAACAGCCGCCGAAAAACAGCCGGAGCGTTCCATTACTTTTATTCATGCGGCGAAAAACGGAGAGTACGCCGCGTTCCGTGAAGAGGCTGAGCAAGCTGCGGCGAACAATCCGAATAGTAACGTCATGTATGTATACAGTGAGCCGTCAGAACAAGACCGCTCAGTAGACAAGCCTTTTTACAGCGGCCGGATTGATCAAAGCTTCTTAGAACAGCTTCACCTGAATCAAGATACTGAATTTTACTTATGCGGCTCAGCCTCGTTTATGACGCAGATGAAAGACATGATTCTTGCGCTCGGGTTTGACTCTGATTCCGTTCAATATGAATTGTTCGGCCCTCAGCTGAGCATGGCTTAATAAAAAGACTCCTCTTTGGGGGTCTTTTTTATTTGCACAATGTGTTCTTTCTCCGTCTTTTTCCCTATTTTATTGAAATTTTCATCAATGAACAGTAAAATTATAAATCTAGTGATTCCGGAATTAAAGGAAGGTTGATATGAAAAAGAAAGCTAAGACCAAAAGGGTGCTGGGGTGCCTTTTTGCTGTATCTCTTATATTCGGATTATTTTTGATATCTATGGTGTTTTCGAAATTCATAGTGACGGAAGAAAAACCGCCAGAAGAAGTGGACGGGCAGCAGGTCTTTATTGACAGCCTTTCCGGGCATGCTCAGATTTTATATGAGAAATATCATGTCCTTCCGAGCATCACCCTCGCACAGGCCATTCTCGAATCGGATTGGGGGAACAGTGAGCTTGCGGGGAAAGCGCGCAATCTGTTCGGTGTAAAAGGTGATTATAAAGGAAAACACGTCACGATGAAAACGGATGAATTTGAAAAGGGAAAACGGAAAACGATTCGGGCAAAATTCCGTAAATACAACACGTTCTTTGAATCCATGGATGACCACGCCAAACTATTTGTTAACGGAACGTCTTGGAATAAAAAGAAGTATAAACCCGTCATAGAAGCGGACGATTATAAAACTGCGGCGGCTGCCCTTCAAAAATCCGGCTACGCCACAGATCCCGACTATGCGGAAAAACTTAAAGATGTCATAGAAACATATAAGTTGAATGAATTTGACAAAATCAATGCCTCTCTTAAAGCAGTTGATATGAAAGGCGCCATCAAAGACCACGCCATTGAAGACGTATGGTCCAAGCCGTCGAAAGAGCAGCATTCTATTAAACTGGCATCGGCGCAAAAGTTTACCGGCCAGCATATTAAAGTCGTATCCGAAAAGCAAAACGGAGAATCCGTCTGGTATCAATTTCAGGTGAAAGACGAGCTGATCGGCTGGGTTGACCAAACGGCCGTCCAGTTAAATGAAGGAATGTAAAAAAGCCGGCGGCCGCCGGCTTTTTTACATTCCTTCAGTTTCAAATCTTTTAATATCACGTTTATGTCCCATCAGCACAAGGCAGTCACATTCGCGGATGACAGTCTCCGGAGAAGGGGTCAGCTGAATGTCTCCATTATGTTTCACGGCAAGAATGGTGCAGCCGAACCTGGCCCGGACGCCGAGCTCCAGAATGGATTTTAAATGCAGCTTTTTCGTGGCTGAAAGCTCCACGATGCTGTATTCATCTGACAAATCAATATAATTTAAGACGTTTTCATCCGAAAGGCTTAGCGCAATCTTCACACCCATATCCTTTTCCGGATGGATAATACGATCAGCGCCGATTTTTTCAAGTACTTTGTGATGATAATAATTTTGCGCTTTCACCCAAATATTAGGGATGTTCAGTTCCTTCAATAACAGCGTCGTCAGCGTGCTTGCCTGAATGTTGGCGCCGATTGCCACGATGACATATTCAAAATTTCTGATTCCGAGCGAATGAAGCTCGCTTTCTTCTGTCGCATTCGCCCGCACGGCATGCGTGGCATAAGAGGAGTATGCGTTGACCCGCTCTTCGCTGATATCGATGGCCAGCACCTCATGCCCCATTTTAAAAAGCTCTTTGCAGATGCTTCCGCCGAAACGGCCGAGCCCGATGACGGCAAATTGTTTATTTTTGATTCTTCCCAATCCTCATAACTCCTTAAGAAACTGTTTTCGTCACTCCAAATACAACAAACAAGAATGTACTCCTGTTTCAAAGGTTTGTCAATGTGAGAGCCGGAAGAAAGAAAACAGCACAAAAAAAAGACCGGCTGACAAGCGATGGGCTTGTGCCGGTCCGTTTCCGCAATTATTTGCAGTTGCAAGGCTGTGTCGGCGGTGTGCTGCGTTTTTGAACAACAATTGTGTCCTCAGCATAGAATTTAGAGCCTATGCTTAATGATTTATTTTCTGCGCGGAACTTATATGTACCTGCAGCAGGCAGCGTTTTATTATTAAGAGAAAGCTTAAATTCCGCCGCGCCGATTAAATCAATGTTTAACGGAAGTCTGACTGTTTTGCCGTTATTCAGAATCTGTCTTTCACGCAAAGCGTGTCCGTTTACTGTATCTTTTGTTGTAGCCGTAAATCCGCTTGGAAGGGTAAATTCCATAACGCCTAAGCTCAGAATCGTGTTCGGGCGGTACGTCAATTCGATATCAGAAAATGACCATTCCTGCTGGCTGGCACCTGTATATTTTGCAAATAATGTAGCAGTCGCCTTTGTGGACATTTCCGGCTCGTGAACGGTTGAACTTGACTCAGCGGCGAATGACGCTGTCGGCAGAGAAAGAAGTAAAACCAAGCCGAATAAACTTGCCATGACAGTTGAGAAAAACTTGTGTTTCATTTTCATAAATCCCCCTAAAAAAAATTTGTTGATTGTTCTTAAAAAAGAACGATCATACCTATAAAAATTTACCATCAATTTTAATGGAAGTAAATGGGGTTATCTTCCTATGTTTTCCCGAAAATAATCAAATCACGTCGAAAAATGACGAAGAAAAAACGCCTGGTTACGATTCAGGCGTTTTTTCTTCCGTCTCTATCGGAATAAATTTAAAAATCTCTCCGCTCTGCACCGATTCGGCAAGCCGCTTCAGCCAATGATAATAGGCCTTTGAGCTTTCAAGCTGATCGTATAACCGGCGTGCTTCTTCCTGTAATTCCGTGCTGCCTTCCTCTGCCAGCAAAACAGCCTGCAAATCCGCCTGGGCCTGTACGATGGCGGACAGATTTACCTGAACTTCCCGATCCCATTTTGGCGGGAAGAAATTCGTGAAAAACGTAAAGAAATCCTTTTCCGCTACAAACGTATGCTTCCGTGTGCCGCGGTGAAAGGTTTTTTTGACCACATTTAAATCCTGCAGTTTTTTGACGCCGGTGCTCATACTCGGTTTGCTCATCTGCAGTTCCTCACGCATTTCGTCAAGCGTCATTTCATCTCTCATATACATCGTTCCGTATAAAATCCCGACACTCCGGGTGATTCCGTAAAGATCCATCGTCTCGGCAATGGAATCAATGACAAGATCCCTTGCTTGTTCTATAGCTGCGAATTCTGGATTTTCATCCATACTGTCCCTCTTTTCCTCTTGAAGATTAAATTTGTTAAGTCATTTCTTTATGTTTTTAATCTTAACGAATCATGACAAAATGTCAAAACCTAAACGGACAAGCCCGGTTTTGACAGGTCAAAAAACATGTGTTAAATTAACATTGTTAAAAACATTAAATTTTTATTTAACAAACTTACTTTTCGGTAAGGAGGACTCTCATGAGCAAAACGCTTTATATCGGCGGTGAATGGATCAGTGCAGAAAAAAAGCAGACCCGCCGTATCATCAATCCATTTAATCAAGAAGAAATTGCAACGGTATGTGAAGGAGACCGGGACGATGCGGTGAAAGCCATCGCCGCAGCCAGAAAAGCATTTGATGAAGGGGAGTGGCCGGTGCTTTCCGGGCTGGAACGCGGCCAGTTTGTTCTGAAAATTGCGGAATTAATCAGACGTGATCTGAACGAATTAGCTGAGCTGGAATCGCTTGATACAGGAAAAACAATCGAAGAAAGCAAAGCTGATATGGATGATATCGCAAATGTATTTCAGTATTATGCCGGTTTGGCGGATAAAGACGGGGGCGAGGTCATCTCATCTCCGATTCCTGATTCCGTAAGTAAAATCGTCAGAGAGCCCATCGGCGTGTGCGGACAAATTACGCCGTGGAACTATCCGCTCCTTCAGGCGAGCTGGAAAATCGCTCCTGCTCTTGCGGCCGGTAATACGATCGTTTTAAAGCCGAGCGAGATTACTCCGCTGACAACCATTAAAGTCTTTCAATTAATAGAAGAAGCCGGTATTCCAAAGGGAGCCGCCAATCTTGTGCTTGGACCGGGCGCCTCTGTCGGTGACGAGCTGGCGAGAAACCTAGACGTCGATTTGGTGTCCTTTACGGGCGGAATTGAAACAGGCAAAAAAATTATGCAGGCGGCAAGCGGCAACGTGAAAAAGATTGCTCTGGAGCTTGGCGGCAAGAATCCGAATATCGTGTTCCAAGACGCTGATCTTGAAACAGCTGCAGATCAAGCGCTGAACGCCGTGTTTTTCCATGCCGGCCAAGTTTGTTCGGCAGGCTCCCGGCTTTTAGTGGATGAAGCGATTCATGATGAATTTTTAGCCGAGCTGATCAAGCGTACGAAACGCATCAAATTAGGAAACGGTTTTCATGAAGATACGGAAAGCGGTCCGCTGATTTCCGCCGAGCATCGGGCCAAAGTTGAAAAATACGTAGAAATCGGAATCGAAGAAGGGGCAAAGCTGGAAACAGGCGGCAAACGTCCTGATGATCCCGCCCTTCAGAACGGTTTCTTCTATGAACCTACTATTTTTTCAAACTGCAAGTCTGATATGCGGATTGTCCAAGAGGAGATCTTCGGTCCCGTTTTAACAGTCGAGTCATTTTCTTCTGAAGAAGAGGTGATCAGACTGGCCAACGATACCATTTACGGGCTGGCCGGGGCGGTATGGTCAAAGGATATTGAAAAATGCGAACGAGTAGCTCAAAAACTGCGGATGGGAACGGTATGGATCAATGATTTCCACCCGTATTTCGCGCAAGCGCCGTGGGGCGGGTACAAACAATCGGGCTTCGGCCGCGAACTCGGCAAAATCGGCCTGGAAGAATACACGGAAGTCAAACATATTTACCGCAACACAAAACCTGCAGCGGTTAACTGGTTTAAAGCATAATAAGGAGGAGATACAATATGACATTAAATATGAAAGTAGAAAGCATGCATAAATTCCATACATTTGAAATCCCGACAGTTATTAAACACGGAATCGGCGCGATTCAGCACGCGGGAAAAGAAGTCAGAGCGCTTGGCGTCACAAAAGCGCTGCTCGTAACAGACCCCGGAATTTATAACGCGGGGGTGGCAAACCCGGTCATTGAATCCTTGCAGGAAGCGGGCATTGAAGTCGTCCTGTTTAACAAAGTGGAGCCGAATCCGCCTGTACGACTTGTGAACGAAGGATCTGAACTGTATAAAAAAGAAAACTGCAACGGTCTTGTGGCTGTCGGCGGCGGAAGCTCGATGGATACGGCGAAAGCGATCGGAGTAGAAGCGACACACGAAGGAAGCGTGCTTGATTATGAAGCCGCGGAAGGCAAAAAACCGCTGGAAAACCGTATTCCTCCGCTGACAACGATTCCGACGACTGCCGGAACAGGTTCAGAGGTTACGCAATGGGCGGTCATTACAGACGAGGAAAGAGAATTTAAATTCAATACGGGCGGACCGCTAATCGCCGCGCATTTAACGGTCATTGACCCTGAGCTTCACACATCTATGCCTCCGCATGTGACGGCCATGACAGGTATTGATGCCCTCGCGCATGCCATCGAGTGCTATACGATGAAATTCGCGCAGCCGATCACTGATGCCGTGGCTTTAATGGCCATTGAATATGCGGCGCATTATATTAAGCGCGCGTTTGCGGACGGAGAAGATTTGGAGGCGAGATACGGCATGGCGCAGGCGGCGATGCTTGCCGGACTTTCATACGGCAGTGAATCAGCAGGCGCGGCGCATGCAATGAGCCAGACGCTCGGCGGCATCATCCCTGTCGCTCACGGACAATGTGTCGCTGCTATGATGGGACCGGTAATGGAATACAACTGGAAAGGATATCCGGATAAATTCGCCCGCATCGCCCAAGCATTCGGAATCGATACAAGCAAAATGACAACCGAAGAAGCGGCCAAAGCGTCTGTTAATTGGATGTATGACCTCGTAAAAGATTTAGAGGTTCCGAGCTTAGAAGAACAAGGCGTATCTCCGGACATGATTGAGCGTTTATCAAAAGAAGCGATGAAAGATCCGCAAACATTCGGAAACCCAAGAGATTTGAATGAGAAAGCATACAACTGGATTTACAAACGCTGCTTTGACTTAACACCGAAAACAGTATAATAAATGAATCCCGCTCCTTTACAGAGCGGGGTTTTTTAAGGATAATGTCAAGAAAAAGGCGGTGATGGCTGTGTGGAAGCGCATAACAGCAAAGACGGAAGGCGTATATATAGCGGATACGGAACAATTTGTTACCAAAAAGATGGACAAGCTTCGGGCGGAATACGGCGGGTTTCCCGGTGACCTGCATTTCGGACTGACGAAAAAAGCCGGCGCGCGTGAGCCCATGTATCAAAGAGGAACGGAAATTTTTAACCGGAGACAAATTTCAATCGTGTCCATGGAGGAATGTGATGACATTGCGGAGGCCATGGGGATTTCTCATATCTTTCCCGAATGGCTTGGCGCGAATATCGCAATCAGCGGTTTTTCTGCACTAACGTCGCTTAAAGAAGGAAACAGAATCATATTTCCAAGCGGTGCGTCTCTGTTGTGCGAGGGAGAAAATGACCCGTGCATTCAGCCCGGAGAAGTCATTCAATCCTTTTATCCGGATCAGCCAAAACTCGCTGCGGCGTTTGTAAGGCACGCGATAGGCAGAAGAGGGATTGTCTGTATTGTTGAACGGCCGGGGGACATATGCACGGGTGATCCGGTCGACATTCATTCTTATGAACCGAAACGCGTCAAGAAAAAAATCGAGAAGGTCTGACTCAGACCTTCTCGATTTTTTGTTTGATTTCTTCTATTTGATTGATGTGACGCATTTCATGATGACCGATAAAATCAATCCACTGGCGGATCGTCAGTTCTTGAAAAACGGGATGCGGAAGCACACGTTTAAAGTCTTCCTCGTTTAATGATGAAATAACGGCGGTCAGCTGCTGTCTTGCCGTATCTAATTCTTGTTTTGCTTCAATGACTGATATTCGGTTTTGCTCAGGTTCGAGGTGTGACGGAGCCGGCCGTTTATTTGTTCTGTCCTCGATAAACTCCATCGGTTTTTCTTCAATTTCTTTTAACGGTGCGTCTTTTGCATGCTTCGATAAAAGAGTCTGTGCTGTTTCGTCAATTTTCTTTAAATGGTCAAGGACTTCCCGGATGCTCCACTCATCAGCTGCGGGCTTTTGGTTGAATTCCTCATCAGAGAGTCCTTTCAGTTCTTCCCAGGTCTGCTGTCTGGCTTCATTAAAAATACTCATCCTATCTCCTCCTCTGGAGTAAACATATCATATCGGCCTTGGATAATCATGTAATCAGCCTCTATTGTTAGAAAATTGAAACCATTCTCCTTTCCGCCCGTATATAAAGTAACACTCCGACATCCGGGCCGAAAGGAGGATAGTATATGGACATATTTCATCTGCCGCTTGAAACGATCTATCTTTACACACTGATTATTGCGGGGAGCCTCACGCTTTTGATTCTGTTTTTTCAAGATGTTTTTCACGGCCTCTCGGAAGCCATTCCAGTTACATTTTTAAATCCAACATTGATATTGTCGTTTTTGACAATCTTTTCAGCCTCAGGTTACATCGGCGAAATCGCCGCTCCGCTTTCAAGTCCTGTCATTGCATTACTTTCATTTGCTCTTTCAGTTCTTTTGGTCAGCCTGCTTCACTTCTTCGTCCTTGTGCCGCTTTCATCAGCGGAAGAATCGCTCGTTTATCGGGAGACGGATTTAAAGGGCAGAGTCGGCAGGGTCATTACTTCCGTTCCGAAAGGCGGCTATGGAGAAGTGATAATAGAAGGAATCGGGGGCGCCATTTCTAAATCTGCGGTCAGCTTTGATCAAGAACAGATCAAGTACGGAACGGCCGTATTAGTCATTGACGTGAAAGACGGAGTGCTTTTTGTGACGCCGCATGAACCAATCTGATTTCTAAGGAGGAACTAATATGACTATGCCGATTATCATCGTCATCGGAATCGTATTCTTTTTACTTATCGCACTTATTGCTGTATTTATCACGAAGTACCGGACGGCGGGGCCGGACGAAGCCCTCATCGTGACCGGGAGTTATTTGGGAAGTAAGAATGTCCACATTGATGAAGGCGGAAATCGCCTGAAAATCGTCCGGGGCGGAGGAACGTTCGTGCTGCCGGTATTCCAGCAGGCAGAACCTCTCAGCTTACTGTCAAGCAAACTAGATGTCTCTACACCCGAGGTTTATACAGAACAAGGTGTGCCGGTAATGGCAGACGGCACCGCCATTATAAAAATCGGCGGCTCCATCGGTGAAATCGCAACAGCCGCTGAACAATTTTTAGGAAAATCTAAAGAAGACCGTGAACAGGAGGCGCGGGAGGTGCTTGAAGGCCATCTGCGTTCAATCCTCGGCTCTATGACTGTTGAAGAGATTTATAAAAACAGGGAAAAGTTTTCTCAGGAAGTCCAGCGGGTCGCGTCTCAGGATCTTGCTAAAATGGGGCTGATCATCGTTTCCTTTACGATTAAAGATGTCCGCGATAAAAACGGCTATCTTGAATCATTAGGTAAGCCGAGAATTGCCCAAGTCAAGCGGGATGCGGACATTGCCACGGCAGAAGCGGATAAAGAGACGAGAATCAAACGCGCGGCGGCTGATAAAGACGCAAAAAAATCAGAGCTGGAGCGGGCGACGGAAATAGCTGAAGCGGAGAAAATCAATCAGCTGAAAATGGCGGAATACAGAAGAGAGCAAGACACAGCAAAAGCCAATGCCGACCAGGCATATGACCTCGAAACTGCAAAAGCCCGCCAGCAGGTGACAGAGCAGGAAATGCAAATTAAAATTATTGAGCGGCAAAAGCAAATTGAGTTGGAAGAAAAAGAAATTCTGCGCCGTGAGCGCCAATATGACTCTGAAGTGAAGAAAAAGGCCGATGCTGACCGTTATTCGGTAGAACAAGCGGCCGCAGCCGCAAAAGCGAAGCAGCTCGCAGAAGCGGATGCCGAGCAATACAGTATCGAAGCGATGGCTAAAGCGGAAGCCGAACGCGTGAGAATTGACGGTCTTGCTAAAGCGGAGGCTGAAAAGGCGAGAGGGGAAACCGAAGCGGAAGTTATCCGCCTGAAAGGTCTCGCGGAAGCGGAAGCTAAAGAAAAAATCGCCGAAGCTTTCGAAAAATACGGAAAAGCCGCAATCCTTGATATGATTGTGAAGATGCTGCCTGAATATGCGAAGCAAGTCTCAGCTCCTCTTTCCAACATTGATAAAATTACCGTCGTTGATACAGGAGGAAGCGGTGAAAACGGCGGAGCAAATAAAGTCACAGGTTACGCAACCAATTTGATGGCCGGTCTTCAGGAAAGCCTGAAAGCATCTTCCGGAATCGATGTAAAAGAGCTTATTGAGAATTTTTCAGGCAAAGGAAACATTAAACAAAGCATAAATGAACTTACTAAAGAACTCAGAGATTCAAAAGAAGAACACAGTCCTGAATAAAAAAACAGCAGGCGTACACCCGCCTGCTGTTTCAGTTCGCCCGCTTGGATTCAAGAAGCCGCGGAGCCGTCATGAATAATAAAATAAGGACAATGGCCGAAAGGATAAAAGAAGGAATCATATAAGTCGCGTTGTAGACGAGCGAATAAATCCAGACCGGCGTGCCTTTCGGAGCATAGCTTCCGAAAAAGACCGCTCCGGAAACCGTATGTGCCGCATATCGCAGCACACTGCCGATAAAAACGCCGCCTATAACATACGCAGTTAAGGCGCCTCTTTTTTTAGCTAATGCCGATTCGCGGACACCGGAAGCAAACAAGCCGCTGAAACCGAGAACCGCAAACGCCGCGATATAATCGAGAAATAGCTGCACCGGGTGCTGTAAAAATAAATTGCCAATGGCGATTTGGACAATCCCTGTTAAAAGGCCTGTCGTAAGTCCGGCTTTCACTCCCCAGCGGAATGAAATCAAAAAAATCGGAATCATCATAATAGAGACTGAACCGCCTTGAGGCATCCGAAGAAACATACCTGACACAATGTCCAGAATGACGGCGGCTCCAGTCATAATCGCTATTTCAATTAAGCGCACAAGCTGTGCTGAATGATTCATAGTTTTCCCCCTGGTCAGACAACCGTTCAAGGATAAACAAAAAAGCAGCGCGGGGAAGGATGGGAAAAGGTCCGCGCGCTGCTTACAAAACTGCAATTCATTTGGCTTTGCCACATCCCTACGCCAGCGTTAACTAACAGGTTCAAAGGGTCAGAACAAAACGTTCACTCTCAGCTTTAATGCTCCCCTTGTGGTCATCAAGTATTTAGTTCAATCTTACTATACTAGAAAATATGCCAAACCACAAGGCGGCTTATCTTTCTATAGAAGAGAAACAGAAATAAGTATGAAAGAAAATAAATGGTGACTTTTTTTAAAAAAACTATTGTCATATTTTCAAAAGGGTGTTATATTATTAAACGTCGCTGATGAACAGCAGACAAAAACAAAAAGCTTCGAAAACAACTTGAAAAAAGTTGTTGACATAAAAGAAGCTGAGTGGTAAGCTAATAAAGCTGCTTCAACAAGCGGTAATGATCTTTGAAAACTAAACAAGACAAAACGTACCTGTTAATTCAAAGTTTTAAATAAATCGCACAGCGATGTGCGTAGTCAGTCAAACTATCTATCGGAGAGTTTGATCCTGGCTCAGGACGAACGCTGGCGGCGTGCCTAATACATGCAAGTCGAGCGGACAGATGGGAGCTTGCTCCCTGATGTTAGCGGCGGACGGGTGAGTAACACGTGGGTAACCTGCCTGTAAGACTGGGATAACTCCGGGAAACCGGGGCTAATACCGGATCTTGTTTGAACCGCATGGTTCAAACATAAAAGGTGGCTTCGGCTACCACTTACAGATGGACCCGCGGCGCATTAGCTAGTTGGTGAGGTAACGGCTCACCAAGGCGACGATGCGTAGCCGACCTGAGAGGGTGATCGGCCACACTGGGACTGAGACACGGCCCAGACTCCTACGGGAGGCAGCAGTAGGGAATCTTCCGCAATGGACGAAAGTCTGACGGAGCAACGCCGCGTGAGTGATGAAGGTTTTCGGATCGTAAAGCTCTGTTGTTAGGGAAGAACAAGTGCCGTTCAAATAGGGCGGCACCTTGACGGTACCTAACCAGAAAGCCACGGCTAACTACGTGCCAGCAGCCGCGGTAATACGTAGGTGGCAAGCGTTGTCCGGAATTATTGGGCGTAAAGGGCTCGCAGGCGGTTTCTTAAGTCTGATGTGAAAGC